>CAVPZV010000005.1:0-414959 GCA_963710305.1 uncultured Solirubrobacterales bacterium | reverse complement strand
GAGGATCCGATAACTCGGGACCGGACATCACCAGAACATCGCGTCCGGTTCGCGCCCAACCCACTTTCGCCTCCACCAGAGTCCGCAGCTGCCGGCCTTTCAACGATGGCAGCATGTGCTTCAAAACCTCAGCGTGGAATTCCATACGTTGCTGCCGTCCAGCGCGCGAGACGCTGCCGGGTACCTGGATTGAGCCATCTGCCATTAGTTTCCTCCCCTGTGTTCTTTCGCTTGCGCACCTGCCATCAGCGAGCGACGGTGTCGCTCCACGATGGAATTTCGCAGAGAACAGCGAGTTTGGTTTGAAGAGCAGCCTCGCCAGAAGATCAGGAGGGTTTTCAGCGACTTGGCTAATCGGAGTCGCTGCCAGAGAGGATGTAAGCGCCAAGTCCAGTTGCCCAGTTCGTCGTCTCTTCCTCTATCCAGTGCCGCCTTGCCGAACATAATTTTACCGGGGGAACGGTTTGCACATCACGCGCCATGAGCTGAGTAACGGGATCGCGTGCGTAGGGAGGACCGCCGTCGAAGCTCGCTGCGCAGGGCTAATGGAACTTTCCGCAACCGAATTCTGCACTGGTTCGCATGCTAGCCGACAGCAACGTGTGGAGCGAGGCGAATACGTCCAAGCTCGAAGGTTTAACCCAGGTTTTTGCACTGTTCGTCATTACCGCCGACTTCGCGCGGTTGCCGGCTGCGGTGCGCGGTGGAGTGGAAGCGACGTCCTCCTCCAACCACCGACATCGAATGCGCGCCGGCGATGCCAAGCTCAGGATTGTCGGTTGGCTGATGGCTGCCGCTATCGCAGTGGGGACCCTCTCTGGTTGCGCCTTTCTCGAACGGCACGCCGCAGACCATTCGTCGTGGTGCGAGCCGAACTGTGGTCCGCACGGTGGCTGAAATGCGGAAAAGCAGCGAGGTTGCGATCCGGCGAACGCAAGCCCGACGTGCGGCTGCCGGACAGGCGTGACCGCCTGGTTCGGCACGGGTCATGGCCCGGAACGCCTGGTGCAGACCGGCATTGGGCCGGTCGAGGTGCAGCACGGTCCGGACGCGATCCAGGGCGAACGGCGGATCAACCTCCGGCTCTTGCACCATCGCTTATGGCGACGACATGAACCAGACCTTCATGACCACGGAAGGCCGGCCAAGGGAATGCCGAACTGGAGCGGCATCCTGACGGATAAGCAGTTCGATCGCATCCTGGCGTTCCTGCATTCGGTGCAGGAGCCCTAACATTTTGTGCGACGGGCTCTCGGCCGTGCTGGTCGGGGTATATCGTCGTGGACGATGTCGACCCGAGCGCGAACGCCGTCAGGCGCATCCGCCTGAGATCGATCCCGCAACTCGCCGCGCGGGTCAGAAACGGCCCGTCATGTAGGGCCAGGCTATTTCGCGATCTAGCCAGCACATTTGAACGCGTTCTATCTTTCCCGATCAAGATTTAGACGCGGTACAGTCTGGCTCCACATCGGACGGGGACTTGGGGTGAGCAACGGCGATCTGAGTTGATCATTGACGCGAGTTGGGGCGTCGCGACCGATTTCCTGGGGACCAGGCCCCCGTGATCGGCGGCGGGCTGTTCAGCCGGTACACTTGGACGAGGGCGTGCGCCAGGATGCCGCGTGGACCGCGACGCCCGACAGCGATGTGCTTGGTTACCCGCAGGCGAACGCCTGGGTGGCAGCGGCGTTCAGGTCATGCCTGGCCGCTCGGGCCAGACCTGCTAACCAGGAGACAGACAGATGGCAACGAAGCCGCACGCACCCGACCCGTCCGCCCGCGAGGAGGCGCAGAACTTGGCTCGCGAGGCGGTGGAGGAGCGCCGGCACGGCAACGAGAACGAGGCACAGTTCGTGCTGGACGAGGCACGCAAGCTGGATAAGTCGGCGGTGGATGAGGTTCTCCGCACTGAGCGCAAGTCGGGCAGCTAAGGCAGGAGGCCAGGTCGTTAGTTTTTGCCTAGTAGCGGCTGGCGTTTGCAGGGCGCCCTCTTCCGCGCCCATGCCTACTTTCCGGTGGGTGGAGGCCGCGCTGACGTCGCTTGGCAAGCAACTCGAAGTGGCCGTCAGCGAGGCTGCCTGAACGCATTCTCGATGAGCTGCGGGCTGAAATGGATTGATCGAATTGCGCAGACCGCTGATCGGGCCGAGGCCGATCCTGTGATATAGAACCCAGCCTCCCAAACTTGCCGCCTCCTGCTCGGGCGCGGCCCTCCTTTGCGCGCAGCTCGTTCGGCGCCGCCGGCCAGGACGACTTGCCAGCCAGCAGGTGCTCTAGATTGCCCAGGGGCTTGCGCCCCCGGATCGGCCACCATGGCGATCAGGCGCGGCCGATCTCGAACCGCTTGCAGCGGAGTTGCATCACCACGTCGGCCAGGGTCCGCCCGACCAGGCTGGGATTGGTGGCCATGACCTTGAGCGGCAGGAACCGCACCTCGCAGCGGCACCGGACTTCGAGCCAGTAACCCGCAGCGTGCGAGTTGTGCAGGCGAGGAGGAGTGCACGATCGCCGGGCGGGGTCTCGTCTGTGAGCGGCATAGCCCAGCGAAGGCCAAGAACTGACAGAGAACAACCCCGAGCGTAGTGGGGTGTCGATCACGCTTCCCTTCGCCGGCTCCCGCAGTGGGGCCGTTTTCCGGGCAGCTTTCACCGCGCGCGAGACGCGCAAGAGCCGCAGCTCGGCGGGCCTTTACGCCCGCTTGCGGGTCGGCTTGGTCGCCTGGGCCGCGGTCGCCCGGCGCTTTGGCTCCTTGTCCCCTGCATGCCCTCCGGCCTTTTCCGCAGGCGGGGGCTTGCCCTCGGTTTGGCCTAGGCTTCGCTTCAGCGCCGCCATCATATCAACGACATTGCCGTGCGGCGCCGAGGTGACCGCGTCGGCTTCTAGGCCTTGGCCCTTGAGCTTGGCGTGGATGATTGCCCGCAGGCGGGCCTCGTAGCGGTCCTCGACATCGGCAGGATCATAACGCCCGGTCTGCCGGTCTATGAGCAGCTTCGCCAACTGGACCATGTCCCGGTCGGTGTTCGTCTCGACGTTCTCAAACAGCGCCTTCGGGCTGTTCAGGTCGCGCTCCTCGTGAAGCGCGTGCGCGACCAAGCCGCGATCCAGGGGTCGGAGGGCAATCTCCAGCGTTGCGCCGCCGACCTCGTTGTGCATCGCCGTCGGCCTGGGGACGAGGGATCGAAGCGATGGGCAGGGTTGGCGACCAGCTTTTTTGCATTCGGAGCGCTTTGTCGTGTCAGCAGCGAATGGCGCGTTACCGCGATCGCGGGGCGGCACAGTCGTTCGCCGATCCGTAACCGGTCTGGTCGTCTGCTGAACTCCGTTCTGGGAGTTACATAGATGAGCGACCGCCCGCACGCCCTCACGATCCAAGAGCCTTCGCTGCAGCCGTCGTCTGACGCCATCCCCGGATTGGTGACTGATCGCCGCTGCCATGCCTCAGCGCCCTCGCTCACGGCGGAAGGTTCCAGTTGGAAGAGGGCGGAGTAACTGCTCCTCCTGGACGAGCCCGTCCAGCCAATCCATTCGGGCGCCGCGGGGGATCACGACCATCTGCCGGTCGTTCACGGGCATAACGTCGGGGTTCGCGGCGATGGTCAATACCGCATAGGCTTCGGGCCAGTCACCCGAAGCTGGCCGCCAGATGCCGGCAAGGTAGAAGTCATCACCATCGGCCAGAGTGAACCGCCAGCGCGTCCGGTCGGGAACGGGATCGCGGAGAAAGAACTCGGTGGCGGGAACCAGGCAGCGATGGTCGGGAAGGTGTGCCTCTCCGAGCGCACGTTGATGACCGGGCCGTCCTCGGGATTGCGAGGCTTCAGGCCCCAGACGAGCTCGACCATCTCGATCCCGTTGCCCGCGCGACGGATCACCGTCGCGGGCTCGCCAGGGCGGTTGCGCGTCCAATCGCCCCAAAGACGAAGCTGATGATTATCTCTTCGGCCTATCTGACCAGTCACCTGGACGATATGGCTACGCGTATGTGCAACGATTACCGCTCCCACGTCGATCTTGACACTATCCGGCGGGACTTCAGCGAGATCAAAATCCGCATCCGCTTGCCGGAGGGCGCCCCGAACCTTCAGCCGCGTGACGACATTCGGATAACCGACACCGCGCCTATTGTCCGCGCGGGCGAGGAGCCGGAGATCGCGGATTGTATCCAGCGGCGCTGGAGCTGGCCGGAGCGCGGCCGCCCCGTCTACAACTTCCGTTCCGAGAACCGGGATTTCGCGAGCGGCCGATGCCTGATTGTCGCAGATGGCTTTTACGAGTTCACGCCCCACACCGACCCGAAGAGCCGACGCAAGCACAAGTGGCTTTTCACCAAGGTTGGCGAGCCCTGGTTCTGCATCGCCGGCATCTGGCGAACAACCGAGGTAGGCGAAGCCTTCACCATGCTGACAACGGCACCGGGGCCGGATGTAGCGCCCTATCATGACCGGCAGATCGTGGTGCTCGATCGCGCGGATTGGTCGCGCTGGCTCGATCCGGGCGTTTCAGCCAAGGCCATTCTGAAGCCACTGCTGGCGGGAAGCTTGAGGGTCGAGCAGGTGGCCTGACGTCGTGGGCACGTCTCCGCGCTCAATTGCTCGGAGCGGCGGCCGAATTGATGGCGCTCTCACCTTCCCCGCGGCAAAGCCAACCGGGGCGGCGTCAGCCAGACGGTCAGCGGAGACACCACTCCGCCACCCTGCGCCGCCGCGCTCTGGCGACAGGCGGCCAGCTCGCCGGCGATGAGCGTCCCGTTGTCGCGGATCAGCTTCGCCCGCTCGGCCAGCGCGGACGGCAGCAGCCGCGCAGCTCCGCCGTGGTGTCAACCGCAACGGCACGGTCCTGCCAATAGCGCGCGCCGTAGCCGGCGCGCACAGCGACTGCGATACCAGCGACGGCGCCGCCGAGGGACATGAGCCAGTTCCGGCAACTGGCCAACCGCCGCGCCCACACCAGTTCCTCACGGGCCGCGCGGGCCAGCTCGCGCGAGCACTGCTCGATTTCGTCTCGACTGAGCGGCTGTCGTGCGGCGGCCGCGGTCTTGGCCATCTGCTGGTCGTGGGCGTCCAGGCGGCGCCCAAACTCGTTCAGGACGCGCATGAGGCTGCGCACGAATGGGTATGACGGATCTCCGGGTGTGACACCGAGGTCGCGCGCCGCCCTTCGATCTCCACGACATCCCGCTCCAGCGGGCTCGGGATGGCGTCCTTCAAGGAAGCCAGTCAGCGATAGGAACAAGCGCGGCCTCGACCTCGAGGCTGCCAGAGCCAAAGGCGGCGCCCGTTGGTCAGCCCGAGCGCATGGGCCGCTTTGGTGAACCAGAGCCGCTTGGAATTGATCCCTTGCAGGCAGCCCAGCTTCGGGAACCAAATCTCGCGGGCGCCACGCTTGATCGCGGCCTTGTAGCGAGCGTTTTCGCGGACCTCGGCGAACCCGGGCTCGCGTGGCCGGCCGTCGCGTATCAGTCCTTCGTTCAGGATCAAGGCGGTCTGCGGCGGGCAGAAAGCCCCGCTCTTTTCGACGTCCTCAGGTAAGCTAGGTCATCCAGGTCCGGGCCGATCAGGTGAAGAGCCACCGGCATGATGCCCGTGCTCTCCAGGAGGTTCGCAAGCTCCAACTCCTTGGCAAACCGCTTAAACACCTGATCCCCGCCGCCCCGCCGCCGAGCCGGAGGCCCCGCAAGGCTCCGCCGCAAGAGCCAAGCCGGCGCGGATCGTGGACCCGCAAACCCGCCGCGAGAGGTTCATTTGTTGTAGGGTAGGCAACCCTCCCATACTCTTCGGGTTGATGACCTCGCGAAGCACTCCCGCCGGGATCGCCCCAGGGCGCCCGCGGCATGTCTCGTGCGGGTGGGCTTCAGTGTCGCGATCGGATCAGCCCGAGGCGATCACCAATCAGCATCCCGAAGCCGATCCCTATAACAGAGCCGACTTGATAGGGTATGCCGAGCGGCCCGCTAACCGCGATCCCCCCGAGGCCGAGCACCTCGTGCCAGCGGCCGGGCCAGAAACCGTTGCAGCTTGCTCATCAGTTCCCGCCTCCCTGATCAAGATAGCCACTGTAGACGCCTTGACCGGCTCCCGGCAGCCCTTGCGGGATCACGCTCGGCACCGTCGAGCCGTTCTGCTCCATGTAGCTGTAACCGCCCACGAGGGCGCCCGCCGCCACGCCCAAATATGGGTTTCCGCTGACGCTGCCAACGGCGGCTGCGGCCAAGTTGGCAGCCGCTCCATATGCGAAATCGATCGGGCTCATCGTATAGTCGCTCGGCGTGACGCCCGACGCCCCGGTGATTGGGGCCGCCTCTGATGGCGTAGCGGGTGACGACACAGGGGCCTGTTCGATCGGCGCCGGATTTATGAACGTCGCCTGTGGCGATAGATTTAGCGTGGCCGGGCCGATCGGCCCGCCAGCATATGCCGGGGAGCCGAACGCAGGGCCGATTGTGTCGGACATGGTGTTCCCTCCATGCACGCCGCTTGGGCGCGTATGCTTGATGGAAAGTTCACCGGCCGGCTGGCACTTGCAGCTTTAACGCATAGGCGCTAAACTGAATAGCGCATAGGCGTTAAAGGCGCTCAAGATCGCGTGGTTGCTCGCTCTCGAAACGTCGCCTATCCCAATGGGATGGCGCGGCCGAAGCGGTACGTCGAGGAGACGCTGACCGGGTTCCTCGAAGGAACCTTTGCGCGCATTCGCGACTTGCTTGCCCCCGGAGAGGATCGAAGCAGCTTTATCCGAGCGGCCGTGGATCGGGAGATCAAACGGCGTGAGCGTGAGCGTGCCAGACAGGAACGAGAGTTGTCGAAGCGGGGGGCCGCAAAATGATTATCGGGCATTTCCAGACGCAGGCCGACCGCCTAACCGGCATCATCCAAACACTCATATTTACTACCGACGCGACCATCATTCCGGTGGACAATCCGCCGCAAGGCGGCCCGCACTATGTTATCACCACGGGCGACACCGACCTCGGCATTGCGTGGCGCGAGCAAACCCCGCAGGGGCAGAGCTATTTGCGCGTGGAATTGGACGACCCTTCGCTCCCTAACCCCATTCTCTGCCGCCTAATGCCGACCAGTCACCGCACGCATGCCCTTCTCTGGGATAGGCCGTGAGCGACAATCGGCCGCAGAGATTCCTGCGGGAGCTTGCGGTGGCTGCGCTCGCGATTACCGCGTTTTCCGATCCCGCCGGCTCCGCCGCTCGCCGCCGTGCCGCGCCGGATGCGCTCCGGTTCGCCATCGAAGGCGTGCGCCGCTGCTGCCTCAAGACGCCGCCGCCTCGATATGCCCCGCTTTCTAGAGAACGGCTCGTCTGCTCGACCATTCCCGTCAGCTCGGTTGCTCACCTTTCGGGCTACATTCGACGGAGATGACCTCGATCTGTGATGCCCCGAGTTCAGCGATATCGCCGACCTGCTTGCCCATCAGGGCTCTTGCCACCGGAGAGAGGTACAGAAATGGTGCCGCGAGAGGGATCGGCTTCGTCTTCGCCCACGATCCGATAGGTCTGTCGCCGCCCATCGGGCCGCACGAAGGTAACGGTGCAACCGAACCCGACCTTCGTTGTCTTAGAGGATGCGATAAAGACCTGGGCGACTCCCTCCGCGATGTCCAATATCGCAAGTCGCGGGAGATTGCCGCGAGAGCTTCACGCTCGTCTGAGGCTCGTGCATGTTCCTGCCGCAAGCGGGCCACATTGGCTTCGATGGCGGCGAGACCTTCTGGAGTAACAATGTTTGGATGCGGCGATACCGGCCGATCCGGAAGCTCCTGGACGGTCTCGTCTATGTCCTTGATAAAAGCCCTGCTCATGAGCGCGCCGCTATTCCGGTCTCCAGGATAGATGAAAGCGGCCTGCCGGAAGTGGCCCCGCTTTCGAGCGAGAGCGCAAGCATATCATCGATTTGGGTGAATTTCTCCCTCGGTTTGCCTTTCGGCTTTCCCTGATTGATCTCTGCCGAATCGAGCATCGACCAGCTTTGGTAATCGAAGACCCGCACGCCACGCCCCTCCAGCAGCGCGCGCAACGCCTCCGTACCTCCCTTCTCTCGATGAGAGGCGTGCGAAAGATCCGCGAGGACCAGCAATCGTCTCCACGCTATCGGCCCGGTTGGTACCGATGATGCCGGTCGGTCCGCGCTTGAGCCATCCTGTAACGTACAAGCCCGGCACCGCCGCCGTTCCCTCGAGCACCCGGCCGCCTACATGCGGCACAGTCCCGTGAGCAGAATCGAACGGCAGGCCGGGAATCGCAACGCCGCGGTAGCCGATGCTGCGGAAGACGAGACCGCAGGCCAATTCGACCGATTTGCCAGTGGGCCGCGCAATTTGGGCAAACGGGGGGCCTTCCAGGCGGTTGCGTGTAAGAATTAGCCTTTCCACCCGGCCATCGCCTACCAGGGCCATCGGACTTAGATGAAACCGAAACCGTATGGTACGCTGGCCCACTCCGAGTTTCTTAACAGAGAAAGCGCGAAATAATGCAAGGTTTTCGGCGCCGTTGAGGTTGTCGCGATCCCTAAGCTCGCGCTCGCTCTCCTCATTCAGCACCAGATCGGCAGGGTCGGCCACAGTAGCACAGCCCCCAATCTCGCCGAGCTCGCGCAGCTCCTTCGTCGTGAACTTGGCCTGGACCGGCCCTCGACGTCCGATAACGTGAATTTCCTTCACCCTACTGCGCGCCAGGGCATCGAGCGCGTGCTCGGCAATATCCGTGTTGCGCAACTGATCCACCGACTTAGCCAGGATGCGGGTGACGTCGGCAGCCACGTTGCCTTGTCCGATGATCGCCACGGTTTCCTGGTTGAGGTCGAAAGTCCGGTCGCGATAGTCCGGGTGGCCGTTGAACCAGCCGACGAACTCGGTCGCGGTGTGACTGCGGCGCAGATCTTCGCCTGGAACGCCCATGCGGCGGTCCGTCTGCGCGCCGAAGGCGAACACCACAGCGTGGTGACTGGCATGCAACTCGTCGATCGTAACATCCCGGCCGACCTGCACGTTGCCAAAAAAGTGGAACCCGGGGTCCGGGCGATGCGCTCGTACACCAGGATCGCCTGCTTGAGCTTCGGATGGTCCGGGGCGACTCCGCTTCGCACTAGGCCGAACGGCGTCGGCAGGCGCTCGATCATGTCCACCTGCACCGCGATGCCGGAACGCAACAGCGCTTCTGCCGCATAAAATCCACTCGGCCCAGCGCCGACGATTGCGACGTGGATCGCGGGGGCTGCGTTCATGGCCGACATGATGTGCCTCGCGCCCGCAATGCCAGAGCCAAGGCGCAATGGGCGAGCATCGCCGGTGCTGGTCTAAAAGCCAAGCTGCGCGCGACGTTCGCCAGCGGTGGGGAGCGGCTCCTCTTTGGCGTAGACCACCGGCAAGGCTCGCGCACGCTCTGCGTTGACTTGATCCAGCGCTGCTGATCCTTCGGCATGTCAATGACTTCGTAAATGGCACGAACCGGACACGCCGGAATACAGGCACTACAATCAATGCACACCTCAGGATCGATATAGGTGCGTTCTTCGTCGGCGTGGAAGCATTCCACGGGGCACACCGCGACGCATTCGGTAAAGCGGCAGAGCTGGCAATTGTCGGTGACGACGTGCGGCATTCACCCAGCCTTTCTGCGCCCGGCGCAGCTTCGCCTTCTTCGGTCGGAAATGCGGCGGCAGCCATGCGGAATCAAGTGGACCCGAAGTCATTGCATAGATGCCGGCTCCCATCACGAAATCGGAACCATGCAAGCCGCCGTTTTTTTTTTTTTTTTTTTTTTTTTTTTTTTTTTTTTTTTTTTTTTTTTTTTTTTTTTTTTTTTTTTTTTTTTTTTTTTTTTTTTTTTAAAAAAAAAAAAAAAAAAAAAAAAAAAAAAAAAAAAAAAAAACGGCGCGGTTTGCAGGGACGCTGCGCGGAGGTATCCATATCAATTTACGCGTTTGCGATCTCGACCCGGTTGTCCGACTGACAACCGGCTCCGCCCAGATTGCAGTGTGACGACGAAGTCGTCGCATTCACGGTCGAGCCGTTTCGGCTCAAACTGGGCCAATAACCCAGATTGGCTACGATCAACCCCTCCTGAACGTCAGTGCTCAATTCCGCCTTGCCTTCGAAGGAGCCGCGGTCGTTGAATACCCGTATGTAGTCGCCGTTCTTGATCTTGCGGGTCGCCGCATCATTCGGATGAACGACGACGGTCTGCTCGCCCTGGCGACGCTGCTGGACTGGCTCGTTGGCATATTGCGAGTTGAGAAAAGCGTGCGGCTTAGGCGAAATGAGGCTGATCGGATAGCGTTTGGCTAGCGCCGCATCCGCGCCGGAGACCTCGACGGGCGGAATGTAATCCGGCACGGGGTCGATTGGATCGCCTGGTTGCATTTTCTCGTAACCATTGCGCCAGACAGGCACGATGAAGTTGCCGTTCGCGGCAGCGCTCGCCTTGAACTCGCACTTGCCCGACGGGGTCTTAAAGTTGCCCCTGGCGTGAGGCGCCCGCTGGCCGGGCGCACCGACATTGAGGCGCATCCAGCCCACCTCCTTGAGCTTCTCTAGGGTGATGCCCTGCAAGGCCGGCGCATTCCAATCGTACATTTTCATGAGCAGCTCGTCATCGCTCATCTTCCAGTAATCGTCCTCGAACCCCATGGCCTTGGCCAGACGGCGGAACATCTCGATGTTGGGTACGCATTCCCCCGGCGGGGAGATGGCAGGCTGGTTGAGCATCACGTACAGGTGACCCCAGGTTACCGCCAGGTCGTACTGCTCGGCCTGCAGGGTGGCGGGCAGGATGATGTCGGCATAGTGTGCGGTGTCCGTGATGAAGAGCTCGCTTACCACAGTGAACAGATCTTCGCGTCTCAAGCCCTGGACCAACTTGTTCGCATTCTGCTGCTGGGACACCGGATTGGAGTTGTGGATAAACACGGACATGAGTGGCGGATCGAGCCCTAGCTCGCCGATGAGAGCGGCGCCCAAATCGAGCTCGTTGACGGTCCGAGTGCCGGGTTTGATCCAGTCGGGACGCTGTATGAAGTCGAAATTGAATGGGAACTCCCAAATCGGCATTTCGACGGCGCCGCCGCCCACGCGCCGCCAGGCGCCTACCAGTGCCGGCAGCGAGCTGATGAGGCGAATGGCATCGCCGCCACCTGGGCTGCGCTCGAGCGCCACGCCTTCACGGATCGCCGACGGCTGGATCGTCGCATACTCGTGGGCAAGCTTGCGGATGTCCTCGGCCGAAATACCGGTGATCGGCGCGACCCGTTGCGGCGGGTATTGCTCCGCGCGGGCTTTAAGCTCGTCATAGCCCAGTGTGTATTTCTCAACGTAATCGTGATCCACCAGGTCCTCGGCGATGATCACGTTCATCATGCCCAACGCCAGCGCCCCGTCTGTCCCCGGCCGGATCTGGATGCCAGTCGGCCTGCTTGGCGGTGCGGGTACGGATCGGGTCAATCACCACTACCTTGGCACCTTTCTTCCTCGCCTCAAGGATGAAGGGCCAAGCGTGCAGGTTGGTGCTCACCATGTTCATCGCCCAGACGATGATGTATTTCGAATAGGCGAGGCTTTCGACGTCGAGTCCGCCGGTCGGGCCCACGGTCATTATCCAGGCGGTGGAGGAGCCAGACTCGCAATAGCATTTCTCGCCGATGGTCGCGCCCAGGCGGTTGAAGAAGGCGTCGCCGCTGGTGAGCCCATTTACGTGCCCTGGTTCCCAAGGTAGCAGTGGTTCATGATCGCCTGCGAGCCATACTGGTCGATAATGTCTGTCCAGCGTTCCTTGATTTCCGTGAGCGCCTCGTCGTAGGTGATGCGCTGGAACTGGCCGCTGCCCTTGGGCCCGATACGCTTCATTGCGGACAGCACGCGGTCGGGGTTGTAGTGATGCTCGGCATAGTCCTTGAGCTTCACGCAGAGGCCGCCGCGCGTCATGGGGTGGTCAGGATCGCCGGTAACCTCCACCAGCTTGCCGTCTTCGACATGGTACAGAAAGGCGCAGGTATCCGGGCAGTCCTGGGGCAGGCCCCCCGGACGACGCGGGTTTCGCTGGTGTGGACGGCCATTGAGGTTCTCCCCGACAGTGTGACAACTATCCGATGCGGCGGGTGTGATTGAGGCTGCAGTGATGAAGGTAGAGAGCCCGCTATCCTGATTAACGCCGATTAGGCTACAAGCCTCAGAGACCAATGCAATGGTACCAGTAGCCAAATTCTAATGGTGTCAGCGCGCCGCAGGTCTGAGCGTGTCCCCGCGTCCCAGTGTGCCGCAGGGGGTCATCCTGCACAGCGGTTCGGCACCTCGGGCATCCGCAACATTCGCGGTGCCCCGCCAAGGAGGCCCTGGAGCAGCCCGGCGATATTTGCTAGCGGCCGGTCGCCGATCCCGCCGTTCCCGCGCAGCGGGCCGATTTCCAAAGCGGGAACCGTAGCCAGCGCCGGACCGGATCGCGTAATGATGCCGCCATGAGCACCTCTGAGCACACCGGAAGATCTACCGGCGTCATTCCGATGCCCCATGGCGGTGCCTTGCGTCCACCGTGGCGCAAAGGCCCGCTGGCACCCCATGTCTCCGAGGTAGCACCGACGGGGACGCCGGCTCGCGACGCCTTCAGCTGTCCCTTGCTCACCCATTGCCGGACCGTCGCCGGGTTGACGCGAAGCTCCTCCGCGATCTCAGCCAGCGTCAGCCAGGGATCGGCTGCTTCGCGCTCTTCCTCGGTCAAAGACTGCCTCTTTCGCTCGGCACTTCCATCCGTATCGCAATTAGAGTATCTTAGACAGAGGTTGCCGTGAGTACAGCGTCAAGCAATGTTCCGCGTGTTGCGCTCAGTCGCCAGGAAGCGGCGTTGTCGCTCGGGATGTCGCTGGACTCGTTCGAGCGCCACGTCCAGCCCGAGCTGCGGCTGATTCGGCGGGGCAAGCTCCGCCTCGTCCCCGTCGCCGAGCTGGAGCGGTGGGCGAACGAGAGCGCCGAGTCGGTGTTCAGCCGTCCGCGGCGGGCCTAGCATCAGCGGTCCTCATGGCCACCGGGATCCGCGTCCGTCACTCTCGCAACTGCACTTCGCGCGAGGGTGGACGCTGCAACTGCAAGCCGACCTACCAGGCCCAGGCATACGACACGCGAACCGGGCGGCAGGTGTGGCGAACCTTCCCAACGCTCAGCGCCGCCAAGCTCTGGCGCCAGGACGCGCAGGTCGCGCTGCGCCGCGGCACGATGCGGCCGCCGACGCCGAAGACGATCGCCGAGGCCGCCGAGATGCTGATCGCCGGCGCCCACGACGGCACGATCCTCGATCGCGGCGGCAAGCCGTACAAGCCGTCGACGGCCCGCGGCTACGAGCAACTCCTGCGCGCCTACGTGATCCCGGCACTCGGCAGAGCGAAGCTGACTCGAGCTCCACCGCCGCGACGTTCAGGACTTCGTCGACGACCTCCGCCAGCAGGGCCTCTCCCCCTCGACCATCACGAATATCCTCGATCCGCTGCGCGTGATCTTCCGGCGGGCGATCCGCCGAGACGAGGTCTCGATCGACCCGACCGACAACCTCGACCTACCCGCGATCCGTGGCCGGCGCGACCGGATCGAGCCACCCGAGCGCGCGCACGAATACCTCGCGGCCCTGCCGGACTCAGAGAAGGCGTTCTGGGCGGTCGCGCTCTTCTGCGGTCTCCGACGTGGCGAGCTGCGCGGACTGCAGTGGATCAACGTCGACTTCGAGAACGGCGTGATCCGCGTCGAGCGCTCATGGGATCCGGTCAAGGGACCGGTCGACGTCAAGACCGGCGCCGGCCGCCGCGCCGTGCCGATGGCGTTCGTCGTCAGACGCGAGCTGATGGCGCACAAGCGCGGACAGGACGCGACGGACGAGACCTCGTCTTCGGCCGGACCGCGACCGAGGTCTTCTTCGCGTCGACGATCCGGGCCCGAGCCAACAAGGCGTGGCAAGCAGCCGGCCTCGAGCCGCTCACACCACACGAGGCGCGCCACTGCGCGATCTCCTACTTCATCGCCGCCGGCCTCGACTGGAAGCAGATCTCCACCTGGGCCGGCCACGGCGACGTCCGCCAGACCTGGAACCGCTACGGACACCTCGTCCCGGGCGGCGAAGACCAGGCCAGGGAGCGGCTGGACGCGTTCCTGACTACCTCCGACTGTGGCGCACACTGTGGCGCACGACCCCACGAACGACGAAACCCCCGTCAACACGGGGGTTCTGAAGTACCGCTACCGGGATTCGAACCCGGGTTTCCGCCGTGAGAGGGCGGCGTCCTAGTCCCCTAGACGATAGCGGCGAGGTACGGTGGTCAGGGTAGCGGAGTCGGTCGCGGGTGCGGGGCGGCCGGCGCCGGCGCATCCGGCCGCGGCCCTCAGTCCGGCGCCGGCGCATCCGCCGGCGTCTCGGTCCCGCGCCGGCCCCTGCCTGATAACTTGATCCCCGCCCGCGGCTGTGGCGGAATTGGTAGACGCGCAGGCTTCAGGTGCCTGTGCCCTTCGGGGCGTGGAGGTTCGAGTCCTCTCAGCCGCATCGCCTACTTCGCCGGACGCGCCTCCGGCGACCGCGGGCACACGGCCGGGATGTTTCGAAGCGCCACCGCGTGGTACATGGGCGATGGGCTGGCACGGGTATTAAGTTCGCTCGGTGCTGGGCCCATAGGACGTGGGGACGGGCGCTCAGCGCGTCCGGACCCACGTCCGCGTTAGCTCCCCGGCCGCACCCCCGCCCCCGCGCCGGCCGCGCGCCCGCGCCCGCCGCCCGCCACAGTCCCGCCCTGGCCACGGCCACAGCCCCGGCCCTGCCAAGCCGAGCCGCCGGGTCCGCCCCGTCACCCCCCGGCCGGCCGCCGCCACACGAGCATCACGCCGTCACCGATCGTGAGCAGGACGTTGTGCACCCGCTCGTCGGCCTGCACACGTTGGGCGAACTCGCGGATCCCGACGTTCCCGGGATCGTCGGACGCCCGGAACGCGCCGCCGCCACGGAACAGGTTGTCGGCGACGATCACGCCCCGCTCGGCCAGCTTGGGCAGGACCGCCTCGTAGTAGGCCGGATAGTCCGCCTTCCAGGCATCGATGTAGACCAGGTCGAACGGACCGGGCAGCTCGCCGAGCGTCGCGAGCGCATCGCCGACCATCAGCGAGACGCGATCCCCGACGGGACTCGCAGAGATGTGCCGGCGCGCCGACCGCGGCCGTCTCCTCGTCGCGCTCCAGCGTGGTAACCCGCCCGCCCGCGGGCAGCGCCGCGGCCATGGTCAGCGCGCCGAGCCCGGTGAACGTCCCGATCTCCAGCACCGACCGCGCGTCGCCCGACCACGATCAGCGCCTCGAGCAGCCGCGCCTCGGCGAGCCCGCTCATCATGCCCGGCGACGAGGTGTTGCCCTGCGTCCACTCCGCCACCGCCGCCAGCGCCCCACCGAACCCACTCGTATACGCCTCGGCGTACGCCACCGCCTCGCCGGCCACGAGCTCAGCCATGACTCACGCGTTCCAGCGCCGCAGGACTTCGGTCTCGCGCTCGTAGCCGAGCTCGCCGACCCCACCGGCCGCCAGCGCGAAGCGCGCTCCGCCGGCCACGGGCATCCCGAGCCACCGCGCCGTCAGCACACGGAGGATGTGGCCGTGGGCGAAGGCCGCGACGTCCCCGTCCGCGCCCGCCAGCCGGGCCAGCGCGCGGTCGGCCCGCTCGCCGACCTGCTCGGGCATCTCGCCACCCGGGCATCCGTCGCGCCACAGCGACCAGTCGGGGCGCGAGACCCGGATCTCCGGCGTGGTCAGCCCCTCGTACTCGCCGTAGTCCCACTCGTGCAGGTCGTCGCAGAGCTCGGCGACGTCGCCGAACCCGGCCAGCTCGCACGTCTCGCGCGCCCGCTTCAACGGGCTCGTCAGGACCAGCGAGAAGGACCACTGCGACAGCTCCGAGGCCAGCGCGGTCGCGCGCTCCCGGCCCCGCTCGGTCAACGACAGGTCGGTGTGGCTGGTGTGCTTGCCGTTGGCGCTCCACTCGGTCTCGCCATGGCGCACGATGACGATCATTCGGCCCCGCCCCCGTTCATCACTCGATTAGTTGTCGCTGGCGGTGTACGCCTGCTCGTCGATCATGGCCCGCGCTGCGGACTCGTCGAACTCCTCGTCCGGGTGCTCTGACTCCACGTGCGAGTGCAGCCGCCGCACGAGCTCGTCGTCGTTGGCGGCCGAGAGCGGCTCACCGCAGACGTTGCATTCGATCAACGCGCATGCTCATGACAACCGCTCCTTACTTGAAACCGCCACCGGTGCGCTCGATCTCGGCCACCTTGCCCCGCCGCCGGACGTGGCGCTCTTCGTCCGAGATGCGGGCCCCCAGGAACGCCGCGACGATCTCCGCGGCGAGCTCGGACCCGACCACCCTCGCGCCGAGGCAGAGCACGTTCAAGCCGTCGTGCTCGACGCCCTGGTGGGCCGTATACGTGTCGTGGATCGTGGCCGCGTACACGCCGTTGATCTTGCACGCGGCGATCGAGACCCCGGCGCCCGACCCGCACACCAGCACGCCGCGCTCGGCCTCGCCGGAGACCACAGCCCGGCCCACCTCGAGCGCCTTGTCGGGGTAGTCGATCGGCTCCGGGTTATCGGTTCCCAGATCCAACACCTCATGGCCGGCGCCGAGGATCAGCCCCAGGAGCCGCTCGCGGAGCGGAAACCCGGCGTGGTCAAAACCGCAGGCGACGATCATTCGGCAACCTCCATGGTCGGCGGGGATACTGAGGTCTCGAGCTCCTGCGCGGCCAGCAGCGCAGCGCCGAGCACGCCGGCGCGGACCCCGTGCCAGGCCAGCCGCACGTTGGCGTGGCCGCGCAGCCCGGGGACGACGTAGCCGTCGGCCACGCGGCGCGCCGGCTCGAGCAGCAGCTCACCGGCCTGGGCGGCCCCGCCACCGATCACCACCTCGTCGGGGTCGAACGTGTTGATCGCGTTGGCGATGCCGATGCCCAGGCGCTGGCCCCAGATCTCGACGATGCGCGCCGCCGCCGCATCGCCGGTGCGTGCGGCGGCGACCGCATCGGCGCCCAGCACCGGCTGTCCCTCCGCGCGGCGCCGGCCCAGCACCGAGTCGGGATCGCGGCCCGCGCACTCGTGCGCCAGCCGGTCGAGCGCGTGGCCGGCGGCCTCGTACTCGAGCGAGCCCGGCTGCGGGAACCCGGTCGGCATCGGCACGGCCGTGTCCAGCTCCAATCCAACGAGCGTGTGGCCGAGCTCGCCGGCGCCACCGGTCGCGCCCCGGAAGATCCGCCCATCGATGATGATGCCGCCGCCTATGCCGGTACCGACGGTCAGCATCACCAGGTTCTGCGCCACCAACCGGAGCTGCTCATCGTGGGCCTCGGCCAGCGCGGCCACGGTGGCGTCGTTGTCGACGAACACCGGGACGCCCAGGCGGTCGCCGAGGACCTCGCGCAGCGGCACGTCCGCGAGCGGGATGTTGACCGAGGTCACGACCCGGCCCGTGGAGAACTCCACGATCGAGGGCACCCCGATGCCGACCGCATCCAGCGAGTCCTCACGCGCACTCTCCACCATCTCGACGAGCTGATCGATCAGCGCCGAGGCGCTCGACAGATCGGTGGGCTTGATCAGCGACTCGCCGAGGGCCGAGTCACGCAGCAGGGCCACGGCGACCTTGGTGCCGCCGAGGTCGACTCCGATCACGGAGCTCACGAGGCCCCCGCACCCTCCTCCAGCCCCGCCGCCGCGGCGGGGTCGAGCAGAACCGTGACCTCGTTCGCCACCGGCGCGACCAGCGAGGACGGGACGTGGGGGTCGGGCGCCGCGGCGGGTCCGAAGGCGGCCGCCACGGCGTCGGCCTTGGACTCGCCGGCGGCCAGGAACACCACGTGCTTGCCGCGGGCGATCGCGCTCAACGTGAACGAGACGCGCGGCACGAACGGCTCGAGCCCCGCCTGCTCCACCCCCACGACCATGCGTGAGCGCTCCTGCAAGGTCGGCTGATCGGGAAACAGCGAGGCGCAATGGCCATCGGGACCGATGCCCAGGAGCAGAATGTCGAATCCCCGCTCCGGTCCCGCCGCCGCGAGCTCGCGCTCGTAGTCCTCGGCACCCGGTCCAGGCCCGAGCTCGCCCTTCATCCGGACCACCGCCGGCGCGGCCTCCTCGCCCAGCGGATCCAGCAGCGCCTCCCGGACCATCCGATAGTTCGATCGCTCGTCGTCGGGCGGCACGCACCGTTCGTCGCCAAACCACATGGTCGCGCCCGACACGTCGACGCCGACGGCGTGGACCGCGTCGACGAACGCGGTGTACGCGGCGCGCGGCGTCGAGCCGCCGGACAGGACGATGTGGCCGCGTCCCGCCGCGACCCCGAGCATCATCGCCGCGCAGGCACGGGCCGGATCCTCCACGACCTCGATCTGAAAGGTCACCCGATGAACCTCCTTGCGACATCCAGAGCCGGCCCGTAGGTGGGATCGCGCAGCAGCGCCTGGCGCACCCCCTCGCCGAGGATTCCGCCCTCCCCGCGCGAGGCCCCCATCACCTGCCACACGCGTTCCTCGCCGTCCTCCGTCTCTCGAGCGCACAGGCCGCCGCGCGCGCGGTCGAGCGAAAGCGAATACCGCTCGCCGTCGGTGGCGACGGTCACGCCCGCCAGACCCGGGGCCTCCTGCTCGAAGGACTGCAACTCGATCTCGACCTCAGTGTCGCCGCGCGCGGCGGTGCCGCGCAGCCCGGACCCGTTCAGCGGCGCGAGCGGCCGCGTCTCCCAGCGGAGCCTCGAGGCGAGCCATCCGGCCAGGAGCAGCGCGCTCGCGGTCGAGCTTTCCTGGTGGCGAACGGTGAGCGAATGCATGCGCGAGAGCTCGGGGAGCCGCCGCGCAGGGTCGAAGCTCGCGGCCAGCCGTTCGCGCCATGGCGTCGTGCGAAGCCAGGCCAGATCGACGACATAAGCCGATCGCCGCAGCTCGGCCGCCCGATCGAACCCCTCCTCGGGCTCGGACTGGTCGTCGGAGTCGAGCAGCATCACGTCCACGATCCGGCGCAGCGTGTCGATCGCCTCCCAGTGGCCGTGCGGGCACCACAGCACCGTGGGCAGCTCGGACACGATCACCGGATCGATGATCGTGTCAAGCCGGGCCAGGTGCTCCGGTCCCATGTCGATCTCCACCTGCTCGCGCGTGGCGGTGATGCCCCCTGCGCGCTCCTCGTCGTAGCCCATCGCGGCGGTCGCGTCGAGCGTCGTGCGGCCGTCCTCGACGGCGCACAGGATCGTGCGGGAGGCGTGGTAGCGGCCGACCCGCTCGAGCCGGTTGGAGACCTCGCCCTTCCATGCGCGATCGGCGACCACGACGAGGTTCAGCACGCGCGCCGGAGCGACGCGATGATCCTCCGCGTGACGCTCGCGCAGCATGTTGCGCAGCGCGGCCTCGATCGCGTCCGGCTTTACGTCACGCTCTGACCAGAGATCTTCGGGCATCTACAGGCGCCGCCAGGTGCGGTCATCCCCGAGCAGCGCGTCCGCCTCGGCGGGTCCGTCCGATCCGGACGGGTATTCGGGCACCGGTGACGAGGTGTCCTCATGCCAGGCGGTGAGGACCGGATCGATGATCCCCCACAGCGCCTCGATCTCGTCGTTGCGGGTGAACAGCGTGGCATCTCCGCGCATGGCGTCGAGAATCAAGCGCTCATAGGCCTCCGGCGACTCGGACACGAACGACGTCCCGTAGTGGAACTCCATGTTGACCGGCCGGATCCGCATTCGCGCGCCGGGGATCTTCGCGCCGATCGACACAGATACGCCCTCATCCGGCTGCATGGTGAGGATGATCTGGTTCTGCTGAACGCCGACGGAGCCGGTGCTCTGAAACGCCAGGTGCGGGACCGGCTTCAACGTCACGGCGATCTCGGTCACCTTGCGCGCCAGCCGCTTGCCTGTGCGCAGGTAGAACGGCACGCCCGCCCAGCGCCAGTTCGACACGTGCACGCGTATGGCGGCGTAGGTCTCGGTGCGCGAGTCGGGGGCCACTCCAGGCTCCTCGCGATAGCCCGGCACCGCTTGGCCGCCGGTCTTCCCGGGGCCGTATTGCGCGCGCACGGCCATCGAGGCGACCTCATCGGTCGATGGCGGGACGATGGACTGGAGTACCTTCGCCTTCTCGTCGCGAACCCGGTCCGCCTCGAACGAGCTCGGCGGCTCCATCGTGAGCAGCGCCAGCAGCTGCATCATGTGGTTCTGGACCAGATCGCGCAGCGCGCCGGCGCCCTCGTAGTAGCCGGCGCGGCCTTCGATGCCGATGTCCTCGGCGGCGGTGATCTGGACGTGGTCGACGAAGTTCCGGTTCCACACGGGCTCGAACAGCGCGTTGGCGAAGCGCAGCGCCATCAGGTTCTGGACCGTCTCCTTGCCCAGGTAGTGGTCGATCCGGAACACCTGGGACTCGTCGAACACCCCGAGGAGCTGCTGATTGAGCTGGAGCGCCGACGCGAGGTCGTAGCCAAACGGCTTCTCGATCACGATCCGGGTCTCGGCGTGCTCACACTCATGCAGGCCCGCGTCGCCGAGCTTGCCCGCGATCACCGGGAAGAACTGCGGCGCGGTCGACAGGTAGTAGACGCGGTTGAGCGGCTGCCCCGCCCGCTCGTCGAACTCACTCAGAACGCGATCGAGCTCGCTGTAGACGTCCGGGTCGTCGAACGCTCCCGGTACATACCGTGCGTTCGCCAGCAGGCCCGACAGGACGTCCGGATCGGGTTTGCGCCGCGAGAACCTCTCGATCGACTCGCGCGCCATCTCCGCGAAGTCCTCGTTCGGCTGGTCGCGCCGCGCAACGCCGACGAGCTCGAAGCGCTCCGGCAGCGCCCCCTCGTGCGCCAGGTTGTAGAGCGCCGGGAGCAGCTTTCGATGGGCGAGGTCACCGGTGCCGCCGAAGATCACGAGCGCGGTCGGATGTACCGGCAGGCGCTCGAGCCCCTCCACCAGCGGATTCTCGGCCTGCTCCTGGATCACGGCGTTCATGTGTCAGCTCCCTTCGCTCATCGCGCGCGTTCGAGGACGGCCTTGGATTTCTCGACGACCGCCTCCGGCGTGAAGCCGAAGTGCTTGTAGAGCACGCCCGCCGGCGCCGAGGCGCCATAGCCCTCCATGCCGATCGTCTCGCCGAGCTCGCCCACCCAGCGGTGCCAGCCGAACGTGCTCGCCGCCTCCACCGATACACGCGCGCGGACCTGCGGCGGGAGGATCTCGTCCCGGTAGCTCTGATCCTGCGCGGCGAAGTGCTCCATACACGGCACGCTGACCACGCGGGCGGCGATGCCGTCCGCTTCGAGCAGCTCGGCCGCGCGAGTGCAGATGTGTACCTCGGTGCCGCTCGCCATCAGGATCAGCTCGGGCTGGCCGTCCGCATCGCGCAGCACATACGCCCCCCGTTCGATCGCGTCGGACGGGATCTCATCCGGGTTCCACGTCGGGATGCCCTGGCGGGACAGGACGAGGGCGCTGGGGTGATCGTGCGAAGCGACGGCGTGGTGCCAGGCGAGCGCGGTCTCGTTGGCCCCCGCGGGACGGATCACCGAGATCCCGGGGGTGGCCCGCATCATCGCCAGGTGCTCGATCGGCTGGTGGGTGGGGCCGTCCTCCCCCAGTCCGATCGAGTCGTGCGTGTAGATGAAGATCGACGGAATCCCCATCAGCGCCGCGAGCCGGACCGAGCCGCGCATGTAGTCGGTGAAGGTGAAGAACGTCGACCCGTAGCCGCGCAGGTAGTGCAGGGTCAGCCCGTTGACGACGGCGCCCATCGTGTGCTCGCGAATCCCGAAGTGCAGGTTGCGCCCGTCGTAGGACCCCGCCTCCACGTCACCCGCATCGTCGATGTGGGTCAGCGTGGACGGCGCCAGATCGGCTGAGCCGCCGACCAGCTCGGGGACCTTCGAGGCGGCCCACTGGAGCACCTCCTGGCCCGACTTTCGCGTGGCGGTCATCTTGTCCGTCGCGTGGAAGCGCGGCACCTCGGCATCCCAGCCCTCAGGCAGCTTCCGCGCCACGAGGCGCTTGAACTCAGACGCCAGCTCGGCGTGCTCAGCGGCGTAGGCGTCGAAGCGCTCCTGCCACTCCGACTCCACCTCGGCGCCCTTCTCGACGCATTGACGGAAGTGCTCGAGCGCCTCCTCGGGAACGTAGAACGGTTCCTGTGAAGGCCAGCCCATGGCCTCCTTGGTGAGCTTGATCTCCTCCTCGCCCAGCGGCGAGCCGTGGGCGCCGGCGGTGTCCTGCTTGTTCGGAGATCCCTGGGCGATGTGAGTGCGCACGACGATCAGCGACGGACGATCCTCCACGCTCTCGGCGGACTGCACCGCGCGTTCCAGGTTCTCGAGCGAGATGTCCTCGCCCAGGTTCTGGACGTGCCAGCCATACGCCTCATACCTTCGAGCCGTGTCCTCGCTCAGCGCCAGCGCGGTGTCGCCCTCGATCGAGATGTGGTTCTCGTCGTAGAAGGCGATCAGCCGCCCGAGCCCGAGGTGGGCGGCCAGCGAGCCGGCCTCACTCGAGATGCCTTCCTCGATGTCGCCGTCGGAGGCGATCACGAACGTCCGGTGATCGACGATCGAATGGCCGTCCCGGTTGAAGCGCGCCGCCAGCATCCGCTCGGCCAGCGCGAAGCCCACGGCGTGCGCGATGCCCTGCCCGAGCGGACCCGTGGTCACCTCGACCCCAGGGCAATGGCCGTACTCGGGGTGGCCGGCGCACTTGGAGTCGAGCTGGCGGAACTGCTCGATGTCATCCTCGAGACTCAGGTCGTAACCGGCCAGGTAGAGCGACGAGTACAAGAGCATCGAGGCGTGGCCGCAGGACAGGATGAAGCGGTCGCGGTCGGGCCAGTCGGGGTCGCGCGGGTTGTGGCGCATCACGCGCGCGTAGAGCAGATAGGCGATCGGCGCGAGCGCCATCGGCGTGCCTGGATGGCCTGAGTTCGCCTTCTGCACCGCGTCCATTGACAGCGTGCGGATGGTGTCGATGCACAGCTCGTCCAGCTTGGTGACGGCGTCAGTCGCGGTCACGGGACGATGCGAGCCGAAGGGGCAATGGTGGTCATGAGCATAGTCCTAGCGGGTTCTCCAGATTCAGGTTGGGCTCGGTTGTCAACAGGTTGCGGGGAGCGGTGGGGCAAGGTCTCATCCGAACAGGACCCCGTAGCGCTGGTACTCCTCGACGGGAACGGTGCGCAGCTGCGCGACGGCGTCGCCCAGGGCGACGCGCTCGATGCGAGTACCTCGGAGCGCCGTCATCATTCCCCAGGCGCCGTCGTGTACGGCATCGATCGCGGCCAGCCCCAATCGAGTCGCCAGCACGCGGTCGAACGCGGTCGGAGTGCCGCCGCGCTGGATGTGGCCGAGCACGGTGGCGCGCGTCTCATAGCCGGTGCGCTCCTCGATCTCATGCTCGAGCACCTGTCCGATGCCACCCAGCCGCGGATGGCCGAACTCGTCGAGCTCTCCGGTCGAGACCGACAGCGTCCCTTCCTTGGGCACCGCCCCCTCCGCCGCGACCACGATCGAGAAGTAGCGGCCACGCTCGTGCCGGCGCCGGATCAGGCGGCAGACCTCGTCGATATCGAACGGGATCTCGGGGATCAGGATCACATCGGCTCCGCCCGCCAAGCCGCTATGGAGCGCGATCCAGCCCGCGTGACGGCCCATCACCTCGACCACGAGGATCCGGTTGTGGCTCTCCGCCGTGGTGTGGAGGCGGTCGATCGCCTCGGTGGCTACGTGCAGAGCGGTGTCGAACCCGAACGTGACATCCGTGGCGCCGAGGTCGTTGTCGATCGTCTTGGGGACCCCGATGACGTTGACCCCGTCCTGGTGCAAGCGGCTCGCGGCGCCGAGGGTGTCCTCGCCGCCGATCGCGATCAGGCCGTCGAGCCGATGGGAGTCCAGCGTTGCGCGCACCTGCTCGACGCCGCTCTCGCGCTTGTACGGGTTGGTGCGCGAGCTGCGGAGGATGGTCCCGCCGCGGGGCAGGATCCCGCGCGTCGACTCGATCGTGAGCTCCGTAGAGATGTTCTCCAGGACCCCTCGCCACCCGTCGCAGAAGCCGACCACCTGATCGTCGTGGCCGTCGATCGCCTTTCGGACGACGGCGCGTATGACCGCGTTCAGCCCTGGACAGTCTCCGCCCCCGGTCAGCACGCCGATGCGCATTCGGACAATCCTATGCAGAGTGGCAAGCTGAAATCATCCGGCCGTTGAGAAGCCGGCTCGACACCAGGCAGCTCATCGTCCATGGGGGCGAGCGCCTTCGCGCCGGGTTCCAGCCGGTCCTGCTGGCGTCGATCGCGGCTGCGCTGGCCTGGGTGCTCGCCCACGACGTGCTCGGACACGCCCAGCCCTTCTTCGCGCCGATCGCCGCCGCGATCTCGCTCAGCACGAGTCCGATCCAGCGCAGCCGGCGAATCGTGCAGCTCGTGGCCGGGGTACTGCTCGGGATCGGGATCGGCGAGGCGCTGGTGGCCCTCCTCGGCACCACCGCCGTGGCCCTCGGCTTGATCGTGTTCCTGACCTTCGGCGCGGCCCTGATGAGCGGCGAGGGAGTGTTCGGCGAGGGCATGATGTTCGCCAACCAGGCCGCCGCGTCCTCGATCCTGGTGGTCACGCTGCATCGGGCCGGGACGGGCTCCGAGCGGGTGGTCGACGCGCTCGTGGGAGGAGCGGTGGCGCTGGTGCTGGGGGTGATCCTGTTCCCGGCGCATCCGATGCGGCTGCTGACGAATGCGGAGCGGGCGGTCCTGCGCGCCGCGGCGAGCCTGCTCGAGGAGCTCACCTCCTTCATCCGGACCGGCACCCGGCCGCCGGCGGATTGGGCGCTCGAGAACGGCCAGCACATCCACCAGCTGCTGGCCGGCTTGGCTCGGGCGCGCTCGACCGCCCGCGCCAACGTCCGCGTGGCGCCGCGTCGCTTTCGCCTGCGGGCCGTGGTGGACGCCGAGGCGGAGCGGACAGCACGGCTCGATCTCCTGGCCAACGCCGTGCTCAGCCTGATCCGCGCCGCAACCACGGCCGAGGAACGAGGCGAGCATGTCGGGGAGGTGCTCGGAGCAGGCGATCGCCGCGGTCGCGGCGGCGCTGGATCGCCTGGTGCGGGCGTCTCGACCCTGGCCTCCGGCGGCGACGCGAGGCAATCCGCGCCACCGCCCGTCAGATCGGCGAGGATGCGCGGGCTCGGGGCACCGAGGAGAGCCCCGTGGTGGCCGCGATCGTACGGGCGGTGGCAGCCGACCTCGAGGACGTGGTGGCAACACAGGCTGCAGGGAGCTCCTCGACGCGGGACACCGCGCCCGACCCGGCGTAAAGCTCGTGTTACTCGGTCCCCGCGCGCCTTCCGTGCGCCGCCCCGGTAATTGTTACCTCTATGCGCCGAAGTTTGACAAATTGTGAGAGGTGGCCGTCCCCCCCGCTGGTTCCACGTTGTGTCACGTCCTGCGCGAAGATCCAGAGCTGGCGGAGGCGATCCCGGCGGCGCGCCGGCAGTCCGCGATCGAGGAGTGCATCGCCCCCGACACGTGGATTCCCCCGGGTCGCTGGCCCAACGGAGGCTGGAGCAGCGGAACCGCACTGCTGATCCTCGACGGGGTGATCATCCGCCGCATCGGCATCCAGGGCCGCTACGGTGCCGAGTTGATCGGGGCCGGTGACGTCCTGCGGCCGTGGCAGCGCGAGCCCGAGTCGAGCACTCCACTGCAGGTCAGCAGCGACTGGACGGTGGTCGAGCCGGTGCACGCGGCGTTGCTCGACGAGGACTTCATGCCGTGCCTGGCTCATTACCCCGAGCTCGTCACCGCCCTGGTCGGCCGTGCCGTGCAGCGCTCGCGCAACCTCGTGGTGAACATCGCGATCATCCACCAGGCCCGGGTCGACGTGCGGCTGCACATGCTGCTCTGGCATCTGGCCTCGCGCTGGGGTCGGGTCCGCAGCGACGGGACGGTCCTGCCGCTGCGCCTGACCCACAGCGTGCTGGCCGACCTGGTGGCGGCGCGGCGGCCCACGGTGACGAGCGCCCTGTCGGAGCTCTCACGGCGCGGGCTGGTCCGTTTCAGCCGCGACGTGTGGGTCCTGTCCGGCGGACCTCCGGACGAGCTGCAGCAACCCGCGCGTCGCATAGTCGAGCGCTACCGTCGGCGCGTGCACATCGATCCTTACATCGTCCTGGGCAGCGCCATCGTCGGGTCTGCTCGTCGGGATGACCGGCGCGGGCGGCGGCGCGCTGATGACGCCGATGCTGATCCTGCTGTTCGGGGTCACGCCGTCCTCGGCCATCTCCAGCGACCTCGTGGCGGCGGTGCTGATGCGCCCGATCGGCGCGCTCGTCCACTTCCGCGCCGGGACAGTAAACCTGCGGCTGGTCCGCTGGATGGTGCTCGGCTCGGTTCCGGCGGCGTTCCTCGGCGCCTACCTGCTCCACCTGCTCGGGCACGCCCACAGCGCGCAGGACAAGATCGAGACCGCGCTCGGCGTGGCGCTGCTCGTCGGCGCAGCCGCGATGGTGCTGCGCTTCGTCCTCGACCGCCGGCAGGGCCAAACCCGTGAGGGCCTGGTCCAGGATGTGGTGCCGCGCCCGCTGGTGACGGTCGCGATCGGCGTGATCGGCGGCCTGATCGTGGGCATGACCTCGGTCGGGTCGGGTTCGCTGATGATCATCCTGCTGCTGTTCGTGTATCCGACGATCGGCGCCAACCAGCTCGTGGGAACGGACCTGACGCAGGCGGTCCCCCTGACCGCGGCCGCGGCGATCGGAGCGCTCGTGTTCGGACACGTCGAGTTCGGCGTGACCGGATCGCTGATCATCGGCAGCGTGCCCGCTGTCCTGGTCGGTTCGCTGCTGTCCTCGACCGTGCCCGACCGGTACGTCCGGCCGGCGATCGCGTTCGTGATCTTCGCCTCGGGGCTGAAGTACGCCGGCGTGTCGACGACCGTGCTCGGCTGGGTCCTGTGCGCGACCCTCCTGGTGGCGGCGGTGGGCTGGCTGGCCTACACCCGGCCCTGGCGCCCGCTCGAAGCCCGCCCGTCCTCGGCTCCCCGCCCGGCCTCGCCGCCGGGTCGTGACGAGCAACTCGAGCAGTCGACGGCGCGATGAGCGAGCGCTACGAGGTACCGGTCGCCGGCGGAACGCTCGCCGCGTTCCGCTTCGGGGAGCCGGCCGAGCACTCGATCGTCGCCGTGCACGGCATCACGGCCAACAGCCGGGCCTGGCTCGAGGTGGCGCGAGCGCTCGCCCCCGAGGTCAGCGTGATCGCGGTCGACCTCAGAGGACGGGGCGCCAGCCACCGTCTGCCTGGGCCGTATGGGTTCGCCACCCACGTCCAGGACCTGCTCGCCGTGCTCGATCACCTCGGCCTGGAGCGCACGGTGCTCGTCGGACATTCGCTCGGCGCCTACATCGGGGCGCGCCTGGCGGCCGAGCACCCCGAACGGATCGCTTCGCTGGTGCTGGTCGACGGAGGCCTTTCGGCGCCCCTGCCACCCGATGTCGATCGCCAGGCCATCGCCGCCGCCGTGCTCGGGCCCGCGCTCGAGCGGTTGACGCTGACCTTCGCCAGCCTCGAGGCGTATATCGATTGGTGGCGTGGGCATCCGGCCTTCGCCGGTGGTCAGGTCGACGATGACGTCCTCCGGCCCTACGCCGCTCACGATCTGATTGGCGAGGCGCCCGAGCTACGCTCCGGCGTCGTCCGCGAGGCCGTCCGCGCCGACGCCGAGGGTGGTCTCGAGGCGGGCGCAGGCGCGAATCAGCTCACCGTGCCAGCTGTGCTGTTGCGGGCTCCGCGCGGGCTGATGAACGAGGACAGGCCGTTTCAGCCGGCTGAGCTGGTGACGCCCTGGGCCGAAGGCGCGCCGGAGCAGCGGCGCGTCGTCGACGTGCCCGACGTCAACCACTACACGCTCGTGATGGGGGCACGCGGGGCTCGCGCCGTGGCCGACGCGGCGCGCGCGGCCTCACGGCCTCACGGCCTGAGGCCGTAGGGAAAGTCGGTGAGGATCTCGCCGGCCCCGTCGGGCACGTACACCAGGTCCTCGAGCCGGCAGCCGCCGAACCCGACCCGGTAGCACCCAGGCTCGACCGCCACCACGTCTCCGGCGACCAGCACGTCCGGCGAGCGGCCGAGCAGCGGCGCCTCGTGGACCTCGAGCCCGACCCCGTGGCCCAGGGAATGAAAGAAGCCCTCGTCGAGCGTCTGCCCGTCCGCCTTGGTGCGCTGGGTCGGCAGGCCGGCCTGCTCGAACGGCTCGCACGCCAGCCCGAACAGCTCACTTCCGGCGACGCCCGCGGCTACGCGCGCGTGGACTCGGTTCAGCGCCTCCAGGCTCAGCTCGTGATAGCGAGCGAGCTCCTCCGGCACCTCGCCGACGACGAACGTTCGGGTCATGTCCGCGTAGCAGCCGGACTTCGGATCATGCGGCCACAGGTCGACCACCACCGGCTCGTCCGGCGCGATCGGACCGTATCCGAGCTCGTGCCCCATCGCCGTCTGCGGCCCGTGGGCCACGATGAACGCCTCCGTGATGCTCCCGCCGGCGCGATCGACCGCGTCGCGCACCGCCACCTTGATCCGCTCGCAGGAGAGGATCTCCCCATCCACAGTGAGTGCCTCTCCGTTCACCTTCGCGCGTGCCAGCAGCTCGGCCGCGGCGGCCATGCCCGCCTCGGCCGCCCGCTGTGCCCGCCGGATCCCGGCCAGCTCGGCCTCGTTCTTGACGCGGCGCCGCCCCTCGAACACGGTTCGGTCGGGGGTCAGCGTCAGGCCGTTCTTCCGGAGCCTGTCCGCCAGCGCCAGCGGGAATTCGGGCGGCACCGCCGCCCTCTCCACTCCGAGCGTGCAGCAGGCGCGGACCGCCACCTCGAGCTCCGTGTCGGCACGCTCCGCGCCAGCCGCGACGAGGTCGTCCCATCCGAACGCCTGGAGCGTGTGCAGCTCGAGGTCGGGATGCACCTCGGCGATCCGCGGCTGCTCCATCGAGCTCACGACGGCGTGGCGCCTGCCTCCGACCTCGAGATACAGGAACGGGTCCGGTACCAGCACCGCCACCTCGTGACGCATGTCGGCGGAGCGGACCGTATCGCCGTAGATCAGTACGTCGTCCATCGCCCGCCTATGTTGGCAGGGTCAGCCGGTGGCGCGCACCCGCCTCGGGTTGAGCGCGCCCTTGAGCGTCGCGCCGGCGGTGAACTTCGGCGCCTTCGACGCCCTGATCTTCACCTTCTCGCCCGTCTGAGGATTGCGACCGGTGCGGGCGCTGCGCCTGCTCACCGACCACTTGCCGAAGCCGCTGATCGCGACGTCGTCGCCCTTCTTGAGCGTCTTGGTCACCGTCGTCACGAGCGAATCCAGCGCCCGGGCGCTGTCCGCCTTACTGAGCCCGCTGTCCTTCGCCACGGCCTCAACGAGCTGGGCTTTGTTCATGTCGCATCCTCCGAGAGCCGTTTGCGGATATGGCGGCGGCAAGATAGCTCCCGTCCCGGTCGGATTTTTTTCGCGTACCGCGGCAAAACGCGGCTCGGCCGAGCGTTATTTCGACGCAGCAGCGCGCATGAGTCTGCAGGGATAGCTGATCGGGGCGAACCAAGGACAGGAAGACAAACCCCCGCCGAGTGCGGAGAGGAACGCTGTTGCGTGAACTCTGCCCAAGCTCGCCCCGACAGCCGTCGTCGTGTCGGGGCCGCAGCGCCGACGTGACAGGGCCCGGTTGCGGGACCGGCCCAACGAGGGAGAGGGCTTCAGCAAGCCCTCGAGGAGAGAGAGCCCAGGCCGCGAGGCCCGGGCTCTCGCTCATCCAGGCGGTTGGTGCCAATCAGCGCGGGCGGGCACGCCGAGGTGCTCGGTGATGGCGGCCGTCTCGTCCTCGTGGATCTCGACCAGCGCATCGACGACCTGGGGATCGAACTGCGTCCCGCGGTGCGTGCGCAGCTCGCCGATCGCCTCGCTCAGCGGGAGCGCCGCCCGGTACGGGCGGTCGGTGGTCATCGCGTTGAAGGCATCGCAGCAGGCGACGATCCTCGCCTCCACCGGTATCTCCTCCCGGCCAGGCCGTCGGGGTAGCCGAGCCCGTCGTAGCGCTCGTGGCAGGAGCGGACGATCCGGCCGACCTCGGCCAGCACGCCGCCGACGTTCACCAGCATGTTCTCGCCCTCGATCGTGTGGGTGTTGATGATCGCGCGCTCCTCGTCGTTCAGCGGGCCGGGCTTGTTGATGATCTCGTTCGGGATCCCGATCTTGCCGACGTCGTGGAGCAGGGCGGCGAACTCGAGGCGCCGCAGCTGGTCCTCGTCGAGCTGCATCCGCGGTCCCACCGCCATCACCAGCTCGACCACGTCGCGGCTGTGGCTGCCCGTGTACGCGTCGTCGGCCTCCACCACGTCGCCGAGCAGCAGCGCCGTGCCGCGGTAGGCGTGGCTGAGCTCGACCGCCGCCGCCATCCGGGCGCGGCGGTCGCGCGCGAAGAACATCAGCAGGCCGCCGAGGGGAAGGGCGATCAGAGCGCCGCCGGCGGATGACCGACCGCGGCGAACGCGATGGCCAGCCCGATCGGGCTCAGGCAGACATCGGTCAGGTACACGGGCGCCAGCAGCCGCACCGAGAGCCTCGGCACCTCGCCCAGTCCGCAGCCACTCCCGGGCCACGCTCGCGCGAGGTCGCAGCCGAACTGCGCCGCGAACGCGCCAGCACCAGCACCGGCCAGTCAGACCAGCGCGGCGCGCCGAGTCCCGCGAGCGCGAAAACCGATCGCCGGACCAACCGCGTGCCAGGAATCGGCCACCGCCACGACGGCACGATCCGGAGAGCGCGCTGCCGCGAAGAATCTGCGGCAGCACCCCGAGGACGAGGCCCGCGGCGACGAGCAGCGGCACCCAGCCGGGCGCGAGCGCGTACAGCATCGGGACGAGCACGAGCTGGGTCGGCATCCCGTAGCCGGCCGCCGACGTCGAACTCGATCCGCGACGTCAGCGCGTACAGCGCCACGAACAGCAGCGACCACGGCCGGCGAGCGGCTCCCACGGCCCGGCGCGAGCACGGCCAGCGGCACCGCGGCGAGCAGGAACGCAGAGCGCCACGATCGCCTCGGCGCGCAGCTCGCGTCCGCGACATCCGCGTCCCGAGCCGGGGCCGGAAATGCGACAGCAGCCGCTGGACCCCGGCCGAGCGCTCCAGGCCCGGCCGCGGTGCTGCGCGCGTGGTTGCGAGTTCGATTCGCGTGCCCATGGTCCCCTCGCGTAATCGGCAGAAGCGCCGCAATATTCAGATGCCGGCGGCGCGCTTCGACCAACTTTTCACGTCCCGGATCGGTCTCGTGGCTCGGACAAACGTCCAGTCGGGCCCGCGCGCGCTAAGCCAGGCGCGGCGCAGGCGACGATGGCGCCAGCAGCAAGGCTGCTCATGGCAAACCCGCCGCGAGGCGGGGACGCAAAGCTTGAGGTCTCGCGTACTGCGAGATAGCTCGGCCGCCAGCCTCTCGTCAAACGGTTTCAAGGATGAAAGCCACGATGGGAGGTCCTCAATGATCCGCCGTACCCGCGCCGCGTTTCTGGCGGCGCTGTCCGCGCTGAGCGCTCGGCGCCCTCGCAGCTCCGGCTGCGAACGCCAACCTGCTCTCGATCCTCCCGGGATCGTGCGGCAACCAGCCGGAGTCCCAGCCGTTCGCCCAGTTCGGCGACTCCAGCAACTACACGCCGGTGCCCGGCGGGAACTTCGAGTCCGGCGCTGTCCCGTGGGCTCTGACCGGCGGCGCTCGCGTCGCCGCCGGCAACGAGAGCTACAACGTCGGCGGTGCCGGCGACTCGCAGCTCGCTCTCGCTGCCCGCCGGCAGCTCGGCCACGAGTCCCGTTCTCGTGCACCGACATCTACCACCCCACGGTTCGCCTGTTCGTGCGCAACACCGGTTCGGCCGTCCTCGCGCCTGAAGGTCTACGCGATCTACCCGACGCTGCGTGGGGCATGCGGTGACCACCAAGGTCGGCGGCTATCAGCGGCACGTCCGACCTGGCAGCCGACGCCGGTCGACTCGCTCGGTCTGAACAACCTCGCTCGCGACGCTGTCGCTGAGCCAGACCGGCGATCGCGTTCCGCTTCGCCCCGGCCGACAGCACGGGCAACTGGAGCATCGACGACGTCTATCTCGATCCGTACGCACGCGCTTGAGGCGGCGGGCACGATGGAGCCGGCGCGCCGCCTGAGCCGCGCCGGCACGTCGAGCCGCCCGGAGAGCGCTTCACGCGGTGGGCCTGTGGGTAAGCCGGATGGATGCAACGGCTCCGCGCCCACCCGGTGCTGATGACGGTGCTGGCGTTCGCGCTGGCGCTCGCCGCTGTGGCGGCCGTGGCCCTCGTCAACGGCTTCTCCGACTTCCGCCACGCCTGGTCTCATCTTCACCTCGGCTGGCTGGGGCTCATAGTCGGGGGTGAGCTGCTGGCCCTTCCGGCCTACGCCGGCGTGTACCGCAAGGTGGCCGAGCTCGAGGGTGGTCCCGACACCCCGTTTCCGCTCCTCCTGCGCCTGGTAGTCGCCGGCTTTGGCCCGTTCGCGCCCGACGGCGGGTTCGCCCTCGACAAGCGGGCCCTCGAGGCGCTCGAGAAGGACGAGCATTCCGCGGCCGTCCGCGTGCTCGGGCTCGGGGCTCTGGAGTGGGCGCTGCTCGCCCCGGCGGCGTGGCTGGCGGCGCTCGTGCTGCTCGTCACCGACGATCCCCGGCCGATGCCCTCGCTGCTGTGGCCGTGGGTGATCGCGGTGCCGATCGGCTTCGCCATCGGCCTGTGGCTGGCGGTGCCGGAACGGACCGAGCGCATCTCGGACGGCGATTCGCGCTGGCACCGGTCGATCGGCAAGGCGCTGCAGGGCGTCGGCGTCCTGCACACCCTCGCCCGCGACCTTGCGCGCAGCTGGCTCGCGTGGACGGGAACCGCGCTCTACTGGGTGCTCGACATCGCAGCCTTCTATGGCGCCGTGCGCTTCGTCGGGCTGCGCCCGGACCTGGGCGAGACCATCCTCGCCTACGCCACCGGGTACGCCCTCACCCGGCGGTCGATGCCGCTCGGCGGAGCCGGCGTGACCGAGCTGTTGATGACATTCGCGCTGCACTGGGTCGGGCAGCCCATCGCCCCCGCGCTGGCCGCCGTCGTCATGTATCGCGTGTTCAACTTCGTGCTTCCGGCCGCGCCCGCCCTCCTCGTCCGGCGGCGCCTCGGCCCCCTGCTGGAGGCCGCCGAGCAGGACCGGGAGCCGTCAGCGCCGGGAGCGCCGTCGAGCCACCGCGCCGCTCGGCCAGTCGAACCCCTAGTGCACTAGCGTTCGCTCGGCTGCTCAACGGGTTCGGGCGGCGATGTCGCCGCCGGGGGCGCCGCCCGTGGCTCCAGCTCGTCCGCGGCGTCGCGCAGCCATTCGATCAGCGACCACACGTCGGGCATCTGCTCACGGTCGGCGACGATGCCGAAGTTGAGCTCGCCGCAGTAGCTCATCACCGTGATGTTGAGACCCATGCCGTCGGTGACGACGGAGATCGGGTACTGCGCTTCGAGGCGCGCGCCCGCCATGTACAGCGGGAACTGGGGTCCGGGAACGTTCGAGACCACGAGGTTCCAGAGCGGACGGCTGCGCTTGCTGGCGCTCAGCGAGAACGTCAGCCGGGCCGCGCGCGCGAACAGCGCCGGAGGGATGAACTGGTTCGCGTCCTGGAGGAGGTCGGCGGGGAGCGCGCGGTGGCGTTCCTTCATCTGCGCGAGCGCCTCGTGCGTGAGCAGGAGCCGCTCCACCGGATCGTCGACGTTCGTATACAGCGGCGCCGTCATCAGCAGGATCCGGTTCCCGAATGTCCCGCGCTGCTCTTCACTGCGCACCGAGACCGGGATCTGGGCGACGAGCGGGTCGTCCGGGAGCTCGTCGTGTTCGAGCAACCAGCGGCGCACGGCGGCGGCGCAAATCGACACGACGACATCGTTGACCGTGCAGCCGTGGGCGTTCTTGATCTGCTTCACGCGGTCGAGAGAGAGCGGCCCGAACGCAAACCGGCGGTGTGCGGAAACCCGCACGTTGAACGAGGTGCGGGGTGGCGTCATCTCCACGTGCCCGACGATCGGCCCGCGCCCGAGCACGCGCTGGGCCGTTCTCGCGGTGCGTCCGAGCGTTCCCAGCCCGGGAATCCCGCTCAGCGAGCGGACCTCATCCACGTTCGGCAGCGCCCGCGGTAGCGATCCAAGCAGGCGCAGCGGGTAGCGCGGCATGCCCAGCAATCCGCGCCCGAGCATCTCGAGCTGGCCGGGCTTGGCTCGTGGCGCGGGCAGGGCGGCCGGCGCGTCCCGTCCCTCCGGCGTGAGATCCAGCAGCGCGCCGAGAATCTCGGCCCCGGACATGCCGTCGATGACGGCATGGTGGATCTTGCTCATGACGGCCAGGCGCCCGCGGGGAAGCCCGTGAACCAGGTACAGCTCCCACAAGGGCCGCGACCGGTCCAGCGGCCGGGAGAAGATCCGTGCCACCTGCTCGGCGAGCTGTGCATCCGTGCCCGGCGGCGCGAGCGCCAGCTCGCGGACGTGGAACTCCAGGTCGAAGTCCGGGTCCTCGATCCAGTAGCCGTAGTCGAGGTTGAACGGGACCTCGTTCAGGCGCCAGCGGAATGGCGGCACCAGCGGCAGCCGCTCGTGAATCAGGTTCTGGAGGTCGAGCAGCGTGAGCGAGCCACCTGGCGCGCTCGAGGGGTCGAGGATCGCCAGCCCGCCGACGTGGCCGTAGTGTCGTGAGTCCTCGAGAGCGAGAAACTGCTGATCAAGGGCGGTGAGCTGGCGCACGATCGACCTCCTCCTCGGTGACGGCAGGCACGTCCGACTCCGGTGCACACGGCGCGGCGTGCCTGCCGCGGATCCGGGTAGTTGATCAGCTATGGACGAGCTCTTTCAAGCCGAGTGGTGTCCACATTCCCGGCGCGTGCGCCAGCGCCTGACCGAGCTCGGGGTGCCTTTCATCGCTCGTCAGGTGCCGGCCGATCCAGCCGACCGCCAGGAGCTCCGGAGCAAGACCGGCACGGATGAGATTCCCGCCCTCCTGCTCGACGACGGCACGGCGATCAACACCGATGCCGACGAGATCATCGCGTACCTGGACGAGCGCTACAGCGAGCGTCCGGACGCAGGTCTTCACCGCGAGCGCGCGGAGGAGCACGCCGGCGCCTGAGCGGCACCGATGTCGTGCCGTGCGCGTCCGGCGGGTACAACGCTACCGGGCGTGTTCGCGACACAAGGGACCTTCAGCCGCTCCTATCCGGCACTGCGGGAATCGGTGTGGATCGTCCGCCACGAGGTGATCGAGTTCGCGGCCACCAATGGCGCAGGCGAGGCGGAGCTGGAGGCGGTCAAGATCGCCGTGTCCGAGGCGGTCGCCAACGCCGTCCTCCACGCGTATCGGGCAGCCCCCGGTGAGGTCCACGTGACGGCGGACGTGTCCGAGCAGGGAATGTGGATCGTGGTCGCGGATGATGGCTGCGGCTTTCAGACCCCGGCCCGCGAGCCCGGCCTAGGCTGGGGGCTGGCGTTGATCGCGCATGCCGCCGATGAGCTCGTGCTCGCGGAGCGGGCCAGCGGCGGCACCGAGGTTCGGATGCGCTTCGCCCTCAGCGGACGCTGACGCTGACGCTGCCGGGGCGCGATGTCAGGCGGTGCTTGAGATCACTGGCGAGGGTCCATCCGCTCCGCCACGACGGCCGCCTCCTCGCGCTTCTCGACGACGACGTACGTCGGATGCGTTTCGACGACCGTCTCGGCGTCGGGGATCTCGTGACCCGGGATGAGCAGGAAGCGGCGCGGGTGAGCCCGGACCTGCTCGTACGCCGACGGGGTGACACGGACGGCGTTGTTGCAGTCGAGCCGCGCGCATTCGCATCGAAACGCCACTCGCACGCTGCTCCTCCCCCGGCCACAGGCCCCGCGCGATCGCTTCGTTGACACGGCGAAACAGGCCCTCGTTTCGACCGATCCGGCGCTCGACCTCGGTATTCAAATGCCGTCCCCCGTTTCCTAGTCGGATTATCGGTGTGGAAGAGCCGCGCCTCGCCGGCCGCGCCGCCTTGCCCCTGCATGCGCGCGCAGACCGCTGATAGGTTACGACGATGGCGCTCCATTCGCCTGCGCGTCGACGGCTTCGACGTCATCGTGGCCGCCGGGGCGGACAGCGTCGTGATCCGGCTCGCGCGGCGAGCTCGACCTCGCCAGCTCGGATCGGCTGGCGGCCGCACTGCGGACGCTCGATTCGTCGCCGAGCATCGATCGTCCTCGACCTGAGCGAGCTCGCCTTCCTCGACGCCTCCGGTCTCCGGGTCCTGATCGAGGCCAAGCAGACGCTGGGCTCACCGGCTCGCGCTGCTGCCGGGACCGCCTCAGATCCAGCGCCTGTTCGTGCTCACGCGCACGGATCGGACGCTCGGCTTCTCGCCGGACGCGAGCGCAGGCGACGCACGCGCCGCCGCCGAGAACATGAGCTACATGCGCGAGCTGTGGGAGACATATCGCGGCGGAGGCGCACAGGCCCTGGCCGCGCGGATGCCGGCGCCGGTGGTACTCGCGCGGCGATCCGTCCCGCCTGGGGAGCAACGTGAGCTCAGCGCGTTCTGGGCGCACGCCGTCGTGCCGGTGCCGGACCCATCGAAGACCTACCGGGTCCAGACGGTCGGCGACAGCGTCCTCGTCTCAGCGGCCGTGACGCCTTCGAATGAGCGTCCGAACGTGATCTGGTCGCTGTACCTGTTCGAGGGGCGAACCTTCATCCGGGCACTGACCCTCGCACCTGAGGCGGCGCCGGAGGGGCAGCGCGCGCGCAGCCGTGGCGAGTAGGATCGGCGGCCATCAGCGGTAATCCTGGGGAGGCATGAGACCCGGCGGCGCGCTTCTGGTGCGCGGAATACGGTGGCGTCTGGGGACGTCGCTGCTCACCGTGCTCACCGCGGCGATCGCCGTCGGCGCCGCCGTGCTCGGCCCGCTCTACCTGCGGACGGCGGGCGACTCGGTGGTCCGGACGACCTCGCCTCGGCGGCCGTCGACGCTCGAGGTGTGACGCTGTCGGTCGCCCGGCCGGTCAGGTGGCGTCGCTGGCGCAGATCGAGCGGGCCGAGCAGTTGGTCCAGAGGACGGGCGGCCACAATCGCTGGTACGGCGCCCGATCACGACCGTGATCAGCGGCGTCGGGCTCGTCGGTCCCGGCTCCTCGCCGCTGCGCTCGCAGCTGTTCTGGCGCACCGGGATCTGCGGCGTGCTCCGGTTCCGGCAGGGCGCTGCGAGCTTGGCTTCGGCGATGTCGGCCTTGAGCGATCGCAGCGCGCGCGAGCTCGGCGTCTCCGCTCGGTGCGGTGATCGACGCCGGCGTCACCGGGACGAACCATCCGCTGCGCCTGCGGGTCACCGGGATCTACGCGGTGCCCGATCTGAGCCTGTCCTACTGGTGGGGCGCAGGGCCCGCGTACTTTCCCTTCGGGCACACCACGGGCCACGGCGACTCCGCAGATCGACTCGTTGATCGCCTCGCCGGCCACGGCGCTGGCCGTTCCCGTGCAGGACGTACCCGATGTGGTGGGCCAGCTCCCGCTGCAGGCGCCGTCGCGTCGGACTGGGCGACGAGAGCGCGCTGGAGCGAGACGCTGGAGCCGGGCCCGGCGCACGCTGGCGCGGCGCGGGATCCTGCCTGCAGCACACAGCTGCCCGCGCTGCTCGCCGGGCGCCGGCCAGCAGCGTCACGTGATGTCGACGATCGTGGTCGTCGCCGCGGTCCAGCTCGTCCTGCTCGCGATCTGGGTCCTCGGCCAGCCTGCTCGTGCGCAGCAGCGACGCGCGCCAGGCCGAGATCCGGGTGGCGCGGCTGCGCGGCTTTCCGCCCGGCACGCTGCTCGCGGTCACCGCCGCCGAGCCCGGCCATCCTGTGCCTGCTCGGGACCGTGCTCGGAGTTGCCGGCGCCTGGGCATCGCGGTGGTGCTCGCCCGCAACCGGCTGCTGGATCCGGCCGCCGCCATCTACGCCCGACGCTGTGGACGTTCGCCGCGCTGGGCGTGACGCGTGCTGGCGATCGTCGGCGCGCTCGGCGTGGGCACGCTCCGGCTGCTGCGCTCCTCCGGGCTGACGGCGATCGCGGCGGCGGCGCCGGCCGGCGTGCGCCGGTCGAGCGCTGCTCGCCGACGCCGTGCTCGCTCGTGCTGTCCGTCGTCGCGCTGGTGGCGCTGGCGACGAGCGGCGCGCTGGCCGGGCGCAGCAATCCGATCGCCTCCGCGGCGCCCGGCCTGATCGCCCTGGGTGCCGCGGTGCTCGCGGTCCAGCTCGTCCTGTTCGTCTGCCGCCTCGGAATCTCCGCCAGCGCCGTTCTCAGGCCGGTGGCCGCTTTCCTCGCCCTGCGCCAGATCGCCCGCCGGCCCGGCGTGCTGCGCCAGGCGCGCGTGCTGATCATCGCCCTGTGTCTGGCCTGTTTCGCCACCTCGGCGTGGTCGGTGGCCCGCTGCGAACCGCGCCGCCGTGGCGACGTTCAGCGTGGGGACGACCTCGGTGGTGACGGTCACCCCGCAGGGCACGGTCGGCCTCGAGCAGGCGGTCGACCGGGTCGACCCGCGCGGCCGATTCGCCATGGCGGCGGTCACCGTTAGCAACCCGAGCTCGACCGCTGCTGGCGGTCGATGCCCACCGGCTCGCGGCGGCGGCTTCTGGCCCGCGGGAATCTCGCGAGCGACGCCTCGCCGCCACCAGCCGCGCGCTGACCCGCCGCGCACGCAGCCGGAGGTGACGCTCCCGGCCGCGCCGGTCAAGCTGGCGGCAACGACCACCGCGACCACCGGCGCAGCGCGGCGCGTCTGGCGAGATCTCGACCTCGGCCTGTGGGTGTTCAATCCGCAGGTCGGGACCACGATCGTCGACCTCGGGATCGCTCCACGCCGGCGCCGTGGACCTACCGGGCCTCGCTCGCCGTCGTCTGCCCCGGGGATGCCGGCTGGCCGGCGTCGGAGCTGGTGCCCGCCGCCGACCGCCGCGCCGGCGTCCGGGAACGATCGCGCTCACTGTGACCGGATCTCGACGACGCGCCGTCCGGCGCTGGCGACGGCGGTGGCGGCGCGATCTGTTCTCCGGCGGCTGGAGAGCCGACCACGGACGGTGTTCAGGCTCGCGCCACGCCGGGCGGCGGGCTCGACCCGTCATCGTCCGGCCGAGCGCCGCCGCGGCCGACGCCGGCGCGCAGGGGTCGGTCACCCCGCCGATGGCCTCGCCCGCCGACCATCCCGCCGGCTCCCGGCGGCGGTCACCTCGGAGGTCGAAGCGATCAACGGGGCCGGCTCCGGGGAACCCGGTCCCCGCCCAGGGGCTGGACGGCGACACGCTCAACGTCAGCCCGGCGGTCACCGCCTCGGCGCTCCCCGAGTCGGTAGCGACGCGGTGATGGTCGACCTCGACCTCCTGAGCCGGCTCCAGGTCAACCCGACCAGCCCGTACGCCGCGGATCAGGTCTGGCTGGGCCCGCCGCTCCGCCGATGCGCTCGCTCGGCTCCAGGCAGCGGGGCTGCGTGTCGACCGCGTGCAGCGGGCCTCGCAGCGGCTTTCAGCCAGCTCCAGCGAACCGGGCCCGCGCTTGCCGACGACTTCCTCCTGGTGGCCACGATCGCGGCGCTGCTCGCCGCGGCGCCAGCACGCTGGGCGCCCTCGGCGCGACCGCCCGCGCAGCGGGCAACCGAGCTGACCGCGCTCGAGGTCGCCGGCATCCCCCGCCGGGTGCTGGCCGAGTCGCTCGCGGTCGAGTCCGCGGTCCTCGCCGTGACCGCCCTGTTCGGAGCGGCGCCGGATCCTGGCGCGCCGCGATGGCCCTTCCCTCGCTGCCGGAGCTCGCCTGCACCGTCGCGGTCCCGCTTCACTATGGGCTGCCCGCGGCGCTCGCTGGCGGCGGTGTCAGCGGCCGTCGTGCTCGTGGTCGCTCCTGGCCGGCGCCGCCGTCGGCGTCGTCCTCGATCCGGCGCATGTCACCCATCCTGCTGCGAAGCGCGCCCAATGACACAGCCGGCTGAGCTCTCCGGACGCCGGCGCCGACGTGCGTGTGCGCCGGCGTGGTCCACGTCTATCCGGGCGAGGACGGGTCCGATCGCCGCGCTGCGCAACGTCGAGCTCGTGGTGCGCGCGGGCGAGATGCTCGCGCTGCTCGGACCCTCCGGGCTCGGGCAAGTCGACCCTGCTCTCGCTGCTCAGCGGCCTGCAGCGCCCGACGGCGGGCAAGATCCTCGTGGCCGGCCACGACATCGCTCGCATGGACGAGCGCGGGCTCGCGCGCCTGCGCGCCACCGAGCTCTCGCTGCTCCTGCTCCAAGACCCGCTCCAGAACCTGCTCCCGTACGCGACCGTGCTCGAGAACCTGGCGTTCGCCCAGCGCGGAGCACGCCGGCGAGGCTGGCCGCTTCGCTGGGATCCGGACGAGCTCGTGTCACACGTTCGGCCTGGAGCCGGTCGCCCAGCGGCCCGTGCACCAGCTCTCGGCCGGCGAGCAGCAGCGAGTGGCGCTGGCGAGCGCGGTCGCCACCTCGCCCAGCGTGCTGCTGGCCGACGAACCGACCACCAGCTTGACCCTGCCGCACGCGACTCGGTGATCGACGCTCTCCGCCACGCCCACGGCGTGAGCGGCGCCACCGTCATCGTGGTCACCCATGACGCGCTGTGGCCGAGGCGTTGCCGCGGACGGTGACGATCTCCCACGGGCTGATCGGCTCGGAGGGACGGGGCGGCCGCGACGTTCGCGGTCGTCGGACGGGACGGAACCGTGCAGCTGCCTGCGCGACGTGGCCGCCCTGTATCCCGCCGGGCACGCTGTTCCGGGTGGCCGTCACGGACGACGTCGTCGAGCTGCGCCCGGAGGCGGACGATGCCGGCGACGACGAAGGCTGCCGAAGATGACCGTGGCCGAGATCAGAGCGGAGGGGCTTTCGGTGGCAGGAGGCGACACGGTGCTCGTGCGCGACCTCGACCTCCGCGCCCGGCGCCGGACGCGTGGTCGGGGTGACCGGACCTTCCGGATCGGGCAAGACCACCCTGCTCTACGCGCTCGGCGGCCTCATGCCCACTGCCGCGGGCCGGCTGCTGGTCGACGGAGCGACCGGGCGTGCTGTGGCGCGAGGCCGCGACCGGCTTCATCTTCCAGAACCTCTGCCTCGTCCCGCTGCTCAGCGCGCAGGAGACCGTCGCGCTGCCGCTGCAGGCGAAGGGCATGGCCAAGGCCGAGGTGGCGGACGGTGCGCTCGCGGCGCTCGCCGTGCTCGGCCTGGCCGACCACGCGGCTCACCTGGTGGGCGAGCTCTCCGGCGGCCAGCGCCAGCGAGTGGCCGTGGCGCGTGCGCTCGCCGGCCGCCCCGACGTGATCCTCGCCGACGAGCCCACGTCGGCGCTTGACGCGCACTGGCGCCAGGTCGTGCTCGACCTACTGCTCGCCGAGGCGTCGGCGCGGCGCCGTCGTCATCATCGCCACGAACGACCCGGACATCACTTCGGCCTGCGATGAGCTGGTGGCGATCGGCTGAAGTGCCCGTCCGAGCCCTCGCCTTCGACGTATTCGGGACGCTGGTCGACTGGCGGACCACGATCGCGCAAGCGTTTCGCGACGACGTCGGTCGGCGGGCGACCCCGGTGAGCTTGCCGACGACTGGCGCAGCCGGTACGTGCCGATCATGCTCGAGGTCAACCGGGGCGACCGGCCGTGGGGCGACTTCGACGAGCTCCACATGGCGACGCTCGCCGACCTCCTGAGCGAGCGCGGTCTGGACCTGGACCTCGAGCAGCGGCGCCGGCTGGTGAGTGCGTGGCACCGGCTGGACCCATGGCCCGACGTGCGTGGCGGCCTCGAGATGCTGCGCGCCCGGTTCGTGACCGCGGCGCTCTCCAACGGCCACATGGCGTTGCTGGTCGACCTGACGCGTCACGGCGATTTTCGCCTCGACTGCCTCTTCTCGGCCGAGTTGGCTCGGGCGTACAAGCCCGCTCCCGAGGTCTACCTGATGGGCGCGCGGCTGCTCCGCCTGGAGCCGTCCGAGTTGATGCTCGTCGCGGCCCACCCCGGAGACCTCGCGGCGGCTCGGCACGCCGGACTGCGCACCGCATTCGTCGATCGGCCGCTCGAATACGGTCCTGGCTCATCGCCGCGCGAGGATCCGGATGCCGATGAATCCGCGTCGGATCTCGAGGACCTCGCCGCGAGGTCGATCATGATCGACTGATCGCCTCGAGCGGCCTGGTGTTGACCACGTTCTCGGCCGCTGCCCACCCGCGTCTTGCCGTCGCCACCGACAGCACCATGTTGGCGAGGCCCCGCACCGAATGAGCGTCGGTCGAGCAGACGATCTGGACGCCGGCCTTGAGGGCCTCGCGGACGTGCTCCCCGCTCAGGTCGAGGCGGTTGGGAAGCCCGTTGACCTCGACCGCGACGTGCTCCTCGAGCGCCAGCTCGAATATGCGCTCGAGATCCACCGCGTTCTCCGGCCGACGGTTGATGTAGCGCCCCGTGGGATGGCTGAGGCAGCGGACGTACGGGTTGCGCAGCGCCTCTTCGACGCGCTTGGTCATCTCGCGGCGCGGCATCCGCTGGCCGCGCGTGAACGCTCGCCTGCACCCAGTCGAGCTCCGCGAGCACGTCGTCGGGGAGGTCGAGCCTGCCATCGGCGAGGATGTCGCACTCGATGCCGCGCAGCACGCGGAACGGGGCGAGCCGCTCGTTGGCCGCGGCGATCTCCTCGGCCTGGCGCCGAACGTCGTCGGGCGTGAGGCCACGCACCGCCCCCACGGCCGGGGTGTGATCGCAGATCGCGACGTAGTCGTATCCGCGATCGCGTGCCGCGCGCGCCATCTCCTCGACGCTCGCCCGGCCGTCCGACCAGGTCGTGTGACAGTGCAGGTCGCCCCGGATGTCCTCGAGCGCGACGAGCGGAGGCGGTTCGGCGCGGAACGGCTGCTCTCTCAGCTCGGGAGGGCACCACGGCAGTCCGAGCGCGCTGTACACGCGCGCCCTCGTCGGGAGCGTCCGGGAGCGGCTCCAGCGCAGCGACGTAATCTCGGCGAGCCGGTGCTCCGAACGAGCTCGGTGCCGAACCGCTCCGGCCGCGCCGACGACGAGCTCGATCGGCACCCCGTCGACGGTCACGCCGACCGCTCGCCGCGCGGAGCGTTCGATCACCGCGACGATCTGGGGCAGCGTCGCGAACCGATCGAGCGCCGGCTCGGGGTCGTCCGCCAGCGCAGACCACGGCGAGCCGCTCGCACGAGTCGCGCCAGCGTCGCGCGTCGCCGGCGATCTCACCGCCCAGCGCGGCGGCGACGGCTCCGCTCAACTCGAGCGCGCGGTTCAGCAGGAGCCCCTGACGCGGAGCGCGGATCCGACTCGCGGGCCAGGGCCTCGAGCAGGCGCGCTTCGGTCTTGGGTCCGATCCCCGCGCACTGCGCGCAGCCGGCCTGCGGTGACCGCCTCGCGAAACTCCTCGGCGGTGCGCACGCCCAGCGCCCGGGCGAGCTCGAGCGAGCGCTTGGTCCCGAGCCCGAGGTAGCGGCCCAGGCCCGACCAGCTCAGGGCTGAGGTCCCGCTCGAGCTCGGCGAGCTCGGCGATCTCCCCCGTCTCGACGAGCTCGCGCAGGCGCGCCTCGATGCCCGGACCGATGCCTCGCAGCGAGCGCGCGCGTCCGGTCCGCACGAGGTCGGCCACCGGCAGCGCCGCCGCTCGGATCGTCTCGGCCGCGCGCCGGTAGGCGCGCGCCATGTATGGATTGGCCTCGGCGAGGTCGAGCAGGGAGGCGAACAGGTCGAGCCGGTCGGCGATCTCCGCGTTGTCCACGCACCAAGTGTCCCCGGCGGCCGTCGAGCGCGCGGTTTGCTCCGCTGCCGGGTCCTATCCTGAAAGCGTGGGAAAGACCTGGATCCTGCACACCGACACGAAGGGCACGGGCGCGACGATGGTCCCGCTCGAGAGCGTCACCAAGCGCCGCTCGGAGCCCGAGCCGCTGTCGGTGCCGCCGAAGCCGAAGCCCAAGCCGGCAGAGCCGGAGCCCAAACCGCGCGTACCGCGGCGGTTCCGCGTGATCGACGTGATGACCCGGCAGACCCTGGCTGAGGACGCCGGCGCGGCGGAGACGATCGAGGCACTCCGCGGCGTGCGCAGCATCGTCGACGTGAACGTCTACGTGTGGCAGGAAGACCGCCGGCGCTGGCGACCGCTCACGTTCTCGGAGCAGCGCACCCTGTTCGACAGGCCGGACGCTGAGCACCGACGAGTGCCGTGCTTTCGCAGCGAAAGCTCGGCCGCCCGAGCGATCCGGTAGTAGCGATCGGTCGATCCCGTCGGCCTTGGCGGCATGGCCTGAGCGCGGAGGGGCGAGCAGAACCGCGTCCGGGTGGCGCAAGATCCCGTCCGGCCGCGGTTATGCCCGGTGAGCGAGCAGAAGCGCGGCCGCGTCGGATCCGGCGCCGCGAGGACGCACTTATGCTCGGACCCGCTCGCGCCGCCGGCCCCGTCCCGCGCCAACGGGCCGCGAGCCCCTGCGCCGCCTCTGGGCGACGGAGATATCGCAAGCATCGCCGACCGCGCCTCGCGTCGGTCGCGCGAACCCCGCACGAGAGCGGCAAAGGACGCTTCAAAACCTACGCAACTGCGTCAACGCGATCGGCTCCGCACTACCTTGAGCGCTGTGGAGGCACGGACTCGATGACTGCTGCGGCGAGACGCGGGGCCATCACGGCCGCGCTGGCGCTGGCGCTCGGGTTCGGCGCGACCGGCTGCGGCGCATCGGCATCGCGGACGGGCTCGGACCCGCCGCGACCACGAAGCAGCGAGCACCGCGCTGCCGCGCGCCCACCCACAGGCGCTCGAACCGGTGGCGGGCGCGCAGGCGGCGGTGGCGTTGCGGCTCCGGACGAGCCCGTCTCCCGTCGGCGACGTCAACGCCCACGCTCCGCCGCTGGCCTCGGTCAAGCGCGAGCTCCAGCAGCTCAACCTGTGCGGCGGCGCGGTCAACGCCGCCAGGCCCAGCCGGTGGTGATCGGCGCCGGCCCCGGCTTCCTGGCCGATCCCGGAACACAGCAGGCGCAGGGTCGACCTTCCACAGATCACCGCCGAGCTGAACGCGCTGGCCCAGTCCCTCGGCGTCACTATCTACGGCATCAGCGGCTACCGCACGCCCGCGCACAGCGTCGCCGTCGGCGGCTACGCCAACGACCCACACACGCGCGGCGAAGCCGAGGACATCGGCGTCAACAGCCTGCTGCGCTCGAGCGCCGCTCAGATCACCGAGGCCGCAGCTGGCCCGCTTCGACCTGTACCGCCCGTTCGACCCGACCGACGATCCGGACAACACCGAGGTCAACCACGTCCAGCTGATCCCGGCCGGCGGCCCGCTGTCGGTGGCCGAAGCCGCCAGCGTCTGGGATCCGGATCCGAACTGCAAGTAGCGCGAGCGGTTGAGGCACAGGCAACCAGCTGGCGCCGCCGGTGGGTTCGGTGGGTCACCACATGCGTGCTGGCCGCTTGTCCTCATCGCAGCGCTCGCGAGCTGCGCGAGCTAGCGACTCCGAGCAGCGCGACGCTCCGTCCCAAACGTCCGCTTCGGCGCCGACCGAAGGCCTCCTCGGTACCTCATCGCGCCAAGGCATCACCGCAGAGAAAGCCGAAGGTTCGCGCGCGCGTCCCGGAGGAGTTCGTCTTTTCGAGCGCCAGCAACAACGTCGTGCAGCCGCAGCCCGCGCCCCGATTCGTGCCACGCCCGGGGCTCTGGATTGTTCTCCGAACCGGACCCGGGCTGCACGCCCGGTGCACTGAATCCGGCCGTCACTCAGCGAACATCGACCAGACAATCTGCGTCCGCGGTTGGAGTGAGACCGTCCGGCCTCCCGAGCACGTCACAGAAAAGGAGAAGGTGGCGAGCATCGCCGCCTACGGTGACACCGGCCCGATCCACGAGTACGAATACGACCATCTCGTCTCCCTCGAGCTCGGTGGAGCAACCAACGATCCGCGCAATCTGTGGCCCGAGCCAGGCGCCTCCCCGAACCCGAAGGACGCGGTCGAGGACACGCTGCATTCGAAGGTCTGTGACGGCGCGATGACTCTGCGGGAAGCGCAGCACATCATCGCGACGCAATGGGTAAGTTCAGCCGGCGCAGTTCTTCAGGAAGCGGCTGATGCCGCTCCGCCGGAGTCACAGCTTGGCGAATTCCTCCATCAGCGCTCGTGCTGTGGCGATGCCGAGCGGTACGTACTCGGCGAGGAGGCGCTCGTTGGGTGAGTGGATGTTGGCGTCGGGCAGCGAGAACCCCGAGACGATGGCGGGGATCCCGCGGGCGCTCAGCGCGGGAACGATCGGCAGCGTCCCGCCGCTGCGGATCAGCAGCGGCCTGGCCCCGATCACCCGCTCGAACGCGTCCTGGGCCAGTTGCACGGCGCGCGGCTCGGGGGCGACGAGCCCGGGCATGGCCGAAGACAGCAGCTGCACGTTCAGCTCGGTGCCATCCGGTGCGGCAGCCAGCACCGCCTCCTCGAACGCCCTGGCCACCACCGATACGTCCTGGCCGGGCGCGAGCCGGATCGAGACGTTGGCGACCGCGTGGACGGGAAGAACGGTCTTCTGCAGCTGCGGCGACCCGCTCTCGATCCCGTTCACATCCAGCGCCGGCTCGGCGAACGTCCGCACGTAGAAGTCCTCGGCGGCCATCGGATCAGCCGGCCGGGCACCCTGGTCGGCGAGTTGCTGCGCGCCCGCCGGCAGCCGGCGCCAACTCTCGAGCTCCTCGGCTGGAGGGCTCGGCGACTCCGGCGCGCAGTGGCTCGGCCAATCGGCCATCACGCGCCACGAGCGCATCGAGTGTCGCCATCAGCGCGTGGGCGGCGTTCAGCGCGGCGCCACCGAACATGCCCGAGTGAAGATCGCGGCTGCCGCTACGCAGTTCGAGGTGGAAGTAGACCAGGCCGCGCGTCGCGATGTTGAACGCCGGCACTCCCGGAGCGACCATTTCGCTGTCGAAGATGACGGCCACATCCGCGCCGCGCTCATCGACCGCCAGGAAACCGATGATCGACTGGCCCCCGGTCTCCTCCTCCCCATCGCAGGCGAAACGTACGTTGACGGGCAGCCGGCCGGCCCGGGCGAGCTCGCGCGCCGCGCACAGCAGCAGGTAGAGCTGCCCCTTGTCGTCGGCGATCCCGCGCGCGTATATGTACGGGCCGCGGATCTCGGGCTCGAACGGTGAGGATTCCCACAGCTCCAGGGGATCCGGCGGCTGGACGTCGAAGTGGCCGTAGCACAGCACGGTGGGAGCGCTGTCCGCATCGGCCGACGCGCGAATCTCCCCGACCGCGAGCGGCTGCCCGTCCCAGTCGAGCAGCTCAGCGTCGCCGCCTGCGTCACGCAGAAACTCGCACACCCATTCGCCGGCCGCGCGGACGTCGCCGGCACGTGCCGGATCGGCACTCACCGAAGGAATGCGCAGAAACCCCGCCAGTTCGTCGAACCAAGCGAACACGCGCCGAGCCTCCTTCAGCCCACCGTCGGCCGAACGGGCCGACGGGCAACGCTCATCCTCGCCCGATCCGGTCTTCCTCGTCGACGGTTCGCTCGGCAGTCGGTCGCGCCTCGAGCCGCGCGTCGGGAATCGGCTGACCGCTTTCGACCGACAGTCCGTACGTCCCATCCGCCAGTCGAGCCTCCGCACGCTCGACCGCGGCCAGCGCGCGGCGCATGTCCTCACGCCGGCCGGCATCGAACTCATCCTGGTAGAGGTCCTCGGATCCCGACGTCCCCAGGCTCGATGCTCTCGGAGCCTTCTAGCGGACCCTGGCGCTGCAACCCCGCCAGCGACTGCTCGATGCGGGACCGCTCCCTCGCAAGCAGCTCCCGGGCTCGCTCAGCTTCCATCAGGCAAGCCTAGTCGGTGCTGCGCGATAAGTCACGTGTGCGATATCGCACGTAGCCTCAGCGCCGAAGACGCCATCCCGGCTAGGCTCGGATGACTACTTGTGAGACGCCATCCTGCACTCGAGGAGCTGTCGCGCGACCATCACCACGCGCTCGTCGTGGCGCAGCGCCTGAAGCGCGCGAGCGACACAACGGGCATCGAGGCGCGGGACCGCTTCGTGGCGTTCTGGGAGTCCGAGGGCCAAGCGCATTTTCGCGAGGAGGAAGAGATTCTGTTGCCGGCGTGTGCCGGCGTCATCGATCCTGAGGAGCCAATCGTTCTCAAGGTGCTGAGCGATCATGTGCGGATTCGCCGCCTCGCGCACACGGTCACTGGCGCAGAGCGCCCAGACCTGCGGGCGCTCCATGAGCTCGGCATCCAACTCGGGGACCACGTGCGACGCGAGGAACGCGAGCTGTTTCCGCTGATCGAACGGTCGCTGCCCGACGCGGAGCTTCGCCGGCTGGTCGCCCGACTCGAGCACTGACCGAAGGGGCCCTGAAGGTTCCACACCCTCCGGCGCGGTTACCCGCGCCGATCGCCCGCTGTCGATCCCGCCGCCCGAGTGGCTACTTGCTCGCAGCCGACCGCCGCGTCCGTTTCGTCGTCGAACGAGACTTGCTGGCCGCAGGTTTAGCGGCCGCCCGGCGCGACGTGGCGCCAGCGGTCTTGGCAGCTGATGATCCTGCGGACGCACTGGAGCGACGTCCGCGACCGGCAGTGGCGCCAGAGGTTGAGGGAGCCGCGCGCTTCGCCGACGAGCGTCGCGTCGAACCGCCCGGGGTAACCGCGGAACGCAGCTGGTCGAAGTCCTTCAGCAGGGTGCGGTTCGTCCGTTGCGCGTCCTTACGCAATGCACGCAGCGCCTTCGTGACCTCTCTATAGGCACTCCGGCCACCGCGGCCGAAGTCCTGGCCCAGCAACTGGAGCGCTTCGCCGGCCTCATTCAGGTGCTTGTCGAGGCGAGCGATGCGCTGCTCGACCTCGCGGCGGGTGGCGGGGGAACGGAGAGGCGGCGTGCCACCGCTCGTGCGGGAACCGGTGGAGCGGGCGGTCGAGCGAGAACCGGTGGAGCGGGAACCGGTGGAGCGGGCGGTCGAGCGAGAACCCGTGGAGCCGGAGCCGGTGGCGCGGCCGCTCGTGCGGACACCGGGGGCAGGGCCGGTCGTACGCGAACCGGTGGCGCTGCCGGTCGAGCGGCTCCCCGTCGCGCGCGCGGCGGTGCTCTTGCGTGTCGTGGGTTTGCGGGCTGCAGGCATAGTGTGAACTCCAATCCGAGCGTGATGAGCGGGCCCCTAGGTTCGCCACGATACGACGAATGCCTGCTGGGCGGTATGTAAATCGGACTACGACGCGGGCATCACGACTACCGTATGCACGACCGCGCACAAGTAGGGGCAGTTAACTTCTGGGTGCTGTCGACGGCGGATAACAGCGTTGGGCGGGCGAGGCCGTGCTCGGCCGAGAGGCGACGAACTAGATCGGATGCTCACGCGCAGGCGCCCGCCGAGCGGTTACCACGCAGGCAACGGTGCTCGAGCGGATCAGCCGGCCGAGCCGCTGATGAAGAGCGTGGTTCTCGCCTGCGAGAGCGTCGCGCTGTCGGCGTGACAGCCGCGCCCAGAACGACATGGTGCCGAGCAGAGCGTTGAGCTCCTCAGCCGTCTGCTCGACGAGCCGCGGGGCCGCGGCGACCTGGACGTCATCGAACAGGCGTCCCGCATACGTGCGCGCGACGTCGTAGCTTCCAAGCCACGCCCATACGTCTGACACGTTGTCACGGCGCTGGGCGACGCCAGCGAGCGTGCCGTCGAGGTCGCGATAGGTCGGCCACTCGTCCGCGAGCTCGGGCGCGACCTTCGCCATCGCGGCCCGCAGTGCCTGCTGATCGTCGGCGCTGCGCGGCTCCTCCAAGCCGAAGTAGGAGAGCAGCGCGATGGTCCCACCGTCGACGAGCGCATCCGCCGCCGTACGCCAGCTCACGTCCGGATCGATCCAGTGGATCGCGGAGGCCGAGAACACGGCCAGATAGTGGTCGTGAGGGAGCGCCGCGTCCTCCAGCCGCGCGTTGACGAACTGCAGGTCGCCGGCGCCGTCCAGTCGAGCGCGCGCCTGCGCGATCAGTCGTTCGCCAGGTTCGACCGCCGTAACCCGCAGGCCCCGCTCGAGCAGGCTGCGCGTCAGCTGGCCGGTGCCGCAGCCGACCTCGAGCACGGTGTCGCCGGGAGCGAGGCCGGCCGCCTCGCAGGCCCGGTCGATGAGCTCGTCCGGGTAGGTCGGACGGTGTCGCTCATACTCGTCGGCGACCTCATCGAAGACCGTGCCATAGCTCCGCGCGTCAACGCTGCTCCGCATACCCGGAAGGTAGATGAGGCCGGAGACGACACGGCCCAGTGGCACCGACTCCGCGCGGCTACCGCACGCCCTGGCCTCTCGAACCAGGGTGTTGGACCAGTGGCGTCGCCTATCTCGGACTCGGTCGTGTCTTCACGGCCAACATGACCGGCAACATCGTGCTGCTCGGCTTTGGCATCGCGCACAGCGGTGGCCTACCCGTGCTCGCGCCGATCGTCTCGCTGGCTTCCTTCCTGCTCGGAGCCGCCCGGACTGCTCGAGGGCAGGCTCGCCAAGAAGCGGCCCGAGGACCTGCCCGGCTAACGCGATCAGCTGACAGGCGGTGGAGTGCCTTCGGCGCTCGCGAGCAGCGTCGGATCCCATTCGCAGGTCACGCAGGCGTGGTGAAAGGCCGCGCGGGCAAAATCAAGCGCGGTGCTCCGCGGGTCAGCGCTGGAACGGACGTCGTCCCAGTCGAGGACGAACTCGCCTAGAGCGTCGTCCCAGCGGCCGGCGGCCGAGGTGAGCTGGCCCCCCGCGAAGCCGTCCGGGGCAGGGTGTGCGTACGCGTAGAACGCGGCCTTTCCGTAGCGAGGATCGCCCGGCCACCAGCCCAGCGCGACTTCTTGGGCGTCCATCGCGTTGCGCATGATGAAGTCCGGCGCCGGCGGCTCGGCCGGCAAGCCGGAGAACAGATTCACTGCCAGGTCGAACGATCCCCACCATGCGTTTACCGGGGTTGAGCGGCCGCGGTACGGAGCGCGGAACTCGCTCAGCACGAGCGCCGCCTGCGTAGCGGCTGCGAAGTACGAAGCCACCGCCTCCGGATCGTAGGTGCCATGCTCATCGTCTTCGTCGAGCGGATTGGTCCACGACACCTCCTGCGGCGCCGGATCGATCTCCACCGCGCCTCCCAAGGCACGGACAGCCGAGAGGACCTCTTGGGTGACCTCGCCAACCGGACGATTAGGCTTGAGGTCAACCCGCCTGGCTGCTGCCGTCGCTGTGCTGGATCGACGCCTCGTGTGCGAGCAGATCGAGCCCGACGACCAGCGCTCCGGAACGGTCGGGGGCCGGGAGCGGCAGCGTCTCCCAGCCACGGACGGTGAGACGCAGAGCAGCGTGCTGGAGCTGGGGCTCCGGTGGAGCCAGCGCCACCGCCAGTTTGCCGAGAACCTGGGTGTGGGCGTGCAGCGTGTCGCACGTCGCGCTCCAGTCGGAGTAGTTGGCCGATGACCACTGGGCGCTCATGCGTTCTGGCCCTGGAAGTCGAGGTGGTACACGTCGCGCGCGTCGAAGTTCACCGTCTTCTTGACCAGGCGCAGCCCCAGCACGCGGGCATAGAGCTCGACGTTTCTCGGCGCGTCCGCGGTGATGCAGGTGATGTGATGGGTGCCGTCTGGCTGCATGGTGGCTTGTGGCTCTCGATCGCTTGGGAAGAGCAGAGTTGCACACGAGGCGCCCGGTCGCGCCCGTGTCAGCCCTGGTCGCAGACCCTGGCGCCTCGACGAGCTCGGGTGACGCTTGTTCCGCGACCTGTGCGGCCAGATGGCTGGCTGCATCGTCGGGAGCGCCGCGGGAGTCCTCGGCTATTGGTTGATGGCCGCATCCGTGATGGCGTCGATCGCCGCCAATCTGGCAGTCAGATCGTCGCTGAGCGCGTAGCGCTTGGCGAGGACGACCGGGGGCGTGTAGCTCAGCTTGGTCTGCTCCCCATCTGCCCACACGAGCACCTTGAGCGGTAGATCAAGCGCCGCGAGCGGTGCCGCCTGCATGACCGGCGTCCCGGCTACGGGACTGCCGAATATCACGACCTTCGTCTCGCGTAGCTCGAGGCCTGCCGCCTGTGCTTCGCCGCTGTGGTCGATCGTGGCGAACAACTTGATCCCTTTGGCGGCCACGGTCGCCGATAACCTGGCCACGGTTTCTGCCACCGACCACGGACTGAGCTTGGTCATCACGTCGGGGGTACGCGCGTTTGTCGACACATCGTTCCTTTCGGTCACCGAGCGGTCCCCGGGACGAAGCGCCTCCCGGTCCGCGGATCTCGGACAGGTCTGTCGTACATTGAACGACCCGGCACGACGGTTAGGATCCAGTCATGAGCGACGAGAGCATCGCGGCGCGCATAGAGAGGCTTGTCGCAGAGGAGCACCAGCTTCGCGCTCGCGAGCAGGACGACGCCAAGGACGCGGATCGGCTCGAGGAAGATCACCGGCGGCTGAGGACGGTCGAAGTCGAGCTTGACCGGTGCTGGGACCTGCTGCGCCAGCGCAGAGCCCTTCGCGACTCGGGCGGCGATCCCGACCAAGCACGCGTTCGCGACGCCGACACGGTCGAGCGCTACCGGCAATAGCCCGCGCCGTCCGGCGCGAGGTGTGAGCCGCGGCCGGAGACAGAGCGCAGAGACCGAGGCTCAGCTCCGTTCACTGCCGCTGGCGGAGGCTGCCGATACTCAGCGATCCGTCGCCGGGCTCTGACGCCGGCGCGGTCACGGGCGAGTTCCGCGCGCCGGCCGCGCCGGCCTCGGTCAACCTGTCCAGGCCGCCGGCTGAAGGGACGAAGAACAAGCCGCCGGTGACGGCCGTGGAAAAGTCGAGGATGCGGTCGGTGTTGCCGGGCGGATCGCCGATGAACATGTTGCTCAGCATGTGCTCGATGAGCGCCGACGTGCGCGCGTAGGCGATGTAGTACGTCCCGAACTCCCCGCGCGCCGACTCGGCCGAACGGCATGTTGAAGCGCATGATCGGCTGCTCCTCACCATCGGGCCCGGTGATCACGTTGAGCGCCAGGTGCGAGTTGGCGGGCTTCACCTCGTCGGGCAGTTCGAGGTCGGTCAGCTTGGTGCGGCCGATGATCAGCTCCTGCTCCTCGGTCGAGAGGGCATCCCAGGCGACGAGGTCGTGAAGGTACTTCTGAACGATCACGTAGCTGCCACCGGCGAAAGCCGGATCCTCCGCGCCGATCAATACCGCCTCCGTCGCTGCCGCGCCCTCGGGATTCTCTGTCCCGTCGACAAACCCGAGGACATCCCGGTCGTCGAAGGAGCGAAAGCCATGCACCTCATCGACGACCTCGGCGTGCGCACGCAGCCGCTCGGTCAGCCGCTGAGCCAGCTCGAAGCACAGGTCGAAGCGACGAGCCCGGATGTGCAACAGCACATCACCCGGCGTGGCGACGGCGGTATGACGCGCGCCCGACGAGCTCGCGAAATGGGTGCAGCCCGGCCGGACGGGGACCAGCCGTCATCCGATCCCATAGCCGGGCTCCGAGCCCCACGACGCAACTCAGCTCCGCCTCCGGCACCCGGAATCCCACTGACCGCTTGATCCCCGGCACGTCCGCCAGCACGCTTGCCACCTCCGCCTCCGACCCCGAACGCACCGTCAGCACGAGGAAGATGGCCGACTCCGTTGGATGGCTGAGAATCGGCTGGGGCTCCGGCACGGACACGCGCGAGAGTAACCCTACGCGACCGACGGTCCAGGGCCGCCGAGTCCGCTCTGGCATTGGACGCGAGATCGTGCTGATCGCGCCCGCGTACGCGGGGAGCCCTCGGCTAACGGGGTTAGTGCGTCGCCGTTACCGCAGGCAAAGCGTGCGCGGCGTTTCGGGCGTTGCGGCATCATTACGGCGCCGTCGACGGACCAGCGCAGCAGGATCTCCGGCCGGCCCGGCGCGCTCAGCGCGCCAATGCCGTCACCCGCCCGAACGCCTCAGTGATCAGCTCCGAGAGCGGCGACGCATCCGCCGTCGCAACCCATTGGCCGAACGCGACGCGGAACGCGCCGAGGCCGAGCTGGGCGATGAGCTCTGCGTCTGGTTCGCTGGCACCGCGCGCTCGCAACGCCTCGCCGACAGCGGTGGCGATCGAGGCGAGCTTGATCAGCTCGCGCTCTTGTAACGCGGGGTTGGTGGCGATGATCGCGCTGCGCGCCAGCGCGAACTGACGGCGCCCCTGGAGCAGCTCCCCGGCTGCGGCGAACCCCTCGGCGACCGCCTGAAGGGGGGAAAGCTCAGGACCCGCCCCATGCACGCCGGCGACGATGGCGTCCTGCAGAGCGGTGCCGCCACCGAACAGCACCTCGCGTTTGTCGGCGAAGTGGCGAAAGAAGGTGCGCTCGGTCACGCCCGCGCGTTCCGCGATCGCGGCGACGGTCGTCTCCTCGTAGCCGAGTTCGCCGAACAGCGCTAGCGCCGCCTGTTCGAGCCGTCCACGGCTGTCGGGCTCCCAGCGGACCATTGCTCAATCGTAGTTGATGTCAGAATCTGACATCAATGTGGTAGAGTGATGTCAGTGGCTGACATAGCCGGAGATCATTCCCACAGGAGGCATTTGCAATGCGCGTATTCGTCACCGGCGCGACTGGATGGATCGGGTCAGCCGTCGTCACCGAGCTCCTCGAAGCAGGCCACCAGGTCAGCGGGCTGGCGCGCTCCGAGATCTCCGCAGCGAAGCTGCAGGACAGAGGAGTCGAGGTCGTCCGCGGGACGCTTGAGGACCTCGGCACCCTGAAGACCGCGGCGGCGGCCGCCGACGGCATCATCCACACCGCCTACAACCACGACGACTTCGACCGGTTCGCCGAGGCCGCGGCGCTCAACCAGCGCGCGCTCGAAGCGTTCGCCGAGGTCCTCGAGGGGACGGGCAAGCCGCTCGTCTTCTCGTCGGGAACCGCTTTGGCGAAGCCGGGCAGCTCGCCACCGAGAGCGACATGCCGCCGGAGGACTCCCACCCCCGCGCGGCATCCGAGTACGCCCGCGTCGAGATGGCAGCCAAGGGAATCAGGGTGTCCTCCGTACGCCATCCGCCGACCGTCCACGGCGAGGGCGACCACGGATTCGTCGCGATCCTCACCCAGATCGCCCGAGCTTCCGGCGTGTCCGGGTACATCGGCGACGGCTCCAACCGGTGGCCGGCCGTTCACGTGCTCGATGCGGCCCCGCTCTACCTCAAAGCGCTCAGTCACGCACCGGCCGGAGCCGTCCTGAACTCGGTCGCCGAGGAAGGGATCCCCACACGGAAGATCGCCGCAGCGATCGGCCAGGCGCTCGGCATCCCGACGCGCAGCGTCGAGCCCGACCACGCGACCGACCACTTCGGATTCCTCGCCATGTTCCTCGCGCGCGACGTGCCGGCCTCGAGCGAGCTCACCCGGGCGACCTATGACTGGCACCCCAGCCATCCCGGCCTCCTCGAGGACCTGAACGCGGGCTACTACACGCGCGAGATCACCACCACGAGCACGCCGAACTGAACACCCACCCCCGGCGGGAGGACCGAACCTCGCCTCCGGTCCCATATGCTGCGTCGTCGTGAGTCTCACCGGTCAAGTCCTGCGCATACATGAGGAGCTGTACAAGCGAACCGACGGGCGGCTCGGGCACCGGATGATCGGCGTCCCCACGCTCCTGCTTCGCACGACGGGGCGCCGCTCGGGCGCAACCCGGACCAACGGCTTGGTTTACGCCAGCGACGGCGACGACTACCTCGTTGTCGCCTCCAATGGCGGCGCGGACCGCCCGCCGGCGTGGTTGCACAACGTGAGAGCGCAGCCAGACGTAGAGATTCAGATTGGGCGCGAGCGTCGACGGGCCACGGCCAGAATCGTTGAGCCGTCCGATCCCGGCTACGACCGTCTCTGGAAGCTCGTCAACGACGGCAACCGCGACCGGTATACCGCGTACCAGCAGAAGACGACGCGGCCGATACCGGTCATCGCAATCACACCCAGCTAGTCGCAGGCTGTCGCGGCAGCGAGTCGGAGCTCACGACAACGCTCGTGACCGCCGCGATATCAGCGGGACTAGGATCGGCCGATGCCGAAGCGGTACACGGCCTGGTCCGCGGCTCTGGCGGTAGTCGCCGTCACCGCCATCCTCGTCGTCCTCGACATCGCCGACGGGTCGGTGCACCGTTATTGGTCGCGTCACTCCTTCACTGCCTCGGTGCTCGCGGGACTGCTCGTGCTGCTCCTGACGGTCCTGATCGTCGACCGGGTGAACCGCTCGCGCCACGTGAGAGACCAATCCGCGCCATCGCCGCCCAGGCGGCGATCATCGTCGCTCAGGCCAAGCGCGTCGCAGACGCTGTCGCGCCCCTCGCCGACCGAGGTACATGAGGAGGCGTCCGAGATGCGCTACGAGCGCTCCGGTCCTGATCGATGGAGCAGTCTCGAGGACGTTTCGAAGCCGCCCAGAGCGCCAGAGGCGAAACGGCGCGATGACGCCGTCGCGCAATTGCGCGCCGCTGCCGCTCCCCTGCTGGCGGCCCTCACGCCAGACGAGCGTGCGGCCGTCAGCTCCGACGTACCGAGTGCCGGGAGCTGAGCGCCCCGGCTAGCGCGAGAGGCGGATGCCGGCGAGTTGTCGGCCCTCGGCCACGAGCCGGCCGTGACCGTCCCAGACGTAGCAGGACTCGTCGACACGCTCGGCGTCGATCAGCTCAGCCCGTTGGAGCACACGTACCGGCCCCGGTGCCGGCAGCGCCCGTACGTACACCGTCAGCTCGAGCGTCGGCACCCAGCCCGAGAACTCGATGTCGAACGTCGCCGGCGGGAACGCGTCGACGGCGAACAGGAGCGACACCGGGTCGAAGTCTTCGCCTCCGGATAGCGCCAGCCAGCCGCGGAGCTCTCCGCGACCGCTCGGCTGCCCCCGCGTGAAGCCCCGCGAGTCCGGCTCCAGCCGCACCTCGACCTGCTCCATGATCGCCACCGGCGTCCCGTTCGGCGCGCGTGGAAGCAGGCGAGCGCAGTCGTCATAGCCCGCGCCTCCCGGTTCCGGAACGCCGCGGTCCCAATACGGCGTGCTGGCTGGATCCAGCCGGCTCGTGATCAGGAGCGTCTCCACGCACACCTGACCGTCCTGGCTCATCCGCGCCCGCACCTGGCTTGCCGAGCGCCCCTCGCGAAGCGCCTCGGCCGCGATCGACACCGGCCCCGGCTGCGGGGCGTGCAGGTAGTACGCGCTCGCCGCGACGACGTGCTCGTGCGGACTGATTGCCACAGCAGCTCGTCCCAGCATGGCCAGCAGATAACCGCCGTTGGGCTTCCCACCGATCGTCCAGCTCGGATCGACCGTTGCCGTGAACAGTCCGGCGTCGCCGGCACCGATCAGCGCGCTGACCTCGGAGAACGGCGCCGGGCTCTCGGCGCCGTGTGTGTTCGGGAGGGCTGCCACTACGAAGCGGATTGTGCCCGCTCGATCCCGGCCGCACGCGCGCCCGCTTCGAGCTCGTTCAGCCCGAATGCGGCGACGGGTCCGAGCGCCCCCGGCGCGAGGTTTCCCGCGGCGGCTGCGGTGGCCGCCCACGCGAGGATGTTGAAAGCAAACGTGTAGCTGTTGACGCCTGCGAGTCTGACCGTGCTTAGCTCGCGACCGTCCCTCGCGTACGCCGTGGCGAGGATGGTTGAACGCCCACGGCTGCGTGCGGCCTCGTCGGGCCCCCCGCTCGAGCCCTTCACCCGACGCCTGAGCAAGTTCTTCAGCACAGCTCGCGCGGGTGAGAACGTAGTTGCGCCGGCGATCGCGGCCGAGATCACGGGCATGAACGGCACGTACGCTGCGTCCATGCCGAGCAGGACGTCCACGTCCTGGAGCTGCCGGTGCAGGGCGGGAAGCGCGAGGTGCTCGGAGCCTCCGACGCTGATCGCTCGCCGCTCCCACGGATCGCCGAGTGCGAAGCTCTTGACCCGAGCGCCGGTGCGTTCGCTTCGCAGACGACCACCTCGCAAGGCGAAGGATGGCTCGAGCGCCGCGCCCATCACGCTCGCCTCGGTGCCGCCGCTGCTGCCCGCCGAGCCCTGGCCGAAATAGGCGATCTCGACCCGGGTCGCCTCTTCTCCCGCCTCTGTGAGCGCGAGCGCACCCGCGAGATTGCCGGGCACCCAGTCGTAGCCGAACGCGGTCAGCAGGGACGCACCGGTTCGCTCGGCCTCCGGGCCGTAGTGTTCGAACACGCGGCGGATGAACGCCGGCTCTCCGGTCGAATCGATATAGACCGCGCCGGCGGCGATCGCCGCTTCGATCGCGGGCGCTCCCCAGCGGACGAACGGGCCGACGGTCGAGACCAGCACGTCGCGACCCTGCAGGAGTGCCCGCACCGTCTCGGCGCGCTCGACGTCCGCGACCCGCGTCTCCAGCCCGCCGAGCTCCTGAGCCAGTCGCTCGAGCCGGTCGGCCGAACGAGCCGCCAGGATCGGCTTTGCCCCGCGCGCGACGAGTGCGCGCGCAGTCATCTCACCCGTGTACCCCGTGGCCCCGAAGAGAACGATACGGCCGGTCTGGTCGGACATCGAAGCACCCGCCTGAAAGTCGATAATGTTTACGGTGCTCACATTACACGAGTGAAGTGAGCGGTGTCAACATCGGTGTGACCAGTGTCCACAGCTAAGGCGAGCTACCACCACGGAGACCTGCCGGCAGCGTTGGTCCGTGCAGCCATGGAGTTGCTCGAGGAGAGCGGCGAGGCCGCGCTCTCGCTCCGTGCGGTCGCCCGCCGCACGGGCGTCTCGCCCGCCGCCCCCTACCGGCATTACGCCGACCGCGAAGCGCTCGTCTCGGACGTGGCGGCGGTGGGCTATCGCGAGCTCGCCCAGCGGCTCGCGGCCGCGCACCCATCGCCCTCGACTCCCGATCAGCTGGCGAGCGTCGCGGTCGCGTACGTCCAATTCGCGCTCGAGCGCCCCGCCCTGTTCCGAATCATGTTCGGCGAGCCGTGCGATCGCGACAACGACGAGCGCGTCGCCGCCACTGCAGCGGTATCGCTGTACGTTCGCGGGATCGTGGAGCGAAGCTTTCCGGACGCCGACGCCGAGGCACTGGCGACGGCGATCTGGGCGCTCGTCCACGGCCTCGCGTTCCTGCACCTGGACGGCAAGCTCGATGCCGGCACTTCCTCGGTAGTGGCCGATCGGGTCACCGCTGCCATCCAGGCAGTGTTGACCGCAAGCCGCGCGGACGAGCGGTCGTAGCTCCCGCAGTGAAGGGGCGGGGAAGCGCGGCCGCGGAGAGCTGCGGCAGGAACTCGTGTACGGCGGCGATATCGCGGTGTCCGTATCCGAGTTGGTCTGCCCGGGCGAGCATGTCGTCCGCGACCTCGGCCGTGGGGAGCGGCGTGGGGACCTCGTGGCCCGCCTCGCGAGCGAGACGGATGTCCTTGTGCATCAGCTCGATGTCGAACCACGTCTCGTCGGGCTTGTCGAGCACGAGCGGGACGCGGGCTTTGAGCATCGGCGAGCCGATGGAGCTCTCGGTCATGACCCGGGCGGCGCGGTGGGGATCGATGCCCTTCGCGTTCTGCCAGGAGGAGGCCTTCCGAGAAGGCGAGCATCTGCACGGCCAGGCTGATGTTGATCGCGAGCTTGAGCACGAGGCCCTGACCGTTCTCACCGATGTACTCCGGAGTCCCCAGGAGGCGCAGGATCGGCTCGACGCGCCGATAGGCGTCCTCCTCGCCGCCGACCATGATCGTGAGCGTTCCGGCTTGGACCTGCGGAACGCTTCCTGACACCGGCGTGTCGAGCATCTGTGCTCCATGCCCCTCGGTTCGCGACTCGCTCCGCCAGCGCGCGGCTGGCCTGAGGGCTGATCGTGCTCAGATCCGCCCACACCTTGCCGGCCCTGAGGCCGGCGATAAGGCCCTCGGGGCCTGTGGCGACGGCCTCGACCACCTCGTCGCTCGGAAGCGAGGTCATCACGATGTCAACTGCATCCGCGAGCTCGACGCGGCGTGTCCACCCAGCGCAGGCCCTGTTCGATGAGCCACTGCGCACCGCTGCGGTCGCGGGCCTCGCCGTAGACGGTGTAGCCGGCGGCGAGGTAGCGAGCCGCCATGTTGCCGCCCATCTTTCCCAGTCCGATGAATCCTATGGTCTCCATGGTCAGTGGTCTCCTTCGAAGTTGCGTGGTCTGCATGGCGATCTCCTTGGGAGATGGGGTGCGGTTGCGCCGAGGCGCGGCTGCCGCGGCCCGGCCCGCCGAGCAGCGCCGGGGCGGCGGCGAGGATTCCGAGCGCGAGCAGCCCGGAGAAGACGAGAAGGCTCACTCGCGTCGACGCGATCTGGGTGAGCGCGCCGAGGCCGATCACAGGGCCGGCGAGCCCGAGGTAAGCAAGCGAGGAACACTCCGGCCAGCGCCTCGGCGCGATGCTCGGGCAGGGCGAGCTCTCGACACCGTCGCCGATCGCGCCCTTGAACATCAGCCCAGCGCCCGCACCGGCGAGCACGTCTCCGATCGAGGAACACCGCGAAGCTCGGAGCCGGGAGCCAGAGCGCGAGCGTCAGCAAGGCGACGCCCGACAGAAGCACCGGGATCGCCGTCGCGAGCAGCTGTTGTGGTCGAGCGCGACGAGGTCAGCATCTGCGTCAGCGCCGCGGCGGCGAACATCGCAAACGACACCGCGCCGGCCAGCGCGTGGGACGGCGCGTGCAATGTCCCTTCGAGGAAGCTGGGCGCGAGCGAGGTCACGAGCCCGAATAGCGCGAAGGCGATCGCCGCGCCGATCGCGGCGGCGAGCGAAGCTGTCCGCGCGAGCCCGGCGGCACCGACAGACGCTGGGGGCGATAGCGCGCCCGCGGCCTGCTGCATTCCGCGCGTCTCGGGGGCGACGAACAGGCCGATCTCGGCCAGCAGCAGAGCGCCGAGGAAGACGATGAACGGCAAGCGGAGCGGGCTCGGAGCCCACTCGGCCAGGATGCCGGAGACCAGACCACCGAGGCCGAGCCCGCCGAGGTTGGCGACGATCGCGACGACCTGAGAGCCGCCGCTGGCGCACTGGCGTGCGTGCCGCGCAGTTCGGTCAGCCACGCTGTAGCCGTTGCCGTCACCGCACCGATGCCCAGGCCGCTCAGCACCCGCGCGAGCAGCAACCCGGGCAGCTCGGGCCACGCGACGAACACGACGCCGGCGACGAGGTTCAGCGCCAGCGCCGGCGCGAGGACGCGGCGCCGTCCGTAGGAGTCGGAGAGGTGCCCGGCGACGAACAGGCTGACGCGCGACCGCCACGGCATACGCGGCGAACACGAGCGTCACCGTCAAGGAGGAGAAGTGATCCCGCTGCGGCATACAGCGACCAGAGCGGCGTCGGCACGGTCGTGAACGCCATCGCGGTCGTGAACGCGAAACGCCACGGTCCAGAAACCGAGACCGCTTCGGCGCTCCGCCCGAGTCGTTGATATCGAGCTTTGTGATCTGTCGTTTGCATGCGTCGAGTATCTGCCGCAAGTCGATCGCGTTCAACGCAAAAGCAAGCTGACGGTTATCGCGTTTGGCGATAACTTCTCGGGCCTGGAGCTGCGAGCAGCTAGCGACCTTCCTCGCCGTCGCCGAGGAGGGCAGCTTCACCCGCGCCTCAGACCGGCTGCACGTCGTCCAATCTGCCGTCTCGGCCGGGCGTTCGCAACCTCGAGCGCGAGCTCGGAGCCACCGCTGTTCGATCGCTCCACCCACAAGGTTCAGCTGACCGACGCAGGCCACGCCCTGCTCCCGGAGGCGCGGGCGACGCTCGCGGCAGCGACGGCCGCCCGCGACGCCGTGGACGCTGTCCGCGGCGGCGTGCGCGGGACGGTTCTGCTCGGCACGATGCAGGCTCAGGGCATGCGCGCGATCAACCTCACCGGTTTGCTCGCCCAGTTCCGCACAGACCACCCGTTCGTCGAGGTGCAGATCCGTCACGCCGCCGGCGGCTCCAGCGAGATGGCGGCGCAGGTGCGAGAGGGACGGCTCGACCTCGCGTTCGTCTCGCTCGCGGCCCCGGGCCTGCCCGGGCGTCGAGCTCACGCCACTCACGCGCGAGCCGATCATGGTGATCGCACCCGCCGACCACCCGCTTGCCAAGCGGAAAGCCGTCCGCTCGCCGCGGTGGCCGACGACCGCTGGCCGAGTTCCCGGAGGGCTGGGGCATCCGGATCGCCAACGACCGAGCGTTCGCCGCGAAAGGACTGACCCGCACGGTCACCTACGAGGTCAACGACACCGCCAGCGTGATCGAGTTCGTCCGGCATGGACTCGCGCTCGCCATGCTGCCGGCATCGCTGGTAGGCCTCAGCGACGAGCTCCGGTTGATCCCGATCCGCGGCCGAGCGTCCTGGGGCTGATCTGGTCGCCTCGACCGCCGGCTCAGCGCGCCCGCGCTGATGGCAGATCACGAGAACACGGCTGACCGGGCTGTTGGGATCCTGGGGCAGGCGATCCGGTGCTATCGCAGAATCTCACCGCATGACCGACTCCGTGCTCGCGGTCCCGCCCGAAGCCCTTCGCGCCGGAGCCGTCACACCCGGGGTGACCCGTGAGATCGCCCTCGAGATCGGCGCTGCGACGGTGATGCGAGCTCGCGCCGAAGCCGGCGCCTGCTCGGGCTGGCACCATCATGGCTCGCGCGACGTCCTCGGCTATGTCGTCGCAGGGCGGGCCCGGTTCGAGTTCGGCCCAGCCGGTGGCGAATCGGTCGACGTCGAGACAGGTGGCTTCTTCCACGTGCCCGCAGGCCTCGTCCATCGTGACGTCAACCCGCTCGATAGACCTCAGGAGATCGTGATGACGGTGATCGGCAGCGGCCCGCTGGTGGTCAACGTCGAAGGCCCCGGCGACTGACGCCGCTCCTGATCGTCGCCTAAGGCAGACCGGCTCGTGGAACGTCGACGGTCGTGGTCACCAGTACTGCCTCGTTTGCCGCGGACCGCGCCTCCTCTTGGAAATCCGGCGCGGCGCAGGCGATCAACGTGCGTCCGTCCTCACCGCCGAGTCCGCACGCGAACACACCCAGCCCATCGGGCATCGCGACCTCCTCGACGATCTGACCGCCCGGAGCGACGCGGCAGATGACGCCGCCCAGCGCGTTGGCGGCCCATACGTGCTCCTCGGCGTCGAGCGCGCAGCCGTCGGGGGCGAAGGTGACCGCGCCGAGCATCGTCTCCGTGTCTCCCGGCTCGGGAGCCGGCTGGACCTGCGCCCAGATGCGCCGGTCGGTCAGCACGCCGTCGGCGTCGATCCGAAAGGCGGTGAAGCGGGCAGCGAACGTCTCGGCCACGATCAGCGTGCCGTCGTCTGTGATGACCATGCCGTTTGGGAACCAGAGGTCGTCGGCGGCGACAGTCGCGCTGCCGTCGGGGTCGATGCGCACGAGTCCGGCGGTCGCCGGGTCGGCTCCGCCCATCAGGTCGAAGCCGAAGTTGCCGGCGTACGCGCGGCCTTGCCGGTCGACGATCATGTCGTTGAGGTGCGCGCTCATGAGTGTCTCGAGGTCGGCGTGCACGGCCACGTCGCCGTCGGCGGAGCGACGCAGGACACGACGGTCCTTCATCGAGACGACGAGCAGGTCGCCGTCTGGCAGCCATCCCAGGCCGGAGGGCTGACCCTCGACCTCCATGATGGTCTGTTCGTTCCCGTCCGTGTCGTAGGTCGAGACCGTGCGTCGGTAGAAGTCCGACACCCACCAGCGGCCGTCGTGCCATCGCGGGCACTCGAAGTACTTGCCGCCCTCGGACAGCACGGTCAGCGTTCGTGTGCTGGTCATATCAACTCCCTCAGGCCGCCACAGCGGACTGCGCTGTGGCCACGAACGCCTCGAGCTCGCGGCGGATGTCCGGGCCGCACGGCTGGAACACGAACTCGGTAACACCCTGGTCGGCGAGGCCGGCGAGCCGTTCCCGGACCTTGTCGGCCGTTCCACTGATCGTCGCGTCCTCCAGCATCTGGTAGCCGCCGGCATCCCAGGCTGCCTGGTCGGCGTCGTTGAGGCCCACGCAATGCTGCTCGTGCACGGCGAGGTGACGCTCCTCGGCCGGCGTGCGCTCGACGACCGCCTGCCACTCCGCCCCACCGGGCAACTCGTCCAGCGGGGTGCCGAACTCATAGGCTCCGTGGTAGGCGAGCGCGAGCCCCGGCCCTCCAGCCGCGCGCACGCGTTCAGAGTCGGAATCCTCGTCCTGCTCGAGAATGGTTCCCCAGAAGAGGTACGAGACGGACGAGAACTCCTTGGCGAACTCCGGCATCGTCAAGGTCACGAAGAGGCCGTCACCGAGCTCCCGGACAACCGCGGCGCCCTTCGGTCCCAGCGCGCTGATGATGATCGGCACGTCGACCGGCCGCGGCGCGGCATGGCCGGGCGGGTGCAGCATCTTCATCCGCGCTCCTTCCCACTCGACCGTCTCGCCACGGAGCAGGCCGCGATAGGCACGGATGTAGCGCTGCATGAACGACCACGGGACCGCTCGGTATCCCATCGCCCGGCGTCCGGTGAAGCCCGTGCCGAACGCCACCGAGACGCGCTCGGGCGCGAGCGCGGCGAGCGCCGCCGTCGCCGAAGCATTGACCATCGGATGGCGCAGCGTCGGCACGAGGACTCCTGGGCCCAGGCCGATGCGCTCCGTCCGCTCGGCCGCCAGCGCAAGCATCATCCAGACGTCAGGACTCTGCTGCGGCGTGTCATACAGCCAGGCGCGCTCGTAGCCAAGCTCCTCGGCCAGCGCCACGTGCTCGTGTGATTCCAGCGTTGTCGGAAACGCACACGAAATTCTCATTGAGCACTCCTCTCTCCCGAGCTCAATGCGCAATAACTACTTCATCGCGTACCCCCGCCCTGTCGACCCGAAACGCGCGACGAATGCCTGCTCGCTCAGGTCGCCATCACGGAACACTCTGACCGCGCTCGTCCATGGGCTCTGGCCGCCTGAGCGGCCGCGGTCCCGTCCCCGGCATCCGAGAACTTGGCTTGCGCACGAGCCCGACGCGCATCCACGAGGCGCGCGGTAGCTGGCCTGGAAGTTGGGGTAGTGGATCTCTACGTTCAGCGACCGAGAAAGGGACCGTGATGGCCAAGACGACGCGCCGAGACGAGCTGTTTGAGCGCCTGCGGGCTCAGGGACTGCGCAAGCGCACCGCCAAGATGATCGCCGACGCCACCGACCGGCGGCGTAAGCCCGCGAGGGGCGTGGAGCGCACGCTTGCCGACCTGAAGCGGGTCGTGGGTGAGGTCGAGGACCGCCTCTCCGGCGGCCCCGCCAAGCGGAAGGCGGCTGCCAAGAAGGCCGCCAACACGCGCAAGCGAAATGCGCAGCGTCGTAGCGCGGCGGCTAAGAAGGGCGCCCGCACGCGCGCCAAGTCCGGCTAGCGGACCTCGATCCCATAACCCTGGCGCGCCGCTCGACCGGGACCGGATCCGCGGCGAGCGCGCCGCGGTACGAGGTACCTCCGGCCAGCGTGCCGCTCATTGACAGCGGCGGCGAGATCCTGAGTTGACTGTGACCTTCAGGCCGAGGTGCGCCCCTCGGCTGATCTCGGCTCGCCGCAGCCGTGCTTAACGCCCGTGCCGTCGGCTGCCGTCTCGCCATCGGGCGGTGGCTGGCAGCCGCGTCGATCCCGCGTAACTGTCCCGTCCGGAGGCTGTGGCGGGGTACGCTGGGCGGCAATGGGTTCGGTTGAGATGAGCGAATGTCCGGTCGAGCCGGCGTTTGATCCCCTCTCCCCGGAGTTTCTGGCCGATCCGTTCGCGGTGATGGCGTCGCTGGACTTGGCTGAGCGTCCGGTGTTCTACGCGCCGGCGATTGATTACTACGTCATCACGCGCCATCGTGACATCGAGGCGATCTTCTCTGACCATGAGGGCTACTCGGCGGCTGCCGCGCAGCTGCCGCTGGTTGAGCTCGATCCGCAGGCGCGGCAGATCCTGCTGGATGGAGGTCATCGCCCGCAGCCCTCGATGGTGAGTCTTGACCCACCAGCTCACACGCGGCTTCGCCGGCCGACCGCGCGAGCTTTCAGCGCCCGCAGGACGGCCGAGATGGAGCCGCGGATCCGTCGCGTGGTGGAGGACCTGCTGGACGTGATCGACCCTACTGTCCCGTTCGATCTGGTCGCCGCGTTGACCTTCCCGTTGCCGGCGACGGTGGTGTTCGGTTTCATGGGCGTCCCGGAGGAGGACTACGCGCAGCTCAAGGTGTGGTGTGGGTATCGCGCCAAGCTGGCGTGGGGGCGTCCGCACGCCAAGGAGCAGATTGAGCACGCTCGGAACATGACCGCCTACCGGCACTACCTGCGAGAACTCGTGGCCGCGAAGGCCAGCCACCGCGCCGATGACTTCACGAGCGCTCTGCTGGCGATCCACGATGAGGATCCCGAGCAGCTGACCCAAGACGAGATCGCATCGATCCTGTTCTCCCTCAGCTTCGCCGGCCATGAGACAACGAACTACCTGATCGGAAACGTGCTGCGCCGACTCTTGGAGGACCGTGGGCGATGGGAAGCCGTCGCCGCGGATCCGTCGCTGATTCCGAACGCGATCGAGGAGACGCTGCGCTACGACCCGTCCGTGCCCGTGTGGCGGCGGCTCACCAAGCGTCCGGTCACGGTCGCCGGCGTCGAGATCCCGGAGCAGTCAAAGCTGTTCTTGTGGCTGGCGGCCGCAGGTCGCGATCCGAGCGTGTTCGACAATCCGAACGTGTTCGACGTGCACCGCGAGAACGCGAAGCGCCACCTCGCGTTCGGTAAAGGCATCCATTTCTGCATCGGCTCCGCGCTCGGCAAACTAGAAGCGCGACTCGCACTGGCGGCGCTCGCCACCCGCTTCCCGAACCTCCGCCTGGTGCCCGACCAGACGCTGACGTTTCACCCCAACATCTCCTTCCGCGGCCCACAGACACTCTGGGCAGAAGCGCGCTAGCCCCACCGCCGGGCTACCGGCTCCCTTGCACGTGCCTGACCGCCGCGGGCGCCAAACCGCTCCGCTTGCAGCGGATACCAGAGCAGCTACCCGTCAGCGCCCATCGCATGCTTGATGCGCTCGAAGTCTCGCTGCGGGATCTCGAACAAACCGAACCGGAACCTGTAGCCCCAGCGCTGCTTGTCCTTGACAAAACTGAGCGCATCGATCAGCGGCTTGATCGGAGTCTCGACGCACTCCAGGAACTCCACGTTCCGGCGCCACGGGACAAATCCTGGGGCCATCTCCACCTGGTAGAGCTCATCGTCCGCGATCCGTCCAATCGCGGTGAAGGCCTGCAGTGGCTCCCCGCCTTCCATGCTCGTCTTGGGTGAGTAGAAAACCAGCCAATCACCGGCGCTCAGACGTCCGAGCCCCGATGCCTTGCCGTGGCCGGCCTGCGTGAACCCGCCCTCGACCCCCAACCGAACATGATCGCGACTGATCGTGTTCACCCAGCACTTCATCTGGGACGCATTCTCGCGCAACTCAGTCCGCGAGGCTCGCGCGCACTCGCTGCCGGGGAACTGCGCCTTTTCGCGAGCAGCCGGCTGAGCCGAGAGCCGCAATCCTTCCTTGCCTACGGAGAACGTGCATGGCGAATCGAACGGATCGCGGCGTCACCGGGGGTCCCTTACTATCGCGGGTCATGGAGTCGCTGGCACAAGCTCCGGTTAGGTATGCCCGAGCAGCTGGGGTGAACGTCGCCTATCAGATACTCGGGAACGGACCGGTTGACATCGTCTATGTGCCCGGGCAGTTGAATCTGATCGAGGCCACGGCAGAGGAGCCCGCGATCGAGCGGCACTTTGAGCGGATGACCAGCTTCAGCCGGCTCGTGATCTTCGATAAGAGCGGGACTGGTCTATCCGATCGTGTGTCCGCGGAGGAGATGGCCGATCCCGCTCGCCGCACGGACGACCTCATCGCCGTCATGGATGCGGTGGGCTTGAATCAGGCGACATTGTTCGCGACCGCCGACGGTTCGTTTGTCGCGCTTCGGTTCGCCGCCCGGCATCCAGAACGCGTTCAAGCGCTCGTTATTCTCCAGGGGACGGCTAGATGGGTCGCTGGCGAGGGATACGACGCCGGGGTTCCGGTCGAGCTTGTTCCACCGGCCGAGGCATGGGACGAGTGTTGGGGCAGCGAGTCCGACCCGATGTCAGTGCATGTGCTTGCACCGAGCGTGGCCGCGGACGCGCGCTGGCGGAGGGTGCTCGGACGGATGCAGCGCCGAGCCGGCACGCCGGCCGCGGCGCGTCTGTATTGGAAGACGACATTCCTCAACGGGGACGTGCGCGACTTACTGTCGGAGATAACGGCGCCCACGCTTGTGATGCACAGCGCGAAAGACAGGCTGATCCCAGCGGCCCAGGGTCGTTTGCTCGCTGCTGGGATCAAAGGGGCTCGGTACGTCGAGTTGCCCGGCGCCGATCATTTTCACTGGTTCATTAACGGTGACGCGGTAGCCGATGAGACGCAGTCCTTCCTCACGGGCAGCCGTGGCGCTGCCGCCGGTGGGCGGCGTCTCGCGACCGTGCTGTTCACCGACATCGTCGGATCGACGGACCACGCGGGCCGCCTGGGCGATGCGAGGTGGCGAGACCTGCTCGAGGACCACGATCGCCTCGTCCGGCGCCAGCTCGCCCGCTATGGAGGACAGGAGATCAAGTTCACCGGGGACGGGTTTCTCGCGCTCTTTGAGGATCCGTTGGCAGCGCTCGCGTGTGCGCAAGACCTCTGTCTTGCGGTCACAAGCATCGGCTTGGAAATGCGGGCAGGAATACATGCTGGGCGCGTCGAGCTACGCGGAGCGGATGTCGCGGGGATGACGGTCAACGTCGCAGCTCGTGTGCTCGCGCTCGCGCGCCGCTCGGAGGTACTGGTCACGCGCACGGTCAAGGACCTGCTCGCAGGTTCAGGTCCTACCTTGATCTCGCGCGGCGTTCACCAGCTCAAGGGCGTGCCCGACACGTGGGAGCTCTACGCCTCGCAGGAGGTCGCTCGTTGAAGATCCGCAGAAGACGGCCGCGCCGTGCGTAGGGGTCTTCAGTCGCCGGCTCGCTCGAGTGCGTTCGCCAGGTCTCCCGCGAGATCGCCCGGTTCCTCCACGCCGCAGCTGAGCCGAATCAGGTCCGGCGGCACCGCGGCGGCGGACCCCTCCACTGACTGGTGGGTCATCGCCTGCGGCACCTCGATCAGCGACTCGACGCCGCCGAGCGATTCGGCGAGGGTGAACAGACGCGTCCGAGTCGCGATCTGGGCTGCGCGCGGATGGCGGAAGCTGACCATTCCGCTGAAGCCGGGCCAGCGCACGTCGCGCACGTCGGGGGTCGCGCGAAGCAGCTCGACGACGGCTGCTGCGCTACGCGCATGCGCGTCCATCCGCAGGTGCAGGGTGCGCAGCCCGCGGTGGACGAGAAAGCAATCCATCGGCCCCGGAACCGCGCCGACCGCGTTCTGGACGAAGCGCAGACGCTCGTACCACTCGCGCTCGCGCGTGACCACCACGCCTCCGACGACATCTGAGTGGCCGCCGAGATACTTGGTCGTCGAATGCACGACGAAGTCGGCCCCGAGCTCGAGCGGACGCTGGTTGACCGGCGTGGCGAACGTGTTGTCGACCGCAACCAGCGCGGCACTCTTCCTCGCCACGACGCCTTCGATGTCGATCACGTCGAGTAGCGGGTTCGTCGGGCTCTCGACCCAGATCAGTCGCGTGTCCGTCGCGGACGGCCCGCTCGAGCGCGTCGAGGTCCGACTGGTTGACGAGGTCGTAAGACAGCCCCCAGCGACCGAGCACCTTGTCGACCAGCCGGTAGGTGCCGCCGTAGAGGTCGCCGGGAAGCACGATGTGGGACCCGGCCTCGCAGACGACGGTGATCAGCGCGTGCTCGGCGGCGAGACCAGAGGCGAACGCCACCGCGAGTCCGCCTTCGAGCTCGCCGAGCGCCTGCTCGAGCGCGGCGCGCGTCGGGTTCGCGGAGCGCGCGTAGTCGTAGTCTTCGACGAACTCGCCCGGCCGCGGCTGCGCGTACGTGCTCGTCTGGTGGATGGCCGGGATGACCGAGCCGAACGTCGGGTCCGGCTTCAGGCCGGCGTGGACGGCCCGGGTCGCGAACGCGTCGCGCCGCCGCTCTTGCTCGCTCACGAAGCCAATGCTTCCAGCAGGTCCGCCCGCGTGACGATTCCCGCGCGGGTGGCCCGTGATCCATCACGAGCAGCGCCTGCTGGTCGCCGACCAGCAGCTCGACCGCCTCCCGCACGGGATCCTCGGTCGAGACGGCGGCGAACGGCGGCTCCATCACCTCGACGATCTCGGCGTCGAGCCGCGACGGGTCCGCGGCGGTCTGCTTGAGCAGCCCGCGCTCGCTGATCGCGCCGACGACGGTCGCAGGGTCGTGTGGGCTGACGACCGGCAGCTGCGACACGCGGTGCTCGTGCAGCAGCGAGACGGCATCGCGAACGCGGTGATGGGTCTCGACGGTCACGAGCGGCGGGATCTCGCCGGCGTCGCGCTTGCGCCGCAGCACGTCGCCGACGACCAGCTTGGGATCCCGCTCGAGGAAGCCGTACTGGCGCATCCAGCTGTCGGAGTAGATCTTCGACAGGTAGGAGCGGCCGCCGTCGGGGAGGATCACGACGATCATCGCCTCAGGGTCCTCGACCTCGGCCGCGACCTGCAGCGCCGCGTGCACCGCGAGACCTCCGGAGCCGCCCGCGAGGATGCCCTCGGTCAGCGCGAGCCTGCGCGTGGTGAGGAACGCGTCGCGGTCCGAGACCGTGATCCAGCGGTCGACCACCGACGGATCGAACGTCTGCGGCCAGAAGTCCTCGCCAACGCCCTCGACCAGGTATGGCCGGACGCTCTCGGGGCCTCCGGAGTAGATCGACCCTTCCGGGTCTGCACCGATCACCTCGAGGTCGGCTTGCGTTCGCGCAGGTAGCGGACGGTGCCGGTGACGGTGCCGCCGGTGCCGACGCCGCAGACCAGGTGCGTGATCCGACCGCCGGTCTGCTCCCATATCTCCGGCCCGGTCGACTCGTAGTGCGCCTGCGGGTTGGCCTGCGTTGAAGTACTGGTTGGGCTGGAACGCGCCGGGGATCTCCTCCGTCAGGCGATCGGCGACGCGGTAGTAGGACTGCGGCGAGTCGGGAGGAACGTCGGTCGGAGCGACGACCACCTCCGCGCCGTAGCGCGCAGCAGGTCGATCTTCTCCTTGGACATCTTGTCCGGCATCACCGCGATCACCCGGTAGCCCTTCAGCCGCGCGACGATCGCCAACCCGGTGCCGGTGTTGCCGGAGGTCGGCTCGACGATCGTGCCGCCGGGCGAGAGCCGACCGTCGCGTTCGGCCGCGTCGATCAGCGCGACCGCGATCCGGTCCTTGATCGAGCCGCCGGGGTTGAAGACCTCGAGCTTGGCGAGGAGCTGGGGCCGCGCGCCGGGGGCGATACGCGCGAGCCTGACGAGCGGCGTGTTGCCGATCGTCTCGAGGATCGAGTCGTTGATGAGGGGCGGGGCGGCAGTCTCGGTCATGGTCCCAGTCTGATGATTCTGCGGTTCCCTGGCAAGAACTCCGACTGATTTAGCTAGATTTGGCGCGTTCTATCGAATATTATTCGCCGGAGAGCGCGGTCCAGTCGTCTAATGCCGAATCATCCACAGCCTTCCGTCGACGCGATCGACCGAGCGATCCTCGAGCTCGTCGCCGCGGACGCCCGGATCACCAACCAGCGTCTCGCCGAACGCGTCGGGGTCGCACCCTCGACCGCGCTGGCTCGGTTGCGCTCGCTGCGCGAGCGGGGCGTGATCCGCGGCTTCCACGCCGAGGTCGATCTCGCCGCTCTCGGCCGCCCGCTCCAGGCGCTGATCGCGGTGCGCCTGGCCGTCCACGCGCGCGAGCAGATCGACGCGTTCACCACTGCGGTGCGCGGGCTGCCCGGGCGTGCTGATGGTCTTCCACCTCACGGGGGTGACCGACTACCTCGTCTGGGTGGCCGCCGCCGACGCGCAGGACCTCAGGGAGTTCGTGGTCGACCATCTCGCCACCCATCCCTCCGTCGCCCACGCCGAGACGTCGCTGATCTACGAGCACCGGCGCGGTCCCGGGATCTGGGGCGCCGCGGACGCGGCGTAGTCTCTCGCGCGCATGCCTCGCCGCGCCGCTCGTCTCGAGGGACTCGGGACGACCATCTTCACCGAGATGACTGCGCTTGCGCAGCGCACGGGCGCCATCAACCTGGGGCAGGGCTTTCCTGACCGCGACGGACCGCGCGAGGCGATCGAGGCGGCGGTCGCGGCGCTGCGTGGCGGTGAGAACCAGTACGCCCCGCTCGGCGGAGTGCAGGTCTTGCGCGAGGCGGTGCTCGAGCACCAGCACGCCCACTACGGCCTCGAACCCGAGGACGTACTGGTGACCTTCGGCGCGACCGAGGCGATTGCGGCCGCACTGCTGGGGCTGGTCAACCCCGGCGACGACGTGGTTGTGCTCGAGCCCTACTACGACTCGTACGCGGCCTGCATCGCGTTCGCCGGCGCGCAGCGGCGACCCGTCACGCTCCGCCCGCCCGAGTTCACGCTCGATCGCGATGCCCTGCACGCCGCGGTCGTCGGCTCACGCGCGCGTGTGATGCTGCTCAACACGCCCCACAACCCGACCGGGCGCGTGCTAGATCGCAGCGAGCTGGAGGCGATCGCTCGGGTATGCCTCGAGCACGACCTGGTGTGCGTCAGCGACGAGGTCTACGAGCACCTCGTCTACGACGGTGAGCACATACCGATCGCCACCCTGCCGGGCATGGCGCAGCGCACGCTCACGATCTCGAGCGTCGGCAAGTCGTTCTCCTTCACCGGCTGGAAGATCGGATGGTGCTCGGGTCCCGCGGAACTCGTCGCCGCCGTGCGGGGCGTCAAGCAGTACCTGACCTTCGCCGGCGGGACGCCGCTCCAGCACGCGGCCGCGGCCGCGCTGCGGCTACCGCCGGTCTACCTCGAGGCGGCGCGCGACGATCTCCGGGCCAAGCGCGACCTGCTCTGTGCCGGACTGACGGAGGCCGGGCTGCACCCGCTGATCCCGGCCGGGACCTACTTCGTCAACGCGGACGTCGGCACCGACGCCGCCGCCTTCTGCGCGACCCTCCCCGAGCGATGCGGGATCGTCGCGATCCCGACCTCGGTGTTCTACGACGACGCCGATGCGGCCCGGACGCTCGTGCGGTTCGCCTTCTGCAAACAGGAGGACGCGATCGCGGAGGCAGCGCGGCGGCTGGCTCGACTCTCGGTAGGGAACTGAAAAAGCGCACCGTCACGCCATTCGAGCGAGGTGTGACATTTTTCTGTCGCTGTTCTTCAGAAGCTGAGCGAAGATGGTCGTGGAGACCATGACGAATACGCTCGCGATCATGTTGAAACCAATCCGCTGGGGATGGGCGGTACAGCTCACCGACGGGCGCCTGCTCGCCCGCTTCTGGGGACCTCGGGCGCACGCGCGGGCACTGCAATACGTCTCGCGCTCAGGCGACTTCGCTGCACCGGCGTAGTGCACGGCGCGAGTGAGCCGTCGCCGCCGCGGCGCGACGCGAGCCATTGCCGCGAGGCCCTATCCCCGCCCGATGAACGGCATGTTCGTCGCCATTACCGTCAGGAACTGCACGTTGGCGTCGAGCGGAAGCCCGGCCATGAACAGGACGGCATCCGCGGCCTGGCGCACGTCCATCATCGGCTCGGGGAGAACCGACCCATCAGGTTGAAGCGCGCCCTGGCCGATGGCGGCGGCGAGTTCCGTGGCGGCGTTGCCGATGTCGATCTGTCCGCAGGCGATGTGGAATGGGCGACCCTCGAGCGAGATCGCTTTGGTCAGACCGGTGATCGCATGCTTGGTGGCGGTGTACGCGACCGCGTGCGGTCTGGGCACATGAGCGGAGATCGATCCGTTGTTGATGATCCGTCCGCCTTGCGGATCCTGCCGCTTCATCGCCCCGAATGCCTCGCGGGCGCACAGGAACGATCCGGTGAGGTTCGTATCGACGACCGCTTGCCACTGTTCGAGCGCGAACTCGTCCAACGGCGCGGGCACACCGAACAGACCGGCGTTGTTGAACAGAAGATCGACCCGGCCCCATTCCTCGCGCACGCGCGCGAACAGGCTCCTCACCTGGCCCGCGTCGCTTACGTCGGTGGGTTCGACGAGCCCCGTTTCAGACGGCGCGCCGCCGTCGGCGAGCGTCTCGCGCAACGCGTCCTCGCGCCGCCCGGTCAGCGCGACGCGGTAGCCAGCCGCCAGCAATCCCCGCGTCACCGCGCGACCGATGCCCGAGCCAGCGCCAGTGACCACCGCGACCGGAGAGTGTGCGCCCATGCCGCACATCCTTTCACCGCCATCGGTGTGAAGTCACGAGCTCGAGCGGCTTGCTCGAGCGCGGGGCCGCTCGCACGACTCGACTCAACGTCGCGTCGGTAGGTGGACTCGATCCGGCCGAACGGGCGTCGTCCGCCCGCAGGTGCAGCTCGCGCCGCCAGGCCCGCGGACGGCATGTCCAACAAGTTTGGACCCCATGGCGATTTTCGGAGCCTGGAGAAAGCCACCGAAGCCACCGATTGCAGGACCTTCCTTAGTCGGGGAGACAGGATTTGAACCTGCGACCGCCCGGCCCCCAGCCGGGTGCGCTACCAGACTGCGCCACTCCCCGTGGTGTGCCGATGATAACCCTCGAAGGGCTACGGCGGGCACGCCGGTCGCGGCCGCTCGGCGGACCGGCGCGGAGAGCGGGCGACGGGGGTCGAACCCGTTCCTAGAGCTTGGAAGGCTCCCGTGCAGCCGTTGACACCTCGCCCGCGAGTACTGGGCATGGTAGCCCGCTGAGCGTTCGCTCAGCCGGCCTGCGCCGGTCTTCGCTCTTCCGTCGGCACCTGGCCGTCGCGGACCAGCCCTTCTGGCGGCCACCGGCCCGGTCCAGTTGTCGAGCGCTCCGTCGAGCGTGAGCACCGAGCCCGAGAGGGCACGCCCGAGCGGAGATGCGAGGAGCGCGACGAGCCATGCGTACTCCTCGGGAGAGCCGAGGCGCTGAAGCGGAACCGTCGCCGCGGCGCTGCGCCAGAGCTCGGCCGGATACTTGCGCAGTGACTCGGTGTCGAGTCGGCCAAGCGCAACGCCGGCCACGGAGACGCCGTCTGCGGCCCATCGCTGCGCGAGTTCGCTCGTGAGCGCCTCCACCGCGGCCCGCGCCGCGCCGGTGTGGGCCATGGCGGGCATCCCGTGATGCGGCGAGACGGTGACGTTGACGATCATGCCGGCGCCCGCGGGCTTCATCGCCAGCTCGTACACCGCCTGCGACATCGCGAGTGTCCCGCCGACGTTGAGGCGCTGAACGGCGCGCCAGCCCTTCGTCGTGATCGCCTCCGCGGGCACGAAGTACTGGCCGCCGGCGTTGTTGAGCAGGAAGTCGACCTTCCCATGGCGCTCGAGTGCCTCGCGGACGATGGACTCGGCGCCGGGGCGATCGCGGATATCGCCGGCGACGGCCGAGCATCGCGACCCGATGCTTGCCACGGCCTCGTCGAGGACCTCGATGCGTCGGCCGACGATGACGACCGTGGCGCCACACCGAGCCAACTCGGCCGCGGCCGCCTTCCCCAGGTTCGTGCCGCCACCGGTGACGACCGCGACCCTGCCATCGAGCGCGCCGTCGACGAAGACGCGCGACCGCTCCATCGCTACTCGCCCATCACCTTGATCACGAGACGCTTCGACCGCTGGCCGTCGAACTCGCAGTAGAAGATCTGCTGCCAAGGACCGAGATCGAGCTCGCCCTCGGTGACCGGGACGATGACCTGGTGGTGGACGAGCAGGTTCTTCAGATGGGCGTCGCCGTTGTCCTCGCCGCCGCGATGGTGACGGTAGTCGCCCGGATCAGGCAATAGGGCCTGCGCCACCTCCCCGTTCGGCTCCTTCCAGCTCGGTGGCGCCAGCTTGTCCAGCCACTCGAGCGCGTCCTCCTGAAGTCCCGGCTCGTCGTCGTTGATCCAGACGGCCGCGGTGATGTGCATGGCCGCGACGAGCACCATCCCCTCCGCGATGCCGCACTCCCTCACAGCCTCGGCAACGTCCTCGGTGATCCGCACGAACTCGCGGCGTCGTTCGGTGCGGAACGTCTTGTAGACGGTGTGGGAAGTCAAGCGGGGGAGCCGGGATTCGAACCCGGATTCACGGTTTTGGAGACCGCGCTCATCGCCGTTAGATCACTCCCCCGGGGTCTTCCGATGGTACCCGCGGCAGGGCTTTTCCGTCCGCTCGATATGGGAACATATGTTCGTGTCACGAGCGGACGGCATCGAACGTCGGACAGAAGACGTGAGCGCTGCGGCAGCTGATGCGGAGAGGAGGTGCGGGCGGAGGGACTCGAACCCCCAAGGACGTAAGCCCACCGGCTCCTAAGGCCGGCGCGTCTACCAATTTCGCCACGCCCGCGGCTTCAGAGCGATTCTAAGGGCAGCGGCCAGAGCTGGATCGGGTCGCGGAGGAGCGAGTCGTGGTCCGGGATCGGGTCGCGTCAGGGGGCGAGTCGTGGTCCGGGATCGGATCGCGCCGCGGGGTGAGTCGAGGTCGAGGATCGGGAGCGCCAGGAGGTGGGTCGGTCCGGGATCGGGTCGCGCAGGAGGCGAGTCGCGGACGGTGGCGCGGCGGCGGCCGGTGCCGCGGCGGCCCGCCCCGACGAGGCGCTGCGAGAGTGCGAGCAATCGTCGCATCCACCACTACCAGGTTGTATGTTCCGCGTGTGGCTAGCCGCCGCAACGTGACTCCAGGCTATGTCGTCGTCTATCCCAACCGGGACAAGGCGGCGAGCAAGCTGACCAAGCTGCTGGTCGGGATCATCATGCTCGTCTCGGTGGGCCTCATGCTCATCATCACGTTCGGCGGCTGGTCCGAGCTGCAGGGACTGAAGGGCGTCAACCTGATCGTGTGCGTCCTGTACGTCCTCCTCGCGTTTTTCATCTGGACCCGGTGGGCGCGGGGGCTGCTGCCGATCGCGGCCGCGTTCGGGATCCTGATCCTGATGCTCGCGGTGGTGGGAGGCACAGGCCTTGCCGGAACGAGCTGGTTCAACCGCAGCCACTTCGGCTTTGCGCCGGCAGAGAGCATCTTCGGGGGCAAGGGGCTGAGCCCCGACGTGCTGGGCACCGTCACCGTGCTCCTGATCCCCGTTGAGGTGCTCCTGATCGTGGTCGCGATGATCGCGTTCAACCAGGCCTGGAACGTGGAGATGGAAGTCCCGAAGGACAAGGCGAAGCGCAAGGACAGGGACAAGGGCTCCTCGTCCTCGTCTGCTGAGCCGGCGACCGCCTAGGCGTCGATACTCGAATGCGGCGAGTGGGACTCGAACCCACACGTCCAAAGGACAACGGCTTTTGAGGCCATCGCGTCTACCGATTCCGCCACCGCCGCTCGTGGCTGATTCTATGGCGGTGGCACAAGCCTGCTCGCCAGGCGACTCCCGCCTCAGCCGAGCACCAAGCTCCCAGCTCGTCGAGCAGCGCCGCCGCCGCCACGATGATCCCGAACGGGTCCTCGCCGGCCTCCTCCAGCTCGCGCACCTCGAGCCCGGCTCGCGCGGCGATCAGCGCTCCGGCGAGGAAGTCCCAGCGATGCACGCCGCGCTCGTAGTACGCGTCGAAACGGCCGCAGGCGCACCATGCGAGATCGAGCGCCGCGGCGCCGACACGCCGGATGTCGCGCACGCGCGGAAGCACCCGCGTCACGACTTCGGCCTGGCGGGCGCGAACCCGCGCGTCATAGGAGAACCCGGTCGCGACCATCGCCGTGGACAGGTCGGAGCGATCCGAGGACTCGATCGGCTCGCCGTTCAACGTCGGCACCCCGCTCCGGGTCGCGGCGAAGCACTCGTCGCGAATCGGGTCGAGGACGACGCCGGCAACCGCGCCCGCCGCGTCCTCACACGCCACGCTGACGGCGAACGCGGGGATCCCGAACAGGTAGTTGATCGTGCCGTCGAGCGGGTCGACGACCCAGCGCAAACCTGCTTCGCCCTCCCAGCCCGCCCCAGGCCCCCCGTCCGCGGCGTCCCCCGCGTCCGCCGCGCCGTCACTCCTCCCGCCCCGCCCTCCTCGCCCAAGATCGCGTCGTCCGGGCGCTGCTCCGCCAGCACGCGCCGGATCGCTGATTCGGCCGCGAGGTCGGCGTCGGAGACGAGATCGGTCGGACCGCTCTTGGTCCGGACGCCCTCGTGTCGGCCGCCCGAATCGCGCGAGCAGCTCGCTCGCCGCCGCCCGCGCCGCCGTCTGCGCCACCGCCAGAAGCGCGCCTTCATCGTGTTCGGTCATGGCGCCGGGTTCTATCGGAGCGAGTCGTGCCGGCGCTCCCACCCTCGGGCAACCGCACGGTCTCGGCGGCGGCGACTGCGATCATGGCCGGCCGATGAGAGCGCACGAGATCGCGGCTCAGCTGGAAGCCTTCACGGGGCGGGGCCCCGGCAGCAACGCCGAGCGACGGGCCGCGAGCTGGCTGGCGCGCGAGCTCGAGAACGCCGGCGCCGAAGTCAGGATCGACCCGTTCTGGTGCCGGCCGAACTGGGCGCTTGCCCACGCCTGGCACGTGGCGCTCGTGATCGTCGGCAGCCTCGTCTCCGTCGGTCATCCGCGGCCCGGCGCGGTCCTGCTCATCGTGGCGCTCGTCTCGATCGTCTCCGACGCCGTCTTCGGCGTCTCAGCGGGCCGGCGGCTCACCCGCGAGCGGGCGAGCCAGAACGTGATCGTGCGCCCGCGCTCGACGGCCGCCGGCAAACCGCTGCGCCTGGTGATATCCGCCAACTACGACGCCGGCCGCACGGGACTGGTCTACCGCGATCGACTGCGCGGTGTCACCGCCCGGCTCCGGCGCGCCGCCGGCGGCTTCGCCCCCGGCTGGCTCGGCTGGCTCTGCCTCGCGACCCTGTGGCTCATCGCCGTTGCGGTCCTGCGCGAGGGGCACCACCGTTCCACCGTCGTCGCGATCGCCCAGTTCGTGCCCACCGTACTGCTCGTGATCACGTTCGCGGCTCTGCTCGAGCTGGCGACCGCCGACTACGGCCCCGCAGGGAACGACAACGGGAGCGGCGCCGCGGTCGCGGTGGCGCTGGCCGCGGCGCTGGCCGCGGCGCCCCCGGACAGATGGACGTCGAGCTCGTGCTCGCGGGGGCCGGCGAGGGCGGTGGCATAGGTCTCATGCGGCACCTGCGCCGACGCAGTCCCGGACCCCGCCTTGGCCGCCTCCGGCGACGTAAGCCCGAGCTCGATCGCACCAACGCGGCGGTGCTCGGGTTCGCTGCCTCCGGCGCCGGCACCGTTCATTACTGGACCAGCGACGGCTCGCTCGTCCCCCTGCGCTACTCCGGACGGTTCCGGCGACTGTGCGAGGAGGCCGGCGGAGAGCTCGGGGCTGCTCAGCACACCGGACGCGGAACCACCCCCGGGTGGCCCGCGCGACTGAGAGGGATCCCGGCGATCGCGCTGGGCTGCCTCGACCAGACAGGGACCGTCCCCCGCTCTCATCGGCGGGATGACACGGCAGCGCAGATCGAGGCGGGAACGCTGGACGCGACGGTCGAGTTCGCGCTGATCCTCGTGGACGCGCTCGACTCATTCCTGGCCAGCACGCCGTCGCCGGGGCCGAACGACAAACAAGCGACAAGTAGCGCCCGCAACACAACCGGACGGGCACACGACGCGCCGGCAGTACCCGCCGGCGACGCACCGGGCCACACGGTCGGCCACGGCGCCGACATCTAGACTCCGCCGCCGTGACACCCCCCGTCTCCATCGTCGGCGGCACCGGCGCGCTCGGCTTCGGCCTCGCCCTTCGCCTGGGCACGGCCGGGGTCCCGATCGTGATCGGCTCGCGCGACCGCGGCCGCGCCGAGGAGGCCGCTTCCCGCGCGGCCGAGCGGGTGCCGGACGCCACCTTCGCCGGCCACCAGAACGAGGACGCGGTGGCGGACGCCGAGATCGTGATCCTGAGCGTCCCGTTCCGCAGCCAGTCCGAGACGCTGACGAACCTGAAGGGCGCGCTGAAGCCCGACCAGCTGGTCGTCGACGCCACCGTTCCGCTGGCCGCGGCGGTGAGCGGCAAGGCCACCCGGACGCTCGGCGTGTGGCAGGGCTCGGCGGCGCAGCAGGCGCAGGAGATGGTGCCCGAGGGCGTCCGGGTCGTGTCCGGCCTTTCACAGCGTGAGCGCCGCGCTTCTCACCGACCTCGACCACGAGCTCGACGAGGACGTGCTGATCTGCGGCGATCGCAAGCAGGACAAGGGCAAGCTCGCGGAGCTCGTGCAGCGCATCGACGGGCCTCCGCCCCGTGGACTGCGGCCCGCTCGAGATGGCCCGGATCGTCGAGCAGCTGACGCCGCTGATCATCTCGATCAACGTGCGGCACAAGGTCCGCGCAGGCATCAAGATCACGGGCCTTTGACCGGCCCCGGCACCGATCAGCGCCCCCCAGAGACCGAGCAGCGCGCCAAGCCTCCCACGGTGGTCGTCCTCGCCGGCGGCACCGGCGGCGCGAAGCTGGCCCGCGGGATGCTCGACGTGGTCGGGCCCGACGAGCTGGCGGTGGTGGCGAACACCGGCGACGACGTCGAGATCTACCGCGCCTACGTCTCCCCCGACCCGGACCTCGTCACGTTCTGGCTGGCCGACCGGATCGACGACCGAGGCTGGGGGCTGGCCGGCGACACCTTCCACGTCATGGACGGCCTGCGCGAGATCGGCATCGACGTGTGGTTCAACCTCGGCGACCGCGACCTGGCCATCGGGCTCGAGCGAGCCCGCTGCGCTGGCCGCGGGCCAACGCCTCACCGAGGCGCAGGCAAAGATCACGAGGGCGCTCGGCATCAAAGCCCAGGTCCTGCCGATGAGCGACAACCCGGTGCGCACCCAGATCAACGCCCAGGGTCGATGGTGGCCGTTCCAGGAGTTCATGATCAGGGGGCGGGGCCAGGGCCCCGTCAACGACGTCGAGTTCCACGGCATCCGCAACGCCCCGGCCACGCCCGAGGTGCTCGCCGCGATCGAGCAGGCAAGAGCGGTCGTGATCGGCCCATCGAACCCGGCGATCTCGATCGCCCCCATCCTCGAGACGCCCGAGATCAAGGAAGCGCTCAGCCGCAAGCCGGTCGTCGCGGTCAGCCCGCTCGTCAAGGGACAGGTCGTCAAGGGCCCCACGGACGCGTTCATGCGCTGGATGGGTCGGCCGCTCAACAGCGCGGGCATCGCGCAGTGGTACGAGGGCGTCATCAGCGGGCCTCGTCGCCGACGATCCCGAGGCCGGCGCCGTCCCCGTGCACCAGACCGACGTGCTCATGCAGACCGCGGATGACCGCCGGCGGGTGGCCGAGGCGGCGCTCTCGTTCGCGCTCACGCTCGAGCAGCCGGTAGCGTAGGACACGAGCATGCCGACGATCGCGATCCTGCCGATCAAGACCTTCGAGGAGGCCAAGCGACGCCTGCGCCACCACCTCAGCCCGGGCGAGCGGCACGCGCTGGCGGAGGCGATGTTCGCGGACGTGCTGATCGCGCTGCGGCGGGCCGCCGCAGTGGATGCGGTGATCGTCGTGAGCGCCGACCATGTGGCCCAGCAGATCGCGGCCGGCTACGGCGCGGGTGTGGTCGAGGACCTCAACCGCGGTCACAACCCCGCCGCCGCGCTCGGGATAACCGCCGCGCTGAAGGCCGGCGCGAACCGCGTGCTCCTCGTGCCGGGCGACTGCCCGGCGCTCGACCCGGCCGAGCTCGATGCGCTTCCTCGCCCGTCCCGCACCGCCGCGGTCGGTGCTGATCGTTCCCGATCGCCACGGCACGGGGACGAACGGGCTGCTGCTCACGCCGCCGGACGCACTTCCGTCCAGCTTCGGCCCGGACAGCCGCAAGCGCCACGAGGCGGAGGCCGCCGCCGCGAACGTCGAGTCCGAGGTCGTCGAGGTGCCGTCGCTCGGGATGGACGTGGACACGGTGGAGGACCTCGAGGCGCTCCAGGAGCGGCTCGCCAACTCCCACGGCGGCGCGGCCCGGACCCGCGGCATGCTGAACCAGTTGATGCGCAGCAGGGCTTGAACGCGGTGATCACCGCCACCGCGCTCGAGGGCCTCCCGGAGGTCCGGCCCGGCGACGACCTGGCGGCGCTGATCACCGAAGCGCTCAACAGCATCACGTCCTCATCGGCGGCGAGGTACTGGTGATCGCGCACAAGGTCGTCTCCAAGTCCGAGGGCCGGATCCGCCGCCTCGCCGACGTCCACCCGAGCCCGCAGGCCCTCGACAGCTCGGCCAGGAGCACGGCAAGGACCCGCGCCACGTCCAGGTCGTGCTCGACGAGTCCCGCGAGCTCCTGCGCGCCGCCCACGGCGTCCTCATCTGCGTCACCCACCACGGGTTCGTCTGCGCCAACGCCGGCGTCGACGCCTCGAACGTGCCAGGCGAGGAGCACCGTCCTTCTCCTCCCCAACGACCCGGACGCCTCAGCGCGCGCACTCAGAGCGCGCCTGCCAAACCGGCCGGCGATCATCATCACCGACTCGTTCGGGCGGGCCTGGCGCCACGCCCAGGTCGACATCGCGATCGGCTGCGCCGGCCTTCGCCCGCTGGAGGACTGGCGCGGCCGCCACGATGCGCTCGGCCGCGAGCTCAAGGCCACGTGGATCGCCGTCGCCGACGAGCTCGCCGCAGCCGCCGACCTGGCGCGCAGCAAGGACGGCTATCAGCCGGTGGTCCTGATCCAGGGCGCCGAGCGCCACGTCACCGACGAGGACGGCCCGGGCGCCCAGGCGATGCTCCGCCCCGAGAACGAGGACCTGTTCCGATAGCGGCCCCCGGCGCCCGCCCGGCCGCGCCGCGCCCTCAGGCGGATCAGACCCGCGGCGCCCCGACGGCGTGAAACCCGCCATCCACGTGGACGATCTCGCCGCTGATCGCCCGCGCGTAGTCGGAGAGCAGGAAGCAGATCGTGCTCGCCACCGGCGCCGGGTCCTCCACGTCCCACCCCAGCGGCGCCTGCTCCTGCCACAGCGAGGCCAGCTGCTCGAAGCCGGGAATCCCCCGCGCCGCCACCGTGCCGAGCGGCCCGGCCGACACCAGGTTGACCCGGATCCCGCGCGGCCCCAGGTCGCGCGCCAGATACCGCGAGACCGACTCCAGGGCCGCCTTGGAGACGCCCATCCAGTCGTAGATGGGCCACGCCACCGAGGCGTCGAAGTCCATCCCCACGAGGCTCCCTCCCGGACCCATCAACGGCTCCAGCGCGGCGGCCAGCGCCTTGAACGAGAACGCGCTCGTCGGAAACGCCGCCGCCGCGCTCTGCGGCCGGCGCGGTCATGAACCGGCCCCCCAGCGCGTCCTCGGGCGCGAACGCGATCGCGTGCAGCGCGCCGTCCACCGACCCCCACCGCTCGCGCAAGCGCCACGGTCAGCGCCGACAGATCCTCCTCCCGGTTCACGTCCAGCTCGAGCACCTCGACCGGCTCGGGCAGCCGCTGTGCCGCGCGCTCGGTCATCCGGCGCACGCGCCCGAAGCTCGTGAGCAGCACCGAGGCCCCCTCTCGCTGGGCCTGCGCGGCGGCGTGGAAGGCGATCGAGTCCTTGGTGATGACGCCGGTGATCAGCAGGCGCTTGCCCTGCAGGATCAACGCGGCGGGCCCTGCCAGCGTCCGCAGCGCCCAGGCAAGTCGCTGCCCGCGTCTGCGCCGGGCTCGATGATCTCGTCCACGAACCCGGAGGCGGCGGCGGCCTCGGCGCGCAGGTGCTCCTCGGCGTAGGCGTCGGCCAGCCGCGCCCGGCTCCCTCCACATCATCAGCGGCCTGCAGCTCGCGCCGGTGGACGATCCCGACCGCGGCGCGGGCGCTCATGATCCCGAGCTCGGCGGCCGGCCAGGCCAGCACCAGATCGGCGCCGAGGTCGCGCGAGTTCATCGTGATGTAGGCGCCGCCGTAGGACTTGCGCAGCACGACCGTGAGCTTGGGGACGCGCGCGGCGGCGAACGCCCGCACGAGCGACGCGCCGTGCCGGATCACGCCGGCCCGCTCCTGCTTGGAGCCCGGCATGAACCCTGGCGTGTCGACCACGGCGATCAGCGGCAGCCCGAACGAGTTGCAGAAGCCCGACGAACCGGGCCGCCTTCTCGGACCCCTCGGCGTCGAGCACGCCGGCGAGGTGCCGGGGCTGGTTGGCCACGATGCCCACCGGCCGTCCGTCGACCCGGGCCAGCGTCGTGACCACGTTCCGCGCCCAGCGCGGGCACAGCTCGAGCATCGAGCCGGCGTCGACGATCCCGCGCAGCGCGTCGCGCACGTCGTAGACGCGGCGCGGCTCGACGGGGACCAGCTCGCCCGGGTCCGGCAATTCCGGCCCCAGAGGCATCCCGCGAGGCGCCGCCAACCCCGCCGCCGACGGCAGGTAGCCGAGCAGGTCTCGCACCCGCACCGCCGCCGCGATCTCGTCGCGCTCGACGAGGTGGCACACCCCGTTGCGGTCGTGGACGTGCGGGCCCCCCAGCGACGCGGCGTCGATCTCCTCGCCGAGCGCCTCGCGGACCACGCCCGGCCCGGTCAGGAACATCGCCGCGTCCTCGGTCATCACGATCAGGTCGGTCAAAGCCGGCGAGTAGGCGCCCCCGCCGGCCGACGCCCCGGAGACGACGGAGATCTGCGGTACCACCCCGGTCAGGCCGACGATCTCGCGGAAGATCCGCCCGTAGCCGCCGAGCGCCGCCGTCCCCTCCTGCATTCGCGCCCCGCCGGACTCGACGAACCCGACCACCGGTATCGAGGCACGCGCGGCGATCTGGAGCACCCGCACGATCGTGTCGGCGTGACGCTCGCCGAGCGAGCCGCCGAGAAACGACCCATCCTGGGCGTAGCACGCGATCGGCCGCCCGTCGACCAGGCCGGTGGCGCCGACGACCCCGTCGCCTTCGACCGCCCGCGCACCCAGCCGCGAGGACACCACCCGCGATCGCAGGACCTGCACGCTGCCGGGATCGCACAGCGCCTCGAGCCGCTCGAGCGCGCCGCAGCCGCCGCGGCGCCTCGGGAAGCGCGGTGACGCTCACTGCGGAGCGCCTCGCAGGACGAGCGCCACGTTGTGCCCGCCGAACGCGAACGAGTTCGACAGCGCCACCGGCGGTCCGCCGTTGGCCGGCAGCAGCGGCCGCGCCTCGCCGGGCACGTAGTCGAGATCGAGCTCGGGATCGGGCACCTCGTAGCCGAGCGTGGGCGGGATCACCCGCGTCAGCAGCGTCTCCACGGTGGCGACCGCCTCGACCGCGCCGGCTGCGCCGAGCAGATGCCCGATCGCCGACTTGGTCGAGGAGATCGGCATCCGCCGCGCCTGCTCCTCGCCGAGCGCCCGCTTCAGCGCCGCGGTCTCGGCCGCATCGTTGAGCGGGGTCGAGGTCCCGTGGGCGTTGACGTAGCTGAGGTCCCCGGGCGAGACGCCCGCATCCTTCAGAGCGAACGAGATCGCCCGCGCGGCCGGCGTACCCGTCGGCTCGGGCGCGGTCAGATGATGGGCATCGGAGGTCGAGCCATAGCCGGCCACCGAACCGAGCACGACGGCGCCCCGGGCCCGCGCCGCCCCCTCCTCCTCGAGCACGAGCATGCCTGCCCCCTCGCCCATCACGAACCCGTCGCGCCGGGCGTCGAACGGCCGCGAGATCCCGGTCGGCGACAGCGCCTGCAACGCGTTGAAGCACGCGAATCCGAACGCGGTGAGGGTCGCCTCGGCTCCGCCCGCGACGACGGCGTCCGCGTCGCCGCACTGGATCATGCGCACGGCAGAGCCGATCGCGTGCGCGCCGCTCGCGCACGCGGACACGACGCCGTACGCGTGCCCGCGCAGCCCGAACTTCATCGATACGGCGGCGGCGCCGGCATTGGGCATGTACTGCGGGATCCCGAGCGGCGAGACCATCCTCGCGCCGCGGTCGCGCATCACGTCGTGCTGGGTCTCGACGGTCTCGATCCCCCCGATCCCGGTGGCCACGACGCACCCGATCCGGAACGGGTCGTACGGAAGCTCGGGGAGCCAGCCCGCCTGCCCGAGCGCTTCATCCGCGCTCACCAGCGCCAGCTGCGAGAACCGGTCGAGCCGGCGGGCCTCCTTGACCGACAGGTGGTCCTTGGGCTCGAACTCGCTGCACGAGCCCGCGCCGTCGACGATCCCGCACTCGCCCGCGGCCCACCGCCCGTGCAGCAGCTCGGCGCCGACCCCGAGCGGGGTGACGGAGCCGATTCCGGTGATGACGACGTTGGGCTTCACTGCAATCTCACTCCGAGCGCGCGACGATCAGGTCGACCGCATCTCCCACCGTCTTGAGCTCCTTCATGTCCTCGCCCTTGAGCACGACGCCGTATTCGTCCTCGACGACCTGGGCCAGCTCGACGAGGTCGAGCGAGTCGATGTCGAGCTCCTCGAAGGTCGAGCCGCGGCTGATCTGATCGGCCTCGGGGCCGAAGGTGGCGAGCGTCTCCACGACCCTCGCCTCCACCTGCTCTGTTGTCACAGTTGCCATTGCTGCTCCTTGGTTGTAGTCATGCGGCGAGACCGCCGTCCACGGTCAGGACCGCTCCGGTCACGTAGCTCGCCTCGTCCGAGGCTAGAAAGCGGACGCACGCCGCCACCTCCTCGGGCTTGCCCGCGCGACGCGCCGGCACTGCATCGAGCAGGTCGCGCGAAACCTCGGCGGTCATCTCGGTGTCGATCCAGCCCGGCGCCACCGCGTTCACGGTCACGCCGCGCCGCGCCACCTCGACCGCGGCCGTCCGCGTCAGCGCGATCAGGCCGGCCTTGGCGGCGGCGTAGTTGGCCTGCCCCGGGTTGGCGCGCAACCCGACGACCGACGCGATGTTGACGATCCGCCCGGTGCGCGCCCGGAGCATCGGCTTCAGGGCCCGGCGGGTGAACCGGAAGGCGGCGTTGAGATCGGTCTCGATCACCGCGTTCCACTGCTCGTCGTCGAGCGAGGGCGTCAGATCGTCGCGGCTGATGCCGGCGTTGTTGACGAGCGCCAGCACCGGCGTGTCGAAGTGCGACTCGAGCTCGCGGAACAGCTCGTCGGGGGCACCCGGGTCGTTGACGTCACCGGCCAGCGCCACGGCGCGCCCACCGGCTCCCTCGATGTCGGCGACGACCGAGTCGGCGAGCGCCCGGTCCGAGCGATAGTTGACTCCGACCGCCCACCCGTCGCCGGCCAGGCTGCGGGCGATCGCCGCACCGATGCCGCGCGAGGCGCCGGTCACGAGCGCACAACCCTGGCGGCCGCCGTCAGACATCGCCCCACTCGATCACCCCGCCGCCCCAGGTGAACCCGGCGCCGAAAGCTCCCAGCGCCACCACTGCCCCCGGCTTCAGACGCCCATCCCGTCGGGCGAACGCCAGGCCGAGCGGAAGCGTGGCGGCGGAGGAGTTCCCGAGCATCTCGATGCAGTCGACCACCCGTTCGTTTGGCACGCCGAGCCTTTCGCCCAGAGCCCGCGTGATCCTGCCGTTGGCCTGGTGGTAGACGAACAGGTCGATGTCCTGGAGGGTCACGCCGGCGCGGTCCACGGCCTCGTGCGTGACCTCGGTCATGCGCTTGACGGCATGGCGATAGACCTCCGGGCCGTCCATGCGCAGCTTGCGATCGTCGTGGCTGACCTGGATCGTCTTGCCCATCGAGCCGTCGGCGCCGAGCTTGATCGGTCCGATCACCCCCGTGTCGGCGTCGGCCGGCCCGAGCACAACCGCCCCGGCGGCGTCGCCGAACAGCGGCGCGGTCTTGCGGTCCTCGTAGTCGGTGATCCGCGTGATGAAGTCGGCGCCGATCAGCAGCACGCGTTCGGCGCGGCCGCTCTCGATCTGCGCGGCACCCAGCTCCAGACCGGACAGGAACGCCGTGCAGGCAGCCCCGACGTCGATCGCGCCGGCCCGTTTCGCGCCGAGCGCGTGTGCCACCAGCGGCGCGGTGTTCGGAGTCAACTCGTCCTGGGTCATCGTCGCCACGATGACCAGGTCGATATCGGCCGCATCCACCTCGGCCTGCGCCAGCGCCTCCGCGCCCGCCCGGGCGGCGAAATCCGAGAGCCGCTCGTCGGGGCGCGCGATCGGTCGCTCACGCACGCCGGTGCGGGAGAAGATCCACTCCTCGGTCAGGCCGAGCGATTCGGCGAGCTCGGCGTTCGTGAGCCGGCCCTCGGGCACCGCGGTGGCAATCGACATGATCGCGGCAGTGCGGCGCACCTCCGGCGAAGGCAGCTCAAAACGCGTGCTCCGAGAGGCCGCGTCAAGCATTGACGAGCTCCACCTCCCGCAGCGTGCGCTTGGCCAGCCCGGTGAGGACGCGGCCGGGACCGACCTCGACGAACCGGTCGGCACCGAGCTCGTGCAGCGCGAGCATCGTCTCGCGCCAGCGGACCGGCATGGTCAGCGCCTGGACGAGCTGCGCACGCACGTCCTCGAACGGCGCGGCGGTGACCGCGCTCATCACCGGGACCCGCGAGGGTGCGACGGAAACGCGATCCAGAGCCCGCGCGAACTCGGGCACCGCCGGAGCCATCAGCGGCGAATGGAACGCGCCGGTCACCGGCAGCGCCATCGCGCGTAGCCCCAGCTCCTCCGCCGCCGCGGCGACCTCGGGGAGCGCAGCGCGCGCACCGGACAGGACGACCTGCTGCGGCGAGTTGTCGTTGGCCAGGGCCACGCCGTGCGCCGCGGCCAGCTCGGGCGCGCGCTCGGCGGCGCCGCGTCCCATCAGCGCCACCATTCCGCCCTCGTCGGCTTCGGACATCAGCCGGCCTCGCAGCGCGACCAGCTCCAGGCCGTCGCGCTCGGCGAGCGCGCCCGCGGCGACGAGCGCGCCGAGCTCGCCCAGCGAATGCCCGGCCATGAAATCGCCCTCGGGACATCCCAGCGCGGACCAGCCGGCGAGGCTCGCGCAGAAGATCGCCGGTTGCGCAAACCGCGTCGACTCCTCGGCGCGCACGAAGGGATCCTCGCCCACGACTTCGCCCACGGCATCGAGCAGATCCGGGCGGACCTCGGCGACGAGATCGCGCATCTCGGGTGTCTGGCTGCCCTGGCCCGGGAAGACAATTGCCGTGAGTGCCATGCACCTGAGCCTACGCACGACCCAGGTCACGGATACACCGCGCGAGCCCACTTCCCCCCGTTCGGGGGGCCGGATGTGCTCTTATTCCATGCCCGCGTGAGCCTTCCCAACCCAGACCCGTCCTCAGCCGCCCTCGTCACCGGCGCCTCCGCCGGAATCGGCGGCGCGATCGCCCACGAGCTGGCCACCCGTGGCCACGGACTCGTGCTCGTCGCCCGCCGCAAGGACCGCCTCGACGCGCTCGCCGAGGAGCTCGCCGACGCCCACGGCGTGCGCGCCGAGACGATCGCGTGCGACCTGTCCGACGCCGACGCGCGCTCGCGGTTGCCCGCGCAGATCTCCGAGCTGGGCCTCGACGTCGAGGTGCTCGTCAACAACGCCGGATTCGCCACCGGCGGCGCCTTCCACGAGGCCGATCCCGAGCGCGAGCTCCAGCAGGTCCGGCTGCTGGTGGAGGCGCCGGTGGCGCTCACGAGCGCGTTCCTCCCCGCGATGGTGGGGCGCGGCCGCGGCGCGATCCTCAACGTCGCCTCGACCGCCGGGATGCAACCGATGCCGTACTCGGCCGGCTACTCGGCGGCCAAGTCGTACGTGCTCACGTTCTCGGAGGCCATCCACCAGGAGGTCCGCGGCCACGGGGTGATCGTCACGGCGCTCGCGCCCGGGCCGGTGGAGACCGAGTTCTGGGAGGAGGCGGGCTGGCAGGTGCGGGGCAAGTCGTTCGAGAAGGCGATTCCGGGCCCGGCGCGGCTGACCGCCGAGGACGTCGCCCGCGCCGGCGTGCGCGGGCTCGAGTCCGGCGATCGCGTGGTCGTCCCCGGACTGCCCTTCCGCGCGGGGATGCTCGCCGCGCGCTACCTGCCGCACGCGCTCAAGCTGCCCGCGCTCGAGTACCTGATGCGCCCGCGCGGCGACCGCTAGACCCGGCCGGCACTAGACGTGAGCTCGGGCGACGACGCACTCCGGCGGCTCGACGCGCTGCTCCAGGTCGGCCTGAAGCTGGCCCATTCCGCCCGCTCGGGCCGCGTGGCCCTGGCCCGGCTCGAGGAGGCGATCGAGCTCGACTGGATCCGGCCCTGGGGCGAGCGGATCGCCGCCGATCTGGAGCGGGCGGCCGCCGCCACCCGGGAGCCGCTCGAGCTGGGGGACGTGGAGCGCGTCCTGGCGGAGGCGTGGGGGGAGAAGCCCTCTGCCGTCCTCGACGAGCTCGATCCCGAACCGCACGCGGTCACGCCGGCCTTCCAGGTGCACCGGGGCGTGCACGAGGGCCGCGCGGTCGCGGTCAAGGTCACCCGGCCCGGTCTGGCCGGCTCGGTCCGCAACGACCTCGCGCTGCTCGAGAGCCTGAGCGCGCCGCTCGGCGCCGCCTTCCCCGCCGCCGACGCGGCGGGCACGCTGCGCGAGATCCGCGAGCGGCTGCTCGACGAGCTCGATCTCGAGACCGAGGCGACGGTGCAGCGCCGCTTCCACCGCGCCCTGCGCAGCCACCCGTTCCTCACCGTTCCCAAGCCGGTGATGGAGCTGTGCCACGAGCAGGTGCTGGTCAGCGAGTGGGTCGACGGGCGTGCCGCTGCGCGAGGCGCCCGATCCGGATGAGGCGTGCGCCCGGCTCGTGCTGTTCGTGCTGGGAGCGGCGCGCTCCGGGCTCGTCAACGCCGACCCCAACCCCGACGACGCGCTCGTCCTGCAGGACGGCCGCCTGGCGATCGTCGACTTCGGCGTCTGGCGGGAGGTGGATCCGCAGCGGGTGGCGCTCGGCGCGGACGCGCTCGACGCGCTGCTCGCCGACGACCCGGACGGGTTCGCGGACGCCCTCGGACAGCTCGGCTGGATGCCCGAAGACCGGGCCCCCGAGATGCTCGCCCTGCTGCGCGAGCTGCTCGACGGCCTCCTCGGCCCCGGTCCGGTCCGCCTCGATCACGAGGCGGTGCTGACCGTGCGCGCTCGGCTGATCGAGCGGGGCGGCGCGGTCGCGTCGCTGCTGCGCGCCGGCGCGCTCCCGCCCGAGGACCTGTGGCCGGCCCGCGCGGTCGCCCAGCTTCTCGGGACGATCGCGCGCGTCGGCGCCACCGGTCCGTGGCCGGAGCTCGCGCTGAGCGCGATGCGCGAGGGCTGGGCCGCTACGCCGCTCGAGCGACCGTAGGCTCGACCGCGGTCAGACCCTCGGGGCGCGGAACCGCGGCCGCCCGCCCCAGCCGCCGCGCGATCCAGTCGAGCGCCACCGGAGTGCCCGCCACCGCGCCGCTCATGTGGTCGACGCCCCCGCGCGTGATGTACAGGCGCACGTCGCCGCCCTGCGCGCTCCAGTCATCGCGCAGGTTGACGCTGTGCTCGAAGGAGACGATCTGGTCGCGCCGGGCGTGGTGCAGCAGCACCGGAGCCTCGGGGACGATGTCGCCCAGCCGGTTCTCGCGCAGGCGCGCTCGCCACTCCGGCAGCTCGAGCACGTTCGGCTGGGTCAGGTCGGAGGCGCGCACGAACCGGGGACCGGAGCGGATCGCGTCGAACACCGAGGAGCGGCGCAGGCGCTCGATCCCCGCGCGCGCCATCGGCGTCAGGTACGGGTCGAGCTCGAGCTCGGGATACGCGGCGGCGTAGCCGATCCCGCCGTAGGCGATGAAGAACGAGAAGAAGCTCCCGTCGAGGCTCGGCCCGGCGGCCTCGAGATTGGCCGCGGCGGCGCCGGCGGCCACGCCGGCCAGCGGCACGTCGGGCGCATAGGTCGGCTGGAGCTGCGCGGCCCAGCCGGCGGCGGCACCGCCCTCCGAGTAGCCGATGATCGCCGCCGGCCCCTCGACCGGCAGCGTCACCGGGTCGAGCTCACGCGCCGCGCGCATGGCGTCGAGCACGTTGGGGCCGAGCGCGCGGCCGACCATGTAGGTGTGGTCGCCCGGCGTGCCGAGCCCCTGGTAGTCGGTCAGCGGCCACGGCCCACCCGCGGGCCAGCACCATGGCGATCAGGGCGGCCTCCCACTCGAGGCCGCGCGCGATCAGCCGCGACGGCGCGCACTTGTCGCCGATGCCGTGCGTGCCGACGGCGTAGCCGATCAGCGGCCGCGGCTTGCTCGTGCGCCCGCGCGGGATCAGCACCGTGCCCGACACGGCCGTCGGCTCGCCCACGGCCGAGGTCGAGCGGTAGAGGATGCGCCACGCGTCGGCCCGTAGGCGCACCCCGGGGACCAGGTAGGCGTCCATGCGCTCGGCCCGGAGGATCTCGCCGGGCGGACCGGGCGGCAGCGGATGCGGCGGGAGGTAGAACGTGTCCTCGATCGCCACCCGCCGGCGCGGCGGCGACACGAGCATCAGATGAGCGCTGGCAAGACGGGCAACGTCGAAGAAGCTCATGATTCCGGTCCTTTCTGGCCCGAAACTACCCCGCCTCGTGCGGGTTGACACTTGATCAACGTTATCGGCGGGAGCGCGCTTTCATTTAGGCCGCGCGCCTGCGGCGCGCGTCATCCCTGGGACCGGTTCCGCGCCGCATCCGTGCGGCGCGGGCGCCTCGCCCTAACCGAGCAGCCCGATCCGCTGCGCCCGCTGCACCGCCTCGGCCCGGTTGCGCGCGTGGAGCTTGCGATAGATCGCGCTCGTGTGCTCCTTGACCGTGTGCGGGGACAGGTAGAGGCGCTCGGCGATCTCGCGGTTGGTGGAGCCGGCCGCGATCAGCGTCAGCACCTCGCGCTCGCGCTCGGAGAACATCGGCTCCGGCTGGTCGGACTTCGGCGCGAACATCGTCATGCCCTGGCCCACCATCCGCACCGCGTTCACCACCTCGCCGGCGTCCCAGTCCTTGGACACGAACCCCGACGCGCCGGCCGCGCGCGCCGCCGCCGCCGACATCCGTCCCGCACCCGAGATCAGCAGCACCCGCGTCGACGGGGACGCCTTGCGGATCGACTCGCTCAGCTCGGCGCCCGACTCGCCGGCCAGGAACAGGTCGACCAGCGCCACGTCGGGCTGGAGGCTGCGCGCGAGCTCGAGCGCCTCGGCGCCGGTGCGCGCGGCCAGGCAGCGCTCGACCCAGGGCTGCTCGGAGAGCAGCACGCGGAAGCCCCAGTGCACGACGTCGTGGTCATCCACCACCATCACCCGCAGCCGCCGGCCCACCGCCGCGGGCGTGCTCATGGCTGCTCCCGCCGCAGCGGCACGACCAGCCGCACCCGCCAGCCGTCCGGGCCGGTCGAGCCGAACTCGACCATCCCGCCGTGCTGGAGGGCCTCGAACGCGGCCAGGCGCAGCCCCATCCCGCCCTCGCCGTGGGCCTTGACCGCGCCGTCGTTGCGCACCTCGAGCGTGAACGTGTCCGCGTCGCGGCCGACGTTCACCTCCACCCGGGTGGGCTCGGCGTGCTTGCCGATGTTGCGCAGCGCCTCGGCCAGCACCGACTGCGCCAGCGGCTCGAGCTCGCCCGGGACCGTCACCGTCCCCGGCCAGTTGACCGCGAGCGGGAGCTGCGGGCTGGCGCACACCCGCTCGAGCTCCGCCGCCAGGGTGGTGCCGGTCTCCGGCGGCAGGGCCGCCAGCGGCCGCTCGAGCGCCCGGCGCAGGTCGCCCAGCGCCTCCTGCATCTCGGCCCGGCAGCGCTCGCGCTCGGCGCGCTCCAGCGGCTGCTCGGCGCTCAGCGCCAGCGACACGCCGAACAGCCGCTGCAGCACCCGCTCGTGGATCTCGCGCGCCAGGTCGAGCCGCTCGGCCAGGCGCCGGGCGCGCTCCTGCTGGCGCGTGGCGTTGCGCGCCGTGGCCACCAGCGCCGCCGGTCTTGCCCAGCGTCCACAGCAGGTGGCGCTCGCCGTCGGAGAGCTCGAACCGCCCGCCGCCTCGGTCGGCGCAGATCACGCCGTAGGCGCGCCCGGCCGCGCTCATCGGCGTGCACACCAGGGTGGTGATCCCGAGCAGCTCGGCGTAATCCGCCGGCAGCACGTCCTCGATCCGGTCCGAGACGACGACGACCTCGTCCTCGATCAGCGCCCGCTGGGCGATCGGGGTGTTGACCAGCGTCGGGCGCAGGCGTCGCGAGCTGCTTGAACGAGGTGCCGTGCGCGCCCACCGCTCGCACCCGCCGGCGCGCGGCATCGGCCATGAAGATCGCGGCGCGGCGCATCGTGGTCAGCCGGCAGATCGCCTCGCAGATCCGGTCGTAGAACTCGGTCGAGGAGGTGTCGGTGTCGAGGTCGGCGAGCAGCTCGACGAACACCTCGAGCGGCTCGACCCCCGCGAACAGCGACGGCGGGTGATCGACGGCGCTCATGCCGCGAGCGGGAGCTCGTAGCGGCGGACGATGCCGTACAGCGTCGTGCGCTCGGCCGCCGGACGCCCCGCCGCGTGGGCGGCGGCGACCAGGTCGGCCGGCTCCAGCTTGACCCCGTGGTAGCTGCCGGCCATGCGGCTGATCGACTCCTCCATCAGCGTCCCGCCCAGGTCGTTGACCCCCCAGCGCAGCGCCTCGGTGGCCGCGTCGAGCCCCATCTTGACCCAGCTCGCCTGCAGGCTGGGGATCGTGCGGCCGAGGGCGAGCCGGAAGGCGGCGGTGTGCTTGAGGTTCTCCTCCCGCGAGATCTCCTCGATCCCGTGCGTGCGCCCGAGCAGCGTGTGAAACGGGATGAACGACAGGGGCACGAACTCGGTGAAGCCGCCGGTCCGCTCCTGGAGCTCGCGCACGACGCGCATGTGCTCGGCCAGCTCCCACGGCTCCTCGATGTGGCCGAACATCACCGTCACGGTGGAGCGGATGCCCTCGGCGTGCGAGGCCTCGATGATCTCGACCCAGCGCGCCACCGGCAGCTTGTTGGGGGAGATCCGCTCGCGGACGCCGTCGTGGAGGACCTCGGCGGCGGTGCCGGGCGTCGAGCCCAGGCCGGCCTCGCGCAGCCGCTCGAACACCTTGCGCGGCGGAAGCCCGCTCACGTCGCACATGTGCGCGATCTCCATCGGCGAGTAGGCGTGCAGGTGGATCTGCGGGGCGACCCGCTTGGCCACGCGCAGCCAGTGCTCGTAGTCCTCGAGTCCCCAGTCGGGATGGATCCCCGACTGCATGCAGATCTCGGTCGCGCCGAAGTCGATCGCCTCCTGCACGCGACGCGCGAACTCCTCCTCGGAGTGCTCGTAGGCATCCGGCGAGCGCCGCGACTGGCCGAAGCCGCAGAAGGCGCACCCCACCACGCACACGTTGGAGACGTTGATGTTGCGGTTGACCACGAACGTCACCGTCTCCCCCGCCAGCTCGGCCCGCAGCTCGTCCGCCGCGGCGCGCATCTCCTCGATCACCGCCGGGCGCTGCTCGGCGAACAGCGCGGTCAGCTCCTCCGGCGTCAGCGGCAGGCCTTCGCGTCCTTTCGAGACCGCGCGGGGCGCCACGTCTTCGGCGACGCGCAGCTCCCCGCGCCGGCCCGAGCCGCGCCGGGGGATGAACGACCAGTAGCGCGCCTTGATCACGTCCAGCACCGGCGGCGCGATCCACTCCGGGTCGATGTACTCCGAGTACACGCACAGCCGCTCGGTGAGCGCGAGGCCCTCGGCGTGGAGGCGCTTGCGCACCTGGGTCGGCGAGGGGAATGGATGCTCGGGCGAGATGTGATCGCCGTTGGCGCTGAGGCCGCCCAGATCGCTGGCCCCGGCGCGGACGAGCTCGACCCACCAGTCCGACAGGTTCGGCGGCACCTGGATCCCGACGTCCGGCATCAGGCGTCGCGCCTCGGATACCAGCCGCTTCATGTCCTCGACGCTCACCGGGCAGGCCCAGGCGGGCGCGTCGAGCTGCGGGCCGTGCGAGACCCCGGTCCGCCAGTACTCGCGCGCGGCCTCGGTGGCGATCTGCGCCGGCTCGCGCCCGTAGTAGCTCTGGTGCGGGACGAAGTTCTGGAGGATCACCTCCTGGATGTGCCCGTGGCGCTCGTGCAGTTCGGCCATCGCCTCCAGCGCGGCGATGCGCTCATCCTCGCTCTCCCCGATCCCGACCAGGATCCCGCTGGTGAACGGGATCCGCAGCTCACCGGCGGCCGCGATCGTCTCCAGCCGGCGCGCCGGGTGCTTGGTCGGCGAGCCCTGGTGCACGACCAGGTCGGGGTTGATCGACTCGAGCATCAGCCCCTGCGAGGCGGTCACCTCCCGCAGCCGGTCGAGGTCCGTTGCATCCAGGACGCCGAGGTTGGTGTGGGGCAGGATGCCCCGCTCGAGCGCGCGCTCGCACACCCAGACCACGTACGAGGTGAAGTCCTCGTGCCCGTACTCGCGCAGCCGCGCCGCCACCCCGGCGTTCACCTCGGGCTTCTCGCCCGTCAGGACCAGGAGCTCCTTGACGTGGTGGCGCGCCACCGCCTGATCGAGGATCGCCTCCACCTCCTCGGGCGAGTGCAGGTGCGGCTGGTGGGTGGCAAACGCGCAGTACTTGCAGTAGCAGCGGCACGTCCGCGACAGCGACAGCGTGAGGTTGCGGCTGAACGTGACGCGGCGGCGCATGCGCTGCCGATTCTACGGACGCCTATCCTGCCCCGCCGGATGCGCCTCAGGCTGTCGATCTTGATCGTGGTGGCGCTGGTGATCGCCGGCTGCGGCTCGCAGGGCTCGTCCCGGCCGGCGCGGCGCCCTGCGGACTGTCCGGCTGATCCTGGACTTCACGCCGAACGCCGTGCACGCCGGGATCTACTCGGCGCTGGCGCGGGGGTACGACCGGAGGAACGGCCTCCGCCTGCGGGTGGTCGTCCCGGGCGCGACCACGGATTCGATCAAGCTGCTCGAGGCCGGCCGCGTCGACTTCGCGGTCCTCGACATCCACGACCTGGCGATCGCGCGGCAGGCCGGCAAGGACCTGGTGGGGATCATGGCGCTGGTCGAGCGCCCGCTCTCCGCCGTGGTCGCCGCGCCGTCGGTCCGCACGCCGCGCCAGCTCCAGGGCCGCCTCGTCGGGATCACGGGGGTCCCGAGCGACACCGCCGTCCTGCGCTCGGTGGTGGCCGGCGCCGGCGGAGACCCGAGCCGCGTGCGGACGATCACGATCGGCTTCAACGCCGTGCCCGACCTGCTGGCCGGGCGGGTCGCCGCCGCCACCGCGTTCTGGAACGACGAGGGCGTCACGCTGGCCACCAAGCGGCCCGGGTTCCACAGCTTCCGCGTCGAGTCGTATGGCGCGCCGAGCTACCCGGAGCTCGTGGTGAGCACCACGGCCTCGGCGCTGCGGCGAGATCCCGCGGTCGGCGCGCGCGCTGGTGCGGACGCTCACGCCAGGGCTACGCGTTCACGCTCGCCCACCCGGCTCAGAGCGCCGGCGACCTCGAGCGGCTCGTCTCCGGCCTCGATCCCAAGCTCGTCCGCAGCGCAACTGGACGCGCTGCTGCCCGCCTTCCGCGGACCGAACGGCCGCATCGGCGAGCTCGACCCCGCGATCCTGCGCCGCTGGGCGGCGTGGGAGGCGCGGTTCGGGATCGTCAAGCGCCCGCCCGACGTCGCGGCCCTATTCGACGCGGGCTTCCAGTAGCCGCTCGATCAGCGCCACCCCCTCCCGAGCCATCCGGGAGCGCGGCACGACCATCTCGAAGCCCGCTTGCTGGGCGCGCTCGCGCACGTCGGCCTCGACGTGGGAATAGAACGCGAGCGTCCTCAGGCCGACCGGGCGCGCCTGCTCGATCCGCTCCGGAGCGTCCGTGGTCAGGTCGAGCACCAGCGCCGCGGCCGTGGATGCCTCGCGCTCGAGCGCCTGCGCGTCCCCCACCAGAACGGGCTCGTGCCCGGCCGCCTGCAGCATGCCCACCACATTCGAGCCGAACAGGAGGTCCGGCACGAAGGCCACCACGCGGGCCACGAGCTACTGCGCGCGGAGATGCTTGAACTCGCGGCGCACAGACTCCGGCCGGCCCCACATCTGGATGACCTCGGTGCGCCCGGCGCGAACCTCGCGCACGGCCAGCTCGCCTTCGATTCCGGCGTCGTCCAAGAGCTTCAGTCCGGTGTGCACGGCCGAGGGCGCGGCGGCGTGGCCGAACCGGTGAGCGACCAGGATCCGCCAGTGCCAGTCGTTCTTCGAGTAGGGCTGCGGATAGCAGACGACGAGCAGCACGGCGGCGTCGACGTAGCGGCGCTCGTCGAAGATCCGCAGGTCGAGCTCGAGGTCGGTCCAGTCGTCGGGGAGCGAGTCGGCGATCTCCTGGAAGGTCTCGGCGAGTGACATCAGATTTGCTGGAGGATCAGGAAGATGTTCAGCGCCACGATCAGCGCGGCGCACGACCAGGCCACAACTCTAGTCACGGGACCGTTGACGTGGTCGCCCATCACCTCGCGCCGGCTGGTCAGGACCACCAGCGGCACCAGGGCGAACGGGATCCCGAAGGACAGCACCACCTGGCTGAGCACGAGCGCGTCGGTCGGGTTCACGCCGAGCGCGAGCACCACGATCGCCGGCAGCATCGTCAGCCCGCGCCGCAGCACGATCGGGATCCGGCGGTTGACGAACCCGGCCATCACGACCTGTCCGGCGTAGGTGCCGACGCTCGAGGACGAGGCGCCGGAGGCGAGCAGCGCCACCGCGAACGCCAGCGCCGCACCGCCACCCACGAGGCGCCCGAACTGCGCGTGGGCCTGCACGATCGAGGTCAGATCCGACAGCTGCGGCGTGTGGAACAGCTTCGCCGCCAGCGCGAGCATGGCCAGGTTGACGAGGCCGGCCAGCCCGAGCGCGATGATCACGTCGAAGCGCTCGAAGCGCAGCACGCGACGGCGCTCGCCGTCATCGCGTACCGGCATCCGGCCGTTGGTCAGCGCCGAGTGCAGATAGATCGCGTGCGGCATCACCGTGGCGCCGACGATCCCGACCGCCAGATACAGCGAGTTGGTGCCGCCGAGGTGGGGAACCAGGCCGCGCAGCGTCTCGTGCGCCGAGGGCCCGATCCGCAGCGTCTCGTACAGGAAGCCGAGGAAGATGATGCCGAGCAGCGCGGTGATCGCCAGCTCGAAGCGCCGGAACCCGTGGCGCTGGAGCTCGAGGATCGCGAACGCGATCACGCCGGTCAGCACCCCGGCCGGCAGCAGCGGCACGCCGAACAGCAGGTTCAGGCCGAGCGCGGCGCCCAGGAACTCGGCGATGTCGGTCGACATGGCCATGATCTCGGCCTGGACCCACATCCCCCACGTCGCCGCGCGGGGAAAGCGGTCGTGCACGAGCTCCGGCAGGTTGCGTTCGGTGACGATGCCCAGCTTGGCCGACAGGTACTGGATCAGCATCGCCATCAGGTTGGCCAGGAGCACGACCCACAGCAGCAGGTAGCCGAACTTGGCCCCGCCCTGGATGTTGGTGGCGAAGTTGCCCGGGTCGACGTACGCGATCGCGGCCACGAACGCGGGGCCCAGCATCGACAGCGTCGCGCGCAGGCGGCCCTGGGCCAGGAGCCGGTCGAGCTGGCTCGGACCCTCGGGCAGCTTGCGCCGCGACCTGACCGTCGGCGCTGACCGCCTCGAGCAGGGCGTCGCGGAGCGGGGGCGGCGGGGGCGTCACGTGTCGAGCTCCACGCGCATGGCCCGCGCCAGCTCGCCGCCGAGCACGTGCACGTCATCGCCGAAGCGGACGAACAGCGGACCGTCGAACGGCTGCTTGTCGATCACCTCGAACTCGTCGCCCGGCGCGATCCCGCGCTCGGCCAGGAACCGCAGCATCTCCGGGTCGGAATCCGAGACCCGCATGAAGCGCCCGCTGTCTCCGGCGGCGAGCGAGTGCAGGCTGAGGCTCGGTCCCTCCTCGATCGTCAGCTCGCGCGTGGGGATCGGGTCGCCGTGCGGGTCGTGGGTGGGGTCGCCGAGCTTGGCCGCGATCAGCTCTTCGAGCTCCTCGGAGAGCACGTGCTCGAGCACCTCGGCCTCCTTGTGAACCTGATCCCAGGGCACGCCGAGGCTCTGCACCAGGTAGAGCTCGAGCAGCCGGTGGTGGCGCATCACCTCGAGCGCCACCCGTCGCCCCTCGTCGGTCAGGAGCACGCCGCGGTAGGGGCGGTGCTCGACCAGCCCCAGCTCGCACAGGCGCTTGATCATCCCCGACGCCGACGCCGGGGTGACCCCGAGCCTCTCCGCCAGCGCATTCGTGCTGACCGCTTCGTCGCCTCGGCGCTCGAGGGCGTAGATCGCCTTGGCGTAGTCCTCGACGGCCGAGGAGCGGTGGGTCGGGAGTTCGTGGTCGGACATCGCTTAGATTATGGTAGCCCTAAATTTGGGTTTCGGCAATTTCATGAAAGATCTGGAGGTCCTATCCTGTGCAATGGATGACCTCACTCGCCGCCCCCACCGCCGAGTACCGCGCCGTGACCGAGGGCTGCGGCCTGACCGACCGGTCCGAGCGCGGCAAGCTGGCGCTGACCGGCGCCGAGGCGAAGTCGTTCCTCCAGGGCCAGGTGACCAACGACGTCGAGTCGCTCACCCCCGGCGCGGGGTGCTACGCCGCCTTCCTGACCCCCAAGGGCAAGATGCTCGGCGACCTGCGGGTGCTGGACACCGGCGAGGAGCTGCTGCTCGACACCGAGCGCGTCGCCCTGCAGGGCCTGTTCAACATGATCCGCCGGTTCAGCATCGGCTACGACGTCCAGCTGCACAAGCGCACGCTGGAGCGCGGCTTGCTGTCCCTGATCGGACCGGAGGCGGACGCGGTGGTCCCGGGCGTGGCGGCCGGTCGAGCATTCGCACCTCGTCGTCGAGGTCGGTGGCGTGCCTGTTCGGGCGATCCGGACCGACGTCGGGATCGACCTCCTGTGCGACGCGGCCGACTCGGCCGCCCTCCGTGCCGCCCTCGAGCAGCCGGCGCCGCTCGTGTCCGAGGCGGTGGCGGAGTGCGTGCGGATCGAGCGTGGCCGCCCGCGCTACGGAATCGACCTCGATGACACGGTCATCCCCCAGGAGGCCGGCCTGAACGAGCGCGCGGTGTCGTTCACCAAGGGCTGCTACGTGGGGCAGGAGACCGTCGCCCGGCTGTTCTACCGCGGCAAGCCCAACCGTCACCTGCGCGGGCTTCGGTGCTCTGGGCCGATCGTGGTCGGGGACGAGCTGGTGCTCGACGGCCGTGTCGTCGGCGGCGTCAGCTCGGCTGCGATCTCGCCGCGGTTCGGGCCGGTGGCGCTCGGCTTGGTGCGGCGGGAGGCTCCCCCGGGGAGCACCGTGTCCGTCGGTCAGACGGGCGCCACGGCTGAGGTCGTGGAGCTCCCGTTCTCCTGAACGAAGCGCGCCAGCGTTTGCTCGTCGGTCTCGGGCCCCAGGATCAGCTGCGGCGTGTCGGGATGCGAGGCCAGGTAGGTGGCGATGATCCTGATCTCGTCGATCTCGTCCGGTGGGACGTGGGCGCCGAGCTCGCCGGCGCGTCCGCCGCGGGCGAGCGCGGCGCGGGTGCGTTCCGGTAGCTCGGCCGCCTCGGGCAGGGGACCCCAGTCGACGAGCCGCCCGCCGGCGAGCCAGAAGCCGTCGCATTGCTCGGCGGATGGATGGGGCGCGAGGATCAGGCGGGCGCGCGAATGGATCGCCTCGAGCACCCCGTCGAGCCGCTCGAGGATGCGCGTCAGGCGCCCGGCCCGGCGCCGCAGCCAGATCGCCCGCTCGTAGCGCTGCTCGGCGGCGGCCGCGCGCATCTGGCGCTCGACGTGCGCGATCAGGCGCGCACCCCCGTCCCCGGGTGTGACGAACAGCCTGAGCGCCTCGTCCAGGCGCCGGCGGTAGAGGTTCGGGTCGAGATCGCCCAGGCAGGGCGACAGGCACCGGCCCATCTGGCCGTAGGCGGACGGGTGCTCGCGCCGGGGCAGCCGCCGGCCGCAGTGGCGCAGGCCGAACAGCGAGTCGAGCTGCTCGACCAGCTCGCCCGCCAGCCGCCGGCCTCTGAGCGGCCCGATGCTCACGGCGTGGCCGGGGGCCGGATCCGGCGCCACCTCGAGGATCGGGAACGGGATGTCGAGGCGGCAGCGGATGTAGACCAGGCGGTCGTCGCGCCGGGTCAGGCGCGTGTTGCCGGGGGGCTTGAGCTGCTTGATCAGCCGGTTCTCGAGCACGAGCGCGCCGAGTTCGGAGCGCGTCGAGCGGTAGTCGACGATCGACGCGTGCTGGGTCCAGTGCGCCGGCGGCGTCGACGGCGCGAAGTGGGCGCGGGCTCGGCTGCGGATCGAGACCGACTTGCCGACGTACAGCGTCTCGCCGGCGTCGTCGCGGAACAGGTAGACGCCCGGGTCGCGCGGCAGGCGCTTGAAGTCGAGCTCGGGCAGCTCCGAGCGGGTGGCGAGCCTCGGTGCCTTCGGCGGCTTCGGGCGCCTCGGGCGGCGGGGCCGAAGCAGCGCCACCGCTTCCGCCACCGTGGTCGCGTTCGCGCACAGGCGCGGGAACAGGGCGCACAGCACCTGCGCGCACGTCTCCGCGTCGACCAGCGCCCGGTGTGCGCCGGCCGGCTCGATCCCCAGCGCGCCGGCGAGCCGGCCCAGGCTGCGCTCGCGCTGGAGCGGCAGCAGGGCGCGGGCGAGCGCCGCGGTGCACAGCACCGGCGGGTTCGGCCAGTCCAGTCCCGCGCGGCCGAAGGCCTGCCTCAGCACCCGGCGGTCGAACGGGGCGTTGTGCGCCACCAGCACGCGCCCGCGCAGTCTGAGCTCGAGGTCCGGGAGCACCTCCTCCAGGGCCGGCGCCCCGTCGACCATCGCCTGGCTGATGCCGGTGAAGCGCTGGATGCCCCGCCGCAGCGGCGCCAGGCAGCGGACCAGCGAGGACCAGCGGTCGTGCAGCTCCCCGCCGCCGACCAGCACCGCGCCGATCTCGGTGACCTCGCAGTCGTCGCCCGCCAGTCCGTTCGTCTCGGTGTCGACGACCAGGAACTCGGCGGAGGAGATCGGGTGCTCGAGCAGCTCCAAGGAGCGCGTGATACGCCCCGCGCCGGACGGCATGCACCGGCGATTGCCGGCGGTGGGTTGACGGTCGTACTTGCGGGTAGCATCGCGGCATCAGTCCTATGGAAGGAGTTGACGTGACCGCCATCGCCCCCGACGCCGAGGAGCTCCGCCAGCTCGATGCCGGCACTCGTCGCGCGTGGCGCGCGTACAGCGAGCGGCTGCGGGGCCTTCGCGGCGACGCCTACGAGCGCACCGAGCAGGAGGCATGGGCGGAGCTTCAGGGCGAGTTGCGGCGCTTGGACCGGCGCCGGCAATCGCTGAACAGCACCGCCATCTAACGGTCGGACATCCCGCCGGGGCGCTTCGCTCGCGTCTGGGCGTGTGGTCGGTTACGGTTTGCTCCGCGTCGAGGTTCAAGGCAGCCAGAAAGTGGCGATGGGACCTCTCGGAGGAGAGCCACTAAGGATGCGAAAGACGACGAGCCTGCTGGTTTCGCTCAGCGCTGTTGCGATCGCCGGATGCGGCAGCAGCGGCACGTTCGCCAACAAGGCGTCGCCGCCCCAGCCAATCAACGTCACGGTCTACATCAACAACTCGAAGGTGTCGGCCTCCCCGGCCAGCATCGGCTCGGGTCCGGTCAACTTCATCGTGACCAACCAGGCCAGCAGCTCCGAGTCGCTGACGATCCTCCCCGCCGGCTCATCCGCCGGCCAGCCGCTCGCCGACACCGGCCCGATCAACCCCCAGGCGACCGCGCAGGTCACGGTGAACTTCTCCTCCAAGGGCGACTACAGCGATCGCCACCAGCGCCGGCGGCGGCAGCGACGCCGCGGCGGCGTCCGGGAACTCGATCCACCCGGCCACGATCCACATCGGCAAGCCCCGCGCCGGCGGGAGCAGCCAGCTGCTGAATCCGTAGGGACGCGCCGCGGCTTGTCGCGCGCCGCGCGGACCTAGTCGCAGCCGCCGAGCGGGGATTGCTGGATTTGGTCCGCATCGCGACCCAAATCCAGCACGCTCGCCTCGCGCCCGCTCGCGCCCGCCGCGCGCACGCGCCCGCTCGATGTTGCGCCCACACAATCAACGCTTGTATGCAATACTTGCATGCGTGCAAGTAATCACTGATCAGGCCCGCGCCACCGCCACCGACACCCTCGCCGGCGACCTCTACGCCGTCGTCGTCCACCTCCACAAGAACTGCAACTCCGACCTGTTCGAGGCCGTGGGGGCGCTGGATCTGACCCTGACCCAGATCAAGCTCCTGCACCACCTCGAGGACGCCGAGCGCGAGCTCACGCTCAAGGAGGGCGCGGAGCTCGTCCACGTGTCGCTGCCCGCCGCCAGCCGCATGGTCGACGACCTCGTCCGGCGCGGGTTCGTGGAGCGCCACGAGGACGTGGCCGACCGCCGCATGAAGCGCGTGAACATCACCGACGCGGGCCGCGCCGTGAGCCGCCGGCTGAACGCCGCCCGCCTCGCCGGCCTGCAGCAGTTCGCGCAGTCGCTCACCGAAGCGGAGCGCGAGGCCCTCGCCACCGCGCTCAACCGGCTCCTCGAGCGCCCCGAGATCGCCGCCTGCCGACCGGAGGACCTCCAGCCATGACGCAGCGCATGCTCGCCCATCGCCACCGCCTGGTGACCGAGGAGAACAGCAAGTGGTGGACGCTCGGCGCGATGTGCTTCGCGCTGTTCATGATCATGCTCGACAACACGGTCGTGAACGTCGCGCTGCCGAGCATCCAGCGTGACCTCCACGCGTCGCTGTCGTCCCTGGAGTGGACGGTGAACGCCTACACGCTGACCTTCGCCGTGCTGATGGTCACCGGCGGCCGTCTCGGCGACATCTTCGGCCGGCGGACGATGTTCCTGTTCGGCGTGGTCGTGTTCGGCACCTCGAGCCTGGTCATCGGCTTCGCCCCCAGCGACACCGCGCTCGTCCTGTTCCGCGCGGTGCAGGGAATCGGCGCGGCGTTCATGATGCCGGCGACCCTGTCGATCATCACCCAGACCTTCCCGCCCGAGCAGCGCGGGACGGCGATCGGCACCTGGGCCGGCGTGAGCGCGCTGGCGCTGGCGATCGGCCCCGTCGTCGGCGGCTTCCTGACCCAGGACGTGAGCTGGCGCGCGATCTTCTTCATCAACCCGCCGATCGCCGCGGTCGCGGTGGCGGTGACGCTGTTCGCCACCCGTGAGTCGCGCGACGAGACGGTCGACCGCACCGTCGACATCCCCGGCATCGCCGCGATCACGATCGGCCTGACCGCCCTGGTGCTCGCGCTCGTCGAGGGCAACGCCTGGGGCTGGGGCTCGGCGAAGGTCATCTCGCTGCTGGCCGCCGCGGTCATCGGCCTGGGCGCCTTCGCCGCGATCGAAACCCGCGTCAAGGCCCCGATGGTCAACTTCGGCTTCTTCCGCTCCCGCTCGTTCCTGGGCGCCAACCTGGTCGGGTTCTTCGTCAGCTTCGCGATGCTGGCGCAGTTCTTCTTCCTCGCGCTCTACATGCAGAACATCCTCCACTACTCGCCGCTCCAGGCGGGCATCCGCTTCCTTCCGAGCACGCTCCTGCTGGTCGTGATGGGCCCGCTCGCCGGCCGCCTGACCGACAGGGTCGGCGCGCGCCCGCTGCTCACGCTCGGCCTGGTGATCGTCTCGGGCGCGATCCTGATCCAGTCGCAGATCACGGTGCACACGAGCTACCTCCAGCTGCTGCCCGGCTTCATGCTGATGGGCATCGGCATCGGCCTGGTGATGTCGCCGATGAGCACGGTGGCGATGAACTCGGTCGACCGCACGAAGGCCGGCGCCGCGTCGGGTGTGCTGTCGATGAACCGGATGGTCGGCGGGACGTTCGGCGTCGCGGTGATGGGCGCGCTGATCACCACCATCGGCCACGCCAAGATCAACGACCGCCTGCCCACGCTGCCCGCACAAACGCGCGCGGCGCTCGCCAACGCGCTCGGCGCCGGCGGACTGCCTTCCGGCCAGCATGTCGCGCCACACGTGACCAGCGTCGTGCGCGAGGCGTTCGTGTCCGCGCTCGGTAGCGGACTGCTCATCGGGGCGATCGTCACGCTCGTCGGCGCCGTGCTCGCCTGGGTGCTGGTGGAGCCCCGGATCAAGGCCGCTGCCGCGCCCGAGGCAGCCCTCGCCGAGGACGACGCCGCGCGCGAGCTCAGCGCCGCCTGACGCGAAGCTCAGCCGCCCCGAACATAGGTTCCAGGGTACGATCAGGTACCCCCGTTCCCGAATGGAAGGTGCTGCACCAGTGGCGGTTGATCTGAGCCAAGTCGCAAACGTCGAGACCGAGCCTGGCGAGCTGCCGGCGACGATGGCCGCCTGGGTCATCCGCCAGGAGCGCGAGGGCGAGCCGGTCGACGCGTTCCAGATCGAGGAGATGGAGGTCCCGGAGCCGGGCGCGTTCGAGGTGATCGTGCGAGTGATGGCGGCCGGCGTGAACTTCAACAACGTGTGGGCGGCCCTGGGCGAGCCGGTCTCGGTGTTCCGCTACCACCCCAACGAGGACCACCACATCGGCGGCTCGGACGCCTCCGGCGTCGTGTGGAAGGTCGGGCAGGGCGTGACCCGCTGGAAGCCGGGCGACGAGGTCGTGATCCACTGCAACCAGGCCTCCTACGAGGACCCCGAGGTGCACGGTCTGGATCCGCTCGCCGCGCCGAGCCAGCAGATCTGGGGCTACGAGACGAGCTGGGGCTCATTCGCCCAGTTCTGCAAGGTCCAGGCCCAGCAGCTCCTGCACAAGCCCAAGCACCTCTCGTGGGAGGACTCCTGCGCCTACGGGCTGACCTACTTCACCGCCTACCGGATGCTGATCGACCGCTGCCACCTCCAGGCGGGCCACCGCGTGCTGATCTGGGGCGCCGCCGGCGGGCTCGGCGTGTTCGCCACCCAGCTGTGCGCCCTCACCGGCGCGGACTCGGTCGGCGTCGTCTCCAGCGACGAGAAGGGCCAGCTCGTCCAGCAGCTCGGCGCCACCGGCTACATCGACCGCTCGGAGTACAGCGGGATGATGCGGCGCGGCGGCGAGAGCGCCGATGAGGAGCGAGCGCGCTTCAAGGAGTCGCGCCGGTTCTGCAAGGCGGTCGAGGAGATCCTGGGCGGGCCGCCGGACCTCGTGTTCGAGCACGTCGGCAAGGCGACCTTCCCGACGTCGCGTCCTGTGCGTGAAGCCGTTCGGCAAGGTCGTGATCTGCGGCGCCACGTCCGGATATCAGCTCGACTTCGACGTGCGCTATCTGTGGATGCGCCAGAAGGAGATCGTCGGCTCGCACTTCGCCAACGCCTGGGAGGCGACCAAGGCCAACGAGCTGATCGAGGAGTCGAAGGTGCGCCCGGTCCTGTGGCAGACGATGGGCTTCGACAAGGTCGCCGAGGCCCACCAGCTGCTGCGCGACAACAAGCACCTGGGCAAGATCGCGATCCTCGTCGGCGCCACCGAGGAGGGTCAGGGCAAAACCGCGGAGGGCCCCGGAGCCATCCGCGCCGAGGTGGGAGCGTAAGCACGATGGCCGGAGTGGTTTGGATTCCCTGGTACGCCACGATCCTCCGACAGGACGCGTTCGCGCTCGAGGTGGCGGAGGCAGCGCCGATCGCGCTCCGCTACGGCGCCACCCAGTACGCCGTGCATCGCTCGCGCGACGACCGCTACAAGATCGTCCAGATGGCGTGGTTCGAGTCCAAGACCCAGTGGTACCGCTACTGGGACGGCCCGGAGATGATCGCGTTCCGCCGCCGCAACTCGGGCCGCTTCCAGATCCCGGTCACCTACGTGTGGAACGACGAGCTCGCCGCCGGCGCGCTCGGTCCCGAGGTGGGGCTGCACGAGGGCACCCCGGAGCCGGAGCCCGCCCCCACCGCCGCGGCGCCCTAGGCACCGTCCCGCTCCGGCGCCGCCGGGGCCGCGCGCAGGGCCAGCTCGAGCCAGAACCTCTCATCCGGGTCGTCGAGCGCATCGCCGTAGAGCTCGCGCAGCCGCGCCAAGCGGTAGCGCGCGGTCTGGGGATGGATTCCGAGCCGGCTGCGCCACCGGCCCGAGCCGCCCCTGCTCGGCCAGCCACGCCCGCAGCGTGTCGGTGAGACGCACCCGCGAGCCGGCGGGTAGCCCGTGGAGGGGGGCCAGCCGCTCGTCCGCCAGCTCGGCGGCGAGCCTCGGTTCGGAGCGCAGGAGAAGCTCACCGGCGTGCTCGCGCGCCACGATCAGCACCGGTGCGCCGTCGGCCAGCTCCAGCGCGGCCCGGGCGCGGGCGAAGCTCACCGCCGCCTCCTCCCAGCCCACGGTCGTCCCGAGCCCGGCCAGCGCGCCGGCCTCCGCCACCGCCCGCTTCAGCGCGGCCAGACGGCCTGGCCCGTCCGGGTCGGGGATCATCGCGCAGCCCACCTCACCGATCGTCTCGGTGATGGCATCGGCCGGCAGCCGCCACATCGCCGCGTCGCGGCGCGGGCCGGTGATCGCCATCGCGGCCAGCGACCGGGGCAGCGACCATCCCGCCTCGGTCGCCACCGCCGCCACCGTCTCTGGATCAGCGGGCGGGTCCCTGACGAGTACGCGGACCAGGCGCCGGCGCCGCAGCTGGGCCTCCCCCGCCGCCGCCGACTGCTCGAGCGCGTGCCCTTCGGCCGACTCGGCCGAGAGCACGTCGATGTAGGCGAAGATCGACTCCGCCAGCAGGTACAGCGTTTGCGGCTCGAGCCCCGCGTCCGTCCCCAGCTCGGCGAACCGGCGCCACGCCACGCGGGCCCCGGCGCGGTATGCGCTCAGCAGCGACTCGAGGCTCCGGCCGGCGCGCATCTCGCCGCGGCCGAGCTCGCGGTAGACGTCCGCCCGGGCCACCGGACGCGACGCTTCGATCTCGGCCAGGAAGTGACGGAGCGCCTCCTCCACGCCGGCGCGGATGCCCGCGCCGAACGGCCCCTCGAGCGGCCGTGCGTAGGCGGGGACGGTGCGAACCGCATCGATGATCGCGTCGGCCAGATCGGGTAGCCGAGGACGGAACACCTGCGGGAGCTCCGGCGGGAGCTGATGCCACGGCTGATCGGCCATCGTTCTTATACGTAAGCTACAAAGTCCGAACGGAAACTCGTGGCAACGCTAGGAGAATCTTGCGCACAGATGGGTAAGCTCAATGTGTTGAGTGCAGCCCCCATAACCTCCGTGACGTTGAGCGAAGCCCACGCCGAGCCCCGTATGTCGCGCGCGCACAAGATCATCAACCTGATCGCGATTCCGCTGCCGTTCATCGGGTTGATCGTCGCCATCGCGCTGCTGTGGAATCGTGCGATCGGGCCGCTCGAGCTGAGCCTGATGGCCGGCTTCTACGTGTCACCTGCCTGGGCGTCACGCTCGGCTACCACCGCATGTTCACGCACCGCTCGTTCGAGTCCTCGGCGCCGTTCCGGGCGATCATCGCCGTGCTCGGCTCGATGGCGGTCGAGGGTTCGGTGATCAGGTGGGTGGCCGACCACCGCAAGCACCACGCGTTCACCGACCAGCACGGCGATCCACACTCCCCCCACCTGAGCGGCTCGGGCTTCTGGGGCGGCGTGAAGGGCCTGTGGCATGCGCACATGGGGTGGCTGTTCGAGTCCGTCGGCACGGCCGATCGTGAGCGATTCGCGCCCGACCTGATGAAGGACCACGCCCTGCGCGTGATCGACAAGCTGTTTCCCCTGTGGATCACGCTGACCTTCGCGATCCCGTTCGCGCTCGGGTGGATCATCGGCGGCGGCCTCGGCAGCGCGCTCACCGCGCTCCTGTGGGGCGGCTTCGTCCGGGTGTTCCTGCTCCACCACGTGACCTGGTCGATCAACTCGATCTGCCACTTCTTCGGGCGCAAGCGGTTCGCGATCGAGGACGAGTCGCGCAACGTGTTCTGGCTCGCGCCGCTGTCGATGGGCGAGGCCTGGCACCACAACCACCATGCCTTCCCGACCTCCGCCTTCCACGGCCTGAAGACCTGGGAGCGCCTGACCGATCCGACCGGGCTCGTGATCTGCGGCGCTCGAGAAGCTCGGCCTGGTGTGGAACGTGGTCCGGATCAGCCCCGAGCGCCAGCGCGCCAAGGCACTGCGCGTTCGGGGTCGAGTTCGCCGGCGTCCGGGCCGGTTCCGCGCCGCATCCATGCGGCGCGGGCGCTATCCCTCCTCGAGCGGCCCCATCGTCAGTCCGGCTCGGTCGAGCTGGAGCCAGTAGAGCTCGGCGTCCTCGCGCGGGCCGCTCCACACGATCGCGCAGCCGTTGTTGTGGATGCGATCCGCGAACCGGTACCCCTCGGCGAGCGTGACCCCCGGGATCACGTTGGCCAGGGTCTCGGCGACGTGGTCGAACGTGTTGAAAGTCGTCGTTCAGCACGACGACGCGCCACAGGCCACCCAGCCCGCTGCCTGGTCCGGCCACGCGTGGCAGCTCAACCGTCTGGGACATTCAGCCGCTCAGGATACCGGTGCGCCCTCGGCCGGCGGAACCGAATCCGCACGCTTGCGCCAGTAGCGCTCGAGCCCGAGATAGAGCTGATTCGGTGGCGCCGCCTGCTTGTAGGCTCCGATCAAGCTCGCCTCGACTCCCTGCTCCAGGTCCGCGCCCAGGCCGGACACGAACTCGTCGAGCTCCAGCCCGCGCGCCCGCTCGGCGTACTCATCGAGCCGCCGTTCCAGCTCGCTCAGCTGCGCCTCGACGTCCTCGCTCTCGCCGAAGTGGGTCATGGCCAGGCGCTCCGGCGACCACGCCCTGATCCGCTCGATCGACTCGTGCCAGGCCTCCACGTCGATGTCCGGCGGCGGTGTCGGCGGGATCGTCATCGGCCCGGGCGTGATCCGCACCCCGGCGACATCTCCCACCAACGCCGTGGCGCCGTGCCGGTAGGAGACGTGGTGCGAGGCGTGCCCGGGCGTGTAGGCCACCTCGAATGCGCCGTCGAGAAGTCGCTCGCCGCCCTCCAGCGAGCGGATGTTGCGCTCCGGCACCGGGACCATCTCGCCCCACAGGCGGTCCATGTCATCGCCGTACAGGCGACTCGCGCTCTTCATCAGCTTCGACGGGTCGAGCATGTGCGCAACGCCCCGCTCGTGGACGTACACCTCCAGCTCGGGCCACCGCTCGACGAGCGAGCCACTGGCGCCGGCGTGGTCGAGGTGGATGTGGGTCAGGAGCAGCGCGCGCGGAGGTTGCTCGAGCGCATCGAGCAGGGTGTCGAGGCACGAGGTCGGTCCGGGATCGATCAGCACGCCGTCGACCTCCCAGCACCCGATCACCCGGGCGACGCCCAGGTGCATGACGTCGATCACCCGCACGAGCGCGCTACCGCGGCTCGTCGCCGGGCTCGGGCAGCCTGATCGGCGGCATGATCGCTGTGGCCTCGCGGTCGGAATCGTCCTCGTCGGCCTCGGCCGGCGCCGGTTCGTGGGCCACCGGCTCCGGCGCCTGCGCCGGCGGCGCGGCGCGGCGGCGGCGCCGGCTCGGGCGCGGGCGTCGGCCACGGGCGCCTCGGCCAGAGACTGCTCCTCCGCCGGCCGCGGCGCTGAAGATCTCGGCGACACCGGGCGCCACCGATTCGGTCGACTCGGTCTCCTCGGCCGGGAACCGCTGGGCCGCGGAGTCAGCCAGCGCCAGGAGCTGCCGCGCCAGGTCGCGCGCGTCCTCGACGATGCGCAGGCGCTCCTCCCAGATGCGGTCGGTCTCGAGGTCGAGCTCCTTGACGCGGTCGGCCGCCTCGGTCGTGATGTCCGTCGCCTCGCTGCGCGCCGCCTCGAGGCGGTCCTCGGACTCGCTGCGCGACTGCGTGGTGATCTGCGACGCGGTGTCGTGCGCGCGCTGGAGGATTCCCGACACCTCCTCCCCCACCCGCTCGAGCGCCCGGCGCACCGCCGCCTCGGGCGAGCGCGTCGCCTGCAGCTCGGCCACGAGCTGGCTCGTCTTCTTCACGTACGCATCCACCGCGATCCGGTCGTAGCCGCGCAGGACGATCGGAAAGTCGACGTCCGCCGCGACGGGCACCGGATCGTCGGGCAGCGTCGCCAGCGGCGCGGTGATCTCCTGGATGATGGCGTGCTCGGTGGAGGCTGAGCTTTGGTCGGGCATGGACTTGACCTTACCCCAGTCCCCCCACGCGCCCAAGCAATCCCTCGCTCATACAATGGCGAGCATGCCGGAGACTCCAACGCCCCGACTTCCAGAGCGCGACCGCCCATGGATGATGCGTACGTACGCAGGCCATTCCGACGCCAAGCGCTCCAACGAGCTGTACCGGCGCAACCTGGCCAAGGGCCAGACCGGACTGTCGGTCGCCTTCGACCTGCCGACGCAGACCGGCTACGACGCGGACCACGAGCTGGCGCGCGGCGAGGTGGGCAAGGTCGGCGTTTCGATCGCCCATCGCGAGGACATGGCCACGCTGCTCGACGGGATCCCGCTCGACCAGATGAACACCTCGATGACGATCAACGCCACCGCAGCCTGGCTGCTGGCCCTGTACATCGTCGCGGCCGAGGAGCACGAGGTCGGGCAGGAGAAGCTGCAGGGCACGACTCAGAACGACATCCTCAAGGAGTACCTGAGCCGGGGCACGTACGCCTTCCCGCCCGGCCCCAGCATGCGCCTGATCGCGGACACGATCGCCTACACGGTCGAGCACATTCCCAAGTGGAACCCGATCAACATCTGCTCCTACCACCTGCAGGAGGCCGGCGCCACGCCGGTGCAGGAGATCGCGTACGCGATGAGCAACGCGATCGCGGTGCTCGACGCCGTCCGCGAGCGCGTTCCCCACGAGCGCATGGGCAGCGTGTTCGCGCGCATCAGCTTCTTCGTCAACGCCGGCGTGCGCTTCATCGAGGAGCACGCCAAGCTGCGCGCGATGGCGCAGCTGTGGGATGAGCTCGGCCGCGAGCGCTACGGCGTCGAGGACGAGAAGCAGCGGCGCTTCCGCTACGGCGTGCAGGTCAACTCGCTCGGGCTGACCGAGGCCCAGCCGGAGAACAACGTCTACCGGATCGCGCTCGAGGCGCTGGCCGTCACGCTCGGGCGGAGCGCGCGCGCCCGCGCGCATCCAGCTCCCGGCGTGGAACGAGGCGCTCGGCCTCCCCCGGCCCTGGGACCAGCAGTGGTCGCTGCGCCTCCAGCAGATCCTGGCCTACGAGACCGACCTGCTCGAGTACCCGGACATCTTCGAGGGCTCGAAGGTGATGGAGGATCTCGTCGCCGACCTCGCAGCCGGCGCGCGCGAGGAGATGCAGCGCGTCGCCGAGCTCGGCGGCGCAGTCGACGCGGTCGACTACATGAAGGCCTCGCTCGTCGAGTCGCACCGCGAGCGGTGGCGGCGCATCGAGTCCTGCGAGCTCACGGTCGTCGGGATGAATCGCTTCACCTCCTCCGAGCCGTCGCCCCTGACCGCCGATGCCGACGGCGGCATCCTCGTCGTCGATCCCGAGGTCGAGGCCGACCGGCGCGCCGCGGTGGAGCGCTGGCGCGCCGAGCGTGACCAGGCGGCCGTCGACGCGGCGCTGAAGGAGCTCGCCCGCGTGGCTGCCGAGGACAGCGAGAACATCATGCCCGCCACGATCGCCGCCGCCCGCGCCGGCGCCACGACGGGCGAGTGGTCCCAGACGCTGCGCGAGGTGTTCGGCGAGTACCGCGCCCCCACCGGCGTCGGCGAGGCCGCGGCGATCTCCAGCCAGGAGGTCAGCGACCTGCGCGACGAGGTCGAGCGCGTGAGCGAGGCGCTGGGCCGCCGCGTCAAGTTCCTCGTCGGCAAGCCCGGACTCGACGGCCACTCCAACGGCGCCGAGCAGATCGCCGTCCGCGCCCGCGACGCCGGGCATGGACGTCGTGTACGAGGGGATCCGGCTGACGCCGTCGCAGATCGCCACCTCGGCGGCCCAGGAGGGCGTTCACGTGATCGGCCTGTCGATCCTCTCCGGCTCGCACCGCGAGCTGATCCCCGCCGTGCTCGAGGCCCTCCAGGACGCCGGCGCCGGCGAGATCCCGGTCGTGGTCGGCGGGATCATCCCCGAAGCCGACGCGAGCGCCCTGCGCGAAGCCGGCGTGGCCGCCGTGTACACGCCCAAGGACTGGGACCTCAACCAGATGATTCGCGACATCGTCGCGCTCGTGGCGACGCGCGCCGGCGTCGACAGCACAGTAGGCGCTTGATCGCCGACGGCGGCGAGCTCGCGGCACGGCTCAGACGAGGGGACCTGAGCGCGGCACCCGCCGTGCTCAACCTGGTCGAGAATCGCAGCGAGGACGCGCGCGAGCAGGCCGAGGCGCTGCTCGCCGCCCTCTCGCCCGCCGCGCTCGGCCGCGAGGCGCCCGCCCACGTCGTCGGCGTCACCGGACCGCCCGGCGTGGGCAAGTCGTCGTTGCTCTCGCGGCTGATCGCGCAGTGGCGAGCGCGGGGGCGCTCGGTGGCGATGCTCGCGGTCGACCCGACCTCGCGGCGCTCGGGCGGATCGCTGCTCGGCGACCGGGCCAGGATCAGCTTCGACCACTCCGATCCCGCCGTGTTCGTCCGCTCGACCGCCGCCGGCAACCGGCTCGGCGGCCTCGCGCCGGCCACCCGCGCGGCGGCGAGCGCGCTCGCGGCCGCGTTCGACGTGGTCGTGATCGAGACGGTGGGGGTCGGCCAGTCGGAGACCGAGGTGGCCGACGTCGCCGACACCGTCGCGGTCGTGATCCAGCCCGGCTCGGGCGACTTCCTCCAGTTCCTGAAGGCCGGGATCATGGAGATCCCCGACGTGCTCGTGGTCACCAAGGCCGACCTGCCCAGGCTCGCCGACCGGGCGGTGGCGGATCTCACCGCGGCCGTGCGGTCACTCGGATCCACCACCACGCCGGTGATTCCGGTGTCCTCGATCGCGCCACCCACCGGCATCGTGGAGCTCGCCGACGCCCTGGACGCGCACCGCGCCGGCCTCGACCTCGCGCAACGGCGCCTCCGAGCCCGGCGGATGCACGCGCTGGAGGACTTCGTCACCGAGCACGGAGAGCGCGGCCTGCGCGCGCTCGGCGGCCGCCGTCAGGCCGAGCGCTGGCTGGACGAGCAGGACCCCGGCCTCGACGTCCCCGCGCTCGGGCGCGCTCTCGCGGAACGGGCCGGCGCGCCGCCGCGATGACCCGGCGGATCGTCCTTCCCGGGGACGCGCTCGTCGACGGCCCAACCGCGCTCCGCCCGTGGCGCGACAGCGACGTTCCCGGGCTCGTCGTCGCCTGCCAGGACCGGGAGATCGCGCGGTGGACGCACGTGCCCGAGCGCTACGGGGAATCCGACGCCCGCGCCTACCTGCTCGGGCGCTACGACTTCATCCATGCCGGCATCAGCGCGCCGTTCGCGATCGTCGACGCCGCCGAGCGCGATCGGCTGCTCGGGCTCGATCTCGCTGTTCGACATCGCCGGGCCGCACCTGCGCGCGAAGGTCGGCTACTGGCTGGCCGCCGACGCGCGCGGCCAGGGTCACGCCACGCGGGCGGTGCGTCTGATCTGCGACTGGGGCTTTCGCTCGCTCGGGCTCGAGCGGATCGAGCTGCGCGCGGCGGTCGAGAACGTCGGCTCGCAGCGCGTGGCCGAGCGCGCCGGCTTCACGCGCGAGGCCGTCCCGCGCCGCTACCTGCGCATCAAGGGGCAGCAGCTCGACATGGTGGCGTTCGGGCTGCTCGCCGGCGAGGCCGGGGTCAGCTGAAGCCATCTTTGCTCGGTGAGCGAGCAAAGATGGCTTCACCCGTGCAGGATCAGCGCGGCAGCGGCGAGTGCAGCGAGGAGATCCGCCACCCGTCGGAGGTGTCGGTCAGCTGGAGCACGTCGAGCGAGGCCTGCTGGCCCTGGGCCACGGTCAGCGTGTAGACCGACGCGTTCTTGCCCTTGACCGTGATCGGCCCGATGCTCAGGGTCGGGTGCTGGACGCCCCCGAGCGCGAGCTGCATCGCGGTCTGGCAGGGGATGTGGTTGCTCGTCAGATGCGCCACGAGCGCCGGCGCCAGCACCTCGCGGCAGATCGTCCGATAGTCCTTGCGGGCGGCGGCCGAGGCGAACTGCTGCACCTTGGCGCGGACCTGCGACTTGGCGCTGGCACCGCACCCGGCCAGCGCGCAGGCCGTGAGAGCTACAGCGGCAGCCACACCGAGGCGCATCCCGGGCACTGTAGCCTTGAGGTCATGGAGCCCCTGCGCGATGGTCACGGACGGCCCATCGGCGACGTGCGCGTGTCCGTCACCGACCGCTGCAACTTCCGCTGCCAGTACTGCATGCCGGCCGAGGGGCTGCCCTGGCTCGAGCGCGGGGATGTCCTCAGCTTCGAGGAGATCGCGCGGCTGGTCGGGCTGCTGAGCGCCATGGGCGTCCACGACGTCCGCCTGACCGGGGGCGAGCCGCTCGTCCGGCGTCGACTTCCCGCGCCTGGTCAGGATGCTGAACGAGATCGACGACGTCGCCGAGCTCTCGGTGACCACGAACGGCTATCTGCTCGAGCGCGACGCCGCCGACGCTCGTCGCGGCCGGCGTCGACCGCTTCAACGTGTCGATCGACTCGCTCCAGCGCGACCGCTTCTACGAGCTGACCCGCCGGGACGCCCTGCCGCAGGTCCTGCGCGGGCTCGAGCTGCTGGCCGGCTTTCCCGAGGCCCACCCGATCAAGGTCAACGCGGTGGCCATCCGCGGATTCACCGAGCACGAGGTGATCCCGTTCGCCGAGCTGGCCCGGCGCACCCCCTACGAGATCCGCTTCATCGAGTTCATGCCGCTCGACGGCGACCGCGCCTGGAATCGCGACCGTGTGCTGACCGGCGAGGAGATCCGCGCCGCGATCGACGCGGTGTACCCGCTCGAGCCGCTCCAGCGCGAGCCCCACGCCACCGCGCGCGTGTATCGATTCGCCGACGGCCGCGGCCAGATCGGGTTCATCAACCCGGTCTCAGAGCCGTTCTGCGGCGACTGCAACCGGATCCGCCTGACCGCGGATGGCCGGCTGCGCACCTGTCTCTTCTCACTGAACGAAACCGACCTGCGCGGCCCGATGCGGGCCGGCGCAGACGACTCGCGAGCTCGAGCTGATCATCCGCCACGCGGTGTGGCGCAAGGAGCTGAAGCATCACGTGGGCGAGCCCGGGTTCATCCAACCTCTCCGCACCATGTCCGCGATCGGAGGTTAGGGGGCACCCCAAATGGTCCTGCTGCTGTTGTTCGCAGTCCTGGCCGGCGCCGGCACGGCCATCACGCCGTGCGTGCTGCCGGTGCTGCCCGCGCTCCTCTCCGCCAGCGCTCTCGGTGGACGCCGCCGTCCGCTCGGGATCGTGCTCGGCCTGGGCCTCACGTTCACGATCGCGATCGTGGCGCTGGCCCAGCTCGTCAAGGGCGTCGGTCTGGCCAGCGGCGCCGCCCGCACGCTGGCGATCATCGTGCTGCTGGCGTTCGGGATCGTGCTGCTGATCCCGGGTCTGGCCGTGCGCATCCAGGCGCCGCTCTCACGCTTGGCTCGGTTCGGTCCGAAGACCCGCGGCTCGGGCTTCTGGTCGGGTCTCGGGGTGGGTGGCGCGCTCGGCTTCGTGTGCGCCCCGTGCGCCGGCCCGATCCTGGCCGCGGTGACCTCGGTCAGCGCGTCGAGCGGCGCCTCGGCCCGGGTGGTGGCGGTGGCGATCGCCTACTCGCTCGGGCTCGGGGCCGTGATGCTGCTCTACGGCCTCGGCGGCCGCGCCGTGCTCGACCGGATCCGCCGCGTCGCCCGAGGGCACGCCGTCGAGCGCACGCTCGGCGCGGTCCTGCTGGCGACGGGCGTCCTCATGATCTTCAACCTCGACGTACGGTTCGAGGAGGCGCTCGCGAAGGATGCGAGCCTCCCCGCCTTCCTCGTCGATCCGACGCGCGCGCTCGAGAACTCGAACGCGGTCCAGAACCGACTCGCCTCGCTCCGGCCGGAGTCCCGGTTCGCGGTCAAGCAGAACGAGGCGGCCAGCCCACCGGTCCCGAACACCGCCGGCGTGGCCATCCCCGGCGTCAAGACGCCCTCGCTCCCGATGCTCGGCCTGGCGCCCGAGTTCGCCGACACGCAGAAGTGGTTCAACACGCCGGGAGCCCGCCCGTTGACGCTCGCCGGCCTGCGCGGCCACGTCGTCCTGATCGACTTCTGGACCTACACCTGCATCAACTGCATCCGGACCCTGCCCTTCCTCAAGGGCCTGTACGCCACCTATCACCCCTACGGGCTCGACATCGTGGGCGTCGAGACCCCGGAGTTCACGTTCGAGCAGGAGGCCGGCAACGTGGGGCAGGCGATCAGCTCCGACGGCCTGCGCTACCCGGTCGTCCAGGACAACCAGTACGGCACGTGGAACGCGTACCAGAACCAGTACTGGCCGGCCGAGTACCTGGTCGACTCCAACGGACAGGTGCGGCACACCCAGTTCGGCGAGGGCGACTACAGGCAGGATGAGGCGGCGGTGCGCGAGCTGCTCTACCAGGCGGGCGTCCACAACCTGCCGCCACCGATGAGCGCCAGCGCGATCATGCCCTCCGGCGACCTCGGCACTCCGGAGACGTACCTCGACTACCAACGGGCCCAGGGCTTCCAGCCGCCCGTCCAGGCCGGCGTGCACAGCTACCCGGGCGTGAGCAGCCCCGTGCTCAACGAATTCGGCCTGCGCGGCACGTGGGACGTCAACAAGCAGTCGGCCACCCCGACGACCGCGGGGGCGACGATCACGCTGCGCTACCAGGCCGCCCACGTGTACCTGGTCATGACCTCGGCCGGCAACGTCCCCCGGAAGGTCGGCGTGCTCGTGGACGGGCGACCGGCCGGCGCCGGCGAGGCGGGCAGCGACATCCACGGCCGCTGGATCACGGTCCAGGGGCAGCGGCTCTACTCGCTCGTGTCCCAGTCGGACGACAGCCAGCACGACCTGACCGTCGAGGTGCCGCCCGGCGTGAGCGCCTACGACTTCACGTTCGGATAGGAGTCGAGCATGGCGGCCGCCCGGAGCAGGTCCTCCGGGTAGTTGACGTTGAACAGGTCGCCCGGGTCCACCTCGAGCGGGCGGGCGCCGATCTCGGCGAGCACGTCCCGGAGCGGCCGCTCCGCGGTCAGCGAGACCAGCTCGAGCGTCCGTGGCTGGTAGCAGCCGAGCAGCGGCTGGGTCCGGCCGCCGGCGCTGGCGATCACCGCCGGCGCGCCCTGCGGATCGGTGGCGAGGAGTCGCTCGATCGTGGCTGGGCGCACGAACGGGAGGTCGCCCGCGCACACCAGCACCGGCCGTCCCTCCGCCAGGCTCAGCGCGTGCATGATCCCGAGCAGCGGATGGCTCGGGGATTCCGGCTCGACCCAGACGGTGATTCCCGGGAGGCTCGGGAGCTCCGTGCTCGGCTTGGCGACGATCACCACCTCGCGCAGGACCTGCGCCAGCGCCGCGAGCGGATAGGAGATCAGTGGCCGCCCCCGGAGGTGCACGGTGGCTTTGGACCCGCCGATGCGCCGGCCCGCGCCCCCGGCCAGGATCGCCCCGATCGGCGGGCCAGCGGCGGGCATCAGGTGCGCGTTCCGAACTTGCTCACGGCGCCATCGTAGAATCAAGATGATGGAGGGCTCAACGTCGGTACGGAGCTGGCTTCGGTGCTACCGCTGCTGGTCACAGAACCTCGAGGTCCAGGTTCACTACGAGGGGATCCACCGGATCGATCCCGAGACGGGAGAGCGCGGCGAAGTCGTCGACGAGATGCAGGAGGCGGTCGTCCAGTGCCTGGAGTGCATGCACGACCAACCTCATCTCGGCTTCCACAACGGCCGTGTGGAGCCGATCGAGGATCGCTGGGAGCGGATGATCGCCGGCACCCCCTGGGTGGCCTCGTGCACGGTCACCGTGGACGCCGACGACGTCGAGACGTGCTCGGGCCCGGAGGCGGGCGACGCCCTGTCCTACGCCGCCTTCGGCGACCACGGGACGCGGGAGTTCTTCACCCACGTCCGCTTCCACAAGCACGACGACGACCGCATCGTCGTCCACCTCCTGGTCGAGCTCTACGCGCGCTCGGCCGAGGAGGCGACGGAGGTGCTCCAGGACGCGTCGCGCGGCCAGCTCGCGATCACGTCTCTGGCTGAGGAGTCTCGGCCGCCGGCCTCGACGGACGACGGCCAACACTGAGTCGGCCTAGCCGGCGCCGGCGCACCAACGCCCACACCTCCAGGGCGATCAGCGCCAGCGCCACCGGGACGGTGGCGGGCAGCTCGCTGAGCACGAAGAAGAGCAGGTCGAACGCCGCCGCGAAGACCAGCGTGAGCAGCGCGCCCGCCCGCTGGCGGCGCACCTGGTCGGCCAGCACCGCCCCGAGCAGCGCCGCCACGAACAGGTCGCCGTAGCCGAGCGTCACCGACCCGAAGAGCTCTGACTGAAGCCGCGGCAGCCCCGCCACCGGATGCGCCGCGATCAGCGCGTTGTTGGGCGCCTGGAGCAGGTCGGAGACGACCAGCCAGGCGTCGGCGGCGGCCATCAGCACGATCCCCGCCTTGAGCCAGGCCTTCGGCGTGACCGCGCCCAGGAGCACGCCCAGCGTGACGCAGCTGAGCGCCGAGAGGAGCGCCGCGCTCGCCTCGCCGACGAGCGTGGTGGGGATGGCCCAGGCGAGGACGAAGAGCGGGATCGCGCCGAGCGCGGCGAGGCGCGTCGAGCCGCGCGCCGTCCACCCCAGCGCCACCGCGGCCAGCGGCGGCACGGCCACCAGGGCCAGGTAGGTCAGGCCGGTGGCGGTGTCCGACACGTACCGGATCGCGAACACGACCACGACGATCGAGGCGATCGGCAGGAGCGACCAGGCGCGGCCCCGGACGCGCCGGAGCACCGGGACCTCCGGGGTCGGCTTCGGCGCCGCCACCACCCCGGCCTGGAGCAGGAGCACGGCGGCGTCGGACGGGATGAACGGCAGGGACACTCAGTTGAGGGTACGGCGCGCCCGGCTGTGCTCGATATGCCGCGCTATTCGCGGAATATCGAGCAATCGCCGCACGCCGACCGCCGGCTACGACCCTACGAGGCGCTTCTCCAGCTCGTGCAGCTGCGCCTCGATGGCGTCCGGCAGGTGGTCGCCGAACCGCTTCAGGTGCTCGCGCATCTGCGGCAGCGCCTCCTCCCAGCACTCGGCGTCGACCTCGAGCAGCTTGGCCATCGTGTCGCTGCTCAAATCCAGCCCGTCGATGTCGATCCCGCCCTCGCCGACCGGCGGCAACAGCCCGATCGCCGTGTCCTCGGCCGCGGCCGCGTCCTCGCAGCGCCGGAAGATCCAGGCCAGCACGCGGGAGTTCTCGCCGAACCCGGGCCACATGAACTTGCCGTCGTCGCCCTTGCGGAACCAGTTGACGTAGAAGACCTTCGGCAGCTTGGCGCCCTCGCGCTCGCCGATCCGCAGCCAGTGCCCGAAGTAGTCGCCCATGTTGTAGCCGCAGAACGGCAGCATGGCCATCGGGTCGAAGCGCAGCTCGCCGACGTTGCCGGCGGCCGCCGCCGTCTTCTCGGAGCCCATCGTCGCGCCCAGGAACACCGCGTGCTCCCAGTCCCGCGCCTCGGACGACCAGCGGGACCACGGTGGCGCGCCGGCCGCCGAACAGCATCGCGTCGATGGGCACGCCGGCCGGGTCATCCCACTCCGGCGCCACCGACGGGCACTGCTCGATCGCCACCGTGAAGCGGGCGTTGGGGTGCGCGGCCGGGGTGTCCGAATCGGGCGTCCAGTCGTTGCCGCGCCAGTCGATCAGGTGCGCCGGCGGCTCCTCGGTCATGCCCTCCCACCAGATGTCGCCGTCGTCGGTCTTGGCGCAGTTGGTGAACACCGCGCCCCGCGAGAGCATCTTCAGAGCGTTCGGGTTGGTGTGCTCGCCGGTGCCCGGCGCGACCCCGAAGAAGCCGGCCTCGGGGTTGACCGCGTACAGCCGCCCGTCCTCCTTGAACTTCATCCAGGCGATGTCGTCGCCGACCGTCTCGACCTTCCACCCCTCCAGGCTGGGGATCATCATCGACAGGTTGGTCTTCCCGCACGCGCTGGGGAAGGCGCCGGCGATGTACTTCGACTCGCCCTCGGGAGAGGTGAGCTTCAGGATCAGCATGTGCTCGGCCATCCACCCTTCGTCACGGGCCATGATCGAGGCGATCCGCAGCGCGAAGCACTTCTTGCCGAGCAGCGCGTTGCCGCCGTAGCCGGAGCCGAAGGACCAGATCTCGCGCGTGTCGGGGAAGTGCACGATGTACTTGTTCTCGGCGTTGCACGGCCACGCCACGTCCTCGGACGGGCTCGAGATCGGCATTCCCACCGAGTGCAGACAGGGCACGAAGTCGCCGTCCTCGCCGAGTGCGTCGAGCGCCTCCTGGCCCATGCGGGTCATCACGCGCATCGACGCGGCCACGTACGGAGAGTCGGTGAGCTCCACGCCCAGATAGGAGTTCGGCGAGCCGATCGGGCCCATCGAGAACGGGACCACGTACATCGTGCGGCCCCGCATCGAGCCGGTGAACAGCTCGGTCAGGGTGGCCTTCATCTCCTCCGGGTCAGACCAGTTGTTGGTCGGGCCGGCGTCCTCCTCTCGCTCGGAGCAGATGAACGTCCGGTCCTCGACCCGGGCCACGTCGGCCGGATCGGAGAGCACCAGGTAGGAGTTCGGCCGCTTGTCGTCCGAGAGCCGCTCGGCCGATCCGCACTCGACCAGCTGCTGCATCATCTGGTCGAACTCCTCGTCCGACCCATCGCACCAGTGAACGTGATCCGGCTGAGTGAGCCCGGCGACCTCCTCTACCCACTCCCGCAGACGGGCGTGCTTGGTCGTGGCTTCGTTCTTCGCTGCGGTGTGGGCCATGAGTCTCAAGTACTCCTTGTCGGTGGCATAGCAAGGCTACCCGGGAAGGGCGCGAACACCGTCCGGGCGTGTCCGGAGACGGACCTCCATCTGCGCCCAAATGGCGTCCAAATCGCCCTAAAACGGCTTCTTGCCGAGGGCGGAAGGTTACTACTCGACGTTGGCCTCGGCGCGCTGGTGAGAGCGGGTCTCGGCGTCCCCCGGCTCGCGCCGCGGGACGAGCACGAGACGCTTGAATTCGGCCACCAGCACACCCTCCTGGTTGAGGACCCGGGTGTGGACCCGGACCGTGCCTCGGTCGGGCTTGGACTGGGAGGGCTTGACCTCGAGCACCTCTGACTCGCAGAACAGGGTGTCGCCGTGGAACACGGGCGCCGGGTGCTTGAGCTCCTCGGTGGCCAGGTTGGCGATCGCCTTGCCGCTCACGTCGGAGACGCTCATGCCGAGGGCGAGCGAGTAGACCAGCGGCCCCACCACGACGTTGCGGCCCTGCTGGGACTGGCCGGCGTACACGTCGTTGATGTGCAGCGGGTGGTGGTTCATCGTGATCAGGCAGAACAGGTGGTCGTCGGACTCGGTCACGGTCTTGGCCGGCCAGTGCTTGTACACGGCCCCGACCTCGAACTCCTCGAGGTAGCGGCCGTAGGGATGCGCGCCACTGGCCTCGCGCGCAGCCTGATCGGTTTCAACTTGCGGGGTCATGACACCAGATGATGTCAAGGAGGCCTGGCCGCATGCGGACAGGCCCCGACCGGTGCATGCACCGGTCGGCAGGGGCGCGCATGCGCGCCCCCGGATAAAGTTCCTGTAATGCGAAACCCCCGTGTCTTCGGAAATCCCCTCGCCATCGGCGCCCCCCAGCCGCTGATGGAGATCCCGTTCAAGCCCTCCCGGATGATCCACTTCCTCGACTTCTCCAACGAGAAGATGGTGGCCAAGGTCCCCGACATCGCGCCCACCGTGGACATCCTGCTCGGAAACCTCGAGGACGCGGTCCCGGTCGACCGCAAGCTGGCCGCCCGGGAGGGCCTGCTCAAGGTGGGCAAGGAGATGGAGCTGGGCGAGACCCAGCTGTGGACGCGGGTCAACAGCCTCGAGTCGCCCTGGGTGCTCGATGACATCACCACGCTCGTGATCGAGATCGGCCACAAGCTCGACGTGATGATGATCCCCAAGGTCGAGGGGGCGTGGGACATCCACTACGTGGACCGGCTGCTCGCCCAGCTCGAGGCCAAGGCGGGCCTCGAGCGTCCGATCCTGATCCACGCGATCCTCGAGACCGGCCTCGGCGTGGTCAACCTCGAGGAGATCGCCACCGCCAGCCCGCGCATGCAGGGGATGAGCTTCGGCCCCGCCGACCTGGCCGCCTCGCGGCGGATGAAGACCACCCGCGTGGGCGGAGGCCATCCCGGCTACCGGGTGATCGAGGATCCGGACGCCGAGAACCCGGACGCGCCGCGGCTGACCGCCCAGCAGGACCCCTGGCACTACTCGATCGCGCGCATGGTCGACGCCTGCACCTCGGCCGGGATCCTCCCCTTCTACGGCCCCTACGGCGACATCCGCGACGTCGAGGGCTGCGAGACCCAGTTCCGAGCCGCGTTCCTGCTCGGCTGCGTGGGCGCCTGGTCGCTGCATCCGGCGCAGATCGCGATCGCCAAGAAGGTGTTCAGCCCCGATCCCGACGAGGTGCTGTTCGCCAAGAAGGTGCTGGAGGCGATCCCCGACGGCCGCGGCGTCCACATGATCGACGGCAAGATGCAGGACGACGCGACCTGGAAGCAGTGCAAGGTGATGGTGACGCTGGCCGAGATGCTCGCCCACAAGGATCCGGAGCTGGCCGAGGCCTACGGCTTCGCGCCGGCAGCGGCGTAGACCGGTGCGGATCTCGGCCAAGGCTGACTACGCCGTGAGGGCCGCGGTCGAGCTGGCCGCGGGCGCCGGCGAGAAGCCGATCAAGGCCGAGCGCATCGCCACCGCCCAGGACATCCCGCTCAACTTCCTCGAGAACATCCTCGGCGAGCTCCGTCACGCCGGCATCGTGCGCAGCCAGCGCGGCGCCGAAGGCGGCTTCCGCCTGGCCAAGCCGGCCGACCAGGTGACGATCGCCGACATCATCCGCGCCGTGGAGGGACCGCTGGCCAGCGTTCGCGGCGCGCCCGCCGGAGGAGATCTCCTATCCCGGCCGCTCGGCCGCGCTGCCGCGCGTGTGGATCGCCGTGCGCGCCAGCCTGCGCAGCGTGGTCGAGCACGTCACCGTGGCCGACGTCGCCGAGGGCAGGCTGCCGCCGGAGATCGACCAGCTGGCCGAGGACCCCGAGGCCTGGGTCACGCGGTAGCCCGCGAGCGGAGCGGGCGCCGTGTCCCACTTCACGAAGACGGTGTCGCCGTCCGACAGCTCCAGCTCGTCGGCCTGCGCGCGGGTGAGCTGCGCTCGCGCCGCCTCGCCGCCGGGCAGGTCGAGCTCGACCCGGACCTCGAACCCGAGATAGACCACGCGCTTGATCGTCGCCTCCATCGCCCCGTCGGTGGGAGTCAGCGAGACGGTCACGTCGTGGGGCCGGACGAGCCGGTCCTCAACGCGGCTGACCGGTCCCAGGAAGCCCATCACGAAGTCGTTGGCCGGCGCGTCGTAGACCTCGCGCGGCGCGCCGACCTGCTCGATCCGGCCCGCGTGCATGACCGCGATCCGGTCGGCCACCTCCATCGCCTCTTCCTGGTCGTGGGTGACGAGCACGGTGGTCACGCCCTGCTCGTCGTGCAGCCGGCGCAGCCAGCGCCGGAGCTCGGCGCGCACGGTGGCGTCGAGCGCGCCGAACGGCTCGTCGAGGAGCAGGACGCGCGGCTCGACGGCGAGCGCGCGGGCGAGCGCCATCCGCTGGCGCTGGCCGCCCGAGAGCTGGTGCGGGCGCTGCGTTGACCACTTGGTCAGCCCCACGAGCGAGAGCAGCTCGTCGACCTTGGCGCTGATCTGCTCCTTCGGCCGCTTGCGGATCCGCAGGCCGAAGGCGACGTTCTCGTAGACGCTCATGTGCGCGAACGGGGCGTAGTGCTGGAACACGAACCCGATGCAGCGCTCCTGCGGCCGCGCCCGGGTCACGTCGTCGCCGGCGATCGCGACCCGCGCCGGTGTCGGGCGTCTCGAGGCCGGCGATGATCCGCAGCAGCGTCGATTTCCCCGAGCCGCTCGGGCCCGAGCAGGCCGTCAGCGAGCCCTCGGGGACGGTCAGCGACACGTCCTCGAGCGCGTGGAAGTCGCCGAAGTGCTTGGAGATGTTCTCGGCGTCGATCCTCATTCTGTGTCTTGCCTTCCGGGGTGAGAGCAGGGTCATGACGAGCAGGACGACCAGGGAGATCACGGCGAGCTCGGTGGCGGCGGCGTAGGCGCCGCTGATCGCCTGCGGCGCCGAGGTCGGCGGCGCGCTGGTAGACGAGCAGCGGCAGGGTCAGGGTGTGGCCGGGGACGTTCGAGGAGACGACGAGCACGGCGCCGATCTCGCCGAGCGCCCGCGCCGTGGTCAGGACGACGCCGTAGGCCACGCCCCAGCGGATCGACGGCAGCGTGATCCGCCAGAACGTCTGCCAGCCCGACGCGCCGAGCGTGGCCGCGGCCTGCTCCTGCTCGTCGCCGATCTCGCGCAGCACCGGCGCCACCTCGCGCACGACGAACGGCAGCGACACGAACACGGTGGCGATCACCATCCCGGCCGGCTCGAAGATGATCCGGATCCCGTGGTCGGCGAACCAGGTGCCGAACCAGCCGCATTGCCCGTAGACGAGGATCAGCGCCAGGCCGACGATCACCGGAGAGACGACGAACGGCAGGTCGATCAGCGCGTCCAGGATGGCCCGCCCGCGGGCCTTGCCCCGGACGAGCACGAGCGCGGAGCCGATCCCGAAGATCGTGTTGAGCGGCACGGCGATCGCGGCGATCAGCACCGACAGCCAGAACGCGCTGACCGCGGCCGGCGTGGTCATCCAGCCCCAGGCCGCGCTCAGACCGTGCTCGAACGTGCCGCACGAACACCACCCCGAGCGGCAGCAGCAACAGCAGCGTCAGGTACAGCAGCGCGACCGTCCGCAGCGACAGCGTGGCGCTGGCGGCTAATGCGCAACGCGCCCTCCGACCCGGCGGATGAGCAGGAGGATGAGCAGCGACAGGACGAGGAGCACCACCGAGAGCGCGGCCGCCGACTGCTGGGCGTCCGACTCGATGTCGGCGAAGATCACGATGCTGGCGATCTGGACCTTGCCCACGATCAGCAGGAGCGAGCCGATCTCGCCCACCGAGCGCGCGAACGAGAGCGCGGCGCCGGACAGGATCGACGGCCTCAGCGCCGGGAGGATGATCCGCCGGAACGTGGTGGCATTGGAGGCCCCGAGCGAGGCGGCCGCCTCCTCCACCTCCTGGTCGAGCTCGAGCAGCACCGGCTGGACCGAGCGAACCACGAACGGGAGGGTCACGAACAGCAGCGCCACGAGCACCGCCGCGCGCGTGTAGGCGAGGTGAACGCCGAACGGGCTGTCCGGGCCGTACAGGGCGAGCAGCGTCAGCCCGGCCACGATCGTGGGCAGCGCGAACGGCAGGTCGATCAGCGAGTTGATGATCCGCTTGCCGGGGAACCGGTCCCGCACGAGCACCCAGGCCACGAGCGTCCCCATCACCGCGCCGACCGCGGCGACGATGAGCGACACGATCAGCGTCACGACCAGGGCCTTGACCGCCACAGCGTTCGAGATCGCGTCCCAGAACGTGCTCAGGCCGCCGTTGAAGGCGTTGACCACTACGGCGGCGAGCGGGATCAGCACGATCACGCTCATGTAGAGCGTGGCCATGCCGAGCCCGAGGCTCCCGGCCGGCGCCCGGCGCCGCGCGGTGGTGCGCGGCGCCGGAGCAGCGACTGCGTCAGCTGGAGGCAGTGGGCACCCCCGCCGCCTGCTCGATCTTCGTGATCGATCCGCTCTTCGAGTCGAAGAAGGTCTTCTTGACCTTGGTCCAGCCGCCCAGGTAGCTGATCGAGAACAGCTGCGGCGGCGTCGGGAACTTCGACGCGAACTGCTGGGCGACCGACGGCATCACCGGCCGATAGCCCTGCTGGGCCCAGATCTTCTGGCCCGCGGCGCTCCACTGCCAGTTCAGGAACGCCTGCGCCTGGCTGGCGTGAGAGCTCTTGGCCGTGACCGCGATCGGGGTCTGGATCAGGAGCGTCTGCTTGGGATAGACGATCTGGACCTTGTCGCCGGCCTTCTGAGCGGCCATCGCGTCCGACTCGTAGTCGAGCAGCACGTCGCCCTTGCCGCTGGTGAACGTCTGCAGGGCGGAGTTGGCGCTCGAGTCCTGGACGCTCACGTTCTTGGTCAGCAGGGTGTTCAGGTAGGCGAGCGCCTGCGCCGGCGTCTTGCCCTCCTTGAGCTCGGCGCCGTAGCCGGCCAGGATGTTCCACCGCGCGCTACCGGACGTCGAAGGGTTCGGGGTGATCACGTCGACGCCCGGCTTGACCAGATCATCCCAGCCCGTGATGTGCTTGGGATTGCCACTGCGGACGACCAGGACCACGACCGAGTCGCTCGAGAAGCCCTTGTACGGGTTGGCGTCCCAGTTGCTCGAGACGAGCTTGTCCTTGACCAGGCGGGTCATGTCCGGCGTCGTCGAGAAGGCGACGATGTCGGCGGGCTGCCCGCTGTCCACCGCGCGGCTCTGCGAGCCGGACGCCCCGAACGACTGCGTGAACGACACGCCCTCGCCGGCCGAGGTCTTCTCGAACGCCGACGTGAGCGCCGCGTAGGCCTTCTTCGGCGTGGAGTAGCCCACGAGCGCCAGCTGCGCCGAGCTCTTGCCGGCGCTCGAGCCCGAGCCACCGCCAGAGCTGCCCGTATCGGACGAGCCGCCGCACGCGGCGAGCACGCCGGCCGCCGCGATCGCGGCGAGCACGATCAGCCCGCCCTTCCAGTATTGGAGCCGGCGCGCGGCCCCCGATGCTGTTCTCATCAGCGCTCCTGTCAAACCGATGGCATTTGTGGACGACGGACGGCGGGACGCCCGCTTCCCGCCAATCCCAACTTTCTGGACTTGGTTTATCGAAATTATCAGACTGGTGGGACATAGGCGAGCGTGGCGTCGTGCTCGGGCGGCCTCCGCTACGCTGCGGCGCCGCTGATGCGCTTCTTCGAGTACGAATCCCGCGCGATCGTCGCCAAGGCCGGGATCCCGGTGACCAAGCACGGCTTCGCCAAGACCGCCGAGGACGCGCGCCGGATCGCCGAGGAGATCGGCGGTCCCGTGGTGATCAAGTCCCAGGTCCTGACCGGCGGGCGGATGAAGGCGGGCGGCGTCCAGTTCGCCGACACGCCCGATGAGGCCGCGCAGCACGCCGAGAAGGTGCTCGCGCTGGAGATCAACGGGCACATGCCGCGCGGCGTGCTCGTCGACTCCCGCGCCGCCGTCAAGCACGAGTACTACGCCGGCGTGGTGTGGGACGGGATCCGCAAGCGCCCCGTGATGCTGTTCTCGGACATGGGCGGGATCGACATCGAGGAGGTGGCCGAGACCCACCCCGACCACGTCGCGCGCCGGCACTTCTCCACCCTGCGCCCGCTCTCGGACTGGGAGGCCAAGCAGCTGATCGCCTCGATCGGCGTCACCGGCTCGGCGTTGACGCGGCTGACCCCGATCGTGGCCCGGCTTGCGCGTCTGTTCCTCGAGTACGACATGACGCTGGCCGAGATCAACCCGCTCGGCGAGACCGAGGACGGCAAGTTCATCGCGCTCGACGCCCACATGGACATGGAGAACGAGGCCCGCCCGCGCCAGAACGCGCTGCTCGCCGAGCTCGGGGTGGGCGGCGAGGAGACGCGCCAGGCGCGCGAGCCGACGCCGTTCGAGCTCGCCGGCGAGGAGGTCGACGCTCAGGACCACCGCGGCGTGGCCGGCAACGTGACCGAGTTCGACGGCAACCTCGGGCTGGTCATCGGCGCCGGCGGCGGCTCGCTGACCCTGTTCGACGCGGTCCGCGCCCACGGCGGGCACCCGGCCAACTACTGCGAGATCGGCGGCAACCCGTCCGTGCGCAAGGCCTGCGGCCTGGCCAAGCTCGTGCTCCAGAAGCCGGGCGTGGACAAGATCGCGGTGATGATGTCGATCGTCTCCAACACGCGGGTGGACATCGTTGCGCGGGGTGTGATCAAGGCGTGCGTCGAGCTCGGGTACGACCCGGCCGAGAAGATCGCCTTCTTCCGCATCCCCGGCGCCTGGGAGGAGCAGGGCTTCAAGATCCTCGAGCGCTACGGCGTCGACTACGCCGACCGCAGCGTGTCGCTGCACGAGGCGGCGCGCCGGGCGGTGGAGAAGATCCAGGGCACCGGCGGTGGTTCCGGGGACGGCGGCGAGTTCCGCCACACGACGGCCGAGGTCGGCGCGGAGCGCGACGTCTAGATGTCGATCCTGATCGACGCCGACACGACGTTCATCGTCCAGGGCATCACCGGCCGCGAGGCGGTGAACCTCACGCGCGAGTGCCTGGACTACGGCGCCGGCGCCAAGATCGTCGGCGGCGTGACCCCGGGGCGCCTTGGGCGCGACGTGCATGGCGTGCCCGTGTTCGACACCGTGGCCCAGGCGGTCGAGCACAACGGCGGCCCGATCGACGGGTCCGTGGTGACGGTGCCACCGGCGTTCACCAAGGACGCCGTGTTCGAGGCGATCGAGAACGGCGTCAAGCTCGTGGTGATCGTCACCGAGCGCATCCCGCGCCGCGACGTGGCCGAGATGGTCGAGCTCGCGAACGAGCACGGCGCTCGGATCATCGGTCCCAACTGCCTGGGCATCATCGTCCCCGACGTGATCAAGATGGGCGGCATCGGCGGTCCGGCCCGCGACGCGGCCAAGTCGTACTCGCCCGGCCCGGTCGGCGTGATCTCGCGCTCGGGCGGGATGACCACCGAGATGTCCTCGACCCTGACCGCGGCCGGCCTCGGGCAATCCACGGCGGTATCGATCGGCGGCGACGCGATCATCGGCTCCAGCTACGCCGAGCTGATGCCGCTGTTCGAGTCCGACGGCCAGACCCAGGCGATCGTGATCTACACCGAGCCCGGCGGCCGGATGGAGGCCGAGCTGGCGCGCTACGTGACCGACACCGGGTCGACGATGCCGATCGTCGCCTTCATGGCGGGCCGCTTCATGGACGAGATGCCGGGCATGAGCTTCGGCCACGCCGGCACGATCGTCGAGGGCAAGGAGGACACCGCGTCCGAGAAGATCGCCCGCCTCGCCGAGGCCGGCATCGTCGTCGCCGAGGAGATCTCCCAGATCCCGGATCTGGTCAAGGAGCGGATCGGAGCCGTGGCGTGAGCGAGGCCCTGTTCATCGACGTCGAGGTCGAGGACGCGGCGGCGCGTGACCGGGAGCTGGCGGCCAAGCTGGCCGAGGTCTGCCCGGTCGACATCTTCGCCGCGGGCCCCGACGGGGTCGAGATCGTCGAGGACAACCTCGACGAGTGCGTGCTCTGTGAGCTCTGCATCAACGCCGCGCCCGCCGGCGCGGTGAGGGTGATCAAGCTCTACGACGACGGGGCGGTCCTCAGCCGCGCGTGAGACGCCGGCGGGCGGTGGCCGTCAGCGGACGGTAGCTGTCCCCCGTGCGCGCCAGGTACCAGACCTGTGTCCCCTCCCCCGGCTCGGGGATCCCCTCGGCTTTGAGCGGGCCGGTCATGGGCCGGTACCACGTGGTGACGGGTATCCGATCGACCACGCGCACGACCGTCGGTCGGCGCGCGCGGGGCAGCACCGACAGGGCAGCCGAGATGTCCTCAGCGTTCGTCTCGCGCCCTTCGCGCAGCGTGATCGCGGCGACCGCCACTTGCTCCTGCTGCCGCGGCGCCACCCCGTATGCCACGGCCAGGTCGATGGCCGGGAGCTCGCCGAGCGCGTCGCGAATCGGCGCGGTGTACACGGGACCATGCGCGGTGAGGATCACGTCCGCGATCCCGTCCACCCGCCAGTAATCGCCGTCGTCGTCGCAGCGGAACAGGTCCCCGGTGAGCGACCAGGCGTCGTCGGGGGTGAACACGCCGCGCAGTGGAGCGGCGCTGAGCGGATCGTGCGGGCTCACCCGGACGAGCAGCATGCCGACTCGGTTGGCGCCCATCCGCCGGGCAAACCCTGCCGCGTCGACCTCGAGTCGCCTCGCCTCGACGTCGTACCCGGCGATCCGGACCTCCGCGCTGCCGGGCAGCGGACGTCCCATCGAGCCCGGCTTGGCGCCGCGGAGGTTGACCAGGATCGCTCCCGCCTCGGTCGAGGCATAGAACTCGAGAGCGCGCGCGGGGCGAAAGCGCCGTTCCACACGGCGCCACAGCCCGCGCGGCATTCCCGAGCCGATGAACAACCGGACCGAGTGGTGGCGCTCGCCGGGATGCGGCGGAGCCTCGACCAGGTCGTGGAGCAGAGTCCACGTGTACGAGGCGACGGTGACGCCGTAGCGGCGGGCCTCGTCCCAGAACGTCGCCGGGTCGAACTGAGTGGCGAGCGCCAAGCGGGCGCCGCCGGCGATCGCGCCGCCGATGCTCATCATCAGTCCGGAGGGGTGGTACAGGGGCGTGACGCTGTAGACGGTGTCGCCGTCGCCCAGCGCGGCCGAGGAGGCGGTGCCGAAGGCCGACATGACCCAGCGCCGATTGGTGATCCGGTTGATCCGGGTCGAGGCGCCCTCGCCGGTGAAGAGGACGAACGCGAGGTCGTTGGCGCGTCCCGGGTTCGGGCGGTACCAGCGCGGCAGCGCGACCGTGTCGGGGTCGATCTGCTCCATGTCGGTGACGAGCGGAACGCTCAGCTCGCGCGGTCCACCGCCGCCGCCGAGCACGAACGTGTGGACCGTGCCGATGTCGGCCGCCAGCGGAGCGCGCTCGGGGTCGGCGATGATCCGCTCGACCTGGCCGAGCTCCGCCTCGCGCTCCACGTCGCCGTCGGGCCGGAGCATCACCGCAACCGCGCCCAGCCGGTTGATCGCCACCACGAGCGCGAGGGCGGTCGGGCGCGAGCCCATCAGCACGCCGACGTGCTCGCCCCGGCGCACCCCGATCGAGATCAGGCCGCGCACGACGTTGTCGATCCGCTCGCCCACGTCCTTGGCGCTGTAGGCGCGGTCCTCGAACAGGAAGAACACCTCGTTCGGGTGCCTGCGCCGGCGCTCCTCGACGAGCAGCCCGAGTGAGATCCGGGTGCTCGGCTGGATCTGCTCCAGACGGGCCAGCCGGGGAAGCTGCGAGATCGCCTCGCGCGTGAGCTCGCGCACGCCGGTGACGCTGCGCCTCGCCGTGCCGGCGAGTGAGCGGGCGATCCCGGTTCCGACCGCTCCGGCGAGCTCGAGTCCGTAGCCGACCCGGTTGCGCACGGCTGGGGTCAGCTCCAGCGAGGTCCCATCGTCGCGGATCTCGGTCAGGTCCTCCGGAAGCTCTCCCCCGTCTTCGACCCACTGCATCCACGCCGCCACCGTGGGCCAGGTGATCGTGTTCGCCTTCGACCCCACGACGAGGCCGAAGTGCCCGGCGCGCAGGGCGAGCTCGTACACCTTGGCGCGCGGCGCCGCCAGCCGCACCGCGCGAACGCCGGCGGCGGGGGCGATCTCGTCGACGGTGCCGACCACGGACAGGATCGGCATCGCGATGTCGGCCAGCGTGACCAGCCGGCCGTTGATCACGAACCCGCCCTCGAGCAACCGGTTGTGGGCGATGAACTGGGTCATGAAGTCGAGCAGCGCCGGCCCCGGCCACGCCACCCAGCCGTCCGCCTCGAGGAAGCGCCGCTGACCCTCGCGCTGGAGCAGCGCCTCGCGGTCGTGGAGCTGGAGGAGGAACTGGACCTGGTTGCGCAACGACTTGACCGGGTCGAGCAGGCGAAAGCCGGTGCGGCTCATCCAGGCCGGCACGCCGGGACCGCGGAAGACGCGCTCGGCCAGCAGGCCGCCGATGCCGGCGGCGAACTGCTCGGGGAGCCCGAACGGAACGCCGGCCCGCGTGTCGACCGGGCTGCCGAACGTGATCACCGAGGCCAGGCCCTCGTTGCGGCGGTAGGCCGCGGTCTGGTAGCAGAACATCCCGCCCTGGGAGTAGCCGGAGAGGTGCACGTCGCGGCCGGTTGCCTCGCGCACCTGGTCGACGGCGTGCGAGACCGCCACCACGTGGTCGGCGAGCGTCCGCTCGAGGCCTCCCTCCTCGCGCTCGGGCGCGCCGAAGTCCACGACCCACGGATCGGCTCCGTGCTCGCGCAGGACGCTGACCGCGCTGGTCTGGCGCGACACGTCGTACACCTCGGCCGCGAGCATCAGCGGCGGCACGAGCAGGACCGCCGGGCCACCCTGCTGCTCCTCGGCGTAGTAATGGCGGAGCCTGTAGACGCGCTCCTCGGCCGCCAGCTCGTAGGGCGAGGGCTCCTCGTCGGTGGCGAGGCCGCCGAAGCGCGCAACCTCGAGCGCGTTCTGGGCGGCGGCGCCGATCCGGTTGACCGGGGCGGTCAGCGTGTCGGGCAGCAGCGACATCTTCGTCACATTCTCTTGTAAATCGGCCGATCGCCGCGCACCGCCCCACGCGGCGCCCAGCTATTGTCCGGGCGACGATGATCGGCCTCGACCTCCAGACCGTCGAGCTCCAGGTCGCCGACCGGGTGGCCTGGATCACGCTGAACCGCCCCAGCGCCTTGAACGCGTGGATCCCTGCGCTGGGCCGGGAGCTCGTCACGGCGCTCGACCACGTGGCCGACGATCCGGAGGTCCGTGCGATCGTCTTCACCGGCGCGGGCCGCGCGTTCTCCTCCGGCGCCGATCTCAAGAACCGGGCCGAGTCCGAAGAGCCCATGGACGTCCAGACGGCGCTGCGCAAGGTCTACAACCCGGCGATCCTGCGCGTGCGCACGATCCCCAAGCCGGTGATCGCCGCCGTCAACGGCCCCGCGGTCGGAATCGGCTGCTCGCTCGCGCTCGCCTGCGACCTGATCGTCGCCGCCGAGTCGGCGTACTTCCTGATGGCGTTCGTGAACATCGGCCTGACCCTGGACGGCGGGGCCTCTCACACGCTGCCGGTCCGGGTGGGCCACGCGCGGGCGTTCGAGATCGCCTATCTGGGCGAGCGCATCTCAGCTGCGCAGGCGCTCGAGTGGGGCCTGGTCAACCGTGTCGTCGCCGACGCGGAGCTCCGGAGCACGGTTGGCGAGCTCGGCGCCAGGCTCGCGGCCGGGCCACCCGGCTCCTACGCGGCGATCAAGCAATCGATCAACGCGCGCGTCTACGCCGAGTTCGACCAGGCGCTCGACCTGGAGGCCGAGCTCCAGCAGCAGCGGGCTGAGTCCCGCGACTTCGGTGAGGGCGTGATGGCCTTCCTGGAGAAGCGCACGCCGCAGTTCACCGGTGACTGAGCGTTCCGGTGAACCTGGCTGATCTTCTCACGGACTCCGTCGAGCGCGATACCGATCACGTCGCGCTGAAGCTCGACGACATCGAGGTGACTTACGGACAGCTCGACGAGGCCAGCGCGCGCGTGGCCGGCCTCCTGCGCGAGAAGGGCCTCACGAAGGGTGACCGCGTCGGCATCATGCTGCCGAACGTTCCGTACTTTGCGGTGTGTTACTACGGCGTGCTGCGCGCGGGCTGCGTGGTCGTGCCGATGAACGTGCTGCTGAAGCGCCGCGAGGTCGAGTTCTACCTGAACGACCCGGAGGCCAAGCTCCTGTTCGCGTGGACGGACTTCGAGCAGGACGCGCAGGCGGGCGCCGAGGCGGCCGGCGTCGAATGCGTGATCGTCGCGCCGGGAGAGTTCGAGAAGCTCCTCGGTCAGGCCGAGCCGGAGCGCGAGGTCGCCGGCATGGCCGGTTCGGACACCGCGGTGATCCTGTACACCTCGGGCACCACGGGCACGCCCAAGGGTGCCGAGCTCACCCACGAGAATCTGTCGCGCAACGCCGAGATCGCCCGCGGTTGTTCGACCTGGGGAGCGAAGCGGTCACGCTCGGCGCGCTCCCACTGTTCCACTCCTTCGGACAGACGTGCGGCTTGAACGCCACCGTCGGGGGCGGTGGGACGCTAACGCTGATTCCGCGCTTCGACCCCGGGAAGGCGCTCGAGATCATCCAGCGCGACCAGGTCAACGTGTTCGAGGGCGTGCCCACCATGTACAGCGCGATGCTCCACCACCCCGAGCGCGACGGCTTCGACACGTCCTCGATCAAGCTGTGTGGATCGGGCGGCTCGGCGATGCCCGTCGAGGTGCTGCGCGGGTTCGAGGAAGCGTTCGGATGCAAGGTGCTCGAGGGATACGGCCTGTCCGAGACCTCGCCCGTCGCCTCGTTCAACCACCGCGACCGCGAGCGCAAGGCCGGGTCGATCGGCACGCCGGTCGAGGGCGTGGAGATGAAGGTGGTGGACGAGGACGGAAACGAGGTGCCGCAGGGAGAGGTCGGCGAGATCGTGATCCGCGGCCACAACGTGATGAAGGGCTACTGGAACCGACCGGATGCCACCGCCGAGACGATCATCGACGGGTGGCTGCACACCGGCGACGTGGCCAAGGTCGACGAGGACGGCTACTTCTTCATCGTCGACCGCAAGAAGGACATGATCATCCGCGGCGGTTACAACGTCTACCCGCGGGAGATCGAGGAGGTTCTCTACGAGCATCCCGCGGTGCGCGAGGTGGCCGTGGTCGGCTTGCCGCATGACGACCTGGGCGAGGAGGTGGGCGCCGCGGTGGCGCTCAAGGACGGGGCCGAGGCGACCGAGGACGAGCTGCGCGCCTACGCGAAGGAGCAGGTGGCGGCCTACAAGTACCCCCGCAGGATCTGGTTCGTGGACGACCTGCCCAAGGGGCCGACCGGGAAGATCCTCAAGCGCGAGATCGAGCCGCCGGACGACGCTTGAGCGCCGGCGTCACCATCCGCGACGCGCGGCCGGAGGACGTCGAGCTCATCTTCGGCTGGATCGTCGAGCTCGCCACGTACGAGCGTGCCGCGGAGCAGGTGACGGGGACGCCGGCGCTGCTGCGGGACGCGCTGTTCGGAGAGCGGCCCGAGCGCGGAGGCGCTGATCGCGGACATCGAGGGAGAGCCGGTCGGGTTCGCGCTGTATCACGGCACCTTCTCGACCTGGGAGGCGCGGCCGGGGATCTGGCTCGAGGACCTGTACGTTCCGGCCGAGCATCGTCGCGCCGGCGTCGGCCTGGCGCTGCTCAGCGCTTTGGCACAGCTGACGGTCGAGCGTGGCTGCGCCCGGCTTGAATGGGCCGCGCTCGAGTGGAACACCCCGGCGCTCAACTTCTACGACAAGCTCGGAGCGACGCGATTGCACGAGTGGCGGGTGCACCGGCTCGACGGCGCGGCGCTCGGGCGGGTCGCGGCGGCGCTCGACGCGCCGGCGTGAGCGATCGCCGCGCGGGCGACGGCGCCGCGGGTCCGCCCGGCCATCCGCCGGTCCCTCTGCGCACGGTCGCGCTCGAATGGACCCGGATCGGCGTAACCGGGTTCGGGGGGCCGCCCGCCCACATCGCGCTCCTGCGCCGGCTCGTGGTCCAGCGCCGGGCATGGATCGACGGAGCGTGAGTTCGAGGACGCGATCGCGGCCTGCAACCTGCTCCCGGGTCCGGCCTCGACGCAGCTCGCCATCTTCTGCGCGCTGCGTCTGCGCGGCGCCCTCGGCGCGGTGATCGGCGGCCTCGGCTTCATCGTCCCCGCGGTGGTGGTGATCGTCGCGCTCTCGGCGCTGTTTCTGGGCCACGCGCCACCGGCCTGGGTGCGCGGCGCGGGAGCCGGAGCGGGCGCCGCGGTGGCGGCGGTTGCCGTATCCGCCGGTGTTGGGCTCCTCGGGCCGAGCTGGCGGCGGGCAACCGGTGAGCGTGCGAGGCAGACGCGGTGGCTGCTCTACGCGCTGGCGGGAGCGGCCGCCGCCGCGACCCTCGGGAGCTACCTCGTTCTGGTTCTGCTCGCCTGCGGCGTGCTCGAGCTGGGGGCGCGCCTGCGCACCCCGACGGCGCTGCAGGCGAACGGAGCCCCGGTCGTGATCCCGCTGCTGGCGGCTGCCGTGACCGTGGGCGGGTTGGGAGCAGTCGCCTGGGTCGCCTTCAAGGTCGGCGCGCTGTCCTACGGCGGCGGCTTCGTGATCGTGCCGCTGATGCAGCACGACGCGGTGCACACCTATCACTGGATGACCTCCACGCAGTTCCTGAACGCGGTGGCGCTCGGCCAGGTCACGCCGGGGCCGGTCGTGGCAACCGTGGCCGCCGTCGGCTATGGCGCGCACGGCGTTCCCGGCGCCGTGTTAGGAGCGGTGGTCGCGTTTCTCCCGTCGTTCGCGCTCGTGCTCGTCGGCGGCCGCCGCTTCGATCGCCTACGCGGGAGTCCGCGCGCGCAGTCGTTTCTCGCCGGCGCCGGCCCGGCTGCGATCGGCGCGATCATCGGAGCGGCGATTCCGCTGGCGGGAGCCCTGCGCGAGACGTGGCAGTTCGTCGTGCTCGCCGCCGCGGCGGTGGCGCTGCTACTGGCGCGCCGCAGCATCGTGCTGACGCTGGTGTGCTTGCGGAGTGGTGGGAGCGGTCGTCGGACTGGCCGGCGGGCCGCTTCCGCGGTGACCGGCACCCGGCTTGCCCCAGAAGCTAGAGAAGCTCCGCCGAGGCGGAGCTTCTCCGTAGCAGACCTGTAAGCCGGATTCTGTCGAGAGCAGCCATCCATCTGTGCGGCCTACCCGGACCTTGGTGGGCCACCTGCGAACGGTCCTGCTTGGCCTAGCATCAGGTGGGGTTTACCTGGCCGCCGCGTCACCGCGACGCCGGTGCGCTCTTACCGCACCATTTCACCCTTACCGGCCTGGAGCTCTGCAGCGGCCCCAGGCTTAGGCGGTGTCATTTCTGTGGCACTTTCCCGCGGGTTTCCCCGGGTCGGCGTTACCGACCACCTTGCCCTGTGATGTCCGGACTTTCCTCGAAGGTCACTACACCTCCGCGGCTGCTCAGCCTGCGGTCACGAGCATAGCCGGGATCGCGCCGCCGTAGGCCTTATGCCAACGTGGAGCCGCACGTCTTGCAGCGCCCGCCGATCGGCAGCGCGTGGACGCCGTACTCGGGGTGCATCTCGGCCGAGCACACGGGGCATTCCACGACGCGACGGGCGGCGAGCCCCTCCCACAGGCCGGCGACTAGGTCGTCCAGCCTGGGCCCGCCGCCAGTTGCGCCGCGCTGCGCCTGCGAAGCGTCCGCCGTGCCGGCTGGGCGCTGCGCGACGCCTCCCCGCCGACGCCGCCACGGGCATGTCACGGCCCGCGTCGCTCGGCGCCACAGGGGCGGACGGCTCCGGCTCGACCGCCGGGGCGCAAGTATCGAGATCGAACAGCGTCTCCATGGCACGCTGCGGTGTCGCCAGAGCGCTCACCGCGGCCCCCTCACTGCATGCTCCGCATCAACCCGACCACCCGCCCGAGCACGCGCACGTCGCGACTGCGGATCGGCTCCATCGACGCATTCTCCGGCTGCAGACGCACGTGGTCGGCCTCCTGGAAGAAGCGCTTCACGGTCGCCTCCTCCCCCACCAGCGCCACCACGATTTCCCCGTCGCTCGCCACCTCCTGCGGCCGGACCACGACGAGGTCCCCGTCCATGATGCCGATGTCCTTCATCGACTCGCCTCGTACCCGCAGCAGATATTCGCCGTCCTCGCCCCCCGCGTAGGTCGGCGTCTGGACGTAGTCCTCGATGTTCTCCTCGGCCAGCACCGGCTGACCCGCGGCGACATGGCCGATCAAGGGAAGGCCTGGATTCACGAAGCCGCGCACTCCGGCCGCCGCCCGGTCCAGCAACTCGATCGCCCGCGGCTTCGTGGGGTCGCGGCGCAGAAGGCCGATGCGCTCGAGGTTTGCCAGGTGAGCGTGCACGGTCGAAGAGGACGCGAGGCCGACCGCCTTGCCGATGTCCCGAACCGTGGGCGGATAGCCGTACTTCGCCGAGTACCGCTTGATGAAGTCGAAGATCTCCTGCTGGCGCTTGGTCAGATCCATCATCTGCTCCTTGCTCGCCGAACCGATCATTCATGATCCCGCTCGAACATGTGTTCGCACACTGTAGCGGTACGCCAGGACGGACTCAAGGCCGCGCTTCGCCGCAAGCCGCCCTGCATGAGGGCCTGGCCGCGATAGCTGCTCGCACGATGCGCCACCGGGCACAATCGCGCCGGTGGGGGCGCGGATATACTCGCCGCCACGCGCCTGTGGCGGAATTGGTAGACGCGCAAGGTTGAGGGCCTTGTGGACTGATTGGTCCGTGGAGGTTCGAGTCCTCTCGGGCGCACCTTGGAAAGCCCCGGAAATCACGCGTTTCCGGGGCTCCTCCGGAGGGGACCTCGAGAGAAACGCCAAGCCCGTGTGGCAAGACTTTGGCAAGAGTCGGCAAGCCGACTCTGCCGCCAGAGCGAGGAGAACCACATGGCTCGAGGCCGGAGAGGCTCGCCCGTGTCCTCGTCGATCACCCACAGGTGGCGCCGCAGCCGCTGCCCGAGCGCCCGCTCGCTGATCGGCTCCGCCGCCAGCCGGTGGGCGAGGACCTTGAACTGCTTCTCGTAGTCCGATCGTCAGCCCGAGCACGTGTCGCCGGCGGCGTCGTGTCCGGTCCGTTTGAGCGAGGATTCGTTCACAGATGCCGCTGAGCTACACCGACTATTACGAGGTGCTGGGCGTCCCACGTGACGCCGACCAGGACGCGATCCGGCGCGCCTACCGCAAGCTGGCGCGCAAGTACCACCCGGATTTGAACTCTGACAGCGACGCCGAGGAGCGCTTCAAGGAGCTCGGCGAGGCGTACGAGGTCCTTTCCGACGCGGACAAGCGGGAGCGTTATGACCGGCTCGGAGCCCGTTGGCGTGAAGCGGAGCACGAGGCGCCGGAGGAGAGCTTCGAGGACTTCTTCGCCCACCAGGGGTTCGGCGACGGCACCCGCGTGCATTCGGCGACGATCTGTTCGAGGCGCTGTTCGGGGCACGAGCGAGCCGCGCGGGCGGCCCGCTTCGCGGCCGCGACCGTGACGCGCTCCTCGAACTGTCGCTCGAGGACGCGCTCGCCGGGGGCCGGCGGCGGTTGACGCTCGACGGCCGTGAGGTCAACGTCAACTTCCCCGCCGGCGTGCGTGACGGCCAGCTGATCCGTCTGGCGGGACAAGGCGGCGACGGCCGCGAGGGCGGTCCGCCGGGTGATCTGTTCCTGCGGGTCGCGCTGAAGCCGCATCCGCGCTTTCGCCGCCGGGGCGATGACGATCTCGATGTCGATCTCCCGATCACACCTTCCGATGCGGCGCTCGGGACCACCGTCGCGGTGGACACGCCGACCGGCACGGCCCGGGTCAGGGTCCCGGCGGGCTCCTCCAGCGGCCGGCGGCTGCGGCTCCGTGGACGGGGACTTCCTAAGCGTGGCGGCGGCAACGGCGATCTCCACGCCACCGTCAAGATCGTCGTACCCAAGGAACTGTCGGACCGCGAGCGCGAGCTCTACGAACAACTCGCCGAAAGCTCAGACCATGACCCGCGGGAGGCCCGACCATGAACGCAGACCGGCACACCGGACCGGTGACCGCGACCTCGCCGCGGAGCACGCGGTCGAGCTGACCGTCGTCGCCAAGCAGGCGGGAGTCAGAATCACACACGTGCGGCGCTACCTGGAGTTCGGGCTGTTCGAGCCACACCCGGCCGCGACGGCCGAAACCCTGCGCTTTGACCCGAGCAGCGCCGGGCGGGTGGCGCGAGCGGAGCGGCTGCGCCGAACCTCGGGCTCAACTACGCCGGTGCCGTCCTCGTCTGCGAGCTGCTCGACCGGATCAGCGAGCTCGAGGCCCACCTCTAGCCACAACAGCACCGGAGCCCGCACGGCGATGCTCGTCGGCGCAAGCTTGCGCTTCCCGGGTCTGGACCGATCGCGGGCTCTGATGATGGCCGGTCTCACACCGCTGAGGGGCGGGAGGCCCGTCAGTGTGCGCTTCGGGTTCGTCGCCTCCGCCTCGGGGCGTCTGGCTGTTCCCGAGCGGCCGCGAAGATCGCCGCCGTGTCGGGGTCGATGTAGTAATCGGTGCCGCCGTCGGCTCGGCCCTCGGTATCGATCGGAAGGACGCGGTCGAGGTGGCGGGAGTAGCGGCCCGGCCAGGCGAGGATCCCCGCGACGCCGTGAGCCCCTTTCTCGAGGCCCAGCCGTGTGGCGATAGTCTCGCCGCCGAACCGCTCTCCGGGCGCGTCCAGAAGCAGGTCGAACAGCGCGCGTGCCGGGGGTGCAAGCTTGCGATAAAGCCAAGCGGCCTGGTCGGCATCTTCTGCTGACCAGGCGCTTGCGTCGGAGCGGTGGCGATGGCCGCGATGGCCGTGACGCCCCCGCTCGCTAGACGATGCAGTCCCAGGTTCGGCCGTCAGGAAGTCCGCGAACCAGGCGTAGAACTCCGGCACGCGCTCCTCCGGTACGGCGACCGTGATCTGCTTGTCGGCCATCTACTAGACCTCGGAGGTCTCGGCCGGTCCTTCGTGCGGCTCGCTGCGCTCGGACTGTTCGGGCCGGTGCGCGCATCCGTGCCGGCGTCCATGGCCATGGCGGCGATGCTCGCCGCGCCCGCCCCGCCGGCCGCGACCGGCCAGGAACCGGGCGAAGAACGCGTGGAACTCCGCCAGGCGCTCTTCGGGAACGTCGACTGTCACCTGCTTGTACTCCGTGGGGGTGAGTTCTGAGATGGGTTCCATCTCCTCCTCCTTTTGTTGCTTACAGTTGCAAGCATAGCACAAGTAAATACTTAAGTACGCCACGGACGCGAACACGAACTCCCTGCGTCTCCCCAGCGTTTCGCCGCCACCCCAAAAGCGCCTGGGCCAGACGCTTTTCACCACGCATCCTTCGCCCGCTACTCAAGCGCCGGGGCGTCTTCGCCGATGGGTAATCGATGACCCTCGAGGCCGTGGTTGCACGTGTCGACCAGATCCTCGCCTACCAGCAAGCCCTGGTAGACCCGGCGGCGCTGTCTGCGACATCGTCGACTTCGGCGTCCTCCGGATTCGCCGCTCAGCTCGCCTCGGCGCAGGGCACACAGGCGTCCGGAACTACCGGAGACGCCGCGATGACCTCGGCGGCGCTCTCGCCTTTCGCGCCCGGAGCCCTGCCCACGTCCTCCGGGGTGGACGGCACCGGCGGCAACCACGGGACTGTCCGGCGCGGCCAAGATGCTCGCCGCCGCCAAGGCGGCGGTCGGCGGCAGCTACAACCAGGGCAACCATGACGCCGTGTCAGACAGCGCCGGTCAAATCCAGCAACAGGGGACCGACTGCTCCGGGTTCGTCTCCTACCTGATGGGACCGAACGGCACCGGCGATTGGTCGCAGAGCTACGCAACCCCGGGTATCCCCTCCGCGCCCGGCGTCCAGCCAGGCAAGGGCTCCTACGTCACGATCTGGAACAACCCCAACCCGGGCAACGCCGGCCACGTCTGGATCGAGATTCTCGGCCAGTACTACGAGTCGTCGGGCAGCGGTGGGGTCCATCAAATGGACCAGAGCGAAGTGAACTCATACCTGAACAGCGGCGAATACCAACCGTTCCACCCCGCGGGCATGTAGCGCGCGCGGCCAAGAGCCGGCTCGCCCGCCAAGACCAGCAGATTCGTCTCGAGCGTCACGTAAGGGCTCGTGGTACCCACCGCGCTTCCCTCCAAGCGCCGCCGGCGTGGAGATGCGCGGCCGCGTCTGCCAGCATTGAACCGGTGAGCGCTTTTGACGTCACGGCACCCGTGACCGTCACCGATCGCCTGGTCATCCGGCCATGGCGACTCGACGAGGCCGACCGGCTGTTCGACATACATCGCCGGATGGAGGTCGCCCAGTGGTTGAGCGGACGACCGATGCAAGATCGCGGCGAGGCGGTGGAGCTCATCGAGCGCAGCATCGCCCAGCTCGCTGCCGATGCCCGCTTCGGAACCTGGGCGATCTCCGAGCGCTCACGCGACCAGCCCGCCGGCAGCGTGCTGCTGAAGCCGCTCCCGGACGGCGACGGCGAGATCGAGATCGGGTGGCACCTTCATCCGGACAGCTGGGGCCATGGACTCGCCACCGAGGCCGCCGGCGCAGTCCTCGATCGGGGTTTCGCGAACGGCCTCGGGGAGGTGTGGGCCGTGACGCATCTGGACAACCGGCGATCGGGTCGGGTTTGCCTCAAGCTCGGGATGCGCCGGCTCGGCATCACCCACCGCTGGTACCACAAGCCCACCTTGATGTTCTGGATCGGAGCGCATCCGGACCAGGCGCCCTCGCTCGAGCCCGACGAGCCGGCGCCAGGTCCCCTGCCTGGACCGGCCGGCTAGCTGCGCGAGGACTTTTATCACCCGCGCGGCCGCTCGACGCGCGTCCTAATCTGGAAGGCGAAGATGAGCGTCGGGACCGAGACGATCACCTACGGTGGGCGCACCGCGTGGGCGCGGAACCTGGCGACGCCTGTGCGCAGCTTCCTGAGCACCGAGACCGGCGGCGCGATGGTGATGCTGGCCGCGGCGGTCGCCGCACTGGTCTGGGCGAACTCCCCCTGGTGGCACACCTACGAGTCGGTCTGGACGACGAAGATGGCGATCCGGGTCGGCAGCACCGGGATCGCCGCCGATCTCCGCCACTGGGTCAACGAGGGCCTGATGACGTTGTTCTTCCTGGTCGTCGGGCTCGAGGCCAAGCGTCAGCTCGATCTCGGCGAGCTGCGGGAGCGGCGGCGGCTGGCGATTCCTGTGTTCGGCGCGATCGGTGGGGTGGTGGTGCCGGTCGCGATCTACCTGGCGTTCAACGCCGGACGCGCCGGCGGCCACGGGTGGGGCGCCGCGATGTCGAGCGATACGGCGTTCGCGTTGGGCGCGGTGGCGCTGCTCACGCCGCGCACAGCGACCCGGATCCGGGTGTTCCTGCTCACGCTCGCGGTGGTCGACGATCTCGCCGCGCTGGTCGTCATCTCGCTCGTGTACACCACCCACGTCTCAGTGCCGGCGCTGGCCATTGCGCTCGGTCTGTTCGCCGCGCTCGTGGCGCTGCGCTACCTGCCGTTCGGCCGGCGCGCCATCTCGGTCGGGCTGGGCGTCGCCATTTGGGTCGCGATGTTCAAGTCGGGCATCGACCCGGTGATCTCCGGGCTCGCCGTCGGCCTGGCGACCAGTGCATATCCACCCTCCCGCGAGGACCTGGAACGGGCGATAGCGGTCACGCGTTCGTTCCGCGAGCAGCCGACGCCCGAGCTCGTGCGCTCAGCCCAGCAGAGCCTGCAGTCAGCGCTCTCGGCCAACGAGAGGCTTCAGTACGACCTTCACCCATGGACGAGTTACGTGATCGTTCCGCTGTTCGCGCTGGCCAACGCGGGGATCCACCTGAGCGGGAATCTGCTGAGCGACGCCGCGTCCTCGCCCATCACGCTCGGGATCCTGCTCGGGTACGTGATCGGAAAGCCCGTGGGCGTATTCGCCGGCTCCTGGATCGCGTCGCGGCCCGCCCTGCACGGCCCGCGGGCGCCGATCACCGAGCCGGTGCTCCTGGCCGCGGGGGCCTGCGCGGGCATCGGCTTCACGGTCTCGCTGCTCGTATCGAGCCTGGCCTTCACCGGCCGGCGCCTCGATGAGGCTCGACTGGGGACGCTCGCCTCGGTCGTGCTGGCGCCGGCGATGGCGTGGCTGGTCACCCGCCTCATCCGACGACTGCCAAGCACGATGCGCGCGCGGCAACTCGGGCGGACGGCCGAGGACATCCTCGACCTGGTGGACGACGTCGACCCCGCCCACGATCACGTTCGCGGGCCCGACGACGCGCCCGTGACGCTGGTCGAGTACGGCGACTTCGAGTGCTCCTACTGCGGTCAGGCTGAGAGCGCGATTCGGGAGCTGCTCGCCACCTACGGCGATGATGTCCGGTACGTCTGGCGCCACCTCCCGCTCAACGACGTGCATCCGAGCGCTCAGCTCGCCGCTGAGGCATCCGAAGCCGCCGCGGCTCAGGGCAAGTTCTGGGAGATGTACGACGTCCTGCTGGGCCATCAGGACGAGCTCGCGCCACGTGACCTCGCGCGGCACGCCGTCGAGCTCGGCTTGGACGTCGAGCGCTTTCGAGACGAGCTGCGCCGGCGCCAGTACGCCGCTCGGGTCAGCGAGGACGTCTCCAGTGCCGACGAGAGCGGCGTTTCGGGCACACCCACCTTCTTCATCAACGGGCGCCGCCACTACGGCGTCTACGACATAGACACTCTGAAAGAGACCGTGTCAGCGGCAAAGACAAGGGCCCGCCAGCTTGCAGCAACCGTGGTACCCGCTTAGGCGCCTGCGGATCGGCCGGTCCCCGGGCGCGCCGGCACGCTCGCCGCTGGCCGCGGCTCGGGGCATGGCCGCGTGGCGACCCGTCGCCTCACGGGCGGCGGCGCGGCGTGCGCTCCGCGCCACGATCGTGATGCCGAGTGTGTTCGCGCTCAGCTACAAGGTCTTCGGCAACCTGCAGATGGCGCTGTTCGCCGGCTTCGGATCGTTCGCCACGCTGGTCCTGGTGGCCTTCGCCGGAACGTGGCGCGAGAAGCTCGTCGCCCACCTGGGGCTGGCAACCGCGGGGAGTGCGCTCATCGCGATCGGCACGTTGGTCAGCTCGTCGACGGCGCTGGCGGCCGTGGTGACGGTGCCCGTCGCGTTCCTGGTGTTCTTTGCGGGAGTCGAGGGACCGAACGCGGCCGGAGCGGTGACCGGGGCGCTTCTCGCCTATGTCCTGCCGGCCGCCTCGCCCGGGATGGCCGCGATGATTCCGGACCGGCTCGCCGGGTGGTGGCTTGCCTCGATCGTCGGCACCCTGGCCGTGCTCGCCCTTCCCGCCCCGGCGACCGGCGATCAGCTGCGCGCGTCGGTGGCGAAGCTGACGGTGGCTCTCGCCGATGTGCTCGAGGCGATGCTGGCCGGACGCTCGACGGCGGCCGTGCTGACGTCCTCCTTGGACGCCAAGCGCGAGCTCCGCGACCGGTTCAGCGCCACTCCGCTGCGTCCGACCGGCCTCGCGCCCCGTGATCAGGCGTGGTCCGGCGCGGTCGAGCTGCTCGATTGGTGCACGGCCCTGGTCAATGATTCCGCGGCCGAGCGAAGCGATCTGCTCAGTGCGCCGGCTCTCGAGCGAGAGCTCTTCGCGGCCGCCGCGGACGTGCTGCGCAGCGCGGGCGACTTGTTCATGGGCACCGACGCGGTGCCGGACCTCGAACGGCTCGACGAGCTGCGACGCACGAGCCTCGCGAGCATTCGCCGGCTGCCGTCCGCGAGCAGCGGCTTCGAATCTCAGGCCCGCCTCGCGTTCCACGGGCACATGATCGCGATGGCGGTGCTGGGGATCGGAGCCGACGCGCTGATCGCGACCGGGCGCGTAGGACGGGAGTGGGTCGCCGCGGCCCGCAGCCGCTGGTTCGACGAGGAGACGCCATCCGCCTCTGGGCGGCGGGCAGCCGTCTCGAGCTACTCGCGGACTGCCGCGCGTCACGCCAGTCTGCGCTCGGTGTGGTTCATCAACAGCCTGCGCGGGGCGCTTGCGCTCGCGGCGGCGGTAGCGGTCGCGGACGTGACCGGCGTACAGCACGGGTTCTGGGTTGTCCTCGGCACGCTCTCGGTGCTCCGCACCAACGCCAGCGCCACGGGAGCCACCGCGCTGCGTGCGCTGCTCGGAACGGCGATCGGGTTCGCCGTCGGCGGCGCGCTCGTGCTGGCGATCGGAACCTCGCAGACCGCATTGTGGGTGACGCTGCCCATCGCCGTGCTGATCGCCTCCTACAGCCCCGGCACGGCTCCGTTCGCGGTCGGCCAGGCGGCGTTCACGGTGACGGTGGTAGTGCTGTTCAACCTCCTGGTTCCGGCCGGCTGGAAGGTCGGTGCGCTGCGCGTCGAGGATGTGGCGCTGGGCTGCCTGGTCAGCGTGATCGTCGGAGCGCTGTTCTGGCCCCGGGGCGTGGCCTCCGTCGTCGGCGACGACCTCGCCGATGCGTTCCGCTCCGGAGCCAGCTATCTGCTCGAAGCGGTCTGGTGGGTCTGTGGACTCGGTGCCGACGCGCCGGAGAGTGGACGCGAAGCGCTCACCGCCGGAGTGCGCCTGGATGAGGCGGTGCGCGGTTTCCTCGCCGAACAGGGGAGCAAGCGCCTGGCCAGGGAGGAGCTCTGGCGGCTGATCGGCGGAACGCTGCGGCTACGCCTGACCGCCCACGCGATCGCGGCGATGCCCCGTGAGTGCGCCCGGTCCGACGGAGCCGAGGGCCTGGCGCACCGAACCGAGAGCCTGCGCGAGTGGTACAACCAGCTCGCCGACCAGCTCGGGCGCCCCCGGATGCAGCCGAGCGTCGTGCTCGCGGCGCCGGCGGTCGATGGTGCTCCGGCCGGCGGCGGCTCGCGCCGGGCGGTGTGGCTCAGCGAGCACCTCGACCATCTCACCGAAAACCTCCCGGCTCTGATCGAGCCCGCGACGCACGTATCCGAGGTCCGGCGCCGCCCCTGGTGGCGATGACCGACCGGACGAAGCTCGCGGCCCCGGCCGGGGGCGCGGGGCCGCATGAAGCTTCGCCGGTAGATCAGCGCGACGGCCGGCGCGTGCCCCGCTGCCACGCAGGAGCGTGGGTCACGCCGTGCGGCGAGATGTCGTGGATGTAGCCGGCGACGATGCCGTCGAAGATGAGCTGGCCGCTCGAGACGCCGGTGAGACTGCAGCGCGTTGTGATGCGAGCGCTCGCGCGCTGGCACCGGATTCGTGATGCGCGGACGAGGATGGTGGAGTTCTCTCATGCTGCCTCTCGCTCGATTTCGAGATTGGTCTGGGAGCTGGAGCCCGCGCCCGCGTTCGGTGCGCCGGCAAGTTGCAGCGCGCGTCGCGGGGCCCGGGGCCGCAGGAGCACGAAGGCGAGCGCTATCCCCGCGGTGATTGCCGCGGCGCCGGCGATGAACGCGACGTGGTAGCCGCTGATCAGCGATGACGTGAGGCCGTGGTGTGCGGTGAGCAGAGCCTTCGTGTGGTTGGCGGCGATGGTGCTGAGGACGGCAAGTCCGAGCGCGCCGCCAATCTGCTGGGAGACGTTGGTTATGCCCGAGCCGAGCCCGGCGTCGTCGGCGGGAACGTCCGCCATCGCGATTGTCAGCAGCGGCATGAACGCGTTGCCGATGCCGAGTCCGAGCGCGAGGTTGGCCAGGAAGATCGTCGGGAAGAAGGACGTCCCCGGCTCGACCGTGCTGAACAGGAGAAGCCCGGCGACGGCCGTGGCCATTCCGGCCATCAGGACCACCAACGGACCGAAACGCCTGACCAGTCGGGCGGTGACCCCCTGAGACAGGATGGCGACCGTGATGGTCCAGGGAAGGAAGGCGGCGCCCGTCTGCAGCGCGCTGTAGTGCCGGACGTGCTCCAGGTAGAGGGTGGCTAGGAAGAAGGTCGAGTACATGCCGGTGACGAGAAAGCCTCGGACCACGCTCGCGTCGATCAGGCCCCGCAGACGGAGGATGCGCAGCGGCATGATCGGGTTCTCGATGCGCGCCTCGAGCGCGAGGAACGCGACCATGAGCGCGACGGCGAGCCCGCCGAACTCGAGCACCGCAGAAGAGATCCAGCCGTGGCCGGTCGCTTTGACGATCGCGTAGATGGCGCTCATCAGCGATCCCGTGACGAGCAGCGAGCCGAGCCAATCGATTCCGTGGTGCAGACCACGACCGCTATCGGCAGCGATCAGCGCCCGACCGAACACCAGGGTCGCGATGCCGATGGGCAGGTTGACGAAGAAGACCCAGTGCCAGCTGAGCGATTCGGTGAGCAGCCCGCCGGCGAGAAGCCCGAGCGAGCCTCCGGCGACGGAGACGAAGACGTAGGCGCTCATCGCGCGGGCGCGGGCGTCGGCCTCGGGGAACTCGGTGACGATGATGGCGAGGATCACCGACGCCTGAGCGGCGGCGCCGACGCCCTGCAGGAAGCGGGCACCGATGAGAAAGCCCTGGCTCGGAGCGATTCCGCAGAGCAGCGACGCGGTTGTGAAGACGGTGAGGCCGGCGAGGAAGACCCGCTTGCGTCCGACCAGATCACCGAGGCGCCCAGCCAGGAGCAGCAGGCTGCCGAACGTGATCAGGAACGCATTGACGACCCAGGTGAGGTTCGCCTGGCTGAAGTGGAGATCGTGTTGGATGGACGGGAGCGCGACGTTCACGATCGTGACGTCGAGCACGATCATCAGCTGCGCCAGGCACACGACGATGAGCGCCGGCCAACGACGGCCGGCTGATGTGGAAGCGGGAGTGAGAGCTACGTGCATAAAGGTCCCAACTTGTAGAAGTACTGAAATGGAGCTAAAATGGAGGCCACCTCCGAAATATCTGGAGGCATCCTCCGGAAACTATACGGAGGGTCCCTCCGTTTGTCAAGCGAAAATTCCCATGAACGCCACCGACGCCACTGAACAGCCACTCCTCACCCGCCCGAAGCGAGCCGATGCCCGCCGCAACTACGAGAAGGTCCTCGCGGCCGCGCGCGAGGCGTTCGCCGAAGGCGGAGAGTCGACGGCCCTCGAGGAGATCGCCCGCCGGGCCGGCGTCGGCATCGGCACCCTGTACCGGCACTTCCCCAACCGGCAGGCCCTCCTGAAGGCGCTCTACGTCAACGAGGTCGAAGAGGTCACCCGCATCGCCAACGAACTCGATGGCGCCGACGCGTGGGAGGCCCTCAACGGCTGGTTCGTGCGCCTAATCGCCTATCTCGGGACCAAGCGGGCACTCGCGCACGAGCTCCTGAACTATCTCGACCAGGATGCTCCGCTATTCCAGCAATGCCGCGCCTCCCTGTACGCGGCAGGTGAGCCGCTGCTCAAGCGCGCCCAGGACGCGGGCGTGGTACGGCGTGACGTCGAGTTCTCGGACGTCATGCACATGGTCATGGGGATCACGAAGATCCCAGCCGCCGATCCGGGTCAGATCGAGCACATCCTGCGCATCGCGCTGGACGGCCTGCGCTACCGCCCCGGGACGTAGCGAAGCCGCCCTGCGGGCGCTCAGGGGCACCGGACCTCCGCCGCAGGAACTACGGCAGCAGGTCGACGGTGAGCGACGATGCGCTGCCCGGCGAGCGCTCGATCGTGTAGACCCCGCCGGCGAGCTGCGGAAGCTGCTTGGGCAGAGGCGTGAGGTGCGGCGTGTCGGTCGTCGACAGGGTGAGCCGGAGGCGGTTGCCCTTGGCGATGGTGGCGAGCGTCGGGAAGATCTGGATCTGGTACTCGGTCACCTCGCCCGGCGTGACGGGGCGCGAGGAAGCGCTCGTATACGGGTGATAGGGCAGCACCGTCACTCCGTTCACAGTCCAGGAGCGCTTGCTGTTCACCGCCCGGAGCGATCCGAGCAGCGCGCCCTCGGTGAGCGGATACGAGGAGCCGCTCGGAGTGACGTCCTCGAGCTCGGCCACCAGCTGGGTCTCGGAGGTCGTCGAGCTCGCATACACGGTGGCGGTGATCGGCCCGGCGACGGTCTCGGCACGCGAAAGCGGCGCGGTCGTGTAGCTGGTGGCCCACGGGCCCGCCTGGGCGGCCTGGTCGTCGCTGACGCACGGCGCCGAGCAGCCCGGCCGAGCCGGCGGGAACCGAGATCCCTCCCATCGACCACTGGTCGATCGGGCGCCCGCACGGCGCGCCGGATGGACTCCAGAAGATCGTGTCGCTCGGGCGTCGTGGCGGTCGCCGCGCGGGCGCTGAGCAGTCCTGCCCAACCCTCCGAGGCTCGGCAGGGAACCTGGCACCGGCAGACCTCCCACGCCGCCACCGGCGGCGGCCGGCGCGGAGCTGGTGAGCGATCCGCCCGCGCCGAAGTACAGGCGCGTCGGCGTCGAGCGGGTGAAGGGATACGTCGAAGTCTCGTTGAACTGACCGCTGCCGAGGTCGTAGTAGTGCAGCGGCGTCGGGGTCCGCGCCATGCCGGTGCGCTCGTGCTTGAGCCACGTGTCGAACCACTCCAGCTCGAGCGCGTCGATGTCGACCGAGGAGCCGTTCAGGTGCTCCCAGGGACCGACGATCAGCTGGTAGCGCCCGGTGGTGCGCTGACCCGGAGCGCATCGGCGCGGTCGCGCTGCGGCCGGCCCACGCGTTCTGGAGCTCGGCGTAGTTGACCGGCTCGCCGTTCTGGAAGATGTCGAACTCGCCGCCGATCAGGTAGGCCGGGATGTGGTTGGCGACGATCCGCTTGATCACGTTCTGCGGATTGCGCGCCTGCCAGTAGGAGCCGTCGTAGGCCTCGTCGCCGCCGGACAGGATGTTGGCGGTCGTGCCCGCGTGGTAGGTGGCGAGGCCGTTTACATGATCGCTCTCGATGCTCGCGAGATCGGCGAGCAGGGCCGGGTCGCTGGCGGTATCACCGATCGGATTGGCCGTGTTCGTGCCCGCCGTGAGGCCGAGGTAGGCCTCGCTGAACTCGAAGTCCAGGAGCCCGCCCATGAACGAGGTGTCGCGGTAGAGGTCGTTGGCGCTGACCACGGGGAAGATCGCCTTGAGCGGAGAATGCGCCCCGACCGCGCCGGCCAGGAGCATCTGGTCGATCCCCAGGTACGACGGCCCGTAGGTGCCGACGCGGCCGTCGGCGTGCGGAAGATGCGCGGCCCAATGGAGCACCTTGATCGCGTCCTGCTGCTGGACCGGGTCGAATATCCCCCAGCTGCCGTTCGAGTCGCCGGTCCCGCGGACGTCCTCCACCACCTCGATGTAGCCGCGCTGAACCAGGTAGTTGTCGGACCCGCCGGTCGCCGAGCCGCCGGACGGTGAGGCGGCCGAGCCCGGGCTGCTCGAGCCGCCCTGGCCCTTGCCGTACGGCGTCATCGTCAGCAGGACGGGGAACGGGCCCTTCGCCGGCTGCCCGGACGCGGTCGTGGGGTAGATCTCGTTGACGCGGATGGTCGTCCCGCCGGCGCCCTTGATCTGGATGTCGTTGGTCGAGGCGGTCCCGTAGGTCGCGTTCTCAGGCTTCCAGCCGGTTCCCTTCGCGGCGCTGTCGGCGATCACGTCCGACGGCAGCTGCGGGCTGGTGCCGACCAAGCTCGATGGTGCGGACTCCACCGCGGGCGCGCCCGCAGGCGGCGGCGGGACGACCGCCGAGGCCGGCGCAGACGCGATCAGCCCGGCACCCGCCATTGCGGCGCCGGCCGCCGTGACCAACAACGCTCGCTTCATTCCCAAGATCCGCTCAACCACTTGCCGCCTCCATGGAGCCTTCTCGTGCGCTACCCGGTCGGACGACGCCCTACTCGCCGGTAACCGGTGTGATGCCGGCCGCCGCGGCGTGCGTTCCGATGGCTAGCCGCTGGCGGTGTCGGATGCCGGGCGAAGCTCGGCGCCTCGCATCGGCGCGCCGGCAGCGTGGTAGGCATCGATCGCATCAAGCGTCTCGGCCTTGAGCAGCGCCTGAGCGAGGCTCTCGAGTTGATCGCGATGCGAGGTCAGGAGCTGCGTCACTTCGGCGTGAGACTCCTCGATCAGCCGCTGCACCTCCTGATCGATCAGCCACTGGGTCTGAGGCGAGGTCTCGCTGGCGCCGGGCAGCAGCGGGCTCTGCCCGTCGCTGGGCAGAACCGCGACCGGCCCCAGCTTGTCGCTCATCCCCCACCGGCCCACCATCTGACGCGCGATCTGCGTCAGCTGCTGGATGTCGGATTCGGCACCGGTGGTGATGCTGCCGTAGACGACCTCCTCGGCGACGCGGCCGCCGAGCGCCACCTTGATCTTGGCCTCGAGATCCTCTCGCGAGTAGCTGACGCGATCGGCGTCGGGCGTGGACAGCGTCACCCCCAGCGCCTGCCCGCGAGGGATGATCGAGACCTTGCGCACCGGATCGGCCTCCGGGGTGAGCATCCCCACGAGGGCGTGGCCTGACTCGTGATACGCCGTGCGCTCGCGATCCTCGGGGCTGAGCATGATCCCGCGCGGGGCGCCCAGCATGATCTTCTCGAGCGACTCGGTGAAATCGGCCATCTGCACCTTGCCGTGCTCGCGCCGAGCGGCGAGCAGAGCCGCCTCGTTGGCGAGGTTCGCCAGGTCGGCTCCGACCATCCCGGGCGTGGACGCGGCCAGCGCGTCGAGGTCGACGTCGTCAGCCAGCGGCATCGAGCGCGTGTGAACCTGGAGGATCTTCAGGCGGCCGGCGCGATCGGGAGGCTGAACGGCCACGCGGCGGTCGAACCGGCCCGGGCGCAGCAGAGCCGGGTCGAGGATCTCGGGCCGGTTGGTCGCGCCGAGTACCACCACGGCCTGGTTCGACTCGAATCCGTCCATCTCGGTGAGGATCTGGTCGAGCGTCTGCTCGCGTTCGTCGTTCGCACCGGTGATCCCCACGGAGCCCTGGCGGGAGCGGCCGATCGCGTCGAGCTCGTCGATGAAGATGATCGCGGGCGCCGCCTCCTTGGCCTTGGCGAACAGGTCGCGAACACGCGCCGCGCCCACACCGACGATCGCCTCGATGAACTCCGACGCGGCGATCGAGAAGAACGCCGCCTGGGCCTCCCCCGCGACCGCGCGCGCGAGCAACGTCTTGCCGGTCCCCGGTGGCCCGAACAGCAGCACGCCGTGCGGCATGCGCCCGCCGAGCCGTTCGTACCGGCCCGGGGAGCGCAGGAAGTCGATGATCTCGGCCAACTCCGCCTTGGCCTCGTCGATCCCCGCCACGTCCTCGAAGGTGACGCGGATGCTCTGCGGGTCGATCCGCCGAGCGCGGGAGCGGCCGAAGCCACCCAGGCCCCCCATCCCCCCGCCGCTCGCCGCGGCTCGCCGAGCGGCGAACAGGAACAGGCCCACCAGCAGCAGCGTCGGACCGAAGCCGAGCAGGATCTCCGCCACCACCGACGTCCCCCCCGGAGCGGTGGCGTTGACCTGGACCCCCTTCGACTGCAGAAGCTTGCTGAGCGTGGCGTGATCCCAGAACGACGGAACCACCGTCTTGAACAGGGTCGTCGGCGTCGCCTTCGCGTCGCTGGGCGGATACCGGAGCTTGGTCGAGAACGTCCCGTCGATCGTGTTGTCGTTGGACGAGATCGACTTCACCTGGCCGCCATTGACCTCGTTCAGGAAGTACGGGCTGAACGGGACGGTCACACGCGGCTGGCTGCCCGGTTGCGCGATCAGCACCGACAGCCAGTTCGCCGCCAGCAGGACGACCACGAAGATCCAGAACCCGCGCAGCCGGTGCGGCGGACGCGGGCGGTGCTGCTCCGGCATTCCCCGGCCGTCGGGCGCCGGCGCGACCCGCCAGCCCTGCTCGTCCTGGGGCATCGGCGCCGGTGGCACCGCCTTGCGGGCCCCGTCGGACTGATCACGGCCATCGGCCATCAGGACGAATTGTGACGGCCGCGAGCGCGCGGGCGGAAAAGTCGTGTAGCCATTCTGAGTGACGTATGTCACAGAAGCCGTTTTCCCAGCGCACGATCGCATTTTCCGCGGGCGCCCGCGCACCGCGCCGCAGGCGCCCACCCCGCTGATACCGTCCGGGCATGGCGTCGATTCCTGCTCCCGAGCGCCCCCCGGTCGATCCAGGCACCGGTGGGCGTGAACGGCATATTCGCGCGGTCCCGACGATCGAGCGGACCGAGGTCACGCTCCACGGCCACCGCGTCAACTTCAACATCGCCGGGCAGGGGCCGCCCCTCGTCCTGATTCATGGCGTGGCCGGCCGCGCCGGGCAGTGGGACCAGACGGTTCAGCTGCTGGCCGAGCACTTCATGGTGCTGGCGCCGGACCTCCTCGGCCACGGCGATTCGGCCAAGCCGCGCGGGGACTATTCGCTGGGCGCGCACGCCTCAGGTATCCGTGACCTGCTCGTGGCGCTCGACATCGAGCGCGCGAGCGTCGTCGGCCACTCGCTGGGCGGCGGGATCGCCATGCAGTTCGCCTACCAGTTCCCCGAGCGTTGCGAGCGCCTGGTGCTGGTGTCGAGCGGCGGGCTGGGCGAGGAGGTCCATCCCCTGCTCCGGGCGGCGACGCTTCCGGGCTCCGAGATCGTCCTGCCGCTGCTGGCGCACCCACGGCTGTTCGAGCTCGGCGCGATCATCCCGCGGGCGCTGGGGCGGCTGGGTCTGCGCACCCGCGTGGATCTGACCGAGATGGCCCACGGCTATCAGTCGCTCTCCAACGCGGACGCGCGCAACGCGTTCATCCACACCGTGCGCGCGGTGATCGACGCACGCGGACAGCGCATAAACGCGTCCGATCGGCTGTACCTGGCGTCGAAGATGCCGTCGCTGATCGTGTGGGGCCGCCACGACCGGATCATCCCGGTCGAGCACGCACAGCCCGCGCACGACCTGATGCCCGGCAGCCGGCTCGTGCTGTTCGACGACGCCGGGCACTTCCCGCACCTCGAGGATCCGCTGCGCTTCGCGCAGGAGCTCGAGTCCTTCATGCACGAGACCGAGCCTGCTCGCCTCGACACTGGCACGATGCGCGAGCTCGTCCTGGGTCTCGATTCTGAGTCCGCCGGGCTGCTCGAGCGCCTCAAGCGCGAGCACGTCGCGGGCTGATCCGCCGGACTCGCTCAGGCGTCAGCTCCGCGATCGAGTCGAGCACGGCGTCGGCGACGGCGAGCGCCTCCTCGCCCGGAGGGAAGTCACGGTTGGGCACCGCGAATACGGTCATCCCCGCTGCGGCCGCGCTGAACAGGCCGTTGCTGGAGTCCTCGACCGCGGCACATCGCGTCGGCTCGGCGCCGAGCCGGCGGGCGGCCTCGAGGTAGACGTCGGGCGCCGGCTTGCCGCGCGCCACCTCTTCGGAGGAAACCGTGGCGCCGAAGCAGGCGGCAAGCCCCGCGAGCTCGAGGACGAGCTCGATGATTTCGCGGTTCGCCGAGGAGGCCAGGGCGAGCGGCCACTCGGCGGCGAGCGCGACGACCGCCTCGCGCGCTCCCGGGATCAACGGTAGGCGCAGGCGGTAGATCGCCTCCAGGCGCGCGACCACGGTCGAGGAGATCTCCTGCAGGCGCGAGCGTCACGCCGAGCGCGTCGTGCATGTAGGCCGACCATTCGGTCGAGCTCATGCCCATCATCGCCCGCTGGGCGTCGGATGGCCAGCGACCTCCGTGCGCGTGGGCGACCTCCTGCCGGGCGTCGTTCCACACCTTCTCCGAGTCGACCAGCACGCCGTCGAGGTCGAATATGACCGCGGCAATGGCGCAATCGCGCTGCTCTGCCATTCGACAAGGCTATTCGTCAGTATCGTGGCGGACGTGTTCGCCGATGCCCGGAGCGTGATGCGAGGCGCGGCACGCGCGGCGCTGGTGCCCGCCGCGGCGGTGGCGGTCCATCAGCTGCGCTACCTGCTGGCGTTCGGCGGAAGCGCCGGCGCCGAGCTCGCCCATCAGGGGCACTCGTACCTGCACTCGCTGGTGCCGTGGATCGTGGTCCTGATCGGAGTCGGTGCCGGCGCGTTCCTGTGGGCGCTGGGGCGGGCGCTCGCCGGCCAGACATCGGCCCGCCGCTACACGCTCTCGCTCGCGGGTCTGTGGGCGAGTTGCGCCGCCACGCTGCTCGCGATCTACGTGGCTCAGGAGCTCCTCGAGGGCGTGTTCGCCGCGGGTCACCCGGGCGGGCTCGCCGGAGTCTTCGGGCACGGCGGCTGGTGGGCGATTCCGGCCTCTGCGTGCGTCGGGCTCGTCCTGGCAAGCATCCTCCACGGCGCGCGATGGGTGTTGCGGGTGGTCACGGCGCGGAGCCTGCGCGTCCCGCGTCTCCGCGCGCCCCGGTGCGTGCGACCGCGCGGCGCGCGTGCGGTGATGGCGACCGCCGTTCCCGCGCTGGCTTCCGGGTGGTCCCGCCGCGGGCCGCCGAGCTGAGACCGGCCACCGATTGACCGTCAGGTGAATCCATTTCGGTGCGCCTATCGCACCTTGATGGCTTCAGTCACCACACGACCTCGCTGGAGTGGATCAGTGATGAATCGTTTTCCGTCGGCGCGCTGGGCGCCGGCGCTCGCCGCCGCCCTCACGGTGGCAGCCGCCTTTCCCGCGCTCGCCTCGGCCCATGCTCGCATCAGCCCGCCCGTCTCGCTGGCGGGAGAGCTGCAGCTGTACAGCCTTGCCGTCCCGACCGAGAAGAGCGGGCTGACCACGACCAAGATCGTGCTGAGCGTCCCGAGTGGCTTCGGCATCGATTCGTTCGCGCCCCCGCCGCCCGGATGGCACATGCGCCAGCAGCAGAGCGGCAGCGGCGAGGACGCGGTGGTCACCCGGGTCACCTGGACCGGAGGCCGCACCCCGACCGGACGAGGACTCGCTGTTTCAGTTCCTCGCGCAGCCGGCCTCGCCCAAGACGTACACCTTCCAGGTCGAGCAGACCTACTCCGACGGATCGATCGTGAACTGGTCGGGGCCCGAGTCGTCAGAGGCACCGGCACCCTCGATTCAGGCCGAGAGCTCGTTGAACGGCGGTGGCGGGACGTCGGTGATCACGATCATCGCGCTCATCCTCGGCGCGCTCGGTCTGCTCGCCGGGGGATTCGCGCTGGTGAGCCGCACCTCTGGGGACCGCCCGTTGGCATGAGGCGGACCCTCGCCTTGATGGTCCTGCTCGCCGCGGGCGGGACGCTCGTTGTGCCCGCGCGCGCCTCGGCGCACGCCTACCTGATCCGGACTGTTCCCGCCGCGAGCGTCGTGCTCGACGCCCCGCCCGCCACCGTCCAGCTGACCTATGACGAGGCGGTCGAGCCCCGTCTGGCGGTCATCTCGGTCACCAACGCCGAGGGACGGCAGCAGACGGGCGGCCAGGTGACGCGCTCGAGCGCTAATCCGGACACGCTCGTGGTGCCGCTGCGCCCGCGGCTCCCGGAAGGCTGGTACCTGATCTACTGGCGGGCGATCTCCGTGGACGGACATCCGGTCTCGGGCGCGTTCACGTACGCGGTCGGCCCGAACCCCGGTCCCGCCCCGCAGTTCCAGGTGCCACGGATCTCAGCCACCGCGGTGACGCCCCAGCTCCTGATCGCGCGGTGGGTGATGTTCCTCTCGGTGATGGCGGCGATCGGACTGCTCGCGCTCCGGCTGTCGATCGCGCGCCCGATCGTCCGGCGAGTGCCCGGGGCGAGCCTCCGCCCGCTGTCGGTGGCGTTCGTGGTGACATCGCTGCTGGCGCTGGTCGCGATCCCGGTGTACCTCGACTTCTCGACCGCGAACGACTCCCTGCGCTCGGTGTTCGACCTCAGCGCGCTCGTGCCGCTCTACCGGGTGACCGCGTTCGGGCGTGCGATCGTCGATTTCGAGGTGTGCTTCGCCCTGTTCTGCCTCGCCGGCTGGACCGCGCTGTGGGCCGACCGACCAGAGCGCGAGCACCGCTCCGTTGCCGAGCTGGTCGCCGGCTGCGGCGCCGCGCTCGCCGCGGCTGCGGTCCTCATCGTGCCCGGCGCGGCCGGCCACGCGGCACAGACCTCGCCGCGTGGGCTCACGCTGGCCTTCGATTGGATCCACCTCGCCACCGGCTCACTGTGGCTCGGCGGGCTGGTCGGCCTGCTCGTCCTGCTGGCGACGCTGCCGGTGCGCGGGCGCGTCGCCGCCCTCGCCGTCGCGGTGCCGCGCTTCTCGCGCGTCGCGCTCGTGTCGGTCGTCCTGCTCGGGGCCAGCGGGATCGGCGAGACGATCGACCACCTCCCCGCCGCGAACGCGTTGTGGGAGACCGGATTCGGCAAGGCGATCCTCGTCAAGTCCGGGTTGCTGTGCGCCGCGCTGCTGCTCGCGTCGGGCAACCTCCGCCGCTCGACGCCGCGCCTGGTCGCGAGCCGGGCGCGTCCCGAGCTTGGCGCTCCCGCGGCGTCGCTGCTGCGCAAGCTCGCCTCGGGCGAGGTGGTGGTCGTGCTCGGGATCGTGTTCGCGGCGGCTCTGCTCTCGAGCCTTCCGCCGCCACCGCCGGCGTTCGCGCTCGAGGGGTCCGCGATCGCCAGCGTCGGGCCGGGCACAGTGGCGCGTACGGTCCAGCGCGGCGGCTACGAGCTGCAGGTGCTCGTCTCCCCGAACCGCGCCGCCGCACCAGACTCGTTCACGCTGCGCATCACCAAGGGCGGGAGGCCCGTGCGCGGCGCGAACGTGACCTTGGCCTTCAACCACCTCGAGATGGAGATGCCCCAGCAGGAGTATCAGCTCACGGAGGTCCAGCCCGGCATCTACTCGCGCGCCGCACCCGCGCTCGTGATGGTCGGGAAGTGGGGCCTGTCGTTCCAGGTCACCCCGCCCCACGCACCACCGTTCACCGCGCTGATCGTCGACCAGGCCAACGGATGAGGAGCCATCGTGAAGAGTGATGACCAGGCGGGCAGGACCGCGTCTTCGACGAAGCGAGGACGCGGCTGTGCCCGGCGCTCGGTGACGCGGGCGGTCGCCGCTTCGGCGGCCATGGCCGTCGCCGCCCTCACGCTCGCCGCGTGCGGCGGTTCGAGCGGCGGAGGCGGAGGCAGCGGCGTGAGCGTGCCCCAGGTCGCTCCGGCGCGGGAGTTCACCCTGGCCGGGTTCACACCGAGTGGGCAGGTGGCGGCGGGACGCCCGACGACCGTCTCGTTCACGGTTCAGCAGCCGTCGGGGAAGCCGCTCACCCAGTACCGCACCGGATCCGGACCGCACACCGGAGTTCACCTGATCATCGTCCGCGACGACCTCGCGTACATCATCCACCAGCATCCGCCGGTCGGCCCGGACGGCGTGTTGCGTCAGACCGTGACCTTTCCGGCGCCGGGCCCGTACCGCGTGCTGGTCGACGTCTATCCGAACCTTCCGGGCGGCCAGCCGAACTTCCAGCTGCTCCAGAACGTCAAGGTCGTCGGGCGCCTACCATCCCAGGCCGCTGCCGGCGTATCACCCCGACCTGGTGATCGACGGCTATCACATCGACATGCAGCCTCATCCAGCTCTGCATGCGATTCAGGCCCAGTTCGTGACCTTGCGCGTCACCGATCCCGGCGGCGGCAAGGTCACGTTCGTCCCCTGGTTCGGAGCGCTGGCCCACGCGATCTTCTTCCACCAGGGATCGCTCGACTACTTCCACAGCCACATCTGCGCGCCCAACGCCCCCAACTGCGGCACGCTCCCGGGCGTCGCCTCCAGTCGCGTCAGCGGCCAGTCGACCGCGCCGGGCAAGCTGACGGTCGGCGTGCTGCTGCCCGAGGCCGGCGTCTGGCGGCTGTTCCTGCAGATGAAGCTCGGGGGCCGGGTCGTCACGGCGCCGTACACGCTGCGGGTGGCGCCGTGAGGCAGAGCCATGAATTCGCCACACGATCCCATCCGGCCGCGGGGTCTACCTCCGCCTCTTCACCGCGGTCGTGGCCCTCGTTGCCGGCGCCGCGGCGCTGGTGGTGGCGATCCTGCTCGTGCGCAGCGTGCTCTAGTAACGCCGCGCCGCGGGTTGATCCGCCCGCGGGGAGCCCGCGTACTACACGCTGTCACGAAACGGCCGGCCCGAACGTCTACTAACCGATGACAACGCGCCGGCCTGAGGGTCTACACAACATGTCCGTCCACGCAAGCGAACCGCATTCCATGCCCGCCGGGCTGGGAGCGCGGCCACGTCCGGCGCCGGCTGCTCATCCTCGCCGCCATCGTCTGCGCCGGGGTGGCCGTGATCGCGTTCGGTCCCGGCCTGACCAGCGTCCGCCACCGCTTCGATCACGCCGCGCCAGGCTGGCTCGCGGCCGGCGTGGCGCTCGAGCTGCTGTCGGCCCTGGCGTACGTGACGGTGTTCCGCGCCGTGTTCTGCCGGCGCATGAGCTGGCGGACGAGCTACCAGATCGGCATGGCCGAGCAGGCGGCCAACGCCCTCCTCCCCGCCAGCGGTGCGGGCGGCCTGGCCCTCGGCGCGTGGGCGCTCCGCCGGGGCGGCATGAGCTCCGAGCGGATCGGCCGGCGCAGCGTCGCGTTCTTCCTGCTCACCAGCCTGGCCAACGTCGGCGCCGTGATCGCCTTCGCGGGGCTGTACGCCGCCGGCATCCTCCACCACGACCGCAATCCCGCGCTCACGTATGGCTTCGGCGCCGCATCGCTCGCCGTCGCCGCGATCGTGCTCGCCCTGCCCAGACTGATCAAGCCGAGCGCGACCGACCCGAAGCGCTCCCGTCCAGCCAACCGGCTCCACGCCGCGGCACGGCTCGTGCGCGGCTCGCTCGTCGAAGGCATCGGCGACTCGCTGCGGCTGCTCCGCGGCCGCGGCGCACCAGCGGTGCTGGCGGGAGCGATCGGCACGATGGCGTTCGATCTCGCCACGCTCGGCGTGTGCTTCCGGGCCTTCGGCGCCACGCCGGCGATCGGCGTGCTCGTGCTGGGCTACCTGATCGGCCAGCTCGGGGGCAACCTCCCGATACCGGGCGGCATCGGCGGCGTGGACGGTGGCCTGATCGGGACGTTCGCGCTCTACCACGCGCCCCTGGCCGCGACGACCGCCGCCGTACTCGCCTACCGGACGATCTCGCTCTGGCTCCCGCTCGCGCCCGGCGGCCTGGCCTTCCTCCAGCTCCGTCGCCGGTTCGCGCGCAGCGGCGACCACCATCCGGCGGTTTGCCCGCCGCCGGGCCCGCGGCGAGCGACGTCGCCTCGGGCCGCCCTCGAGCCCGCCGCGCTAAGGCTAAGCCGCCAGCGCCTCCGGCGTCCGGACGTCGCCGGTGCGCGAGAACTCGAGCGCGGGATCGTCGATCGGCGCGCGCAGCACCGAGCGCCGGTCGCGCGGGTAGTGCTGGATCCGTTGCCATGGGTCCCTCGCCCGCTGCCGCGGGAACAGATCGACCGCGCGCACGACGTAGCCTGAGGTGAGCTCGAAGAACGGCACCGTCGGGACGGGCTCACCGTCCTGGCGCGGCAAGCACTGGTCGTAGCCGTGCTCGTCCATGTAGCGCAGCAGCCGGCTCACGTGCTCGCACGTCAGATCCGCGCCCAGCGTCCACGACTGGTTGATGTAGCCGAAGGCAAAGGCGAAGTTGGGCACTCCGCTCAGCATCATCCCGCGGAACGCGAGCGTCTCGGGCAGCTCGACCTCAACCCCGTCGACGCTCAGCGCGATGTTGCCCATCGGCACGATGCTGAGGCCCGTGGCGGTGACGATCACGTCGGCCTCGAGCTCCTCCCCGGAGGAGAGCGCGATCCCGGTTTCAGTGAACGTCCCGATCCTGTCGGTGACCACCGACACCCGTCCGGTCTTGATCGACTCGAACAGATCGTTGTCGGGGACCAGGCACATCCGCTCGTCCCACGGCTCGTAGCCGGGCGTGAAATGCGTGTCGATGTCGAAGCCGGCGGGCAGCTGACGCTGGATCAGCTTCCGGATCAGCCGCTTCATCAGCGCGGGCCGTCTGCGGCTGAGCCTGTAGAGCCCGACCGTGATCCAGACGTTCTTCCAGCGCACGATGCGATACGCCAGCCGCGGCGGCAGCACCCGACCGAGCACGCGGGCGATCGGATCGAGGGCGGGGATCGAGATGATGTAGCTGGGTGAGCGCTGGAGCATCGTCACGTGCGCGGCCCTCTCCGCCATCGCCGGGACCAGCGTCACCGCGGTGGCGCCGCTGCCGATCACGACGACGCGCTTGCCCGCGTACTGCACATCATCGGACCAGAACTGGGGGTGCACGACTTGTCCGCGGAAGCGCTCCACGCCCGTGAACTCCGGCGTGTAGCCCGCTTCGTAGCGGTAGTAGCCGGTGCACGAGAACAGGAACCCGCAGGTGATGCGGACGGTCTCGCCGGTGTCGACGCGCTCGGCCTCCACCTGCCAGCGCGCATCCGAGGAGGACCATTCGGCCCGCCGCACGCGGTGGTGAAAGCGAATCCGCTCGTCCACTTCGTACTCGCTCGCCGTCTCGCGGATGTAGCGGCGGATCGAGCCACCATCGACGATCGCCTGCGCCCCCCGCCACGGCCGAAACGGATAGGCAAGCGTGAACATGTCCGAGTCGGAGCGCACGCCCGGGAAGCGGAACAGGTCCCAGGTCCCCCCCACCGCGTCCCGCGCCTCGAAGATCGCGAACGTCTTGTCCGGGCACTGCTGCCGCAGCCGGCAGGCGGCGCCGACCCCGGAGAGGCCCGCTCCAACGATCAGCACGTCGACGTACTCGACTGAGGATGTGTTCATCGCCCCGCTGCATCGTGACAGACGCCGGTCACCTGGTGCAACAGCGTCGCTCGACGGGTAGGTGGCGGCCTCGATGGAGCTTCTGACGCCACCGCACTCATGATCGTCCTACGCGTCGTCATCGCCGTCCTGGCGGGCGCGGCCATGCTGACCGTGCTGGCGTCGGTGCTGCGCACCCTCGTGCTCCCGCGGGCGGTGCCGGCTCGGCTGGCGCGGTTGGCATTCCTGAGCGTCCGCACGATGCTGCGGCTGAGGCTGGGACTGAGCCGAAACGTCGATTACGAGCGGCGCGACCGCGTGTTCGCCCTGCAGGCGCCCCTGGGGCTGTTCGCGCAGCTGGCGCTGTGGGTCGTCCTCATCTTCCTGTGCTTCGGAGCGCTGTTCTGGGCGTTGTCGGGGCCCTCGCTGACGGCAAGCCGGATTCCGTTGGCGCTCGAGCAATCGGGTTCATCGATGCTCACGCTCGGCTTCGATGCCCCGCACGGTCTCGGCCGCCAGCTCGTCGCGTTCGGCGCCGCCGGCGTCGGGCTCACGCTGCTGGCGCTGGTCATCACGTACCTACCGAGCCTGTACGGCGCGTTCTCCCGCCGCGAGGCGGTGATCACCAAGCTCGTCGTGCGAACCGGAATCCCTCCGTCCGGCCCAGAGGTGCTGAAGCGAAGCTGGCACCTCGAGCGCTTCGAGCAGCTCGAGGAGGTGTGGGAGTCCTGGGAGGACTGGTTCATCGAGCTCGGTGAGACGCACACCACGTTTCCGCAGCTCGCCTTCTTCCGCTCACCCCATCCGCACAATCATTGGGTGCTCGCCGCCGAGGCCGTGCTCGACGGGGCCGCACTGATGCTCACGGTGTGCGACGTCCCCCGACAGTCGCGCGCCGAGCTGTGCATCGATGCGGGCTGCAACGCCCTGGTGCAGATCGCCGACTTCCTGGGGATCGCGCACGAGCCGCCCGAGCCGGACGCCGAGATCGAGCTCCCGGAGGCGCGCTTCGACGAGGCACGCGAAGAGCTGACCGAGCTCGAGGTGCCCGTTTACGAGGATCGCGACCGTTCGTGGCGCGAGTTCCGGGACATCCGAGCGCGGTACGAGCCGCTGCTCACCGTCCTTGGGGCCACGACCGACGCTCCCCGCAATGACTGGAGCTCGTGGACCGACGACACTCCCCGCCACAGCCCGCCGCTGCTGCGGATCAAGCGGCCGACGGACGTGGTTCCGCTGCGCGATCGCATCCCCCGCCCCCGCCGCCGGTCGCGCCGCTGACCCTGCCGCCGGTCTTGCGCCGCTGAGCGCCCCCGCTACGCCGGCCTCAGGTCTGCGGAGTGCTGCCGTCGTCCTTGATGCAGAGGACCGGCTTGGTGATCTTGGCCGTCGTACGGCCGGCCGCGTCGCGGGCGTAGGCCGTGAACGTGACGCTGTCCGACATCGTCAGCGTCGGCGTGTTGAAGTCCGCGCGGTACCAGGCGAGCTTCGCGTTGTGGCCGACCGCCTTCTTGCACGTGTTGCCCCTCAGGCACACGCTCACCCGGTTTCCGGCGCTCGGCCCCAGATTCGAGTAGACGATGACGCTGACCGTCCGGGTCGAGAGCGCGTTGCCGAAGTAGCCCGCCTCGGATCCCTTGATCTTCGGCTTCGCGACGTGCGAGGACGGCTTGCTGCCGTGCGAGGCGGCCGCGGCCAGCGGCACGACGATCAGCGCTAGCCACCGCGAGCGAGAGCGCGACTGCCGTGTATCGGCGCGCTGGGCGAGACATCCTGAAGAGTCTACCCCCCGGGTCACCCCTTGTGGGCAACCAGTATCAGACCGTAGACCACGACGCCGGCGACGAGCAGGACGCCGACGGTGGCGAGCGCCGCGTATGCCGCCGCCGCGCTGCCACGCCCGGCCCGGCGCATGTCGATCGAGCGCACCGACCCGAGGATCACGATCGAGAAGATCAGCGCCACGCTGATACCGGCGGCCAGCGCGGAATAGAGCATCTTGAACAGCGCTCCGACGTCGATCGTGGCCGGGATCATGGCGCGGTGGGGGCCGGGGCGGCCTGCTGGAGGCGGCGCGCGAAGGTCGCGGCGAGCAGGGCCAGCAGCGCCACCGTGATCACGATCGGGCCGGCCACGCCCGAGCCGAATACCGTCGTGAGCGCGTAGACCAGGCCGCCCAGCAATCCCGCGGCGGGCAGCGTGAGCACCCACGCGACCACGATGTTGCCGGCCACCCCCCAGCGAACGGCCGACGCCCGCTTGGCCGCGCCCGCGCCCATGATCCCGCCGGAGATCACGTGCGTGGTCGAGAGCGGATAGCCGACGCTGGAAGCGGCCAGGATCACCGCCGCCCCCGCCGCCTGAGCCGAGAAGCCCTGCGCCGGATCCATGCTGATGATCCGCGTACCCAGCGTCTTGATGATCCGCCAGCCGCCGGTAAAGGTCCCGAGCGAGATCGCGCTGGCGGCCGCGATCACCACCCAGTCGGGAACCTGAAAGTGGTTGTGCGGGATCGTGCCGTGGGCGATCAGGGCGAGGGTGATCACGCCCATCGTCTTCTGGGCGTCGTTGGTGCCGTGCGAGAGGGCGAGCAGCCCGCCCGAGACGATCTGGCCGAGACGGAAGCCGCGGCTCACGGGCCCGGGCCGGAGGCGGCCCACGATCCGGTAGATGATCAGGATCGCCGTGCCGGCGACGACGAACGCGACGATCGGGGCGACGATCGCCGGGACGATCAGCGAGCCGACCAGGCCGCCCCCGTTGACGGCGGAGAATCCGACCGCGGCGACGACGGATCCGACCAGACCGCCGATCAGGGCGTGCGATGAGCTCGAGGGCAGCCCGTAGTACCAGGTGACGATGTTCCAGCCGATCGCCCCGATCAAGCCGGCGAACACGACGGTCATCGTCACCGCGTGCGTGGCGATGAAGCCCTTGCCGACCGTCGCCGCCACCTTGAGCGAGACGAACGCGCCGACGAAGTTCAGGACCGACGCCACCGTCACGGCCTGCTTGGGTCCGATCGCGCGCGTGGAGATCGAGGTCGCGACCACGTTCGCGGTGTCGTGGAAGCCGTTGGTGAAGTCGAACGCCAGCGCGGTGCCGATGACGATCACGAGGATGATGTCGCTGCCCACGAGTCCTCGCTACGCGTTCTTGATGACGATGCCCTCGAGGATGTAGGCGGCGCGCTCGACGGAGTCGATCGCGCTCTCCAGGCGCTCGAAGATGTCCTTCCAGCGGATCACCACCATCGGGTCGATCCCGCCCTCGAACAGAGAGGCGATCGCCGCCCGGACGATCCGGTCGCCTTCGTTCTCGAGCCGGTTGACCTCGACCGTGTGCTTGCTGATGTCCCTGTACTCGCGCACCAGCGGGATCGCCATCTCGATCTGCCGCACCCCGTCCAACAGCACGTGCGCGAGCGCCTGGGCCTGGATCATCGGCGCCTCGATCCGGTACAGCCCGAGGTAGTCCGCGACCTCCTCGATGAAGTCGACGATGTCGTCGAGCGCGGAGGTCAGCCGCAGGACGTCGGCCCGGTCGATCGGCGTGACGAACGTCTGGTTCAGGCGCCGGATCAGCTCGTGCGTGATCTGGTCCCCGTCCTGCTCGCAGATCAGGATCTCGCGCGCGAGGCCCTGCGTCTCGGGGAAGCCGGCCAGCATCTCGTCGAGCAGCTCGGCGGCGCGGACGATGTTCGCCGCGGCGCGCTCGAACAGGTCGAAGATCTCCCGGTCGGTCCCGCGTAGCAGCTGTCCGATCGAAGGCATGACGCTCAGGCGGTGGCGGACGCTATCCGCGCGCCCGGATGTGAACGATATGTGAATGCCAAGGCGCGCCCACTGTACCCGGCCGGCCCGAGGGAAACAGTCGCGGGGCGGGTAGCCCTGGTCACAGAGGGATGGAGCAGCTCAGCAGCCTGGACGCGCAGTTTCTGGCCTTGGACGAGGCCGGCAGCCACGGCCACGCCGGGTTCTTCGTGATCTGCGAGCGCCCGCGTACCGCCCCCACCCGAGAGGACGTGTGCCGGACGGTGGCGGAGCGAATCCATCTCGTGCCGCCCTATACCCGGAAGCTGGCCCAGGTCCCGCTCCGGCTCGATCATCCCTACTGGGTCGAGGACCCCGACTTCGACGTCGCCTTCCACGTCCGGGAGAGCAGCGTCGAGCCCCCCGGCGACCCGCGCGCCGTGGCCGACCACGTCGCCCGCATCATCGCCACGCCGCTCGACCGCTCGCGGCCGCTGTGGGAGCTCCATCTGATCCACGGCCTCGAGCAGGGCAGGGTCGGACTGCTCCACAAGTTCCACCACGCCCTGGCCGACGGGATCTCCGGGGTGCAGATCATGGACGTGTTCGTCGACTCGAGCCGCGCGGGCGACCCGGCCCGGACGCGGGACGCAAGGCGCGCGGCGCCCGGCCGCGGATCCTCCGGGCCGCCTCGAGATGCTGGCGCGCGGACTGGCCAGCGCGCCCCGGCAGTCGGCCCGGGTGATCCGCTCGCTGCCCACGGCGCTTCCCAATCTGACCGACGTCCCCGGCGCCTCGGCCATCCCCGGCGTCTCCGCGCTCCAGCGGCTGACCTCCTCTCTCAGCGGGACGAAGCCCGCCACCGACGACATCAAGGGCCCCCCGCCCCGCACTCGGTTCAACCGCAAGCTCTCGGACGACCGGCGCTTCGCCTACGGCACCGTCTCGCTGCCCGCGCTGAAGGCGATCAAGGACCAGGCGGGGGTGACCTTCAACGACGTCGTGGTCACGCTGTGCGCCAGCGCGCTGCGTCGCTGGCTGCTCGAGCTGGGCGAGCTTCCGGATGCGCCGCTGCGGGCGCTCGTGCCGGTATCGGTGCGCACCAGCGAAGAGCGGCGCTCGTTCGGCAACCGGATCTCGGCCATCGTCGTCGCCCCTCCCCACCCACGAGCCGGACCCGCGCCGGCGGCTCGAGCGCGCGCACCACGCCCTGACCGCGGCCAAGCGCCGCCAGCGGGCGCTGCCGCCGGGTCTGCTCACCGACGCCGGCAACTTCATCCCGCCGCTGATCTTCACCCAGGCCTCGCGGATGACGGCGGAGGTCTCAGCCCGCCTGGCGCCGCCCGTCAACCTGATCGTGTCGAACATCCCCGGGCCATCCGAGCCGCTCTACTGGCACGGCGCGCGCGTCGAGTCCTACCACCCGTTCACGGTGATCATGGACGGTGTCGGGCTGAACATGACCGCGATGAGCTACCTCGACGGGGTCGGCTTCGGGATGGTCAGCAGCCAGGACGATCTGTGGCCGGTGATGGACGCGATCCAAGCGTCGCTGGACGAGCTCAGCTCGATCTAGTTCAGGCCGGCCTCGCCGGCCAGACCCAGCTCGGCCTCGAGCCCCTCGAGCCACGCCCGCGCCCCCGGCTGCCAGCGATCGTGGCGGTCCGCGAACAAGCGCGTGGGCACGATCGCGCGGCCAGCGCGCCGGGAGCAACGTCGCGGGCAGGTCCGGGTCCAGAAACGGGAACTTGCGCCAGGCGTGCACGAGCAGCGTCTGCTGGCGAAAGAATCGCCGCGGGGCTCGTGGCGCGCACGCGCGAGAAGTCGTCGATGAACGCCCGGTACTGACGACGAACGCGATCGAGGTCCCAGGCCGCCGCCACCAGCTGCTCGGGATCGCCGATCTGCCCGAACTGGGCCACGAACGAGACCGCCTCGGCCGCCGGCTCCTCGCCGACGGCGCCCACCAGCTCCTGCTCGCGCTCCACGTGAGGCGTCAGCCACACGCCGCCGCCCAGCGACCCCAGGCCCGCCCAGGCCAGCCGCGAGCGCAGCTGGTGGCGGACGGCCCGCTGCTCCTCGGGCACCCGCAGGACGACGACCAGCCAGCGGCGATCCCACTCCCACGGCTGCGCGAAGGTGTAGATGCGCTCGGCGCCGGCGCGCAGCAGTGCCGCGGTCGAGTCGCTGAGCGACATGCGCGTGCGCCGGCCGTGGCGCTCGCTCACCAGCCAGCCCTCCCGCGTGCTCCGCGCCAGCGCCTGCCGCGCCGCCTGCTGGGTGTACCCGAGGCACACGAGCGCGCCGACCAGCGTCTCCTGCCACACGCTCCCCGAGCGCGGCAGCACGTATTCGCCCAGCACCGTCAGCAGCAGCGACCGGGCGGCGGGGGCGCCGACCGACCTACGCCTGAGCTGCTCGTCCATCGAAGTCTTCGCGCACCGCTTCGAAGTGGGTGTTGCAGCTCCGGCACCGGAGCTGACTCGTGATCAGCTGGCCACCCCAGGGCGAGACCAGCTCCACGTCGCGCGAGCCGCAGAACGGGCAGGTGACCGGCTCTGAGCTCACCGCCGGTGCTCCTCGTCCCAGTCGCTCCAGTCCCCCGGCTCCGACAGCTCGGCGCCGCAGCCCTCGGCCGCGAGCAGCGCCGCGAGCCAGTCGCGCACCCGACCACGTACCGCCGGCCGGACCGTCGCTCACCATCCCCTGCGCCACCGCCTCGCGGTAGCCGGGTCGTCGTCGGGCCCGGCCAGCGCGCCGCGTCGGCCCACATCTCCTCGATCCGCGCCAGCAGCAGCTCGCGGTCGCGGCCGCCGGCGCGGCAGATCCGCTTCAGCCACGCCTCGGCGTGGACCCGGTGGGCCCCCTCCTCCTGGAGGATCTTGCGCGCCCGCTGGGCCAGCGGCTCGATCGTGCTGCTTCGCGCCGACGCGACGAACGTGGTCAGGATCCCGTCCACGACCAGGTTGGCGGCGATGAACGACGCCCAGTCGGGCAGCTCCCGGGCGATCGGACCGCATCGGGTGCCCGGCGTCCAGGCCCTCGTCCTCGCGCTGCACGCCCAGCTTGGCCAGCACGGGATAGGTCGAGCGGCCGTGGCCGAGCTCGTCCTGGGCCATCGCCGCGGCGGCCACGGCCGACTCGATCGTCGGCGCGCTGACCGCCCACTCCCCGTAGCGGCGTCCCAGCGCGCTCTTGTTGTCGGCGAGCGAGCCGATCAGCGAGATCATCGTCGCGGTGGCGGCGTCGACCGCGTGCGGCGTCCCGGTCACGCGCGGATCGCCTCCCGGATCTCCCGCCGCGGGACCAGGATCATGTGGATCCACGGCTGCTCGTCGTAGATCGCGCGCGCCGACACGAGCGCCAGAGTCCTCGTCGGACTCGGTCACCGTTCCCACGTGGTGCAGCGGCTCCTCGTACGCCTTGCGCGCGAACACCTCCCACACGGTCTCGCCGGCCCGGCTCATACTGCGATCCCCAGCTCACGCATCTTCGCGCGCGCGTCGGCGCGGAGCCGGTTCTTGGTCCACACCGGGTCCCACACCACCTCGATCTCGACCGAGTCGACGTCCGGGTCGCGCAGCAGCGCCTCGCGGATGTCCTCCTCGATGAACTCCATCGCCGGGCAGCCCATCGCGGTGAAGGTGATCTCGAGCTCGGCCACGCGGCGCTCCGCCCGGTAGGCGAGCGACACGATCAGCCCCATGCCGACCACCGACACCGGGATCTCCGGATCCTCGACGTGGCGCAGCGCCTCCCAGAGCCGCGCCTCGACCTGCGCGGTCGCGGTCACGCGGCCTTCCGCAGCGAGGTCGTCTGGTAGCCGCGCTGGAGCGTGCGCACGTAGTCGCGGTTCATCGGGCCGCGGGCCCGCCACCGCTTGATCACGTCCTCCCACTCGATCGCCCCCTCGTCGAGCAGCCACTCCCGCTTCTCCTCGTCGAACCGCGCCGGGAACGGGCAGTCGATCACGTAGCGGTCGAGCTCGGCGTCGAGGTGCGCCGGCACCGTCGATGCCGATCTCCTCCATGAACGGGACCACCTCGGCCATCCACGTCTGGCGCAGCTGGTCGTTGGACTTGCCCTTGAAGCCGTAGTCGAGCTGCTCGGAGTGCTGCTTGCGATCGTCGGGCAGGCCGAACCACTCGAGCGTGAGGATGAACATCCAGTCGATCGCGCGCTGCACCTCCGCCTTGCCCTCCGGGTCGCGGGTCAGCTTGCGCAGCCAGGTGCGGCCGTGGCGCAGGTGGAACGTCTCCTCCTTGTCGACCTTGGCCAGGGCGCGCTTCCACGGCCCGAACGTGCTCGACTCGTACACGTCGCCGAGCAGGACGAACCCGGCCTGGTCGTACAGCGCGTTCGCGCACACGAGCTCCACCCACGAGTTCAGCGGCACGTCGAACGCGTACGGATACTTGAACTGCTCCGCCGGCCGCTCGTAGATCAGCCAGTCCATGTCGACGCCCAGGTCGCCGAGCAGCCGGTAGCCGATGTGGGCGTGCGCGAGCTCGTCCTGGATGATCGACATCGCCGATGCCGAAGTTGTTCAGCGCGGGCGCGTGCTGCGCCGCACGCAGATACGCGGGCGCGCTGACGAACTCGGTGTCGGCGGAGACGGTGAGGATCCGCCGCATGCCCTCGAGGTACTTGGGCGACATGTGCTGCAGGCCCTCGACGAGCTTGCCGGCGGCACAGGTGCGCCCGGACCTGCTCCTCGCTGAGCGGCGCGAGCTCCTCGATCGGTGTGGCGGCTACGTGTGACACTTGACTTACGCTCGGCATCGTATAGTCTCTTGTTGATGACGTCAAGGCGCCCATGGCGACGCTGATCGAGCTCGACGGCATCTCGCCGACGATCGGCGAGGACGTGTTCCTGGCCCCGACCGCGGTCCTCGTGGGCGACGTCCGGGTCGGCGACCGCGCCAACATCTGGTTCGGCGCCGTGCTGCGCGGAGACTCCTCGCGCATCGAGATCGGGGAGGAATCCTCGATCCAGGACAACACCGTGATCCATTGCGCCCAGGACCTGCCCACGATCGTCGGCGCGCGCGTCACCGTCGGCCACGGCGCGCTGCTCGAGGGCTGCGTGATCGAGGACGAGGCGCTGGTCGGGATGGGCGCGATCGTCCTCCAGCGCGCCCGCGTCGAGTCGGGCGCGATGCTCGCCGCCGGCGCCGTCCTCCCCGAGCGGGCGGTCGCGCGCGGTGGCGCGCTCAGCGCGGGCCTGCCGGCGCGCGAGAAGAAGGAGCTGTCGGGCTCGGCGCTCACCTGGACGCGCACGGCCGCCGAGGAGTACCAGCACTACAGAATTCGATACATGACGACGAGCCGCGCTCGCGCCACCTCGGAGCGAGCGTCGCCTGAGAGGAGACACCGTGCCCGAGATGCTGATCGGAGGTGAGTGGCGAGAGGCGAGCGCGCACGAGCAGCTCGAGGTGGTCAACCCCGCCACCGAGGAGATCGTGGACACCGTGCCGGCGGGCTCGCCCGAGGACGTCGAGCTGGCGGTGGCGACGGCCAAGCGCGCGTTCCCCGAGTGGTCGCGGACCGACGTCGAGAAGCGAGCGGCGATCCTGGCCAAGGCCGCCGACCTGATCCACGAGCACGCCAAGGACCTGGCCGCCAAGCTGACCGTCCGAGCAGGGCAAGCCGCTGGCCGAGGCGATGGGCGAGGTCAACCATCTCGCGCATGGCGTGCGCTTCTACGCCGAGGCGGCGACGAAGGTGCGCGGGGCCTATCAGGACCTTCCGAGCACGCTGGGGCGCTCCTACGGGATGGTGATCCGCCGTCCGATGGGCGTCTGCGCGGCGATCACGCCCTACAACTTCCCGCTGACGCTGCTCGGGACCAAGGTCGCGCCGGCGCTGGCGAGCGGGAACACGGTCGTGGCCAAGCCGGCCGCCACCACTCCGCTGGCCACGCTCGAGGTGGCGCGGCTGTTCTCCGAGGCCGGCGTCCCCGACGGCGTGCTCAACGTGGTCACCGGCCGCGGCGCGGAGATCGGCGATGCCCTCGTCGGCCATCCCGACGTGCGCCGCGTCGCCTTCACCGGCTCGACCGCGGTCGGGCGCCACGTGGCCAAGCTCGCCGCGCCCGATCTCAAGCGCCTCTCGCTCGAGCTCGGCGGCTCCGATCCCGGTGATCATCTGCGCCGACGCCGACGTCGACGCGGCGGTCAAGGCGGTGATCATCGGGCGCTACTGGAACGCCGGCCAGGCGTGCCTGGGCTGCAAGCGCGTGTTCGTGCACGACTCGGTGTACGACGCGTTCGTCTCCCAGCTGGTCGAGCGGGTCGGCCGCTACGAGCCGGGCGACGGGACGGTCAAGGCGGAGAAGCCGAAGCTGCGGATGGGCCCGATCCATACCCGCGCCGGCCGCGACGAGCTGCTCGAGCAGATCGAGGACGGCGTGTCCTCGGGCGGCGAGCTGCTGATCGGCGGCGGCACCCCCGGGAACGGTTCGCGGCAAGGGGTACTTCCTCGAGCCGGCCGTGATCGCCGAGCCGGCGGACGGCTCGCGGCTGATGAGCGAGGAGGTGTTCGGACCGGTGCTGCCGGTGTTCCGCTTCAGCGACTTCGACGACGCGATCAAGCGCGCCAACGACACGCCGTACGGCCTCGGCTCCTCGATCTGGACCCACGACGCACGGCTCATCCACCGCGCGGCCCAGGAGATCGACGCCGGGATGACCTGGGTCAACCAGATCCACTACGGCTACGACGAGCTGCCGTTCGGCGGCGTCAAGGCCTCCGGGTTCGGCAAGGAGCACGGGATCGAGGCGCTCGACTCCTACGTCGAGATCAAGTCGGTCGTCGTCGGAGGGCTGGCCTGATGGCGGTCGAGTTCACCAGCCACGGCCACGTCGGGCACGATCACGCTCGACAACCCGCCGGCCAACTCGTATGACCTCCAGCGTGATGAGCGAGTTCGGTGCCGCGGTCGACGACGCGATCGACTCGGGCGCGCGCGCGGTGATCGTGCGCAGCGCCTCCGAGCGGTTCTTCTCCGCCGGCGCGGACGTCAAGCGGTTCCTCGAGGGAGACGTCGCGGCCAACATGGAGATGATCGCGGTCAGCCAGGCCGCGTTCCGGCGCATGGCCGACGCGCGGGCGGTGTTCATCGCCCACATCGCCGGGCACGCGCTCGGCGGCGGGCTCGAGATCACGCTGGCCTGCGACGTCCGCCTGGCCACCGCCGGCAACTACAAGCTCGGCACGCCCGAGGTCACGCTCGGGCTGCTGCCCGGCAACGGCGGCACCCAGCGACTCACCCGGCTGCTCGGCCCCTCGCGCGCCATGGACCTGCTGCTCACCGGGCGCACCTTCTCCCCGCAGGAGGCCTACGAGTGGGGTCTCGTGGCCGAGCTCTACGATCCCGAGGAGGCCGACGACCGCGTGCGCGCCTACGCGCTGCGCTTCGCCAACGGGGCCGCGCTGGCCACGGCCGCGATCAAGCGCTGCGTGCACGAGGGCGGCCAGCTGCCCCTGGGCGAGGGCCTCGCGCTCGAGGGAGAGCTGATCCAGGAGCTGTTCAACTCCCAGGACGCGCGCGAAGGGATGCACGCGTTCGTCGAGAAGCGCGATCCGGAGTTCGTGGGCGCATGACCACCGAGACCATCACCACCTACGCGGGCGCGCTCATCGACGGTGCCGAGCACCGCAACTCCGGCGAGCCGCTGCCGGTCACCAATCCGGCGACCGGGCAGGTGTTCGCCGAGGTCCCGGGCGGCACCGAGCAGGACGTCGATGCCGCGGTGTCCGCCGCCCGGCGGGCGTTCGCGGAGTGGTCGGAGCTGGCCGTCTCGAAGCGGGGCGAGATCCTGGGACGCGCCGCCCACCACGTCGAGCAGCACCTGGACGAGCTGATCCCGCTGCTGACCCGCGAGCAGGGCAAGACGCTGCGCGACTCGCGCATCGAGATCACCAAGGCGATCGACACGCTGATGCACTACGTCGGGCTCTCGAAGGCGCTGCGGGGAGCCCACACGCCGAACCTCGATCCGGGCGTCGACGGCATCGTGCTGCGCCGCCCGCTCGGCGTGGTCGGCGCGATCGTGCCCTGGAACTTCCCGACCACGCTGCTGTGCAACAAGCTCGCGCCGGCGCTGGTCGCCGGCAACACGGTGGTGGCCAAGCCGGCCGGGACCACTCCGCTCACGACCCTGCGCTTCGCCGAGCTCCTGGCCGAGGGCGGCCTGCCCCCGGGCGTGTTCAACGTGGTCACCGGCAGCGGCTCGGTCACCGGCACCGCGCTCGTCACCCACCCGGGGATCCGGAAGATCGCCTTCACCGGGTCGACGCCGGTGGGCGAGCAGATCATGGCGCTGGCCGCGCGCGGCACCAAGCGCGTCACGCTCGAGCTCGGCGGATCGGACCCGATGATCATCTGCGACGACGCCGACCTCGACGCCGCCGCCAGCGCCGCCTCGATGGGCCGCTTCTACAACTGCGGTCAGGCCTGCCTGGCGATCAAGCGGGTGTACGTGTTCGAGTCGGTGGCCGACGGGGTGATCGAGCAGGTCACGGCCAAGGCCAAGCGGCTCAAGGTCGGCCGCGGCGACGCCGCCGGGCTCGCAGATGGGGCCGCTCCACACGCGCGTGCAGCGCGACGAGGTGGCCGGACAGGTCGAGCGGACGCTGGCGCTCGGCGGCGAGCTCGCCGCCGGCGGCGCCGCCCCGGACGATCCCGAGCTGGCGGACGGCTTCTTCTACATGCCGACGGTCGTCGTCGATCCTCCCCACGACTCGCCCGATGGCCACCGAGGAGGTGTTCGGCCCCGCGCTACCGATCTGGCGCGTGCGCGACCTCGACGAGGCGATCGAACGGGCGAACGCGTCGCAGTTCGGGCTCGGCTCGTCGGTCTGGACCCGCGACCTGGGCCGCGCCCGCCAGGCCGCCGAGCGGATCGAAGCCGGCTACACCTGGATCAACTCGCGGACCAAGGTCTATGACGAGCTGCCGTTCGGCGGCTGGAAGTCGAGCGGCTACGGCAAGGAGCACGGCGAGGAGGCATTCGACTTCTACACCGAGACGAAGTCGGTCGTGGTCCGGAGCGGATGACCCGCTCGCCATGGGACCTGGGCGAGCTGCCGCCGCCCGCCATCCCGCTGACCGACACCTTCGAGGGCTTCCTCGAGCTCGACTGGCTCGAGCTCTCGCGAACCGCCGCGCACGTGCGCTTCGACGTGCGCCAGAACCTCAAGCAGCCGCTCGGGCTGCTGCACGGCGGGATCTACTCGGCGGTGGCCGAGACGGTGGCCTCGGTGGCCACGGCCGCCGCGGTGTGGCGCGACGGGCTGGCCGCCTCGGGGCTGAGCAACTCGGCCAGCTTCCTGCGGCCGGTCACCGCCGGCACCGTTGACGTATCCGCCCGCCTGCGTCACCACGACGAGCGGGAATGGTTCTGGAGCCACGAGTTCCGCGACGAGCAGGAACGGCTGTGCTCGCTGGTCGACGTGACGATCGCCGTGCGCCCGCGGCCATCGTGACGGCGGTCGACGTCGACGGCCGCGCGCTCGAGCTGCTCGACCTTCCCGGCGCCACGCCGGCGCTGGTCCTCCTCCACGAGGGCCTCGGGTCGGTCGGCTTGTGGCGGGGCTTTCCCCAGCGCCTGCACGTTGCCACGGGCCGGCGGCTGATCGCCTTCTCGCGCTTCGGCCACGGGCGCTCGGCGCCGCCGCCGGAGCCGCGCACGCCGGCCTTCTTCCACGCGGAGGCGCTCGAGGTGCTCCCCGAGGTTCTGGCCGAGCTCGGAGTCGAGCAACCCGTCCTCGTGGGCCACAGCGACGGCGGCTCGATCGCGCTGATTCACGCCGCACACCATCCCGTCAGCGCACTCGCGCTGCTCGCGCCCCACGTGTTCGTCGAGGAGGTGACGGTCCGGGAGATCGCCCAGACCAGGGAGCAGTACCTGAACGCGGGGCTGCGCGAGCGCATGGCGCGCCACCACGACGATCCCGACGCGGCCTTCTGGGGATGGTGCGACGTCTGGCTCGACCCGGAGTTCCGCGCCTGGAACCTGGAAGCCGAGACGGGGCGGGTGCGCGCGCCCGCGCTGCTCATCCAGGGCGCCGACGATCCCTACGGCTCGCTCGAGCAGATCGACCGGATCGAGGCGCGGGTGCAGGGACCGGTGGAGCGCCTCGTCCTCCCCGGTGGGCACAGCCCGCAGCTCGAGCACGAGGCCGAGGTGACCGAAGCGATCGCCCGGTTCCTCAGCGAGCGCTAGCGGGCTGAGCCGCGTCCTCGGAGGCCCACTCGCGCAGCTTGAAGCGCTGTACCTTCCCGTTCAGCGTGCGCGGGAGCTCCTCGACGAAGTGCACGACGTGCGGGTACTCGTAGCGGCGCATGCGCTCCTTGCACCACCCCTGGAGCTCCGCGACGAGCGCGTCGTCCCCCGACTGCTCGGAGCATTCCACGTAAGCCGCCAGCCGGCTCTCGTCCTCGACCCTGATCCCGATCACGCCCACTCCGGCCACCCGCGGGTGCTCTGCGAGCACGTGCTCCATGTCGATCGGCGAGACCCACAGGCCGCCCACCTTGACCATGTCGTCGACGCGGCCGACGTACGCGTAGGTCCCATCGTCGTGGCGCTCGTAGCGGTCGCCGCTGGCGAACCAATCGCCGAGCATCGAGCGCCTGGTCTTCTCGTGCTGGTGCCAGTAGTACGCGGCGCAGGAGTCTCCGCACACCTGGAGCTCACCCGTCGCCGCGCCCTCCAGCACCGCGCCGTCCTCGTCGACGAGGCGCAGCTCGTAGCCCGGAACGGGCCAGCCGGTGGTTCCCTCCGCGATCCTGCCGGGCCGGTTCGAGCAGTAGATGTGGAGCATCTCGGTCGAGCCGATCCCGTCCACGATGTCCAACCCGAACCGCTCGCGCCAGCGCGTGATCGTGTGCGGCGAGAGCGCCTCGGACGCCGATACGCAGAAGCGCACGGACTCGAACGCGCCGTCCGCGGAGGGATCCCGGGAGAGCGGGCCGAACAGGGCCGGAACCGAGAAGAACACCGTCGGTCGGTGCGTGCGCACGGCCTCGAGGATGCGATCGGGCTTCGGCCTCCCGCTCATCAGCACCGACGTCGCCCCGAACCAGAACGGGAAGGTCAGGCCGTTGCCCAGCCCATAGGCGTGAAACAGCTTGGTCGTGGAGAACGTGATGTCGTCCTCGCGCAGGCCGAGCACGCGGTCCGCGTAGTTCTCACACGTAACACCGATGTCGTGGTGCAGATGCACCACACCCTTGGGCTTGCCCGTCGAGCCCGAGCTGTAGAGCCAGAACGCCATGTCGTCGCGGTGGGTGGCGGCGGGGTCGAGCTCGTCTGACTGGGCGCCGAGCGCCTCGTCGAGCTCGATTACGTCGGCGCCCTCACCTCCGCGGGCGAGATAGCGCAGCCCACGGTCCTTGAGCGCGTGCGACAGACGCTCGAGGAGCGGGGCGTCCGTGACCACCACCCCGGCATAGGAGTCGGCGATGAAGTGCCGGAAGTTCTCGTCCTTGTCGAGCGCGCTCACCGGCACCGGCACGGCGCCCAGGCGCATCGCGCCCAGGAACATGATCGGGAACACGGTGGTGTCGTCCACGACCAGGAGCACACGCTGCTCCCGGCGCACCCCGATCTCCCGCAGCGCGCCGGCGGCGCGGTTCACCTGCCGGCGCAGCTCGTCGTAGCTCAGCGTCGCGTCGTCGGCCACCACCGCACGCTTGTCCCCGCGCCCAGCCTCCACCTGGCGGTCGACCATCTCGCTGGCGTTCAGGCGCTCGCTGCTCTCCATCCCTCTCCCGCGGGGAACACTACTGTGTTCCGCTCGTCAGTGGGGTGTCACACGTCAGGATCCCCAGTGGAAGGTCACGGTGGCTCTGGCGGGCAGCGAGTACGTGAACGAGCGCCCGTTCCACGCCACCGCGAACCGGGTCGCGGTGGCGGAGTTGTTGTAGGCCACGAGCACGTGGCTGCCGTCCGGATTGAGGAACGCCACGTCGTCGAGCCCGGGCGTCGCCTCGAACTTGCCCGCGCTCGTTTGCGCGTAGCTGACGAAGCTGCTCGAGCCCACCCGGACCGCGCCCGGCTCGACGAAGGCGGCCACCTGCCCGAGCTGGAAGTAGGCCAGGCGGAAGCTCACGGTGTGCTTGGTCTCGTCGACCGTGACCTCGCCGATGCACCCCGGGCAGCCGTAGTTGGGCGGCTGCACGGGGCCGCCGTCGGGATCGAGGGCCAGGTTCCACAGCGTGACCGCGCTCGACCAGTTGCGCAGCGAACCGATCAGCACCTCCGGCACCGGGTAGGGCTCGATGCCCTGGGAGCACTCGGTGAGGATCTGGTCGTCGTTCGGCGCCTGGGCGTGAAGGTTGCTCATCACCGTCGGGGGCCCGCCGTAGCAGTGCCAGGCGATCCCGTCGAGCGTCCCCGCCGCCGGGCTCGTGACCAGCGCGTCCGGGTAGTACTGCCCCGCCCAGCCCACGTCTCCGCCGTACAGCCGCGGATGGAGCCCGCTCGCCTGGAGCGAGGGTTCGAGGTTCTGGGTGATCCACTGGGCCTCGCTGGACGGGGCGAAGTTCATGGCCGGGAACGCGGCACCCGAGTTGGGCTCGTTCTCGGGCGTGATCGCCGCCACCGGCACCCCCTCGGCGGCGTACGCCTGGAGGAACTTCACGAAGTAGTCGGCGAACGGCTGGTAGGCGGAGGACTCGAGCGTGCCCGCCATGTTCGAGTCGTCGTAGGCGTCGTTGGCTTTCATCCACGGCGGCGCCGTCCACGGCGTGGCCATCACCGTCGTGTGCGGGTTGACCGCGAGCATCTGCCGTAGCGCCGGGAGGATGTAGGCCTGATCGTGCGCGATCGAGAAGTTCGTCAGCCCGGGGTCGGTCTGACCCGCCGGCATGTCGTCGTACGTGTAGGGCTGGCCGGTCCGCGTGAAGTCCGAGCCGCCCATCGGGACGAGGGTGTAGTTCAGATGCGCGCCGACCGGTCCGAACAGGTCGTTCATCAGCGCCGCGCGAGTGACCGGGCTGAGCTCGTCGTACATCAACCAGGCCGAGGTGTCCGTCATCGCGCCACCGACCCCGGTGTAGCGCTGGTAGCGCTGGGTGTCGTCGACCTGGATGGTCGGAAGGCCGCCGGTCCCCGTGCCGCTGAAGCGGACGTTGCCCATCCGCTCCAGCCGCTCATAGAAGTCGGCCGTGGTCTGCGTCACCGTGACGTCCGACCCCGCGCCGGCGGCCCGTCGCAGCGGCGCGATCGGACCGCGCCACGCCGAGTCGTGCCACGACTCCCACGTGGTCCCGTCCGCACCCTGCCAGAACACGTACTGACGACCGCCCGGAGTGACCGCGGGCGCCGGCGGCGAGGTCGTGCTCCAGCCGGTGTTGACCGGGCCGTGCCAGCCCTTGGCATACCAGGCCTCGTACACGCGACCGTCCATCGCGGACCAGAACACGTATTGGCTGCCGTCGACGGGGTTCACCGCGGCGCCCGGACGGGAGGTGGTCTGGCCGAACTCGCCCCAACCGTCGGCCTGGGTGAGGTCTTGCGGGCCGTGCCAGGAGTGGGTGGGCCCGCCGCCAAACCACGCCTCCTCGATGTCCCCGTTGGCCGCGGACCAGAACACGTACTGCCAGCCGCTGCGCGTGACCGACAGGGCGGGCGCGGTCCGGAGGACCCAGGGCATGACCAGCGGACCGTGCCACTTGACCACCTTGACCGGCTTGGCCGGCGTGACCGCCTTGCCCGCCTTGCCCGCCTTGCCCGCCTTGCCCGGCGGTGCGCTCTTGGGGCGCTGCTCCTCGAGCGTCGTCCACGCCTCGTGCGCGCGGCCGTCGGCGCCGCGCCACATCAGGTACTGGTTGCCGTTGCGCGAGTTCACGGCGAGGCTGACGGCTGAGATCGCCGTGCCCTTCGTCCGCCACCGCCCGGCCTCGGTCAGGTCCTTGGGCGCGTGCCAGCGCCCGTCGTAGGAGGCCTCGAAGATGTGGTTGCCGGCGCCGCGCCAGGCGAGGATGAGCACACCGTGCGGGTCGACCGCCGCGCTCGGGGGCGAGGACGCGTACCACGGCGTCTTGAGCGGTCCGTGCCAGCCGCCCGCGTACCGCGCCTCGTAGATCCGGCCGTCGCTCCCGCGCCAGAAGACGTACTGATTCCGGCCGCCCGTGGCGAGCACCACGCTGAGGCCGCTCGTCGAACTGGCCGTCGGCGCGGCCACGCCTCCGCTGGCGGCGCCGGCCACGCTCGCGCACGCCAGGAACCCCAGGACCCCCAGGAGCGCAAGGAACGCCACCAGCCAGACCGAGCCGGGACCGATCCCTCGAAACCGTCGCAGCGATGTGCGTTCACTCTCGTCGGCCACGGCGCCTCCACGCTCGTTCCGCAGGATGTCTCCGTCCGTGACCGATCGCACCGGCGAGCGCGACGATAGCGGCATCCCCGGCGGGGCCTGGCACCTCGTCCAACGCACCGTCAAATAGTAGATAGGCCTTTCCGGGAAGTCGGGGTTGACGCGGATTCCGGAGATGACCGCCGGTCGAATTACGGGTACGAGGAACTCGCGCCTCGAAACCACACGCCAAAGGAGCCGGCATGCCCACGACCTCGGAGCTGATCATCGACCGCCTGCTGGAGTGGGGTATCGACACCTACTTCGGGCTTGCCGGAGACGGGATCAACGGGTTCTTCGAGGCCCTGCGCCTCCGGCGGGAGAAGATCCGCTTCGTCCACGTCCGCCACGAGGAGGCGGGCGCGCTCGCCGCGGTGGGCTACGCCAAGTTCACCGGCCGCCCCGCCGTGTGCGTCTCGACCGCCGGCCCCGGGGCGCTGCATCTGATCAACGGGCTCTACGACGCGAAGATCGAGGGCGCGCCGCTGATCGCGATCACCGGGATGCCCTACCACGACATGATCGGGACGCACTTCCTCCAGGACATCAACCAGGACTACCTGTTCAACGACGCGTGCGAGTTCAACCAGCGCGTGAACGGACCCGCGCACGCCGTCAACGTCACCGACCTGGCCGTCCGCTCGGCCCTCGCCCATCGGGCGGCGTCCCATCTCGCCATCGCCATCGACGTGCAGAGCTGGGAGTTCGACGAGGACGAGGTGTCCGACAAGAACGTCCCCGGGCACACGTCGATCAGCCGTCGACGCGCACGTGACCGTGCCCACCCGGACGCAGCTCGAGAAGGCCGCCGGCGCGCTGCGCGGCCGGCGCAAGGTGGCGATCATCGCCGGCGCGGGCGCGCGCGGCGCCGGCGACGAGCTCGAGCGGGTGGCGGACATCCTCGGCGCCCCGATCGCGAAGGCGGCGCTCGGCAAGGACGCCGTGCCCGACGACTCGCCCTACACGACGGGCGGGATCGCGTTCGCGGGGACCCGGCCGACCCAGGAGATGTTCGAGACCTGCGACGGGCTGCTGATCGTCGGCTCCTCCTCGACCTACTACGACTTCTGGCCCGCAGCCCGGCCAGGCCGACCGCGGTGCAGATCGACGATCGCGCCGAGCGGATCGGCCTGCGCTACCCCGTCGAAGTCGGGCTGGTGGGCGACGCCAAGGCCACGCTGGCCGAGCTCGCCGAGGTGCTCGAGCGAAACGAGGATCGCTCGTTCCTCGAGCACGCCCAGGCGGGGATGCGTCGCTGGTGGGAGCTGATGGACAAGCAGGGCACCGACGACATCGACGCCGATGAAGCCCCAGGTCGTCACGCACCACCTGGAGCAGCTCCTGGCCGACGGAGCGATCGTGTGCGGCGACGCCGGGACGACGACGATCTGGCAGGGCGGATGAAGCTCCGCCGGGGCCAGCGCTTCTCGTTCTCCGGGACGAACTGCTCGATGGCCGCGTCGGTTCCGTACGCGATGGGCGCCCAGATGGCCTATCCGGACGCCCAGGTCGTCGCCTTCGTCGGCGACGGCGCGCTGAGCATGCTGATGGGCGACCTGGCCACCCTGGCCCAGCACCAGCTGCCGGTGAAGGTCGTCGTCATCAACAACTTCAGCATCAACCTGATCCTGTGGGAGCAGATGGCCTTCCTGGGCAACCCGGAGTTCCTGTGCGACCTGTCGGAGATCGACTTCGCGAAGGTGGCGGACGGGTGCGGGATCAAGGGGATCCGCGTGACCGAGCCGGGCGACTGCCGCGCCGCGCTCGAGCAGGCGCTCGCCCACGACGGCCCGGCCCTGGTCGACTGCGTCGTCGATCCCGAGGAGTCGCCGCTCGGCGAGACGCTCAAGCCCGCCCAGGCCAAGCACCTCGTGCAGGCGCTGGCCAAGGGCACGCCCGGCGCGCGAGAGAAGGCGCGCCTGCTCCTCGAGGAGGAGCGCATGGCGATCTCACCCGCGCTTCAGTCGGTCCGCGACGAGCTGGCCCAGCTTCTGGATTGAGGCCGGTCCGCCGGCGGCAGCCGAAGCCCGCCGGCGGACCAAGCCGCTGGACGTCCCGCCGGGTCGTGCCGGCGGGCCCAGCCGGCGAGGGCCCTTAGGACTGCTTGACGGCGGAGATGTCGAGCGCCAGCTTGACCCTGTCGGCGACGAGCATGTTGCCGCTGCCGAGCGCCTGGTTGAACTTCATGCCGAAATCGCCGCGGGAAAGCTCGCCGATGACCTCGAGGCCGACCCGCTCGTTGCCCCAGGGATCGACGTCGGTGCCGTCGACCTCGGCGTGCAGCACGATCTCGTTGGTGACACCGTGGATCGTCAGGCTGCCGGTGATCCGGAACGTGTCCTCGTCCAGCTGCTCGATCGCCGGTCGACTCGAACTTCAGCTCCGGGTGCTGCTCGACGTCGAAGAAGTCGGCGGAGCGCAGATGCCCGTCGCGCTGGGCCTCGTTCGTGTCGACCGACTCGGCCTTGACCGTCCCGTACGCCTTCGCGCTCGTCAGGTCCTCGCCGATCTCGAGCGTGCCCTCAAACTCGGTGAACTCGCCGCGCACGGTGGCGATGCCCATGTGCTTGACGGCGAAGCCGACCTTCGAGTGGGCCGGATCGACGGTCCAGGTCCCCGTCGGGATGAGTGTGGCTGTGGTGCTCATGCAGGTGCTCCCTTGCTCGACGCGAGAGGCGGCGGACCGCCCCAGAATTAGTTGCGTTCGCAAGTATAGCATGTAATTGCTTGCTCAACCATCCACCCGGGGACCGCGCCACGCGGAGCGCGTTGGGGCGCGGCGTCGGGGCGTCCGGGCGCGGCGAGGGCGTCGGGCGACGGGCAAGGGGCGCGCGGCGTCAGGGCACGGGCCACGCCGGCGCCCGCGCCCTGCGCCACGCGTCGCCGTCAGGCTATGACCTTGACCCCGAGCAACCGGAGTCCGGCGATGAGCTTGTTCCGCCCCTTGCGGTCGGTGGCCACGGTGGCGTTGAACTGCGCCTGCGAGACGGGATGGCCCGCGTGCGCCCGCTGGATCTCGTTCGCCAGCTGCGAGTAGGCGTTCCCGATCAGGCTGAGGCCCTTGGTGATGCTCGCCTTGCCGCGCCGGCCCTTGGCGGTGGAGGCGCGCTCGCCCTTGAGCTTGCGGTTCAGGGCGCGGATGTCCCCCACCTCGTGGCGTAGCGCGGAGACCAGCGGCTTGGCCCGGTGATCGCGCTTGTAGGCATTGAGCCTCTTGCTCGCGGTCGCCTCATCGCGGTTGAGGCGCCCGTTGGCGGCTCTGAACGTAGCGACGATGCTGGAGTTACTCGCCTGGGCGATGCCGATCGGCCCGGCGAGCACGCCACACGCGACGGCCGCAACGACCACCCCACTGCGAACTGATCTGAACACGACGTCTCCTCTCAGAAACCGAACCGACCGCGGCCGAGCGGAGACTAACCCACGCGCGCCGTGCGGCTAAACCCACTCTCAGGTTTCGTCGCGCTGGATCGAGCTTGAAGAAAGTGCTCTCCTCGCCGCTGACCTTCTGCTCCTGGTAGAGGAAGCACAGATCGCTCTCGTCGAACTTGCTGAACCACTCCTCCCACGAGATGTGCTCGAGTGACTCCTCGCCGGCGCCATCGGGGAAGTCGATCCGCTGAGCGCTCGCCGTCGGACTCGGCCGCGACGTGGCAGGCACGCCCGCCCGGTCCTCGGCCCACTCGCGGATCGTCTCGTGATCGGTCGTTCGCTTGGTCTCTGCGCTCATGGCCTCGCATCCCGCGGCGTACCTCGGGCGGAAATCGGGAATAACGCGGCGCAGCGACGCCCGCGCGAAGCCGGGAAGTTCCCGTCCAGGACGAATCTCGGCCCGCGCGCGAGCGAGCCGAGGAACACTTCCGCGTCTGGCCGGCGGCGCGGCTGGGCACCGGCCAGATTCGCTCGCGTCGCGCCGGCACGGCGCCCGGCGCAACCAGCCCGCTCGGCTCGGCCGCCCGGCAGCAGCCTCGCCACGCCCCGGCCGACGTCATCCGGCTGCCGCCACGCGGGCACAGCCCGCGCGCCGCCCCCTACCGCTGCATCACCGCGCGGAGCGACTGCTTGACCGACTTGGTCGAGGCCAGCACGGCGGTCGGCTCGTAGCCGCAGTGCGCCATGCAGTTGTCGCACCGCGGGTCGCGCCCGCGCCCGTAGGCGTCCCAGTCGGTGGTCTCGAGCAGCTCCTTGTAGGTGCTGACGTAGCCGTCGGCCATCAGGTAGCACGGCCGCTGCCAGCCGAACAGCGAGTAGCTCGGGATCCCCCAGGCGGTGCACTGGAGGTCGACCTTGCCCTCGAGGAAGTCGAGGAACATCGGCGAGTGGTTGAGCCGCCACCGCCGGCGCCGGCCGCCCGAGAACGCCTCCCGGAACAGCTCCCGCGTCTGGCGCACGCCGAGGAAGTGCTCCTGGTCGGGAGCCTTCTCGTAGGCGAAGGCCGGCGAGATCATCATCTGGTCGACCTTGAGCTCGTCGTTGAGGAAGTCGAGCACCTGGCGCACCGTGTTCGGCGAGTCGTGGGTGAAGAAGGTGGTGTTGGTGGTGACCCGGAACCCGCGCGACTGGGCGGCGCGGATCGCCGACACCGCCTTGTCGAACACGCCGTCGCGGCACACCGACGCGTCGTGGCGCTCGCGCAGGCCGTCCATGTGCACCGCCCAGGCGAAGTACGGCGAGGGCTTGAAGCGGTCGAGCTTCTTCTCCATGAGCAGCCCGTTCGTGCACAGGTAGACGAACTTCTTGCGCGCGATCAACTGGCGGACGATCTCGTCGATCTCCGGGTGGATCGAGCGGCTCGCCGCCGGCGATCGACACCATCGGCGCGCCGCATTCCTCGATCGCGCCCACGGCCTGCTCGACCGGCATCCGCCGGCGCAGCACGTGCTCGGGGTGCTGGATCTTTCCGCATCCGGCGCACTCGAGGTTGCACTGGAACAGCGGCTCGAGCTCGACGAGCAGCGGGAACTTGTCGCGCCGGCGCAGCTTCTGCTCCATCAGGTAGGCGCCGATACGTGCGGACTGCTTGAACGGAACCGGCATCAGCCAGTCCTCCTTGCCTCGGGGGGAAGCTTGAAATGGACATCTTCGGTGGCGACCACGCGTTCGGACACGGTGGCGCCGCCCAGACCGTCGAGGGCGCGGATGACGCCCTCGACCAGCGACTCGGGCGCCGACGCGCCGGCGGTCAGCCCGACGCGACGCGCACCCACGAGCGCCTCGGGCGGGATCTCGGCCGGCGCCCTCGACGAGCAGCGCGCGGGCACCCGGCGCGCTCGGCCACCTCGACCAGGCGGCGCGAGTTCGACGAGTTGCCCGACCCCGACCACGAGGATCAGGTCGCAGTCGCGGCGCCAGCTCGCGAACGGCGTCCTGGCGGTTCGTCGTCGCGTAGCAGATGTCGCTGGAGCGTGGACCGACGCGCGGCCGGGAAGCGCTCGCGCAGCGCATCGACCACGGCCACGGTCTCGTCGACGGCGAGCGTCGTCTGGGTCAGGTAGGCCACGCGCTCCGGGTCGCGCACGTCGAGACTGCGCCACCTCCGCCGGGCTCTGGATCACCTGCATTCGCTCGGGCGCCTCGCCGAAGGTTCCGTCCACCTCTTCGTGGCCCTCGTGCCCGACGAGCACGATGTCGAAGTCCGCCGCGGCGAAGCGCCGCGCCTCGGCGTGGACCTTGGCCACGAGCGGGCAGGTGGCGTCGATCACGTCGAGACCCCGCTCGGCGGCGGCGGCCCGCACCGCGGGCGAGACGCCGTGGGCCGAGAAGATCACGGTGGCGCCGGCCGGCACCTCGTCGACCTCGTCCACGAACACCGCGCCCCGCTCCTCCAGCGCGGCGACGACGTGGGTGTTGTGGACGATCTGCTTGCGCACGTAGACGGGGGCGCCGCGATCCTCGAGCACGCGCTCGACGATCTCGACCGCGCGCTCCACGCCGGCGCACGAGGCCCGCGGCGAGGCGAGCACGACCTCGCGCTCGCCGAGCGCGTGCGCCCACTCCTCGACCAGCGCGCAGGCCCGGCGCAGGGCGCGGTAGGCGACGGCCGCGCCCGCCACCGTGCGCAGCGGCCGGAGCAGCTCGTGGCGTCGCGTGTCGACCACGACGCGCAGGGTGACCAGCGGCCGCGCCCGGGCCGCCGGAGCCAGCCACGCCGACTCCATGTCGACGGCGAGCGCGCCGGTGCGGCGAGCGCACGCCGGCGCTCGCCGAGCACGAGCCGCTGGCTCGAGGCGATCGGGCCGACGTGCACCCGCAGGCCGCCGCGCCGCAGCACGCCGGCCAGGATCGACGGGTCGTCGCACTCGGTGGTTCCGGTCGGGCCGCGCAGCTCGCTCGCCAGCACCACGTCGCCCGGCTCGAGCGCCGGGTCGAGGCCGCCGCAGAAGCCGGCGATCAGCACCGCCCGCCCGCCGGTGTCGCTCGCCAGCTGGCGCCGAGCGCGCGGCGCGCCGCGGGCCCATCCCGATCTGGTGCACGCGCGCCCACGGCGCGCCCGAGCGCACCGCGCGCGCCTCCAGCGACAGCGGCGCGAGCACGATGATCTCGCCCGTGCTGAACGCGGGTCCAGTCGCTCGCCGCGCTCATGCCGTCCTCCCCACGAGCTGCGGCGCCGGCGTGCCGTTCGTCGCCGGGACCGCGGTCGGCTCGCGGCATGTGTCCGCAGCGCCTCGCGGGCCGCCGCGTGGCCGCTGCGCACGGCGCCCTCCATCGTCGCCGGCCAGCCGGTGTCGGTCCAGCTCGCCGGCCAGCACCAGGCCGGGCAGCTCGGTCCGCGCCGGCGGGCGCAGCGCCCGCGCGCCTGGGGCCGGCGCGGAACGTCGCGGAGTGCTCGCGCGTGACGAAGAAGCCCTCGACCGTCGCCGTCGCGCGCCGCCGGCAGCAGCTCGGCCAGCGCCGGCAGATATCGATCGCGCAGGTCGTCGGCCGTGGCCGAGAGCTCGTCGTCGGCCGCCGACAGCGACACGGCCAGGTACTGCCCGGAGGCGAGGCCGGCGCCTTCGGTCCGGTCGAACACCCACTGCACCGGCGTGTGCACGCCGGCCGCGAACGGCACATCGAGCACGCGGCCGGTCGTAGCGCACGTGCAGGTTGACGATCGGCGAGCGGCCGAGGCCGGTGAAGATGCGCGGGTCCACCCGCGCCTGCGCCGGCAGCAGGCGCGCCGCCCGATCGACGGGCACGGCGAGGATCACCACGTCGGTCTCGAGCGTGGGCGAGCCGTTGGCCTCGACGCAGAAGCCGGCGCTGGCGCGGGACGATCGCGGTGGCGCCGCGGCGCAGCCGCACGTCCACGCCGGCGCGCGCGAGCGCGCGCTGCGCGGCGCGGTCGTGGATCTCCGACAGCGGCACGCGCGCGTGGCCGATGTCGCCGGCGGCGGCGTCCTGGAGCAGCCCGAGCTGGAACACCTGTGCCGCCTGCGCCAGCGACGCGTCCTCGACGCGCAGGTTCAGCGTCGGCTTGGCGATCAGGCTCCAGATGGTCTCGAGCGCGGCGGCGCTCTGTCCGTGCGCGCGCAGCCACTCGCCGAACGAGCGCCGGTCGTTCGCACGGGTCCTCGATGTCGACCGCGCGCAGCTTCTGCATCGCCCGCGCCACCGCCGACGCGCTCGCGGACGCTCAGATACGGATAGCGCAGCAGCGACCCCGCCAGGTGCAGCGGCGCCGGCAGGCCGGACCGGCGCAGCCAGGCGCGGCGGCCTCCGGGCGCGAGCACCGGGATCTCGAGGCGCGGCTGGAGGGTGACGAGGTCGTCGGCCTCGAGCTCGGAGATCAGCGCCCGGTACTCCGTGCAGCAGCGCAGGAACACGTGCTGGCCGTTGTCGGCGCGGATCCCGTCGCGCGTGAACGAGTACGCCGCGCCGCCGAGCCGCCCGCGTGACTCGAGCAGGGTCACGTGCGCGCCCGAGCGCGCGCAGTCGCAGCGCGGCGGTGATGCCGGCCAGTCCGCCACCGACCACGGTCACGCGCGGCCCGCTCACCGCGCGCGCTCCGATCGAGCGCGACGACGTGGCCAGGCTGCGCGCCGCGACCCATGCCTTCTCCCACGCGGGCAGCGAGATCCGCCGGCGCAGGACCTCGCTCGGATCGCGCGCGATCCGCTCGAGGATCGACCGGTAGATGCCGGTCATGGCCAGCACGCACGACGCGCTGCGGGCATCGAGCCGCTCGGTCAGCTGCAGGCCGCGGTCGAACCACTCCACCGCGCGGGCCGCCTCGTAGCGGATCATCGCGGCATCGGGGAGCTCGCGCGCAGCCGAACCGCCGCAGGTCCTCGGCGGGCAGGTACATCCGCCCGCGCTCGCGGTCCTCGCGCACGTCGCGCAGGATGTTCGTGAGCTGCATCGCGACGCCGAGGTCGTCGGCGAGCGCCGCGCCGCCGTTGGTGTTCGCGCCCTCGGCGAAGATCGCCAGGCACAGGCGGCCGATCGTGCCCGCCACCCGCCGGCAGTAGCCGACGAGCTCGTCGAACGTCTCGTAGCGCGTTCCGAGCACGTCGAGCTCGACGCCTTCGATCAGCAGCTCGAGCGCGTCGAGCGGCAGCTCGTAGCGGCGGCGGGCGTCGGCGAGCGCGACGATCACCGGGTCATCGCTGACCACGCCATCCGCCTCCAGCGCGGCCACGTTCGCGCGCTCGGCCGCCAGCGCGGCCAGCTGCGCCTCCCGACCCAGCACGTTCTCGTCGCCGATGTCGTCGACCCGCCGCGCGAACGCGTACACGGCGCTCATCGCGTGGCGCTTGGGCCGCGGCAGCAGCCGATCCCGTAGTAGAAGTTCGCCGCCTCGTGGCGGGTGATCTGCTCGCAGCGGCGGTACGCCTCCTCGACCTCGAGCACCGCCACGCTCACCGTCCCATCACCGCCCTGCGCAAAGGCCGCCGGCGAACGCCCGCTCGCGACCCTCGAGCACGTTCAGCGCCGCGCGGCCGCCGGCCACGAACCCGGCCACGGCCAGCCGCGGCCGCGGGCGAGCGTGCGCGCCAGCGGCGCGCCGGCGCTCAGCAGCGAGCGCGCGCGTGCCGCCTCGAACGAGATCAGCGCCCGGCGTGCGGCGGTGGGCTCCCCGGTCAGATCTCGATCATCGCATCCGAACCGGACCAGATCCTCGCGCGGCACGTACACGCGCCCGCGCGCGTAGTCCTCGGTGATGTCCTGGAGGTGCTCGACGATCTGCAAAGCGGTGCAGATCCTGTCAGAGAGGTCCACGCGATCCGGGGTGGCGGCGCCGAACACGCCGAGGACCAGCTCGCCCACGGGATTGGCCGACAGGCGGCAGTAGTCGAGCAGCTCGTCGAAGGTCTCGTAGCGCGTCTTCACCTGATCGAGCCGGTTGGCCTCGATCAGCCGGCGGAACGGTCCGGTCGGGGAGCGCGCAGGCGCGGATCGTGTCCGCCAGCGCGACCATCACGCGGTGCTCGGCGCCGCCGCCGGCGTAGACCCGATCCAGCTCGCGCCTCGATCTCGTCGAGCAGCGCGCCGCGGTCGCCCGCCGACCTCGTCGCCCACGTCGTCGACGAGCCGCGCGAAGCCGTAGATCGCCATCAGGTGGCGCTGGCGCTCGCGCCCGAGGACGAAGCTGGCCACCGTGAAGTTCTCGGCCGGCGCCTGGGCAAGCACCTCTTCGCGAGTGGGCAGCTCCGGCGCCATCGCGCTCATCGCGCGCACCGCCCCAGCGCCATGATCGGGAACACCAGCCGGTACAGGTGGTAGTTGATGTAGAAGTCGCCCGGGAACCCGGTGCCGGTGAACTGCGGCTCGTCCCACGTGCCGTCCGCGCGCTGCGTCTCCACCAGCCAGTCGACGCCACGGCGCGCGGCGTCGGAGCGCGCTCGCCGGCGGCGTCCAGCGCCAGCAACGCCCACGCGGTCTGCGACGCGGTGCTCGTCCCGCGCCCGGCCCACGACGGGTCGTCGTAGGACCGGCAGTCCTCGCCCCAGCCACCGTCCTCGTTCTGATGGGCCTCGAGCCAGCGTACGGCGCGCCGGATCGCCTCCGTCATCGGGGCGACACGCCGGCGGCGATCAACGCCGGAACCACCGCGCCCGTCCCGTACACGTAGTTGACGCCCCAGCGCCCGAACCACGAGCCGTCCGGCTCCTGCGCGTCCAGCAGCCATTTCACGCCGCGGCGTGTGCGGCGGATCGGCCTCGCGTCCGAACGCCGCCAGCACCTCGACCGCATGCGCGGTGACGTCGGCGCTCGGCGGATCGATCACCTCGCCGAAGTCGCAGAACGGCAGATCGCGAATCAACGCCCGGCAGTTGTCGACGTCGAACGCGGCCCAGCCGCCGTCCGAGCTCTGCATCCCCTCCAGCCACCGCAGCCCGCGCTCCACCGCGCCTTCGGCCCGCCCGCGCGCGTCGCCCGTCACGGTGCGCAGCGCCAGCAGCACCTCGGCCGTGTCGTCGACGTCCGGGTAGTTGACGTTGGCGAACTCGAACGCCCAGCCGCCGGGCTCGAGCTTGGGTACGCGGACCGACCAGTCGCCGCGCTGGCGGACCTCCTCGCCGAGCAGCCAGTCGGCGCCCCGCGCCACCGCCTCGTGATCACCGGGCACGCCCGCGTCGTGCAGCGCGATCAGCGCCAGCGCCGTATCCCACACCGGCGACTGGCACGCCTCCAGCCGGCGCACGCCGTCCTCGGAGATCGTGAATCCCTCGAGCCCTTCGAGGCCCCGCTGCATCACGGGGTGGTCGAGCGGATAGCCGAGCAGGTGCAGGGCGATCAGCGAGTACACCCATGGCGGCTGGATCCCGCCCCACCCCCCGTCGGCCTCCTGACGCTCGACGATCCACCGCTCCGCGCGCGCCAGCGCCGCCTCCCGGAGCGCCCGCACCGGACGGCGCGCGTACAGGTGCAGCACCCGATCGAGCGCCACCAGCCCGCGCACGGCCGGCGAGCCGCCGCGCGGCGGCGCCCATGGCTCGGCTCCGCGCAGCTCCTCCAGCCCGAACGGGAGCGGACGCTGCGGGCGGTGCGGCAGCACGACGGCGAGAGCGACGACCGTCTGGCGGGCCCAGCAGGCGAAGTCGTACACGTTCAGCGGGAACCACGAGGGCAGGAAGATCATCTCCGGCGGCAGCGCCGGGACGCACTCCCACGGCCACGCGCCGAACATCGCGAGCCAGATGTGCGTGAACACGCGCGCCTGCTCGATGCCGCCCGATGCGCGGACGAACTCGGCCGCGGCGCGCATGTGCGGCTCGCTCGGCTCGTCACCGGCCAGCCGCAGCGCGACGTACGCCTCGATCGTCGTCGACAGATCGCCGGGCCCGCCCCAGAAGTTGCTCCACGTGCCGTCCGCCCGCTGCTGCGAGCGGATCCACGCTCGCCGAGCGCTCGGTCGCCTGCGCCTCGCGAATGCCCAGGAACTGCCGCAGCAGCATGTCCTCGGCGTCCATCGTCACGTTCGTCTCGAGCTCGCCCTTCCACCAGCCGGCCGGGTCCTGGAGCGAGAGCAGATGCTCGCGGGCACGGGTCAGCGCGCCCTCCACGCGGGTTTCGAACTGCAGAGACGTCGCGCCCACACCGTGGTAGTAGCTCGCCGCACATGAGAGGAAGCTGAGAGGGTGGGGCGCGACGAACTACGACGCGGGGAGCGAGAGCCACACGTCGGCGCCGCCACGCTTGCGATTCGCGGCATGGGCGTGGCCCCCGTGCGCCTCGGCGATCACCTGGACGATCGACAGTCCGAGGCCGGCGCCGGCTCCCGAGCGCGCGGGATCGGCGCGGGAGAACCGCTCGAACGCGCGCGGAAGGTAGCCGGGAGCAAACCCGCCGCCCTCGTCGAGCACGTGCAGCTCGACGCTTCCGTTGCTGCTGCGCGGCGCGCAGCACGACGGACCCTCCCCCGTGGCGGAGCGCGTTCGAGACCATGTTCGTGAGCGCCTGCTCGAGCCGCGCTCGGTCGGCCTCCACGCACAGCCGAGAGGCGCCCTCCAGCGCACGGCGCGCCCGCGCGGTGCCGGCGGCGGTCGCGAACCGGCCGACCACCGAGTCGAGCACCTCCCCCACCTCGAGCCGCTGGCGCTCCAGCGGCAGCCGCCCCTGCTCGGCGCGCGCGATCACGAGCAGATCGTCGGCGAGCTTGGACAGCCGCTCGACCTCCTCGGCCGCCGAGCGAACGCGCGCGTGGAGCTCGCCGTCGGTGCTCTCGCCGCCGAGCGCCAGCTCGAGCTCCAGCTTGAGGATCGCCAGCGGCGTGCGCAGCTCGTGGCCTGCGTCGGCGACCAGCGCCCGCTCGCGGGCGAGCGTGTCCTCGAGCCGGCTGAGCATCGCGTTGACGGTGTCGCCGAGACGATGCAGCTCATCGTTGGCCTCCGGCACGGGCAGCCGCTCACCGTGCGGAGCGCCCGAGATCCGCGCCGCCTGCGCACGCATCTTCTCCACCGGCGCCAGCGCGCGGGCGGCCAGGACGTAGCCCGCCACGCACGTCAGGATGAGCAGCACCGGGCCGCCGATGAACAGCAGGTCGCTGAGCGTGGTCAGCGCGCCGTTGCGCTCCGCCAGCGACGAGCCGACGACGAGCACGGCCGGCGGCCGCGTGGCGACCGGGCCGGCCAGCACGCGCGCGCCCGCCGCCCACGTCGACGAGGACTGAACCCTGCGCCGCCTGCCGGATCTGCCTCAGGCTGAGCAGCGGCGCGCCCGTGCCGGGCGTGACGTCGCGGACGCGCCCGGTCGCCGGGTCGACGATCTGGGCGAACGCGCCCCCGGTCTCCGGGCAGCGCCGGAAGCTGCGAGCGGCCGCTGACCAGGGTCGCCAGATCGTCGGCGCGCGTGTGCAGCGAGCGATCGATGTTCTGGTCGAGGCTGTTACCGAACACCTCGTGCAGGAGCAGCGCGAGCGCGCCGAACAGGATCACCATCACGACGGCGAAGCTCAGCGCCAGCCGCACGCGGAACGGCATGCGACGGAGCGCGTCGTTCATGCCCGCAGCCGGTAGCCCGCCCCGCGCACCGTCTCGATCGCCTCGCGGTCGAGCTTGTCGCGCAGGTAGCCGACGTACACCTCGATCACGTTCGAGCGGTTCTCGTAGCTGTCGTCCCACACGTGCTCGAGCAGCTCGAACCGGGTCAGGACCTCTCCGGGGCGGCGCATGAACATCTCGAGCATCGCGAATTCGCGCGCGGTCAGCGACAGCTCCTCATCGCCCCGCCAGACGCGGCGCGCCGCCGGATCGAGCCGCAGCTCGCCGACTGTGAGCAGCGTCGGCCGCGGCGGCGATCCGCGCCGCACCAGCGCTCGTATGCGCGCCAGCAGCTCCTCGAACGAGAACGGCTTGGCCAGGTAGTCGTCGGCGCCGCTGTCGAGGCCGCGCACGCGATCCTCGACGTCGTCGAGCGCCGTCAGCATCAGCGTCGGCGACCACACGTCGTGATCGCGCAGGCGCCGGCACACCTCGAACCCGTCGTAGCCCGGGCAGCATCACGTCGAGCAGGATCACGTCGTACTCGGTGGTGGTGGCGCGCATCACCGCCTCCTCGCCGGTGCCGGCCAGATCCACGCCCATGCCGCGCCGGCGCAGGCCCTGGCGCAGCAGCGACGCGAGCTTCGCCTCGTCCTCTACCACGAGCACACGCACGCCATTAGCTTTGCACGCGCGATGATGAAAGTCTCATGCGACGGTCGCCCGGCGCTTAGGGCGGCGGGTGTAGACATGCGCCATGGCGACGACGTCCGAGATCGGGCGACGCCGTGCAGTCGGTGGATGAGACCGAGGGCAACGAGCGGCTGACTGCGGCCACCGGCGTGCTGCTCGTGCTGATGCTCGCCGCGGTCGGCGTCACCATCATCAACCTGAGGCTGCTGATCTGGGAGCACCTGTTCATCGGCCTGCTCGTGATCGGACCCGTGGCACTCAAGCTCGCGAGCACCGGCTACCGCTTCGCCCGCTACTACACCGGCGACACGGTCTATGTCCGCAAGGGGCCGCCGCCCATCGTCCTGCGCGTGATCGGGCCGTTCCTCGTGGTCACCACGCTGCTCGTGCTGGCCAGCGGCGTGGCGCTCCTGGCCGGCGGAACCTCGGCACGCGGGACCTTCTTCCCCATCCACAAGATCAGCTTCATCGTCTGGCTGGGGTTCGTCGGATTGCACATCCTCGGCCACCTCCCGAGCCTGCCCGAAGGCGCTGGCGCGGCGACTACGTCACCGCGGCTGGCCGTATCCGGTCACATCCCGGGACGCGGCGCCCGGGTGATCACGCTCGCCGGGGCGCTCGCCGCCGGGCTCGTCCTGGCGGTCGTCCTGATCCCGCGACTTCGCGCGCCTGGACGAGCGCGCACGCGCTGGCCCACCACCATCACCACGGATGATCGGGTACATGGCGCCCGGCGCTACGGGTGCACGCGCTCGACCGCCAGCACCGCCGTGTCGTCGACCTGCGGGCCGTCCGCGAACTGGCTCACCGCGCGCTCGATCCGCCGCACCGCGTCGTCTGCGCTGCTCGCGCCCCGGAGCGTCTCGGCCAGCCGCTCCTCGCCGAAGCGCTCCGTCTCCCCGACCGTGTCGATCACGCCGTCGGTGTAGAACACGAGCAGGTCGCCCGGCTCGAGCGTGACCGACTCGGCCTGCCACCCGTCCTCGTAGACCCCGAGAAACGGCGCCGCGGCGCCCACCGCGCGGGGCGTCCCCGCGTGGACGTGGTAGCCGGGTGGATGCCCGGCCAGCACCACGTCGGCCTGCGCGCGCCCGTCAACGTCCCGCAGCAGGGCGCAGCACACCGTGACCAGCGAGAGCCGCGGGCGCTCGCTCAGGGCATCGTTCAGCTGCCCCAGCGCCGCGACCGGGTCATCGAGCAGCTTGCCCGCGGTGCGCAGCGTGTACCGAGAGAGCGAGGTGAGCGCGGCCGCCTCGGTACCACGCCCGGCGACGTCGCCCACGAGGATCATCCATCCCCCCGGGACCGCAAACGCGTCGTAGAAGTCCCCCCCGACGTCGTTCTGCTCGCCCGCGGCGCGGTACAGGCTGGCCAGCCGGAACCCCGGGATCGCGGGAAGCTCGGGCGGCAGCAGGCTCTGCTGGAGGGTGGTGGCGATGCGCGAGCGTTCGGTGTACAGGCGCGCGTTCTCGACCGCGGTGGCCGCGCGCCGCCCCAGCTCCTCGGCCAGCTCCAGGTCCCCCTGGTCGAAGCGCCGGCCGGACTCGGCCATGACGAGCGTCATCGCGCCGATCGCGGGCCGGCCGGCCACCGCCAGCGGCACGATGATGACCGAGCGCATCTCGAGCTCGCGCACGAGGTCGAGCTGCTCGCGGGCCAGATCGATCTCGGCCAGCAGCTCGTCGGTGATCTCCTCCATCAGCTGCGGCCGGCCGCTGCGGATCACCTCGGCGGCGCCGGTGGGATCGCTCAGCCGCGGCGGGATAGCGCTCCCCGAACTCGCGCGCCAGCGTCACCTTGGCCTCGATCGACATGGGCCACGGCGACGGCGTCGAGCGTGTCGCCGCCGTCCGCGCATCGACACCCCGCACCAGTCCGCGAGCGCGGGAACCGCGAGCTGGGCCAGCTTCTGGAGCGTCTGCTCGTAATCGAGCGAGGCGGAGAGCTCTCGTCCCGCCTCCGCGAGCAGCCGCTGGGCGAGCTCCGCCCGCTTGACGTCGGTGACCTCCTCGATCACGTTCACGACCATCGACACCGCGCCGTCGGCGTCGAACACCGGCGTGGCCTTGTGCAGAAGCCAGCGCTCCTCACCGGTTGAGCGGACGACGTTGCGCACGAGCAGCGGCGCCGGGTGCTCGCCCCGCCTGGCCTGCGTGGTCGGGAGGTCCTCGAGCACGAGCCGGCGTCCTCGCTCGTCGTATGCGTCGTACAGCGCCATCAGCTCGCTCCGGCCGCTCGCGCTCAGCTCCTCGAGCGAGCCCAGGCCGAGCAGATGCAGCGCGGCCGGATTCGCGAACACGAGGTCGTCGTCCCCGTCCCTGACCACGATCGCCTCGGTGAGGTTGGCGAGCGTGGCCTGCAGCCGCTGCTCGAGGCCGCTGACCGCGGCCGACAGCCCCGCGTTGTCGAGCGCCAGCGCGAACCTTCCGGCCAGCACCTCGGCGAACCGCAGGTTGTCCTCGTCGTAGGTGCGCCGCGACGAGCCGACGCCGCATACGAGCGCGCCGACGATCTGCCCCCGCGCGCGCAGCGGCAGGTAGATCACCGAGCGCAGGTCGAGCGAGCGCAGGAGCTCGAGGTTGTCCGCGCCCGTGGCGACCGAACGCATCAGCTCATCGCCCCAGCTCGAGATCAACTCGCTTTCACCGGTGGCGATCGCCCGGGCCACGCCGGCCGACTGGTTGGCCGAGCGCTGCTCGCGCAGCAGCGCCAGCTCCAGCTCGGTCTGCCGCGGCCCTCGGACCCGCGCGCCGAGCCGCTCCACCTTGTCCCGCCCCGACACGGCGTCGAGCGTGGCGACGTCGGCGAAGGCGGGCACCACGATCTCGAGCAGCCGCTCCACGGTCTCGCCGAGCGAGAGCGACCCGTCGGCCACCTCGGCCACCGCCGCGAGCAGCTCGAAGCCGTCAGCGTGAGGGTTCGGAGGCAGCTCCGCTCACTCCCCGTCGAAGCCAGGCACCCACCAAACCTATCTGGCAGGGCGAGCGCTCGCTGCAAGCGGCTATGCCACTTCGGCGAGCTCCTCGCTCGGCACGGTCTCAGTGCTGATGCTCAAGCACGTCCTCCAGGGTCGTCGTGGTCATGCCCGCGGCCTCGAGGTGGGGGCAAACGGCCAGGACGCACAGTCCGAGCCTCCTGACATCTCGCCGGAGCGCGCGGTGGTGGGCGATCAGGCTGTCCTTCACGATCAGCAGGTCGTAGTGGTCCGTCTTGGTCAACTCGCGCAGCGCCCGTGGCGTGTCCTGCCCGAGCAGCACGCGCGTGAGCGGGATCGCCGCGGGCACCGAAGCGGTGACGCGGTCGAGGGCGCGGCGCGCGGCCTCGATGTCGGGCGCGATCATCGGCCCGCACCGCGAGAGCACGGTCAGCGGGCCCAGCCACCGGACCATGCGGCCGGGGTCGGTCGTCCTGGCGATCGTCAGCCGGGCGCGCTCCACCTCGGCCAAGCCGATCGCGCGCTCCATCACGCCGCGCGTTGCCGTCTCGTCGTCGTCGAGCAGGACCAGCACGTGGCGGAAGCCGTGGCAGCTCATGGGCTTCGCTGGGCGAGGCGATCGATCAGCTTGTCGAGTATCTCCACCGCCGCGGCGAGCGTCTCCACCTCGGCGTCGTCGAGGCTGGCCATCTCCTCGTGCAGGAGGGCCCGGTACTCGGCCCTGAGCCGCTCGAACACCTCCTCGCCCTGGGGGTGAGGCCGGCGAGCACGGCACGGCCGTCGCTCGGGTCCGGCGCGCGCCTGACCCAGCCCCGCTGCTCCAGGCGATTGACCAGGAGCGTGATCGCCGGCTGGGTCACGCCCTCGTCCGCCGCGAGCTCGGTGATCCGCCGGGGGCGTGCTCGCAGCGCGCGCAGCACGCCCACCTCCGTGCGCGACACGCCCAGGCTCGTACGAGTGAGGAACAGGCGCGACAGGGCGGCGCTGCGCTGAGGTAACGCCTCGGCGAGCTCGTCGAGGGACGTGCTCCGACGATCGGCGGTGGCGCGCTGCATCAGGCATTTATATTAGTGGCTAATGCGAGCCTGCCGCGCCCCCTCCGGAACGGAGCACTAGGCTTTGCCGGGGATGAACCCTGTTCCCGAGGTTCGTGAGTTGCTGTCCGCGCGCGTGGGCGAGGAGATGGCGCTCAACGACCGCTACCTGAACCCGCAGATGAGCCGGATCCTGCGCACGCTCGGGTTCGACCGTTCGTGGGTGCGCGGTGAGGGCTCGTATCTGGTGGACGCAGACGGGGCCCGTTACCTCGACCTGCTCTCGGGCTACGGCGTGTTCGCGCTGGGCCGGAACCATCCTGACGTGATCGCGGCGATCCAGGACGTGCTCGCGGCGTCGACCGCCAACCTCCCGCAGTTGGGCGTGACCTTGCTGAACGGCGTGCTGGCCGAGCAGCTGCTGGCGCGCGCGCCCTCCAGCGTGGCGGCGATGGTCCCCGCCAACACCGGCACCGAGGCGGTCGAGGCGGCGATCAAGATCTCCCGCGCGGCGACCGGGCGCCCGCGCGTGCTCCATGCCGAGCACGCCTTCCACGGCCTCACGCTCGGGTCGCTCTCGCTCAACGGCAATCAGGAGTTCCGCGCCGGCTTCGGGCCGCTGCTGCCGGGGTGCGATCCGGTGCCGTTCGGAGACGAGGCGGCGCTGGAGCGCGAGCTCGGCGCGCGGTGACGTCGCGGCGTTCATCGTCGAGCCCGTCCAGGGCAAGGGCGTGAACCTTCCCCCCGCCGGCTACCTCGCCGCCGCCCAGCGGCTGTGCCGCCAGGCGGGCGCGCTGTTCGTGTGCGACGAGGTCCAGACCGGGCTCGGACGGACGGGCCGCTTCCTCGCCCTGGAGCACTGGGAGCTCGCGCCCGACATGATCTGCCTGGCCAAGTCGCTGTCGGGTGGATTCGTGCCGATCGGCGCGGTCCTCGTCTCCCGCGCCGCATTCGACCGGGTATTCGACGGGATGGAACGCGCCGTTCGCCACGGCTCGACCTTCGGCTCGAACGACCTGGCGGCGGCGGCCGCGCTCGCCACCCTCAGGGTCATGGAACGCGATGACCTGGTGGCGCACGCCGAGCGCATGGGCACGCTGCTGCTCGAGCTCACCCGCCCTCTCATCGAGCGCCACGAGGTCGTGCGCGAAGTGCGAGGGCTCGGCTTGATGTGGGCGATCGAGTTCGGGCCGCCCGCCCGCGGGGCGAGCCGATCGGTGTTCCACGCCGTCGAGCGCGTCCAGCCCGGGCTGTTCGCCCAGCTCGTCACCGTCCCGCTGTTCCACGAGCACCGCATCCTGTGCCAGGTGGCCGGCCACCGGATGAACGTGGTCAAGGCGCTGCCCCCGCTGTTGATCGACGAGGAGGACGTGCGGCGGTTCGCAGCGGCGGTCGGGGAGGTCGTGGCCGAGGCCGAGCGCCTGCCCCGCGCGATGGCCCGGTTCGGGCTCAAGATGGCGCGCGGGACCGCACGCTCCCGGCGCGCCCGTCCTCGCGCCGGGACGCCGGCCTGAGCGCCGCTGCTTACGCTCCCGGGGGCGGGGTAATCAGGCGCAATGGCCACCGAGGACGTGGTAATCGTCCCGTACCGGGACGGTCCGTACCTGGTCAGGGGCCCTCTGGTCCTCCGCGACCAGGACGGGCGGAGAATCGAACTGTCGCGTCGCACCGTTGCCCTGTGCCGGTGCGGCAAGTCGCGCATGCGGCCGTTCTGCGATGGGACCCACCGGCTCGTCGAGTTCCGGGCCCCTTCACAGCCCGAGGCGCCGCGGGGTGACCCGTCCGAGCCGCCCACCGGATCAACCGGTCATTCGACCGACACGCACTCGCCGGAGCCCGCGGAGGATCGCGCCGCCGCCGCGCTTTCCCGGCTGCGCTTGGCCAGGACTCGCATCGCCGCACTGATCGGGGCGTCCCGGGTCGAGCGCGGACACCTGGCGCTAGGAGCCGCGCTGCCGCTGATCGACGGCGCCTGCCAACTGCTCGAGCAGTCGCGGCCCACCGATGCGCAGCCGCCGCTTGCCGCGCTTCACCTCGTCAAAGGGGCGCTCGACGCGCTCGGCGACGCCGTCTGCGGCCCCGAGCAGGGCTTGACGGCGGCAACGTCCGAGCTCGTCGCGGCGGCGGTGGCGCTCGAGCCGCGGGGCAACGGATCGTGGCGGTCCTAGGCGCAGTCAGCGCGGGGCGGCGGGTTGCCCTCCCCGGACCCCGCGGACCCTGGACCGAGTCCCTGCTCGCCTTGCTTCAGGGGAGCCAGACCGCGCCCACGCCGGGGCTTCCCGTGGGACGCGGATCCGCTGGCCGACGACGACCTTCAGCTGGCGCTCTACCTGGCCTACGAGCTCCACTACGCCGGCCTCGAGGATGTCGATGACCGGATGGAATGGAATCCCGGCGTCCTCGCGCTCCGCGCCGAGGCCGAGAGCGCTTTCGAGAGCGCGCTGCGTGAGCTCGTGCCGCGACGCCGGCGCAGACGCCCGACAGCGTCGGCGAGGAGCTCCAGCGGCTCGTGGCCGAGGATGCAGGCCCACCGCTCTCCCGCTACGTCGAGACGCAGGCGACGGTGGCGGAGCTGCTCGAGCACGTCGTGCACCGCTCCGCCTACCAGCTCAAGGAAGCCGACCCGCATGCGTGGGCGATTCCTCGCCTGACCGGCCAGCCCAAGGCAGCGCTGCTCGAGATCGAGTTCGACGAGTACGGTGGCGGCCAAGCCGATCGCATGCACGCGGTCCTGTTCGCCAACACGATGCGGGGGCTCGGGCTCGACGCCGGCTACGGCGCCTATCTCGACTGGCTGCCCGGCGTCACCCTCGCCACCGTGAACCTGATGTCGTGGTTCGGGCTGCACCGCCGGTTGCGCGGCGCCCTCACCGGACACCTCGCCGTGTTCGAGATGACCTCATCGGTGCCCAACCGGCGCTACGGCAACGGCGTGCGCAGGCTCGGCTTCGGGGCGGACGTGAGCGACTTCTACGACGAGCACGTCGAGGCCGACGCCGTGCACGAGTCGATTGCCGCCTGGGACCTAGCCGACCGGCTGGCGCGCGACGAGCCCGAGCTCGCCGGCGACATCGTGTTCGGCGCGAGGGCGCTGCTGGCGCTCGAAGCGCGCTGGGGAGGCCACCTGCTTGACGCCTGGCGCCAGGGTCGGACCTCGCTTCGCCGCCCCCTCAGCTGAGCCTGGGTCAGAAACCCACGGCATTCCGCGCTTTCCGACCCACCTCTCCCGTTTATCGAGGGTGGCGCCGGGCAAGGGCGCCGCATGCTCGAGCGAAACGTCGCCGAAGGTGTCCACCGAATCGAGGACGCCCACACCAACTGGTACCTCGTGCAGGAGGACTCGCGCGTGACGATCGTAGACACGGGCCTGCCCCGCTCGTGGAACTCGCTCCGCTCCGCCCTGCAGGAGCTCGGCCTGACCCTGCGCAATGTCGAGGCAGTCGTGCTCACCCACGCCCACTTCGACCATATGGGCTTCGCCCGGCGCGCCCAGCAGGAGCTCGGAGTCCCCCTCTGGGCGCACGAGGAGGAGAAGAGCGTGGTGGCGCATCCGTGGCGCTATGACCACGAGCGCAGCCGCATCCCCTACCTCCGCAACCCCGCGTTCCTGAAGATCTTCACCGAGATGACCGCCATGGGCGCGCCGCTGGTCAGGGGCACCGACTCGGTGCGGACCTACCGGGCCGAAGCGGCGCTCGACGTGCCCGGCCGTCCCCAGGTGATCTTCACCCCGGGGCACACCCACGGCCACTGCTCGCTCCTCTTCGCCGATCGTGGTGCGGTGATCGCCGGCGACGCGTTCGTGATGCACGACCCGTACACCGGGCGACCCGGGCCCTGCGTGGTCGCCGGCGCCGCCACCGCGGACAGCCGCAGGGCGCTGGCGTCGCTCGACGCCCTGGCTCGCACGGACGCCACCGTCGCCCTGACCGGTCACGGTCCCGCCTGGACCGGGACCATGGCCGAGGCGGTGGAGCACGCGCGCGCCGCCGGCGCCGCCTAGGTGCAGGGATCCGGCGGAGCCTCGCGACAAGGCCCGCCGCTATGCGGTTCCCAATTCGGGGCCGGATTAACTTGGCCGCTGGAGCGAGCGCACGAGCGCCTGCTGCGCCGCGCGCGTGCGGGTGCGCCTGCGGCTCGCCAGGCCGATCTCCTGCACCACGCCACCGCGCACGTCCACGAGAACGGTGGCCGCCTTGGCCTGCGCCACATACCAGCGGTTGGCGCCGGCGATGATCGCCTTGCCCAGCTTCAGGCGCCCAGCCATCGCGGTCAGGCTCGCCCCGGATCTGATCCCGTCAATGGCATACGCGGCGTTCCCGGTGGCGATCCAGACCACGCGGCCGCCGCGGTATCCGACCTGGATCCCGATCGGACTCAGGCAGAAGGTGTCGTGGTTGCGGCCCGCCCGGTCCCGGCTGTGGGCATACGCGCGCCGCGCCTGCGCGCGCGTCATGCCGAGGCGAGCCAGGCCGATCGTGGTGGCGCCGGTGCCACCGGTGGCCGCGGGACAGCCGCTCACGGCGGGGACGGGCACGGTCACGCTCGCGCTGAGGGCGGGTGGGCGCACTGAGGCCGCGCTCGCCACCGTCGTCACCACGCACGTCAGCGTGGTGCCCTCGTCGATCGCCTGCACCTTGTAGCCGGCAGACGTGGCGCCGGGGACCGGGGTGCCGTCCCTCATCCACTGGTAGCTCGGATGTGCCGACGAGCTCGCCGGGCAGCTCAGGACGCTCCCGGCCCGCGGCGTGCCGGTGATCTGTGCGCGCGGCGTGCTCGGTACAGGCGACGGAGAGGACGGCCCGGGCGCGGCCGCGGCCGGCGCCGACACGCTCACGACGGCGCTGCCCGTGCTCGAGCCGTGAACGGAGTCACCGGCGTAGGCCGCGGTGACCCAGATCGTGCCCGCCGCGCCTGGGCGATAGCTCACGCTGCAGCGCGCTGCGCTCCCGCCGGCCGGCGCCGGGGCGCAGGCGTTGCCGCTCGGGTACGTGCCGTAGGAGCTGCCGGCAAACGTCACCGTTCCCGTCGGCGTGCTGGAGGCACCGCCGGCGGTGTCGGCGACGGTGGCCGTGCAGGTCGTGGTGGCGCCGGTGACGAGCGAGGACGGCGCGCACGAGACGGTGGCGCTCGTGGCGCGGCTCGTGACGCTCCAGGCGAACGAGACGCTGCGCGACGCGCCGCCGTCGTCGCTCACGGTCACGGTCACGGTGGAGGCGCCGGTGGTGCTCGCGTCGCCGGTGATGAGTCCGCTCGCCGGGTCGATCGATAGTCCGGTCGGGAGGTTGCTGGCGGAGTAGGTCAGGGTCGCGCCGCTGGTCGAATCGGCGGCGTCGAGTTGGAGGCTGACCGAGCCACCCACGGTGGTGAGCTGCGGGCCGGGGTTCGTGACCGTGACGCTGCTCCCGCCGCTCCCGGTGTGGCTGCACAGGTCGGCGGGCAAGGTCGAGCCGTTCGGCGTTCCCAGCCCGGATGCCATGTCGTAGCCGGTTCCCGCGGCGAACGCACCCTGGCTGTCGCCCGTGTAGTCGTTGTTGCCCGCGGTGATGTCGCTGAAGTCCGTCGAGTAGTTGGACGCGGCCGCGCCGTAGAGCGCCGGGTTGGCGAAGCCGACCGACGAGCCGTTGCACGCGCTCGAGGCGTTGACGAGGGCCATGAAGGCCGCCCACAGAGGAGCCGCTGCGCTCGTTCCCCCGATCCCGGACCAGTTGCCGTTCCAGTAGATGAGATAGCCCGTGTAGGGGTCGGCGTCGGCCGAGACGTCGGGCACCTCGCGGCAGTAGTCGCCGGACGCTGCGCCGCACTGCGACCCGGACGACGCTCCGTTGACCACGTCGATCGCCTGCGGCGCGCCCGACTGATAGGACGGCATCGGCCACACGGTGGAGATCCCGCCGCCGCCGGCCCCGGCGCCGGCGCTGCTCTCGTTCCACACGCTCTCGCTGGCGGGCGGGCTGACGCTCGACAGCTCGGTGCCCCCGACGCCGGTCACGTAGGGCTGGCTGGCGGGATCGTCGACCCCCACCGTGCTGCCACCGCAGTCCTCCGAGCCCGAGTCGCCCGAAGCCGCGAAGACGGACTGGCCCTGCGCTGCCGCCTCCTGGAACAGGGTGTTCTCCGCCTGAGCCGTCGAGGTTCCCTGCTCGTCCTGCTCGCACAGCCCCCACGAGGTGGAGATCACCTGGGCGCGGTCCTGGGTGACGATCGCCTGATAGGTGTCGAACGCGCCGTAGCCGGTGTTGGGGCCCTGGTAGACGACCACGTTCGCCTGCGGAGCCAGGCCGATGACGTCCTCGATGTCGAGCGCCGCCTCGCCCGATCCGGCGCCGTTGCCGGCCCCGCCGTCGACGGCACGTAGTTCACCGACGCGCTGGTGCCGTAGCAGGACTGGTACGCGGCGATGTCGCTCGCGGAGTTCGGCTCGAGCTCGAACAGCGCGATCGTCTGTCCCGCCCCCTCGTCGCCCGCGCCATACAGGCTCGAGAACTGGTAGGCCGACGCGAGCTGGTCGGCGGTGTAGGCCATGTGCGACCGCGCCCTGGAGACCGCGGTCGAGCAGGGCTGCGGACCGCCGGTCGCCACGTTCGGCTCAGGCGCCACCGCGGCCCGCGGGGCCACACCGGCGCGAGGGCGGACGATCGCCTGTGTCGTGGGTACCGCAATCGAGTCGAGCCCGACCACGCCCTGGACGTCCGCGGCCACCGAGGAGTCGAACTGTGGGGCCTGCGCGTTGGCGAACGCGGTGCGTCCAGTGGACAGCGCCACCCGCTGGAACGACAGCGCGAACGCCTGCCCCACCGTGGCGGCGCTCGCCGACACCGGGATCGTTAGACCGTTGGCCGACACCGCGCCCGGCTTCAGGCCATGGGCACGCAGCGAGGCCGCGACGGCGGCGATCTGATCCGCGCTCGGGCCGAACCGGCGGCGGAACTGGCCCACCGTGAGGTAGTGGTGGTAGAGGCCCGAGCCGGGGGTGGAGACGGCGGCGGAGTAGGCGGCCAGTCCGGCCGGGTCGCGCGGGTTGAGCGTGACGTTGATCTGAAGGCCGGTGGAGCTGGAGAGCGCGCCCAGGACCCTAGAGTGCGCCGGGTGGCGCGGGGGCGCGCCCACTCGCACCCTGGAGGGGAACGTGGCGGCCGCGGAGGTGGCGACCCCGGCCAGCGCGGCCACGATCGCGAGCGTGGCCAGGACCCAGCCCCGCTTCCCATAGCCGACGATCGCCCCGCCAACGCGCACAGGAACACATCGGCACGCGCGGGAAAAACTTGAAACCCGTCAGCGCTGGTCACGCACCCACTTGAGGATCCCCCGGGAGTGGGTGATGACCGTGCCGTCCGGCAGCTTCAGGGTCGGGAGCTTCTCCTCTCCGGTGGCGGCCCGCAGCTCGTCGCGCGAGCCCTTGCGCAGGAACGGGATCGGGTTGCCATGGCCGGCCATCACCTTGTCGTACTCGATCCCGGCCGCCTGCATCGCCTCCTGTACGCGCCGGCACGGATGGATCTTCGGTCCGCCCATGTCGCCGTGGCAAACGAACAGAGTCGGTCGCTCGGCCATGATCAGCCCGCCGGCTTCTCGGCGTGACCGCCGAACCCTTTTCGCATCGCCGAGAGGACGCGGTTGGCGAAGTCGTCGAGGTTGCGCGAGGCGAAGCGCGAGTACAGCGCGGTGGTCAGCACCGGCGCCGGCACGCCCTCGTCGATAGCCGCGATCGAGGTCCAGCGGCCCTCGCCCGAGTCCGAGACGCGTCCGGAGAAGTCGTCCAGCGTCGGCGACTCGAGCAGCGCCTGCGCGGTCAGGTCGAGCAGCCAGGAGGCGACGACGCTCCCGCGCCGCCACACCTCGGCCACCTCTCGGGTATCGATGTCGTACTGGTAGTACTCGGGATGCTCCATCGGGGCGGTCTCGGCGTCGCCCTCCTGCACCTCGCGGCCGATGTTGGCGCTGTGCAGGATGTTCAGCCCCTCCGCGTAGGCGGCCATGATCCCGTACTCGATGCCGTTGTGCACCATCTTCACGAAGTGCCCGGCGCCGTTGGACCCGCAGTGCAGGAAGCCGGTCTCAGACGGGCTCGGAGTGCCCGATCGACCGGGCGTGCGCTCTGCCGAGTCGACCCCCGGGGCGATCGATCCGAACAGCGGATACAACCGCTCGACGACGTCATCCTCGCCACCGATCATCAGGCAGAAGCCGCGCTCGAGGCCCCAGACGCCGCCGCTCGTGCCCACGTCGACGTGATGGATCCCCTTCTTGGACAGCTCCTGGGCATGGCGGATGTCATCGTGGTAGTGCGAGTTGCCGCCGTCGATGATCACGTCGCCTTCCTCGAGCACCTCGGCGAGCGAGCTGATCGTCTGCGAGGTGATCTCCCCGGCGGGCACCATCACCCACACAGCCCGCGGCTTCTCGAGCTTTGAGACGAACTCTTCGAGCGAGTTCGCACCGTCGATCCCCTCGCTCTCGAGGGCCTTGACCACATCGGCGTTGCGGTCGTAGCCGACGCACCGATGGCCGTCGCGGGTCAGGCGGCGGACGAGCCCGGCGCCCATCCGTCCCAGTCCGACCATCCCCAACTGCATCGGTTTGTCCGTCGCCATGCTCGTCGTCCTCTCGTCGATTGCTTGAAGCGTCAACCGTATCCGGATCGCAGGGGTCAGCGCATGGCTCGATAGCGGCGGATGAGGGCGTTGGTGGAGCTGTCGTGTCGGAGATCGGGCTCGCTGTCGCTCTTCGAGCTCGGGGATGATCCGCGCGGCCAGAACCTTGCCGAGCTCGACCCCCCACTGGTCGAAGGAGTCGATGCTCCCAGACCACGCCCTGCGTGAACACGCTGTGCTCGTAGAGCGCGATCAGGCGCCCCAGCATGCGCGGCGTCAGCAGCTCGGCCAGGATCACGTTCGTCGGCCGGTTGCCCTCCATCACCCGGTGGGGGGCGACCGCGTCGGCCGTGCCCTCGGCCCGCACCTCCTCCTCGGTCTTGCCGAACGCCAGCGCCTCGGCCTGCGCGAACACGTTGGACATCAGCAGGTCGTGGTGGTCGCGCAGCGGGTTGAGCGTCTTGGCGAAGCCGATCAGGTCGACCGGGATCAGCTTCGTGCCCTGGTGGATCAGCTGGTAGAAGCTGTGCTGGCCGTTGGTCCCGGGCTCGCCCCAGAAGACCGCGCCGGTCTCGTAGTCGACGTGGCGCCCGTCGAGCGTGACGTGCTTGCCGTTCGACTCCATCGTCAGCTGCTGGAGGTAGGCGGGAAAGCGCTTGAGGTACTGCTCGTAGGGCATCACGCCGTAGGTCTGGGCGCCGAAGAAGTCGCCGTACCAGACGGCGAGCAGGCCCATCAGCGCCGGCAGGTTGCGCTCGAACGGGGTGCTCCGGAAGTGCTCGTCCATCTCGTGGAAGCCGGCGAGCATCTCGCGGAAGCGCTCCGGACCGACGGCCAGCATCGTCGAGAGGCCGATCGCCGAGTCCATCGAGTACCGCCCGCCGACCCACTCCCAGAAGCCGAACATGTTGTCGGTGTCGATCCCGAACTCGCTCACCTTCTCGGCGTTGGTGGAGACGGCGACGAAGTGCTTGGCGATCGCGCTCTCGTCGGAGCCGAACGCGTTCAGCGCCCATTCGCGCGCCGAGCGGGCGTTGGTCATCGTCTCGAGCGTGGTGAACGTCTTGGAGGAGACGATGAACAGCGTCTCCTCGGCGTTCGAGGTCGCGCGTGGCCTCGACGAAGTCGGTGGAGTCGACGTTGGAGACGAAGCGGAAGGTCATGCTCCCGCTTGCTGTAGTGGCGCAGCGCCTCGTAGGCCATCACCGGGCCCAGGTCCGAGCCGCCGATGCCGATGTTGACCACGTTGCGGATCGCGCGGCCGGTGTGGCCCCGCCACTCGCCGGAGCGCACGCGCTCCGAGAACGCGCTCATCCGGTCGAGCACCTCGTGCACCTGCTTGACCACGTCCTCGCCGTCGACGATCAGCGACCGGTCGCGGGGCATCCTCAGCGCGACGTGGAGCACCGAGCGGTTCTCGGAGACGTTGATGCGCTCGCCGCCGAACATCGCCTCGGTGCGCTCGGCCAGGCCCGACTGCTCGGCCAGCTGGCCGAGCAGCGTGAGCGTCTCGGCGGTGATCCGGTTCTTCGAGTAGTCCAGGAACAGCCCGGCGCCCTCGGCCACCAACCGCTCGCCCCGCGTCTGGTCCTCGGCGAACAGCTCGCGCAGATGACGCCGGCGCACGTCCTCGTAATGGCTCTGGAGCGCCGACCAGGCGGGCCTTTCTCTGCAGCGGCGGGGCGCTGGGCAGGACGGGCGTGCTCATCGGACCTCCATGGCTCGGTTCGGGTAGGCGGAGTCTGGCGCGTTCGGCGTTGAGCCCAGCCTATCCGGGCTCAATCCTTTGGTCCCAGACGCCGATTAACCCGTATGTCCGTGCCCGAGCTTGCTGCGCGTCCTCCTCCAACGGAGAAGCGGACTCCTGGGCTTCCTGCGCGCATCGCCGCAGGCTGCTCTCCGACGCTCAGAGGCTCGCTCGGATCGGCTACTACGAGTGGCTGCCCGACCAGGAGCGCGCCGTCTGCAGCGACGAGCTGTGCCGGATTCTCGGGCAACCGCACGGATTCCGGCCCACGAGAGAGCAGTGGCAGGCCATGATTCACCCCGACGATCGCGACGGAGTTCGTCCGCCAGATCGCCTCGGCCAAGGACGACGCCGAGTCCGCGAGCATCTACCGGATCATCCGGCCGGGCGGCCAGGTCCGCCACCTCTCCGGCCGGCGCTACGGCACGGTCTCCACCGACGGCAGGGCAAGAACTCTGTTCGGGACGATTCAGGACGTCACCGAGCTCCGGACGGCCGAAGAGGGCCGGCGCGACGCGCAGGAGCTGTTCGAGACCGCGTTCTCCTACGCGCCGATCGGGATGACGCTGGTGAGCCTCGACGGCCGCTGGCTCAAGGTCAACCCGGCGATGTGCGAGATCGTCGGTTGGCCCGAGGAGGAGCTGCTCCGGCGGACCTTCCGCGACATCACCCACCCGGATGACCTGCGCACTCAGGTCGAGCAGCTCCGGCGGCTGGATGCCGGCGAGATCTCGAGCTTCCAGGCCGACAAGCGCTATCTCGCCCGCGACGGACGCGAGATCTGGGCCAACCTGTCGGTGTCGCTGGTGCGCGACTGCGCCGGAGCGCCCCGCCACTACATCGGCCAGGTGGAGGACATCTCGGAGCGCAAGCGCTACGAGCTGGCCCTGCGCGAAGAGCGCCTGGCCCTCGACGAGGCGCAGCGGCTGGCTCAGATCGGCTCCTGGTCGTGGGACACGCGCACCGGCGAGGTCAGCTGGTCAGCGGAGCTGTACCGCCTGTTCGGACGCGACCCCGAAACCGGGTCCGGCCGTCGGCGAGGACCTGCTGTCGTACGTGCACGCCGATGACCTGGAGCGAACGCGGCGGGAGTACGTGGACCGGCTGGCCCAGGGCGCGCCGTTTGAGCTGGACTTCCGGATCGTCCGGCCGGACGGTTCGATCCGCACCCTGCGAGGGATCGGCAAGCAGGATCCCGCCCGCCCCGACATCTATGTGGGCACCGTGCAGGATGTGACCGAGCTGCGCCGAGCCGAGCTGGAGGCGCGCCGGGAGCGCGACTACGCGGCCGCGATCACGAGCTCGATGCTCGACGGGTTCCTGCTGACGCGCGACGGAGTGATCCTCGAGGTCAACCAGGCGCTCTGTGATCTCACCGGCTTCGAGCGCGAGGAACTGCTCGGGCTCCGGGTCCCGTTCCCGTTCTGGGCGCCCGAGTCCGACGATGAGATCCGCCGGCACGCCGAGCGCATCGCGCGCGGCGACGACGCCGAGTACGAAACGCTCTACACGCGGCGCGACGGGTCACGCTTCCCCGTCTCCACTCACACCGTCCCCGCCGAGTCGCGGACCGGAGAGCGGTTCGGCTTGGTCACCACCGTCCGCGACATCTCCGAGCGCAAGCGCCACGAGGAGGAGCTCAAGCGCCTGGCCACCCAGGACCCGCTCACGGGCCTGGCCAACCATCGCGTCTTCCACGAGCGCCTTCACGCCGAGATCGCCCGGGCTCGCCGCCAGGACCTGCCGTTGTCGGTCGCGATCCTCGATCTCGACCACTTCAAGCAGGTCAACGACCGCCACGGCCACCTGGTGGGTGACGAGGTGCTCCGCGACGCCGGCCGTCGCCTGGCCGCCATCGTTCGTGAGGGCGAGACCCTGGCGCGGGTGGGCGGCGAGGAGTTCGCCTGGATCCTGGCCGGGCTGGGCGAGGACGGAGCCTACGCGGCGGTCGAGCGAGCGCGGCAGGTGATCGGCGAGATCCCGTTCGTCGAGGCCGGGACGGTCACCATGTCGGCCGGCGTGGCCGAGCTCGAGCCGGACGACGCCCCGGCCGAGATCTACAGCCGGGCCGACCAGGCGCTCTACCGGGCGAAGCAGAACGGACGCAACCAGACCGTCCGCCGCGGATCCTCCGACCCCGACGGCCTGGCGCTGACGCTCGCGTAGAGCCGGCTACGCTGCGCGGGCGTGCGGGACGAGCCGCAGCCGGTCGGGCAGGAGCGGGAGGATCGCCCGCTTGACGTATTCGGCGCCACCCCCCACCACCGCCTTTCGCACGAAGGCCGGAGGAACCGGCGAAAACTCGTACTGCCGGCGAATCGCGTCTGGGAGCAGCGCGATCGTGATGAAGTTGACGGTCTCGAGCAGCGGGCGGGCGGTCCGCGGGACGGGCGGTTCGAGCACGATCTCGCGCGCCCGCCGTCGGGCCCAGTCGGTGACGTACAGGCGGTCGCCGTGCAGCATCGACCGGCGGTACTCGTCGAGGTCGTCGAGCGTCTCGGGCAGGTCCTCGTCGCGGAGGCCGAACAGGCGCCCGACGAGCTTGTAGTCCTCCCAGTACTCCGCCTCCTGCGCTCGCGACAGCGCCCCCACGTACTTCCGGTACACGACGAGCGCCGAGTCCACCAGCGTGAACAGAACCCAGAGCAGCAGCTCGGGGTCGTCCGCACGGTACGGCGTGCCCGCCGGGTAGGGACCGACGGCGGCGCCCAGGCGGCCGCGCACGCGCCGGTGCATGGCGCGCACCCGTGCGGTGACCTCGTCCGCCTCGGCCCGCGAGCCGAATCCGATCGAGCGCAGGACCATCGCCGTCCGCGCCAGCCGCTCATAGGGCTCCTCCAGCGCGCTCGAGTGCGCCAGCAGGCCGGTGACCGCCACGGGATGCGCGGCCTGCATCAGCAGCGCGCGCGGGCCGGACAGGGCGAGCGCCCGCTCGCGGTGAATGCGCCGGAGCATCGAGGCGTCGTCGAAGTAGCCGTTCATCGCAGCGCGCCGGTCGTGCGCGCCAGCCCGGTCAGCGCCGCCGCGGCGGCCGACGCGCCCAGGAGCCGCCGGAACCAGTTGGCGCCGTCGAATATCTCCTCGTAGGACCACACAGCCAGGGCGAGCTCGGACGCCACGGCCGCCGCTCGCGCGGTCTCTCCACTCGTCGCCCGGGCCACCGCGGCCGCGGATGCGGCGGCGATCAGCGGGCGGTTCGGGAACTGGAAGATCGGACGCGGCATCGGACTCGAGCTTACGCCCGCGTTCCCGGCCCGCGGCGTGCCAGCTCGTCGTGCGCGGCGTCGCCGGGGCGCGCCGCGCGTGCGGTGTGCTCGGCGGCGGCGTGACGCAGCGCCTCCGGGTCGCCGTCGTGCTCGAGGGCGACCTCGACCAGCGCCCGCATGCGCGTGCGTGTGCTCTGCAGGAACGCCTCGCGCTCGCGCCGGCGCAGCAGGTGAAAGCCGATCCGGATGATCGGGTTGGCGATCGGCGCCGGGCGCGAGAGCGCGTGCACGTGGAACTCCACCGCACCGGTGTCGAGCCACTTCCACACCTCCCAGTCCATCTCGCCCATCTCCACGTGGCCCTCGAGCGTCCTGTAGCTCCAGCCCCAGACACGAGTGTGACGGCCTTGCACGGTCCGCTCGCGCTCGTAGACCTCACCCACCCGCACGCCCACGTACAGGCGCAGGACCCGGAGCGCTTGGAGCTCGAGCAGCATGTCGCGTCCCTCCAGCGGGTGGTCCGGGTCGTAGTAAGCGCGCACGATCGATGGGTCGGCGAACTCGTAGCCGCTCATCAGCCGCCGCGCGATCTCCCAGCTCCCGTTCGGAGCCGGCACGCCGGGGCGCTCGCCGGGGAGCGCCTGACAGAGGTCGGTGCGCGCCCAGTCCGGGCCGGGATGCTCGAGCAGCGCCGGGTCGAAGTTGACGGGGCGGTCCTGCAGGGCGGCGAGGCGCCGGCTGACCGCCGGCGGGCCGAGCAGGGGCTCAGCGCTCATCGAGTGCCCCTTCGAATCGCTCCGTCTCGATCGTCACGCCGCCCCGCATACGCCCCTGCGCGAGCTGCGTCACGCCCTCCAGGAACGAGATCCACATGTGCGCCTGCACCTCCTTGGACATGCGCAGCGTGTGGTAGAGGACGTGCGTCACGCGTGTGCTGCTCCGCGCCCACGATTCGATCTCGAACGCCAGCTCGCCCTCTGTTCCGTCTGTCACGGCGAACCGGATCTGGCCGGCCTCCAGGTGCCCATCGAGGGTTGCGAGACGGAAGGAATCGGCCGCCACCTCGACCACACGCACGGGCCCGTCCCACGGTCCCGGCATACGCACGACGAACTCGTCGCCCACCGCCATCGTCCCGCGCTCGCCGAGCACCTTCTGGAACCGGGCGAAGATCGGCGCGGGCCGGTTCGGGTCGCGCTGGATCTCCGCCATCAGGTCGCGCGCCGGCACTGACGGGTCGGCGATCCGCGTGCTGTACCGGCGGTGAAACAGCGGCCCGTAACCGTGCTCCGGGCCCTGCACGTCGTCGTGGTCGACCCCTTCGGGCAGCGGCGCCGGGCCGACCGAGCCGGGCTCCGCCGCGCCGCTGCGCTCGCTGCGGTGCATCGGCGTCGAGCGCCACATGTAGTCCCACGCCGTGATCGAGATTCCTATCGGCCAGGTGGTGGCGGTGAGCCACCGCCGGGTAATGCTGGGGCGACGGGACATTGCCATCAACATACCCACGGATTTACCTAAACAACATGTTCAGATTTCCGCTAACATCAGATCCATGCTGACCGAGTACCTCTACCGGGCCGGAGCACGCGCCTGGCACATGCAATGGCTGTCGATGGGCTCGATCGGCCTGTGCATCGGCCTGTGGATCCGAGCCAAGACGGTCGATCAGGACGAGCGGGGCAACGCGGAGCGCCGGGCGCTGTTCGTCGGCCTGTGGCCGCCCACGATCTGGCTGATCGGCGACTCTCTGGGCCGCCGCTGAGTCCGCGGCCGGCGCCGAGACGCTCTCGCGGCCTCGGGTGGCGATCAGCGTCCGTTCTGCGGCAGGTAGGAGAGCATTCGGTTGGTGACGGCCGCGGCGAGCCGCAGCTGCTCACGCGCCGGCGGCGCCGACTGGTCCGACAGCCGGTCCCCCAGACCCTCGACGAGCTCCGGGCTGATCGCGGCGGCGATCGCGGTGCACACCCGGGCGGCCTCCCGGACGACATCGGGCTCGACGCTCCAGATCGACTCGAACCGGCGCCCGCCGTTATCCGCCGGCGGCTCCCAACCGGCCAGGCACGCCGCGTGGCCCTGGGCATCGCACACGATCGCCCACTCCCGCATCAGGGGATGGTCCCGCGGCACGGGAACCTCAGCCGGGCCATCGGCCGGAACGTGGAGCCGGTCGAAGTCGGCGAACACGAGCGCCAGCTCGGCCCCCCGTGCGAGGTCCCGCCACCGACGTTCACTCGCCCGGTAGAAGCGCTCGCGCTGGAACGAGGCGAACAGCACCGGTCGCTCGGCGCGCGACAGGCTCTCATCCTCGAGCGCGTGCGACAGCGCGAGCATGAGCGGCTTGGTCAGCGTTCGCGGCTCGAGATCCGGGCGCCGCTGGCGGAGCATCGCGTGCACCGACGGCGCAGGACTCTCTCCGTACTTCGAGGCGCGGTCGATCGCCGCGGTAAGCGACATGCCCGCTGTGCGCTCGGCCGCGACGCGGCGGATCAGCTCGATGTCCCGCACGCTGTAGCGGCGGTGGCCGCTGGGCAGCCGCACGGGAACGGGAAAGCCGTGGCGGTGCTCCCACATCCGCAGCGTGCCCTCGGCCACGCCGGTGCGCTCGACGACGTCGCGGATGCTGAAGCCCTGTGGCGTCTCGGCCATTAACGCATCGTATAGCTTTTACTGAACACTCATGGAGGGTATGAGCCGGCCATGCCGCCGCGTACTCCCGTCGCCGATCTGATCGACACCGCGCTCGACCGCAGCATCGCGCTCGGCTACGGACATCCCGGCCTGGCCGTGCGCCGCCGTCTTCCCGGCTGGCCGGCGAACCCGCCGCGGATGGACGGCAAGCTGGTCCTGATCACGGGAGCCGCATCCGGAATAGGCCTCGCCGCCGCGCGCGGCTTCGCCGAGTTGGGCGCCACGGTGGCGGCGGTGGCGCGCAGCGAGGAGCGGGCGCACGACGTCGTGCGCGAGGTTCGGGCCGCGGTCCCCGCGGCCGACGTGCGGCCATGGGCCTGCGATGTCAGCAGCATCGCCGAGCTGCGCCGCCTGGCCGCGGGTTACGCGCAAGCCGAGTCCCGCCTCGACGTGCTCGTCAACAACGCGGGCGTGATGCCCGACGAGCGGCAGCGTTCGGTCGAAGGCCACGAGCTGATGTTCGCCACGCACGTCCTCGCTCCCTTTGCGCTCACCGCGCTGCTTCGCGAGATGCTGGAGCGCAGCGCGCCCGCGCGCGTCATCAACGTGAGCTCTGGCGGGATGTACGGCCAGGGTCTGCCGGGCGAGGACGTCGAGTCCGACCAGGCCGGCTACGGTCCGAAGAAGCTCTACGCGCGCACCAAGCGCGAGCAGGTGGTGATCACCGAGCAGTGGGCCGACCGGCTTCGTGGCAACCGGCGTGGTGGTGCACTCGATGCACCCCGGCTGGGTCGACACCAAGGGCGTGCGCGACTGGATGCCGTTGTTCCGACGGCTCACCATGCCGATCATCCGCACGCCCGAGCAGGGCGCCGACACGATCGTCTGGCTAGGTGGTGCGGACGAGCCGCTGCACAGCACCGGGCTGTTCTGGCACGACCGGCGTCCGCGCCCCACGCGCTACCTGCTCGGCGCCGGCGAGGAGCAGCCCGAGGATCGCCGGCGGCTCTGGGAGGCGTGCGAGTCGGCGCTCGCCGCCGGCTGAGCCCGCGCGCCGCCGGCTGCACCGCCCGGGCTCAGGCCCCGGCCGGCTCGACCGCGGTCACCGCCGCGGCGGGCGCCGCGCGCCGGCCGGCAACCGGCCGCCGGGGCTTCGACAGGACGAGCTGGACGTCGCAGATCCGCCGCTCGGCGAAGCCGGCCTCGCAGTACGCGAGGTACAGGGTCCAGAGGCGCCGGAAGCGCTCGTCGTAGCCGAGGCGCTCGAGCTCGCCGCTCGCCCGCACGAAGTTCCGGTGCCACCGCCGCAGCGTCTCCACGTAGTGCGCCGTCAGGTCCTCGAGGTCGATCGCCTGCATGTCTGTGCACCGGGCCAGATTGCGGGCGATGACCTCGAGGGACGGTAGGCAACCCCCGGGAAAGATGTAGGTGCTCATGAACGAGCGAGACGCCTTCTCGACCTCGTAGGCCCGGTCGTCGATCGTGATCGCCTGGAGCAGCATCGCGCCATGGGGCTCGAGCAGCTCCGCGCACTTGGCCAGGAACGTGCCGAAGTGCCGCCAGCCCGACGGCCTCGATCATCTCGATCGACACGAGCTTGTCGTAGCGGCCGCGGAGGTCGCGGTAGTCGTCGAGCAGGATCGTGACGCGGTCGGACACCCCGGCTCGGTCCACCTGCTCGAGCGCATACTCGTACTGCTCGCGCGAGAGCGTCGTGGTCGTCACCCGGCAGCCTCGGGTGACCGCGGCATGGACGGCGAAGCCTCCCCATCCGGTGCCGATCTCGAGCACGTGGTCGTCGGCTCCGAGGTCGAGCTTCTCGCACACCCGCTCGAGCTTCGCCAGTTGAGCCTCCTCGAGCGACATCCCCTGCCACTCGAACACGCCGCACGAATAGCTCATGGTCCGGTCGAGCATGCGCGAGAACAGCGCGTTGCCCAGGTCGTAGTGAGCAGCGATGTGACGGCGACGGCGCCGACGGGTGCTGCGCCGGGCGAGGGAGCACACGTGCAGGATCGGCCGGCGTAGCGGCGCCAACCGGGCCCTGAGGCGGTCGAGCGCCGACGCGTTGCGCGCCGCCAGCCTGATCAGCGCCACCAGGTCGGGCGAATCCCAGTAGCCGCGCGCGTAGCTCTCGGCGAGGCCGCGACTGCCGCGCAGGAGCATCCGCCACGCGCGCGGCGAGCGGATCACCAGCGTCGCGGCCGGCGGCCCGGCTCCGAACACGCGGCGCTCTGCGTCTTCGACCACGGTCAGGCTGCCCTCCCTGATCCGGGCGAGCAGGAAGGAGACGAGGCGCCGGCTCATGCCGCGCCCGCCTGCGGACGGCGGTGGATGGCGAAGCCGGCGAGCTTGAGCCCGAGCGCGTGAAGGTAGATCAATCCGAGCACCCGGATCGTGGCCAGCGGGTAGCGCGCGCTCATGCGCGCCGCCGAGCCGCGCGTGAGCTCCCGTCGAACCAGGCCGAGGGTGGCGTCGAACACCTTCTCGCCGGCGCGAGCGCTCTCCACGTGGACCGACAGCGTGTCGCTCGGCATGGTGGCGCGAGCGAGGTAGCGATGGTCCATCCCCATGAACGGCGAGACGTGGAGGGCCTTGTCGAAACCGGCGTCGAGGCGTGCACCGGCGACCGGCAGCACGTAGGCGTGGCGCTCGCGCCACGGAGTGTTGGTCACCTCCGCGACGACCGCGTCCAGGCCCGCGCCCGCCGCATCGAAGCAGTAGTAGAAGCTCACCGGGTTGAAGCAATGGCCGAACGAGCGCAGCTGGGTGAGCACCCGGATCGGGCCGGGCGGGCGCTCGCCGGTCTCGGACTCGACGCGATCGCGCACCGCCTGATCAAGCGGTGTGCCGGCGTCGCCGAGGTAGTCGCGCCGGCGGAAGCGAAGCGACCCGGGGCGGCGGGCCATGAGGCGCCCGCCCAGCAGGCTCGGGAGCTCCTCCAGGTCGATGTAGGCGAGCGCGAGCCGGTGGCGGAACTCCCGCGCGGGCACGGGCCTCCCCGGGGTGAAGCGACGGTGGCGGATCGTGCCCTCGTACAGGCAGCTGGCGCTCACAGCCCCGCTCCGAACCGCGCTGCGACGCTCAGGCCGCTGCGCACGCCATCCTCGTGGAAGCCCCACCCCCAGTACGCGCCGCAGAAGTGCGTCCGGCCGTGGCCGCTGATCTCGGCGTGACGCGTCTGCGCGGCGACCGCGCCAGGGGTGTACACCGGGTGGGCGTAGGAGATGGTCCGGATCACGCTGTCCGGGTTGATCTCAGCCGTCCGGTTGAGCGTCACGCAGAACTCGCGCTCGGCGCGGAGCGACTGGAGACGGTTCATGTGGTAGGTCACGGTGGTGCGGCCCACCGGATCGGGCCGGAGATGGTAGTTCCAGCTCGCCCAGGCGCGCCGCCGGCGAGGAAGCATCCGCTCGTCGGTATGGAGCACCGCCTCGTTGTCCTGATAGGCGAATGAGCCGAGGACGTCACGCTCCCGGTCGGTCGCGTCGGACAGCAGCCGCACCGCCTGGTCGGAATGCGTCGCGATCACCACCTCGTCGAAGCGCTCGGGCTCTCCCCCGCGCGGCTTCACGAGCACGTGGTCGTCGCTGCGCGTGACGGATTCGACGGCGGCGCGCAGACGCAGGCGCGGCCCGAGCGGCGCGATCAGCGCCTCGACGTAGCGGGCGGCTCCGCCGGAGATCGTCCGCCACTGCGGCCGCCCGCGGAATGCGAGCATCCCGTGGTTGTCGAAGAACTCGGCCATGAACCGGGCCGGAAAGCTCCACATGTGGCGCGGATCGGCGGACCACACCGCCGAGACCTGCGGCACGATCAGCCGCTCGATGAACGCGCGCGAGAAGCGCTGCTCCTCGAGCCAGTGCCCGAGCGAGACCGCGGGCGCCGAGGTCCGCGCGAGCTCTCGGGCGGCCCGGTTGAAACGGGCCAGGTCCACGACCATCCGGTGAAACCATGGCGTCACCAGGTGCGAGCGCTTGGCGAACAGTCCGTTCGGCGACCCGCCGCTGTACTCGAAGTCGCCGAGCCCGTCGCTGACCCCGAAGGTCATCGTCGACGGTTGCGTCGCCACCCCGAGCCGGGTCAGAAGCCGCTCGAACGTGGGGTAGTTCCGGTCGTTGAACACGACGAACCCGGTGTCGACGTGATGCGTCTCGGACGGCGTGTCGACCCTGATCGTGTTCGTGTGCCCGCCGGCGTAGGAACCGGCCTCGTACACCGTCAGGTCGTGCTCGCGGTGCAGCAGGTGGGCGACGGTCAGCCCCGAGACGCCCGCACCTACGATCGCGATTCTCATGTCCGCTCCATACCGGGTAATTCGAGCCGGCGCAGTGTCCGGATCATCCGAGAGCGTAACAGCTTGTTGAACTACTGTGTACAGACTGTGTAGGCGTGGCACGGCGTCGATCGCCGCCCGCGCGCCGGGCGGCGGGTCCGATCAGCGGTTCTCGGAGGGACTTACTCCGATTGCTGGCCGGCCGTGGACGGCGGCTCGAGCGGCGCCGACTCGTCGGCCGCCCCGGCGATCGCTGCGACCTCGAGCTGGGACAGGGCCGTCGCGTCGATTGCCGGCGCACCATGCTCGGATTCGAACACGAAGATCTCGAGCACGAGGTCCGGGTCGAACATCACCTGGCTCTGGTAGTTGATGACCTTGCGGCCGGTCAGGTCCTGGACCATGCCGGTGAGCCGCTCGGTCATCTCGTCCTGGTAGAGCTGCCGGAACTGGCGCACCTGCTCAGGGTGCCCGAACTCCAGCATCGTCCTCTCCGCCGTGGTCATGCCCTCGCGCATGACGATGAGCAGGAGATCATCGAACATGTACGACTTCGCCTTCGTCGGTCCCTTGCCGAAGAACTCCTTCTGCAGTCGCACCATGGCGTTGGAGATCTGCAGGAGCAGGTTTTGCCCCTGATCGGGGTCCCGTTGGCGATCTTCTTTGGTCGTTGCCATCCATCTGGAAGTTAGCCGACCTGACCGCGGCCGGCCAGGTCAGCATGCGGACGTGACATCCGCCAGACTGGCGGCGTGAGCGAGGATCCGGCGCTCAGCTTCGTGCACGGGCTGCCGCTGTCCCAAGCGGCGATCGAGTTCGCGCGCGCCCACCACGACGGCCAGCGCCGGGGCGGCGACAGCGCCTCGTTTCTGCTTCATCCGCTCGAGGTGGCCTCGCTGCTCGCCCGTTCGCGCTACCCGGACCACGTGGTCGCCGCGGCGGTCCTCCACGATGTGCTCGAGGACACCGACGCCGCGGCATCCGAGCTCGAGCGACGCTTCGGCGCCGACGTGGCCACGCTCGTGGAGCTCGTGAGCGACGACCCGTCGATCGCCGATGAGGAAGCGCGCAAGGACGACGTGCGCGAGCGGGTCCGCCGCGCGGGCGGATTCGCTCCCGTCGTCTACGGCGCCGACAAGGTGAGCAAGGTCCGGGAGCTGCGGCTCCAGCTCGCCACCGGGCTCGCCTGGGACGAGGCTGCCGTCAAGCTGCGACGCCACCGGCGCTCGCTGGAGATGCTCGAGCAGCGGATCCCCGACAGCCGCGTCGTGGAGCTGTTGCGCTTCGAGCTCGAGGCGCTGGAGCGTCTTCCGCCACAGACCTGAGTCGCTACCGTGCGCGCGGTGACCACCGAGCAGACCGCGACCCACCGCGAGCGCCTGATCGTGGCGATGGCGAACTCGATCGAGCAGAGCGGCTATCGCGAGACCACCGTCGCGGATGTGGTCCGGATCGCGCGGACCTCACGGCGGACCTTCTACGAGCACTTCGAGGATCGCGAAGCGTGCTTCCTGGCCCTGTTCGACGCCGTCAACGACCAGATGATGGAGCAGGTGGCCGCGGCCGTCCGGCCCGAGCGATCGCTCGAGGAGCAGGTCGACAGCGCGCTCGACGCCTACATCGACGGCGTCACCGCGCAGCCGGCGCTGTATCGGAGCTTCGTGCACGAGCTCCCGTCGCTGGGACGCGCCGGCGCGGATCGCATGACCGGGGTGACCGAGCGCTTCGCGGGACTGCTCGTCGAGCTCGTCGACTCCGCCCGCCGCCAGCGGCCCGATGTCGGCTTTCGCCCGCTCAGGATGGACACCGCGATCATGATCGTCGGCGGCCTGCGCGAGCTCGCCGTCATCTACCTCCAGCGCGAGCGGGATCTGAACGAGCTGCGGATCACCGCCGGCGCGACGATCAAGGCGATCCTGGCCGGCGCGCTGCTGCAGGGCGTCGCCGGCGACGACGGCGTTTAGCCGCGCCCCTCCGGTGGTATGCTCTCGTACCAGAACGGTACACCCGCGTACCGCCATCCTGTTGGAGGTCATCACATGGAACGGGACGAGCATTACGAGATCGCGATCGTCGGCGCCGGGTTCTCCGGGCTGGGGATGGCGATGGAGCTCCGGAACGCCGGTCAGGAGGACTTCGTCGTCCTGGAACGGGCCGACGACCTTGGCGGCACCTGGCGCGACAACACCTATCCCGGGTGCGCATGCGACATCCCGAGCGTCCTCTACTCGTGGACCAAGGAGCAGAACCCGGACTGGAGCACCGCGTTCGCCGGCCAGGCCGAGATCTGGGACTACATGCGCGAGGTCGTGTCCCGCCATGGGCTCGAGCGTCATCTGCGCTACGGCCATGAGGTGCTGGCGATGCGGTGGCTCGACGAGCAGGCATGCTGGGAGGTCGAGACCCCGCAGGGAGCGCTGACCGCGAACGTGGTCGTGTCGGCCGCCGGAGCGCTCGCCGACCCATCGATCCCCGATCTGCCAGGGCTCGCGTCCTTCCGCGGCACGATGTTCCACTCGGCGCGCTGGAACCACGACCACGACCTGCGCGGCCGTAACGTGGCGGTGATCGGGACGGGCGCCTCGGCGATCCAGTTCGTGCCCGAGATCCAGCCCGAGGTCGGACGCCTGACCGTGCTCCAGCGCACGCCGCCGTGGATCACGCCGCGCTCCAACCCCGACATTCCCGGCCGCTGGCGCCGGCGGTTCGAGCGTTACCCCCGGCTGCTGTCGCTGGCCCGGAGCATCGTCTTCTCGCTTCAGGAGTCGCTCCATGTCGGCTTCAAGCACCCACGCCTGATGAAGGTGCTCGAGCGACAGGCGCTCCGCCATCTCGAGCGCCAGGTACCCGACCCGGAGCTCCGCGCCAAGCTCACGCCCGACTACCGGCTCGGCTGCAAGCGCATCCTCGGCTCCGACACGTGGTACCCGGCGCTGTGCGCCGACAACGTCGACGTCGTGACGTGCGGGATCGAATCGGTGACCCCGGACGGGATCCGCGACTCCGACGGCGTCGAGCACCGCGCCGACACGATCATCTTCGGCACCGGCTTCCAGGTCACCGATCCGCCCATCAGCCACCGCATCCACGGTCCGGACGGGCGGACGCTGGCGGCGGCCTGGAAGGGCAGCCCCAAGGCGCATCTCGGCATGTCGGTGGCGGGCTTTCCGAACCTGTTCTTCCTGCTCGGCCCGAGCACGGGCCTCGGCCACAATTCGGTGCTGCTGATGATCGAGGCGCAGGTCGACTATCTGATGCGCGCGCTCGAGTGGCAGCGGCAAACCGGGCTGTCGGCGATTGAGCCCCGGGACGAGGCGCAGGAGCGCTTCCTGGCCGAGGTCACGCGCGGCACGAAGGGGAGCGTGTGGACGGCGGGCGGCTGCCTGAGCTGGTACCTCGATGCCACCGGCCGCAACTCGACCCTGTGGCCGGGCAGTGTCCGCGCCTACCAGAAGCGCCTGTCCCGGTTCGACGCCGGCGACTACGGGGTGTGGACGCCACGGCCGGCGCCCGCCCACGAGACCGAACCGGTCCCGGCCTGATGGCCCGCGGGGGCGGGCGCGCTCGCATTCAGATCGACGGCCGCACCGCGTTCATCTCCGGCGCGGGCTCCGGCATCGGCCGTGCGGTCGCCCAGCGCCTGTCCGCCCACGGCTGCCCGGTGGCGCTTGCCGATGTCGACGAGGCGGGCCTGGCGGAGACCGCCGCCTCGCTCGCCGGGCCCGTGCTGACGCGAGCGCTCGACGTTCGCGATCGTGAGGCCCAGTCGAAGTTCGCCGAGGAGGTCGCCGAGTGGGCGCCGGCGCCGCTCGGGATGGTGTTCAACAACGCCGGGGTCGCCACCTCCCAACCCGTCGCCGGCTCCGTCGTCGAGGACGACGAGTGGGTGCTCGATATCAACCTCGGTGGCGTTCTCAACGGCAGTCGAGCCTTCCTGCCGATCCTCCTGAGCCAGGGATCGGGGGTGATCGTGAACACGTCGAGCGCGTTCGGCCTGATCGGCGTGCCCACGCAGAGCGCCTACTGCACCTCGAAGTTCGCCGTCCGGGGCTTCACGGAGTCGCTGCGAGGCGAGCTGCGCGGCACCGGCGTTCACGCGGTGACCGTGCATCCTGGCGGGATCAGGACCAACATCGCCCGCAACGCGCGCTACCACGCGGATCCGCGGGTCACTCCGCGCACGCACGACGAGGCCGCCCAGGACTTCGACACGATCGCCCGGACCACACCCGAGCGTGCGGCCGAGATCATTCACCGCGGGGTGAAGGCGGGCAAGAGCCGGATTCTCGTCGGCCCGGACGCCTACGTCATGGACGCCCTGGTGCGCCTCGCTCCGACTCGGTACGCCGACGTCGTGGCTTGGGCGATCGCCCTGGGCGAGCGCCGGCGGACCTAGGGCCGGCGGACCTGGCCCGGGTGTGAACGCGATCACAATGGACCGTTTTTAGACCCATCGCCGGGGTGGCGACGCCTCGGGCGGGTGTAGAGTGCCGCGCCATGACGGGCCTGGAGGCGCTCCGAATACCCATCTGGCGCGAGGGCTTGGTGGCCTTCGAGCGCTCCGCGCTGATGCGCAGCGAGGTCTGGGCCGGCGATGGCGTTACCCGGGGCGAAGGCGCCCCGGTGATGCTCATCCCGGGCTTCCTCGCCGGCGACATGTCGCTCGGGCTGATGGCCCAGTGGCTCAGGCGGATCGGCTATCGGCCGTGCCGCGCCGGGATCCGCGCCAACGTCGACTGCGCCGCCCGGGCGCTCGAGCGCCTCGAGGCTGAGCTGGAGCGCCACGCCGAGCGGCACGGCCGGAAGGTCACGATCATCGGTCACAGCCGCGGCGGCACCATGGCCCGCGTGCTCGCAGTCCGCCGGCCCGACCTGCTCGAAGGCATCGTCTGCCTCGGCTCGCCCCTGAAGGACCAGCTCGCCGTCCACCCGCTCGTTCACGCCCAGGTCAAGGCGGTCGCGCTGCTCGGCTCGCTCGGCGCCCGCGGCCTCTTCTCCTACCAGTGCAACTCCAGCTGCTGCGCGATCGTCACCGAGCAACTCGCGGCGCCGTTCCCCGACGGCGTGCGTTTCGCCTCGGTCTACTCGTGCAGCGACGGCGTCGTCGACTGGCGGGCCTGCCTCGACCCCGCGGCACGGCACATCGAGGTCCACTCGACCCACGTTGGGATGGCGGTGAACTCGGCCGTCTACTACGTGCTCTCGCGACTGCTGGCGCCCTCCGCCTCGGCCGTTCCGGCCGCCGGCTCCCGCGCCGGCCTCGCCGCCGCCTGAGCGCGCGGCCGCTTCGCCCGCGCCACCCGGGCAGGTCCCGCTCCCTGCGCCGCCTTGACCAGCTCGGCCATCCCGCTCTCGATCCCGCTGCACAGGATCCGGACGTCGGGCGCGCTGTCGTAGTCGCCGGTGACGCCGAACTTGAGCCCCCCGTCGTAGGAGAAGATCGCCACCCCGATCCGGACCTGGTTGGCGATCGGCACGTAGGGGATCGCCTCGAGCATCCGCCGGCCGGCCAGGAACAGCGGCTGTTGCGGGCCTGGCACGTTCGTCGTGACCGTGGTCAGGCTCCGCTGCGGCACGCGGACGGCGAGGCGCGTCCCCAGCGCCAGCAGCAGAGACGGCGCGAAGCCCGACAGCGAGGTCAGCACGTCGCCCGCCACCGCCTGCTGCGAGCGCTTGAGTCCCTCCATCTGCGCGCTCACCGAATTCAGCCGCTCGACCGGATCGTCGAGTCCCACCGGCAGCTCCGCGAACATCGCCGAGACCCGGTTGTTGTACGTGCCGCGCTCGGTGGCCCGGCGCACGGACACGGGCACCAAGGTACGGATCTTCGTCCGGGACGGGTCCTCGGACCGCGAGAGCAGCAGCTCGCGGAAGCCGTGCGAGATCACCGCCAGCACCACGTCGTTCACGGTTCCGCCGAGCGACCCACGCACGACCTTGACGTCGCTCAGGCTGGCGTGCGCCCAATCCCAGCGGCGGTGCGGCCCGATCGGCCCGTTCAGCGAGGTCTTCGGCCCGGGGCGGAGCAGCCCGCGCATCGCGGCCGTGCCGCGCAGCGCGCTCCAGGCTTGATCCGCGACCTGAGTCGGCCCGCGGACGACCTGAGCCGCCGCTGAGATCGCGCCGACGGGGCTGACCAGGCGCCGAGCCAGCGGCTGGGCGATCAGCTCGCTCGCCGAGGGCTCGGGCTCCGGCGTCCAGCGCGGAGCCGGAGCCCGGATCGGATCGCGCTCGGAGTCGAGCAGGACCGAGAGCAGGTCGGTCGCCGACACGCCGTCGACCATGCAGTGATGGGTCTTCGACACGAGCGCCCAACGGCCGTTGCCCAGGCCCTCTGCCGCCCACAGCTCCCACAGGGGCTTGGTCCGGTCGAGCTGCTGGGACATGACCCGGGCCACGAGCGTCCGCAGCTCCGCCTCGCCGCCGGGCGAGGCGAGCGCCGTGCGGCGGACGTGGTAGTCGAGGTTGAAATGGGCATCGTCGATCCACACCGGCGGCCCCATGTGCAGCGGCGGGTAGCGGATCTTCTGCCGGTAGCGAGGGACGAGGTGGAGCTTGGAGCCCACCGCGGAGCAGATGTCGGCCTTCGACGGCGGCGGACCCTCGAAGATCCCGACCGAGCCGATGTGCATGTGGTTGACGTCGTTCTCGATGTCCAGGAACGACGCGTCGAGCGGACTGAGCGGATCCATTGAAACCCTCCTCCTAGTGCACTAAAGCTGCAGCGCTTTCACTTCGAGGTACTCGTCGAGCCCAAACGGTCCGAGCTCACGGCCGTACCCCGATTGCTTGTACCCCCCGAACGGGGCCAGCGGATTGAAGGCGGCGCCGTTGATCTCGATCTGGCCGGTTCGGATCCGCCTGGCCACCCGCTTGGCCCGCTCCTCGTCGCCCGACCAGACACCGCCGGCCAGGCCGTAGACGGTGTCGTTGGCGATACGGACCGCGTCCTCCTCGTCCTCGTAGGGCATGATCACCAGCACCGGTCCGAAGATCTCCTCCTGGGCGATCGTCATCTCGGGCGTGACCTCGGAGAACACCGTCGGCTGCACGTACCACCCGCGGTCCAGGCCGGGCGGCGGCTCCGCGCCGCCGGCGACGAGCTTGGCGCCCCCCTCGACGCCCTTGCCGATGTAGTCGCGCACTCGCCGGCGCTGCACCTCGGACACGACCGGGCCGAGGGGCGTGGACTCGTCGCAGGGATCCCCGGGGGCGAACTTCTCGGCCACCGCGGCCGCGATCGCCTCGACCTCGGGCAGCCGCGCGCGGGGCACGAGCATCCGGGTCAAGGCGCTGCACGTCTGGCCCGAGTTCAGGTAGCACTTGGCCATCCCGTCGGCCACGGCCTCCTGGAGGGGCGCATCGTCGAGGATCACATTGGGCGACTTGCCGCCGAGCTCGAGCGCCACGCGCTTGATCGACTGCGCGGCCAGCTCGGCCACGCGCCGGCCGGCGCGGGTGGAGCCGGTGAACGAGATCATGTCGACGCCGGCGTGGGCGGCGATCGCCTCCCCCACCACCGGCCCGTAGCCGCTGACCAGGTTGAACACGCCGGGCGGGAGGCCCAGCTCGTCCAGGATCGACGCGAGCAGGAACGCGTTCAGCGGCGTCACCTCGGAGGGCTTGAGCACGACGGTGCATCCCGCGGCCAGCGCCGGCGCCACCTTGGCGCAGACCTGGTGCAGGGGGTAGTTCCAGGGCGTGATCGCGCCGACCACGCCCACCGGCTCGCGCACGATCAGCGAGTTGCCGATCTCCTGCTCCCACTGCACCTGCGCCGCCAGCTGCGGCATGGCGGTGAACGTCATCGTGGGCAGGCCCGCCTGGATCGCCACCGCCTGACGGATCGGCATCCCGACTTCCTGCGAGATCACCGTCGCGATCTCCATCTGGCGGTCGGCGAGCGTGGCGGCGATCCGCTCGAGCCACCCCACCCGCTCGGCGACGGAGGTCTGCGACCAGGTGTCGAACGCGGCGCGCGCCGCCGCGACCGCCCGGTTCACATCCTCGGGCGTCCCCTCCGGGATGCGGCCGATCGCCTCCTCGGTGGCGGGGTTGATCACCGTGATCGTGCCGCGCGGATCGGCCGGCGCCACCCACTCGCCCCCGATGTAGAGCGTGTCGTGGACGCGGAGCTGCGGTTCTGTGGTGGTTGCCATATGCGGTCTCCCCTAGGCGGTCGTGGCGGTGGCGGTGGCGGGCGCACCGGCGGTGCCGGACGCGGAGGCGACGGCCTCCGCGTTGCGGTGAGCGAGCGCCATGATCGTGATCATCGGGTTGGTGCCCGAGGCGGTCGGGAACGCGCTGCCGTCGCCGATCCACACCCCCTTGACGTCGTGCAGCTCGCCCCACGGCCCGGCCACGCTCGTCTCCGGGTCCGTGCCCATCCGGCAGGTTCCCATCTGGTGGGCCGAGAACAGCGTCCACCCACCGCCCCGCAGCGGAATCTGCTGAACGCGCGCGCTGAACGTGCCCGGGTCATCGCCCCAGCGCCAGGTTGGCGCGCCGGCCGCCACGCCCGTGATCTGGGTGGCGCCGGCCGCCTCGTGAAGCCGGACCTGGGCGTCGATCCCCTGGGCCATGTTGCGCAGATCGAGCTCGTCGGTCAGGGCGTAGGTCGGCACCGACATCCCGGCCCGGTCGATCGTGACGCGGCCGTGGCCGCGGTCGCGCACCAGAGAGATCAGCGTCGCGCCGTGGCGGAACTGGGACATGATCCGCTTGTGCTCGGCTGCCGTGGTGAACGGCAGTGAGGACCCGGCGATCGCCGTCGTGTACTGCGCCCCTTCGATCAGGAAGCCGTAGCCGTCCTCGATGTCGTCGAACTCGTGCACGAGCCCGGAGTGCGGCGCGCCCTTCCAGTTCTCCATGTCCTGTGGGTAGAAGCCGAACGTGGCCGTGCACGGGTGCAGGCGCAGATAGTCGCCGACGGCGGGTCCGCCGATCCCCGAGCGCAGCAGCAGCGCCGGCGATTCGAGCGCGCCGGCTGCGACCACGACCTGCGGCGCCCGCACGGTCACCTTGGCGGAGCGTCCCGACGCCGGGTCAGACCAGGTCGCCTCCACTCCGGCCGCGCGCCCCTGCTCGACCAGCACGCGCTCGGCGGCGCACCGCGGCACGAGCACGGCGCCGCGCTCGTAGGCGTCGTGCAGGTAGGTCTTGAGCGTCGAGCGCTTGGCGCCGGTGGGGTCGCCGAAGCCGAGGTAGCCCGCGGTCTCGAACGTGTAGCGATCCTCGTCGACGTTGCGGTTGGCCAGGCAGAAGCTCCAGCCGAGCCGCTCGGCCCCCGCCTTCATCCGCTGGTGGGCGGCGTTCAGGTCCGAGGAGCGGTCGTTGACGCCGAGCCGATCCCACACCGCGTCGAGGTGGCGGTCGAAGTCCGCGCCGGCCACCCCCTCCAGCCCGTACTCGCGCTCCCACTGCTCGCGCACCCAGGGCGTCGTGCGCAGCGAGTTGGTCCAGTTGATCACGGTTCCGCCCCCGAGGCACGAGCCGGCCTGGAGCGAGACGTTGAGGTCGGCGGTCGGATTCGGCCCGCCCCGCCAGTACAGGTTCTGGTAGGCGGGGATCTCGAGGCCGAGGAAGTCGGCGTCATCGAAATAGCCGCCCGCCTCGAGCACCACGACCTTCAGGCCGCGCTCGGACAGGCACCCGGCCATCACTCCCCCGCCGGCGCCCGACCCGACGATGCACACGTCGGCCTCGAGCGTGACATCCCCGTCGGGGACGAACGGCTCGATCGACCGGGGGGCCTGAGACGGGGGGCCGAGCGGCCCGGGATATCCGAACGTCTTCCAGTTGGGGTTCTGGCCTCGCTCGTCGGGCAGTCCGTAGTACAGGAACAGGACCATGCCGGTCAGCGCCTGGACCCCGGCCGCGGGCTGTGGCCCGGTCAGCGCGATGTTGCGGAGGATCTGCTCCTGGGAGCGCTGCGAGGAGCGTGTGAAGCCCTGATCGGCGAGCGCGTCGAGGAGCTGGAACAGGCCGCCCCGCTGCTCGGGCGCCATCGCTGCGAGGACTCCCTCGAGCGCCGGCGCCACGCCGACCTCGCTCGCCTTGCGGGCGAAGAATCCGTCCGGGTCCGGATCGTGCGCCACGGGCGGGGCGATCGCGTCGCACAGCGCGGCCAGCACCGCCCGACGGGTCTCGGTGATCTCGCTCAAGCCTCTCTCCTCCTTGGGTTGCGCCGCGCCGGCGCCACGGAGTATTACCCGTTCAGAAGGGTGGCCCGATAAAGATCTGCGAATTGGCCCGCGGACGCGGCATCGAACAGCGCGTGGCGGTAGCGCAGCGCGAGGAACAGACGGCCCTCGAGCGTGGCCGCCCCGAACGAGGCGCCGAGGGGCATCCGGCCCGGGGGCGAGAACCACAGCTCGCGCACCGCGCCGGCCTCGCCGAGCCGCGGAACCGCCTCGACCCGCCCCAGGTTCGAGAGCACCGCGGTGTCGACGACCCGGTTGCCGGTGAGTGGGATCAGGTCCTGCATCCGCTGCTTGAGCGGACCCGGCAGCAGTGTCGGCGGCGCGAACAGCTCGACGATCAACCCCGCCACGCCACCGTCCTTGATCGCGCGCGTCCGGGCCGCGGCGGCCGCGATCGCCTGCTCGAGCGTCGCGTGCTCGCGTGCGGCCAGGCGCACGCTCACGTACGAGGCGAAGTTGCCGACCACCTCGTAGCGCCACTCCGCCGGGCGCAGGTTGATCGGCATCATCAGGTAGATCGAGTCGGTCTCGGCTTCCAGACGCTCGTTCCACCGCCGGATCGTCACTGCCAGCGCGCCCAGCAGGACGTCGTTGACCGTGGCTCCGCCGGTGCGCAGGCCGGCGATCCGCTCGACCTCCGCGGGCGCGAACGAGGCGAGGGCGAAGCCGTAGCCCGGACGGTCATCGGCTCCGGACGGGGCGATCCGCGCCGGCGCATTCAGGCCGCGGCCGAGGTAATCGAGCCCGGCCCGGGCGCGGGCCAGGCGCTCCGCGAGCGATCCCGCGCTCGCGATTGCCAGCACGTCGCGGACCGCGAGCGGGTCGACGTCGGGCAGCGGATCCTCCTCGCCGCCATAGGCGCGGGCAATCGAGCCCATCAGCCGGAGCGCCGCCAGGCCGTCGCCGGCGGCGTGGTGCAGGTTGAGCACGACCGTGTCCCCATCGGGGCGGTGGGCCAGCAGCAGCGCGAACGGCCCCGGCCGGTCCAGCCGGGGAGAGCGGCTCAGGAGCCGCTCCCGGCCGGCGGCGAGCTCGGCTTCGTCACGGGCCTCGAGCTCCTCCAAGTCGATCTCGCCCAGCTCCTGGTCGATCTCCCACCGGTAGCCGCCGCCAAGGGGGCCGCCCTCGGTCAGCCGGGCGCGCGCCAGCGGATGCCTGCGCGCCGCCTCGCGCACCGCCTCGATCAGCCGCGCCGCGTCGACCCGCCCCTCGACCCGGATCTCGACGTGGACGGTCCACGGCTCCTGTTCGCGGTCGAGGTGGAGGTAGAGCTCGTCGAGAATGTTCAGCCGCGCTTGCGCCATGTCGTGCAACATATCGCGAAAATGTTGCATCACGATGTCTGACCGTCACCCCGTCCTCGATCTGCTGGCCCGCCGCGCCGCTACCGGCGACGCCGCGGCGCGCTCGGATGGCGCGCGGCTGGCCCTGGCGCTGGAGGGCGGAGGGATGCGCGGCGTGGTCTCGGCCGGAATGGCCGCGGCGATCGAGCGCCTGGGCCTCACGCCGTGCTTCGACCTGGTCGTGGGCACGTCGGCCGGCGCGCTCAACGGCGCGGCCCTCCTCGCCGGCGTGGCCGAGGCGTGCGCCGCCGCGTACCACTCCGCATTCACCACCCGGCGCTTCATCAACCCGTACCGCCTGCTGATCGGCCGCGCCGCCGTCGACGTGGCGTTCACGCTCGATCACGCCGACCCGCGGGGCCTCGACGCGGGGCGCCACGAGCGCACGGCGGCGAGCGAGATCCCGCTCCACTGCGTCGCGGTCGACGTGGATCGTGCGGCGGTGGCCGTGCTCTCCGAGCTGCACTCGGTCGAGGAACTGCGCGGGGCGCTGCTGGCCTCGAGCCGGATGCCGTGGGTGGGCGGCGGCCCGGTCGAGTTCCGTGGCCGCCGGTTCCTCGACGGCGGTCTGGCCGAGTCGATTCCCTACCGGACCGCGATCGAGCTCGGCGCCACGCACGTGCTCGCGCTGCAGACGCGCCCGTGGGACGTCCCGCTCGAGCCGGCCTCGGGTTTGGCCGACCGGATCATCTCGCGCCGGCTGCGCAAGCTGAACCCGGCGCTGCTCGAGCTCTACCAGGCCCGCCCAGGCGATTACGAGGCCACGGTGGCGGCGCTCGCGGACGCCACGCGAAGGCCCGCGTCCGAGCCTCCCTTCCTGTTCGGCCTGAGGCTCCCCGAGGGGACGTCGGCCGTGAGCCGTCTCGAACGTGACGCGGACACGCTCCGCTCGGCCGAGCAGGTCGCCCGCGAGCACGCCGAGGGGGTGCTGAAGGCGGCGCTCGAGGGGCCGGGAACCGCGGCTATGGCCTAGCCGCCACCGCCGCGCGCGCTCGTGCCGCCCGGACCGCGGCCGACAGCGTGGCCACGTCGTAGGCGCCGTAGTGGCGGCGGTCGTTGATGAAGAACGTCGGCGTACCGGAGACGCCGCTCGCGTCGGCCGATTCGACGTCCTCGGCGATCCGGGGCGTCGCCTTCCGCTTGCGCAGGTGCTCGCGGAACCGCTCTCCGTCGAGGCCGAGCTGGTCGGCGTACGCGAACAGATCCCTGACGGCCAGGGCCTCCTGGTGCGCGAGCAGGGTGTCGTACATGTCCCAGAACCGGCCCTGCGCGCCGGCCGCCTCGCTCGCCTCGGCGGCGAGCTGGGCGTGCGGGTGCACGTCATTCAGAGGCAGGTGGCGCCACACGTAGCGCAAATCGCCGAAGTCCGACAGCAGCTCGCGCACGATCCGCTCGGCCTGTCCGCAGTACGGGCACTCGAAGTCGCCGTACTCGACCAGGGTCACCGGCGCGTCCTCGGGCCCGCGGTAGTGATCGCGCTCGGGATCCACGGGCACGGCCAGATCGACCAGCGCCTCGGCGCTGCCGAGCAGCGCCCGGAGGCGCAGGCGCCGGGGCAGGAGCAAGGTGGCGCGGAACACCGTCGCGGTGAGGATCGACGCGCCGAGCCCCGCCGTCAGCACCCCGAGCTTCGCCTCCTCCAGCTCCGTTCCCTGGAACGCCAGCGTGGCGATCAGGAGCGACACGGTGAACCCGATCCCGGCGATCGCACCGCCGCCGAGGACCGAGGCCCAGCCCACCGGCGGCTTGATCCGGCCGCGGCTGAGCCGGGTGACGAGGTACGTGGCGCCGGTGACGCCAATCGGCTTGCCGAGCACGTACCCGGCGATCACACCGAGCGTGATCCGCGACGTGTACGCGTGGCCGAGGAAGCTGCCGCTGATCGCGATCCCGGCGTTGGCCAGCGCGAACAGGGGCACGATCAGATAGCTCGTGACCGGGTGGAAGATCTGCTGGAGGCGCTCGTTGGGGGAGATCGCGGAGCGGACGCCCGCGCGCGCCGACTGCGCGAGCTCTGAGGTGGGCTGCTCGCGGAACAGCCGGAACAGGTCGGTGGCGCGCTCCAGGTCGGACCTGGAAGCCGGATAGGCGATCGAGATCAGTCCCGTCGCCAGGCCCACGACGACCGGGTCCACGCCCGACTTGACGAGCGCCACCCACGCCGGCAGTGCGAGCGACAGGTACACGACGCCGTTGCGGACGCGGCGCAGCCGGAACGCCACGACCACGGCGAACAGTCCGATCGCGATGAGCAGCGCGGCGAGGTGGATGGTTCCGGTGTAGGCGAGGACGATCACGACCAGCGCCACCAGGTCGTCCGCCACCGCCACGGTCAGGATGTACGTCCGCAGGCTCTGGGGGAAGCGTCGGCCCACGAGCGTGAGCATCCCGAGCGCGAACGCCGTGTCCGTGGACATCGCGGTGCCCCACCCGTGTGCTGAGGGATGCCCGCCGTTGATCGCGAGGTAGATCCCGATCGGCACGACCATCCCGCCCACGCCGGCGGCCAGGGGCAGCGCGAGCCGGCGGCGATCGCGCAGCTCGCCGAGATCGAACTCGCGTCGCGCCTCCAGGCCCACGACGAGGAAGAAGAACGTCATCAGCCCCTCGTTGACCCACTGCCGGAGGTCCATCGAGATCCCCGAGCCGCCGAGCTTGACCGTCAGCAGCGTGTGCCAGACGCGCGTGTAGGACGAGCCCGAGACGTTGACCCAGATGAGCGCGGCGATCGTCGCCGCGAGCAGTACGGCCGCGCTGCCGCTCTCGGTCCGCAGGAAGTCGCGGAGGGGTGCCTCGAGGTTGCGCGCCCATGCCGTGCGCGCGACGAACGACTCCGATCGTGACGCCGACTCCGCGCTCACCGCGGACGGCGGAGCGAGATCACGCCCCGGGCTGGGCCATCACCTCATCGACGTAGCACCAGCGCCAGGCCTCGCCTGGCATGACCGAGCGCATGACGGGGTGACCGGTGGACTCGTGGTGGACGGTGGCGTGCCGACCTTCCGAGCTGTCGCAGCAGCCGATGTGCCCGCAGGTCTCGCACATCCGCAGCGCAACCCACTTCTGCCCTGACTGCAGGCATTCCTCGCACCCCTCCACATCCGCGGGCGCGTCGGTGAGCTCGCTGCTTTGCATATGACTGCAGGTGGCCATGGCCGTAGCCTACCCGAGCCGCCCGCCGGCGCCAGGGGCCTGCGCGACATGCACAGCCCCTGGCGGCGAGGTTCAGGCGCCGGACGAAGATGCCGACGTGGCCGTGGCGGCGTCCGACGCCGCGGGGGCCGTGGAGCCGGCGGTCACCGAGACGTCGCCCTGCGAGACCTGCTGGGTCTGCGAGGCCGAGTCGCTCTGAGACGGCGGGTCGGCCGGCGTGCTCGGAGCGCTTGCCGGCGTCGGGGTGTCGGTGGTCGTGGTCTGGGTGGTGGCGGTCTGCTCGCTCGGCGCGGACTGCGCGGGGGCGGGCTGGCTCGCGGGGGCGGGCTGGCTCGCGCGGCGCGGGCGCCGACTGGGCGGGCCCGGGCGCCGGCTGCGCTGGCGCGGGCTGGCTCGCGGGCGCGGGCGCGACTGCGCCGGGGCGGGCTGCGCCGCGGTCGCGGCGGAGGACGAGTCGGCTCCCGCCGAACCCACCGTCACCGTCGCCGACGGCGTGCGGGCTCCAGACGCGCTTGGGGTGCTGGTCGGCGTCGTGCTCCCGCTCGACGCGGCCGAGCCGGCGTCGGCGCCGGTCGAGCCGACCGCCACGGTCGTCGACGAGCTGTCGCATGCTCGGCGTCGAGCTCGAACTCGACGAGTCGGGGGCGGCCGGCGTCGAGGACGCGGACGCCGCGGCGCCGGCCGCGCTCGCGCTCGAACCCGCCGTGACCGTCATCGGTGCGGCGCCGGCCTGCGACGAGACGAGGTCTGAGACGGAGCGGAGCTCGGGCTCGAGGACGGCGCAGGGCTCGGGCTCGAGGGCGGCGCTGGCGCTGCTCGATCCGTCCGAGCTTGCGCTCTGAGCCGGCTGCGAGCTGGTAGCCGTCGCGCTGTCGCCCGACGCATGGGCGGCGGACGTCGTCGACGTCGAGGTCTGCCTCGTGGTCATCGCGGTCTGGACGTTGGTCGAGTTCCACACGCGCCCCTGCGGGTGCTGGCTCAGGATCTTGTTGATCACCGAGAGCATCTTCGACCCGGCGCCCATCTCGGCCGGCGGGTAGAAGCCGATCTCCAGGTGCGGCCCGGTGGAGATCCCGACGATGCCGTTCCCGACCTCGCTGATCCTCTGACCGGCCTGGACGTGGTCGCCGACATGGACCAGGTTCGGGCCGGCGTGACCGTAGTAGACCTCGAGCCCGGCCAGGGGACCCGAGGTGATCTTCAGCACCGGAGCGTTGGGACCGAAGCCGTTGATCCCTTCGGCGATGATCACGCCGCTGCCCATCGCGTACTCCGGCGTGCCGCCGGGCGCCGAGTAGTCGACGCCCTGGTCGACCGAGCCGTTGACGAGGTACTGGCGTGGAAGCGGGAGCGCCACGCCGTCGATGACGACGTACGTCACCGACTGGGAAGACGGCGCAGGGGGCGTGACAACCGACACCGGCTGCGGAGCCGGAGTCGCTGTGCTCGAATCGTTCGTCGGCTGCGATGCGTCACCGCCGGCTCCCTGCGGCGCGGATGCGGTGTTGGTCTGGCCGCCCACGGCGCCGGACGCGCTCGCGCCATCAGAGGCGCTGACGAGCCTGGCGTGCGCCGGGCGCAGCCGGGCGGTCGAGGCCGTGGGCGCACGCTCGGCGCGAGCTGGTGCCGGCGCGCTGCTCGCCGGCGCGGCTGCGCCGCCGCCGGCGGTGCCCGACCCGGCGCCGGAACCGCTCAGCCCCAGCACCGGGGCGTTGAACAGGAGCGACCACATGCGGACGTTGACCGCCCCCGTCAGCGAGAGGCCGTTGCGGTGCTGGTAGTCCCACACCGCCTCGCGCGTGAGCGGGCCGTAGATCCCGTCGACCGAGAGATGGGCGAGCGGGAGCAGCTGGTTCAGGCGCGTCTGGAGCGCGGCGACGAGCGGCCCGGTGCTGCCCGTGCGAAGCACCACGTGGGAGGGGAGGGCGCCCGGGCCGACCGTCTCGGGCGCGGGTGTCCCGGTGTCGGCGCTGGCGGTGGCCGTCGTCTGCGGGAGCACCGGCGCCGCGACCATGGCCGCGCTGACCGCCAGCGAAGCGCTCTTGCGCCGGCGGCGGGACTTGCGGCCGATGATGGCGAGCCGCCGGCGCTGGCGCGAGCGGACCAGCGAGCGCTCCCACAAGTCGGGCGAGCCAAGATCGCGTGCAGCCGCTGCGCTGCCCGCTCGTGCGCGTGCCGTGGACACTGGTGCTCCTTTCGGTTATTACGCCTCCGAGGTGAGCTGACGGGCTCGCGTGAACCGATCACGCTACGCCGCGCTCTGGCGGCGATTCGCCCCAGCGGCCGTAGCCGCAGTGGTTCCCCCGGTCTCCGGGCCGTGGCGCGGAGATTCGGCGTTGACTGTCTTGCCGGGCAAGGTACCGCAATGCCCGGCGGAGCGCGCGGCCCCTACACCGAGATGACGTTCGCCGGGTCGGGCCGATGCTCGGGCGGGGCCTGGCTGTAGTCGCCGAACGGCCCGTCGCGCTCGGTGATGGCCGCCCGCACCCCTTCGCGCTCGGCGCGCTGGATGAACTCGAGCGCGTCCGGCGTGTTGCGCATCAGCCCGTCGAGGATCGGTCCGAGCGTCTGCGTCGAGGCGAGCCCCATGTTCTCGTAGGCGTGGTTGACGACCAGCTTCATCGCGGCTAGCTGCGAGGTGGGGATATGGGCGAGCTCGGCCGCCGTCTGCGCCACGGTGGCCTCGAGCTCCGCGAACGGCACCGCCTGGTTGATCAGCTCGACCTCGGCCGCCTCGCGACCGCTCAGTGGCCGGCCGGTGAGAGCGTGGTACTTGGCCCGGGCCAGCCCGAGCCGGTAGATCCACAGGCCCGACAGGTATGCGCCCCAGATCCGGCTGTACGGAGTGCCGATGACCGCGTCCTCGCTCGCGATCACGAGGTCGGCGCACAGCGCGAAGTCGCTGCCGCCGCCAACGCACCAGCCGTGTACCTGCGCGATCACGGGCTTGCAGGTACGCCAGATGCTCATCAGCTTCTGCGTCGGCGAGAGCTCCGGCGCGGTAGCCATCGCGAAGTCCTTGCCCGGGTCCCACGCACCGGCGGTGGAGATCGCCTCGTCCCAGTGGTGAAAGCCGCCGCCGAAGTCGTAGCCGGCGCAGAACGCCCGGCCGGCGCCGCGGAGCACGATCACCTTGACCTCCGGGTCGCGCGTCGCCAGCGCGACCGCGTCCTGCACCTCGTCGGGCATCGGCGGGACGATCGTGTTCAGCGCCTCCGGCCGGTTCAGGGTGATGGTGGCGATCGCGCCCTCGGTGGCGTAGACGATCGTGCTGTAGCCGGCCACGGACCAAGGTTTCGACGCGGCCAGGGTTTTTACTGCTCACACCGCAGGCATCAAAGCGTCGAGGAACGGCCGGCGCCCGAGCGAGTAGAGCAGGCAGTCGCTCTGCGCTACGACGGTGGCGGTGCGCCGGACGTCGTGCAGGAGGGCGATCTCGCCGAAGCCGGTGCCCGGGCCCGAGCAGGCGGATCGACTCGCCCGCGGTCGACACCTCGAGCTCGCCGTGGGCCACCAGGAAGAAGTGCTCGCCGGCTTCGCCCTCCCGGATCACCCGCCGGCCTCCGGGGATGCGTATCGGCTCGAGCTCGCGGGCCAGGCCCTCCAGGACCGGAGGCGGAAGCGCGGAGAACAGACCGTGGTTGCTCAGAAGAACGAGCTTGTTGCGGCTCACCCCGCGCTGGTCCAGCGACCGGAGCCAGGGCAGCGCCGCGAGCCCCGCCGCGCCCACCACGGCAGCGACGCCGGCCAGCGCCGCGCGCACTCCCCCGAGCGCCACGAGCGCCGGGACGAGCAGCGATCCGGTGGCCAGGCCCACGTCGGACAAGCCCTCGAGCACGCCGAACAGCCGCGCCAGCAGATGCGCCGCGGTCACCCGCGCCAGCAGCGCCCGCCCCGCGACGTCCAGCACGGCCCGCGCCACGCCGGCCACGACCAGCAGCGCGTACGCGGTGCCCGTGGTCGTCCACACCGCGAGCGCCGCGAACGCTCCGGCCCACGTGATGGCGGACCCGATCAACGGCCGTCCGAGGGCGCGGCTGCCGATCAGGCTCAGGGCGGCGAGGCCGCCCATGATCCCGCCCGCTCCGAACGCGGCGCTGAGGTACCCGGCCGCCGGCGCGCCCAGGCCGAGCACGCCGATCGCCAGAACCACGGAAAGGACGTCGAGCGCGCCGATGGCCACGTACTGCACGCCGGTGACGGCGAGCAGGGCCCGCGTCTCCGGCTCGGCGCGAAGCGCGGCGACCCCGGCCAGGGCATTGCCCGCGTTTCCCAGGTCCGGAGACTCGGTGAGCCCGACGTCGCGCCGGCGCGCCGGCGGGGTCAGCAGCCGCCACCAGCGCCGCCCCGGCCGCGACCACCCCGGCGTACGCGGCGAAGGCCAGCCCGGGGCCATCGACCGATATCAGCACGCCGGCGAGCGCCGGCCCGATGAGAGCACTCGTTCCCTCGATCCAGCTCGAGAGCGCGGTACCCGCCGTCAGCTCCTCCGGCGTCCGCACGAGCTGTGCCAGCGCCGCGGCCTGAGCCGGCCGGGTGACGCTGACACCCGACGCCGCCACGGCGGCCAGCCCGTAGGCCAGTAGCGCCGGGCCACCCGTCGAGCAGGACGGCAGCCGTCCCGGCCATCGCGCTCGCCTGCCACACGTACCCGAGCTCGAGCGCGAACAGCCCGCCGCGCGCGTCCGCCACGGCGGCGGCGGGCGGTCCGATCAGCGCCGACGGGACGAGCTGCACAACCGCCACCACGCCCGCCGTGGTCGCCCCGCCCTGGCGATAGGCGTAGACCAGCATCGCGGTCCAGACGCCGTACTCGGCCGCGCCGAAGCCGGCAAACGCGATGCCGATATGGCGCAGGCTCCGATTCCCCAAGACCCGCGACAGCACCGCGGCACGGGCTCCCATGGCGCGATCCTAACCAGCGGCGTAGGGCCGATTCAGCTATTGCGGTTGCGAAAGAATCCACTGGTCCCAGCCAGACATCCACCGGAGGAGGATCCATGTCGGAGAACGTGTACAAGTCGATCGAGATCACCGGGAGCTCGACCAAGGATGTGACCGACGCGATTCGCAGGGCCGTCGAGAAGGCGTCGGAGACCGTGCGCAACATCGATTGGGTGGAGGTGGTCTCGATCCGCGGCCAGGTCGAGAACGGTTCGCTCGCCTACCTCCAGGTGACGACCAAGATCGGCTTCCGGCTCGAATAGCGGGCCGACCGCGCATGGATCGCCTCTACGGCGGCGTCGAGACGGGCGGGACCTGGTGCGTGTGCGCGCTCGGCTCGGGTCCCGACGATCTCCGCGAATGCGTCGAATTCCCGACCACCAGTCCGGAGGAGACGATCGACCGGATCGTCGCCTTCTTCCGCTCCCACCCTGCCCCCGAGGCGGTCGGCATCGGCGCCTTCGGACCGGTCGATGCAGACCCCGGCTCCCCCACCTGGGGCCACGTCACGACCACGCCGAAGCCCGGGTGGCAGCGCACGCCGCTGGCGACGACGATCCGCGATCGCCTTGGGGTCCCGGTGGCGTTCGACACCGACGTCGCCGCGGCCGCGCTCGGTGAGCACGAGTGGGGCGCCGGCCGCGATCGTCCGAGCCTCTGCTACCTGACCGTCGGCACGGGAATCGGCGCCGGCCTGCTGATCGACGGCCGGCCGCTGCGCGGTCTGGTGCATCCGGAGGTGGGCCACATCTTCGTCCCGCGCGACCGCGTCCGTGACCCGTTCGCCGGCGTTTGCCCGGTACACGGCGACTGCTGGGAGGGGCTCGCCTCCGGCAAGGCGATGGCAGCAGCGGTGGGGCGTCGAGCCATCGGCGCTGCCCGGAAGAGCACGAAGCGTGGTCGCTCGAAGCCGACTACCTGGCGTTCGGGATCCTCGCCCTCGTGCTCGTGGCCTCGCCGCACCGCGTGATCGCCGGCGGCGGCGTCATGCAGCAGCCGCGGCTCCTGCCGATGGTGCGCAGCCGCCTGCGCGAGCTCGTCGGCGGCTACCTCGACACGCCGCTACCTCGGAGACGAGCATCGACGACTACCTCGTTTCGCCCGAGCTCGGCGACCGGGCCGGCGTGCTCGGCGCGATCGCCCTGGCTAGCCGGATGACCCGGTCGTAGTAGTCGTCGTGGTGGTGGTCGTCTGCGAGCCGTCGGTCGACGTCGACGTGGTGGTCGTGGCGGACGGCGTCGTGGTCGTCGATGACCCAGACGGCGCCGATGAGGAGCGTGGACGACGATCCCGTTCCCGAGCTGGTCCCGCTCGTGGACGAGCTGGACGGGCTCGAGGTGCCGCTCGAGCTCGTGGACGACGAGCTGCCCTGACCGGAGGTGGCGGGGGCGCCCGACGGCGTGGTCGTGGTGCTCGTCGCCTTCGGCGGGTTCGCCTCGATGCCGCTGCCGCGAGCTGGCTGTCGATCTGCTGCTGGACGGCGGCCACCTGGGCGGCGACGGCCGTCGGCGTGCCGCCGGCGCCGAGGCTGGGCAGCGCGTTCAGCTGCTGAAGGGCCGCGGTCAGCTTCGCCAGCAGCTCCTTGGACGGCAGCGACTTCAGCGTCACCACGATCTGGTCGGCGATCGCGGTGGTGGTGCAGGCGGGGCAGTTGTAGTTGAGCGCGCCGGCGGCGTTGATCGGCGCGATCCGGTTGCTCTGACCCACGACCAGGACGACCTGGAAGGACACCGCCACGGTCGTGCAGGCGTTGCAGCTGCGCGATGGCGTAGGCGCTGTTGGTGTTCGTCACCGGCGCGCCGCCGGTGACGGTGACCAGCGCGTAGGCCACGTCGTAGGTCACGCCGCCGTTGGTCGTGTTCGTCGGCCAGCGCCTGCGTGCCGCCCGGGTCCAGGCGCGGCGGGCAGCTTGAACGGGAACGCGGTGGCGTTCGTCGGGCGAGCTCGAGCTGCCGGCGGGCGGCGCGGACGGCGTCGTGGTGGTCGTGGTCGTGGTCGTGCCGCCCGTGGTCGACGGAGTGCTCGCTGGGCGTCGCCGCCGCCGCCCGCGGAGGTGAACGTCCCTCCGGCGGCCTTCTTCGGGTCGGGCGTCGAGCTGCTGATGATCGCCACCGCCGGCTTGCCGTTCTTGCCGGGGATGATGAACACCGCCGGATGCGCCTTGGTCGCCCCGCCGACCGGGATCATCGCCACCGCCAGATGCTTGCCGGGCGTGAGCGACGACCGTCGACCGGGCTCGGAGTCGGGTCGAGCCACCGCGGCCGGCGCGGACACGAGCTGCACCATCCCGCCGATGGTCCCGTTCTGGTTGGCTCGGACCGGCTGGTACTGGCCCGACGGCCACCAGGCCCACACGGCGGCGGCGGCCACGCCCGCGGCCGCCACGAGCACCAGTGCGCGGCGCCGCGGATCGTTCCGGCTCCAATCCCGCGCCTTGCCGATCGACCGTCCGCAGGATCTTCTGGGTGACCAGAACGCTCCCGGCCACGGGCAGGACGAGCGCGACCAGGCTCACCAGCGAGGCGAGCATGGCGAGGATGTGCCCGTGCCCGGCCTGGTGGGGGATGCTCATGATGATGTGGCGGCCGCTGTCCCACGCGCTGGTGGCCAGCCGCGGCAGCAGGATGATCGCGCTCAGCGACAGCGCGAGCAGGACCGGGACGACGATCAGGACCCAGACGGTGACCAGCGCCCGGGCTCGCCCGGTGAGCGCCGAGGGCTCGCGCCGGTGCCCGGGGAGGAGCCGCTTGAGCGTCGGGCCCATGTGGGCGTACAGGTCGGGCACGCCGGTGGCGTCGGCCAGGATGTGGTAGCCGTCGGCCCGGATCACCGGCGAGAGCTGCTTGACCATCTGGAGCACCTGGAGCGCGACGAGCAGGAGCAGCGCGTCGGCTCGCACCACCAGCCACACCCCCATCGTGACCACGGCGAGGATCGCGTTGAAGTACAGCCCCGCCAGGTCCGCCCGGAGGCGGTCCCGGCGCGGTAGCCGGTAGGCGTCGGTGACGTCGGTGTAGAACGCCGGCCACACCAGGTACAGACCCATTCCCATGCCCCCCGGCGTCGCGCCGCCGTAGCGCGCCGCGGCGGCATGTCCGAGCTCGTGGAACCCGGCCGAGACGACCGCGAGCGCGAACACGAGCAGGAACAGCCCGGGTGCTTGAACGCCTGCGAGGTCGCCGAGGCGACGCCCTTGTGGATGAGGACGAACCAGAAGACGCCGCCGAAGCCGGCGATGACCGGCCACATCACCCACGGCCGGAAGAGCGGACCGAACGGCGTCGTCAGCCGCTTGGTCCACTTCGGATCGGTGACGAGCACCTTCCAGCGCAGCGCGAGCAGCGGATTGCTCCGCGGTGGCGCCTGGCCCTCCGTTCCTGCCAGCAGCCCCTGCGCGGCCAGCTTCTGGGCCAGGCGGACGACGTGCTCGGGCTGGACGCGCCGCCCGAGCCGCTCCGACAGGGCCTCGGCCAGAGCGGGTGCGTCGCGCTGGCCGTCGACGCACTCGAGCAGCCCATACATGAGCTGCCCGAGCTGCACCATCTGCCCGTCCGCGCGGCGCACCAGCGCCGCGCCGTCGCGGTAGCCGCATCCGTGGACCGAGCCGAGCAGCTCCACGCCTTCGGCCTGGTTGAGGGGCGCGCCCTCAACCGGCCGGGCGGGAGGCTCAGCTGTTGCGGTCATTCACGGCCCTGGTTACTTCTGGTTGACGGTGGCGTCCTGGGTGGCGGTCGCGTCAGAGGTCACGTGATCGAGGTTCTGCTCGATGTTGACCTCCTGCGGCGCCAGCGCCTCGGCGGTCGCGCCCTCGGAGCCGACGTTCGCGCCGACCGCGGCATCGATCGGCGCCGCGACGTTGGCGTTGGCGGCCACTGCACCGTCGATCGGAGCTGCCAGGTCGGCTGCCGCGTGGATGTTGACGTTCGCATCCAGCAGGCTGCCGCCGTTCAGCAGCGAGTCGACGCCACTGCTGGTGTTCCCGAGCGCGTCGCCGGTGCTGCCCGCGAGGCCACCGACGGCGCCACCGGCGTCGCCCGCCAGGCCACCGACGGCGCCACCGGCGTCGCCCGCGAGGCCACCGACGGCGTTCCCGGCGTCGCCCGCCACGCCACCGACGGCGCTCCCGGCGTCGCCCGCCACGCCACCGACGGCGTTGCCGACACTGCCTGCGGTCTCGCCGACGGCGTTGCCGGCGCCACCCACGGCACCATCGACCGCGCCACCGGCCGCGCCGGCCGTCTCACCGACCGTGTTGCCGACGTTGCCGGCCGCATCGCCGACCGCGCCACCGGCCGCGCCGGCGGTCTCACCGACGGCATTCCCGGCAGTACCGGCGGCCTCGCCGGCGGTGTTGCCGGCGCCGGTCGCAGCCTCGGTGGCGCCGGTGCCCGCGGGGGCCGGCTCGTTCGGCAGTGCTCTCGACCGGTGCAGCGGTGCCGCCGGTCTCGGCCGGTGCAGCCGTCGCGCGCCGGCTCTCGGCCGGAGCAGCCGTGCCCGGGCTCTCGGACGGCGTCGCCGTGCCGGAGGTCTCGACCGGCGTCGCCGGATGCGCCGCACCCGACGGCGGCGTCGCGTCCCGCCGGTAGCGCTGCCAGGCTCGGTCGCGCCCGCCGTGCTCGCGCCGGCGGTGTTCTGGCTCACGCCGGCGTGCTGCGGCGCATCGGCAGTCGCGCTGCCGCTGTCGGTCTGGCCGATCGTGCCCTGCTGCTCTGCCAGCCCAACCGCCTGGGCGTCCGGGCTCAGGACGTTGGCGGTGGCGGCGGCCTCGATGGGGGCTGCGACGTTCAGGTTCGCGGCCGCGGCCAGGTCAACCGGCGCGGCCAGGTCGAGACCCAGGTCGACGTTGGCGTTGACGTCGAGGAGCGAGAGCACCTCTTTGTTGGGAAGAGATACGGCGCCCTCAGCCTCGATCTCATCCATCGACACGTGGTCGTGGTCGTCCATCACAGCCTCCTTGTGATCAGAATCTGGCCCATCGGGCTTCTTCCCCACCGCCGGGGGCCTGCAAACTCCGCGGGTCCGGCGCGGTGAGGCCAACTGATCATGTGGTTCCCCCCGCGCGGCCCGTCAAATCTGCGGCCCCGCTCCTTCGCGCCGGTAAATGGCAGTTTGCAGGGGAATCACGCCGATTGCCGGGTCGAGCGTCACATCCGGTTGACGGCGTGCGCCCGGCCGACCCGCTACTGGTCGCTCGAGGTGTCCGTGCTCCCCGCCGGCCGATGCTCCGAGCGTGGCTGGGCGTTCCGCTCTTGCGGTCCCTGAGCGCTGCTCGACAGGACGTTGGCGGCGACTGCCGCGTTGACCGGGATCACCACGTTCGCGTTGCCGGGCGACCTCGGCGTCCGATCTGGTCGTTCCTCGCCCGCGACCTGGTCGAGGTCCTCACGGCTCGAGGGGCTGGGACTGTGCTCGCCCATTGCTCACCTCCTGTTCGCCGGTGTCGGTTGTTCGATCTCGCCCGGCCGCCGGCCGAGCGGTTCCGGGCCCCTGAACCAGCCGCACTCGACTGACCGTCTCAGCTCGACGCGTGGCGCCCGGCTCGCCGCGGTTGACGACGACCGCCGCATTCACCTCCGCGGCGAGATCCAGGCCGTCGCGACTGATCCGGACGTGTTTGCGCAACCGCATACTTCTGGACTGCCCGGCGCTCGCACCGTCAAACGGTGCCCCGGGAGCCGGAGCCGGAGCCGCGCGCTCGCACGTCAACAGCGATTGCCAAACCGCCGGTTGGGTAGATCGCGCCCATGGGCGCTTCCCCGGCGACGATCGAGCAGCTGGCACACGACGTCGTGGAGATCCGCAATCCCGAGACCGCGCTGCGCGCGCTCACGGCGCTGCGTCAGGAGCTCGAGACGATCGAGCCCTCGCTCGTCCAGCGCGCGCTCGGCGCCGGAGCGTCGTGGAGCAAGATCGCCCGCGCCCTCGGCATCTCCAAGCAGGCGGCGCACCACAAGTACCGCCATCTCGCCGATCGGGCTTTGACCGACGCCACCGCCGGGGCGAAGATCCTGGTCACGGGTGAGGCGCGGCAGAGCATCCAGTTCGCGCGCGAGGAGGCGAAGCGCCTCGGTCATCGGGCGATCGGGACCGAGCACATCCTGCTCGGCATCCTGCGCTGCAATCGCAGCCACGCCGTCAAGGCGCTCGGTCGACTCGGCGTCACGCACGACGGGGCGATCGAGTTCCTGCGCACCACGCTTCCCGGGCTCCCGCCGGACGATCCGAATGCAGCCGACAAGCGCAAGGACGGCGTGTCCGCGCACGCCCGGCGGATCATGGAGGGCTCGCTGCGCGAAGCCCTGAACCGGGGCGACGGCTACATCGGCGTCGAGCACCTGCTGCTGGCGCTCCTCACGGACTCGCGCAACGGCGCGGTGCAGACGCTCGAGGCACTGCACGCGACACCGAGCAGGATCAAGAGCCAGCTCGAGCGCGAGTGGCAGGCCATATCCGAGTCGGCCGAGGCTCGCGTGGCCGCTTCGTCCCTCGCCGCCGCGGAGGCGCCGACGGTCGTAGCCGCTCCCGTGCGGGAGTAGGCTGGCTCCTCCGTGGCGCTGACGGCAACCCGCCTGCTCGACAACTACATCGCGGGGGAGTGGACGCCCGCGCGCGACCCGACCGATGTCCTCGACGTGACCAACCCCGCCACCGGCGAGGTGCTGGCGCGGGTCCCGCTGTCCGGCGCGAGCGACCTCGACGACGCCGTGGGGGCGGCGCGCGAGGCGCTCCCCGAGTGGCGCGCGGTGTCCACGATCGCGCGGGCGCACAAGCTGTTCGAGCTGCGCGAGCGATTGATGGCGCGCAGCGAGGAGCTCGCGCGCTCGGTGACGACCGAGATGGGCAAGACGCTGGTCGACGCGCGCGCCGAGGTGGCGCGCATGATCGAGATGGTCGAGTGCGCGTGCGCGATCCCGACCACGATGCAGGGGCGAGTGCTCGAGGACGTGGCGCGCAACGTCGACGCCGAGACGGTGCGCCAGCCGGTCGGCGTCTGCGCCGCGATCGTCCCCTTCAACTTCCCGGCGATGGTCCCGTTCTGGTTCCTGCCCTTCGCCATCGCGTGCGGCAACACGTTCGTCCTCAAGCCCTCAGAGCAGGTGCCGCTCACCCAGCAGATCGCGTTCGCGGAGCTCGATGCCCTGGGGTTGCCGCCCGGGGTGGTCAACCTGGTCAACGGCGGTCGCGGTGTGGTTGAGGGCATCCTCGACCATCCGGGGATCGATGCGGTCTCGTTCGTGGGCTCGGCGCCCGTGGCGCGCCTGGTCTACGAGCGCGCGGCCAGGACCGGCAAGCGCGTCCAGTCGCTCGGCGGCGCCAAGAACCACATGGTCGTGATGCCCGACGCGGTCATCGACAAGACCGTCGAGGGGATCATCGGCTCGGCGTTCGGAGCGGCCGGGCAGCGCTGCATGGCCGGATCGGTGGTGGTCACGGTCGGCGACGCGCACGAACAGCTGATGCCGGCGCTGGTGGAAGCGACACGCGCACTGCGCGTCGGCGACGGGCTGGTCGAGGACACGGACGTGGGCCCGGTGGTCTCGTGCGGCGCGCGCGATCGGATCCGCGACTGGATCGAGCGCGCCGTGGCCGATGGGGCCAAGCTCGTGCTGGACGGGCGCGATCCCGGCGCCGGTATCGGCGGCTCGTTCGTCGGGCCGACCATCCTCGACGAGGTGACCGCCGAGATGGACATCGCGCGCGAGGAGGTGTTCGGCCCCGTGCTCAGCGTGATCAGCGCCCCGACGCTCGACCGCGCGATCGAGATCGTCAACTCGAGCCGCTTCGGCAACGGCAGCTCGATCTTCACTGAGTCGGGCGCCTCGGTCCGCCGCTTCCGCCACGAGGTGCAGGCCGGGATGATCGGGGTCAACATCGGCGTCGCCGCGCCGGTCGCGTTCTTCCCGTTCTCCGGCTGGAAGGACTCGTTCCTCGGCGACCTCCACGCCCACGGCCCGGACGCCGTCGAGTTCTACACGCGCAAGAAGACCGTCACCAGCCGCTGGTTCTCGAACGGCCAGGGCAGCGGCGCGTACTTCGTCGAAAGTTAGACCGGCTGCTGCACGCGCGGCCGGAAGCCGACCGCGAACGCGGCCGCCAGCATCGTCGCCGCGCACGCCAGTACGAACGGGCCGCTGACCCCGGCTGAGCCGACGAGAGCGCCGCCCAGCGCGGATCCGCCGGCGAGCCCGCCGACCAGCGCCGCCGAGATCCAGGTGAAGGCCTCGGTCTCCGAGCCCGGAGTGACCGCGCGGCCCACGAGCGCGTACTGGCATGAGAACACCGGGGCGATCGTCACGCCGGCGAGCAGGCTGCACACGACGCCCGCGGCGATCGAGCGCGCGGCGATCAGCGGCGCCGTGCATGCCACGGCGAGCACGAGCAGCAGCCGGTAGCGGCTCGCGAGCGGCGTGCGCCACGCCCGCGAGCCGTACCACAGGCCGCCGGCCATGCTGCCGACGCTCCACAGCGCGAGCAGCACGCCCGAGGCGGGGCGCGAACCCGCGTGCAGCGCGAGCGCGGGCAGCCCCACCTCGACCGCCCCGAGTCCGGCTCCGCTCAGCGCCACCGGCCCGAGCAGCGCGCGCAGCTGTGGACTGGCAAGCGCCGCGCGGCGCTCGTGCTCCACCGCGGGCGATCCGGAGCGGCGGAACAGCGGGGAGCGCACGAACAGCGTCGTACCGGTCAGGCAGACGCCACCGAGAACCACGACCGCCGCGCGCGGCGAGGTGAATGCGATCAGCAGTGCCACCCCCAGTGGACCGGTTATCCAGACGAGCTCCTGGATCACCGCCTCGAACGCGTACGCCGTCTCGCGCACGGCCGCGTCGTCATAGATCTCGCGCAGGAGCACGCGGACGACCGGCGCGATCGGGGGGAGCAGCGCTCCCGCCGCTCCGGAGAGGACGATCAGCGGCGCTGCACCCGCGCCGGCCAGCGAGACGAGCATCAGCGCCGCGTACGCCCCGGCCTGCGCGAGCGCGAGCGGCACGAGCACGCGGTCGCGTCCCGCGCGGTCCACGAGCCGGCCCATGAACGGCGCGCAGGCCGCGGTGGCGAAGGCGAACGCGCCCGACCGCCGCCCCGGCCGCCGCGTAGGAATGCGTCGCGTCGCGGACGAGGAGCAGGATCGTCAGCGAGGACATCCCCTGGGGCAGGCGAGCGGCGAGCGCGGTGGCGAACAGCGGAACCGCGCCCGGCGCAGCCAGCACGGAGCGGTACTTCGCGAGCACGCGTCGAGGCTACAGCGCAGTCGCGGGGTTCAGCTCTCGGGCGCAGTCGGATTGAGCGTCCGGCCCAGCGCGGGTTCAGCCCTCGGCGAGGCGCCGGAGCAGCTCGACCGCGTTCTCCAGCACGTCCAGGTCCGCGGGTGAGAGCTCCTCGGCGATCGCGCGCGCGAGCCATCCCTCGCGCTGGGCGCGGTCGGCCAGAAGCGTCGCGCGGCCCTCGTCGGTCAGCTCGACCAGCGCCCGCCGGCGGTCGTCCGGATCGGGCCGGCGGGTGACGAAGCCGTCGGCCTCGAGGTCGCTGACCGTCTGGGCCATCGACTGCGGCCGGACGCGCTCGGCCACGGCCAGCTCGCTCACGCTCCGCGCGCCCTCCCGGTCGAGGCGCCCGAGGACGGCGCCGTGAGCGAGCGGGAAACGGTGCTCCGCCCGCAGGCGGCGCATCAGCTGGCCGAGGACCACGCGCAGGTCGCTCGCCACGTGGGCCGGGTCAGCCTTGGTCCGCATTACCCCCAAAACTATACAGGCAAACTGCGCAGTTTGCCTGTATAATTGTCAGCGGATGAACGACCGCTACAAGTGGATCGCCCTCTCTAACGCGACGCTCGCGGTCCTGTTCACCACGCTCGATGCGTCGATCACGCTGATCGCGATGCCGGACATCTTCCGCGGCATCAAGCTCGATCCCCTCGTACCCGCAAACAGCTTCTACCTGCTGTGGATGATCCTCGGCTACCTGGTCGTGACCAGCGTGCTCGTGGTCAGCCTCGGGCCGGCTCGGCGACATGTTCGGGCGCGTGAAGATCTACAACCTGGGCTTCGTCATCTACACGGTGGCGTCGCTGCTGCTCACGATCGACTGGATGACCGGCAAGGCCGGCGCCACCTACCTGATCGTGTTCCGGATCTTCCAAGGGCTCGGCGGGGCCTGTCTGCTCGCCAACTCGGCCGCGATCATCACCGACGCCTTCCCGGCCAACCAGCGCGGCATGGCGCTGGGGATCAACAACATCGTCGGCGTGAGCGGGATGTTCGTCGGGCTCGTGCTCGGCGGCGTCCTCGCCCCCATCAACTGGCGCCTCGTGTTCCTGATCAGCGTCCCCGTGGGCGTGTTCGGCACCGTGTGGGCGTACATGAAGCTGCGCGAGGTCCCGCGCAGCGGCAAGCGCAAGATCGACTGGCCGGGCAACATCACGTTCGCACTCGGGCTGATCCTGATCATGGTCGCCATCACGTATGGGATCCGGCCCTCGGGCGGCTCGAGCACCGGCTGGGGCAGCTTCAGGGTGCTGGCGCTGATCGCCGGCGGCGTGCTCTCGCTGGTCGCGTTCCTGTTCATCGAAAGCCGGGTCGAGCAACCGATGTTCCGGCTGCCGCTGTTCAGGATCCGCGCGTTCACGTTCGGCACGCTCTCGACCTTCCTGTCCGCGGTGGCCCGCGGCGGCCTGATGTTCATCCTGATCATCTGGCTCCAGGGAATCTGGCTGCCCGAGCACGGCTACAACTTCACCGACACCCCGCTGTGGGCGGGCATATACATGCTGCCGCTGACGATCGGCATGCTCTTCGCGGGTCCCACGTCGGGCTACCTGTCCGACCGCTTTGGCGCCCGCGGGTTCGCCACCGGCGGGATGGTCGGCGCCGCCGTCAGCTTCGGGCTCCTGTGGGCGCTGCCGACCGACTTCTCCTATCCGCTGTTAGCCGCCGTGCTCGCGCTGATGGGGATCTCGATGGGGATGTTCGCCTCCCCCAACCGCGCGGCGGTGATGAACAGCCTGCCCGCCGCGGACCGCGGCGCCGGCGGCGCCATGAACCAGACCTTCCAGAACTCGGCCCAGGTGATCTCGATCGGGATCTTCTTCACGCTCATGATCCTGGGCCTGGCAAGCAGCCTTCCCTCGGCGCTGACCAGTGGACTGGAGGCGCACGGCGTCCCGGCGGCGGTGGCTTCGCACGTCGCCCACCTCCCCCCCGTGTCGGTCCTGTTCGCCGCCTTCCTGGGCTACAACCCGATCCAGCACCTGCTCGGCGCGCACGCGCTGGCCTCGATCAGCGCGCACAGCCGCGCCGTTCTGACCGGCCAGACGTTCTTCCCCCACCTGATCTCGGCGCCGTTCCGCTCCGGCCTGCACGAGGCGTTCGCGTTCGCGATCGTCGCCTGCCTGGTCGCCGCCGCCGCCTCGCTCATGCGCGGCGGCCGCTACTACGACACCGACGAGACGAGCTCGGACGGGGCGCGGGCCACCACGGCGCACGCACGCCGACGCACGCATTCCGCAACCCGACGCGAGGAGCAACATGCAAGTTGAGTGGTACGGACAGTCGGCCTTCCGGCTGAGCGCCGGCGGGACCACGGTCTTCATCGACCCGTTCGGCGACATGAGCCCGGCCGCCGAACGCGGAATGCAGTTCGACTACCCGGCGATCGAGGGCGTCGAGGCCGACCTCCTGCTCGTCACCCACGAGCACCTGGACCACAACGGGGTCGAGGCGATCGGCGGCTCGCCGAAGATCCTGCGCTCGACCGCCGGGCAAGCTGGAGTCGCCGATCGGCGAGGTGGTGGCGGTCGCCTCCGAGCACGACGATGCCGCCGGCACCGAGCGCGGGCCGAACACGATCTTCGTGTTCGAGCTCGGCGGCGTCCGCGTCGCCCACTTCGGCGACTTCGGCCAGGGCGAGCTACGGGACGCGCAGGCGCGGGCCATCGGCCAGGTCGACCTGCTGTTCCTCCCGGTCGGCGGCGGCCCGACGATCGAGCGCCGGGCCGGCGGCGATCGTCGAGCGCCTGTCGCCGCGCTGGATCGTCCCCATGCACTACCGCACGCCGCGGATCGGCTTCCTCGAGACCGCCGACGCCTTCCTCGAGCGCATGGCCCACGTGGCGAAGCTCGACGCTCCGATGTTCGACACCGACGCGCTCGGGGACGAATCGCCGCTCACCGTGGCCCCCGCCGCCCCCTGATTGCTCGATATTCCGCGTATAGCGCGGCATATCGAGCACTACCCGCGGCGAACGACCCTCTCGACCCCCAGGCTGACCCGCCGCACCGCCTCGCCCCAGGCGCGCCGGCCCGGCACCCGCACCGGCTTGCGCGCCACCGACGCCACGCCCCCCGCCCCGGCGCCCTCCCGCGCCAGCCCCGCCACCGACTCGTGGTCGGCCGCCGAGACCTTGCCTGAGTACACCCACGCGAAGCGGAACAGGAGCCCGCCGGCCAGGTACAGCGCGCTCGCGATGTCGTGCGTCCCACGCCCGTACCGGCGCCCCACCACCCGCAAGCCCAGCCCGAGCACGACCGCTCCCTTGGCCCCGCGGAGCATCCACCCCGCCGATCCCGTGCTGAGCGCGTCGCCGGCGCGGCCGGTGCGCCGCTCGTTGATCGCCGACAGCGCCAGCTCGGACCCGATCGCCACCGTCTCCACCGTCCCCAGCGCGCGCCGCGTGGGATGCCCCTCCGGGAGCCCGGTGGCCACCAGCACGAGCCGGACCGCCGCCGCGCCGGTGGCGGTGGCGGTGGCGACGAAGATCGGGCCCAGGAACAGCCGGCTGCGCGCCCACAGCGGCACCGCCGTCGAGGCCAGCAGCACGCCGGTGTAGGAGCCGAGGTAGCCGCCGAGGACCGCGGTGGCGCCACCGAGCCCCCGCGCCGCGCGCGGCTGACCCAGCAGGTCGGCGCCGACGCCGCCCGTGGCGGTCCCGCTGAACGCCACCAGGCACCACGCCCCCAGGTTCATCGGCGAGCGCGGCTTGAAGATCCGCAGCATGTTGAGGAACCGCTCGGGCCGCCCGAGGTCGGCGATCAGGAGCAGCGGCGCCGGCGCCACCGCGCCCAGCGCCACCCGGCGCGCCACCACGGCCGAGCTCGAGTCGCCGGCGAGATCACACGCGAACGCCACGAAGCTCGCGCCCGAGGCCACTCCGCCCACCCAGAAATACAGCGGCACCTCCCACGTCCATACCGGCGGCTTGATGAACGGCCCGCGCAGGTCCTCCGGGGCGGCGCCACCGCGCATCCGGCGGTTCGCGGCCGCCACCCGACCCGCTTGCACCGATTCCGCCGCGTACCGCGTGTCGCGCGCCTTGAACAGGTACGACCACCGGGTGCCCGCGTAGCCCTCGCCGGCGAGCGCCACGCCGGCGCCCTCGCGCGCGCGGCGCCACGATGCCGGGCCGCCCCGGTGGCCCAACGCCGGCGCCATGTCGCGCGGCAGCGGCTCGGACCAGCCCTCCTCGCGTTCGGAGGCGCGCTCCGGCGGCTCCTCGGACGGCGCCAGGGACGGGGGGGTCCCCTCGTCGCCGAGCCGGCCCTCCCAGTGGGTCATTTGCGCCCCCGGCGGGCGGTGGTCACGAACGCCGCGGCCACCCCGGCGGCGGCCAGGAGTCCGGCCCCCACGGCGGCCAGCGTCGCCGGCACCACCGATTCCTGGATCGGCGAGTCGGCGTGGGCGGGCAGGCCGTAGCGCTCGGGCGGCTCGGTCAAGAGGAAGAACGCGCCCAGTCCGCCGGCGATCTCGTCCCCGGGTTCGTCGCCGGCGCCGTACAGATATGCGTTACCGACTCCGCGATCGTGCAGCGTCGCCACTCGCCTCGAGGCGAGGTCGACGAGCTCGTCGTACGGGCCGAACTGGATCGAGTCGGTGGGGCAGGCCTTGGCGCACGCGGGCTCCAGCCCGTCCTCGAGCCGGTCGTAGCACAGGGTGCACTTGCCGGCGCGCCCGTCGATCTGGTCGCGGTCGACGACCCCGAACGGGCACGCCGGAACGCAGTAGCCGCAGCCGTTGCACACGTCGGGCTGGAGCACGACCGTCTCGTGCTCGGTGCGGATCAGCGCGCCCGTGGGGCAGGCGTCGAGGCAGCCGGCGTTCGTGCAGTGCTTGCACACGTCCGACATGAACACCCAGTCGCCCATCCGGCGGACCGCGCCGGCCACGTCCACGCCGCCGTTCTCGGCGGCCGCCACCAGATCGACGGAGTCGGAACCCGAGGCGGGGAGCGACGGCATCGAACCGCCCCCGCCGTTTCGCAGCGCGGCGGCCGCCTCGTCGCGCAACACCGGCGAAGGCTCGAACAGCTCCACGAACCGGACGTGGCGCCACGTGGTCGCCGACAGCTCGCCGGTGTGGTCATACGACACGCCGGCACCGACCTGCGATCCGTCGGCCGGCAGGTCGTTCCACTGCTTGCACGCCACCTCGCACGCCTTGCAGCCGATGCACACGGAGGTGTCGGTGAAGAAGCCCATCCGCCGCACGCCCTCGTCGCGCACGACGGCGATCTCGGTGGCACTCACTCGGTCGCCTCCTTCGGGTTCTCGGCGATCGGGTCATCGGTGTTCGGACCGATGCGTATCTCGCGTCCCAGGGCGCCCGCCAACCGGGCGGTGCTCGTCTCCGAGCGCCGGCCGGCGCGGACGTCGCACGTGAACGCCTTTGATTCCTGGATCGACACGTTCGGGTCGCCGGAGATGACGCCGAGGTCGTTCGTGCTGTCGCCGACGTCAACGCCCTGGTACCCCCAGTGCCACGGCAGCCCGACCTGGTGGATCATCCGGCCCTCCACCCGCAGGGGCCGGATCCGCTCGGTCACCTTCGCCCGGGCCTCGATCTCCCCGCGCGCGGTCACGATCGTCATCCATCCCGCGTCCTCGATCCCGCGGTCGCGCGCCAGCACCGGGTCGATCTCGGCGAACATCTCGGGCTGGAGCTCGTCGAGCCACGGCAGGTTCCGGCTCATCCCGCCCGCGGTGTGATGCTCGGTCAGCCGGTAGCTCGTGGCCACGAGCGGATAGCGGGGATCCCCGACCGGGTGCATCGGGTTCTCGGGCCGCTTCCAGCGGATCGCGGAGGGGTTCGCCGCGAGCTTCGGATAGAGCAGGTTCTCGACCGGCGACTCGATCGGCTCGTAGTGCGTGGGGAGCGGGCCGTCGAGCAGTCCGCTGGGCGAGAACAGCCACGCCCGGCCGTCGGCCATCATGATGAACGGGTCGCTCCCGGCGATCGCGTCCATGCCCCTCGGCTCATCGGCGTCCGACTCGAAGTCCGGGCGCTTGTCGGCGGGGAAGTCGGGGATGTCGTAGCCCGTCCACTTGCCCTGTTCCTCGTCCCACCACACGTAGCGTTTCCGCTCGGACCACGGTTTGCCGGAAGGGTCGGCGCTGGCCCGGTTGTAGAGCAGGCGGCGGTTGGCCGGCCACGCCCACGCCCACTCGGGCGAGACGATCCCACCGGGAGCCGAGACGTCGCCCGGATCGCGCCGGCGGGTCTGGTTGACGCCATCGGCGAACATGCCGCAGTAGATCCACACGCCGCACGCGGTCGATCCGTCGTTGGCGAGCTCGGTGAACGCATTCAGCGGCCGCCCGTCGGCGATGTCGTACCCGTTCATCTCCTTCAGGACGGCCTCGCCGTCGGGCTCGCGGATCGGCCCGCTCTCGCCGTAGTCCCACTTCAGGTTCACGATCGGCCAGTCGCGCTCGCGCTCCGAGCCGGCGTAGTGCTCGCGCACGCGCCGCGCCAGGTGATGCATGAACCACAGCTCGGAGCGAGCGTCGCCCGGGGGATCGAGCGCCTTGTCCCGGAACTGGACGAGCCGCTGGGTGTTGGTGAACGTCCCCTCCTTCTCGACGTGCGACGCCGCCGGCATCAGGAACACCTCGGTCTGGATGTCCTCGGTCCGGAGCTCGCCGGAGCGCACCTCGGGGGCGTCGCGCCAGAACGTCGCGGTCTCGATCTCGGCCAGGTCGCGCACGACCAGCCACTTGAGCTTGGACAGGGCCCGGCGCTGGAGGCCGGCGTGCTGCGATCCCACGGCCGGGTTCTGGCCCATCACGAACATCCCGTCGAGGCCGCCGTCGAGCGCGCGCATCGTGGTGGCGAAGTGCGAATGGTTGCCGGTCAGCTTCGGCAGCCGTCCGAAGCCGTAGTCGTTCTCTTCTGTGGCGGCGTCGCCGAACCACGCCTTCAGCAGCGAGATGATGTAGCGGTCGAAGAAGCACCACCAGCCGCGGTCCGATCCGCCGGCCTCGATGTAGTCGTGCAGCGACAGGTGCTCCTCGCGCGCGCGGGGCATGTTCAGGTATCCCGGCAGCAGGTCGTACAGGGTCGGCACGTCGGTCGAGCCCTGGATCGAGGCGTGGCCTCGGAGCGCCATGATCCCGCCGCCCGGGCGGCCGATGTTCCCGAGCAGGAGCTGGAGGATCGAGGCGGTGCGGATCATCTGCACCCCCGCCGTGTGCTGCGTCCAGCCCACGGCGTAGCAGAAGGCGCTGGTGCGCTCGCGCCCCGAGTTCGAGATCAGGGCGTCGGCCACCTCCATGAACGCCGCCGCCGGAACCCCGCAGATCCGCTCCACCATCTCGGGCGTGTACCGGCTGAAGTGGCGGCGGAGGATCTGGAACACGCACCGCGGGTTCTGGAGCGTCTCGTCGCGCTTGATCCTCCCCCCCAGCATGCCCGCGCCGGTGCGCTCGTTGAACGACTGGGTGGAGTGCTCGCGCACGCCGGCCGCGGCGGCGATCTCGCCGCCCTCGTAGGCCCAGCTCGAGCGGTCGTACATCCCGGTCTCCTCGTCGAACCCGGAGAACAGTCCGCCCAGGTCCTCGGTGTCCTGGAACCTCTCCCCCACCAGCGTCGACGCGTTGGTGTAGTTGAGCACGTACTCCTTGAAGTAGGACTCGGTCTCGATCACGTGGCGGATCAGCCCGCCGAGGAAGGCGATGTCGGAGCCGGCGCGGATCGGGACGTGCAGGTCAGCCAGCTGGCTGGTGCGCGAGAAGTGGGGGTCGATGTGGATCACCCGCGCTCCGCGCTCCTTCGCCTTGACCACCCAGCGGAAGCCCACCGGATGGGCCTCGGCCATGTTCGAGCCCTCGATGATGATGCAGTCGGCGTTCTGCAGGTCCTGCTGGAAGTTGGTGGCGCCACCGCGCCCGAACGAGGTCCCCAGACCGGGGACCGTGGAGCTGTGTCATATGCGCGCCTGGTTCTCGATCTGGATCGCCCCCATCGCCGTGAACAGCTTCTTGATCAGGTAGTTCTCCTCGTTGTCCAGGGTCGCCCCGCCGAGATGCGCGAACCCCAGCGTGCGGTCGACCCGCCAGCCGTGGCGATCGACGTCCTGCCAGCCGTCCTCGCGGGCGGCGATCACCCGCTCGGCGATCATGTCCATCGCCCGTTCGAGCTCGAGCTCCTCCCACTCGCTCGCTCCCGGCGCGCGGTAGAGCACCTTGGTCAGCCGCCCCGGCTGCTGCACGAGCTGGCGCGAGGCCGACCCCTTGGGACACAGCGTCCCCTGGTTGATCGGGGAGCGGGGGTTGCCCTCGATGTCGATCAGCTCGCCATCGCGGGTGTACACGAGCTGCCCGCAGCCCACGGCGCAGTAGGGGCAGACCGACTCGGTCACCTTCATCCCGGCGATCCGCGCCCCCGCGCGCAGCGTGTCCGCCGACACGGCGCTCTCGCCCATCCCCCAGTCCATCACGCGCCCGAGCAGCGGCAGCCGGCGCACTGCCTCGAACGAACGCGGTCGGGACCCGGGCATCCGCCGCCGATCCTACCCCCGTGAGGGCTCTGAAGCGCCCACACCTATCGCCGCCAGCTGCTCGAGCCCCTCCTCCTCGCTGGCCAGGCTGACCAGGCTGATCAGCCGCTCGCGCCGGTTGCGCGCCAGGAACGTCCACAGCCAGCGCGTCACCGCCCCGAACCGGTTCCCCCAGCCCACCAGGTAGGTGAGGTGGATGAAGGCCCAGATCACGAACGCGGGGAAGCCCCCGATCCGGACCTTCCCGAACAGGTCGGCCACCGCTCGCGTGCGCCCGATCGTGGCCATCATCCCCAGGTTCCGGTACTTGAACGGCCGCGGTGCGGAGCCCCCGGCGAGCCGGGCCCGGATCACCGAGGCCACGTACTTCCCCTCCTGAATGGCCGGCTGCGCGACACCGGGCACGCCGGGGATGGCGATCATGTCGCCGATCGCGAACACCTCGGGGTGACCTGTCAGCGTCAGGTCGCCTCCCACGCTCACCCGTCCCGCCCGGTCCACGGTGGCGCCCGCCGCCCGCCCGACCTGAGCGGCCAGCGGCGAGGCGCGGACGCCGGCGGCCCAGATCACGGTCTTGGCGTCGATCCGCCGCGAGCGCCCTTGCGCGTCCTTCACGGTTACTCCGCCCGGATCGAGGTCGACGACCGGCGCGCTCAGGTCGACCTCGACGCCCAGGTCCCGCAGGTCACGCTCGGCGCGCGCCTGCAGACGCGGCGCGAACCCGTTCAGTGCTGCGTCGGCCGGCGTCGAGGAGCACGATCCGGGCCTCGGCGGGATCGATCGTCCGGTACTCGCCGCGCAGCACCCGCTGCGCCAGGGTCGTGATCTGGCCGGCCAGCTCGACTCCGGTCGGGCCCGCGCCGACGATCGCGAAGGTCATCCACCGCGCGCGCTCGCGCGGGTCGCGCTCCTGCTCGGCCAGCTCGAACGCCCCGAGGATGCGGCTGCGCAGGCGATTCGCGTCGTCGATCGTCTTCATGCCCGGCGCGAGCATCGACCACTCCTCGTGCCCGAAGTACGAGTGGGTCGACCCGGTGGCCAGGATCAGCGTGTCGTAGGGCACCCTTGTCTCTTCCAGCGCCACGACCTTGACGAACCGCCGCTCCAGGTTGATCTCCTCCGCCGACCCGAACACCACGCGGACGTTCTCCTGGCCGCGGAACAGGCTCCGCAGCGCCGGCGCGATCTGGCCGGGCGAGAGCACGCCGGTCGCCACCTGGTAGAGCAGCGGCTGGAACAGGTGGTGGTTGGTGCGGTCGATCAGCGTGATCTGCACGTCGTCGTGCTCGAGGCCCTGGGCCACGCGCACGCCGCCGAAGCCGCCGCCGACGATCACCACGCGGTGCGCCCGGGGACTGGCGCCGTCGGAGCTCACGCCGGGCGTCTCGGGCACAGGGGCCGACGTACCCACCGGAAGCGGCCTCAACCGTCCGCGATCGACGCCTGCGCGGCGGCGATCCGGGCGATCGGCACCCGGAACGGCGAGCAGGAGACGTAGTCGAGACCGGCGCGATGGAAGAACGCGACCGACTCCGGGTCGCCGCCGTGCTCGCCGCAGATCCCGAGCTTCAGGCCGGGATGGGCCTCCCGCCCCACCCACGCCGCCAGCCGCACGAGCCAGCCGACGCCGGGCGAGTCGATCGTCTCGAACGGGGACCGGTCGACGATCTTCTGCTCGATATATGTGGGGATGAACTTCGACTCCACGTCATCGCGCGAGAACCCGAGCGCGGTCTGGGTCAGGTCGTTGGTCCCGAACGAGAAGAAGTCGGCGTGGCGGGCGATCCGGTCGGCCACGAAGCAGGCGCGGGGCAGCTCGATCATCGTCCCCACCGTGTAGTCCTCGCCCTCCTCGAGCTCGTGCTCGGTGCCCACCCGGACGACCAGCGCGCGCATGATCTCGAGCTCGTGCTCGTAGGCCACGAGCGGGATCATGATCTCGGGGTGAGGCGGCTCGTCGATCTCCTTGGCGGCGCGCATGATCGCGTGCACCTGCATCTCGTAGATCTCGGGGTAGAGGATCCCCAGCCGGCAGCCGCGCGTGCCGAGCATCGGGTTGCCCTCGTGGATCTCCTCCACCCGGGCCAGGAGCGTCTCCAGCTCCCCGAGCCCGGGGTCCTCCTCGAGCCGCGCCCGCTCGACCTGCGCCCGGAGGTCCGGAAGATTGGGCAGGAACTCGTGCAGCGGCGGGTCGAGTAGACGGATCGTCACCGGCAGGCCCCGCATCGCCTCGAAGATCCCCACGAAGTCCTGCTGCTGGAGCGGCAGCAGCTCGCGCAGCGCATCGCGCCGGCCGTCACTCCCTGAGGCCATGATCATCGCCCGCATCTTGGGCTGGCGGTCCTCGGCCATGAACATGTGCTCGGTGCGACACAGGCCGATGCCCTGAGCGCCGAGCTCGCGCGCGCGGCTGGCATCGCTCGGGGTGTCGGCGTTGGCGCGCACGCCGAGCCGCCGCAGCTCGTCCGCCCACGCCAGCACCTGCTGGAAGCGCTCGTCGATCTCCGGCTGGATCAGGGTGGCGCCGGCCTCCACGACCGCGCCCGCGCTGCCGTCGACCCCGATCTCGTCGCCGGCCTTGAAGACACGCCCGTCGATCCGCAGCTCCCCGGCCTTGACGTCGATGGCCACGCCCGCCCCCGTGACCGCGGGAACGCCCATCCCGCGCGCCACCAGCGCCGCGTGTGAGGCCTTGCCGCCCTCGGAGGTGAGGACGCCCCGCGCGGCATGGAACCCGGCCACGTCCTCCGCCTCGGTGAACGGCCGGACCAGGATCACGTCGCGTCCCGACGAGGCGGTCTCGACCGCCTGCGGTGCGCTGAACACGATCGCCCCCATCGCCGCGCCCGGAGAGGCGGCCACGCCGCGGGCGAGGATCTCGTACCCGTCGCCGTGATCGAAGGTCGGATGGAGCAGCGCGTCGAGCGCCCCCGCGTCGATCGTGGCCAGGGCCTCCTCCCGCGTCAGCAGCTCCTCCTCGACCGCGTCCACGGCGAAGCGAACCGCGGCCTGGGCCGGGCGCTTGGCGTTCCGCGTCTGGAGCATGTACAGATGCCCGTCCTCGACCGTGAACTCGACGTCCTGCATGTCCTTGTAATGGGCCTCGAGCCGGCGCAGGATGTCCATCAGCTGCTCGTGCGCCTCGGGCATCACGTCCCGCAGCTCGGAGATATCGCGCGGAGTGCGCACGCCGGAGACCACGTCCTCGCCCTGGGCGTTGACCAGGAAGTCCCCGGACGGCTCGGGCGCGCCCGTGACCTCGTCCCGGCTGAACGCGACTCCGGTGGCGGAGCCCTCGCCCTTGTTGCCGAACACCATCTGCTGGACGTTGACCGCGGTGCCCCAGTCATCGGGAATGCGGTTGATGCGGCGGTAGGAGCGCGCGCGCTCCCCGCCCCAGGAGTCGAACACGGCGCGGATCGCCTGCTGCAGCTGCTCCTGCGCGTCCTGGGGAAACTCGTAGAAGCCCTTGAACTCCTCCACGAGCTGCTTCAGCGCCTGCACCGGCAGCTCGGCGTCGGTGTCCACCCCAGCCTCGCGCTTGGCCTTGGCGATCGCGTCCTCGATCCTGTCGCCTTTGACGCCGTGGACGACGTTCCCGAACATCTGGATGAGCCGCCGGTAGGAATCCCAGGCGAACCGCTCGTTCTCGGTGGCGCGCGCCAGGCCGAGCACAGACTCGTCGTTCAGCCCGACGTTGAGGATCGTGTCGAGCATCCCCGGCATCGATTCGCGCGCGCCGCTGCGCACCGACACCAGCAGCGGATCCTCCTCGTCACCGAACGTCTTGCCCGCGCTCTCCTCGAGGCGGCCGAGGGCATCGGCCACCTGCCCGTCCAGATCCTCGGGCTCCTGGCCCTCGCGCATGTACGCGACGCAGGCCTCGGTGGTGATCGTGAACCCGGCAGGAACCTGCTCGGCGCCGAGCACACGCGTCATCTCGGCGACGTTCGCACCCTTGCCGCCGAGCAGATCGCGCATGTCCTTCGAGCCCTCGGCGAAGTCGTAGACCCACTTCATCGCACGACTCTATACGTGGGCGCGCGTGGCGGGGTGGCGACTCCTGACCCCGCCCCGGCGCTCGGGATGCGGACTCCTGCCCCCACCCCTCCGGCGCTCGGGATACGCTAATGAGCTGTGACAAGAGGGCACCAGGCCCGGCGTAGGCGCGGCGGTGGCGCGCGTGTGAAAGCGGGCGGGCCGGTCCCGTGGCCCCTTCGGCATGGACCACGGAACCGGCACCGGTTGTGCGCTCCTCAGCGCCCCCGTACAGCCCCCGTGAAGGCCCCAGCCCTACGAGGATCTCTAAGAGCCATCTTAGGATAAACAGAAGGCGCGACGCATGCAAGCCGAATCGCTCAAAACCAGTCCTACGCCATCGATGGCAGGGCAGCAGCTCGCCCGCCTCCTGCTCGTCGAGGACGACGTCAAGCTCGCACGTTCGCTGGCGCGTGGCTTCGAGCGCGAGGGCTACGCGGTGGATCTCGCTCACACCGGGGACGAGGCGCTCACTCACGCGGATGCCCGCGAGTACGACGCAATCGTGCTCGACCTCCTGCTCCCGGGTCTCGACGGTCGCGACGTGTGCCGCGCGCTGCGAGAGCGCGACCGGTGGGTCCCCGTCCTGATGCTCACAGCGCTGGGCGAGGTGCAGGACCGGATCCGGGGCCTCGACAGCGGCGCCGACGACTACCTGGTCAAGCCGTTCGACTTCGGCGAGCTCCTCGCGCGGGTCAGGGCCCTGATCCGTCGCGGGCCGAGTGAGCGGCCCACGCCGCTCAATGTGGGTGGCCTGCGGGCGGACCCGGTCACCCGGGTCGTGGACTGGGAGGGGCAGTCCACCATTTTCACGCCGCGCGAATTCGAGCTGCTGGCGTTCATGTTGCGGCGGCCGAGTCAGGTGATCACGCGCCAGCAGCTCCTCGACCACGTCTGGGGCGAGGGCTATGCCGGGTCACCCAACGTCGTCGACGTGTACGTGGGCTACCTGCGACGCAAGCTGGACGACCCGCCGGCGCCGCAGCAGATCCGCACCGCCCGCGGAGTGGGGTTCTCGCTGGAGCCGCGATGACGCTTCCGATCCGGGCTCGCCTGACCGCGTGGTACGCGCTCTTCCTCGCGGGAACGATCGCCGGGCTGGGCGCGTTCCTCGTGATCGAGCTCCGCACCGATTTGCGCTCGACGATCGATCGCCAGGTCCGCACCGGATCGGGCGCGATCTCGCAGAACTACCTGGTCGACGGCGTCACCGGCTTTCGCCAGACGAGCGCCGCCGCGTTGCGGCGCAGCGGCTCGGCCGCCCAGGTTCTGAGCGCGAGCGGCCAGGTCATCGCCGGCTATGGCGAGGGCGGGCACGTACCGATGATCTCGCCGCGTCAGGAGCAGCTCGCACTGGCGGGTCGGTTGGACCTGATCGAGGTCCGGCTCGGCCCGGGCAAGCAGCACTTCCGGCTGCTCGCAGCGCCCGTACAGCCGCGCGGCCGACCACAGCTGGTCGTGGTCGCCGTGCCGCTCCAGGGCGTCGACGAAGCCGTGGACCGGATCCTGAACCTGCTCCTGATCGCGGGACCGGTGGCCATGGCGGTGGCCGGCATCGGCGCCTGGTTGCTGCTGCGCCGCGCGCTCGATCCCGTCGAGCGGATGCGCCGCAAGGCCGAGGAGATCGGCATCGACCAGCTTCACGAGCGTCTGGCGGTGCCGAAGGTGCGAGACGAGATCGGCCAGCTCGCCACGACGCTCAACGCGATGCTCGATCGCCTCGAGGCGGGCGTCCGGGCAAACCGCCAGCTCATCGCCGACGCCTCGCACGAGCTGCGCACGCCGTTGGCCGCCATGCGCGTGGAGCTGGATGTCAGCCTCCGAGACCAACGGCGCACAGACGCCGAACGCGAGGTGTTCGAGAGCGTGCGCGTGGACGTGGATCGGATGAGCCGCACCGTCGACAACCTGATCACGCTCGCGCGGGCCGATGAGGGCCGCCTCGACCTCCTCAGCGACGAGGTTGATCTGGATCAGGCGCTCGACGAGGCGGCGCGTCCGCTGCGTCCCTTGGCCGAGGCGAAGGGCGTGCGCCTGCGCACGATCGGCGAGCCGTGTCGAAGCCGCGGCGACGAGCACCGCCTCCAGCATGCGCTGGCCAACCTGATCGAGAACGCGATCAAGTTCACGCCGGCCGGAGGCGAGGTGACGCTGTCCAGCTGGCGGCGCGGGGCCGAGGTCGGCGTGACGGTCAGCGACACCGGCCCGGGCATCCCCGCGGCCGAGCGCGAGCACGTGTTCGACCGCTTCTACCGCGTGGACCGCTCGCGCTCGCGCGAGTCGGGCGGCAGCGGCCTTGGGCTGGCGATCTGCCGCGAGATCGCCACCGCGCACGGCGGCCGTGTGTGGGTCGAGAGCGAGGGCAACGGCAGCGCGTTCTCGCTCGCTCTGCCTGCGGATGGTGGCGAGGAGGCTGCCGCTCCGCTCATCGACCCGGCAGGTGATAGATCAGAAGCGTTCCCGGTGGCGGGCGCGTAGGACGTCGAGCGCGGCAGTCGACGCGGCCGGGAGCTTTTGCGTCCACGTTCGGGACAAGCCCATGCAACGATGCCACCCACGCTCGTGCCGGGGATACGATCGTCAGCCCCCGGGTACGTTCCCGCAGAGCATCCGATGCTGCGCCTTTCGATCGCCCGATCGCTACGCCTGGCGCTTGTCGGCCTGACGCTCGTACTGGCCGCTCTCGCGGCGGTCGGCGTCGCGAGCCTGTACGAGGCGCGCCAGCGCTACGAGAACGTGCTGCAGCGCAGCGCGCAACTGGCCGTGGCCTCCGCGAACCTCTCGAGCGCCGCCATCGCCCGGCAAGAGGTGTCGCTTGACGCTCACGGTCCCGGCGCGGCGGGACTGCGCCGCCAGGCGAATGCGACGTACCGATCCGACGCGTCGGTCGAGACCTCGCTCGCGCGCTCCGACGCGATCAGCGCTCAGCTCGTCCGCCGGCAGGTGACCGCCGGCGACGCGTTGGGCGAGGAGTCGCGCCTGGTGGGGGCGGTGCAGGCGCGCCAGCAGTCACGCCAGACGGCGGCCCGCGACAAAGCACGCTCGGACTCGCGCCGCGCGCTCGTGCTCGTCGCAGCGGCGGGCCTGCTTGCCCTCCTCGGCGCCCTCGCGCTGGTAAGCCTGCTCGTGCGCTCGATGACCAGGCCGCTCGATGACCTCGTGCAGGCAACGCGCGCGCTGGCACGGCTCGGCCCCGACCACCGCGTGCGTCCCTCCGGCCCACGCGAGCTGCGCGAGCTCGGTAGCGCTTTCAACGCCATGGCCGACGAGCTCGCGACCACGCGTGAGCGACTCGACGACGAACGACGGCGCCTTCAGACGACGATCGAGAGCCTGAGCGACGCGCTGATCGTGACGTTGCCCGGCAGTCCGGTCATCAGCGCCGCGAATCCTCGTGCGGCGGAGCTGCTGCCCGAGCTCGAGGTCGGTAGCCGAGTCGATGCCGGCGGTAGCCCGTTTCCCCCGCTCGACGAGGCGCTGCGAGACGAGACGGTCATCGAACACCGCGGTCGTACGCTGTCGATCACCGCCGCTGAGCTGGGCGCGCCCGGCGATGGCGTGGTGTGGACCGCGCACGACATGACCGCGCGGGCTCAGCTCGAGCGCGCCAAGAGCGACTTCGTGGCCACCGCGTCGCACGAGCTCCGCAGCCCGCTGACCTCGATCAAAGGCTTCGTCGAGCTGCTGAAGGGCTCGGCCGAGAACATGAGCGAGCGCCAGCTCGAGTTCGTCGACATCATCCTGAAGTCGACGGACCGTCTCGTAGATCTGGTCAACGATCTGCTCGACGTGGCGCGGATCGAGGCCAAGCACGTCGAGATCAACCGGCGCGCGATCGATGTCGGTGAGGCCGTACGCGAGGTCACCGACCTGATGGCGCCCCGCATCGCCGAGAAGCAGCAACAGCTCGGCGTGTACATCGCGCCGACCCTCCCGCTGGCGGTGGCCGACTCCGCGCGCATCCGGCAGATCGTGGCCAACCTCCTGACCAACGCGCACCTGTACACCCCGAAGGGCGGGAAGATCCACGTGGGCGTCGAGCCGGATCGAGCCTGGGTGCAGATCGTCGTCGAGGACTCCGGCGTGGGGATGACCGAGGAGCAGCGCGCGCGTGTGTTCGAGCGCTTCTTTCGCGGACGCAGCGAGAGCACCCCGGGGACGGGACTCGGGTTGTCGATCGTCAAGTCGCTCGTCGACCTGCACCACGGCGAGATCGAGGTCGACTCGGAGCCGGGGCGGGGAACGCGCTTCACGGTGCGCCTTCCGATGGCCGTTCCCGACGTCGACTCAGCGGCGCTGCTCGAGTCGATGCGCGGCCGCTCGGTGCTCGTCGTGGACGACGAGCACGAGATCGCCGAACTGATCGCCGGACAGCTGGCTCCGCTGGAGATCAAGGCCACGATCGCTTTGAACGGCGAGGACGCGCTGAAGCGGTTGCGCAGCGCGCGCTACGACGCGATCACGCTCGACATCCTGATGCCGGGAATGAACGGGTTCGAGGTGCTGCGCAAGATTCGTGCCGACCCCGATTTGCGCGACATCCCGATCGTGTTCGTGTCGGTGTTCTCCGGCCGCCAAGAGCTCGCCGGCGAGTGGATCGTGTCCAAGCCGATCGACGCCGATGAGCTGCGGGATGTGCTCGGCGCGGCGCTCAGGGCGGGTCGCTCACGCGTGCTCGTGGTGGCGCGAGAGGAGCTTCAACCGGTGCTCGAGCCGGCGCTCGACGAACTGGGCATCGAGTACCAATGGGAGATGAGCGGCGCGGCCGCGGCGCGGGTGTGCGGCGAGCGCCGCTTCGAGGTCGCGCTGCTCGACGTCGGCATCCGCAATCCGGTGGCGGCGCTCCAGGCGCTCGACCTGCGCGGCCGGCGGCTTCGGCGCGCCGTGATCATGTTCACCGACGGCAGCGCACCGACGCCCCCGGGCGTCGGCAAGCTGGGGATCGAAGTCGTTCCCGTCGACCAGGCCGCGATGGCGTTGCTCGGAGCACTGCACGGCGAGCGCCAGCCGGAACGTCCGTCCCAGGCAGTGACGGGGTAGGCTGAGAAAGTGGCCGTCGATGAGAGGACCGAGTTGATCCAGGAGATCGAGCGGCTTCGGGAGGAGCTCGCGACGCGCGAGCATGAGGCGGCGGACCGGGAGCGCCAGCTCCAGTTCTACGCCAAGGACCTGCGTGAGACGTTCAAGCAGGAACGAGCGCGCGCGCAGGAGCTGCACGAGTCCTACCGGGCGACGGTGCGCGCGCTGTCGAACGCGGTGGAGGCGCGCGACGCCTACACGGGCAAGCATGCCGAGCGCGTCACGGCCTACGGGATGGAGGTGGCGCGCGTGATCGGCGGGCCGCTGATGGGAACGCCGCAGCTCGAGTTCGGCTTCCTCCTACACGACGTAGGAAAGGTGGCCATTCCCGATGCGATCCTCTACAAGCCGGCCAGGTTGAGCGAGAAGGAACGCTCACTGATGGCACAGCACCCGGTGATCGGCGCACAGATCGTGCGCGGGATCGAGTTCCTCGCCCAGGCCGCCGCAGGTCGTGCGCCACCACCACGAGCGGTGGGACGGGACCGGTTATCCGGACGGTCTCGCGGGCGAGGACATTCCGCTCGCCGCCCGCGTGTTCGCTGTCGCCGACGTGCTCGACGCGCTGACCACCGATCGGCCGTATCGGACGGCATCGCCGCTCAGCGTCGCGCGCGAGATGATCAACGATGACTCAGGCACGCACTTCGATCCGGCGGTGATCGACGCCTTCAACTCGAGTCGAGGACGGGACGTTCGTGCGCATCGGAGCGGAGATCCAGTGAGCGCGATGCCGAACAGCGGGGGCCCCCGCGCGGTGCTGATCGTCGACGACGACCAGTTCATCCGCAGGCTGATCGCCACCACGCTCGAGGACGTCGCCGAGTTCGAGCTCCACGAAGCCGAAAATGGCCTCGAGGCGATAGAGGTGGCGCAGCGCGAGCGTCCGACGCTGGTGTTCCTCGACGTGGACATGCCGAAGCTGAACGGGATCGAGACGTGCCGGCGCCTGCGCAGCAACGGTGCGACCAGCCACAGCACGATCGTGATCCTCACGGCGGCGCACGGCGACCACGTCGAGCACGATGCCGTACAGGCCGGCGCCGACCTGTTCCTGACCAAGCCGTTCAGCCCGCTCGACCTGCTCAACCTGGTCGACCGGCTCAGCGGCCCTGGATCGCCGCGCGGCTAGCGGCCCTGGATCGCCGCGCGCAGTAGGCCGCGGCAGGAGATCTTGATCAGGACGATCGTGATGACCACGAACGCGACCGCGAAGCCGATCGTCCAGCGGTTGAGGTTGCGCTCGACGAGCGAGCCGCCGCCGAAGGGACCCCCCGCGCCGGAGCCGACGCCGAACGCGCCGGAGAGGCCGGAGTCCTTGCCCGAGTGCATGAGGATCAAGAAGATCAGCACGATGCACACGAACACCTGGACGATGCTCAGAAAGGTGGTCATGCCTCGTGCGATGGTAGCTGCTCGGCGTCGTCGAGCTTGTGCATGATGTCGATCGCCTCGACGCGCAGCTCGCGATTCAGCTCGGCGTAGTCCGCGTCGGAGAGCTTGCCGGTGTGGTGGTCGAGCTCGGCGTCCCGGATCTCCCTGTACTTGGCCGCCCGTTCCGCCTCGAGCTCGGCCAGCTCTTCGTCCAGCTCCTGAGCCGGCTGGGCGCCGGGTCGCCGGAGCGGCGCCGAGACCACCAGCACCACGAGCGTCAGGATGGCGAGGACGATCACGAAATCCATCGGATCACACCGGCTCGCGGACGGGGACGCGCGGCGGCGGCAGCGGCGCGGCCGGGCGCTCGGCCGGAACCGCCGCCACGCGGCGACGCGCCATCGCCGGGATCGGCCACAGCGCGATCAGCCCTCCCGCGGCGATGATCAGCGCCCCCAACCAGATCCACAGGACGAGCGGTGAGACGATGAGCAGGAAGTCGACCGACCAGGGATGGGAGACGTAGCGTGCGGTGATCTCGCTGATCGCCTGGTTGCGCTCCTGCCACAGCGGCGCCAGCTGCTGATTGGCCTGCGCCGCCGTCAGGTGGCGCGACGCGAACGTGCTCATCGCCTGCATGAGCGCGCCCTGGAAGACGTTGTTGCCCCGGTTGATCAGCGGCTGAAGCGGGCTCAGGTCGGGATTGACCACGGTCCAGATGTCGCGCTTCAGGCCCGTCTGGAGCCCTACGTCACTGTCGGCCTCGCCACCGAAGAACCGGCCGATCAACCCGAGGGAAGAGTCCTGGGACGGATAGAAGCCGCGCGCCGTCCGGAGCGTCGAGACGTGCTTGCCGCCCTTCGAGACGTCGAGCACGGCGCCCAGGCTGATCCGCCGGTCGCTGACCGCGGCGGTCGGACGCACGTAGCTGAAGCGGTAGCCGTCGACGTTCACGTGCTGTCCCGGGGCGAGCGTGACGTCGCTCGAGTGCTGGAAGGACGACGATGCCGCCACACCGACGAGCAGCACCGCGAGACCCAGGTGCACGATGTATCCGCCGTAACGCCGCCGGTTGCGCCGGATCAGCGAGGCGAACGCGAGCGGTACGGACAGTCCCGCCGCGGCCCGCCGGGCCGCCACCCCCCGTACGAGCTCCTGCACCACGGAGACCACGACGAACGCGGCGAACGCGAACATGATCAGGGCAAACGGCTTGGCCGACGCGTCGGTCAAAGCCAGCAGGGCCACGAGCGTCGCCACGCCGGCCAGCGCAGGCAAGGTGAAGCTGCGCCGCAGGTTGGCCGCCGTCACGCGGCGCCAGGCGATGATCGGCCCGATCCCCGAGAGCAGCACGAGGATCAGCGCCAGGGGGACGATGAAGGGGCGGAACGCGGGCGGCCCGACCGAGACCTTGGTCCCGGTCACCGCCTGCGAGATGAGGGGGAAGAACGTGATCCAGAAGATCACGAACACCATCGCCACCAGCACCAGGTTCTGGAACAGGAACACCGCCTCGCGAGAGAGCAGCGAGCCCAGACGGGCCTCGGTGCGCAGTTGCTCGCGGCGCCACACGATCAGCCCGACGGCGCCGAGCACCATGACCGCCAGCAGCACCACGAAGGGAACGCCGAGCGTCGACGCGCCGAAGGCGTGGATCGAATCGAGGATCCCCGAGCGGACCAGGAACGTGCCGAGGATCGAGAGGATGCCGGCCCCCAGGACCAGCGAGGCGTTCCATACCTTCAGCATGCCTCGCTTTTCCTGAATCATGATCGAGTGGATGAACGCGGTGATGCAGAGCCACGGCATCAGCGCCGCGTTCTCGACCGGATCCCAGGCCCAGTAGCCGCCCCATCCGAGCTCGGTGTAGGACCAACGCGCGCCGAGCAGGATGCCGATGCCGAGAAACAGCCAGGCGGCCAGGGCGAACCGTCTCGTCACCGCCATCCACTGCGATCCGAGCCGTCCTGTGATCAGCGCCCCGACGGCGAACGCGAACGGGATCGTGAGCAGCGTGTAGCCCGAATACAGCATCGGGGGGTGGATCATCATGCTCGGGTGAAGCAGGAGCGGGTCGAGCCCCAAGCCTTCGGCCGGCGGCTTGGCCGTGGTCGCGAACGGCTTGGCGTAGAACACTGCGAGCGAATCGAAGAAGGCGCCGAAGGCGAGCAGCACCGCGGTCGCGTAGGGCGCGATCTCGCGCACTCGCTTGCGCGTGAGGAACAGGATCAGGCTCGACCACAGCGACAGCAGCCACACCCACAGCAGCAGCGACCCCTCCTGGGAGGACCACGGCGCGGCCATCTTGTAGAAGAGGGGCGTGGTCGTCGAGGAGTGGGCGGCGACGACGTTGTATGAGAAGTCGTTGCGCAGGAAGGCGACCTCGAGGATCACGAACGCCGCCGTGGCCAGCCCGGCGAGGGCGTACACGGCCCGCCGCCCTGAGTCCACCCATTCGCGGCGGCCGGTCCGGGCGCCGTAGATCGACGCGCCGAAGCCGTACGCGGCGTCGAGCAGCGCGAGGATCAGCAGGGCACGACCGATCAGAGCCATATCAGGTGGCGGCCTGAGCCTGGTACTTGGACGGGCACTTCGTGGTCAGCGAGTTCTGCTGGCCGATGAAGCTTCCGCGCTGGTCCTGGACGGTCACGAGCACGGCGCGTCCGGCGGCGAACGGGTCGGGGACGATGCCGCTGTAGCTGACCGGGACGGACTCATCCAGCTTGGGATCGCGGATCCGGAAGAGCAGCCTCGTGCCGTCGTGGCGGACCGATCCGTTCAGCACCGTGCCGGCCAGCACGTAGGAAGCACCCGGGCGGGCCTGCTTGATCAGCTGACCGGCCGTGACCTCGGGCTGGCCCGCGCTGAAGCTCGTGTATATGAGGGCAGAGGCCAGCAACAGCGCGGCGGTCAGGGCAACGGTGAGGCGGATGGCACGCTTGCGGCTTGGATCCATGCCTGCGGCCATTCTCCCACAGGAGGCCGACCGGAGGCCCGAGCCGTCCCGGCGGCCGGGCCGTCGTTCTTAGCGTCGTGTTAGCAGCGCAGGACTTTCTCGCCCGATCGTGAAACCAATCGGGGGGCCGGAGGTTTACTACTAAGACGTGTTGGTTTCGACGAGAAGAAGACAAAGCAGTGGCTCCCACTGGCGGGCCAGGGGCGATCGCGGCCGGACCGAAGCGAGTGCGCATACGGCGCACGTCGCGGTGAGGCCTCCGGCGGGGCCGCCTCCCCAGGACAGCGCCCTCTATGCGTGCGCCTGCGGGTTCGTGTTCGACGCGCCCGTGTCCACCTCGGTCCGCTGCGAGCACTGCGGCCAGACCCAGGCCTGGTAGGAGCCAAGGGGGTTCAGTAGCCTCGGCCGGCCATGTCCGGTCCAGCTTCCGCCTACCCGTCCGCGCCCGGCTGCGCGATCCGCTCGGTGGCGATGGCCGTGCCCGAGCGCCGGGTGGCCAACGCCGAGATCGCCGCCCGCCTGGGTATCGACGAGGCCTGGATCGCCAAGCGCACCGGCACGTCGGTTCGTCCGTGGGCGGCGCCCGGCGACCGGATGAGCGAGTTCGCGGCGCGCGCCGGTCGTGAGGCGCTGGCCCGGGCCGGTCTGCCGGCCACCGAGCTCGACCTCGTGCTCGTGGCCACCTCCACCGCCGACGAGATCACCCCCAACGCCGCGCCGCTCGTGGCCGGTTCGATCGGCGCCGAGCGCGCGGGCGCCCTCGATGTCGGTGCCGCCTGCACCGGCTGGCTCGGCGCGCTGGCGATGGCCTGCGGGCAGATCGAGTCCGGTCGCGCGCGCGCCGCGCTCGTGGTCGGCGCCGACTTCCTCTCCCGTTTTCTCGACTTCTCCGACCGCGACACCACCGTGGTGTTTGCCGACGGCGCGGGCGCCGCCGTGGTGTGCGCAACCGACGACCCCTCAGCCGGGGTCGGCCCGATCATCCTGCGGGCGGATCACGCGTTCGCGGATCTGATCCAGCTCGGCCGCGGGGGACAGATTCACATGCGCGGTCCCGAGACGTTTCGCGTCGCGGTGGCGCGTCTCACCGAGGTGACCGAACAGGCGCTCCAGCGCGCCGGACTGGGCACGGACGACATCGACCTGTTCGTGTATCACCAGGCCAACTCGCGAATCCTCCGCGCGGTCGGTACGCGCCTGCAGCTGCCACCCGAGCGCGTGGTCGACTACGTGGACCGGTTTGCGAACTCGTCGACCGCGACCTTGCCGATCGCGCTCTCGGTCGCGCAGGCCGAAGGGCGACTGCACCCCGGAGACCGGGTGCTGCTGGCGGCGTTCGGTGGAGGACTCACGTGGGGGGCGACCGTCGTGGAATGGACCGCTCCGGCCGCCCCACTGAGTGAGGCTTCACTTCAACGCGTTGCGCGCAGCTGAAGTCCAGGCCGTGGTGATGTCGCGGATGTACTTCGCCTGCGTGGTCGCGAGGTGCGAGACCCAGTCGATGTCGCTCTTGCCGGGTCCACGCTCGAGCGTGGAGGCGATCGCCTTCAACGCCCGCTCGTAACTGGTGAGCGTCGTCTCGCCGGCGTCGCGACCGGCTTCGATGATGCGCTCGTTGAGCTTGCGCACGCGTGTGGCCACCTGCTCGAACCGTGCGTCCGCCGCGTCGGTCGCCGACTTCAGCTGCGAGGCCGCGCTGCCCGCGGTGCGCTTGCCCCGCGCCGCGGTCCCGCTCGAACGCGAGCCACTCGAACGCGTTCCACCACTCGAACGCGAGCCGCTCGAACGCGTTCCACCACTCGAACGCGTTCCGCCACTCGAACGCGTTCCGCCACTCGAACGCGCGCTGCTCGAGCGCGCGGTGCTGCGCGAGCCCGACGAGCGACTCGTACCGGACGAGCCGCCAGAGGAGCGCCGAGAGCCTGTGCTTCCCGACGAAGAACTCGACTTTGAACCTCCACTTCTAGCCTGCGGCACTTCTCCTCCTTTGCCTGGACAGCAATCGGATGTGGACACTACCTTTCGTCGCGCGCGCATGGGCCGCTTCAGAGAAACGCCGGGGTGCTACTTTTCGCAATTGCGGCGGGTGCTCCACGGGGTGCGCGGCGGCTTTGGCGCGGCGAGTCGATATCGACCGCCGTGCAGCGTACGAGAATTCAATCCGTATAGCGCCTCTCATAACAGTCGTGCAGAACAACTTTCAAATCGACACGCGCCGCGACGGACCCGCCGCCGTCATCGCAGTCACCGGCGAGCTGGATCTGGCGTCGAGTCCTGCGTTGCGCGAAGAGCTCGAACGAGCCGGCCAGAACGGCGTCGAGTTGGTGATCCTCGATCTCCGCGAGCTGGTGTTCATGGATTCCACCGGACTGAGCGTGGTCGTCAGAGCGCACCAGCACGCGGTTGAGTCAGGACACCGCTTCGCCGTCGTACGCGGTGGCAAGCAGGTGCAGCGCCTGCTCATGCTGACCGGAGTCGGCGAGCGTCTTACGGTGATCGATGATCCCGAGGAGCTGCTCGACCTGGGCTCTGCCGGGCGCCGACCGTTAGCACCCCCGGTCGGGTGCGCCTAAAACGGCTCGGACAGAAAGCGCACCGCCGCTGCGTGCGTCTCACGCGGGCGTTCGAGTTGCGGCACATGACCGCACTGGAGCTCCAGATGCTCCGCCTGCGGCAGCGTTTCCCGAACGTGACGCGCAAAGCCGAACGGTACGACCGGATCGCGCCGCCCCCATACGAACAGCGACGGCGCGCTCAGCTCGCGCAGGCGCGTCCAGAAGCCGTCCGGTCCATTCGGCTCCTCGAGATAGATGTTGCGCGCGGCGGCGTAGAACGCCGACCGGCCGCGCGGTGTCAGGTACGAGCGCAGGAACTCGTCGATTCCCGCCGCCGTCCACTCGCTGTCCGAACCAGGGATGACCGAGCGCACGATCGATTCGACGATGCGACGCGGCGCCGGCTGGATGACACCGAGCTGCGTCGGCACCAGTTTCAGATACGGAGCCCAGCGTCGCGGGCGCAGCCATGCCAGCGACGGCGCGAGCAACACGAGCCGGCGTGCCCGCTCAGGCGAGCGCAGGCCGACCTCGATCGCCACACGTCCTCCCATGCTGTTGCCGATGAGATCGGCCCGGTCGAGGTCGAGCGCGTCGAGCAGTGCGGTGACAGCATCCGCGAAGTAGGGCGCGTCGTACGCCGCGAGCAGCGGCTTGGTCGAGTCGCCGAACCCGGGCAGATCGATGGCGATCGCCCGCCGGCCCTCTCGTGCGAGCGCGGCCAGCGTCGGCAGCATCGATACCTTCGTCGCCCCGAGGCCGTGCAGGAGGATCGCCGGTTCCCCGGTTCCCGCCTGCATCGTCGACAGCGAACCCGCTGCGGTCTTCACGCGCGCGAGGCGCAGCCGCCCGTGCCCCGTGTTCGGCGCTGTCGCCGCGAGGAAGCCGACCCCGAGATGGAGGTCGCGCCGCAGCCGCAGCCGTCCCTCGCGGAACGCGCTCATGCCATCGCCCACGTCCTCGGCGACGCGCGCCCACGTCTCCGCGTCCGCGCTCAAGATCGCGTCGGGCTCCGAGCCGGCGCCATCGACGACGCGCGCGGAGCCATCCTCAATCACCACGTCGCATGCGCGCGCCCCCGCGCCTTCGATCCGCAGCCGGGCGCGGCGGCGCCCGACGTCGAACACCAACGGATCGAAGCGCCCAACCAGACGCTCCATGGCCGGACGCAGCTCGTGCCGCGGTCACCGTCGCGTCTTCTACGTGAGCCATTGATCAATTCTCCTCCAGGTAAGCCAGCGACGCCTCGTAGGCCGACTCGATCTGCTGCTGGACACCGCGAGCGATCCGCCTGAACGCGAGCTGCCCCGCGATGTCGTTGTAGGCCGGCGCAGCCGACCCTCCGGTGGGGAGCACGTGGAGCTGCGACGCCGTCGGGCAGCGAGCGCAGGTCGTGCGCGAAGCGATGCCGGCGCGCGACTTCGAACGCCACCAGTCCGACCTCCCAGGGACGGCGCGGCGGCTTCAGCGGCCGCTCCAGCCGGCCCACCTGGAGCACGTAGATCATCACTCGCGCCGAGCGTCACCGCACGGCTGACCGGGATCGAATTGACGATCCCGCCGTCGATGAAGTGCTCGCCGTCGATCGCGATCGGCGGCAGGATCCCGGGCACGGCGCAGGAGGCGAGCAGCACGTCGACGAGCGGGCCGTCGGTGAACCAGTGCTCGGCCGCACGCTCGATCGACGCCGCGACGCACTGAAACGGCAACGCCAGGTCCTCGACCCGGGTCGCCGGGAGGAGCTCGTGCAGGCGGCCGCGCAGCGCGTCCGGCGACTCGACGTGCGTCCCGCTGCGGGCCAGCGTCCCCACGCGGCGCAGCAGCGTGCCGGCGGAGATCTCGGCCGATCGTGGAATCGGACCACAGCTCGATCAGCCGATCGATCCCGGCCGGCGTTGGATCAGCCGCGAAGAACGCCCCGTTGACCGCTCCGATCGAGGTGCCGAGCACGACGTCCGGGCGCAATCTCGCGCTCCACGAGCGCGCGCAGCATCCCCACCTCGTGCGCGCCGAGTACCCCGCCGCCACCGAGCACGAAAGCGATGTTCGGACGAGGTTCCACGAGCCGTTGCTATCCGCTTGCACCGTCAGCCGCGCGCCCACCCGCAACGGCACATCGCGACAAAATCGCGCCGGCCGCTCTGCCTGGGACCGGGGTGGCAGAAACGGCCAGCGCTTAGCGGAAGGCGTACCCTGCTCGCCGCTCCCAGAAACGCCGCCGGCAGGCCTGAGCGGGCTATGAAATAGCCATTGCGCGACGATTCCAGCTTCGGCGAAGTTCGCAATTTGCAGGAGTTTCGAGCACCGCGTACGTGGTCAGCGCCGCAGTGCGGCCTGGTCGGCCAACTCAGGCTCGGCGGGCGAGAGGTCTCCCTCGCCGCTCTCGCCGAGGAACCGCATCGCCACGATGGCCACGTCGTCGCGCTCGGTGCCGTGGAGCTGGTCGGCGTAGCGCTCGAGGACCGCGGCGAGACGCTCGGCGCTCGGACGTGGACCGCGTGCGGCCAGCATCACATCGGGCACGTCGGGCGACGAGTTCCGGGCCCTGGTCAGTCACGCCGTCGGTGTACACGACCAGGCTGTCGCCGGGCATGAGCACCAGCCGCTCGGTCTCCAGGTCGATATCGGGCCACACGCCGAGTAGCGGGCCCCGCGCGTCCACCGCCACCGGCTCGCCCAGCGCCGGGACGTGGATCGGCGCCGGATGTCCGGCGCATGCCACCGACACCTGCGCCCGGTCGCGCTCGGTGCTCAGCAGCAGGTAGGCCACGGTGATGAAGCGCCCGTCGAGATCCTGGCGCAGCATCGACGCGTTCAGGAAGCGCAGCGGCTCGGCCGGATCGTCCGTGTCGGTGATGTAGCTGCGCAGCGTCCAGCGCGCCATCGCCGTGATCGCGGCCGCCTCGGCGCCCTTCCCGCACACGTCCCCGAGCACGATCGCCCAGCGCCCCTTCCCGAGCGCGAACACGTCGTAGAAGTCCCCGCCCACGAGCTCCCCGGCGCCCGCGGGCCGGAAGCGCACCGCCAGCTCGCAGCGTGGCACCGTGGGCAGCCCGTGCGGCAGCAGGCTGCGCTGAAGGATCGCTGCGGTCCGTTCGCTGCGAGCCCTCGCCCGGTCCCGCGCGAGCGCCAGGCGGCCCAGGAAGGCTCCCAACAGCACCGTCAACAGAGTCAGAGCGACGAGCACGGCGATCGCTTCCGCCACCGCGGTGTCGGCGGAGTCGCGCGACATTTGCTGGCGCTCGGTCTGTCGCGCCGAGACTGCGCTCTCGAGTGCCGCGGTCTGCGCACGGATCCCGTCGACGAGCTGCTTGCCTCGAAGCGTCGTTGCCAGGGAGTCTCGCCGCGGCGGGACTGCGCCTGGCCTGCCGCAACACGGCCGGGACATAAGTCGTGAGGTAGGAGTGTGCGTCCGCGATCAGGGCTTGGACCTGGCCGGTGAAGGCGTGCTCGTCCTCGGCTGCCTGCTGTAGCGCCGCCGCCGTCGTCGGAAAGCGCTTGACCGCCGCCTTCATCGGCTGCAGGAACAGCGCCCGCCCCGTGAGCACGTAGCCCCGCAGCCCGGTTTCGGCGTCCACGATTACCCGCTCGGTGTTGCTCACGGCGAGTAGGTATCGGTTGGTGGTGATGGTCGCTCCGGCGCTGCTTCGCAGCGAGAGCGTGTTGCCGAGCACCAGTGCCAGCCCCGTCGCTACCGCAAGCGCACCTGCGGCGACCGCGATTCCGATCCGCACCGGCAGACCAAGGCGTCCCCCCATGTAGGGAGACATGTTTGCGCATCGCTCAGCCCGGCGGGTGTCGCTCCGCGTGCGGGAGCCCTGCGCCGCGCTGGGGCTCGGCTACTTCGACGGCAGCGAGCGAGCGTAGGCGACGCCGCGCGTCACCCACCGCTTCAGATCGCGCTCGGTCCTCGAGCCCGGCCGGATCGACGCGCAACCAACCGTCCATCGCGCGCCCGCGCATCACGAACGGCTGCGCGTGCGGTTCGTCGAGGAGCGCCTCGGACTCGGCTGGATCGACGCGCAACAGCATGCCCCCCTGTCCGCTCGCGCTCACCGACATGTTGCCGCCGATCAGAAACGCCAGCCCACCGAACATCTTCTTCTCGACCACGCCGTCCTCGCCCGCGATCAGCTCGCGAATCCGCGCAGCCAGCTCCTCGTCGTAGGCCACAGGGCGATTATCGCCCGCGCGCGTCGCGGAGGAAGTCGAGCAGCAGGCTGTTCACCTCGCTCCGGCGCCTCGAGCTGCATCCAGTGACCGGGTCCGTCGAGCCGCTCGTAGCGCCACGACCCGGCGACGCCGGCCGCCGAGCCCACCATCTGCGCCTCGGTCAGCGCCATGTCACCCGAGCTCCACACGCCCATCGTCGGCGCCTGAACTCCCGGCAGCTGCGGTGCCGGTCGAATGTAGGACTCCGGCGGCACGTTCGCGCGGTAGTAGTTGAGGCCCGGGGTGAGCGAGCCGTCGCGCTCGAGGTCCCGGATCACCTGCTCGCAGTCGGGATGACCCGACCACGCGCGAAAGTGCGCCCAGTCATCTCCCGCACAGCCACTCCTCGGCGATCTCCGCGAACTGGAACAGGAGCATGTACCACGACTTCTGCCGCTGCTCGTAGCCCGCCGCTCGGATCGCGGCCGGGTGTCCGACCGACAGGACCACCAGGCGCTCGACGCGCTCCGGCGCATATGCCGCGAGCACCCAGGCGATCGCCGCTCCCCAGTCGTGCCCGACCACGTGGCGCGCGCTCCGCCCCGGCGTCGCCCATCACCGCCAGCACGTCGCCCACGAGCAACCGCATCGCGTACGCCTCGGGTTCGCGCGGCTTGTCCGAGCGACCGTAACCGCGCAGGTCGGGAACGATGACCTTGAACCCGGCGGCGCTCAGCGCCGGGACCTGGTGGCGCCACAACCGGCCTGAGTCGGGGAAGCCGTGCAGCAGCACGACCGGCGGCCCGTCTCCGGTCACCTCGTACTCGATGCCGATCCCGTCGACCTCGGCGCGCATTGCTCGCCGATTCTCGCGCGCGGCGCGGCTCATGCTCCGCGGCAGGCGCGCCGATTAAGGGATTGGAGTGCGAACCTCGGCCCGGAGCGATTCCCGATGACGGTCAGCAGCGTCGGCGCGGCGCAGTCCTACGCGCGGTCGCTCGGCATCGCCGCCGAGCCCCGCGAGAGCGAGGCGGAGCGCCGGCACGCATTCGGGCGCAGCTGAACAGGACCCTGCCGTCGCTGCCCGCTTCCCGCAGCGGCGAAGAGACCGCGGCTCCGGGCGGCGATCTCGGCGGACGACGTGACCAGCCCTCGCGCCAAGAGCAACCTGATCGCGCTCGCCGGCAGCCTCGGCGTCGATCCCGACGCTCTGCTCGCCCACGTCAGCTCCGGCCAGAACATCCGGTCGTTGCTGTCTGGCACCGCGCAGGCCAGGTACGGCACGTCGATCACGCCGGGCGGCGGGATCGCGATCGACCAGTACGTCTAGCTGTCGCGCTCGCGCGGCGAAGAAGCGGGCGCCGGCGGCCAGGAGGCGCGCGCGGGCTGCCACGGGTGCTGCCGCCAGTCGGCGTAGGCCTCCTCGGGCCGGTCCGTCTCGGCGGCCGCAGAGGCGTCATAGCGAGCGGCGAGCTCGCTGACGGGGTAGTGCGCCTCGTCCCGACGGCGCGAGCCGATCATCAGCACCGCGCACGGCCCATCGCCGGCGCCGACGAACACGTGCTCGACACCCGCCGGGCAGTGGAAGAAGTCCCACTGGCGCAGCCGCCGCTCCTCGCCGTCGATGATCGCGATGCATTCGCCGTGCAGGACGAGGAAGTCCTCTTGCACGGGCTCGGAGTGGTAGCGGCAGTTGGGCTGACCCGGCACCATGATCTGGACGTTCACGCCCGTGTCGGGCCACTGCGCGCCCTCCGGCTCGAGGCGGATCTGCGTCGCCCGCTTCGGGTGGCTCCAAGCCGGCGCATCGGCGAGGTTGACGATCAGCGGCTCGTCCATCGCGCCGGCGCCTACGTCCTCAGCCGATCGAGTCGACGGTGAGCGTGCGCGTCCCCTTGGGAGTCTGCAGCTCCACCACGTCTCCCACCCGGCGGCCGATCAGTGCCCGCGCGATCGGCGAGGCCACGGACAGCGACCCGTCGGAGGGACGCGCGTCGTTCGGCGACGACGATCCGGAAGGTCTGCTGGCGGTTGGTCGCGCGGTCGGTGTAGGAAACGGTCGATCCGTGCTGCACCGAGTCGCTCGCACGGCTCGCCTCGACGACGGTGGCCTTCCTGACCTGGTCGCGCAGCTTGAGGATCCGCGTCTCCAGATGCGCCTGATCCTCCTTGGCGGCGTGATACTCCGCGTTCTCCTTCAGGTCGCCCCACTCGCGGGCGGTCTTGATCCGGGCGGCGATCTCGCGCCGGCCCTCGGTCTCGAGCTGATTGAGCTCCTGCCGGACGCTCTCGAGCTCCTCCGCAGTCATGGTGATCTCTTGCACCCGGGCGAGTGTAGAGACCGGCCGGCCGGCGGCCCAGCCGGCCGGCGGCCCAGCCGGCGATCGTCGTCAGCCGGTCTTCTGGAGGATCACCGCGCTGGTTGGTGCCAGCGCAACCGATCGAGCATCCGGTGAGTCCCGAGCCGGAGTACCTGCCTCCTCCAAGCCAGAACTCCGGGATGCGGTGGCCGGTTGGATTGACGAGGACGATGCCATTCGCAAACGCCCGCTCGTAGACCCCGTTGGCGAGCACCGTGTACGGCCCGGCGGAGCGCCCAGCGCCTTCGCCGTGTCGTACTCCGGGAACCAGTATCTCGTCGGAGCTGTAGTCGGTGTTGACGTGGCCGAGTAGCTCGCGCGCCCGTTGGCGGCGAGCAGCATCGCCGCCAGACCGAACGTGTTCGCCTCCTCGCTGGGGTTGTAGGAGTGCACGAACTCGTACTTGCCGTTGGCCATCGCCCATTTCAGCTCGCTGAACTTGGTCGACCAGAACGGGAACCTGCTCGCCCAGACCGCGGCCGCCGTCCGTCCACGACTCCTCCTCGACTCCGTCGAGGTGGCTCGACCCACTGCTCCCAGGTCCCGCTGCCGTCGGCGCCGCTGATGTTGCCGAACACGAGCAGGCCCTGCGCACGCAGCGCGGGCGCGATGTACGCCAGCGCGCGAGTTCATCGCGTTCTCCCACGACTGGTGCGTCGGGTACTCGGGGATCGAGATCCCCTGGCGTGACATCCAGGCCAAGATTGCCGTCGACCACGTCGAAGAACACCCCGTCGAAGCCGTACTTCTTCGCCAGCGCCGCCGCGTTGCTCGCGCACTGCGCCTGGTAGCCCCGATTGCCGACGTCGAGCGCGTACAGGTCGGTCCGGCCTCGCCCGCGCACGAGGTTGCCGTTCTGGTCGTGCAGGAACCACGACGGATGGTTGGCGATGTCGTCGTCGTACGTGGTACAGCCGGTGACGGTTCGCATGTACGAGTCGTCGTCGCTGTTGGTGAACCAGATGGCCTGGTAGAGGAGGAACTTGAGATTCGGGTTGATTGCCTTCAGCCGCGGGATCTCCGCGTATTCGTTGCCCGCCAACACCATGAACTGGTAGCGGTCGGCCTCGTTCTGCGGCGACCACGTCGACCGGTACAGGTACGTCTCGCGGTTGAAGTGCGCCACCGGTTGACCGGAGACACCTGCGGCCGGAGGACCGAACGCGCCGACGTCCGCACCCGCGGTGTGAGCGATAACAGCGCGCCTGTTGTGGACGATGATCCGCGTGCGCGCCAGGACCGGGCGCCGCCCGGCATACACCACGCGCAAAACCAGAAAGTGCGTGCCGTTGTTCAGCCGCCGCGTGTTGATGACGAGCCTGCGCTGTCGCCGGATCGCTCCCTGCCCGCCGCTCCAGAGGCGACGGCCACCGACGGTCAGCACGACCTGGCGCGCTGCATTCGGGATTCCGCGGACCGAGAAGGCCACGGCGCCCGAGACCGGCTTGTGATACGGCCACACGATCACGGGCCGCGCCGGCCGCGCCGGCCGCGCCCGCCGCTGAGCGGCCGCCACGGTCGATACCGCTGGTCCTCCGGCGCCCGCGAGCGCGATCGCATCGCGGGTAGGTCGCGCATAGAGAAGAGCGCAGTAGGCGGCTCCAGCGCCGCAGACTCTTGTCGCCGCGCGGGTGCGCGGCGCGCATTTCAATGCTTACCACCAGTTCCCTGCCTGTCTCCCGTAACCTTCGGAATGAAGGTCAACCCAGGCCTTCCCGGTTGTGACTGCCTGGCGGCGGCGAGTTTCTAATCGTGAAGCTTCCGCCTATGTATGGGCGGAAATCCTGCTCGGGCCGCGTTATGAATGTGCGGCTGTGGGCACTGAAGGTTGTCGTTGATCAGCTCTTTACTGTGACCGCAAACCTTGGGTAACTTTGCGGCCGCCGGCAGCGCCCGCGCCGCCGCGTCTCGACCGGCCGGCGCCGGCTCGTTGCGCGCCACCGGCCGCGGATTAGACTCGCGCCATGCTCCCCACCGCGCACCTCGTGCCGTTTCTCCTCACGGTCTACGTGCTGATCCTGGTCCCGGGCCCGAGCGTGCTGTTCGTCGTCAGCCGCGGCGTCGCGCTCGGACGGCGCGCCGCGCTCGCCACCGTGCTCGGCAACGTCTGCGGCCTACTGCTTCAGCTCGGGCTGGTGGTGGCGGGTCTGGGCTCGCTCCTGGCCACCTCGGACACGGTGTTCACGGTCCTGAAGCTGATCGGCGCCGCGTATCTCGTGATCCTCGGCGTGCGCAGCATCCGCGAGCGCCGGGAGCTCGCCGGCGCCCTCTCCCCCGTCGCGAATGCGACCGGCGCCGCGGCCGGGGCCGGGACCGGGGCCGGGGCCGGGGTCGCGCCGCGCCGGATCGCCCGGATCCTCCGCGAGGGGTTCCTCGTCGGCGCCACCAACCCAAAGGGACTGATCATCTTCACGGCCGTGCTGCCGAACTTCATCGACCGCTCCCGCGGCCATGCCACGCTCCAGCTCGCCACGCTCGGCCTGATCTGCGCGGTGATTGCCGTGATCTCCGACTCGAGCTGGGCCCTCGCATCCGGGACCGCCCGCGCTTGGTTGGGACGTACGCCCAAGCGCCTGGAGCGGCTGAGCGCGGGCGGCGGCGTGACGATGATCGGGCTCGGGATCGCGCTGGCGCTCACGGGCCGGCGGCGGTAGCCGGCGCCGGCGCGCGCGTCCCGGCGCCGTCACTCGTCGGCCGCAGTGCCACCCCGCCGCGGGGGCGTGCAGAACGACGTCCGCACGGCAGGAAATCCTGCCCGGCCGCCCTTCTGCTCGCTGAGCGGGCATAACCGCGGCCACGCGGAGAATCGCGCGACGCGGCCGTCGTTCTGCCCGCCCGGGTGGCGCGGGGCGGGAACTTCCTCGGCTTCGGCGTCTCCGGCCCGCCGAGTGGAACATTCTTCCCGCTGGGCGGGAACTTCCTCGGCTTCGGCGTCTCCAGCCCGCCGAGTGGAACATTGTTCCCGCCGCGCGCCGCGACCCCGCGACAGCGCCCGCCCCAAACGCCTCGCAAACGTCACCCCGGCCCCGTGATCCAGACCCCGTCCGGCGGGTAGATCTGACCAGAATGGACGCCAAGCCGGCCTCGGACTCCCGCTCTCAGCTCGTGCGCTGGATGGGCGTACTGGACGCCAACACCGCCGGCAACGTCCACGGCGGCACCGTGATGAAGATGTGCGACGAGGCCGCAGCGCTGGCGGCGATCAAGCACAGCCGCGGGCGGGTCGTCACCGCCGCGATGGATCGCATGGCCTTCCTCGTTCCGATCCGCGTCGGCGACCTGGTCACGCTGAGCGCCACCGTCAACGCCGCCTGGCGAACCTCGATGGAGGTCGGCGTGCGGGTCGAGGCGGAGAATCCCCGCACCGGCGAGCACCGCCACACGAACACGGCCTACCTGACGATGGTGGCGCTCGACGACGACGGCAGCCCCGCACCGCGTGCCGGGCGTGATCGCCGAGAGCTCCGACGAGCAGCGCCGGCAGCACGAGGCGGAGGTGCGGCGCGCCAATCGCCTGGCGGAGCGCGAGGAGATCCTCGCCCACCGCGACCGAGCGAGTCGCTAAGGGCCCACGCCTCAATTATTGAAGGTTTTGACGGCGTCTGAACGGGTCTGACGCCACCGGCTCGGCCTCACTTACCCCCAGTAGGCTCAGGCCGAGCCGGCGACGCCAGACACGCCCAGCCACTCGTCAAATTCCTCCACTGATTTCGGCCTGAGCCCTTAAGTCCCCACCCGCAACCCGAGCGTGCGCCGCAGAAAGTCGTGCTCGGCCGCCAGCGCCACCTCGGTCACGGTCATCCGCAGGTTGAGAAATCCGTGCGGCGCCTCGGGATAGATCCGCAGGTCGGTGGCGCCACCCGCCATCCGCCACCGCGCCTCCATGAACAGCGAGTCGTCGAGCAGCGGGTCGGCCGTGCCGATCGTGAAGATCGCCGGCGGCATGTCGCTGAGGTCAGCGAACAGAGGCGAGATGTCCGGGTCCCGGCGCCGCTCGTCGTCGACACCGGGCAGGAACTGCTCCGCGAACCACACGATGATCGGGGTCGACAGGACCAGGTTGCGCTCTCCCCATCGCCGCTGGCTCGGGGTCATCGATATGTCGAACGCCCCGTACTGGAGCACGGCGGCGCCGAACGCGCCCTGCACCCCATGGCGGTCGCGCAGCCGCAGCAGCGTGACCGCGGCGAGATGGCCACCAGCCGAGTCGCCGCCGATCGCCAGCGGCCCACCGCCGACACCCACTGCAGTCCGGCCGGCCTCGGACACCAGCCACAGCGCCGCGGCCTCGCAGTCGTCGGGCCCGGCCGGATACGGATTCTCGGGCGCCAGGCGGTAGCCCACGCTGACGACCGTCAGCCCGGTATCCCGCGCCAGCCCCTGCAGGCGCAGATCCTGCATGTCGCTCTCCCCCAGCGTCCACCCGCCGCCGTGGATGTGCAGGAAGGCCCCGGTCGCCGGCCCCTCCGGCGCGATCACGCGCAACCCCAGCGGGCCGGCCGGACCGTCGATCTCCAGCACGCGCGCCTCGGGCACGAATATGGGCTTGGGCCAGATGCCCCGGCCCTCCCGCCTCGCCAGCCGGCTCTCCTGCACGGGGACCTGGTCGACCCGCGGAACCCTGACGAGCAGCCGCTCGAGCTCGGCGTTGAAGGCGCGTGTCTCGGCCAGGAGCTGTTCGGAGTTCGGTGCGGACATGCGATGGGTGATCCTATGCCCATGATGATCGTGATGACACCGGAGGCGACGGACGCGGAGGTCGCCGCGGTCAAGCAGCGCCTGGAGGCGATCGAGCGCCTCCACGTGCTCGTCCTGCCGGGCGAGCTCACCACCGCGATCGGGGCGATCGGCGATCCGGAGGGGGTCGCCGAGCTCGGGCTGGAGGGCATGCCGGGCGTGGACCGGGTGGTTCCGATCTCGCGCCCGTACAAGCTCGCCTCCGCGGAGCTGGCTCATCACGAGCCGACCGTCCTTCACATCGGCGGCCGCCAGGTCGGGGGCGGCGAGACGTTCTGCCTGATCGCCGGCCCGTGCACGGTCGAATCTCGTGACCAGACTCTGAGCGTTGCCCGCGCGGTGGCCAGAGCCGGCGCCTCGATGCTTCGCGGAGGCGCGTTCAAGCCGCGCACCTCGCCGTTCGCGTTCAAGGGCCTGGGGGTTCCCGCGCTCGAGATCCTCGCCGAGGCCCGCGCGGAGACCGGGCTGCCGATCGTCACCGAGCTGCTCGACACCCAGCACGCGGCCGCGATCGAGCAGTACGCGGACGTCGTCCAGATCGGCGCGCGCAACATGCAGAACTACGCCCTGCTCGAGGTCGCGGGCAAGCTCGGCAAGCCGGTGCTGCTCAAGCGCGGCCTGTCCTCCACCGTCGAGGAGCTCCTGATGGCGGCCGACTACGTGCTCAAGGAGGGCAACGACGCGGTGATCCTGTGCGAGCGCGGGATCCGCACGTTCGAGACCGCCACGCGCTTCACACTCGATCTCAGCTCGATCCCGTGGCTGAAGCTCCACACCCACCTGCCGGTGATCGTCGATCCCAGTCACGCCTCCGGCGACCGCCGGCTCGTCGGTCCGCTGTCGCGTGCCGCCGCCGCGGTAGGCGCCGACGGACTGCTCGTGGAGGTGGCCGACGACCCCACCACCGCCCTGTGCGACGGGCCCCAGCAGCTCGCCGCCGGCGACTTCGCCGACTACGCGCGTGAGGTGGCGGCGCACGCCGGGCTCACCGGCAAGCGCCTGGCATAAGGCTCCAGCGCGTAACGTCGCGGCGGCCCCACGCCCTCCTTCCTCTGGGCGAAACCTTGCAGCGGTCGACCCCGCGGACGACATCCCCGAGGCTTCGCCGGCGTGTCTCCCGTCCGTTGCCGTCGTCCCAGCCTCGCCCTGCCCCTCCTCTTGGCAGCGCTGACCGTCCTCGCACCCGCCGGCGCGAGCGCGACTGTGGCCTCCCCGTTCAGCCGGACGCTCCGCCTGGGCGACCGCGGCGGCGATGTGGGCACGCTCCAGCGCTGGCTGAGCGCCGCGGGGATTCCCACATCAGCGGATGGTGCGTTCGGCCCCGCCACCGAGCGTTCGACCACTCAGTTCCAGACCGCCGCGCATCTGGGTCCGGTGAGCGGCGAGGTCGGGCTGATCACCGCGACCACGCTCGAGTCCTGGGTCACCAACCACTTGACCGTCGCACATCCCCCGGCGCCGTCCTTCCGGCGCACGCTGCGTCTAGGCGAGAGCGGAAGCGACGTCAGCGCCCTGCAGCGATGGCTGAGCGCCGTGGGGATCCCGACGCAGGCGGACGGCGCATTCGGTCCGCAGACAGCGCAATCGGTGTCGCGGTTCCAGACCGCGGCGAACCTGAGCCCGGTCACCGGCGTGGCCGGAATCATCACCGAGACAATGCTCGGGGCGTGGGCGCTCGCGGGCAAGACAGCCCCGGCCGGCTCCAGCCCGGCCCCCAGCGGGACCGCCACGTCGGGCTGGGTGTTTCCCATGCGCCCCATCAGCCGCGTGCTGCCCCCCGCAAGATGGACGCTCGACCAAGGCGTCGACATGGGACCGTCGGCAACGCGTGCGGCGCCAACGTCGTCGAGGTCGCGGTCACCTCGGGGACGATCGTGTCCGAGGGGATCGTCGGCTTCGGCCCATACGCCCCGATACTCAAGATCTCCTCCGGCCCGGACGCCGGGCGCTACGTCTACTACGGCCACGCCGCGCCGGCACTCGTCCCGGTCGGCGCCCACGTAAGCACCGGCCAGCCCATCGCCGAGGTCGGCTGCGGCCAGGTCGGGATCTCCAGCGCGCCCCACCTCGAGATCGGCATCAGCGCCCCGGGCGGTCCCCCGTGTTGCGTGCGGGTCGGCGAGACTTCGCACGAGATGTACGACATCGTGTCCGCGCTCTACGCGCGGGGCTCCTGACGCTCAGCCGAGTGTCGCCAGCTTGCGTTCGAGCAACCGCTGCTCCGCGTCGCCCGGCACGAGCTCGAGTGCCCGCGCGAGCGCCGCACGCGCCTCGTCTCGCCGGCCGAGCCGGCACAGCAGCTCGCCGCGCGCGGCGTGCACGTAGTGGAGCCGGTCGAGCGGGAAGGCATCGATCAGGTCGAGTCCCGCCTGCGGACCGTCGACCTCGGCCACAGCGATCGCCCGGTTCAGCTCGACCACGGGCGAGCCGGTGAGACGCGCGAGCTCGCCGTACAGCGCCGCGATCTGCGGCCAGTCGCGCCGGTCCTCGGCGTGCAGCGAGGCGATCGCGGCCTGCACCACGTACGGGCCCCGGCCGTGGAGCGCCAGCGCGCGGTCGAGCACCCGCCGTCCCTCGGCGATCTGCTCGACGTTCCACAGCGACCGATCCTGGTCGTCGAGCAGGACGAGCTCTCCGCCGCGACGGCGGGCCTCGCGGCGCGAGTCGTGCAGCAGCATCAGCGCGAGCAGCCCGTGCGCCTCAGGCTCGTCGGGCATCAGCTCGGCGAGCGCGCGGGCGAGGCCGATCGCCTCCTCGGCCAGATCGCCCCTCCCGCCGTAGCCCTCGTTGAAGATCAGGTACACGACCGCGAGCACCGCCGCCAGACGGTCGGGCAGCAGATGCTCGGCCGGCACCCGGAACGGGATGCCCGCCGCCTTGATCTTGCGCTTGGCCCGCACCAGCCGCTGCGCCATCGTCGCCTCGGGGACCAGGAATGCGCGGGCGATCTCGGGCGTGCTCAGGCCGCCGAGCGTGCGCAGCGTGAGCGCCACCTGGGCGTCGATCGCCAGCGCGGGGTGGCAGCAGGTGAAGAGCAGCTCCAGCCGCTCGTCGGCGAACACCATCTCCTCCATCTCTTCCTCGTTCTCCTCAGGCGCTGCTCGAGCAGGCGCGTCTTGGCCGCCAGCGTCCGGTCGCGCCGGATGCGGTTGATCGCCCGGTTGCGCGCCGTCGTGATGAGCCAGCCGGCGGGGTTGTCCGGCGCCCCGTCCCGCGGCCAGCGCTCCGCCGCGATCGTGAACGCCTCCTGCGCGGCTTCCTCGGCGAGCTCGAAGTCGCCGAGGAAGCCGATCAAGGCAGCGAGTACGCGGCCCCAGTGTTCGCGGAAGGCCTGCTCGAGCACTCGGCTCACATACTCGACGATCGGGCGCACCTCGATCGCGCCACCCATCCGCGCCGCCGGGATCCGCGCCGCCACCTCGATCGCGGCGTCGAGATCGTCGGCCTCGTAGAACAGGTAGCCGCCGAGCGCCTCCTTCATCTCCACGAACGGCCCGTCGGTGGTCAGCGTGCGACCGTCCTGCACCCGCACGGTGGTGGCCATCGCCGGATCCTCCATCTGCACGCCGGGCGTGACCCCGGGCGTCTGACCCAGCGCCTGGTAGTCGGCGAACACCGCCTGTTGGTCCTCCTGGGACAGGCGCCCCCAGGCTTCGGGATCGCGCGGCGTCGGCGTGTCGCCCTGATGGATGAGGAGCATGTACTTCATGTCTGGCCTCCTGGTCGAAGTGTCGCGCCTAAGACAAACGGACGGCGCGGAAATCGACATGAGCTCGGATGCGCTCACGATTCCCCCCGACCCGCGGCCGCCAGATGCCGTACGCTCACGATCCCCGACCCGCGGCCGCCAGAAGCCGTACGCTCACGGCGCATGAGGATCGACGCCAGCGGCTACTGGCCCTCGGCCGACGCCGCCGGCACGGCCGCGGCCGATGCCGAACGCGCGGGCTATGACGGGTGGTGGTCGGTGGAGACGCAGGTCGACCCGTTCATCGCCTGCGCCGTGGCGGCCGAGCGCACGGAGCGCGCGCAAATCGGCACGGGGATCGCGGTCGCGCTGGCGCGCAGCCCGATGACGGTCGCGCTCCAGGCCAACGACCTGCAGGCGATCTCCGGCGGTCGCTTCATCCTCGGCCTCGGCTCGCAGGTGAAGGCCCACATCACGAAGCGCTACTCGATGCCGTGGTCCAAGCCGGCGGCGCGGATGCGCGAGTTCGTCCTGGCGGTCCGAGCGATCTGGGACACGTGGGCGACCGGCGAGCCACTGAAGTTCCGCGGCGAGTTCTACACGCACACGCTCATGACTCCGTTCTTCAATCCGGGGCCCAACGCGCATGGCAACCCGCCCATCGTGCTCGGCGGGGTGGGGCCGCTGATGACCGAGGCGGCCGGCGAGGTGGCGGACGGGCTCCTATGCCACGGGTTCTCGACGGAGCGCTATCTACGCGAGGTCACGCTGCCGGCGCTCGAGCGAGGCCGCGCCAAGGCGGGCAAGGCGCTCGACGGGTTCGAGATCAGCGCCCCCTCGATGATCGTGGCGCGGGACTCGGAGGCCGAGATCGCCGACGGCATGCAGGCCGTCCGCCAGCAGATCGCGTTCTACGGCTCGACGCCGGCCTACCGTCAGGTGCTCGACCTCCACGGGTGGGGCGAGCTGCACGAGCGCCTCAACACGATGGCGGCGCGCGGCGAGTGGGACCGGATGGCGGAGGCGATCGACGACGAGGTGCTGCATGCGTTCGCCATCGTCGGCACGCCCGAGGAGGCGGTCGCCGAGTGCAGGCGCCGCTACGGCGGCGTCGCCACCCGGATCGCCTTCCCGATCCCGGACGACGCGGATCCCGAGCGCTGGCACGCCGTGTTCGCCGAGCTGCGGCGGATCTAGAGCTGCTCCGGCTCTAGAGCTCGACCACGAACTCCGGGTCGAACTCGGCGACCGGCTCGTGCGGGTATCCCCGCGGGTTGCTCACCACCCGCGTCCCCCGGACGTCGACATCCGCCCATCGGTGGGTGTGACCGAAGATCCACAGCGCCACCCGCTCCCCGCCCATCAGGTCGGTCAGGTCGCTGACGAAGGCGCCGGCGAGCGCCCGCCACAACGCGGAGGATGGCCGACTCCGGACCATGGGCGCGTGGTGGGTCACGACCACGGTGGGCCCGTCGAACGGCTCGGCCAGCCGCTCCTCCAACCACCGCGCGGCTCGCCACGTGCGCCTCCCGGGTGTCCGATGCGGCGAGCGTCCGAGCCCCGCCGTCGAAGACGATCTGCGAATAGTCGTTGACCGCGCGCTGCGAGATCCGCATCGAGATCTCACGGTGCTCGGGCCCGTCGAAATCGAAGTCGCTCCACAGCGTGCAGCCCAGGAAGCGGACCCCCGCGACGAGCGCCTCCTCGTTCTCGAGCACGCGCAGCGACGATCCCGCCGCGGTCGCTCGGAGCTCGTCGATCAGCCCGGGCCAGGCGTGGCCGTAGAACTCGTGGTTGCCGGCCACGTACACCACCGGCCGCCCATCCGCCCACCCGCGGGCCCACTCGATGCCGCGGGTTCCTCCGTGCACATCGCCGGCGAGCACGACCACGTCAGCGTCCACCTCCGGTGGCGCGAACGGCTGCTGCTCGAGATGCAGGTCGCTCAGGACGTGCAGTCGCATCCCGGCATCGTTGCAGCGGTCCGGATGGGACCGCCGCCCCGTGCCGGCGTATGCCTACGCCGATGAAGCGCGGATCGGGAGGATTTCCCCGACCGTGCTCACAGCTCCCGGTCCCAGTACTCGACCGGCTCCACCCGTCCCAGCACCCCGAGGCCGCGGAACGCGACCTTGCCAGAATCGGGGTACCAGACCGTGTCGCGCGAGTCGCGGGTTCCGAACGCGAGCAGCACCAGCCGCTCCTCGCCGGCGATGAACTGATGGGCTACGCCCGTCCCGGGCGGCCGCGCGACGACGTGGCCGGTGCGCACCGGATGGCGCTCCTCGCCGAGGCGGAGCGTGCCGCCGCCGTCGAGCACCACGAAGATCTCCTCCTCGGCGCTGTGGCAGTGAAACGGCGCGCCGCACGCGTTCGGCGCCACCGTGATGTGCTTGATCCCGCACAGCTTCGAACCCGCCGCACGCCCCAGGTCGCGCCGCTCGCTGCAAACCGAGCCGTGCCGCATCGGGGCCGGTTCAACCCCCTGCGTGGCCACGAGCGTCGCCGGCCGCTCCGTCTCGGTCTCCGGCAGCTCCAGCGGCCCGGCTTCGGCTTCGAGCCGAAACGGGCTCGGCCCGTCGCTGGGGAGCCAGCGCGGCCCCATCCACCAGGCACCGGCCCGGGGCAGCCACGTCATTCCGGTGTCGCTCCCGCTTCCGAACGCCAGCACGTCGAGCCCGCCCTCCCCGGCCACCATCGTGTGGGGCTCACCACCTGCCGGATACACGGCGCAGTCGCCGGTGCTCACCGGGTACGCGCGTCCGGCCTGCCAGCTCACTCCGCTCCCGCCGAGGACGTAGAAGATCTCCTCCTCGTCCGCGTGCACGTGCACCGGCATCACCCGCTCATGCGGGCCCATCCGGTACCGGCTCAGCCCGGCGCGCGCGCAGCCCGCCGCGGCGCCGAGGCGCTGGCGCTCACCCTGGAGCGGGCCCCGATCGGTTCGGCTCCACTCGACCTCGTCCCAGTGGGCCGGCAAGCCGGGCGGGGGCGTCAGCCCTGCGCGAGGCAGTTCTCGCTCTTGGGCCAGTGGGGCGGCAGGAGGTAGTAGCCGTGACCGCTGTCGCACCGCGTGTCCACGACGTTGTGCCCGCGATAGCGGTAGCGCAGTGTCAGCGTGCTGAAGCGTCCGTTGACGGGCTTCGTCGCCGTCACCGTGGCCGCGTAGCGGGAGAACGGGCTGCCCGCACAGTCGGGCAGGCAGCTCTTGATCCACACCGTTCCCACCCCGACGGCCCGAGTTGCGTTCCACGTCTTCCAGTGCAGGAAGCCCGGGCGCTTGCCCACCGCGTGGGAGCCGCGAGGCAGCCGGCCGATCGTGCCGGTGCTGTCGCCGGTGTAGTAGATCGTGTGCGGCCTGACCGCGTAGCGCGGGAACGCACCAGTGGCCAGCTTGGGAAGCCCGCCGGCAGCGAGCGCACTGGAGACCGCGACAACCAGGACGGCCATCACGGCAAGTCCGATCAAGAGAGCCCTACGCATGCGCCGGCATTCTGCCAGCCGATGGCTCCGCGTGCTGCGTCTGCTCGGCCCACAGCGAGAACGACATCAGCCCCCACAGCTGCCGGCTGTGGTCCTGGCGCCGCGCCACGTGCTCGTCGAGCAGCGCCGTGACGAACGCCGGCTCGAAGTAGCCCTGGGCCCGGATCCGCTCCGGCGACAGAAGCTCGCGCGCGAACGGCTGAAGCTCCCCGCGCAGCCACGCCGCGGCCGGGATCGAGAAGCCCCGCTTGCGGGCGTGGATGATCCCGCGCGGGATCAACGGCGCCGCGGCGCGCCGCAGCAGCCGCTTCTTGGCCGTGCCCAGCACCTTGAGCCGCGTCGGCAGCGACAGGGCCAGGTCGGCCACGACCGCGTCCAGGTACGGCACCCGCGCCTCCAGCCCGTGCACCATGCTCATCCGGTCGGTCTTGACGAGCAGGTCGTCGGCCAGGTAGATCCCGAGGTCGACGTCCTGCAGGCGCGCCAGCAGCGGCGCGCCGGCGGTCTCCGCGAACCGCTCGCGCCAGGAGTCCAGCGGATCCCCGGCGGTGTCGCGCCACTCCGGCGCCAGCAGCGCCGCGCGCTGCGCTCCGGAGAAGATCTCCTTCCACCCGTGGTGGCGCTCGAGCGGGGGGAGCGCGGCGGCGCGGGTGAACCGGCGCGCGCGATAGTCCAGGCTGACCCGCGCGTCCGAGCTCGGCAGGCGCTCGACCAGCGGCGCGAGCCGCGCCGCGGCCGGCCCGACCCGCAGCGCCAGCTGATCGGCCACGTAGGTCTCATAGCCGCCGAACAGCTCATCGCCTCCCTCCCCGCACAGCACCACCTTGACGTGCTCGGCGGCGAGCTGAGAGACGAGATAGGTCGGCACGGCCGAGGAGTCGGCGAACGGCTCATCGAACGCCGCGACGAGCCGGGGCAGCAGGTCCTCGATCTGCGGCGACACGACGAGCTCGTGGTGGTCGGTGCCGTAGCGGCGCGCCACCTGGCGCGCCAGGTCGAGCTCGTTGAACGATCGCTCGCGAAACCCGATCGAGAACGTCGACACCCGCTCGGAGGACTCGCGCGCGGCGAGCGCGGTCAGCACCGAGGAGTCGACCCCGCCGGACAGCAGCACGCCCACCGGCACGTCGGCCAGGAGGTGAGCCTGCACCGACTCGCGCAGCCGCTCGCGCAGCTCCTCGGCAAGCGCTCCCGCCGGCTCGACCGCGCAGCGCGGCCCTCGGCCGCCGGAGCCGGCCGCGCGTAGCGCTCGATCGCGCACCCCCGTCGGCGAGCACGCCAGCAGGTGACCCGGCGGCAGCTTGCGCGCCGCGCTGAAGATGCTCAGCGGCGCCGGGATCGAATTGAAGGCCAGGAACGAGTGCAGCGCGTCGCGATCCACCTCGCGCGGAGAACGAGGGCTGGCGCAGAAGCGCCTTGAGCTCCGAGGCGAAGCTGAGCCTGCCGTCGGCACCGGTAGTAGAGCGGCTTGATCCCGAAGCGATCGCGCGCGAGCAGCAGCCGCCGCTCGCGGCGGTCCCACAGCGCGAAGGCGAACATCCCGCGCAGTCGCTCGACGAACGCCGGCCCGTCGCGCAGGTAGAGGTGCAGCAGCACCTCGGTGTCGCACTCGGTTCGGAACCGCACGCCGGCGCGCTCGAGCTCGGCCCGCAGCTCGAGGTGGTTGAAGATCTCGCCGTTCTGCACGACGCACACCGCTCCGTCGTCGGCCAGCATCGGCTGGTCGCCGTGGGCGAGGTCGATGATCGCCAGCCGCCGCGCCGCGAGGCCGGCCGGGCCGTCGATGTGCACCCCGCCGCCGTCAGGACCGCGGTGGACGAGCGTCGCGTTCATCCGCTCGAGCAGCTCGGCGTCGGCAGGCTCGCCGCGCGAGAAGTCGTAGCTACCGCAGATACCGCACATCGCCGGCGAGCCTCAGGGAAGCCGGTTGAGCGCCGCCCGCCGGTTGGCGGGACGCACGACCATCAGCCACACCGTGGTCACGATCACCGACAGATAGAGCCCCACCGAGCGGTCGGCGATGTACTCCATGTCGTGGGCGAGCTTCTCCGCCCAGGTCATCTCGCGCGTGAGTCGTAGCTGCGCGAGGCCGGTCACGCCCGGCCGCACGACCAGCCGCTGCCAGTACTGCGGGATCCCCGCGCACAGCTCGGCGAAGAACGCCGGCCGGATCGGCCGCGGCCCGACCAGGCTCATGTCGCCCCGGAGCACGTTCAGCAGCTGCGGAAGCTCGTCGAGCTTGGACGCGCGCAGCAGCCGGCCGAAGCGCGTGACCTCGTTCTGCGTCAGCTGGGTCAGCTCGGGGCCGAGGAACGGGCCGAGCCGCTGCTCGGCGTCGGGGGCCAGCGTGCGGAACTTGAGCATCTGGAACAGGTGCCCGCCCCGCCCCACGCGCCAGCCCCGGTAGAGGACCGGCCCCCGCGGCGAGGTCAGCTTCAGCACCGCCGCGATCAGCGAGCGACAGCGGCGCGCTGAGTACCGCCGCCGCGCCGGCGATCATGACGTCCAGCGCGCGCAGCAGGTGGTCGACCGGCCGGGGCTCGAACGCGTGCGCCATCGCGGCGTACTGCTCGACCAGCGACGTCGTGGTGCTCGATCACGGGCGTCACGGTGGCGGCGATCGGCGCGCCGGCGCTTCACTCGCGCGCTCATCACGCCACCGCCGACAGGATCAGGTCGACGAGCAGGCCGGGGTCGCGTCGCGGCCAGTCGAGCGTGTTCGTGCGCTTGCGGAGCTCGAGCGCCCGGGGGTCGGTCAGCGGCCGCAGCCGCCCGCTCTTGATCAGCGACTCGTCGACGCCACCGAGGCGGCCGCCGTAGGTGGTGTACACGGGAACCCCGAGCGCCACCGCCTCGCGGTTCATGCTCCCGCCGGCGGACACGACCAGGTCGGAGGCGGCGATCAGGCTCTGCGCGTCGACCGCGTGCTCGGCGGTGATCACGGAGGGAGGCCGAGCGCCTTGACGTGCCGGCGCTGGGCCTCGGTCCGGGGCAGGACCACCGCCTGCACGTCCTCGCGGTTGCCTAGGTGGGAGAGCACGCGCGGGAACAGCGGGTTCGACTTGCGGTGGTACAGCGAGACGTCCGGCGGCGGGCGCACCACCACGACCACGCGGCTGGCGTCGACCGACAGCTTGTCGAGGATCGTGGGGTCGGGCTGGAAGTCCGCAAGGTAGTACTCCTCCTTCAGCCCCGGATACTGAAGCAGCTTGTCGCCGGTGACGCCGAACCGCCGCAGGCGCGAGGGCGGTATCGCGTCCGGCGTGATCACCCGCCGGGCCAGCCGACAGCCGATGTTGTGCTGCTGGATCGCGAACTCGTAGTCGAACATGTTCACGGCCGGGATGCCCGCCCGGTCGGCGGCCAGCGCCAGGTCGTTTGAGCCGTGGGCCACCGCCAGATCGAACGAGCCGTCCTGGCCCACCGGTACAGCTTCCAGGTTCGCGCTGCGAGCGCCGCCACCTTGCGCGAGCGCGAGGCGCCGGCGTGGCGGCCGACCGTGATGTGGTCCAGCCCCATCATGTCGAGCAGCTCGAGCGTCTGCGAGTAGTCGCGCGCGGTGATCTCGATCTCGTGCCCCCGCTCGCGCAGGCGCGCGATCACCGGGCGGAACACCACCGGATGGGCCGAGGCAGTCATGTCGAACCAGATCCTCATCCGGGTCGTCGGAGGCTAACAGGGGGCCCGGCCTGCGGCCGGTCGTCCGGATGAGCGCGGCCGGCGCGGTCGCGAGGCCGGATCCGGGCGCCGCGCGCGCGGCCGTGCCCGGATCCGTGCCGCGCGCTCGTTTCCGACCAACGCCCTCGGGTAGCCGAACAGCATGAGCCCACGCGATCCAGACTTCCGGCGCGAGCTCGGCCAGCAGCTACGCGTGGACTCCGTCCGCTGTAGCTCCGCCGCCGGCTCGGGCCACCCCACCTCCTCGATGTCCGCCGCCGATCTCATGGCGGTGCTGCTGGACGGCTATCTCAAGCTCGACTTCCAGAAGCCCGACGATCCCCGGCGCGACCACCTGATCTTCTCCAAGGGCCATGCCTCGCCGCTCTACTACTCGATCCTGAAGGCGGCCGGGCTCGATCACCGACGAGGAGCTCCTGACGTTCCGCCGCTTCGGCAGCCGCCTCGAGGGTCACCCGACGCCGCGCATCCCCCCCACCGACGTGGCCACCGGCTCGCTCGGCCAGGGCCTGCCGATCGCCGTGGGCGTCGCGATCGCCGGCAAGCAGCTGGACCAGCTCCCCTACCGGGTGTGGGCCCTGTGCGGCGACTCCGAGATGGCCGAGGGGTCGATCTGGGAGGCCCTCCAGCACGCGAGCTGGGCCAAGCTCGACAACCTGACGGTGATCGTCGACGTCAACCGGTTGGGTCAGACGCGCGAGACGATGCTCGGTTGGGACATGGACGGCTACGCGGCGCGGGTGAACGCCTTCGGCTGCCACGCGATCGTGATCGACGGGCATGACGTCGAGGCGATCGACGGCGCCTATCGCGAGGCGCTCGAGACCACGGGCACGCCGACGGTGATCCTGGCCCGCACCAAGAAGGGCAAGGGCGTGAAGGCGGTCGAGGATCAGCCCGGCAAGCACGGCAAGCCCCTCGACGATCCGGATGAGGCGATCCAGGAGCTCGGCGGCGAGCGCGACCTCCACGTCGAGGTGGCCAAGCCGGACGCCGACGGCGCAGCCCCACGAGTTCGACGACCGAGGGCGGCGAGCTGCCGAGCTGGGAGCTCGGCGAGGAGGTCGCCACGCGCCAGGCGTACGGCGAGGCGCTCCAGGCGCTCGGGTCGATGCGCGGCGACGTGGTGGCGCTCGACGGCGAGGTGTCGAACTCCACCCACTCCGAGCTGTTCGCCAAGGCCCATCCCGACCGGTACTTCGAGATGTTCATCGCCGAGCAGCAGATGCTGGCGGCGGCGGTCGGATTCCAGGTCCGCGGCTGGACGCCGTTCGCCTCCACGTTCGCGGCCTTCTTCTCGCGCGCCTACGACTTCGTCCGGATGGCGGCGATCTCCCGGGCCAACCTGCGGCTGTCGGGATCGCACGCCGGCGTCTCGATCGGGGAGGACGGGCCGTCGCAGATGGCGCTCGAGGACTTCGCCTCGCTGCGCGCCGTGCACAACAGCACCGTGCTGCACTCCCTCCGACGCCAACCAGACCGCGCGCCTGGTGGCCGAGATGGCCGACCGGCCGGGCATCTCCTACCTGCGCACGCTGCGCCCCAAGACGCCCGTCCGCACGCCACCCGACGAGGAGGTGCGGATCGGCGGCAGCCGCGTCGTCCGCAGCTCCGACGACGACGAGGTCACGATCGTGGCGTGCGGGATCACCGTTGGAGAGGCCGAGCAGGCGGCGGACCAGCTCGAGTCCGAGGGCATCCGCGCGCGCGTGATCGACTGCTACTCGATCAAGCCGATCGACGCCGAGACGCTCCACCGGGCGGCACGAGAGACCAGCGCGATCGTCACCGTCGAGGACCACTGGCCCGAGGGCGGCCTCGGCGAGGCGGTGCTGAGTGCGATCGCCGACGAGGGCGGAGAGCCGCCGCTCATCAAGCTCGGCGTCCGCGACATGCCGGTGTCCGGCGAGGCCGCCGAGTTGATGCACGCGGCGGGGATCGACGCCGCCGGCGATCGTCGAGGCCGCGCACCGGGTCGCCCCCGTCCGGGGCTAGCTTTCGAGAAAGCGCTCGGCCAGCCACGCGGCGAGGCCGCGCACGCCGACCTCCCGGCACGCCTCGCGCTGGCGGATCGCCCCGTTGCGCTCGATCGAGGCGCGCGTGTGGCCGAGCAGCTCGGCGCACCCCAGCCGCCGCGCCGCAGGCTCGACCTCATCCACCAGCGCGCTCAGGCGCTCCCGGGTCGCCTCGATGCTCTCCGGAGGCAAGGTCGGCCAACGTGCCGTCGAGACCGTGGCGGAGCGCCGAGAAGCGGTTCTCCTGAATCCGCCAGGTCGGCGCGGTGGGAAGCGATTCGCCGGCGTCGTGGCGCTCGGCCAGCGTGGCGACGAGAGCCTGGATGAACGCGATCAGACCCGCCGCCTCGCCCAGCGTCGTCTGCGCATCGGGCACGCGCAGCTCGAGCGTTCCGTGGACTTCGGGTGGGGCCGGAGCTCCCACCACCAGCGCGTTGGATCGGGTAGCCCGCCCCAGCTGAGCTCGGCGGCGAACTCCTCCCAGCTCGCCAACGCGGGCGGTACGCCCTGCCGGGGAAGCAGCACGCAGATCCCCGGGCGCACCGTGGCCAGGCCGCTGTCCACGCCCTCGTGGAACGGGCCGTTCGCCGCCAGCGCGGTCAGCTCGGGGAGGTAGCAGCGAAGCGCGTTGTAGACGGCGAGGCTGCGCTCGGCGCCGCCGACCGCCACGTGAACCTGGAGGCTGGCGACGAGCTGCCGCCGCGCGATCGTCCCGTATTCGCGGGCGATCTCGTCGTAGCGCCCGCCCTGGTTGAGGACCCCCAGCGGCGCCGCGAACGGGTGCACCGCGGACACCGCCGGCCGGGCCAGGCCGGCGGCCGCGGCCGCCAGCTCGCGCCGGGCGACGGCCAGCTCGGCCACCACGGCCGGCACCGAGGCGGCGCTCCCGGTGAGGATCTCGAGCTGGGCGGCCGGCAACTCCGGCTTGAACCGGGGATCGCCGTCCAGGCGCGAGAGCACGGCGCCCGCGAGCGGGACGAGATCGAAGCTCTCGGGATCGAGGAGCATCGTCTCCTCCTCGACCCCGACGGTGAATCCGCCGACGGAGTCGAACCGGCGCCGCAGCGCCGCCGCGTCAGGTCTCTCCACGCCGTCCCGAGATCACGACGGTCTCCTCCTGCTCGGGAGGATCGAGACCGCGCTCGCGAAGCAGCGCCAGCGCGGCGCGCCCAACCGGGCCGAACGGGCCGCGGTGACGAAGCAGCACCTCGGTGTGCAGGCCGCACGCTTCGAGGCGCTCGAGGCTCTGGCTCTCTCCGATCAGCGTGTTGTGAACCAGGAGCAGGCGGCCGCCCGGGCGCAGGCGTCCGGGCGCCTCGCTGCAGAAGCGGTCCACCAGCAGCCGGCCGTCGGATCCACCCTCCCAGGCGCGCGCCAGGCCTCGCGCCGGCAGCGTCTCGCCGCCCGGGTAATAGGGCGGGTTGGCGACGATCAGGTCGAACGTCTGTCCTCGCACCGGTGCGACCAGGTCGCCGCGCAGGGTCCGCACGCGCACGCCGTTGCGCACGGCGTTGAGCCGGACGGTGAGCAGCGCCCGGCGTGAGATGTCGACCGCCGTCACCGACCGCGCTCCGGACGCTGCCGCCGCCAGCGCCAGCGCGCCGCTTCCGGTGAACACGTCGAGCACGTCGGCGTCGAGCGCCAGCCGCCGCTCGGCCACGAGCGCAGCGAGCATGCGCGCGTCGCTGTGCGGGCGCCATACACCGGGCAGCGCTCTGACCCTGAGCGCGCGGGGGATCTGGGCGGTTGCCGTGGACACGGGGGCCGTGTACCCGCGCCACATCGCGCCAAGCGCAGCGACCCAAGTGCCGAACGCCACTAAGGCTCAGCCGGGGATTGCCGATCAACAAAGCAGAGCGTGGCCTGTCTGTTGAACGCGCCGCGCCGTCCGTGTCCCCAACCCCTTGGGCGAATGCTTTCACTTCATCGCAAGAAATCCGTGCTGCGCGTGCTCGCATGCGCGTTCACTCTGATCCTCCTCGTACTCCTCTCAGCCGCCCGCGCTGACGCGCAGGGCGTCTACCAGAACCCCTTCGCCGGCGACACCTACTACACCGGCCGCACCGACATGGGCGTCGACCTCTGCCTCACCAAGGGCGAGCCGATCCGCGCCATCGGCGACGGCGTCGTCGTCGGCATCGATCGCGACTGGTTCGATGGTGAGCCGTACCTGTGGTACCGGCTGTCAGGCGGCCCCAACGCCGGCCGCTATGTCTATGTCGCCGAGCAGATCTGGCATCTCGCGCACGTCGGTCAGGTGCTCCAGGCGGGCGACGTGATCGCTCGCTTCGCGCCGAAGGGCACTTGCATCGAGACCGGCTGGGGCACCTCCGCCGGCTGGACGCTCGCGCAGTCGACGACCGGCTACACGGAGGGGGAGCGGACCGCCGCGGGCGTGTCGTTCGCGCACTTCCTCCAGTCGCTCGGCGTTCAGGGGCCGTTCGAGCTGGTCTCGAGCGCGACCGCCGCCCGGGCCAAGCACAAGAAGCACCCGCACAAGAAGCACTGAGAGCCGCCGCCCCTCTCGCCCACCCACGCGCCCTGTCACACTCGGCCGTGTGACCAGACGCGGCTGGATCGCCTTCGCCGTGCTCTCGGCGATCTGGGGCGTTCCCTACATGTTCATCCGCATCGCGGTGCGGGGCGGGATGCCGCCGCTCGTGCTCGCGTGGGCCCGGATCGCGCTCGCCGCCGTGATCCTGCTCGTGCTGGCCCGGCGTGCCGGAACGCTGCCGACGCTGCGCGGAAGGCTCCGGGCGATCGTCGCCCTCGCCGTGGCGGAGATCGCGATCCCGTTCTCGCTCATCGCCACCGGGGAGCGCTCGATCTCCTCCTCGCTGGCGGCGATCGTGATCGCCGCTGTGCCGCTGATCGTGGCGGTGCTGGCGATGCGCTTCGACCCCTCCGAGCGCCCGACCGCCCGCCGGGCACTGGGCCTGCTCGTCGGCTTCGCCGGCGTGGTCGCACTGGTCGGGATCGACGTCGCGGGCAGCACGCGCGAGCTGCTCGGCACCGGGGCCGTGCTGGTGGCGGCGGTCGGCTACGCCACCGGGCCGATGATCCTCAAGCATTGGCTCGCCGGCCTCGACGCTCGCGCCACGATGGGCGCGAGCCTGGCCGTCGCCACTGTCCTGCTCACGCCGCTCGCCGCGATCACCTGGCCGGCGAAGGCGCCCTCGGCGGGAGCGCTCGCGTCGACGGTCGTCCTCGGCGTGGTGTGCACCGCCGCCGCCCTCACCATCCTGTCGGTGCTGATTGCGGAGGCCGGGCCGAGCCGCGCGACCGTGATCACCTACGTCAACCCCGTGGTGGCGGTGGCCCTGGGTGTGGCGTTGCTCGGCGAGCGGCCCGGGGCGGGCGCCGTGGCCGGACTGCTCCTGATCCTCGCCGGATCCTGGCTGGCCACCGGAAGCGGGCTGCCACCGCGCCTTCAGCGGGCGCGCCGCCACAGCCCCGAGTTGGACGGGCCCGCCCGTCACCGCCGACCAACGGCTCGTCGGCTGATCAGGCGGCCGCGACGTGCGCGGCCTGCGCGAGGTAGCCGCGTTCGTCTGCGTCGAGGTAGTCGGCGAGGCGCGAGCCGAGCGCCATGATCGTCAGCGACGGGTTCACCGACGGCGTGCGCGGGATCACCGAGCTGTCGCCCACGAACAGGCGGCGGACCTCGTGGCACTGGCCGTGGACGTCCACGACCGAGCGCTTCGGATCGCTGCCCATCCGGCAGCCGCCCTGCACGTGCGTGCTGAGGACATCGGTCTGGAACACGCGCCTGGCGCCCGCCGCCAGCAGAACCTCGCGGGCAAACGCCAGCGAGCGGTCGATGCGCTCGCGCTCGGTGTCGCTCCAGTCAAACGAGAAGCGGTCGTGTCCGCCCTCGTCCACCCACGCCGTCCCGTGGTTCTCGTCGTTGACCATGGTCAGGAGGCCGGTGAAGTACCGGTAGCGGGACATCGCCTGCACGAGCTCCTCGCCCCACATCGGCAGCCCCTGCTCGTCGCACAGCGCGGTGGCGAATCCGATCGGATCCTGCACGGTGGCGGCCTCGAGCACGAAGCCCCCGTCGGCGTCGTGGCGGAACTTCATGCAGTGGGCGGTGATCGGATACACCATGTGCGCGTCCTGGACCTCGTCGAACAGCCCCTCGACCAGGCGTGCAGGGTGAAAGCCGATGTGACGGCCGACCTCCGGACCCGCGCAGCCCGGACCGGATCAATAGCCCGGGCGTCGCGAGCGCGCCGCAGGCGACCACGACCACATCGCTCGTGACCACGTGCGACACGCCGTCGGGGGTGAGGTACTCGACCCCCTTCGCCTCCCCGTCCTCGATCACCACGCGCCTGACGTCGCAGTCGGCGCGCAGCTCGAGCCGGCCGCGCGCCCACGGCGGGTGGATGTAGGTGTTGAGCGTCGACTTGCCGGCGTTGGTCGGGCAGCCCTGGAGGCATGAGCCGCACCGCATGCAGTTCTCGTCGGTGTATGAGATGACCGGCTCGAGCTCGGCGCCCAGCGCGCGAAAGCCCGGGACCACCGTGTGCACGCATTGCTGCCAGTCGCTGCGCTCGCGCACCCCGAGGCGCTGCTCGACGCGTTCGAGGTACGGCCGCAGGTCGCTCGTCGGTGAACGGCGCGCCGGCCTCGACGCCACTTGGCGTAGTCCTCGTCGTCGGGGCGGAGCGCGACCTTCGTGTTGATCGCCGTCGTGCCTCCGACGCAGCGCCCGCGGAACATGATCAGCGGCGGCCCGGGCGCGCCCGCGGGCTCGGCAAACGCCGGCGGCCACCAGAGCTCGTGAGACGCCCGCGCCTCCCAGCGCATGTAGTCGGCGGCCGTCTTGTGCGCTCCCGCCTCCAGCAGCAGAACCCGGCGGCCCCGGTCGGCCAGCTCGCCCGCCACGACGCCACCGCCGGCGCCCGAGCCGACGACGACCACCTCGTAGTGCTCGCTCATCCGCTCACGCCCAGATACGACCAGTCCTTGCTCAGCCGCGCCGCCATCGGCGGGCGGAAGTCGATCTCCTCCCACGCGCCCGGACCGGGCGCGCCCGGCGCCACGAAGTCGCTGTAGTAGGCCTCGCAGGCGAGCGCCCGTACCGTCATGAACTCCGGTGTCAGCGCGACCTCGGCCAGCGTCCCGCCAAGCGCCGGCTCCTCCAGCGCATCGATGGCCGCGAGCGTCTGCGTGCGCTGCTCGGGTGCCATCCGGGCCAGCAGCGCGTCGATGTAAACCTCGGGATGCACCCGCCCGGAGCCGGGCACGATCAGCTCGCACAGCGTGCGCACCACGCCGGCGCGGTGCTCGTCGAGAACCATCACGCCCAGTGTTCCACCTGGGAGCCGCGGCTGCGCGTTCGAGCAACTGACTGTGCACTCCGGGACCAGCGGCCGTCGGATCGCGGCACTTAGACTGCGACCCATCGGGAACGAGGTTCATGGAAGACGCTGAGCGCGCCGTCCTGATGCGGCTGCTGATCTCGTGTCCGGACAAGCCGGGGATCGTCAGCGCCGTGTCGCGCTTCCTGTTCGAGTCGGGCGCCAACATCGTGCGCTCCGATCAGTACTCAACCGATCCCGAGGGCGGATCGTTCTTCCTGCGCATGGAGTTCGCTCTCGACGAGCGCAAGCTCGGGCGGCTCCACGAGCAGTTCGGATTGGAGGTCGCCGAGCCCTTCGGCATGACGTGGCGCATCTGGAACGCGCTCAAGCCCAAGCGGATGGTGGTGATGGTGTCTCGTTACGACCACTGTCTGCTGGAGCTCCTGTGGCGCTGGCGGCGGGGCCAGCTGGGGGCGGAGATCGTGCTCGTGACCTCCAACCACCCCGATCTTCGCGACGAGGCGGAGTTCTTCGGCGTCACCTACGAGCACGTTCCGGTGCACCCGGATCGCAAGGCCGAGGCCGAGACCAGGCTGCTCGAGCTCGTGCGCGGCCAGTGCGACCTCGTCGTCCTCGCGCGCTACATGCAAGTCTTCTCGAGCGATTTCCTCGAACGCGTCGGCGTCCCGATGATCAACATCCATCACTCGTTCCTACCGGCGTTCGCCGGCCGCGAGCCGTACAAGCGAGCCAAGGAGCGCGGTGTCAAGTTGATCGGCGCCACCGCCCACTACGTCACCGAGGACCTCGACGCCGGCCCGATCATCGAGCAGGACGTGATCCGAGTCACGCACCGCGACGACGTCTCGATGCTCACCCGGCTCGGCGCGGACATCGAGCGCGACGTGCTGGCGCGCGCGGTCACCTGGCACTGCGAGGACCGCATCCTGCGCAGCGGCAACGCCACCGTCGTCTTCTGAGCCGGGCCGGACCGGATGTCCCGGTGTAACTGCCGGCGTGGGAGCGGTGACTCCAGGAGCGAGCGTACGCCGCCCAAAGCTGGACGCGGTTACCTCGCGCTGGCCGTCCGCCACCCCTCCGCGTACTCCAGCCGCGCCGTGACCGAGAACGGCACCGGGCTCACGATCGCGCGGACGTTCAGCTGCTGGTGCGGCTCGACGGTCAGCTTGCGCGTGCCGCCATCGGGCTCGCCCCACACGACCTGCACCTCGTCGTTGATCTCGACGCTCGGGTCGACGGTGGCGAGCGACAGCGCTCGCTTCTCGTTGGCGCTGTAGCCGGTGAACATCGACACGCCGACGTGGTTGCCGTCGGCGTCGAGCACGGAGTCGTAGCCGGCGGCGCCGTAGTTGGCGATCGGCAGGTCGAAGAACTGATGGTTCTCGCCCTCGACGTCGAGCATCGACGCGAAGAGCTTGAGCACGTCCTCGCCCGACCAGGCCAGTGTCACCTTCTTGCGCTGCGTCTCGGGCTCGATCCGCTCGAGCGCGTCTCGGCCGATGAAGTCGTGGTCGAACTTCACGAACTGCCCGTAGCCGAGCTCCCACGGATTGAGGTAATAGTCCTCGATGTCGTCCGAGACGAAGCTGCCGTACAGAGAGGCACCCGCCTCGTAGCCCTTCGCGGGTAGCCACTCGCGATATCCGCGCAGCTCCTCGCCGGTGTAGATCGCGGGCAGGGGCGAGGGGATCCAGCCCGACTCGAGCGTGTTGGATGCGTAGGCGCGCGCCCCGCACGGCTCCAGGCCGAACTCGCGGCCGACCTCGAGTATGTGCTCCCGGACCTGGTCGTAGCCCTCGTACGGGCCCCACAGCTCGAGCCCCGGCTCGCCGGCCATGCCGTGGCGCAGCGTGCGCACGCGCTGGCCGTCCAGGTTCATCTCCCCCATGCGGAAGAACTTGACCTGCTCCATCGGACCGCCGTTGAGCTTCTCGATCACCTGCCAGGCGTTCGGGCCCTGGATCTGGAAGCGCCAGAACTTGCGCGTGACCGCCTTGCCGAAGGTGCGCCCGGGCGGGCGGTCGTCGTACTCGAAGTCGACCTTGTAGTCACCGGTCTCGCAGTGGTAACGCAGCCAGTTGGCGGCCGGGTTGCGGCCGACCCACACGAACTCCTCGTCGCCGAGGTGGAACAGGATGCCGTCGCCGATCACGTGTCCGGCCGGGGTGCACGGCACGAACTGCTTGGCCTGGTTCACCGGGAAGTTGGCCACGCTGTTGATGCCGACGTGCTCGATCAGCTTGAGCGCGTCCGGGCCCTTGAAGTAGAAGTTGACCATGTGGTGCGACTGGTCGAACAGCACCGCGGTCTCGCGCCATGACTTCTGCTCGCGCCGCCAGTTACTGAACTCGTAGGGCACCACCGGGTAGACGTAGGCGCCGATCTGCGAGTTGCGCAGCAGCTCCACCGTGTTCGGCGCCTCGTCGAGGACATCCTGCAGGTTACCCGCCTGAGAGCTCATTCTTGACCCCCTCCTTCCCAGGGATGTGTTTGTCACGCACCCAGTTCCAAGTGTCGATGAGCGCGTTCAGCGTGTAGTAATGAAATCCGGCCACGTTCAACTTCGGTTCGTCGAGGCACGGCGCCAGCGCGTCGAGCAGCTTGTCCGCGGTCGCGCTGGAGCGGCGCAGGAACCCGAGCAGTCCGCGCTGCTTGCGCACGTACGCCACCGAAGGGCCGACGCCGATGCGCATCGACACCTCGAGGAGCCGCTTGCGGTCCACCGCGCCCGGTAGGCCGATGATGACCGGCAGCGTCACGCCACGCTCGCGGGTCTGCCTGAGCCAGCTCAGCAAGGCGTCCGCGTCGAAGCACATCTGCGTGACCACGTAGTCGGCGAGCGCGCTCTTCTCGTCGAGCACGCGGGCGAGCACCTCCGGGTCGATGTGCGGGTGACCCTCGGGATACGCGCCGATCCCGAGCGTGCGCACGCGTCGCCGGACCAGCGAGAGCACCTCGCCGGCCGAGGCATAGGCGCCGACCGGCTCGGGATTGTCGCCCCCGATCACGAACACGTCCTCCATCCCCGCCTGCGCGGTCCGGTCGAGCAACGCCTCCAGGTGCGACTCGTCTCGGACCGCCCTCGCGGCCAGGTGAGGGACCACCGTGTGCCCGAGCTCGGCCAGCTTGAGCGCGAAGTCGATCGTTTGGTCGGCGCCATGACGCGGCGAGCTCGTCACCGTCAGCCGGGTGGGCTCCGGCAGCTCCGCCGCCTCCCGGGTCGCCCGCTCGAACGGCAGCACCTCGAACTGGGCCACCGGTGCGCTCACCGCGCCGCTCCCGCCCGGGCGCCCGCTCCGCTCGCCGCGCGGACCAGATCGGCGGCGCGCTCAGCGATCATGATCGTCGGGGCGCTGGTGTTGCCGCGCGTGATCCGCGGCAGCACCGAGGCGTCGACCACGCGCAGGCCCTCGAACCCGAGCACGCGCAGCTCGGCGTCCACCACCGTGCCCATCGCGCACGTCGAGGTCGGGTGGTAGACGCTCTGGCCGACGCGCTCGGCAAACGCCAGCAGGTCGGCATCGGAGTCCGAGTCCGGCACGCTGAACGGGGCGCGTTCGACGGCGCGCAGCGGCGGTTGGCCGGCGATCTCGAGCGCCATCCGCATCCCGAGCACCATGCTCTCCCGGTCCTCGGGCGTGGTCAGGAAGTTGCACAGCACGCGCGGCTTGGAGTCGGGCAACGGCGTGCGCAGCATCACCCGGCCGCGGCTGGTCGGCTGGATCACCACCGGCCCGAAGCAGTACCCGTGATCGGCCGGCGCGGTCAGCCCCTCGTCGAAGAACATCGACGGCGCGAAATGGAACTCCACGTCTGGCGCCTCGACGCCGGGCCGCGCCCGGAAGAAGCCACCCGCCTCCGGGATGTTCGAGCTCAACGGACCCCGGCCCTCTCCCTCGAGCAGCGCGATGTTCTCCGGGTTCACGGCCAGGAACAGCGACGGCTCGTCGGTCAGGTAGTTGACCTGCGCCATGCAGTGGTCCTGGAGCCCCTCGCCCACGGGGAGCGCCTCGAGGATCTCGATGCCGAGCGGGCCCAGTTGATCCTCGGGGCCGATGCCGGACAGCATCAGGAGCACCGGCGACTGGTAGGTGCCGGCCGAGAGGATCACCTCGCGCTCGGCCCGCAGCTGCTCCACCCGCCCGTCGCGCGCGATCTCGACGCCCACGGCGCGGCGGCCTTCGAACAGGATCCGCAGCGCGAGCGCGCGCGGCACCACCTCCAGGTTGGCCCGCACGTCACCGGCGTGCAGGAACGCATCGGCTGTGCTGCAGCGCAGGCCGTCGCGCTGGGTGAGCTGGAAGCGCCCCACGCCCTCCTGACGCGCCCCGTTGAAGTCGGGGTTGTGCTCGTGGCCGGCCATCCGCGCCGCCTCCAGCATCGTGTCGACGAGGGGATGCATGGAGCGGCTCTCAGCCACGCGCATCGGCCCGCCGACGCCGTGGAACGCGTCCTCCCCCCGCTCGTTGTCCTCGGAGCGCTTGAAGTACGGCAGCACGTCGTCGTAGGCCCAGCCGTCGAGGTCCCATCCGTCGTAGTCCAGGCGGTTGCCGCGGATGTAGATCATCGCGTTGATCGAGCTGCACCCGCCGAGCATCCGCCCCCGCGGCAGGTACAGCCGCCGGCCGCCCAGCCCGGGCTCGGGCTCGCCGAGCAGGTCCCAGTCGTGGCTCGACTTGAACAGCGCCGGGAACGCGGCCGGGATGTGGATCTCGGGCTGGGTGTCCTCGCCCCCGGCCTCGAGCAACGCCACACGCACCCCCGGCTCCTCGCTCAGGCGCGCGGCGATCACGCAGCCGGCCGATCCCGCTCCCACCACGACGTAGTCATAGACGTGCTCAGTCACCCTCGATCACCACCTTCATCACCTCGCTGGGGTTGTCCATCGCGAAGCGCAGCGCCTCGGGCGCCTCGGCGAGCGGAAACCGATGGCTGATCATCCGTGCGACCGCCGCCTGATTGCGCTCCACCGCCGCCACCGCCTCCGCGAACTCCTCGGCGCCGCAGCAGCTCACGCCGAGCAGGTCGAGCTCCTTCTCGGTCAGGCTGCCGATCCGGAGCGAGACCTCCGCGCCCGACATGCCCACCTGAACCGCCCGGCCGGCCGAAGCCACCATCTCCACCATCGCCCGCACCGCGTCCGGCCCGCCGGTGGCGTCGATCGCGACCGGCGGCCCGGACGGAGCCGCCCAGGCCCGCGCGTGCGCCACCGTCTCCTCGCGGCTTCGCCAGCGCAGCGTGTCCGCGCCGAGCGCCGCGCTCAGCGCAAGACGCGACTCGAGCAGGTCGACCACCAACACCTCGGCCCCGCGCTCGAGCGCCAGCAGGCACAGGCTCTGGCCGATCGGCCCCGCGCCGAGCACGACCACGCGCTCGCCGGACACGATCCGCGCCCGGCCCACAGCCCGGACCGCGACCGAGAGCGGCTCGGCCATGGCGGCCACGGCGGGATCCTCGGCGCGGGTGGCGAACACCTGGTCCTCGCCGATCGTCAGGTGCTCCTGCAAGCCCCCGTCCATGTGGATCCCGGTCAGCTCGAAGTTCTCGCAGACGTTGGAGCGCCCGACGCTGCATGGGTAGCACCGGCCGCACGCGTGAAGCGGCCACAGGGCCACCCGCTGTCCGACCCGGAGCTCGTCTCGGCACCCCTGACCGACCGCCTCGATCATCGCTCCAACCTCGTGACCCTGGACGCGCGGAAACCGCGAGCCCCCCGCCTGGGCCGAGAGCTCCCCGGCGAAGAAGTGGTAGTCGGAGCCGCACAGCCCTACTGACTCGGGATGGACGACCACCTGCCGCGGTCCCGGATCGGGCGGCTCGGGACGCTCGAGCAACGACATCGCTCCGACGCGCTCGGTCACCGCCGCCCGCATCAGCCCCGGAGCCCCCTGGCCGCCAGGTCCCGCTCGCCCGAGTTTTCGCTACGTCGCTCCACTCGCGTTCCGGAGGTTGATCTCGACCCTCTCACGGGCCGCCTGGGCCGCCGCGAGGTGTGCGCCGTCGGAGCCGCGGAGCAGGTAGGCGGAGTGGAGCAGCTCGGGATTCTCGCGCAGCTCCTTGGCATGGCCCGAGAACTGGATCCGGCCGCCCTCCATGATGTGCGCGTGGTTCGCGAGTCCGAGCGCGACGGTCACGAACTGCTCGATCAGCAGCACCCCGATCCCGGACTCGGCGAGCGTGCGGATCGTGGGGATCAGACGGTTGATGACGACCGGCGCGAGTCCGAGCGAAAGCTCGTCGATCAGTATGTACTTCGGCTCTGACACGAGTGCCTGAGCGAGCACGACCATCTGCTGCTCGCCGCCGGACAGGGCGCGCGCCGGCGCGTCGAGCCGGCGCTCGAGCTCGGGGAACAGCTCCAGGGCACGCGCCCGCCCCGCTTGCGCCTGCGCGCGCGAGAGCGAATACGTGGCGACTCTGATGTTGTCCTCGACCGTGAGCTCCGAGAGCAGCCGCCGGCCCTCGGGGACGATGGCGACCCCGGCGTGGCGGATTTGCTCGGCGCGGCGGCCCGCGAGCTCGCTCCCGTTCAGACGCACGGATCCAGCCTCGAGACGGAGCACCCCGCCCACGGCCAGGACCAGGCTCGACTTGCCCGCGCCGTTCGGGCCCAGCAGCGTGGTGACCTCGCCGGCCGGGATGTCGAACGTCACCTGGCGCGCCACCGCGCGGCCGCCGCGCGACACGGTGATGCCGTCCAGGCTCAGCACGTCGCCGCTCACACGACCTCCTCGGTGCCGAGATAGGCGCGCACCACGCGCTCGTCGCGGAGCACCTCGGCTGTCGGCCCGGACGTGATCAGCTTCCCGAAGTCGAGCACCGCGGTCGTCTCACAACACCCGGTGACGAGCCTCATGTCGTGATCGACGAGGATCGTGAGCGCGCCGGCGTGGTCGGGAATCGAGCGGATGACCTTGCTCAGGTGCTCGGTCTCCTCATCGGGCAGCCCGGCCGCGGGCTCGTCCAGGAGCACCAGACGCGGCTTGCCCGACGACAGCTCGCGCGACCTCGACCAGACGGCGGTCGCCCGCTCCGAGCGTGTCGACTCTCGCGTCTGGATCGGCACGCAACCCCACGAACTCGATCGCCTCGAGCGTCTCCTGCCGGCGCGAGCCCCGGCTCAGCTTCGAATGCTCGTGGATCATGGCCACGTTGTCGAACACCGACAGCTGCTCGATCGCCTGCTCGGTCTGGAAGGTTCGGCGCAGTCCCCACCGCGCGCGCCGGAAGTGCACCATCGCGAGGAGGTCCTCGCCGAACGCGCGTACGTTGCCCGCCGCCGGCCGCACGAACCCGCTCAGAACGTTGAAGAACGTCGTCTTGCCGGCTCCGTTGGGACCGATCAATCCGCACGTGCCGGCCTCGAACGTGACGTCCATTCCGTCGAGTGGGGTGACGCCGCCGAAGCGGACGGTCAGGCCCGAGACCTCGATCATCCGGCCCGTCCTCCCCGTGCCGGCCCACGCCGGCCCAACCCGCGGACCAACCGGCCCAGTCGCGCGAGGTCCTTCGGGACCTGCTCGACGAGTCCTCGGGGCGCCGTGGTCAGAACCTGAAGCACTCCGAGGCCGAACAGGATGGTCAGCCAGTCGGGGGACACCCCCCAGTCGTTGAGCAGCGCCTGCAGGAACTTGAGCAGGAAAGCCGCCACGATCGCGCCCCACATGCTGTACGCGCCGCCCATCAGCACGACGGCCAGCAGCGTGATCGAATCCTGAGTCGTGAACGTCAGCGAGTTCAGATAGCGGAAGCTGCCGGCCACGAGGCCTCCGGCGACGCCGGTGACGAACGACGCCAGAGCGAAGGCCCAGAGCTTGTAGAGCGTGGTGTTGATCCCGGCGGCGAGCGCGGCTGACTCGCTCTGGCGGATCGCCGCCCACGCCCGTCCGGGGCGCCCGCGGAGGTGGACGAGCACGAGCAGGAACATGAGGATGCCGACCACCACCGAGTAGCGGAAGAAAGCTGGATCGGTCGCGGCGACGTTGGGACGGCGGATCGGCGGGATGTGAACGCGTGCTGGCGTTGTATCCCGTGAAGCCGTGGCCGCCGTTGGGGAAGTTGATCGTGGCCAGCGCGACGGTGATCGCGCCCGCGAGCATCAAGCGTGATCAGCGCGAGGTACAGGCCGCTCATCCGCAGGGCCGGCAGCCCCACCAGCGTCCCGAGCACCATCGTGATCAACCCGTGCGCCGACCAGCACGATCGGGAACGGCAGCGAGGTCGCGAACAGCAGGCGCGCCGCGACCCACGCCCCCATCGCCAGCACAGCCCCCTGCCCGAGCGACACCATGCCGACCCGTCCCACCAGCAATCCCAGCCCCAGCGCGACGATCGAGTAGATCGCCACCTGAGTCATCGCGTCGACGTAGTACAGGCTGAGCATCGACGGCAGCGCCAGCAGCACGAACAGCAGCAGCGCCGCGATCACCGCCGGACGCACGAAGGCGCGGGGCTCGAGCCCCCAGGGCCCGTGTCCTCCGGCCGGCTCGGACGCGGAGGCGCTTTCCGTCACTGCGGTGCTGTCGTCCGCGGTCTTCACGCCGGCGGATTCCAAGCCTAACGCCTCCCGCCGGAGATGCCGCCGTGTGCGAGCGATCGCGGCCGGCCCACTCAAACCCCCTGGCGCCCCACCGAGATCACCCGGCGCCGGTTGAGCACCAGCAGCGCGATCGCGGCGAGCACGAACGGTGTCATGTCGCGGTAGTTGCTGAGCGACGTCACCGGCGTCAGCTCCGAGCTGACGAGCCCGATCACGATCGCGGCCACGAACGTGACCGCGATCGAGCGCAGGCGCGCGATCAGGGTGGCCGCCAGCGAGGAGATGACGAGGAAGGTCAGGGTGGTCGAGTCCAGCGCGACCAGATCCGCGAGCAGCACGCCGGCGATGCCCGACAGCAGGCCGCAGCCAAACCAGGCCGCCGCCGTGACCCGCCGCACCGGGACTCCGAGGGTCGCCGTGATCTCCCGGTCGTTGGCCATCGCCCGCATCGCCGTCCCGAGCTTGGTGCGGCCGAGGAATGCGGCCATGACACCGGTGATCACCAGTCCCAGGGCCAACGAGATCACCTCCGTGTAGGTGACCGAGATCTGCCCGACCTGGAACGTGTTGTTGTCGGTCGGGATGGTGAGTGAACGCGAGGCGCCGCCGCTCGAGGGCCAGAGCAGGTCCATCACGCCGAGCAGGACCAGCGTCAGGCCCAGCGTCGCCGTGGCTTTGACCAACGGGTCGCGCTGCGCGAGCGCCGGCCCGAACACCATTCCATAGGCGAGGGTCACCACGCCCCCGAACAGCACGGCGACCACGAACGCCGGCCAGAAGCCGAACCCGGCGTGGTTGATCAGCTGCCACGCGATCAGGGCGCCCATCGCGCCAACGGCACCGAACGCCAGGTTCAGCACCCCGGTGGCGCGATACAGGACGACCATGCCGACCCCCGACAGGGCGTAAACCCCGCCGAGGGACAAGCCGGTGACCAGGAACTGCTCGAGGTCAGTCGTGCTCGGCATCGATGCTCAGCCGCCCTGATCGATCGTGCGCTCCGTCCTAACCGGTCGGGGGATTGGTCGACGGTGCGGAGCCCGCCACCTTACGATACGCCGCGATCTGCGGGTCGGCGGACGAGATCGGGGTGCACCCCTGTGCCGTCACCATCTTGCCGTTGTCCGGCGTGGTGGTGAAGTCGGAGTTGTTCGGGATGTGCAGCGGGTACGGTCCGTACACCCAGGGCTGGCACTGCAGCTCGTTCTTCTGGTCCTTGATCGCCTTGAACGCCTGGTTGACGGTCTGGATCGTGTACGGACCCTTGATCGTGTCGAGCGCGCCTACCGAGAACTTCGCCCAGCAGGTAGCCCATCTCGCTGAACGAGCCGAGCCCGCCGGCCACGCTCGAGCCGTACTTGGCGAGGATCGCCTTGTAGAGCTGCATTTCCGGGCCGTTGTGGTCATCGGGAGAAGTCAGCTCGGCGTTGACGAACAGCTTGCGGTTCCACTTCGGCCCGAGCGCCTTGGCCAGGAAATCGGTGTTGCATGGCGTCGAGCAGCCCCAACCCTTGACCCGGTCCTCGAGCCCGAGCTTCTGGGCGGCCTGGAGGATCACCAGCGCCTCGGGCGGGGTGAAGTTGAGCACGACCCACCCGTTCGACCCGGCCTTGTTGACGAGGTCCAGCGCGACCGAGTTTGCGTCGTTGATCGGAACGTTCTCCGTCAGCTCCGTGATCGGTACGTTCGAGGCCTTGGCCAGCGCCGCCGGCCCGGCGGCGATGTAGCCGGTTCCGGGGACGTTCGACTGGACGAACACGATCTTGCGACGACGTGCTGGGCGAGCGCGTACTGGACCGCTCCGTCGGAGCTGTAGCGCGGGCCCATGTTGACCGCGGCGCTGTTCGGCGTCGACCAGCACTCGGGCGCGATCCCGGCTCCCATCTCATAGATGCCGAGCTGCTTCCAATAGCTCTGATCGATCGTGCACTCGAGCAGGTCGAACACGCCGACGATCCCGACGACGTGATCGGTCGAGATCAGCTGCTTGGCGGCCGCCGCGATCTGCGCCGGCTGCGTCTGGTCGTACTGGACGAACAGCTTGACCGGATGTCCGTTGACGCCGCCGTTCGCGTTGACGCAATTGAAGTACGCGGTGATCATGTTCGGGCCATCGCTGAAGTCGGTGCCCGGCTGCTTGGTGTCGATGGTGCCGATGTTGATCGGGGTGCCGGTGGCCTTCTGGCCTGGCTTGGGACCGCACGACGAGGTGCGAGGCGGTGGCTCCGCCCGAGCTCGAGCTGCTCGAGGCCGCCGGACCCGCTCGCCGCCCGGGGGCGCACTGGTGGACGAGTTGCTACTCCCGCATCCGGCCACGACGAGCGCGGCAACGACTGCGACGAGTACGCCGATGAGCCGCATGCGCGGCGCGTGCTCGAACATTCTCACGACCTCTCCTCCTCGAGTGATCTGGTGAACCCGCCCCCATTTGGCGCGGCGGGTCGATCTTAGTCAGGCAGCCGCCTGTATGCAATAACGCCCTAACCAGACCACAAGAATCGTCTGATTGGGTCCTGGCTCCAGCTTCTTGCATACAACCACCGGGCCGGATTACACTCGCCGCGGGGTGGCGAGCCAACCGCATAGAACGCAGACCATGCGTGCCCTGCTGGGCCTGCGCGAGGGCATCCTCAGCGGGGAGTTCAAGCCCGGCGAGCGGATGTCCGAGCTGCCGCTGGTCGAGCTCCTCGGCGTCTCGCGCACGCCGGTGCGCCTCGCGCTCGCGACGCTCGAGCACGAGGGTCTCCTGCGCGGGCTTCCCGGCGGGGGCTATGTCGTGCGCGAGTTCACCCAGGCCGACATCAGCGACGCGATCGAGCTCCGCGGCGTACTCGAGGGCACGGCCGCGCGCTTCGCCGCGGAGCGCGGCGCCACCGCCCGTGATCTGCGCGCGCTGCACACGATCAACGACGCGATCGAGCAACTCGTCCACCGGGCCGACTACGAGTCCTTCGCCCGCTACGTCGACCTCAACGAGCGCTTCCACGCGCGGCTGCTGAAGATCGCGCGCAGCCCCCTGCTCGAGCGCGCGCTCGAGGGCATCGTCTCGCTGCCCTTCGCCGGCCCGAGCGCGTTCGTGCTCACCGAGGCCGAGCTCCCACAGTCGCGCATGATCCTCGTCGTCGCCCACCGCCACCATGCCGGCCTGATCGAGGCGGTCGAGCAACGTCAGGGAGCGCGCGCCGAGAGCCTGGCGCGCGAGCACGCCCGGATCGCGCTCACCAACCTCGAGATCGTGCTGCGCCACGGCGAGATGCTCGATCGGCTGCCCGGTGGCATCGCTGATCGCGCTCCCGCACGCCGAGGGCGCCCAGCCTGCCTGAGCTCATCGCGCGCCGGCTCCCCGCCGCGCGTAGCGCACGTCCGCGGGCTTGTCCCACTCGATCGCGGTCAGCGCCGCCTCATGGATCTGCTCCGCCCCCGCCCGGTAGGCGTCCTCCAGCGGCGGGCTGACCGGCACCGGCGTGAACGGCGCCCCCACTCGCTGGATCGGCGCCTCCAGGCAGTCGAATGCCGCCTCCTGCAGCACGGCCGCGATCTCGGCGCCGACTCCGCCCGCGGTCACCGCCTCGTGTGCGACCACCGCCCGTCCGGTCCGCCGCACGGACTCCGCGATCGTCGCCACGTCGAGCGGGACCAGCGTGCGCGGGTCGATCACCTCGGCCTCGATCCCGTCCGCGGACAGCCACTCAGCCGCTCGGGCGGCCTCGGCGACCAGCCGCGAGGTGGCCACGATCGTGACGTCATCTCCGCCGCGGACCGTCCGCGCTCGCCCCAGCGGCACCCGCTCGGGCACGCCCGACACCGGCTCGCGGCGGAAATACAGGGCCTTGTTCTCGACGAACACCACGGGTCCGGGGTCGGCGATCGCGCTCGCCAGCAGACCGGCGGCGTCGGCGGCGCAGCTCGGCATCGCCACCTTCAGCCCCGGGACGTGAGCGATCCACGCCTCGAGGCTCTGGGAGTGCTGGGCGCCGGCGCGCTCGCCGGCGCCGCCTTGCGTCCGCAGCACGAGCGGGACCGTGAGCTGCCCGCCGGACATGAAGTGCGCCTTGGCCGCCGCGTTCACCAGTTGGTCGAGCGCGAGCGTGAGGAAGTCGATGAACATGATCTCCACGACCGGGCGCAGCCCGGCCTGCGCGGCGCCGATCGCCACCCCGCACACGGCGCCCTCGCTGATCGGGGTGTTGCGAACGCGCTCGCGCCCGAACTCCTCGGCCAGCTCGGCCGTCGCCGTGTACGGCCCACCCTCGGCCACGTCCTCCCCCAGCACGATCACGGTCTCGTCTTCGCGCATGGCCTGTCGTAGGGCCTCGTTGATCGCCTTGACGAACGTGGTCTCGCTCATACGCGCGCGTACACCAGCTCGCCGGCCAGCGCCGGATCCGGAAACGGGCTGGCGCGCGCGAACTCGACCGCGCGCTCGACGGCTGCGGTCGCCTCCTCGGCCACGGCCGCAGCGCCGTCCTCGCTCACCCACCCCTCGGCGATCGCCCGCTCGCGCAGACGCGCGACCGGATCCTGCCCGGCCCACTCCCGCTCCTGCACGGGGTCGCGATACCGCTCCGCGTCTCCCTCGTAATGGCCGCGCCGGCGGTGGGTCAGGCACTCGAGCAGCATCGGGCCGCGGCCCGTACGAGCCTCGTCCAGGAACCGCGCGAACGCCTCCCAGACCGCCACCGCGTCGCCGCCGTCGACGGTCTCCCGCGCGAACCCGTACGGCGCCACGGCGTCGCTCACCCGCTCGATCACCGTGTGCGCGGAGCGCGGGGTGAACTCGGCGAAGCCGTTGTTCTCGCACACGAACACGAGTGGCAGCGCCCACAGCGCGGCCAGGTTGACGGTCTCGGTGAAGTGGCCGGCCTGCGCCGCGCCGTCGCCGAAGAACACGACCGCGACCTGGTCGGATCCCTGCAGCCGCGCGGCGAGCGCGTGTCCCAGAGCCAGCGGCAGGCTCCCGCCGACCACGCCGGTCGCACCCATGAACCCGCAGTCGCGCCAGACCAGGTGCATCGAGCCGCCGAGCCCGCGGCAGCACCCGTCGGCACGCCCCATCAGCTCGGCCATGATCCGATCGAGCGGCACCCCCTTGGCGATCGCGTGCCCGTGCGCGCGATGACCCGAATACACGGCGTCGTCGTCACGCAGCTGGCGGCACACCGCGGCGGCCACCCCCTCGCCGCCGATGCTCAGGTGGATGAGACCGTGGACCTGCAGCGTGCGCTTGAGCGCCGCCACCCGCTCCTCGAAAGCGCGGATCCGGCACATCGTGGCCAACAGGTCGGCCGCGACCTCGCCGGCGATCGCCATCGAGCGCCGTCTCTAGGCCGCGACCGGAGCCTGGCCGAGCACCTGGTGAACGGCGTCCTGGATCTTCTCCTCGTTGGGGAGTACGAACTGCTCCATCGGCTCGCTGTAGGCGATCGTGGTCTCGAGCGCGGTGACGTGCTTGATCGGCGCCTTGAGCGAGGAGAAGCCGTGGGCGGCGATCTCGCTCGCGATCACGTTCGAGAACGCGGCGTGCGGAGTCGCCTGATCGACGAGGACCACGTGCCCCGTCTTCTCCACCGAAGTGAGGATCGTGGCGGTGTCGAGCGGGTTCAGGGTGCGCGGGTCGATCACCTCCGCCTGAACGCCCTCCCCCGCCAGCGCCTCGGCGGCGGCGAGCGCGCGGCCCACCGTCCACCCGGTGGCCACGATCGTCACGTCGCCGCCTTCGCGGCGGACCGCGGCCTCACCGAAGGGGACGACGTACTCGCCCTCGGGCACGTCGCCGTGCTCGAGCACCAGCAGGTAGTGCATGAGGTAGCAGACCGGGTTGTCGTCGCGGATCGCGCTCGCCATCAATCCCTTGGCGTCAGCCGGCGTCGCCGGCAGCGCCACCTTCAACCCCGGGACGCCGACGAACATGTTGTAGATCGACCCGGTGTGCTGGCCCGCCCAGCCCGCGGCGAACCCGTAACCCGCCTTCAACACGATCGGCACCTTGACCCGGCCGCCGCTCATGTAGCGAAGCCGCGGCGCCTCGTTGACCACCTGGTTCATGGCCACGAGCATGAACTCGGCCATCAGCAGCTCCACGACCGGCCGGTAGCCGCCGAGCGCCAACCCGACCGCCATCCCGATCTCCGCGGTCTCGGAGATCGGCGACACGCGCACGCGGTCGCGCCCGTACGCCTGCACGAACCTGTGGTCATCACTCGGCGCCACGTCCTGGCCGTAGAAGAGGACCGTCTCATCCCGGGCCATCTCGAGGAAGATCGCCTCCTCGACGGCCGCGATGTAGGGGATCTCTCGTGCCATGGTGCTCTCCTCGCGCTACGCGTAGACGTGATTCAGGGCGGCTTCGGGCTCGGGGAACGGATCGTCGAGCGCGAACCGCACGGCCCCGTCCATCTCCTCGCGGACCTCCCTGCATGATCTGGTCGGCGCGCTCGGGATCGAGCGTGCCCTGCTCCACGAGGCGCATGCGGAACCTCGGTACGGGGTCACCGCGCAGGGCCGCCTCGTACTCCTCGCGGTTGCCGAACACGGTGATCGCTTCGTGCTCGGCGAAGTGGAGTGGCACCCCGGGCGGGGCGATGATGTTGCCGTGGGCCGATAGGCGGTAGACCTTCGACTCGATCAGGGTCGGCCCCTCGCCACCCCGGGCTCGCTCGACCGCTGCGCCGACCACCTCGAACACGCCCACTGGGTCGCCCCCGTCGATGGTGATGCCGGGCATGCTGTACGCCTTCGCCTTGACCGACAGCGGCTCGCCGGCGGCCGCGTTGGCGTCCTCCTGCTCCACTCGTGTCGCGACGTTGTAGCTGTTGTTCTCCATCACGTAGACCACGGGCAACCTCCACAGCGAGGCGAGGTTGAGCGACTCGTGGAAGGCGCCCTGCTTGGAGGCGCCGTCGCCGAAGAAGCACAGGACCACCTGGCCCTGCTTTCGCAACTGCGCCGCGAACGCCAGGCCGGTGGCCTGCGGAATCCCCTGTCCCACGATGCCCGAGGTCCCGAGAAAGCCACGGTCGGGATCGACCAGGTGCATCGAGCCGCCGTAGCCGCCGCACAGCCCGTGCCGGCGCCCGTAGATCTCAGCCATGATCGCGTTCGGATCCGTGCCCAGCGCGATCGGATAGCCGTGACAGCGGTAGGTGGTCATCAACTGGTCGCCGTCCTTCAGCGTGGCCAGCGAGCCGACGATCGATGCCTCGGCCCCGTCGGCGAGATGGGTGTGGCCGCGGATCACCCCGGGATGCTCCTCGAACGTCCGCTTGACCTGCTCCTCGAACTCGCGGATCCGCAGCATCTGGGTGTACATCCAGATCAGCCGGTCGCCGTCCAGCTCTGTCATCATCGGCTCCTCTTCGGTCATGCGACGCCGGCGCGCAGCTGCGCCGCCGTCGTCTCGAACGCGCGGTCGAACTCCTGCTCGATGGGCAGGCTCCGCAGTTCCTCGGACAGCACCTCGACGCCCCACGGCCCGGTGTAGCCGAGTCCCGCGGCAGGCATCGACGTAGGCCGGGAGGTCGAACTCACCCTCGCCCGGTAGGCGGCGGTGGTTGACGGTCTCGTCGATCAGGTCGTCCATGTTCGCCACCAGGCCGTCCGAGAGCTCCACCCAGCTCAGGTAGCGCAGCGGGATGCGCCGCAGGTCCGCGGGCGTGATCCCGAGCTTGCTCATGTGCCAGGTGTCGATCGCCAGCCCACCGTTGGGCTGCGCCGCCCCCTCCGCCACCGCGAGCGCCGCTGCGAGCGTGTTCACGTTGACGTCGAAGGGCATGAACTCGTACACCACGAGCGCGTTCGTGTGGCGCGCCGCGTCCTCGCACAGCTCGGCGAACGCCTCGGTCAGCCGCTCGAGCTCGCACGGCGTGCCGGGGATGTTGCCGACCTTGATGTGGTGGGCCCCGAACGTGGCCGCGGCCTCGAACAGCAGCCCGCGCCGCCGGTCGGACTCGACGCCGCGCGGGCTCCCCGGGGTCGAGGAAGAAGCTGTCCAGGAACTCGAGCTCGAGGTAGTCGAGGCCCGCGTCGTCGAAGATCGCCTTCATCTCCGTGAGCGTGCGCGACTCGAGCTGGTGCTCGATGTCGGCGTGCCACAGTCCGATGCCCTTGAAGCCGGCGCGGGCGGCGTGGGCGCAGCGCTCGCGCCAGTCGAACGTGCTCCATTCCCGGCCGACGTGCACGTCCACCGGGCCGGAGACGGTCCAGTACAGAGCGAGCAGCTCGGGTCCGTCCATAGTGTCTGCTCGCGACGCTACCGCCGGCCCGGCGGCCGGACATGCCATCGGACGCACGCGTTCTTGTCGATCAGTGCCGGGGCGATCGGCGCCGGCTGGAGCGACGCCGCGGGCTCAGTCGCGGTGCGCGGAGACCCAGGCCACCGACCCGGCATCGACGGGGAGCGCGACGCCGGTCACGAACGACGCCTCCTCCGAGCACAGCCACACCACCGCGGCCGCGACCTCGGCCGGGTCGCCGAACCGCGTCATCGCCTGGGGTGCGAGGATCTCCTGCTGGCGCTCGGGCGGTTGCGCCGACATCAACGGCGTCATGATCGCCCCCGGGCAGACCGCATTGACCCGAATCCCGTGCTCCGCATACTCGACCGCCGCGTTCTTGGTCAACCCGAGAATTCCGTGCTTGCTCGCCGTGTACGCGCTCAGCATCGTCACCGCGCGCAGCCCGGCGTTCGACGAGGTGTTCACGATCGCGCCGCCGGCGGGCGCCGGATTGGCCAGCATCTGCCGGATCTGGTGCTTCATCCCGAGAAACGTGCCGCGCAGGTTGACGGCGATGACGCGGTCGAAGTCCTCGTCGGAGGTCTCGTGCAGCAGCCGGTGAACGCCGATGCCCGCGTTGTTGTGGGCGAAGTCGAGGCGGCCGAACCGCGTCGCCACGTCGGGTCACCAGCGCCTCCGCGTCGGCCGAACGAGAGACGTCGCAGGAGATGAACTCCGCCTCTCCGCCGGCGCGCCGGATCCGCTCCACCGTCTCCTCCCCGCCGGCGCGCGCCTGCTCGAGGTCGGCCACCGCGACCGCCGCGCCCTCCGCCGCGAACCGGATCGCGCAGGCGCGCCCGATTCCGCTCGCCGCGCCGGTGACCAGACCCGCCTTGCCATCCATCAAGCCCGCCATCGCGGCGAGCTTAACTCCCACGGACTGAATGGCCGCCGGCGATCTCTACGACGAGCTGACGGAGGGCTTCACGCGGCCGGTCCGGCTCGAGGAGCTCGTCTACCGCGCGGCGGGACGGCTCCCGTGGCAGCTCCCCACGCGTGAGCAGATGGACGCGGAGCGGGGTCGTCCGCTGGCTGAGAAGCGGGGGATCGAGCTCGGCCAGGGCGCGTTCCTGGCCGAGATCCTGGACGACCCGCGGGCCGGCCGGCACCTGCTGGAGTCGATGCTGCGCCCCACTCCCGAGGCCCGCGCACGGCTCGAGGAGCTACGCGAGCGCGGGGTCGTCGACCTCGGCCCGGTGCGCGTGACCCGCCACGGCAAGGCGGCCGTCCTCGAGCTGCGCAACCCGAGGCACCTCAACGCGGAGGACGGCACCACCCTCGGAGCGACCGAATCGCGCGGTCGACCTCATCCTGCTCGATCCCGAGATCGAGATCGGGGTGCTCCGCGGCGGCGTGATCGACGACAGGGCGCTACGCCGGCCGCCGCGTGTTCGGCGCGGGCATCAACCTGACCGATCTCTACGAGGGCCGGATCGATTTCCTCTTCTACCTGATCCGCGACCTCGGCTACGTCAACAAGATCTATCGCGGGATCGTGCACGAGGACGGGAGCACCACGGAGAAGCTGTGGGTGGCCGCCGTCGAGGAGTACGCGATCGGAGGCGCGTGCCAGCTGCTGCACGTCGTCGACCACGTGATCGCGGCGCGCGGCGCACGGCTGTATCTGCCCGCACGGCGCGAGGGCATCATCCCGGGAGCGTCGAACCTCCGCCTTCCGCGGTTCGTGGGCGACCGCGCGGCGCGTCAGGCGATCCTCTCGGGCCGGGAGTGGGCGGCAGGAGACGCCGACGCGACGGCGCTCTGCGACGAGGTGGTTGAGCCCGCGGACATGGACGCGGCGATCGACGCGCGGATCGAGATGCTGACCAGCTCGGGCCTGATCAACGCCGCGGCCAACCGCGCCGCCCTCCGTGCCGGGCAGGAGCCGCTCGACCTGTTCCGCCAGTACATGGCCACCTACGCGCTCGAGCAGGCACGCTGCCACCTGAGTCCGGCGCTCGTCGCCAACCTCGAGCGGCACTGGAATGCGCGCCGGCGCTGAGTCGCCGTGGGATCCGGCCGAGACGCTGCCGGCGGCGCGGCTGCGCGCACTCCAACTCCAGCGGCTGCGCACCACCGTCGACCGCGTGCTCGAGCGCCCAGCCGGTTGGAGCCGAGCGGCTGCGCGCGGCGGGCATCGCGTCCGGAGCCGACATCGGTCGCCTGGAGGACCTGGAGCGGCGTTCCTTTCGCGACCAAGGCGGACCTGCGCGAGCATTACCCGTTCGGGCTGCTCGCCGTGCCGCGGGAGCAGCTGCGGCGGCTGCACGCCTCGAGCGGGACCCACGGCAAGCCCACGGTCGTCGGCTACACCGCGGCGGACCTCGAGACCTGGACCGAGCTGATGGCGCGGTGCATGACGATGGCGGGCGTACGCCCGGGAATGCTCGTGCACAACGCGAACGGCTACGGGCTGTTCACCGGCGGGCTCGGCTTTCACCAGGGAGCGGAGCGGATCGGCGCGACGGTCGTGCCTGTGTCGGGCGGCTTCACCGCGCGCCAGGCGATGCTGCTCGCCGACTTCGGCGCGCACGTGCTGGTCTCGACGCCGTCCTACGCGCTCGCCATCGCGCAGGCGCTGGAGGAGCGCGGGATCGAGCCGGGCAAGCTGGCCCTGAAGCTCGGGCTGTTCGGCGGCGAGCCATGGACCGAGGAGCTGCGCGGCCAGATCGAGCGGGCCCTGGGCCTGGCCGCGATCAACTTCTACGGCCTCTCGGAGATGTGCGGCCCGGGCGTGGCCGCGGAGTGCCCCGAGCGCAGCGGCCTGCACGTCCAGGAGGACCACTTCCTCGTCGAGGTGGTGGATCCGGGCGAGGACCGGCGCCTTGCGGACGGGCACGACGGCGAGCTCGTGTTCACGACGTTGACCAAGGAGGCGATGCCGCTGATCCGCTACCGGACGGGTGACCTGGGGCGCGATGGTCACCGGGCCATGCGCGTGCGGGCGCACCACGGTCCGGATCCAGGGCCTGCGCGGCCGCCTCGACGACATGCTGATCGTCCGGGGCGTCAACCTCTATCCCTCTCAGGTCGAGCACGTGCTTCTGGGCGTGGAGGGCGTGGCCCCGCACTACCGGCTGGTGGTGGAGCGTCCGGGCGCGCTCGACGAGCTGACGCTGGAGTGCGAGCCGGCGGGCGAGCTGGACCGCACGGTCGCTCGGCCGGCGCATCGCCGGCCTGCTCCGGGAGGCAGACGGGACTACGGGTCGACGTGCAGGTCCTCGATCCGGGAAGCATCCCCCGCAGCGAGGGCAAGGCGGTGCGTGTTCTCGACCGGCGCGGTTGACTACGACGAGCGCGCCTCGCGCCGCACCTCGCTCGGGGTGACCCCGAACGCGCGCTTGAACAGGCGCGAGAAGTGCGCCGCATCGGAGAAGCCCCACCGGAAGGCGATCTCGGTGACCGAGCCGCCGTCCGGCTGCCGGAGGTCCTCCACGCACCGAGCAAGCCGCTCGCGCCGGACCAACCCGGCGACCGACTCCTCGGCGTCCTCGAACAGCGCGTGCAGCGCCCGGATCGACATCGAGTACGCCCGCGCGATCGTGGCCGGGCCGAGTGCGCCGTCCTGTAGGTGCGTGCGCACGTAGCGGCGGATCTCCGCGCGCATGGCGGCGCGGGTGGTGGAGCGGCTGGCGGGCAGGGTCGGCTCCACCGCGCTGCGCAGCAGCTCGAGCGCCGCGGTGGCCGCCGCGGCCCGCGCGGCCGGATCGAGCTCGCGGGAGCTCCGCCGCGAGCGCGTTCATGTAGCGCACCAGCAGCCGCGCCGGCCCGCTCCGCGTCGAGCGGCGGGAACGCGTCCTGCTCGCCGAGCCGCGGGCACACGGCCAGCACCCGCTCGCGCGGGAACAGCAGCGTGCGCTTCTAGAAGGGTTCGATGATCTCGACCTCGGTCGGCTGCAGGCCGTCCCAGAGGACGATGTCGCCGGCGCGTGAGCGCCAGCTCGCGTCCGCCCTCGCGCACGAGCTCGACGCCCTTGCCGACGAACTGAAAGCCGACGATGCTCTCCTGGCGGCGCTGATCGCCGTTGCCGTCGATCTCGGCGCTGCTGCGATGACCCAGGAACGGCGCCGCGACGCAGTCCACGAGCGTCAGCGTCGCCGCACCGTCCGACGGGTGACGCCGGCGCGGAAGTCGGCGGGCGTGCGCGCTGTCGCCCGCACGTCGAACGCCCAGGTGCGTCTTGGCGAGGATGTCCGACCATGCGTCGAGGCGCCGCGCGGGGGCGCCGCCGGTCACCCGCCAGCGCTCGGCGTCGTTCGCCGCCCTCACGGCTGTCTGTGAAGGACCCACGGTCTGCCTCTCCTCTAACCGGGCCACCGGCCCGGTGCCGCCCGCTCAGCATCGCCCACGGGCCGTGCAGCCTATGGTAATCGCCGCATGTCGGCCCCGGCAACCCTGCCTGTCGGTTATGGTCCTGGCCCGCGGCGCGCCGGCTGAGGGCGAGGCAACAGGAGGACAGATGGCGGACAGGTTCGATGTGATCGTCGTCGGAGCGCGATGCGCGGGATCGCCGTTGGCGCGCTGCTGGCGCGCCAGGGCCTGACGCGTCGCCCTGGTCGAACGCGCGACCTTCCCGAAGGACACGCTGTCGACGCACATCTTCCAGGCGCCGGCGATCAACTTCCTGCGACCGGCTCGGAGTGCTCGACCGCGTGCTCGATACCGGCGCGCCCGCCTACACGAAGGTCGACCTGCGCCAGGAGGACTTCCAGTGACGGTCTCGAGACGGAGCAGCGGCCGGGCGACCAGGGCGCGTTCATGTCGGTTCGGCGGTTCGTGCTCGACCCGATCCTGCTCGACGCCGCGGCCGAGGCCGGCGCCGAGGTGATGATGGCGACGCGGCGTGACCGGCCTCGTGCGCGACGGCGGCCGCGTCGCCGGCGTCCGCGCCGTGCACGAGCGGTCGAGGAGCGGACGCTTCACGCGAAGCTCGTGGTCGGCGCCGACGGCCGCAACTCGACCGTCGGCGAGCTGGTCGGGGCGCGCAAGTACAACGTCGTCCCGAACCAGCGCTTCGGCTACTGGGCGTTCTTCGCCGATGCGCCGACCCGGGTCCGGATCCCGGCTCGTCTATCACCGCTGGGATGGCCGGTTCGTGATCGCGATGCCCGCCGACGGCGGCCTCTATCAGGTCGTCCTGCTCCCCGACATGCGCTTCCTGCCCGAGTTTCGGCGCGATCGCGAGGCGGCGTTCATGGCCCATGCACGCGCGTGCGCCCCGTCGCCGACGCGCTTGCCGGCGCGGTGCGCGAGGGCAAGATGCTCGGCATGCTGAAGTTCGAGTCGCTTCTTCCGCGAGTCGGCCGGCGCCGGGTTGGGCCCTGGTCGGCGACGCCGGGCACTTCAAGGATCCGGCGCCCGGGCCAGGGCATCACCGACGCCTTCCGTCAGGCGGAGGCGCTGGCGCCGGTCGATCCTCGGCGCGATTCGCGCGGCTCCGGAGGCCGAGCTCGACTCGGCGCTGAGCGCCTGGGCGCGGTGGCGCGACCGCGACGCCGCCGAGCACTACTGGCTGGCCGCGGACTTCGGCGCCGCCGGGCGGCGCCCTCGGTCGTGGTCGAGGTGACCCGGCAGCTCGACCGCCAGGGTCGATGCGGCCGCGCTCGGCGACATCATTCCAGCACCGCCGCAAGCCCTCCGCCGTGTTCACCCCGCCGCTCCTGCTCAGCGCCGTGGCGGCCTCAGATGCGCCAGCCGGGAAGCGACCGCGGCCAGGTCCTCCGCGAGCTCCGGGAGCTGATCGCCACCGACACCCAGGCGGCGCCGGCTGGCCCGCAAGCCCGAGTTCGTCCCGCTCGACGAGCATCGCGACGCGGGCGAGACCGAGGTGCCCGAGGAGGTCGCGGCATGAGCGACCTGCACGACTACGAGCGTCACCGTCGGCCGGCGTCGCCTCGCCCGTGCTCGCAGGCGGGCGATCGTTCGGCGCGCGAGGCCGTCGTGTTCGTGCACGGCAATCCCGGGCCGAAGGAGGACTGGGAGGACCTGCTGGCGCGCATTGCGCCTTTCGCCCGCGCCGTCGCGCCCGACATGCCGGGCTACGGCGCCGCCGACAAGCCGCCGCGACTTCGACTACACGAGCGGCGGCTACGCGCGGCACCTGGCCGGCATCCTCGACCAGCTCGGCGTCGAGCGCGCGCACCTGGTCCTGCACGACTTCGGCGGCCCGTGGGGACTGCTGTGGGCGGTGCAGCATCCGGAGGCGTTCGCCAGCGCGACCCTGATCAACACCGGGGTGCTGCTCGACTACCGCTGGCATCGGCTGGCCCGGATCTGGCGCACTCCCGCGGTCGGCGAGGCGTTCATGGCGTCGACGACCAAGCCGCGTTCCGGCTGCTGCTCGGCCGCGACAACCCGCGCCTGCCCCCGCCGGCGGGCGAGCGCCTGTACGAGGCCATGCGCCGCTGGCGCGCACCAAGCGCGCGGTGCTGAAGCTCTACCGCGCGACGCCGGCGTCGGCCATGGGCGCGCTGCGCGATCCGCTGCGCGCGCTCGACCGCCCGGCGCTCGTCGTCTGGGGCACCGGCGACGTCTACATCCCGTGGCAGCAGGCCGAGCGGCAGCGCGAGTCGTTCCCCTCGGCGACCGTGCAGCTGCTCGAGGGCCTCGGCCACTGGCCGTTCCTCGAGGATCCCGCCCGGGTGGCCGAGCACGTGATCCCGTTCCTGCGCGGGCAGGTCGAGGCGCCAGCCCGTGCACCCTGCCGGATCGCACGCCGTAAGGCGCACCTCGGAGCGCAGGAGGATCCGTGCTCGGACTCGTGGCAGCCGGATGCAGCGCGAGCCCCATCGAGCTCACCGGAGAGACTCGTCAGGGTGTGGAGCCGCTCGGCGGGATCAGCCGGGTCGAGGACAACACCTCGCCGCTGCCCGACCGCATCGGCTCGCTCAGCAGTTGATGTCCGAGATGCTCCACGAGCTCACGACGCTGCGCGAGGCGATCGAGCCCGTGTCGAGCGCCGCCGAGCCGGTGGCGCGCCTGCGCGAGCGGCTACCCGGCGGCAACTGACGCCGCGACGATCACCTCGGCGTCGGGCTCGGCCGCGTAGAGCCTCGCCACCTCCGCCGCGCGGCGGTCGAGGCACGCCCGCTGATTGATGTAGCCCTTGTCGGTGATCTCGCCGGCGTCCAGGCTCGGCGGCTCGCTCAGCAACAGCAGGCGCTCGACCCGCGCCGCCGACCCCGCGCCGGCGTTGAGCTCGGACAGCGCCCGTCTCAGGTGCTCCCGCAGCCGCCCGTCCGAGAGCGCCACCTGTTCCCCGCCGCCGCACAGCTTGGACGCCTCGGCCTGGTTGACCCATCCCAGCGCGGTCACGTACTCGCCGTCCTGGCCGCAGATGACGGCGTCGGTGAGAACGCCCGCGGCGCTCAGCAGGGCCAGCCGGAGGACCCCGGCCCTGACCCACGTGCCGGTGAGCAGCTTGAAGTCCTCGGAGATGCGCCCGTCGAACAGCAAGCCCATGTTCGGATCGTGCTCGTCGACCAGCCTGACCGCGTCACCGGAGCGGTAGTAGCCCTCCTCGTCGAACGCCTGCCCGCGTCAGGTCGGCCGCGCGGAAGTATCCCGGCGTGACGTTCGGGCCACGGACCCGGATCTCGAGCTTGCCGGCGACCGGCGCCAGCTTGACCTCGGTGCCCGGGTTCGGTACGCCGATGCAGCCGGTGGGGGCCCCGAGGTAGTGCATGCTGGTGGCGCCGGGCGCGGTCTCGGTCGTGCCCCAGCTCGAGGTCAGGGGCACCTCGTGGTCGGCGTGGCGGCTGGCCAGGGCGCGCAGGCGGACGGCCAGCGCCTCGGGAAGCGCGGCGGCGGCGTAGAACATGAACCGCAGGCGGCTGAAGAAGCGCTCGGCCAGCCCGGCGTCGTCCTCGAGCGCGGGCGCGAGCAGCGCGTACCCGGCGGGCACGTTGAAGTACAGCGTCGAGGGCTGGTCGCGCAGCGCCTGGAGCGTCAGCGGGAACAGCGGCGGCGCGGGCTTGCCGTCGTCGATGTAGATCGTGCCGCCGTTGAACAGGACGAGGTTCAGATTGTGGTTGCCCCCGAACGTGTGACTCCACGGGAGCCAGTCGACCAGCACCGGCGGTTCGTCGGCCAGAAACGGCCAGATCTCTCGCAGCATCGCCTGGTTCGAGCACAGCATCCGGTGGGTGTTGATGACGCCCTTCGGGACACCGGTCGAGCCCGAGGTGAACAGGAGCTTCGCGACCGTGTCCGGACCCGGGTCCGGCAGGACGCCCCCGGTCGTCCTGAGTAGCTCGGAGAGCCGGAGCGCGCCGTCACGCTCGCCCCGAGCGATGAGCACCCGGGGCACGCGAGAGCTGAGCACGTCGAGAGCGGCGGCCGAATGGGCCCGCGTCGTCGGCGAACACCAGCCCCGGTTCGGTCAGGGCCGCGATCGCCTTGATCCGAGCGTGATCGGCGCTCATCAGCGAGTAGGCGACGCTGATCGGCATCACGGGCACCCGCGCGAAGTACGCCCCCAGGCTCACCAGCAGGTGCTCCAGCGAGTTGCCCGACAGGATCATCACCGGCTTCTCGGGGCCGAGCCCCAACCCGACGAGGGCATGGCCGATCGCGCACGCCTTCTCGGCGGCCTCCCCGTAGCTGAGCGTTACCCAGCCGCCGGCAGAGTCTCGCCGAGCGGCGAGCGGTCGATCGGGGTGGGTGCCGGCGCGCTTTCGGAGCACGGCGGAGAGCGAAGGCTCCCACTCCGGCAGTGCGTGGCGCGATCGCAGCACGATCGTCCCGTCGTCGCGCCGCTCCATCGCTACGTCCGGGGTGGCGAAGGTCTCGTCCTGGAGCACTGGCGTCATGTCCGTTCCCTCCCGCTCACGGCCGGTCGATGAGCGTCGAGAGCACGATCAGCGTGCGCGTGCGGACGATGTTCGGGTCTCTGCGCAGGCTCTCGACGAGCCGCTCGAGGTGGTCGATGCTGTCGACGCGGACGCGGATCAGAGCATCGGGTTCGCCGGAGACCGTGAAGGCGGAGACGATCTCCTCGACCTTGGCCAGCGAGCGGCCCACGTCGGCCGGCGAGGTGCGGTCCGCGCAGTAGATCTCGATCAGCGACTCGATCGCCTCGCCGAGCGCGCGCCAGTTCACGCGCGCCCCGTAGCCGACGATCACCCCGTCGCTCTCGAGGCGGTCGACGCGGCGCTTGACCGCGGTGGCGGACAGCCCCACGTCGGTCCCGATGTCGGCAAAGGTGCGCTTGGCGCTCTGCTGCAGCGACGCAATGATCTTGCGGTCAATGGTGTCGAGAGGGCGACTGAGCTGCACGTTGAGGCGGATCGACTGCGTCTGCGTTGCGCCGACCCTATCACTGCGCAACATTTCGCACATGACCGCCATCGCCTCCTCGCCCCACGAAGTCTCCCCTCGCACGCTGCTCGAGCTCGACGGCACCGGGCTCACGATCGACGACGCCCTCGACGTGTCGCGGCGTGGCCGCACCGTCCGGCTGTCCGAACGGGCCGTCGGCGCCGTCCGGGCGAGCCGCGGCCTCAAGGACGACCTGATCGCGCGCGAGATCCCGATCTACGGGGTGACCACCGGGTTCGGCGACAGCGCCCATCGCCAGATCTCCCCTGACAAGACGGGCAAGCTCCAGCAGAACATCATTCGCTTCATGGGCTGCGGCACCGGCCCGATCGCGCCGCCCGAGGTCGCCCGTGTGACGATGCTGCTGCGCGCCAACTGCCTGTCCAAGGGCAACTCCGGCGTGCGCGTCGAGCTGATCGAGCGCGTGCTCGGCCTGCTCAACCAGGACGTGCTGCCGTTCATCCCCGAGCGCGGCTCGTGCGGAGCCAGCGGCGACCTCGCCCCCCTCTCCTACGTCGGCCGGGCTCTGGCCGGCGACGGTCGCGTGGCCTACGACGGCGAGGAGCGCGACGCGGCGAGCGTCCTCTCCGAGCTCGGCCTCGAGCCGTTCCTGCTCGAGTCGAAGGAGGGGCTGGCGCTCACCAACGGCACCTCGTTCATGAGCGCGTTCGCCTGCCTGGCGGTCGCAGCGGCCAAGGAGCTGGCGGACCTCGCCGACCTCATGACCGCAATGGCCTCCGAGGCGCTGCTCGGCAATCGCGGACACTTCAACGCCTTCCTGTTCGACGCCGCCAAGCCTCATCCCGGCATGGTCACGAGCGCGCGCCACATCCGCGAGCTGCTCGCCGACTCGAACCTGGCGGCCGACAGCGACGAGCTGTTCGCCGGCGGCATGGACGGCGCCCACTTCCTGGAGCTCGAGCGCCACGTCCAGGACCGGTACTCGATCCGCTGCGCGCCGCACATCACCGGCGCGCTCCGCGACGTTCTGACCTGGGTCGAGCAGTGGCTGTCGATTGAGATCAACTCCTCCGACGACAACCCGCTGTTCAACGTCGACGCCGCGCGCGTCGAGAGCGGCGGCAACTTCTACGGCGGCCACGTTGGCCAGGCGATGGACTCGCTGAAGGTGGCTCTGGCCAACCTGTGCGATCTGATCGACCGCCAGATCGCCCACGTCGTCGACGAGAAGTTCAATCGCGGCCTGACCGCGAACCTGATCCAGCGCCTGGAGCCGACGCATCCCGAGGCGGGCCTGCACCACGGGTTCAAGGGCCTCCAGCTGTGCGCTTCGGCGATGACCGCCGAGGCCATGCACCTGTGCCACCCGACGACGATCTACTCGCGCTCGACCGAAGCCCACAACCAGGACAAGGTCTCGATGGGCACGATCGCGGCACGCGACGCCCGCTCGATCGTGGAGCTGGCGCAGAACATCGCCGCCATCCACATGCTGGCCTGCTGCCAGGCGCTCGAGCTGCGCGGGGTGGATCGATGCAGCCCGGGCACGCGCGCGGCGTTCGACATCCTGCGCGAGCGGGTGCCGTTCCTGGACCGCGACCGGTACGTGGACGTCGACATCGCGGCGACGGCCGAGCTGATCAGGGACGGCGCCTTCTCAGGGCTGCTCGCCTGAACCGACCGGAGCGTGCCCGAGCTGCTCGAGCACGCGTTCGAACACCTCGTGCGGCTGGGCACCCGGCACCAGGAGCCGCTGATCGATCAGCCACGCGGGCACGCCGCCGGCGCCGAGCTCGAGTGCGGCCCGCGTCTGCGCTTGGATCCGCTCGAGGTAACGATCGTCGGTCAGCCCGTCGACGATCTCCGCCGTGTCGAGGCCGACGGCAGAACCCTCCTCGACGAGGACCTGCTCGTCGCCGATGTCGCGGCCTCTCGCCCAGTACGCATCGAACAGCCGGACGTGGAGGGCTTCGAACAGACCACGTTCGCGCGCGAGCTCGGACAGCATCAGCGCCCGGCGCGAGTTCGGAATCCTCTCGAGCGTCTCGGTGTGCGGCAGACCGGCCTGCTCGAACATCGCGCGCCGGTGCTCGCTCAGACCGGGACCGTAGCGGCGTTCGAGGTCGGCATAGGCGATTCCCTCGGGCGGGTACTCGGGATGGAGGTCAAACGGCCGCCACTCGATCCGCGCGCCGAACCGGCGCTCCAGCCACGCCGCCCGTTCCAGGCCGACGTAGCAGAACGGTCATATGTAGTCGCTCCAGACGTCGATCCGGGGCGCACGCTCCGCGGCCTCAGCCATCCCTCGCAACTGTAGACCGCGATGATTTCCCCTGCCAGGTCGCGTCTACCTGCCTGAGAAACCATTCAGTCCGGCGGAAAGGAAGACTTCGATGGGAAGCATCACAGTGCACGAGTTCATCACGCTCGACGGCGTGATCGAGACGCCCTCGTGGACCCGGGACTATCCATTCGACCCCCGGATGGGCACGGCCATCGGCGCCGTCATGGGCGCGAGCGAGGCGCTCCTGATGGGGCGCAACACGTACGAGATGTTCGCGCCGGCGTGGTCAGGCCGGACCGCGGAGCAGGACCCGGGTGCTCCGTTCATGAACGACTCCCCCAAGTACGTCGTCTCCAGCACGCTCCGGAGCCCTGATTGGAGCAACTCGACAGTTCTCGGCCCCTACGATCCTGCGGCCATCCGCGCGCTGAAGGATCGTCTGGCCGGGAACATCTACGTCAGCGGAAGCGGGCAGCTGGTGCGCGCCATGCTCGCCGATGGCCTCGTCGACGAGCTCCACCTGTTCGTGTTCCCCCTGACGCTCGGCGCGGGTCAGCGGCTGTTCGCAGAAGGCGACGCCGTCAAGTTCGCGCTCGCCGGGACCGAGGCCTACGACAGCGGCGTACTGCACCTGACTTATCGCTCCGCGTGACGGACGGAGCCGGCGCGGGTAGGCCTCGCTCCAGAAAAGGGAGGTACCCGTGCCGCTCACCCGCAGCCCACTCGCAAGGATCGCTCGTCACCTGGCCCTGTCAGCCACCGCTGCCCTCGTCCTGATCGCAGCATCGGCGGTGCCGGCGGCGGCCGCCTCGTCACCGCCGGCCAATGATCCCTTCTACTCCTACGCCGGCTCGCTCACGAACGTGGCGCCCGGGACCGTGCTGCGCACGCGCCAGATCGAGGTCAGCCTCGGCGGAACCCCGCAGGCGTATCCGGCCACACAGATCCTGTATCGCACGACCAACCAGCTCGGAGGGCCGACCGCCACCGTGGCCACGCTGATCCGTCCCGCCGGCGCCGGCGTCGCGCCGACGAAGCTGCTCTCCTATCAGACCTTCTACGACGGGCTGGCCGCGACCTGCCGCCCGTCGTACACGCTTCAGGGCGGCGATCCGAGCAACACGACCGCCAGTGCCGACGAGTCGTTCATGCTCGACTACGTGCAGCAGGGGTTCACGGTGGTCACCTCGGACTACGAGGGCCCGACCGATGACTACGGGGCGGGCCGCGAGTCGGGCTACGGCACGCTCGACGCGATACGTGCCGCCCAGCACTACCTGGGTCTGTCGCCGAGCTCGACTCCGGTCGGGCTGGTCGGCTACTCGGGCGGCTCGATCGCCAGCGACTGGGCCGGCGAGCTGCAGCCGACCTATGCGCCGGCCCTCCATCTACTCGGCGTCGCCGAGGGCGGGGTTCCGGCCGACTACATCCACACGCTGGCCTACATCGACGGGAGCTCGGATTGGGCCGGCGCGATCCCGGCCGTCACGATTGGGCTGGCGCGCGCGTACAAGCTCGACCTCGCCACGTACTTCACTCCGCAGGCGATCGGGATCTTCGATCAGGTCGAGCAGGGTTGCCTCAATCCCTCCGCGTATCCGGGCCTGAAGTTCGAGAGCCTGCTCAAGCCGCAGTACAAGAACTGGCAGACGGTCCCGGCCCTCGTCCGCATATTCAACGCCGGGATCATGGGCCAGGCGGGCACGCCGAAGGAGCCGCTTCTTCTGGGCGTCGGCAACGCCGACGGCACCGGTGACGGCGTGATGATCGTCAAGGACGTCCAGGAGCTGGCTCACACTTACTGCACGCGCGGACTCTCCGTTCAGTTCCACGTGTACAGCAACTCGAACCACGACGAGGCGGCGGCACAGTTCGAGCCGCAAGCGGTTCAGTTCCTCGAGCAGCTCTATAACGGCGAGGCGGTCGCCAACGAGTGCAGCACGATCGGACCGGGCAACGCCCTCACGCCGTTGGCGCAGCCGTCCGCCGGCACTAAGCACAGCGCGCCGCGCGTGAAGCTGCGCTCGGCCCGGGTCAACCGCCGCCTGCACGGCCTCGCGGTCGTGCTTGCGACCAATCAAGGCACCGTGCGGAGCATCACGGTCGAGCTGAAGCGCGGAAACAAGGTGCTGGCCAAGCGGCGCCTGGCCCTGTTGAGCACGCGCGGCCGGCGCCTCGTGCTGAGGATCAGGGGCCGGACCCCGCCGGCGGGCCGCTACAAGCTCGTCATCGTCGTCCACCGCGCCATCGTGATTCGCCGCAGCATCTCGATCGGCCGCCACCGGGGTTGACGATCGATCACGCCGGCCGGTGACGCGCCGGCCGGCGCGCGGTAACTGCCGGATAACGCCGTTACGGCCCTGTTACCCCTGGGCGCCTACAACGGTTGAGCGCAAATGGCACCGAATGCCCGACATCCGAGGCGCGGCGGCGCCGTTGCCATCGCCGTGCTCGCCATCGCCGTCGGCGCGATCGGCTTGGCCGGCTGTGGCGGATCGGGGAAGCCGAGCGCCGGGTTCGGTTCGAGTGGGCAGGCGGCCGGGATCCGGTTGGCGAACTGCATGCGCGCCCACGGCGTTCCGAGCTTCCCCGATCCGGGCGCAGGCGGTGCCGTCCAGCTCAACCGCGGCTCCGGGGTCGATCCCGCATCCCCCGCCTTCCGCTCCGCTCAGAACGCGTGCTCGAGCCTCCTACCGGGCGGTGCGGCCCGAGGCCCGGTCTCGGCGGCGCGCAAGCTCGCGATGCTCAACCTGGCGCGATGCATGCGCAGTCATGGTCTGACGACGTTCCCGGATCCCACCAGCACGCCACCATCTCCGGGCTCCGGGTTCGGCCTCGCCTTCGGCGCTCCTGGCGCGTTCATCGCGATACCGCAGGCGCTGGTGCAGTCGCCCGCGTTCAAGCAGGCCGCGGCAGCGTGCGGCTTTCCCGGTGCGGGAGGCCGCGCGGCCAAGACTGCCCCTGTCGGCTAGCTAACGGCGCGGTCGGCACTCAATGGGCTCTGCGTTCTGGCAGACGACGGCTCTCATTGCGTGCGGGCTCACGTCGCGATTCTCACAGGAACGAGATCCTCATCGCGCAACGGGGCGGCGCCGGCGATCAACCGGGACAAAGACGCTTGCGTGAGCAGCCGCGCCGGCGATGGGTCGGCCACCGCCTCGGCCGCGATCCGGTCGAGATCGTGTGCGGCCCTTGCCCCGGCCAGGACCATGTTGCCGCCTCGGCCCGCGAGCCCCCAGATCCTCGGGTAAGCCAGCGCGAGTCCCGCGGCAACAGCGCGCACCACCGGGCCCGAACGGTGATCGATCACGTTGACCAGCGCCAGCGGCGCCACCCGCGCGACCTCGCGCAGGGCCTGCTCGGTGATCAGGCGCGGCGGGACAGCGGCGCCGACGAAAGCGTCCATTGCCACCGCGTCCCAACTCGCCGCGGGCTGGCCGGCGAGGAACGCGCGTCCCTCCGCCCGTCGCACACGCAGGCCGGGAGCGCGGCGCAGCCCGAGATGCTCGCGCGCGACCGCGAGCACCTCCGCGTCCACCTCGCACACCTCCTGACGTCCGCCTGGATCGCGCGCTGCCAGCGCGCGCGCAAGCGCGCAGGCACCGCCGCCCACGTGTAGGACACGGCGGGCCCGCGCCGCGCCCAGCATCAGGCGCATCCATCGGAGGTAGTCGAACTCGAGGTGGAGGGCGTCTGCAAGATCGACATACGACGCATCCATGTCCCCGTGCCGGAGCAGCCGACCGGACGGTCGGTAGGCATCACGCTCGACGATCAGCTCGCCGCGCCGGGCGACGATGGTTGGAGCAGGGCGCCGACGTGGCATGCGTACAGCCTCGCATGCGCGACGTGTCGTGTCAGCACTCAACGGCGCGACGCAACGCCAACCGAGCCGGTGCCCAGAACTCGGCTCTCCAGCCAGTCGTTGCGGAACGCTCCGCGCGGGTCGAGCCGTTCGAGCAGCGCCGCGAAGTCAGGGAGACGTTCGTAGAGGTGGCGGATGCTGTCCGCGCGCGCCATGAACAACTTGCCCCAGTGTGGACGCGCGCGGAACGGGGCGAGAGCGTCCTCGATCGCCACGAGCGCGATCTCCACCGCCTGCTGATCCGGTTGCCAGGTGAAATGGAAGGAAACGGTGTCCTGGCGGTATTGAGGACTCAGCCAGAGCGTGTCGGCAGAGACGGTACGCATCTCGCACACCTGTATGAGCCTCCGGACCGGCGCGATGACGCGCCGGATGGCCTCGATCGCAGCAACCGCGTGAGATCTGGCAACGATGTAATCACTCTGGATCTCCGCACCGCTGCTCGGTCTGAACCCCATCTTGAAATGCGGCAAACGGTCTGACCATGGACCCGGCGATCCCAACTGCGGCGTGCAATGGATCGGGTCGAGCCCGAGGATCGGATGCCTTTCCCCCGGCGCCGCACTCGCTCCGAAGAACTCTTCGCCCAGCGGCTCCGAGCCCGCCTCCACGCGACTTTTCACCCATACCTGATCGATTGCCCGGCCCCACCTGGTGAACAGGCTCACGCTGTAGCCGCTGGCGGTGATCTCGTCGAAGTGCTCAGACAGAATCTCCCACGAGAGATTCTCGAATACCTGCTGGCGCACCTCGTACGCGGGTTCTACGTCGAGCGTAAGCCGCGTCATCGCGCCCGTGGCACCGAGGCTGACGACCATCCCGTCGAAGTCGGAGTCCCCTCTCGCCACCTGCACGAGATCTCCATCCGACGTCACAAGCTCGATCCGGGCAACCGAGGTGGCGAGATTGCCGTTGTGGTTGCCGGATCCGTGGGTCGCGGTGGCCACCGCACCGGCGACGGCGATGTGTGGCAACGACGCGAGATTTCCCAGCGCAAGCCCTTCGCGCGCAAGCTCGTGCACGAGCTCGCCGTACCGGACGGCGCCGCCCACCGAGACCGTCATGTCAGCTCGATCGATCACGGTCTCGGCCGCGATGTGCTCCAGAGTCACGAGCTCGGCCGAATCCGCTATGTCCGTGAAGGAATGGCCCGAGCCCAGCACCCTGACCTTGGGCAGCGCCGCGATCGTTTCCTGCAGTTGCGCAATGGTGCCGGGCGCATGTACGGCGCGTGCACGGTATGTGTAGTTGCCTGACCAGTTGGTCGAACGCACCCGCCGCACGGTAGCCGACGATGTGGTGTCCGAAGGCCGCGTCCGCCGCCGAAGACGACGCCGTTTCGCAGAAGGTTCGGACGCCGGATACCCCGGCAAGCTTGCAGCAACGCGACCGGCGCGGCCTGCACAGGGTTCTTGCTTTCGAGCGCGAAGTAACATGCGTAGCGGAACAGCTTCCGCTGGCTGTTCCCACTGATCACCTACGGAGCGGTGCGATGCGACGCTCGAGCGGGACCGGACCTCAAAACTGGGCGGCCTTCGCCGCATTCTTAACAAGTCTTTACCACGAGAGGTGAGATCGTGCCCGACTTTGTAGACAGTGCCCTAAAGGACATCGACGAGCGTCTACGAGCGCTGAAGGAAGAGGCCTCGCGCCTCGAGGCGGCCCGCGCCGCACTGACAGGCGGGGCGCGCCACCGGGGTCGGTCGGCGTCCAACGCCGTAGCCCGCACCCGCTCCCGCTCGACCACGCGTCGGAGCGGAGGCTCGACGGTGCGACGCTCGCGCCGGGGCGGTAGCACGCGCGCCAACCAGGCGCTCGAGCTCGTACGCAATCAGCCCGGGATCACGATTCCGGAGATCGCCCGTGAGATGAAGATCCAGCCGAACTACCTGTACCGGGTACTCCCTACGCTGGCCTCCGATGGTGAGATAAAGCGCGAGGGGCAGGGTTGGCATCCGGCCACGGCGTCGACCTCGACGCCCTCCGCCGCGAAGCCACGCCGGCGGGGCCGCCCCGCCAAGTCGACTTCGACGGCGACGGCGACCAGCACGAGGAGCCAACGGCGAGCGGCCCGTTCGACCCCGAGGAGCAACGGCCGGACTGCCCATGGTGCAACAAAGGCGTCCGTGCTCGCCGCTCTCGGTGGCGGAGAGGCGATGACCGCGAGCCAGGTCGCCACCAAGGCGGGTCTGGCGCGTCCCACCGTCTCGACCACGCTGTCCAAGCTGGCTAAGAGCGGCGAGGTTCAGAAGGCCCAGCGCGGCTACCGCCTCGGGTCCGCCGCCTAGCCCGTCCCGCAAGGAGAGGCGGGCGCCGGCGGCCCGCCTTGGAATCACTGCCGCGACGTTCGCTCAACAGCTAGCGAACGGCCTGGCGGGGTACCCATCCAGGTAGATATGGAAGACCTCTTGCGGATGTGCGTGAAGTGCGACCAATATGCGCCCCAGGCGGTCCGCGAGGCGCTGGCGGGTCTGTCGGACCTCGGCTGGATCCTGGGCGATGCGATGCTCGTGGCGAGCGAGCTGGTCACCAACGCGGTTCGGCACTCCGTCTGCACCGAGGACGACTTCCTGGCCGTGTCGATCAGCCGCGACGGCCGGTTGCGCATCTCGGTGCTGGACCCGGGTGGATCGAAGACGGAGGCCAAGATCGCGGATCGGCCGATCGAGCTCGGCGGCCTCGGGCTGAAGGTGGTCGAGCAGCTGTCCGCGACCTGGGGCAGCGAGCTTCGAGCCGACGGCTATCGGGTCTGGGCCGAGCTCGAGATCCCGGGATAGCTCGCCGCGTCTGCGGCTACTCCTTGGGAGCCTCGTAGAACCCGACGATCATGGCGCGGCCGAGCGTGTGCGAGTACAGGTTGAAGCCGAGGAACGCCGGCGTGGCGTCCTTGTCGATGCCCAGCGACTCGACGTCGACGGCGTGGATCACGTAGTAGTAGTGGTGGCGCCCGTGTCCGGGTGGCGGTGCGGCGCCCACGTGCCGCCGGACGCCGGCGTCGCCCCGTAGCTGAAACGCGCCCGACGGGAGGCCGCTGCCCTCCTCATCGCCGGCGCCCCGCGGAAGCTCGGTCACGTCGGCTGGGACGTCGACCACGGCCCAATGCCAGAACCCGCTCGCGGTCGGCGCCTCGGGGTCATAGCAGGTGACCGCGAAGCTCTTGGTGCCGTCCGGGAATCCGCTCCAGGCCAGCTGCGGCGAGACGTCCTCGCCGCCGGCGCCGAACAGACCGCTCAGTTGCGGTTGTTGAAGCTCCTCTCCGTCGCGTACGTCTTCGCTCGTCAGCTCAAACGAGGGCACTTGGGGCAGCTGGTCGTAGGGGTTGTAATCGGCCACGATCTCTATCTCGCTTTCTTACTGCCGAGGGTCCGCGCTAATGCGTGCGCGATCCTAACCGCCTGGACGAGCCGGTGCCCGCGGGGATGCAGCGCCGAGCTGCCGACGTGAGCCTCAGCCAGGGGTGGCGCGGCGCCACAGCGTCGCGCCATCGGAGCCCGTTTCACTCCGAGCGAGCCCCGCCGCCGCCAGCTTGCTGAGCTCGGCTCGGAAGGCCTCGTACGGGATCAGCCCCACCCTGACGAGCGCGGGGTAGCCGACCCGATCGTAGAGATCCGACGTGCTCGTCGGCACCTCTGTCAGGGCCGCAAGAACGACGGACGACCGAGACACGCCGATTCAGGCTAGTGCACTGTCCGGCAATTAAGGCACATGTATCGCGGCCCCGGATGACCGGCATGCTGTGTCCTCGGAACCTCGCGCAGCGCTGCTGCGCCACGGTTCCTGCGTCCTTGCCTGCCGGCCCCCGGGTCTCGCGCTCCATGCACCCCTAATCACCGGACAGCACACTAGTCGCTCGGACATGGTCAGTCCCCCTCGTCGGAGTGCCAGGGAGGTTGGGGAGGCGCTGAGACGAGCGCCCGGCGAAGCAGCGTCAGCAGCTGACGGCGATCGGCAGCCGCGAGCCCGCCGAGCACCTCGTCTTCGACCTGCGCGACGAGTCGCCGGGCCCGCTCCAGGTCACGCCTCCCCTTCGGCGTAATCACGACCTCCCAAGCGCGGCGATCGCCCGGCCGCCGCCGGCGCTCGGCCAGTCCCGCGTCTTCCAACTCATTGATCAGCTTGACCATCGCGCTCGGATCGATGCCCATGTCGGAGCTCAGCTGCTGCTGGATCGCGCCGTCACGGGCGCCGAGCACATTGAGCAGCGCGAACAGCGCCGGAGTGAGGCCGACCGAACCGAGCTCCTCCGCAGTGCGGGTGTGCAACGCCCGCCAGAGCCGGAAGAAGAGTTGTCCGGCGAACTCGACGACCTCGATGTCCGTGGAGGCGAATCCTGTCATTGCTCAAGCTTCGCAGATTTGCTGGATGCGCACAATGATTGACATCATCCATGATGGTGCGATACCATTATGTGAAGCCAACGTGAGGAGGTAGCGATGAGCCAAAGCAAGACCGGGCCGAAGTCCGCCAAGAGCAGCGCCGCGAACAGCAACAAGTCCACGGGCTTCAGCGCCGAGGAACGAGCCGCGATGAAAGACCGCGTTCAGGAGCTGAAGGCGGAGGCGCGTCGCGGCTCGCGGTCGAAGAAGAGCGAGGCGGATGGGGAAGGCGACGTCCTCACCAAGATCGCCGAGATGCAGGAATCGGATCGCGCCATGGCCGAGCGGGTCCACGCCATCGTCAAAGCCAGCGCGCCCGACCTCTCACCGAGAACCTGGTACGGGATGCCCGCGTACACCAAGGACGACAAGGTCCTCTGCTTCTTCAGGGGCGCGGGGAAGTTCAAGACGAGGTACGCGACGTTCGGCTTCAGCGACAAGGCGAACCTCGACGACGGCGGCATGTGGCCGACTGACTTTGCGGTAAAGGAGCTGACGGCCGACGTCGAGGCACGGATCAGCGAGCTCGTGAAGCAAGCGGTGAGCTGAGGAATCGCAGTGCTCAGGCCGGCGCGGTTCCGAGCTCGTCGGAGCGGCCGGCCTCGAGCCGGGACCACTGTGCAATCGGCCTTCCGGTCCCTGTCGGCCTCCCAGCGTCGTCAATGCGGTACGGGTTCATCCCGGGTCCCCAGGGTTTCGGCCAACCGGCCGGCGAGTCCTCCCAGCCTTCTTGCCGCCCGTAGACCGTCACGTCCAGCAGGGTGTAGCCGTTACCCATTCGCTCGACGCCGCGGCCGTTCGTCCAGTAGGTCTCGAACACCCGGTCGCCTTGGCGTAGGTAGCTCACCAGGAAGAACCTGTTCACCCTCCGTCCCGCCAGCAGAGCCTCGGCGGAATCCTGGACCGAGTACCAGGGGACGTCCCACCCCATGAAGTCTCGGTAGCGGACGCTCTCCTCGTACGGGCCCTGGCAAAAGGTGGCGTACGTGACGTCCCGTGAATGTAGGTAGGACAGTTCGCGGACCTGCCCGTTGTAGAGCGTGCAGCCTTCGCACTGCTCCGCAGCGGGCTTACCGGCGTACCACATGTGGTAGTACGCGATCAGCTGTCGACGGCCCTCGAACACGTCCCTCAGCGCGACCGGACCGTCCGGCCCGACCAGCTCGATGGACGAGTCGACCTCGACCATCGGGAGCCTCCGACGGGCCGCAGCGATCGCGTCGCCCTCGCGCGTGTGCGCCTTTTCGCGCACGCGGAGGGCATCCAAGCCTGCCTCGAATGTGGACCGGTCGACGACGGCGGGAGCACCCGCTTGGTCGCTCGTGCCAGTCTCGCGTGATCCGACTCTGTTCACCTTCTCGCTCATGACTACCTCCGCTCGCGTGGCGTTCTCGTTGAATGGTCGCTCGGTCAGTTGGTGGTGGCGAGAGCGGGCTGTCCATGACCGCTCGCGGCCTTCGCCCCGGACTCCGGTGTACGGGCCCCACGCATGAGCACCAGGACCGCGGGAGGCGCGATCAGCGCGATCACTCCCAGCACCCAGAAGGTCTGATGGAAGCCACCGGTCAGCGCGGTGGGCAGAGCGTCGCCCGCGCGCACCAGAGCGTTGGCCCCGCCGGCCGCCACGCTCGAGGCGATCGCTGTTCCGATCGCGGCCCCAATCTGCGTGGAGGTGTTCAACAGTCCCGAGGCGAGTCCCGACTGGTGCTCGGCCACGCCTGTCAGCGCCGCCACCGAGATCGGGATGAACGAGAACGCGGTGCCGATGCCGGCGACGACGAACGGGCCGGCCAGGTTGGCCAGGAAATGCCCGTGCACCGGAACCTGGGTCGCCCACAGAATCCCGGCGCCGATCAGGGTCATCCCGAACGCGCTGACGATCCGTGCTCCGACACGGGTGACCAGCAGCTGCGAGATCCCGGCAAGCGCCAGCGAGGACACCGATGCGGCCGCCCACGCGGCCCCGGTCTGCAGCGCGCTGTAGTGCAGCACCTGCTGCATATACAAGGTGCCGGCGAATACGAAGGCAAAGAAGCTCCCGCCGAGCAGCAGCCCCGCCAGGTTCGCGCCGGCCAGCGTCCGCAGACGGAAGATCGACAGCGGTAGCAGCGGGTCTTTGACGCGGCTTTCGATCACCAGGAAGGCGAGCAGAACCGCAACCGACGCCGCCAAGAGCACGATCGTCCGGGTCGCGCCCCAGCCGTACTGCGGCGCTTGTGAGATCGCGTCGACCAGCAGCACCAGTCCGCCCGTGCCCGTGATCCCGCCGAACGCGTCGAACCGTCGACCCCGCGTGCCGAGCCGGCTGTCGGGGACGATTCGGGGAGCGAGGGCCAGTGCCACAAACCCGATCGGCACGTTCAGATAGAAGATCGATTGCCAGCCGACGTACCTCGTGAGAATCCCGCCTGCGATCAGTCCGGTCGTACCGGCCGCGGCGCCCAGGCCGCCCCAGATCCCGAGCGCCTTGTTGCGCTCGGCGCCCTCCTCGAACATGTTCATCACGATCGAGAGAGCCGCCGGAAGCATGATCGCGCCGCCCACGCCCTGGACTGCCCGGCTCGCGATCAGCAGAGCGTCGGTCGTCGCGAGCGCGCATGCGAGCGAAGCAACCGTGAACAGCGCCAGGCCCAGGATCAGTATCCGGCGACGCCCGAGAAGATCCGCCGCGCGTCCACCGAACAGCAGGAATCCACCAAAGGTGAGTGCGTACGCCGTCACCACCCATTGCAGCCCAGTGGCGCTCAGGTGCAGATCGCGGCCTATCGTCGGCAGCGAGACGTTGACGATCGTGAAATCGACGATCGTCATGAAGTACGCCACCGCCAGCAGCGCGAAAGCGCGCCAGCGGTTGGTATTTCCTTGTGCAGATGTCATGCGCTTCTCCATTGGCCGATTTGCATTTCCGCTCGTTGAGACACCGCCGTCGCCGTGAACGGAACGGTCATGGCCGGAGCACAGCGACCGTTCCGTTTCGCCAGCCGCTGGTGTCCTCAGGAGTGATGCGATGGATGTGCCGCGCATGACCGAGGACCTGCTCATCCGCGCCCGCGCGGGGGACGAGGACGCGTTCCGGGAGCTGGTAGACGCATACCGGCGCGAGCTTCAGCTGCACTGCTACCGCATGCTCGGCTCAATCCAGGACGCCGAGGACCTGTTACAGGAGACGCTGCTGGCGGCGTGGCGGGGGCTTGACCGCTTCGAGGGCCGGGCGTCGCTACGCGCCTGGCTCTACCGGATCGCGACCAATCGCTGTCTGAACGCGCTGCGCGACCGCAAGCGCCGCCCACAGGAGGTCGTCTCGATGGTCGAGCCCCCCGAGCCCACACGCTTGGCAGAGCCAACCTGGCTCGAGCCGTACCCCGACGCACTGATCGAAGGGGTCGCGGACATGGCCGCGGGGCCCGAGGCGCGGTACGAGACCAGAGAATCGCTCGGGCTGGCATTCGTGGCGGCACTGCAACACCTTCCGCCGCGTCAGCGAGCGGCGCTCGTGCTCCGAGATGCGCTCGGCTTCGACACGACCGAGGCCGCGGCGATGCTCGGGAGCAGCGAAGGCTCGGTCAAAGGAGCGCTGCAGCGCGCCCGTGCGACGCTCGACGAACGCTTGCCTTCCGGCGGCCTGGAACGCGCGCCCGTGCCGGATTCCTCACGCGAGCGCGTGCTCGTGGGTCATTTCGCCTCCGCCGTCGAGCGTGGGGACACGGAGGTAATCGTGTCTCTGCTCACCGACGACGCCTGGCTCACGATGCCGCCCGAGCCGTACGAGTATCAGGGCGGCGAGGCGATCGCCAGGTTCCTCGAGGATCGCGCGGCGCGGCGGGGCGCGTACTACCGGTTGGTGCCCACCCGCGCCAACGGCCAGCCCGCCTTCGGCTGCTATCTCCCCGACCCGCACGCGCCGATCGCGCGCGCCTACGGGATGATGGTGCTCACCCTGGACGAGGACCGAGTCTCGGCGATCACATGGTTCGGCGAGCGCAGCCTCTTCCCCCACTTCGGGCTCCCGCGGACGATCGCCCGGTAGTACTCGCCCCACGGAGCCCGCCGCCGCGTTAGCCTGCTCCCGTAAGCCGCATGCGATTCGCGATCTCCATCCCGCAGTACGCTCGCGACAGCCACTTCGACGATGACGCGTTCCGCGCGCAACTGCGCCGGGTCGAGGAGCTCGGGGTGTTCGAGAGCGTCTGGGCCCAGGAGCAGGTGATCGGCTCGGCCGGCAGCCTTGCTCCGCTCCAGACGCTGACCTACGCCGCTGCCTGCACCGAGCGGCTGCGGTTGGGTTGTGCGGTGTTCGTGCTCCCGCTGCACAACCCCCTGCACCTGGCCAAGGCGATCAGCTCGCTCGACTGCATCAGCCATGGCCGCGTCGAGGTGGGCGTCGTGACCGGGGGGCGGGCTCGCCCCTTCGAGGCCTTCGGCGTCGACCCGGACCGGCCCGTTGCTCGCTTCAACGAGGCACTGGCGCTGATGAAGGCGTGCTGGACGGAGCGTGAGATCAACTTCGATGGACGGTTGTGGAAGCTCCAGGGCGCCACGATGGAGCCCAAGCCGGTGCAGAAGCCGCACCCGCCGCTCTGGTTCGGCGGGAGCGCGCCCGCGGGGATGCGGCGCGCCGTCCGGCACGGAGACGGGTTCATGGGTGCCGGCTCCCAGACGACGACTCAGTTCGCCGAACAGGTCAAGGTGGTGAGGGAGGAGCTGAGCGCACAGGGCCGCGCCCCCGGCACGTTCCGGATCGGCAAGCGCGTCTACGTCCACGTCGAGGACGATGCCGCGCGCGGGCGCCAGCGACTCGAGGACGCTCTCACGCAGCACTACGGCCGGGGCGGTTGGTCCGACCACATCCTCGCGGGCCCGCCCGAGGCGTGTGCCGCCGGCATCCGTGCGGTGGCGGACGCCGGCGCGGAGCTGATTCTCCTCAACCCGCTCGTCGACGACGCGCATCAGCTCGAGCGGCTTGCCGCCGAGGTCATCCCCGCGCTCAGCTGAGCTCGCGGACCGCGCCGGCGATCTTCTCGGGTTGTTCTTCCGGTGCCAGGTGTCCAAGCCCGGGGAGGATGGCGACGCGCGCATCCGGGATGACCTGGGCAAGCTCGTTCAGCAGTGCGCGGCTGATGAAGTCGGGACTGCGTACGCCGCCCATGAGGACCGTCCGTGCCCTGATCGCCGAAAACCGCTCCGCACTGGGCGCGTCGAGCGCGGCCTGGATCCGGTGTTCGCCAAGATTCGCTTCGAGTAGCGGCTCCATCTCGGCCCATCGCCGCCGTCTGATCGCGAGACGCAGAACGGCTCGTACGTACCAGAGCGGCATGATTCTCAGGGCCCCGGGCGCAAAGCCGGAATGCTTGACCATCCACGCGAACGCCCCCCGCCGGTCTCCTCGCTCCAAGAACCGTTCATAGCCGTCGAGCCAGCCGAGGTCGAACTGTCCGCGCAGCGGTATTCCAGGCTCGTAGACGTACACCCTCTCCAGCTCAGCTCGTCTACGCGCCGTCTCGAGCGCGATCAAGCCCCCGAAGCTGTGTCCGAACACCGACCTGGCGCCGGTGGCCTCCATCACGGCGAGCAGGTCATCGCACTCCGCCTCAATTGAGTGGCCCGGACGTTGCGGACCGCTGCCGGCTCGGCCACGCCGATCGACGAGATGAACCTCGAAGGCACTCGCCAGACGGTCCGCGAGTGGCCGGTAGCTCGCCGCGCTCGAGAGCACCCCGCCGACGACGATCAATCCGGGACCGGTCCCCACCGACCAGTAGCCGATCGGCGTGCCGTCAGCCGACTCGACGGAACGCGCGCGAAGGTAGCCGTCGGCGATCGCGGTCATGCTGCATCCGAGAGATCGTGCGGCGTCTTCGCGTCGGCATCGAGCTGATCGAGCAGCCGCCGCGTCTGGCGCTGATAAGACGCTCGTGACACACCACTGCGTTCGAGCAGCTGCTGAAAGCGGCCCTCCAGGAGCCGGCTGCCTCGCTCGACCAGCTCGGCGCCTGCGGAGGTCAGCCGCAGGTGGCGCGAGTTCCCGCCGCCCGGGGTCCGCTGGGCGTCCAGCAATCCCTCGGCCGCCAGGACACCCACCATGCGGCTCGTGGACGGCTCGCTCTGACCCAGCCATACCGCCAGAGCACGCTGGGTCGCCGCCCCGTTCTTCACCGCGAACAGCGTCAGAAAGCGCGAGTAGGAGATCCCTTCGCGCTCGTGCAGGGTCCTGTCGGCCACCCGGTCGAGCCGGGCAGTGAGCTTGTGCAGGTCGTAGCTCAGCGAATCGCTCATGGCAACTATCTTAGCAATCTAACTTAGCAATGCAATATAGACTCGGTGCTCGCTGATTCCCTGCGCGCCGGTTGTGACGGCTGCGTGGCCTCGCCGAGGCTCGGCGTGACGGATCCGCCAAAGGCGGGTAGTACGAACGAGCAGCGATCCCAGGCAGGGGATCTGACCCTCGCCGCCATTCGGAGGATTTCCCGCATGCATCATCTCCCCCGGCGCGGCCTCGCCGCCGCCTTTGTCGTTCTCGTTGGCCTCCTCACCTTCGCGCCGCCAGGTGACTCGCCCGCGCCAGTCCTCCAAGGAGACATCGAGCAGCTCCTCCAGGCGCGTCGGCCGCGTCCTCGGCGCTCTCGCCGGGACGGACGGCATCTGGGCCTGCACGAGCTGCTCGCCGGCAGGCGCCAGCGACGGTCCTGGGCGGTGAAGCGCTCGACCCAGCCGGCAACTCTCGAGGTCGGAAACGATCCACGGGTCGCCGCGGCGCGTCGCGCAGGCCGAGGTCGAGGCAGACCGTCCGGCCGCTCGGCCACTGGAGCGTCTCGTCGTCCAGCAGCGCGGCGCGCGTCGCACAGCTCGAGCGCGACGATCGCCGGCGGCTCAGGCAGCGCGTCGACCCGCTCGCCGGTGACGATCTGCACGCCGAGCTAGCGGGCGCGGCGCTCGAGCGCCTCGACCAGGTGCTCCAGCCGCCGACGATGAATCGCGCCGGCGGTCTCGGCGTGAGCAGCAGGCGCTGGGTGCGCTCCCACACGAACGCCGCCGAGAGCTCGCCCGGGTCGTGGTGGAAGCGTGTAGACGCCGGCGAGCGAGGAGAGCAAGCCGGCGGTCCGCTCGTCGGCGTGGTCGATGACCCACGAGCGGAAGTCCTGGTCGACCGGGCGCCATCCGCCCGCGCAGGCGCAACCCGGGCGGGATCAGGCTGAGCGGCGGCGTGCGGTGGACGGCACCGTCATAGCGGAAGCGGACGCCGGTCAGTGGCGGCCGCGCAAGCGGCGGCATCAAGTCTGCGCTTCGTCAGCCAGCTCCCACAGCACGCCGCCTGTGTAGATCGCGTGCGGACCGAGGTACGCCTTGTAGGCGCCGTCCGTGCTTCGGGCGCGCCCGCCGAGCTGCACGGTGCGCCTCGACCAGTCGCACTTCGCGTCGCCCTCGGCGCAGGTGATCGCCGAGGTCAGCCCAGCGAGTCCGCCTCCGATGACTGTGATCTCGCTCATGCGCAGCAACGTACGCCAGATCTGGCCTTACGTACAGTTCCAGTTTGTGGGTGCTCGAGAGGGCCAGTTGACCTCCTGGTGGAGCTCGACCGCTCGCGGCGGCAGCCGCTGTACGAGCAGCTCGAGCAGCGCTGCGCGATGCGATCCGCGACGGGCGCCTGCCAGTCGGCGCCCGGCCGCCGTCGAGCCGCGGTCTGGCCGCCGAGCTCGGCATCTCGCGCGGGGGCGTCGACCTCGCCACGAAGTCGCCGACGGGGATCCGACGAGATCAACCTGGGGCCCGGCCGGGTCAATGCGGCGACCGCGCGCAGCCGCCTCGGCCGCCGCGCCGTCCTTCAACGACTGCGCCTACCAGCACAGCCTGTCCCGATCTCGCCGTAGCGCGATCGCTGGCTGCGCTCGCTGCGCAGCGGCGTGGCGCGAGTCGCACTCCGACGCCGTCGGCTACGGCGACCCGCGCGGCGTGCCCGAGCTGCGCGAGGCGCTGGCCGACTATCTCGGCCGCGTGCGCGGGGCGGCGGCCGATCCCGAGCACGTGGTCGTCTGCACCGGCTTTCGCCAAGGCCTGTCGCTCACGTGCCGCTGGCTGCGCGCCAACGGCATCGAGCGCGGCGCGCTCGAGGACGCGGCTGGCACGCCCAGCGCCTGATCATCGAGGAGGCTCGGCTGTCGGTTACTCCGATCCCGGTCGACGAGCGCCGGGCATCGACGTCGCGGCGCTCGAGGCGCAGCGGCGCCGATGCGGTCGTCGTGACCTCGGCGCACCAGTTCCCGACCGGCGTCGTGCTCAGCGCGCGAAGCTGGGCGGCGTTGATCGAGTGGGCCGAGCGCGGCGACCGGCTGATCTCGATGACGCTGACGCGAGTATGTGGGCGACGCGTCGTCGTGATCACGCACTCGCTCACCCAAACCGGGTGCTGTACTCGCCGCAGCCAGCAAGATCCGGCGGGGTGATGCGGCTTCGGCCGGGTGCTCCGCCGCGTTGCTGCTTGGCGCTATCACGGCGAAGGCGATCTCGACCGGCCCCTGAAGCGCTCGCCGGACTGTGGGTAGTCCAGGATCGCGTCTGCAGCGTAGATCGCGTGCTCGAGGTCGGCGTCCCCGCGTTCGGAGGCCTCCCAGTGCTGCCGGAGCCGAGCCCGGATATCGGCTTCACGGTCAGTTGCGCTGTTCACCGTTGGCTCCTCATGACCAGCGAACCATCTCAGGATGCGTTTACGCTTGATTACAGGCCGCGTGCGCGGGCGTCGTCGCTCAGCGCTTTGCCGAGCACGGCCGGCTGCATCCGAGCGTCGAGCTCGGCGATCTGCTTGGCCTGCCGCGAGGACTCGCGATGCACCGAGTCCTGCAACCCCTGCACGAGACTCTCGAGCGCCTCGATCCGCGTCTCGAGCCTCCGCACCCGATCCGGCTCAGAATCAACGCCACCCCCCGGCGCCGGCTCGCCCGCCCCGACGGTCCGCCGCATCTGACGGATCCGCTCGATCAGGACCTCACGCCCCCGCACTACCACCGGCGCGGACGCTTCGGCTCCACCGGCCGCGGCGGATACCGACGCCGTTCCTCCTCAGTCATCTGACGGATCACCAACGACCCATTCTCGACCTGCTCGCTCACCAACTCGAGCTTCGCCTCCCGCTTCTCCTCCGCCCGCTCACGCGCCGACTTCACCCAACCACCCGCCTCACGCCGGCCACAAAGCACCACACACGCGGAAAAGCACCCACACACCCACCGTAGCACGCACCCCCCCCACCCACGACAAACCCCCACCCAGCCGCAGGCTCAACCCGAGCTCAGGAACCCGAGCCCGACCCAACCACCGGCTCAGACACCCCAGACTCCCCCACCGAGGACTCAACCGGCCCCAAATCCACCCCATCCCGCTTACGCGCATCCTTCCGCGCCCGCTTCTCCACCCGACGCTCCCGCAACTTCTGCTCCCGCGCCAACTTCGCAAACGTCGTCTTCTTCTTACCACTAGAAGCCATAACCCGTCCATCCTTCCATCGAAAGAAACCCGCCCAGGCCAACCCCCCAACCCCCCCAAACCAGCAAAAAGGGCGCCACCCAAACCGGCAGCGCCCCCCTCAGCCCGCTACACCACCTGAACGTTCGCCGCCGCCGGACCCTTCGGCCCCTGCTCAGTCTCAAACGACACCTTCGCCCCCTCCGCCAACGACCGAAAACCACTCCCCGCGATCGCCGAATGATGCACAAACAAATCCTTACCCGACTCATCAGGCGTAATGAAGCCATAGCCCTTATCGTCGCTGAACCACTTCACGGTTCCAGTTGCCATGCGTTTCCCTCCCAGAGAGATCATGTGCTGCGAAACGCGGCAGTGCAAAGCAACAACTACGAACGCGGGCACTAATTCGCCGAGCAACACGCCCGACCCCACCGAGTCTAGCCGCACCACCTCCGGCGCGTCGGCGCGCCGGCTCCCTGCATGCGGGATTCGACGAGCTATCCGCTGCGGGGAGGGACTCCGGAGCGTGATATCAATCAAAGAGTCTTCTACGGGAGTGCTCGATTCCTACCGGCGAGGTGAAGCTCTGTGAGCTCGGACAGGTCACTGGCTCCTGAACGGAAGAGCGGTCCCCCCGCGCTTGCCGTGGACCGCCTGACGAAGAGCTTCGATGACCGCGTCGCCTTTCGGGACGTCTCGTTCGAGGTCGGTTACGGCGAGGTGTTCGGGTTCCTGCGGCCGCCCACTGCGGCGTAGCCCGCGGCGCGACGAGGGAAACGTTGCTCGTCACGCCGCGGATCGCTGCTCAGGCGGCGGCTCCCGCGGCCGCTTCGACGATGCGGGCCACGTAGTCGCCGGTGATCTGCCGGGTGGCGGCGTTGACGCGGTTGAACGCGTTGATCGTCGCGATCGCCACCACCAGGGCCGCCAGCTGGGGCTCGGTGTAGTGGCGGGCGGCCTCGTCCCAGACCTCGTCCGGCACCGGGTCGGGCCGGTCCGCCAGCCGCGTGGCGGCCTCGGTGAGCGCGAGCGCCGCACGCTCGGCGTCGCTGAAGTACGGCGCCTCGCGCCACGCGGCGACGAGGTGGATGCGCTCGCTGCTCTCGCCCATGTGCTCGAGCTCGCGCGTGTGGATGTCCACGCACACGCTGCAGCCGTTGATCTGGCTCGCGCGTAGCGTCACCATCGCGAGCGTGGCCTCGGGGATCCCGGCCTGCTTCGCCGAGGCGCCGAGCTGCTGGAACGCGTCGAGCGCGCCGGGCACGGTGAGCGCGGGGTTCTGGATTCTCGCCTGGGTCATGGTGTTCCTCCTGGGTTGTGAGTGTGGGGTCTGTGGATCGATGGGCGTGTCCGGCGCGGCGGGTGCGCGCCGACGAGCGATGCGAAGTCCCCGACCACCCCGAGGTGCGCGAGCTTGTCGGGGTTCACGACCGAGCTGATGCTGCGGATCTCGCCGCCGGCGATCTCGAGCGACCACACGCTGATCAGCCGCTGCTGGCCGTCCAGGACCATCACTCCCGGACCGCCGTTCACCTCGGTCGGCCGCAGCGTGAAATCGGGAAGCCGCGAGACGAGCCGCATCCAGGTGAGCAGCATGCGGGCGACGCGGTTGCGACCGCGCAGCGACCGCGCCAGCGCCGGGACCTTCCCGCCGCCGTCGCCGGTCAGGACCACGTCGTGCGCCAGCAGGGCCTCGAGCCCGGCCAGATCCCCCTGCTGGGCGGCGGCGAGAAACCTCTGCGCGAGCTCCTCGCGCTGCTCCCGCGAGGTCTGGAACCGGGGCCGGCGCTCCTCGACGTGACGCCGGGCCCGGCTCGCGAGCTGGCGCACGTTGTCCTCGCTCTTGCCGATGATCTCTGCGATCTCCGGATAGCCGTAGTCGAACACGTCGTGCAGGAGCAGCGCGGCCCGCTGCTCCGGAGACAGGCTCTCGAGCAGCACCAGCATCGCCAGCGACAGCGAGTCGGCCATCTCGGCGTGCTGGGCGGGATCGTCGACGCCGTCGGTGAGGATCGGCTCGGGCAGCCACTCGCCGACGTACTGTTCGCGCCGCACGCGCGCCGAGCGCAGCTCGTTGATCGCCAGCCGGGTGGTGACGGTGGCGACATAGGCCCGCGGGGAGGCGATCTGCTCGCCGTGCTCGATCGCCTGATGGACGCGCAGCAACGCCTCCTGGACGACGTCCTCGGCTTCGGAGACGCTGCCGAGCATCCGGTAGGCGATCGCGAACGACGCCGGCCGCAACTGCTCGAGCTCGTGTTCTTCAGCGGTCATGTCGGGTGTTGCTCCAGTCTCATCATCCGCTTCGTCGTCTGGCCTACAACCAATAAGACAAGACAGCCGCCGCAGCTGTGACACGCGGTCAGAGATCCAGGGTCAGTTCGGATCTGGGCCGAGTGCTGCACACGAGCACGCGGCCCTCGGGCGGCGGTTCCAGCGGTTCTATGTGGTACGCGACCTCGCCCGCGAGCAGGCCGCTTTCGCAGTTGTGGCAGGTCCCGTTCCGGCAGCCGAAGCCGACCGGCACATCGCAGGCCTCGGCGAAATCGAGCAGGCTCGGGTACCGGTCGTCCCACGGCACAGCCAGGTTGCTCCGCGAGAAGTTCACGATCGGCCCGCTCCCCGGCGGACCGGCCGGGAGGTGTGGCGCGCCGCCGCCGGCCTTCACGATGCCGGAGCTGTAGACGGCGACGGCGCCGAAGACCTCGGTGGAGATCCGTTCTGGCGCGACGCCGCGAGCGGCGAGGGCGGCGCCGATCGCGCGCATGAAGCCGTCCGGCCCGCACACGTAGTAGTCGGCGTCGGTCGGAACGCGAAGCCTGTTCGAGGACGGCCGGTCCCAGCCGCCCTGAAAGGACGTGGTCGACGCCGAGCTCGTCCGCGCTCGGCGGGCTTGCTGTAGGCGACGATCCGATGACTGTCGGGGAGCTCCGCGAGCAGCTCGTCGACCTCGGCTCCGAAGGCATGCTCGTCGTGGTTGCGCGCGCCGTGTAGCCACCACACGCGCCGCGTGCTGTGCTCGCGAACCAATGCGTGCAGCATCGCGAGCACCGGCGTGGCCCCGACTCCGGCGCTGATCAGCGCCACCGGACGAGTCCCCTCGCGCAGCACGAAGTCTCCCCGCGGAGCGGCGACGTCCAGGATGTCGCCGACGTTGACGAGCTCGTGCAGGTAACGACTGCCCGCACCATCGCGCTTGACGCTGATGCGGTATCCGCGCTCGTCAGCGACGTCCGAGAGCGAGTAGCTGCGGGTCAGCGGCGGCGCATCGACACCGGGCCGAACGCGCAAGGTGAGGTACTGGCCGGGCGCCGCGACAGGCGTAGCCGCGGTGTCGTTGGTCGGGACGAGCAGGAACGAGTTGATCGTCGAGCTCTCGCGGCGGATCTCGGCGACGCGCAGAGGCTGAAAGCCGGTCCAGGCAGGAGGGGTCGGCCTGCGGTCGGCCTTGGCGAGGAGCTCCCGGAAGCTCCCCTGCCAGCCTTCGCTCAGGGCAGGCACGCGCAGCGCGCGTTCGAGCAACGCACGAGACTTGGCCGGGAGATAGAGCAGCGCGTCGACGTCGGCGACCGTCAGCTGCTCCGGCCCCTGCGCGACCCTCTCGATCTCGTCGCCGGCCTGTACCGGTCCTTCATCGAGGACGCGGAAATAGAAGCCCGGTCGGTGATGCGCGACGAGCAGCGTCGGCATCGCAGGCTCGTTCATGCGGATCCCGACGCGGTAGCACGTGACCCGCGGTTGGGTCACCTCGAACAGCGCCTCGCCGATGCGGTAGCGATCCCCGATGCACACCTCGTCGTCGGCAAGGCCCTCGACGGTGAAGTTCTCGCCGAACTGGCCGTAGGTGAAGTCGTCGCGTCCGAGCTCGCGCTCCCAGTAGCGGTAGGACTCGATCTGGTAGACGAACACAGCGCGATGCTCGCCGCCGTGCGCCCGCCGGTCCGCCTGGTCATCGCCGTCGATGTTGATGCGGCGGACCATTCTCGGGCCTTCCACCTGGTCCTTCCAGATCGCCGTCCGGACGGTCTTTCCCTCCCATTCGACCTCTCGGGGCCGGCCGACGTTGATCGAGAGCAGGCGTCCGCTCATCACAGCCGGCTCGCGGGTGACGGCCGCAACCGCTGGAGACCGCTGCGGAGGGTGGCGTTCTGATGGCGGGTCATGTGGTGCGCTCCTCTCGGGTCTGGTGCCTCGGGGGTGGTGCCGGCATGGAGATGGTCTCCGGTAGCGGCACGAGGGCGGCGCCAATCATTGCGCGGCCCCCGCCAGTACGGTCCCGGCCGGATGTCGCGCTCGGCGCCTGCGACGGCGTTGTACGGCGAGTTATGATCTCGTGGCGCGCAGGGCGCTCCCGGTCCGCGGAAAGGGCGAAGCCCACCTGCCGGTGACGTTGGTGCTGTCGACTACGTCTCCTTTCCGGCCCGAGATTGCGGACTCCCGGGCGCTGGTGAAAGGAGGCCTCCGTGCCACCTCGCGGTCTTCCCGGCAACGCGAACGTCGAGCAGCTCAAGAAGGGCGCCAAGTCCTTCCAGCGAGCCGTTCGTGCGGGCGATTCCGGCGCCGCCGGGATCGTCAACGAGTTCCACCCGCGGCTGCGCTCGGCCGTGCCTGGCTCCCCAGAGCTGTCGGGCTTCACGCGCGCGGATGCGCAGCTCGTGATTGCACGTCAGTTTGGCTTTGCGAGCTGGCCCAAGCTCAAGGCGCACCTGGAGCTGGTCGCGCGCTACGCGCGGTCCCCCCATCAGGAGCCGGTCGGCGGCCCGCTGGCCGACGAGGAGGCGGTGGTCGACGAGTTCCTGCGTCTGGCGTGCTTGACCTACGGCGACGATGACCCGGATCGTTTGCGGCGCGCTGAGTTGCTGCTCGCCGAGCACGATTGGCTGGCGTGCGCGAGCATCCACACGATCGCCGCGACGGGCGAGGTCAATGCCGCCCGGGAACTGCTGGACCGTGACCCGGCCCAAGCCTCGCTGACCGGCGGGCCGCACCGCTGGGAGCCGTTGCTGTATCTGGCCTATTCGCGCGTCTCGCTGAGGCCGCCGCGCTCGGCCGTCGCGGTCGCTCGGGTGTTACTCGAACACGGGGCCGACCCGAACGCCGGGTACCTCTGGGAGGGCCTCGTGCCGCCGTTCACGGCGCTGACCGGCGCGCTCAGCGGAGGCGGCCTCATGCCTGCACACCCGGAAGAGCTTGCCCTGGCCCGTCTGCTGCTCGAGGCGGGCGCCGACCCGAACGACGGCCAGGCGCTCTACAACCGCGGCGCCGACGCGAACGAGGACTGGGTGCAGCTGTTGCTGGCCTTCGGGCTTGGCACCGGAGATGGCGGGCCGTGGCGGCGGCTGCTCAGCGACCGCCAGGATTCACCTCGGGAGATGATCGAGGATCTGCTGATGGCCGCGGGCGCAAACGGGTTCACCGATCGGGTTCGCACGCTCCTCGCCCGCGGAGTGGACCCGGAAGGCCGTGGATCGCGGCACCCGATCTACCGGGGGCGCTCGCCGGTGCAGCAGGCTGCGTTCGCAGGCCACACGGAGGTCGTGTCGCTCCTCAGCGCAGCGGGCGCCTCCTGGGAGCACGATGACCCCGACGCTCTCGTGGCAGCCGCGATGGCCGGCGACCGCGACAGCGTGAACCGGCTGATCAGGGCGGACCCCAGCGTGCGTCACCGCGCGATCGCGCGCCATCCGGACCAGCTCGTCCACGCGGCCGAGCAGGACAGCTATCCGGCCGTGGCGTTGCTGATCGAGCTGGGGTTCGACGTCAACGCGCGACCTCGGACCGCGGCGCTGCATGAGGCCGCGATGCGCGGGAACATTCCGGTGATCGGGCTCCTGCTCGATCATGGCGCCGACCCGAACGCGCGTGACACCGGGTATGACGCCACCCCAGCCGGCTGGGCGGAGCACCACGGTCAGCGCGAGGCGCAAGAGCTGCTCGAAGCGCTCGAGCGGCCGGACGGGCAGACCGGGACCGCGATGCGTACGGTCACCGCCGCGTTCACAGCCGTCTCCGAGGGTCGGTTCGACGACCTGGGCACGATGCTCGCCTCCGGGATCGACTGGCGCGGCCTCGCCGACGAAGACGGCCACATCCCCCGCTGCCACGGACGGACGCAAGCCCTGGAACGAATGCGCATCGGGCTGCTCGTGGGCGGCGAGGTATCGGTCAGCGCATTCGTCGAACAGGGCGACCGCGTTCTCGCACACGTGCGGAGCCTCCGTGATGACAGGCCCGAGCAGCCGGAGCGATTCGTGGTCGCCGAGGTCCACGAGGGACAGATCACCCGGATGCATGCCTACGCGACCGAGGAAGAGGCGCGCGTCGCTCTGCAGGACGGCTTCCTTCCGTGAAGCGACAGGCTCCGCTTCTCGCCGAGCCAGACCGAGGCGTTGACGTACTTCTGCTCGCGTCTCGGAATCCACATGACCACCCCTGGCTATCACATCATCGCCAGCCTCGAGGCGGTAGGCGGGCCGCGAGGGCGACGGGATTGGCGCCGGCTGCGTCGCCTCCCGTTGCGCGCTACCGGAGCGCCGCCTCGATGGCCTGGCGCGCTTCCTGGATCCCGAAGGCTCCCTCGAGCCGCGCGGCGACGCGACCGTCGCGGTTGAACGTGAACAGCCACGGTTCGGTTTGCAGGTGGAATGAGAGCAGCTGGGGGCGCAGCCCTTTCGCAGCGTTGTTGTCGACGTAGACCTCGTTGTGGATGAAGGTCATTCGCGATCCGAACTCGTGCTCCAGCTGGAAGATGATGTCCGTGACCGGGCCGCACACGCGCGACTGGCATAGGGCCGGCGTAGCGAACAGCAGGGCGACCGGACGCTTTCCGATCACCGACGCGAAGTCAACACGATGCATGTCATCGGGCGGGATGCGCGTGTCGATCTTCGCCACGTCGCCGCCGACCGACGCCACGGTCGGAGTATGGATCTTGGGCGGAAGCTGGCCGACGTTCGGAATGCTGCTTGATTTGCGCACGACGAATTGGGTCACAGCGGCCACCCAGCCGTGCGTGGTGTGCGTTAGCACGAGCGCCGCCCATAGCCCGGGCTTGGATAGAGGCACTCGCGTCGCGTAGATCCCCTTGATCGCGAGCGGATCCTGGGCGACGGTCCTCGATTCGAACCGCGGTTGCACGAGCATCGAGCTGATCGGTGCCGGATACGGGCCCTGCGCGGGTGCCGAGCGCGAGGGCGCCACGTAGACCGCAGAGGGACCGTAGACGAAGTGGTTGTCGGAGCCGATCAAGCCGAACGCGAACCTGTACGACCCGGGCACCGCGACAGATGTGGAGAGCCCGAGGCCGATCTGCTGCCGCGCGACCTGGTTGGCGAGTTCGAGGAGCGTCTTCCCCTGAGGCGCCGGGAACTCGCCGGCAACGGGATGGCCGGCCAGCCGCAGTCCCTGCGCGACCGCGGCGCCGGCGGTACCGGCCGCCTCGGACGTCGTGGTCGCCGATCGAGTGTGCGACGCGCTGGCTCCGCAGGCCGTAACGCTCAGCAGTGTGAGCCCGACCGCCGCCGCGCGCCAAGCCTTCATCGCGAGAGCGAGCACGTCACCATACGCGCGCGAGCCTACTACAGCCGACTTCCGCCTCCGTCCAGTCCGCCGGCGCGGCCCCCGGGACCGTGACGACGTCCATGGCGTTCACCCCGCCTCGGGACTCGGAGATAGACGGCGGTCCAGCTCAATGCTGGACGATGACGGGACGTGCAGGCGCGGGACGAGCAGCCCTGAGAGGAGGCAGACGACGAGGAAGATCGTGCACATCAGATAGGACTCGGTGAACCCCGCGAGCCGGGGGAGGCCGTGCGGCCCGGTGTGGTCGGCGATCAGGGTGGCCGAGATCTGGCCGCCCAAGGCGCCGCCGAGGGTGCGCATGACCGTGTTCACCCCGCTCGCCACCCCTGTCTGCCGAGCGGGAACCGCCTGAACGACGAGGTTGCCGAGTGCGGCGAAGGCCATTCCGATTCCGAGTCCGAGCAGGGTCGAGGAGATGAGCATGTCGTAGGGGTGGCGGTGGGCGAGGTAGAGCCACAGGAAGGCCAGCGCCGTGGTCCCGGTCCCGACGACGAGCGCCAACTTGGACCCGAAGCGCCTGGCGATGCGCCCGGCGAACGCCCCGGTCAGGGCCATCGCGAACGCGCTCGGGACGAGGTAGAGGCTGGAGTCGAGCACGGAGGCGCCGAATCCGAAGCCGGTGCTCTTGGGGAGCTGGGCGAACTCGGGGAAGACGATGAAGGACGCGTACATGCCGGCGCCGAGAAGGAACGCGGCCAAGTTCGTCGTCCACACGCCGCGGATCCGCATCATCGTCATGTCGACCAGTGGGATCTCGGCGCGCACCTCGACCACGACCCACGCCACGCAGATGACCAAGCCAACAGCCGCGAGGCCGAGCGTCTTGGCTCCCAGCCAGCCCCACTGAGTCGTCTGCGCGACCGCGATCAGCACCAGCGAGATTCCGACGGTCATGAGCGCAGCCGCACCCCAGTTGATCTTCCCCGGCGAGCGGACGGGCGACTCGGGAATGAACCGCCAGGTGGCGAGCGCGGCCAGCAGGGTCACGGCCAGCGGGATCCAGAACAGCCAGTGCCAGCTCAGGTGCTCGACGATCAGCGCGCCGACGACGAGGCCGAGTCCGGCTCCCACGCCCAGGATCGAGGACATCAGGCCGATGCTTCCGGCGACTCGGTCGCGGGGAAACTCGTCGCGCGCGATCGAGAAGGCCAGCGGGAAGATGCCACCCGCCACGCCCTGGATCACGCGTGCGAAGATCAGCATCGCGAGCGAGTTCGCGAGCGCCGCGAGCAGCGCGCCCACGGCGAGGATGAGCAGGGTCCAGAGGAGCAGGCGCTCCTTGCCGTACATGTCGCCGAGCCGCCCGATGATCGAGGTCCCCACCGACGCGGAGAGAAGGAAGCCGGTGAGCAGCCAGGCCACGCTGGTCTCGCTGGTGTGGAGGCTGCTCTGGATCGTCGGCAGCGCCGGGATGACCGCGGAGCTGAGCACGGCGTAGGCGAGCCCTGCCAGCGATAGCACGGCGAGAATCAGGTCAGGATGCCCAGCATCCCGGTCGTGCGCCTCCGAGGCCATAGTCGGAAGCTTATCGAACAATAGCTCCGGGTCACCTGCGTGATCGACCGCCCGTTTGAACTCGGGGTCGGAGCGGACCGGGCCCGTCAGCCGATCCCCTTATCCGGGGCGTTGGCCGGTGCGCGCCGCCCGCGCGCGGGCGGCCTGGCGGACCAGGTGGTCGCGCTCGGCGACGTTGGTGGCCCGGCGGGCGGCCTCGGCATACGCCGTCGCAGCGGCGGGTAGATCGCCGTCGAGCTCGTGCAGGTACCCGCGTACGGCGTGCCAGCGGTGCCGCTCGCCGATCACCTCACCGCAGCCGGTCCGTCTCGCGCAGCCCGGCGGCGCCACCGAGGACGTGCCCGACTGCGACCGCGCGCCCGAGCACCGCGGCGGGGTCCTGGCGCACTGGGTCCTCGCTCAGCGCGATCAGCTCGTCGTACCAGGCGAGGATCTGCGGCCAGTCGGTCTCCCCGGCGCTCGCCGCGTCGTCGTGCAGGGCGGCGATCGCCGCCTCGATCTGGTAGCGGCCCGGGCGCCGCTGCGCCGTCTGCATGGCGAGCGCCGACTGCAGGACGCGCACGCCCTCGGCGATCTCGCGCGTGTCCCACAGGCCGCGGTCCTGCCGGTCGAGCGTGACGATCCGGCCCTCGGGATCGAGCCGCGCCGGGAGCCGGGCGTGGTTCAGGAGCATCAGCGCGAGCAGCCCGCGCGCCTCGGGCTCCTCTGTGGCGAGGGTGAGCTGGCGGGCGAGCCGGATCGCCTCGCCCGCCAGGTCCACCCGGGTGGGCGGGCCAATATGGCCGGCCGTGTAGACGAGGTAGAGCACGCGCAGCACGACGGCGAGGTCGCCGGGCTCGTCCAGGCGGCGCCCGAGCAGGGTGCGCTTGGCGCGGCTGATCCGCTGCGCCATCGTCGCCTCCGGGACGTAGAAGGCGTCCGCGATCTCCCGGGTGGTGAGGCCGCCGACGGCGCGCAGGGTCAGCGCCACCTGCGAGGCGGGCGCGAGGTCCGGGTGAGAGCAGCAGAAGAGCAGGAAGAGGGTGTCGTCGCCCTCCTCGGTGACGGCCGGCCGCGGCTCCGCGTACGTCTGCTCCTCACGGCGCTGCCGGGCGACCTCGCTGCGGCGGGCGTCCACGAGCCGCCGCGTCGCGACAGTGGTCAGCCATGCGCGCGGATCGCGCGGAGGGTGCTCCGGCCAGACCCGGAGCGCCTCCAGCAGCGCCTCCTGGAGTGCGTCCTCGGCGGCGTAGAAGTCCTCGCCCCGGCGGACCAGGCCCGCGAGCACCCGCGGGACGAGAACGCGCAGCGCACCCTCGTCCAGCCGTTGCGTTGGCTCGTCGATCACGCCGGGGTCAGTCCTCAGACGGCGCCTCGGACATGATCTCCCGGACGTCGAGCCACTCGTACAGCGGCTCGCCGCGGGGGCCGGGCTCGGAGGAGACGTACGCGGCGAGCTCGAGCGCGCGCTCGCGGGACTCGACATCGATGATGTACCAGCCCGCGATCAGGTCGCTGGTCTCGGGATGCGGGCCGTCGGTGGTGACGGGCGCCGCGCCCGGCCCGCCGTAGCGAACCCAGGTGCGCGCCGGCGTGAGCGCCTGCGCATCGACGTACTCGCCGCTCTCCTGCAGCAGCTCGATGACGTGACGTTGGAAGGCAATGTGCGCCTCGACGTCCTCGGGCGCCCACTGGTCCATCGGGGGGAAGGGATGGTGCGGCTCCGGGCCGCCGCGGTAGTGCTTGAGAAGCAGGTACTTCGGCATCGTGGTCTCCTGGTGTCGCGGGCCGCGCCTGTCGGGCGCCTTCACCTGGTGAGCGGAGCCGTCCGGCGCTTCTCGACATCATGCAGCCCGAAAGCATCCAGACGAGCGCTCGAAAGCGCTCACCCGCTGAGCACACGAGAAGATCGCGGAAGGAGACGCACATGAAGGCAGTCCGCTTCGAGAGCTACGGCGAGGTCGACGTGCTCCGCGTCGTCGATGTCCCCGACCCGGTCCCAGGGGAGGGTGAGGTGCTCGTGCGCGTCAAGGCGGCGGGCATAAACCCGGCGAGGCCGCGATTCGCAAGGGCGCGCTGCACGACCGGTGGCCCGCGACATTTCCCTCGGGACAGGGCAGCGACCTGGCCGGCGTCGTCGAGCAGTCCGGCCGCGGCGTCGAGCGTTGGCGCGCCGGCGACGAGGTCATCGGCTTCACCGACAACCGCGCGAGCCAGGCCGAGCTCGTCGTCGTCGCCGCCGAGAACCTGACGCCACGGCCGTCCAAGGTCCCGTGGGATGCCGCGGGGGCGTTGTTCGTGGCCGGAGCGACCGCGTGGGCCGCCGTGCGCGCGGTGGGCGCTTCGAGCGACGATGTGATTCTGGTCTCGGGATCGGCCGGCGGAGTCGGCACGCTCGCCGTTCAGCTCGCGCGCAACGCCGGGGCGACGGTGATCGGGCTGGCCAGTGAGTCCCACCACGACTGGCTGCGCGAGCACGGCGCGATCCCGGTGACCTACGGCGACGGCGTCGCTGACCGCATCCGGGACGCCGCCGCCGGGCGGTTGGATGCGCTTATCGACACCTACGGGTCGGGATACGTGGACCTGGCGGTTGACCTCGGCGTCGTTCCAGAGCGGATCGACACGATCATCGACTACGACGCGGCCGCCCGCCACGGTGCCAAGACCGACGGTAGCGCGGTAGGCGCCAGCGCCGGGGTTCTCGCCGAACTCGCCCAGCTGATCGCCGATGGCGAACTCGAGATTCCGATCGCCGGCACCTACCCGCTCGCGCAGGTCCGCGACGCCTACCGCGAGCTCGAGCAGCGGCACACGCTCGGCAAGATCGTCCTACACCCCTGATCTCCGTTAGGTATGTGGCGGCGCCATGCACAGCAAGGATCACGGCGCCGAGGTGAGCCGCTGAAGCGTTGCGCGCGCGCCGCGCTCGTGCAGCGAGTGCAACGTGGCCAGATACGGTTCGACGAAGCGCTCGTCCTCGACCAGATCGCCGAACACCTCACGGTTTGAGACGAACGCCAGTGGATCCTCCCGCTGTCGCTTGGCAAGCGCGACCAGGCGCTCGCGGTTGCGGTCTACGACGTCGATCGGTTGCCCGTGCTCGTCGACGGCCTCCATGTAGCGTGCCCAGCTGGCGACAATCGCGGCGGCGTGGCGCACCGGGCCGCCGGCGGCGAGCTGGTGGCGGACCACTGGGCAATCGCGTGTTGCAGGCGTTGCGCGACCGGCTGTTCGAGCACCTCGAGACGCTGTCGCTGGCGTTCTACACGGCCACTCGCAGCGGAGAGGTTCAGTCCAGACTGGCCAACGACGTCGGCGGTGTGCAGACGACGATCACGTCGACGGCGTCGTCGGTCGTCAGCAACGTGGTCACGCTGATCTCGTCGGTCGTGGCGATGCTGCTGCTCTCACCGCTGCTGACGGCTATATCACTGGCCGTAACGCCGGTATTCGTACTGTTCAGCCGTCGAGTCGGACGCGCGCGGCGGAGAGCTCGGCGCGATGCGCAGGCCTCGCTTGCGTCGATGGGGTCGATCACCCAGGAGACGCTTGTCGGTCTCGGGGATCCTCTTGGCCAAGGTGTTCGGCCGGCAGGCACACGAGGTCGACCGCTACCGCATCGAGAACGCGAACCAGGCCGACCTGCAGGTCCGCCAGGCAATGGTCGGCCGCTCGTTCTTCGCGGTCACCCAGGCGTTCTTCGGCATCAGCCCGGCGCTCGTGTATCTGGTGGCCGGTTTGCAGGGCACGCACGGCGACCTGTCGGCGGGGACGCTGGTGGCGTTCACGACCCTGCAGAGCCGGCTGCTGATCCCGATCAACCAGCTGCTGCAGGTCTCGGTCGACGTCCAGTCCTCGCTGGCGCTGTTCGGCCGGATCTTCGAGCTGATCGACCTCCGCCCCCTGATCACCGACCGCGCGGATGCGCTCAGCCTTGCCTCGACCGAGATCCGGGGCGAGGTGGCGCTGGAGGATGTGTCGTTCCGCTATGGGGGTGGCGAGGATGGCGGGCCGGCGGCGCGGGACGAGGCGTTGCAGGACGTGTCGATGCGCGTGGCGCCCGGTCAACTCGCGGCGCTGGTCGGGCCCTCCGGGGCGGGCAAGACGACGATCTCCTACCTCGTGCCGAGGCTCTACGACGTCGAGCGAGGGGCCGTCAAGATCGACGGTCACGACGTGCGCGACCTGACGTCGGCGACGATCGCGGGGGCGGTGGGAGTGGTTACCCAGGAGAGCTACCTGTTCGGCGGCACCGTGCGCGAAAACATCAGCTACGGACGGCCGGGCGCGACCTACGAGGAGGTTGTGGCCGCCGCGAAGGCCGCCTTCATCCACGACCGCATCATCGCTCTGGAAGACGGATACGACACGGTGGTCGGGGAACGCGGCTACCGGTTCTCGGGCGGCGAGCGCCAGCGGCTGGCCATCGCCCGGGTGATCCTGGAGGACCCGCCGATCCTGATCCTCGATGAGGCCACCTCGGCGCTGGACACCGAGAGCGAGCGCGTCGTGCAACGGGCGCTGGAGGCGCTGATGCAGCGCCGCACCACGATCGCGATCGCCCACCGGCTATCGACGATCCGTAACGCTGACGTGATCTTCGCGATCGAGCGCGGCACGATCGTCGAGCGTGGAACCCACGAGGAGCTGCTCGCCGAGGGTGGCCTCTACGCGCGTCTCTACGAGGAGCAGTTCGGCGACGGAGCGGTCGAGGCCCATTGCAGCGACGGGGTGATTCTCGCCAACGGCCGGGCCTGTCGGCCATCGACCCAGCGAGCGCGAGCGAACGCGGAGATCGCGCCGGGCCGTCCGACGGAGCCCGAGGTCGTCGCGGAGCTCCCCGCGGAGCTGCGCACGGCACTGACGGTGTGAGTGGCTTGATGTGGGTGCCGGCGAGGATGCGGCCGATCACGGCGATCCCGAGGTCGTGGCAGCGATCAGGCGTTTGCAGCCACGGTTCTCAGCTGCGCTGACTTCCATGCTGCGAGACCGCCGACCAGGTTCGCGACGTCGGGCAGCCCTTCGCGGCGGAGCAGGCTGGTGGCGATCGCCGATCGGTAGCCGCTGGCGCAGTAGACGATCGATCGGCCGATTGGACGGAAGTTCGCCGGCGGCGCTCGGCGAGTTGCGACAGCGGCAGGTTCACCGCGCCGTCGATGTGATCCTCGCTCCACTCCCGGGTCGTCCGGACATCGACGAGCACCGGCGGGGTCGGCGCAGCGACCTGCTCGGCGACGGAGCCGGCCGTTATCCGCTCGATCCGCTCGACCAGCTCCTGGCGCGTCGTCGAGTTGCTGCATTCCGCCGGCGAGGTAGCCGGCGACCTTGTCGAAGCCGATCCGCCCGAGCCGTGTCGCGCCTCGTGCTCGCGCCCGGGCTCGGCGACCAGGACGACCGGTCGTTCGGGGTCCAGGATGCGTGCCGCACCAGGTGGCGAACGAACCGCCGAGGCCGATGTTCAGCGCGCCGCGGATGTGGGCGCCCTCGAACTCTGCCTGGTCCCGCGTGTCCAGCAGCTGCGCTCCGTCGGCGACCAGCTCGAGCAGCTGCTCGAGCGACAGCGGCCGCAGCTCACGCTCGAGCGCGTCATCGAGCGTTGGCCGTTCGCGGGAGTTGAGCACCGCGTCGTAGGTGAAGTAGGCCGGCGTGTCGGGCTGGTCAGCCGTCACGATCTCGACGAACCGCTCCCGGCTCATGGGTTGCAGCGCGTAGTTGTATTCGCGCTGTACGCCGATCGTGGAGACGGTGTCGGTCGAGAGATTCTTGCCGCACAGCGAGCCGGCACCATGAGCGGGATAGACGAGCGTGTCGTCCGGGAGGACAGGAGCTTGTCGTGCAACGAGTCGTAGAGCATGCTCGCGAGTCGGTCGGCGCTCCACCCGAGCGACGCGCGCAGATCCGGACGGCCGACGTCGCCGATGAACAGCGTGTCGCCCGTCAGCACCGCGTACGGGCGGTCATCGCCATGCTCGGGGTCGAATACGAGGATCGAGATCGACTCCGGCGAATGACCGGGCGTCTCGAGCACCGACGAGCCGCACCGCACCCAGCCGCAATTCGTCTCCGTCGCCCATCGGCGTGAAGGCGTACTCGGCGTTCGCCTCGTGCGCCGAGGTGGATCGTCGCGCCGACGCGGTCACGAAGCTCGAGGTGGCCGGCGATGAAGTCGGCGTGCATGTGGGTCAGGAACACGTGCCCGATCGTGCACCCGAGCTCCTCGGCGTCGGCGAGGTACTGCTCGATGTCGCGCTGCGGATCGATCACGGCCGCCGTGCCACCTACCCGATCGGCGACCAGGTAGGAGGCGTGCGCGAGGCAGCCCAGGTAGTACTGCCTGAGGATCACCGCCGCGATCCTTTGGGTCGAGGGGGATCCTCCGCGCTGTCGCCGCCACCACCCACTCGCAGCGGCGGCTTCGCCACCTGGTCCAGATTCAGATCCTCGCCCACCGGTACCAATCCACCTCACCGGCGCGCCCCCGCGTGATCGTACCGCGCCGGAGCTGCCGACGGGCGCGCTGCCCCTGCTGTCCGGCCGGCCCGGCGAGCGCACGCCGTGCACCTCGAGAACCCGGAGGAAGTGGCCCGTCTGATCGCCCTGCAGTGAGGCGTGTCGAGAAATCGGTCTAGTGCATACCCGATCGTTTCCGCGGAACGGGTCAGGCGGCTTCTTCGATGATCTGTCGGTAGCTGCTGGGCTGGTGCCGTGCGCTGAGTCCAAGCAGGGTCTGGAACGCGGCGTGCGGGTTGCCGCGGCGGTTGTGGCGGAAGACGAACTCGTCGAGGTAGACCTGTAGGTGCTCTGCGCGAGACGCCGCCGATGGGTGCCGTGCATCCACGCCTTGAGGTTTGAGATCGCCCGGTGGGCACGGGGCAGGTACGGCGCTCGCCGACCGGCTCGGGCCCTTGCCTCGAGCGGGCATGGTCATAGCCGTAGCCCGCCAGACCGCCAGTAGCCCCTCCAGCCGTCGGTGCGCACGATCGCGCCAGGCTCGCTCGTGGCAGTCACGAACGCGCTCAGCGAGGGCTCTGCTCGCGTCCGGCAGGATCGCCACGCGCACATCGTCCGGAGCCCTCGGCCGCGTACCTCGACCGCAACCCCGCACAGCACCTTCTTATCCCCCGCTGACGCCCGCCTTTGAGGCCCACCTCGAGACCGCCCAGGAAGAATTCGTCGACCTCGACCTCTCGCTTGAGCGGCTCGCGCTCCGGGGCGACCATCGCCCGCCTGCAGCTTGTGCAGCATCATCCACGCCCGTCTCGTGACGCTCGATACCCGAGCTGGCGCTGCAGCTGCACCGCCGAGATCCCCGGATGGTGCGTCGCCACCAGATACGCCGCCCAGAACCACAGCCGCAACGGCGTCTGCGTGTTATGCATCACCGTGCCCGCCGTCACCGACGTCTGACGCCCCGCAGCGCCTTGCACTGCCACACCCGCCGACTCGCGATGCATCTCGACCCACCTCACCCCCACCGCACCGCCGGACACACGAAACCCATCCGGCCAACGACGACGCGAACAGATACTCCCCGCAAGCCTCCTCGGTCGCGAAGCGCTCCTGAAACTCCATGATCGTCACGAGGAAACCCAGGCCGCGGCACCCCGTCAAGCTAAAAAACCCCCCAGACGGAAACGATCGCGTATGCACTATCGGTCTATATCAGCGATAAGTCGACACCCCCTCACGAAGAGACGCCCAGGCCGGCGTTGACGTGGCCGCGACGGTCGCGTTCAGTCGATCGGGTAAAGCTCGGAGACAGATACCGGTCGTGTCGCCCCGATCCTGGCGATGCCGCCGACGCGGACGCGCGCGCCGGCGCCGTCCGGTTGGGCGCAAGCCCTGATCGTCGCCGGGCTGCCGAGCGAGTCGCCCATGTCGACCGTGACCTCGCTCGCTCCGTCCCGCGCGAGCATCGCGGCCAGGCACGCCGTACTGTTCGCGTTTGCGACGTCCTCGGGCACTCCGATCGAGGGGGCGAACATCCGGGCCGACAGCCGTCCGGTCGGCGATGGCACCGGAGCGTAGAGCGAGAACCAACGGACGGCAGCCGCTCGCGCCCCAGCCCGCCACACAGATCCCGGTCGTGTCGATCTCCGACTCGCTCCCGAGCACATCGAGGACGAGGTCACGCTCGGCGCGGGTCGCCTTCCTGACAGCGACGACCCCTGCGTCAAAGCTCGCGCCAATACCGTCGTGGTTCCAGATCGCGCGCCCCGTGAAGGAACGCGCAGCGGTATGGAGCTCTGCTCGAAGCTCGCGATCGCGCGTCGCCAAGAATGCGAGGGCGGCAGCGAGCCCGATCGTCAAGCGAGCTGTCGTCCGCAAGCACCGCGGTCGGGCTCCCTCCGGTGCCGTCACGCAGACACGCGTCGACGATCGTGACCAGCCAGGACCGCTCGATCAAGCCGGGAACCGTGCTGGCTGCGGGACAACTGACAACACGAACTACGCGCCGGACGCGGGCGAGAGAGCGGGAAGGGACGGGTTGGGTGCGTAGGCTTCCGGAGTCTCTTGCTCGCCGTTCATCTCGAACGTCAAATTGGCCGCCGAGTCCACGTCGGGGGTCCACGCAATCGAGACCTCGTGGAAGGAGGCGTCGATCGAGACGTAACCACCGTCGGGCATCTTGAACTCTCCGTCGGGGAAGATGGCCTGCTTGGCATCGATCAGGCGACCATGCTCGCTTTGCAGGCGGCGGTACATCTCGGTTGCGAACGCGGTGGCCGAGTCGTCGGTCAGCCATGAGGTCCAAACGATCGCGAATGCGTCGTGCGAGCACGTGCCCGGGCACCCGCCCTCGCCCTTTCGCCATAGCTGTACTCGGCCGCCGTTCCACCCCGCTGTGTCCTTGAATGGCGCCGGGTCTCGCGCCGTCGTAGCGAGCAGGTCGATCGCGTCGATCGAGTCGAATGGCTCGTCGAGGACCTTCTTGTAGTTGCCACGCGGAGCGAATGGATAGCGGATGCCGGTCATGCTGATCGCCATCTGCGGCACGTGCTGGAGGTAGCGAACCGGAGTAACGAGCTCGTCGAGATAGCGAGGTGGGTCGGTGGAGAGGGCGCGGTTGACCAGGCCGTAGCCGTGTCCCCGCTGGCGCAGGGCGTTCACGAAGTCTGCCGCAATGGCTCGCGTGCCGTAGATGTTGAACTCGAGCGGGAACGGCAGTGCGCGCAGGTTTGCCGGTGCGGCCGTGGGAGGCGAGAGGTGATAGCGCTGGTCGTAGGCTTGCGCGAGCACCTGCGCGTCGCCCTGGAGGAGCGCGCTATATGCGGCTTGCGGTTCCGCTTGGGTGAGATCCTCGCGCGGCCGGAAATTCTGTTCGTCAAGCACGATGGCGAGGTACTGGACAGCTTGCTGTTGCGCAACGGAGGCATTCGACAGAGCTGGGTCCGCGACAAGTTGAAGCTGCGAACCCTTATCGGTGACCCCCGTCCCGATGTCTTCGAAGTAGGTACGCACGTCGAAGGTTGGCGGGACGACGCGAGTAAGTCGAAGCCAAGTCGTCTGCGCGTCCAGACCAGCCGCGTCGCGGTTCAACGTCGTTCGCGCCTGCGCGGCCGCCTGCTGCGGACTGATCGGGTCAAACCGAGGGACTCGTTTGAACCTCAGTCCCCGCAACTGCTCCACCCGCTTCGCGAGCATGGGCACGTCGAGACGACGGATCACCGACTCGGCCCGCTGTACGCTGCCCGGCGGGCCCTCCAGCTTTGAGTTCGCCTTGGTGCCACAGCCGACGACCAGCAGGCACTGAATCGCCCTGGGTTTGATGGAGGCTCTGGCGTTTTGTGATTGGGCCAGGACCTGGTCGGTCCTGGCGGGCAGCGTAGTCGTGCTGTGTCGGCTGTCATGTTGTTGGTGTTGATGTTGTTGTCAGTCGAGCCATTGCTCTGTCCTGGGGGCGGCGTCCGCGGGCCGGTGGAGCGCCGGCGGTCAGCGAGCTGCGGAGGGCTCGAGATGGCGATCTCGGAGGCGATCTCGCTCGTCGACGTGGCTCGGGAGTTGACGCTCTGGGAGGCGATCTGCGGCCCTGCCGAGCGACCGCTCGCGACCGATAGGTCCCCCGGATCGGGGTCCTGAGGGCGCTCTCGGGCGGCGTGGAGCTGCTTCGAACTCGGCGGGCGGCAGGTCGCCGAGGTAGCCGTGCAGGCGCTGGGTGTTGTGCCAGTGCACCCAGCCGAGCGTGGCGAGCTCGACCTCCTCGATCGGTCTTCCACGGGCCGGTGCGGGCGGGGCCGCGGATCAGCTCGGCCTTGTAGTAGCCGTTGACCGTCTCGGCCAGCGCGTTGTCGTAGCTGTCGCCGACCGTTCCGATCGACGGGACCGCGCCGATCTCCGCGAGCCGCTCGCCGTAGCGGATCGAGGTGAACTGCGATCCGGCATCGGAGTGGCAGCGCAGCCCGGGGTGGTGCAGCCCGCGGTTCCAGCGGGCCATCTCGATCGCGTCGAGGACCATCGGCGTGCGCATGTGGCCGGCGACGCGCCAGCCGACGATCATCCGCGAGAACGCGTCGACGATGAAGCACACGTAGGCCACCCCGGCCCACGTCGCCACGAACGTCAGGTCGGTCACCCACAACTCGTTCGGGCTCGCTGGCGGTGAACTGGCGCTCGACGAGATCCGGATGCCGGCCGGCGCTCTGCGTCCCGGCGGGTGGTGCGGACCCGCTTGGAGCGCAGCACGCCCTGGATCCCGGCCTGGCGCATCAACCGGGCGGTCTGGTCACGGCCGATATCGATCCCGGCCCGCCGGGCGGCCTTCCACAGCTTCCGCGACCCGTAGACCTGGTAGTTGTCCTTCCACAGCTCCACCAGCCGCGGCGTCAGCTCCGCATCGCGCTGCGCGCGCTGCCGACGGCGGCCGGTCCCGCGCGGCGTAGTAGCGTGCTCGGAGCCACCTGCAACACCTCGCAGATGGGCTCGACCCCGAGCCGGCGACCGTCCACCACGTCGTCCTTGTTGGCATCGATGAACGCCACTATCTGCGCTGCTGGCGGTCGAGCTCCGCCCCGAAGAAAGTCGCCGCCCGCCGCAGGATCTCGTTCGCGCGGCGCAGCTCCCGGTCCTCCTGCTCGAGCTCCCTGCACCCGCTCGGCCTCGCTCGCTCGTGACCCCCGGGCCGCACGCCGTCGTCGATCTCGGCCTGCTTGACCCACGACCGCACCGACTCGACCCCATAGCCGAGCTGCTCAGCGACCCGCCGGACCGCCCCGTGCGTCATCCCCGTCTCGGCCTGCAACGAGCGGACCATCCTCACCGCCGCCTGCTTCTCCTCAGGCGAATACCGCCGCGTCGTCGGCTTCCCAACTGTGTGCTCTGTCGGCATGAACTCCGTCCTTGTTTCCAAGGCCAGAAGTCTCCAACCACCCCAGGACGGTTCAATCCCGCGCTCGCGCTCAATAGCCCAGCGCTAAGCGGACAGGTCAGCGTCGAGCAGGCTCACGTGCTTTGATTCGCGGCGTCCACCTGGAGAGAGGAAGCTAGAGATGGCTGTAGGCATTCGCATCAAGTTCGCCGGCGTCACCCAGGACCAGTTTGACGCGGTCAACGAACACGTCGACCCGGCCGGCGATCCGCCGGCTGGTCTGATCTTTCACGCCTCTGGTCCGATCGACGGAGGCTGGGGCGTGATCGATTTCTGGGAATCACGGGAGGCGTTCGATGCGTTCTCGCCGCGGATCCAGCAATCCGTCCAAGCGGCTGGCGTCGAGGTTCAGGACGCCCCAGACATCAAGGAGTTCCCCGTCCACGAGACGTTCCCGGCCTCGTAGGAGCGCTCGGGCACCCGCCGCGCGGCCGCGTTTGCGCATGACGCAGCCGGACGGCTCCGGCGCACCCACGTCAGCACGAAGCATCGCCAGACCAGAACTCCGGCGCGAGACTTCCCGTCGCCGGGAGGCGCGACCCGCTAGCGCCTGAGCCCTGAGGTTTGGCGAAACGAGGTGTTGCGAGAGCAGAGGGGTCCGCTGCGAACTGCCGCTGGCTCCGCTTGGTGTTCGGTCAGGAGGCTTCGCTGATGCTGTAGCCGATCCCGGGGGTGGTGTGGATGATGTCGGGTTGGCCTAGTTTGCGCCTGAGTCGGGCGATGGTGACTCTGACGGTGTTGGTGAATGGGTCGACGTTCTCGTCCCAGGCCTGCTCGAGGAGCCTCTCCGCGCTGAGCGCGCCGGGGCTGACTTTGAGCAGGGCTTCGAGCACCGCACGCTCCTTGGCGCTCAGCTCGATGATTTGTCCATCGCGGGTGACAATGCCCGTGAGCGGGTCGAGGTCGATCCCGGCGGCTTGGAGGATATGGCGGCGGGCGGTGGGTTTGCGGCGGGCGAGAGCCCGGATGCGCAGCACGAGTTCGGGGAAATGGAACGGTTTTGGGAGGTAGTCATCGGCGCCAAGGGCGAGCCCTTTGACACGGTCCCCGGGGGCGCCGGCGGCGGTCAGCATCAGGATCATGGGGGGATCTTCGCTATGGGTGATGATCTGGCAAAGCTGGTCGCCGTGGATGCCGGGCAGGTCGCGGTCGAGGACGACGACCTCGTAAGGGTTGACGTTGACCTTTGAGATCGCTTCGCGGCCGTCGTAGGCGATGTCGACGGCGATTCCCTGGTCGCGCAGTCCCTCGGCGATACGGTTGGCGTGGCGGGGCATGTCTTCGACGACGAGCACCCTCATTTGGCGGCGACCCCGAGGTGTCGGATGGTTGCGGCCGGGAGGGTGATCTGGACGCGAAGCCCGCCTTCGGCGCGGGCTTGGAGATCGAGGTCGCCTTCGTGCGCGGCGGCGACGGCGGCGACGATCGACAGCCCGAGTCCGTGGCCGTTCTGCGATCCGATCCGGTCCTGCCCGAGGCGTTTGAACGGTCGGGCGAGCTGCGCGACGGCGTCCTGGTCGAGCATCGGGCCGCTGGTGTCGATCATCACTCGCGCCCGCTGTTCGCCCATAGGTGTGAGTGTGAGCTCGATTGAGCCGCCCGACTGGTTGTGCCGAACCGCGTTCTCGATCACGTTTTCGAGCATGCGTCCCAGCAACGTGGCGCTGCCGGCGACCTCGACGGGGTCGAGCTGAGTCTTGACGGTGAGCTGCATGGCGGCGATCTGCTCGGCGCGGGCGGCGAGCGCCGCCGTGATGAGTGGCTCGAGCGCGACCTGATTGTGCGTGTCGAGCCTCCCGTTCTGGGCGCGGGCGAGGGTGAGAAAGCTTTCCAGAAGCCGGTCGGCGTGGTCGAGATCCACGCGCAAGTCGGCGTCAAGCTCACGGGTCTGCGGCGGCACGCCGCTGGGCTTGGCGATCGCGACGTCGAGGGTCGTGCGCATCATCGCCAGCGGAGTGCGCAGCTCATGCGAGGCATTCGCGACGAACCCTCGCTGCGCCTCGAACGCGGTGTCTAGCCGTGCCAGAAGCCGGTCGATCGTGTCGGCGAGAAGGCGCAGCTCATCCCGCGGGCCACCCATCGCGATGCGCTCGTGCAGATTCGTATCCGAGATCCGCTCAGCGGTCGCATTGATCGTCCGCAGCGGCGCGAGCACGCGCCCGGCAACCATCCACCCGAGCACACCCGACACGAACGCCATGAACCCCAGCGCGATCCCCGAATAGACCTGCAGGCGGTGCAAACCGATCGAACGCTGGACGGACATCGCCGACGCAATACTCAGACTGGTCGGATTCAGCGGCGCGGCGCCCGGACCAATCCCCGGCTTGGGCGGCGAATAGGCGAAGTTCGCGAAGAGCCAGTACGTGATCGCCAGCAGCGCCGCGCCGCAGATCAGAAACAGCACGCTGTAGAGCAGCGTCAGCCTCCAGCGGACGGTCGGTCGGGGACCGAGCACTGCGAGGATGGGCTTGTCCACAGTTCGGCCGATCTTCACGGCGTTGACGATGCCGCACCGCGCATAACAGCGACATAACACGATAACCGGCCCGTAACCCCGCGCAATGCACGCTCCCGCTTGCCCCTCCCGGGACACGGCGCATAGCCCGCCTCGACCGAAAGGAACGGAACCTCATGCGTTGCCGCCGTCTACTCATCCCAACCGCCGTCGTCGCGGCTGCCATCGTCTCGGTGCTCGCCGCCGGCTGCGGCGGCGGATCACCCACCACTGCCGCCACCACGACGCCGAACGCATTGGTGGCCTACTCCGAGTGCATGCGCTCCCACGGGGTGCCCAACTTCCCCGACCCCATAAACGCGGAGATCCCCAAGGACAAGGTGGTCGCCGCCGTCATCGGCAATCCCCGGTCCCCAGCGGCCCAAAGAGCCTGCCGGCACCTGATTCCTGAGAGCGGCCTCGGGCCGGGACAAACGGCCACGCCGACGCGCACCCGACTCGCGGACGCGCTCTCGTTCGCCGACTGCGTGCGCGCTCACGGGTTCCCAAGCTTCCCGGACCCGACTAACCAGGGTCAGCTGACCCCGGAGATGGTCACCGCGGCAGGCATCAACCTGCACCAGCCGGAGGTACTGAGGGCAGGCCTGGCCTGCGTGCCGGCGAGCCACGGCCTACTCACGCCGGGAGCGATCGAACGGGCAGTACACGGAGGCTGAGCCGATCCCCGGGCTCGTATGCGGCGCGAGCATAAGAGCGACCCTACCGGAGCGGAAGCTTGCGGCCGGCGGGGGTTAGCGTCGCCGGGCCTCGGGCTCGAGTGCCGGGTTTTGGAAGAACACGTCGCCGGGGCTGACCGTGACGCCGGGCGGGACGATCTCGTCGATGCGGTCGAGCACTTCGTCAGACAGGATCACGTTGGCGGCGGTGAGTTGGGATTCGAGATGCTCCATCGTGCGCGGGCCGATGATCGCCGCGGTGACCGCTGGGTGGCGGATGACGAACGCGAGCGCCATCTCGATCAGCGTAATCCCCGTCTCGTCGGCCAGCTTCCCCAGCGCGTCGGCGGCCTCGAGCTTGCGCTGATTCGCAGGGGTCGAAAGATCGAACCGACCCGGCATCATCTTGGCGCGGTTGGACTCGGGCTGGTCCGCGCCTTTGCGGTAGCGACCGGACAGCCATCCCCCGGCAAGCGGGCTCCATGGGATCACGCCCATCCCGTAGCGCCGGCAGGTCGGCAGCACATCCCTCTCGATCTCGCGCACCAGCAGCGAGTAGGGCGGCTGCTCACAGACAAAGCGCTCGCGGCCGCGCTCGCGGGCGGTCCACTGCGCCTCGACGATCTGCGAGGCAGGGAACGTCGAGGAGCCGATGTAGCGGACCTTCCCGGCGCGGACAAGATCGGTCAGCGCGCCGAGCGTCTCATCGATGTCGGTGTCGTCCTCGGGACGATGGATCTGGTAAAGGTCGATGTAATCGGTGCGCAGCCGGCGCAGCGAGTTCTCCACTTCCTTGATGATCCAGCGACGGCCGTTGCCGAACTCGTTAGGGTCATCGCCCATCGAGCCGTGGACCTTGGTCGCGAGCACGACGTTGTCGCGCTTGCCGCCCGTGAGCGCCTTGCCGACAATCTCCTCGGACTCACCGCGCGAATACACGTCGGCCGTATCGATGAAGTTGATCCCGGCGTCCAGCGCCCGGTGGATGATCCGAATCGAGTCCTCGTGATCGGGGTTGCCGATCTGACCGAACATCATCGCCCCCAGGCAGAGAGGCGTGACCTTGCCCACTCTGCGCGACCTCCGTCGTCCATGGCCGCACCGACGACCTACCGGCGGAACACGGCTCGGACCGCGGCTGCGGTGGAGCTGTAGCACTCGGGTGGATGGATGAAGCCCCACTCGCAACCTCACGCCGTGCCGGGCGGCTGATCGTCGTATCGCAGCGAGGCAGCCGCCCGAGCAGCCTCACCATCAGGCGCTTCGGTGTAGCGCTGACCGGCGCACTTAGCAGGTCGACGGCATGTGCCACGATCGGCAGGATGCCCACTCCTGAGCCCGAGCGGTTGCTCTCTTCGCCCGTCAGCTGCGCCCGGCTCGTGCACGTACTCATCTCGGCGCCGGATGCGAGGATCAGTCGCCAGCGGGTGACGACGTGGGTTGCGCTCCTCACCGGGGTCACGTTCGTCGTCGCCGGCCTGGTGAAGTTCGTCTTTCACCACTGGGAGCTGCATGCGTTTCGCAGCTTCGGCCTTCCCTGGCCGTCCGCGCTCGAGATCTTCGCCGGAGTGCTGGAGATCGTGGGCGGAATCCTGCTGGCGAGACGCCGAGGTGTCGTGCCTGCCGCCACCTTGCTCGGCGTCACCATGGTCGTCGCGATCATCTCCTCGGGCATCGGACACGGAGACGTGATCCCCAGCCTGACCCTCGCCCCAGCACTGCTCCTGGCCACGTTGTTCCTGCTCGTCCGCGGCCTCGGGCTCGGACGCAGCGGCCAGGCGTAAGCTGACCAGCGGCGGGCGCTCGTGAACGGTGCCCTGAACGACGGTCCCGTCCTCCCAAGGCCGAAAGGGCTGTCGAACCCGGATCCGTCTCGACTGCGGGCGGTCGGCGCTAGGCTTCTAGGAGCGGTCCGGAGGCGCACGGTCATGATCGGCGCCACCGGGTTGCTCTGATTGAGCGGAACGAGCTTGCGGTCAACACGATTGGCCGCACCATCCTGGTCCGTAAGCACGATTGGCCCTCGGGCCGGGGAATTCGCTCATGCCTCAATCGTCGCCGACCGGCACCGGTCAAACCTCATTTACCGCGACTGATCAGCCGCGCCGGACCGGCGCGGCGACGGCCAAGCCGGTCCCGCTCGCCGCGGGTTCGCTCGGCCTGAGCGAGGTGCATGGGATGTTCGAGGTCGTCCGCGGGATCAGCGGGGCGCTAGGAGGCGCGCAATGTCAATAGCGGATCTGCAGGAGCTTGATGAGGTCAAGGGTCTGGTGGACCGCGGGCAGCAGGATGGGGTCCTGACTTACGCGGACGTTGCCGGAACGGCCTCCGGGCTCGACCTCGACGAGGCTGACGTCGAAGAGCTGCATGGGTTCCTCGAGGGGTCTGAGATCGAGCTGGTCGAGGAGCTCGATCCGGCGCAGGCCGCGGCGGTGGAGCGCGCGCCGGATAAGCGTGCGCGTCGCAAGCCCAAGACGGCGCTCAATTTGAAGCCGTCCATGACGACCGATTCGCTTCAGCTGTTCCTGAAGGACATCAGCAAGGTGAGCCTGCTGAACGCCGAGCAGGAGGTGGATCTGGCGAAGCGGATCGGGCGCGGTGATCTCGACGCGAAGCGGGAGATGGTCGAGTCGAACCTTCGTCTGGTCGTGTCGATCGCCAAGAAGTACCGCAACCAGGGTCTGCCGTTCCTCGATCTGATTCAGGAGGGGACGCTGGGTCTGGTGCGGGCGTCGGAGAAGTTCGATTACCGCAGGGGGTTCAAGTTCTCGACTTATGCGACGTGGTGGATTCGTCAGGCGATCGCTCGGGCGCTGGCCGACAAGGCGCGGACGATCCGGATCCCGGTCCACGTGGTCGAGAAGCTGAACAAGATCGGGCGAGCTGAGCACAAACTCATGTCTGAGCTGGGGCGTGATCCGACGACGGCTGAGGTCGCCGAGGTGACCGGCATCGAGCCTGAGGAGGTGGAGTCGATCAAGCGCTCTACGCAGCTTCCGGTGTCGCTGGAGAAGCCGGTCGGCGATGAGGAGGAATCCGAGTTCGGCCAGTTCATCGCGGACGAAAAGGCCGAGTCACCGTACGATCAGGCGGCTGGCAGCCTCGCGAGCGAGGCCCTAGGGCACGCGCTCAGCCGGCTCGACTATCGCGAGCGACGTGTACTCGAGCTCCGGTACGGCCTCGGTGGCGAGCCTCCGCGGACGCTGCAGGAGATCGGGCGGGCGTTCAACCTCACCCGCGAGCGGATACGTCAGATCGAGAATGGCTCGCTCACGAAGCTGCGCCGCCTTCGCGAAACCCGATGCTTGAGCGGCAGTTCGGACCCCCTCGAGCCCGGGGCTTCGCGAACCTCTGCCGCCACGCCCGCAAGCTCGCGAACGTGAATCGGGCGCGGGGGCTCCCGGTCCGAGACCGCACCGGAGGTTCCCGATCTCCGTGCACCGGCCGGCCTATCGCGATGACCCAACCGCGGCAGTGGCTGTGGCGCGGTGAGCGTGCGCTCGGCGCGAGATCGTCGGTGCAGGGGCGCGGTGGGTCGCCCCGCCAGCCAGCGGCGCTCAGCTGAATTGTCAACATGAAACCCCGAACTGGGGTTAGCGCGTCGGAGCGAACGTAGCTGAACCCCTATTTTGGGCGTGGATCGCGTGCTCCTGCTGCTCGGCATCTACGAGCGCCCAGCCCATGCGCTCGACAAGCTGATTAGCGTAATACTCGTTGGCGAGCATCTCGGACGGTACGTGCTCGGTGAGCACCGCTTTGTGGTCACGTCCCGGAATTTCGATTAGGACCTCAACTCGGGGCATCTTCTCTCCTTTGCTCATCGATTGCGGCATCGGTGAGCCCTTGCTAGTCGTGAGACCACGTCAGGTACGCGTAGCGTGGGTCGCCCGGCCCATGCGGATTTGGTTTGGTCTGCCTGCTATCCGCTCGCAGGGCGTCCAGACGTCGTTGAGCATCAACGGCACGCGAGAGCCGTCGCGATCTAAGATCGCGACTGAGCGCGCCTGCCGCGAGCGCCGACGAGTCCTGCCGCTTCAGGGTCATGCGTTAAGCCTTCCCGTCCCTCTGTTGGGTCGCGCGGAAGAGGAGGGCTAAACCCCCCGAGCGTTCAAGGTGATGAGGACGCGACCACCAAGCCGGTGGTGTGACGCCGGTAGACGTGCGAAACCGGCCCCGCAGTCAAATCCAAATGACCCCGCCTCTCGCCTCGTGGCGCGGAGTGCGCCGTTGGTGGCATTCGGGCTTGGGGCCGGAAATCCTGGCCGCAGGGCCAGCTCCTGCTCGACTCTACTCCAATACACGCACCTGTGCGGATTACCACCCTAAAGAGTTTTTGCCGAGCCATCCGATGCTGCGGCCGGGGCAGCGGCTATGAGCCAGGCGCAGCGGCTGGATGGGAGTTGACGCGGGTTCCCGTCGAAATCAACGAAGCCGCATGCAGCCCGGCGCAGCTCATCCGCGCCTACGCACCGCGCGAGCTCCGCAACCTCCACAGCGCGCCCGGATCCCGCGCAAGCGCGGAGACGGTCAAGCGATTCGCCCGGCTCGGCTTGTGCGTAGGGCGGCGGCCGAGAACCACCTCCGCGCCAGCCGCTCCGGCCCTTTGCGCAAAGAGCGGCCTTTCAATCGGATCGCGCCCATCGGCCCGGCGTCCGCGGGCCATCCTGGAGTACGATCGCTGCGTCTGTGACCTTTGCGCTGTCATGCGGCGGTGTGGAGGATTGCCCTTGTCTGACCAGACGCGCCGACAGACACACGCTGGCTGTCCCTACGCGGCTCGCAGCGGCATCAATCGCCAGCAAGAAGTCCGACTTCTCAAGACCGCCCGGGTCGCTCGTGCGGGTTGGCTGCCAGACCCGGACCGGCAAGAGGACGAGGCACCCAGCAGGAGGAAAGATCCGCATGACCCTCTTTGAAAGACGCATAGGCGAGCTCGATGAGCTACTCGCCGACCGCACCACGTTCCGCACGATCGAAGACTGGATCGAAGATCAGCCGATCGACGGCGACTCCAAAGCCGCACTATGGATGATGGCCTGGTCAGAACAACCGCGCGCGCAACGCCGAGAGATGGTGGCGCCGGGGCGAGACCGGGTTCGCTAGCACGCCGCACCCGCGGTGGCCGTCCGCGCTCGAGATCTTCGCCGGAGTGCTGGAGACCGTGGGCGGAATCCTGCTGGCGAGACGCCGAGGTGTCGTGCCTGCCGCCACCTTGCTCGGCGTCACCATGGTCGTCGCGATCATCTCCTCGGGCATCGGACACGGCGACGTGATCCCCAGCCTGACCCTCGCCCCAGCACTGCTCCTGGCCACGTTGTTCCTGCTCGTCCGCGGCCTCGGGCTCGGACGCAGCGGCCGGGCGTAGAGATCCCCGTGACCCCGCTCGACACCGGGCGTCGGCCTGGATCTGCGCGGTCGTTCGATTAGGCCTCGCTGTGCTCGACCAGGCGCTGCGGGTCCACGCGAAGGCTGCCGCCGGTGTAGCTGTCCAGCGGCGGGCGCTCGTGAACGGTGACCTGAACGACGGTCCCGTCCTCCCAAGGCCGCAGGTAGTGGCCGCCGAGGACGGCACGCCCGTCACCGACCCGTCGCTCGACGGCCGCGAGTACGGCGTAGGCCATCTCGCCGAGCGCGCGGAGCGGCTGATGGCGGTTGTGGCGCACGCCGAGGTGGCACTCCGCGAGAGCATCGAGCCCGCACCGGCGCAAGGCGTCGATGAGCACGGCGATCTCGACGCCGTAGCCAGCCGGGAAGGGAATCGCCTGAAGCAGCTCGCGACGACCGGCGAATTCGCCGGCGAGCGGCTGCAGGAAGCCGGCGAGCCGCGGCTCGTGGAGGTTGAGCAGCGGCCGCGCCATCAGCTCGGTCACCCGCCCTCCTTCGTGCGGGAGCTCGACGCGTTCGCGAACGAACGGGCGCTCGAAGGCGCCCTTGACGAGGGCAAGGCCTGGATCGAGGAGGAGCGGGCCGATGAGCCCTTGGAGGTGGCGTGGGTCGGGGTCTGACGTGTCGCCGTCGAGAAAGCACACGATCTCCGCCTCGGTCACGGCGAGCGCGCGCCACATCGCATCACCCTTGCCGAGTGCCGGCCCGGCCTCGGCGAGCACCTCGTCCTGCTGGACGACCCGTGCGCCGGCCGCCTCGGCGACCTCGGCGGTCCCGTCCGCGGAGTCACCGTCAATGACGACGATTTCGTCGACGAGCCCGGCCTGCGCGAGCGGACGAACCGTCCGCGCGAGCACGCCGGCGATCGTCGCGGCGCACTCCTTGGTCGGAATTACGACGGCGATCGATGTCCCGCGCTTGAGCCGTTTCAGGCGGTGGAGGGGGAAGTCGCTCGCGTCGTAGCGGCGGCGCTCGGACCACGTCGAGACCTCGAGGTCGACCGACAGCCCGCGCCGTGCTCGCCCCGAGCGGCGCGCCGAGGTGTAGACCTCGACGTCGGCGGCACGCAGGACCGGAACGCCGTGCTCGGCCAGGCGCGTGGCGAAGGCGGCATCTTCGAGCGCGCTGAGCGGCTCGAGACCGCCGACCGACTGGTAGACGGACGCCTTTATGCCGAGCGACGCGCCGGCGAAGTGGTGGTGCTGGGCGCCGGCGTCGGTCCGGCGCACGCGTTCCAGGCGCTGGACCGCGTCGCGCTCGCGGCGGCGCAGGGCGCCGTCGGGAAGCTCCCCGCTCTCGGCGGGATCGAGCTCGACGCGGCCGGCGACGACCTGAGCGCCGGCGCGGACGTGGTCGAGCTGTCGCTCGAGCCAGCTCGGCGCCGGGCGGGTGTCGGCATCCGTGCAGGCGATGAGTCCGTCCGGCCGGCCGGCGGCGAGGAGCCGGTCGGCGGCAAGGTCCATGCCGAGCCGGCGCGCGGGCCCGCTGCCCGCGCCCGGGCCGCCGATGAGGTGGACGCTCAGTCCGAGGCGCTCGGCCGTACGCTCGGTGACCGCCCCGGTCGCGTCGGCGCACGCGTCGAGGACGACGATCGTCTCGAAGCTCGAGATCGTCTGGGCCGCGAGCGCACCCAGGCAGGCGGCGATGCGGGCCTCCTCGTTGCACGCCGGAATCACGACGATCGCGTCTAGCGCCATGGCGCTCCCTGGGCGATGAGCTGGGAGCCGCGCTCGTAGTCCTCGTCGCGCTCGTGGGTGAGCACGCCGACGATCTTTCCCTCGAGTCCGTACCACGCGGTGAAGGCTCCCTGCCCGTGGTCCTCGAACCGGCGGGCGTCGAAGCCGTCACCCCACGCGGCGTACTTGAGGGCGTGCTCGCCGATCGTCGACCAGAAGCCGGGCACGGCGTCCCAGACCGCATCGCTGCCCGCCGCGTTGCGGCCGGCGACCTCGCCTTGGCCGAGCGCGTCGCCCCAATGCTCAACCCGCAGAGGACGCCCGGCGGTGGCGTTCTCGGCAAGGGCGACGTCGCCGGCGGCGTAGAGGCCCGGCTTGGCCGTGCGCTGGTGGGCGTCGACCGGTACCGCGCCGCTCTCGAGCTCCAGGCCCGCCGACACGGCGAGCTCGACCCGGGGGGCGACGCCGCTGGCCATGACGAGGACCGGCGCCCGTGCTTTCGCGTCACCGGCGGTGACGATGAAGCCGGGCTCGATGGTCTCGACGGGAGTGCCCAGGCGCAGCTCGACGCCCTCCTCCTCGAGCCAGGCGTGGATCCGCCGGCCCGCCTCCTCGCCCAGGCGCGCCGTGTTGGGCTCGGATTCGTCTGTGATCAGCGTGACGGGATGGCCGCGGCGGCGCAGCGAGGCGGCGATCTCGCATCCGATGAAGCCCGACCCGATGACGAGGACCCGCTCCGCGTGGCCCAGGCGCGCGATCAGCTCGCGCACGTGGTCGAGCGCGCGGATGACCCGGACGCCAGGGTGGTCGGCTCCGGGCACGGGGAGGCGCGCCGGCTCGGCTCCCGTGGCGAGCAGGGCGTCGCGGTATTCGAGCCCGCGCCCGCCGGAGATCACGACCTCCCGTCGGTCGGCGTCGAGGCTGACCGCGCGGCCGCTGATGAGCGAGACCCGCTGCTCGCGCAGCCAGTCCTCCGATTCCATCGGCAGCTCGTCCTCGCCCATCTCGCCGCGCAGCAGCTCCTTGGTCAGCGGCGGTCGTTGGTAGGGCATGCGGTGCTCATCGGCGATGATGGCGACCGCGCCCTCGCCTCCGGCGTCACGGTAGGCCCGCGCGGCGGCCATGCCCGCGGGGCCGCCGCCGATGATCAACCAGTCGTAGCGCTCGCTCATCGCCGCTCCAGGACATCCAGTCGGTAGTCGTCGGTGTCGGCTCGCCGGACGGCTCGTAGCCAAGGCTGGCGCCGGAGCGCCGCGTGGACGTCGTCGGCGGTCAGCGGCCGCTCCGGGCCGTCAGGTCGCCAGTGGACGGCGACGAGCCGCGCTCCGCGTCGCGTTCGTTCGTGCAGCCGCTCGAGCGTCGACTCGAGCTCGTCCGCGGTCAGGTAGTACAGGATCTCCGAGGCGACGACGAGGTCGTAGGGCCCGTCCGGCAATCGCGCCGGGAATCGTTCCTTCGCGGATCTCGACGCCGGGGCTGTTCCCGAGTCGGCGGCGGGCAGTCTCGACCGCCGTCGGGGCGGCGTCGATCGTGGTCAGGTGGCGGCAGCGCGGGGCGAGCGCCGCGCTGAACACGCCGATCGAGGCGCCGAGCTCGAGCGCATTGGCGAACGGGCCGGGCCCGCAGGCGGCGAGCGTCGCGGCGTACTTGTCGCGCTCGTAGGCGCTCGTCGCGTAACCCCACGGATCGGGGTCCGCCTGGTAGCGCGCCTCGAAGTCGCTGAGCGTCATACGGGTCATCGGTCGGCGAGGGCGGCGCGTCCGGCCCGGGCGAGCATCGGGTCGAGGCGGTGCTGGAGGAGGAAGACCTCGAGGTCGCGCCGCGCCCGGTCGAGCGCCTCGGCGCGGGCGAACGGCCCCGAACCGCAGGCGCGGGCGGCCTCGTCGAGCAGCGTCCGGCAGGCGTCCGAGATGGCCGCCCGAGCGTGCAGCGCAACGGCCGGCAGCTCGTCGCTGACCAGGTCCATGGCCGCGGCGCCGTGCTCGAGCCACACGTCGATCGTTCGCTGCGCGGTCAGGATGCGCCCGGCGGAAAGTCCCTCGAGCTCGGTCGCGGAAGGACGCGCCGCGAGAGCGTCGAGCGCGGCCGCCTGCCGCCGTGTCGGCCATCCCAGCCCAGCTCGCCGCCGTGCGCAGCGCGTCGCGCGAGAACCACGGATGGGCCGAGAGCGCACCTGGAGCGCCGAAGCGGGCGAGGACGGGAGCGTCGTGGAAGACCACGCGATGCGACACCGAGGCGCGCAGGCCGTGCGAGCGATACCAACCCGTGTCGATCTCGACGCGGGCTTCGTCGGTCAGATCGATCCACACGGCGCTCGGCGGCCCGTCGCCGTCGCGGGCGAGCACGAGCGCCCGGTGCAGCCCCCCGGCGCCCGAGCAGAACGTCTTGACGCCGCGCAGAGCCTCTCCGGCCGCCGTCTGGCGGATCTCGGCTGGGGGCCCTTCGCCGGGAATCGGGCTGCCGCCCCACACCCCGGCCCGCAGGCGCCCGGCCCGCACGGCGGCGAGCTCGCGGTCGCGCAACTCGGGTGGGGCCTGGACGGCAAGGCGCTCGACCGCGTTGAGATGACCGTCGAAGATCCGCCCGACCGAGCCATCGGCGGCCGCGACCCGGCGCACGAGCCCGAGCTCCTCGCCGGCCGGCGGGCGGCTCGTGCCCGAGCGCGCGTTGAAGGCGAGTGCGCCGATCTGCTCGAGCTGCGCGACCGGCGCCTCGGGAAAGCCGGGGACGGCGGCGCCGTCGCGCTGCGCCGCGGTCGCCGCGATATCGCGCAGAACGTCTTCGAGCCGGGAGGCGTCGTCGCGCTTGAGCGCAGTCATGCGAGGGCCTCCAGCGCCCGCCCAGTTCCTCGGCCGAAGTCGATGACCCGCTCGGTGTAGGCGACCGTCTCGCGCGCGTCGACGCGCCGCGCTCCGGGTCCGATGCCGTCGTGAGCGAGGACGATCGCGTCCTCGACCAGGCCGTCGCGCGTGGCGGCGAACATCGTCGCCGCGCTGTCGCCGCGCCAGTCGTGCGTGTCGACCGTCCAGCCCGTCAGGGTCAGGCCGTGGGCGTCGGCGACCTCGCGCGTGAACGGGGCGGTATCGCCCCACGGTGTCCGCCAGTGCGTGGGCGTGACCCCGAGGTCGGCGAGGCGTTCGAGCGCGCGTTCGGTGTCGGCGATGAGCCAGGCCTCGGTCTGCGTCGAATGGCGGACGTGCTCATCGCAGTGGAGGCCGATCTCGTGTCCCTCGGCGCGCATGCGCGCGATGAGGTCGGGATGCTCGGCGGCCCGCCGCGCGATGGGAAAGAACGTCGCCCGCGCGCCGCCCGCCGCGAGCACGTCGAGCAGGCGGGGCGTCCACACCGGGTCGGGACCGTCGTCGAACGTCAGCATCATCGAAGGGCTGCTACCCGCGTGGACCGGTCGATAAAGGCTCCGATGAGCGTTGCCCACCGCGATCGTGCGAGGGCATGACCCGGGCTCCAACCAGCCGACGCGGGGGCGTGCCTGTCAGGACTAGGTGCCCCCCGGATGCGAGCCCAGCCCGCGCCGCCGTAGGTTGGCGAGCATCGATGGACCACCAGAAGTCCGCGCAGACTCAACGCGCGTACAGGGGGATCAGGAGAGTGTTTCGTCGGACCAATCGATCCGTGGCCATCCTGATCGCGCCAGCGCTGGCTGGTGGAAAACACAATACGAAAGGGGCGGTGATCATTGGGAAGGGCGAGCTGGAGAAGTCGGAGCAGGTCGAGGACGAGGCGCCATGACTGAGGACCCCGAGCGGAGCGCCGCTGGACAGACACTTGGCGACGCGGAGCCATTCCGAGTGACCTGCCTCGCCGTTCAGGAGCAAGGCGGGTGGCGACTGAAGCACTTCCACGGGTCACGTCCCGTTGGTGGAGATTGACGCGATAGAGAGAGATCCCGCAGGTCCGCCAGACGCGATCCGGATCACGGCCGGCGGTCCTGCGAACGGCTCAGAACCTAAGCCGACGGGCTCGGAAGGACCGCGATCGCCTCGATCGAGACGAGGAGGCCGCGGGGCAGCCGCACGTGGGCCGGGGCCGAGCGCGCCGGCGGTGGATCGGGCATGTGCCGGGCGTAGACCTCGTTGAGGCGGCCGAAGTCCTCGACGTTGGCGTAGAAGATCGTCGTCTTGACCACGTCCTCCATGGATGACCCAGCGGCGTTCAGCACGGCGGCGAGGTTCAGAAGCGCCTGCTCGGTCTGGGCCTCGATCCCATCCGCAATCGCACCGGTCGCGGGGTCGATCCCTGCCATCCCGGAGCAGAAGACCAAGCCGCCCGCGACGATCGCCTGGCTATAGGGCCCGAGCGCATCGGGGGCCTGATCGCTCGACACCGCCGTTCGGGTCATCGCCCGTCCCTTTCCGTGGGATCGCTCGGGCTCAGCGCGCGGCCTCCTGAGCGCGTCGCGGCAGCTTCCAGCCCGGACGGACGAAGTGGCAGGTGTAGCCGTTGGGGTAGCGCTCGAGGTAGTCCTGGTGCTCCGGCTCCGCCTCCCAGAACGGTCCGGCGGGCGCCACCTCGGTGACGACCTTGCCGGGCCACAAGCCAGACGCGTCGACATCGGCGATCGTGTCCTCCGCGACCCGGCGCTGCTCCTCGTCGACGTAGTAGATCGCCGAGCGATAGCTCGCGCCCATGTCGTTGCCCTGACGGTTCCTCGTCGTCGGGTCGTGAATCTGAAAGAAGAACTCGAGCAGATCCCGGTAGGAGATGCGCTCGGGGTCAAACAGGATCTCGATCGCCTCCGCATGCGAGCCGTGGTTGCGGTACGTCGCGTTGGGCGTGTCGCCGCCCGTGTAGCCAACGCGCGTGCCGGTCACGCCATCGAGCTTGCGGACCAGATCCTGTACACCCCAGAAGCACCCGCCCGCCAGGATCGCCTTCTCTGTTTCAGCCATCTCTACTCCTTCTGGTCACGGTTCGAACGCTCGCGCAAACATATGTTGACAGGGTCGACGCGAGTGCCTCCGCAGCGCTTCACGACTCGACGCGAAGCGCTGCGGACCGCTCGAAGACGATGAGGCCATTCGGCTCACCAGATGAGCGGGACGAGGCGCTTGTGGTGAGCTGCGTAGGCGCGGTAGCGATCGCCGAGCGCGATCAGCAGGGCGTTCTCCTCGATGTGGATTCGATAGAGCAGTGGCAGGACGACGATGAGCGTCCATCCCGCGAGCCCTGCCCAGTTTCCGTTCACCAGTCCGGCCCCGATCACGATGAGTAGGACTCCCGTATAGCCGGGGTGCCGCACGAAGCGATACGGACCCGACGTGATGACGGGTTGGTCGGGGCTGGTCATGACGGTGAAGGTGAAGTAGCGGCCGAGCGTCATCTCGGACCAGCGTCGCATCCCGAACCCGGCGAGGAACATCGCCATACCGACCGCGAAGGCGGCGGAGGTCGGCCGGATCAGCGCGGCTGGCACGAGTGTCGGGGCGAGCCCGAGCCAGACGAGTCCGGCTGCGGTGCAGGTCAGGAGCAGCGCGTAGCTGCCCTTGTCGGTCTTCGTGGCCTCGGCACGTCGTTGCTGCCACTGGATGAACTCGAAGCCGAACGAAGCGAGATTGACCAGCAACCAGAACGCAAGTGCTGCTGGCTGGCTCTGGACGTAGGGATGGATCACGGCTCCGAGATGCAGTTGATTCAGAGGCACGGTCACGTCCGCCTCCTTTCAGAAGCGCAAAGTCTTGGAATCCTCAGGTGATTGGTGGCCACGGCCGCGACCGGGCCGCCGGCGTAGGTCAGGTGTCTGGCCGGGTGGCTCGCTCGAACAGCGTCACGAGCTCGGCGCCGTAGGCCTCCAGGTCAAGCTCGGGCTCGGCCGCAAGCTGGTTCAGCAGCGCGTCGAGTGCCGCCTTGATGCTCACGGCCATCACCCGCGCGTCGAATCTCCCCAGGGTCCCGTGCTCCTGACCGTGCTCCAGCACGCGCTGAACCACAGCAAGTTCGCCCGCAACCGCCTGCGAACCGAAATGCTGGTGCCCGCGCTCGTCTCGGAAGTTGCCCCAAATCTCGCCGATCGCGAGTACGTATCGCGTATGGGTTCGGTAGTACTCGACCCATGCGTGGATGTAGTCCGCGACGAACGTCTCCGCAGAGGTGCCGCCCAGCCGGCTCTCCAGAGCCTCGGTGATCGAGTCGAAGATGCACGCGACGACGGCGAGGACCAAGTCGTCCTTCGCAGCGAAGTGGTAGCTGACAACGCCCTTGCTCACGCCTGCGCGTTGTGCGACCTCCCCCACCGACATTCCCTGGAAGCCGAGTTCGACGATCGCGTCTATCGCGCACTCGACCAACTGCTCGCGCCGCTTACGCGCGGTGAAGGTCGTCGGTTTGTCGCCGTCTTTAGTACGCATGGGATAATTTTAGTACGAACGTACTAGATTGTCAAGTACCGCCGAGCCGCCTACGAGCACGGCCTCCCGGGGAAACCCGGCGGGCTGGCAGACTTGAGCGTCTGAGCCCATCAGCGGGAGACGATCGTCATGCGGATCTGTGTCACTGGAGCGAGCGGGAAGGTCGGACGGGCAACCGTGGAGGACCTGCGCGCTCACGGCCACGAGGTGACCGCAGTCGATCTGGTGACCGTGCGCGAGCACAGCGGCCCGGTCGTCGTCGGCGCGGACCTGACCGATCCCACCCAGGCCGCCGAGGTGCTCGCGGGGATGGACGCGGTGGTCCACATCGCCAACCACCCGGCGCCCGACCTGGTACCGCCGACCCGGACCTTCACCGAGAACGTCGCGATGAACTTCAACGTGCTCCACGGGGCAGTGGCCGCGGGTCTTTCACGGGTCGTGTGGGCCTCCAGCGAGACGACGCTCGGTCTCCCGTTCAGCGACATACCGCCGGAGTACGTGCCGGTCGATGAGCAGCACTATCCCCGCTCGACCACCGCCTACGCCCTGTCAAAAGTCGTCTCGGAGGCGATGGCGGTCGAGCTGAACCGCTGGTCGCACATCCCGATGGTCGCGCTGCGCTTCTCCAACGTGTACGAGGTCCACGAATACGGGCTGCTGCCGACGCTGTGGGATGACATCCACTCCCGGGACTTCAACCTCTGGGCCTATATCGACGTGCGCGATGCCGCAAGCGCATGCCGCATGGCTCTGGAGGCCGACGTCTCCGGTGCCGAGAGCGTGATCATCGCCGCGGCGGACACGATGATGAACCGTCCGACCCGCGAGCTGCTCGCCGATCGCTTTCCGCACGTTCCTGTGCGCCGCGAGCTGGGCGAGTTCGAGACGCTGCTGTCGATCGACCGCGCGCGCGGGCTACTCGGCTGGGAACCGGCTCACAGCTGGCGTGACGAGCTCGCCCAGTAGGTCGCCCCGCCACGCAACCAGCCGGGCGCAGCACACCGGACCAGCAGCGCCGTCCGCGTCGACCCGTTTGTCAGCGACGGGAGCCGGACGCGACCGGCAGGCATAAGATGCGCGCGTGATGCCTATCTCCCACGATCAGGCGCGGACGATCATCGATGCAGCGCAGAGCCATGCGCAGTCGCTCGGGCTCGCCGTGACCGTTGCCGTCGTCGATGAAGGCGGTTTGGTGAAGGCGATCGACCGCATGGACGGCGCGCCACCGTTAAGCGCCCAAATCGCCGAAGCCAAAGCACAGGGAGCAGCCGTGTGGCATCGGGACGGGCACGTCCTGGCGGAGGTCGCCGAGCAACGCGCCGGGTTTGTCGCCGCCGTCAGCCAGATGACCCGGCTTCCCCTGATCGCAGGCGCCGGATCGATCGTGATCCGAGACGCAGACGAGAATGTGATCGGCGCCGTCGGCATCAGCGGCGGCACGCCCGAGCAAGATCGGGAGTGCTGCGACGCCGGGATCGCAGCGATGAAGCGACTGATCCCTATCCGTCGGCCGGCTGCACCTTGACGCCGGGACACACGGCCGCGCCCGGTGAGCCGAACACGTAGGTTCCCGGCGGCGGGCAGCGGGCGAAGTTCGCCCCGGCGTTGATGAGGAAGCGCCCATTGGGACCCGGCTCACCCACCGTGCAGGTGTAGCTCGGATCCTGGTTCGAGAAGTCGGTCTGCCCGCACTCGCTGCCGGACTCCCAGCCCCCGAAGTAAGAGCCGCTCGCGGGCGTGGCCTCGAGCGTAACCGCCGTGCCCATGGCCGCTTGGAAGTCGCGGGTGGTGGTCTCGGAGTAAGTCTGGCCGGGCGGCGAGGCGCTCACCATCCCCTCGCCCGGTGGATTGCCGCCCTGGATGAACGCCACGATCAGGTGCACCGGCACGCCGGAGGTCTCGGGCGGTGGTGTCTGGGCCTGATCGGCGGCCTGCGCGAGTTGGTCGGCTGCGTCCGAGATGACCCGATCGAGGTCCTTGGCGCGTCCCGAGGCGCCCCGCTGGGCGATCGTCGTTCCGGTGGCGGTGTCGACCAGATCGAGGACCAGCGAGACCTTGCCGTCCTTGGTGGCCGTGCCTCGCCCGGTGATCCGATACTGGGCCTTGAGAGGCTGGTAGTTCACGGGCACGTCGGTGCGGCCCTGGTCCGAGAGCTCCTGTTCTCGCTTGAGCGCGGCGACGACGGCGGGCGACTCATCCACGAAGCGGAAGCCGCGGGCCGACAGTGGTCCGTATACGTCGTTGAGAATCGCCGGCTGCAGGTTCAGGTTCGGAAGCCGCGCCCCTCGGCCCGCGCCCAGGGTCACGCCACCGATCGCGATCACCGGGCCGCCGGCTGCCGCAGCCGCTCGCGCTCGGGCGGTGGCGGCGCCACCCACCACGATCAGGCGACTCAATGCCCTGTACGGCCGGCCTCGCCCTGCCGCGGTCGCGACCAGAACGTACGCGCCGGGCGGCACTCTCAGGCGGAACGCCGGGCTGCGCCGCAGGTTGGCAACGGCGCGGACCTGGGCGGAGTCGACGTCGACGGCGCGAATCGACGCGTAGTACAGGCGCCGGCGCGGCGGGAGGTTAGGCACTCGTCCGCTCAGCGTCGAGCTGAGCGACGCTGCTCGCGCGCGCGGCACCGCGTCCGAAGCCCGCGAGGCCCGACCCTCTGCACCGGCGCACAGAATCGTGAACAGCAGAACGACCGCGAGCCCCTTGGTCACCCTATCGCCCTCTCTTAGTGATTCACCGTCCGCTCGCGATTCTAATCGCCGCTGGGGAGCCCTCGCCCCCTGAACGCCGGGGCCCGGAATTGCAGCCAAAGTATCCGAGGCTGCCTCGAGGGCGCTCATGCTCCAGGCCGTGGCCTGGACGCCAAGCCTACGAGCGATGAGCGAGGCCGTCACTCTTGATCATCCGAACGACGAACGCGAAGGAGGCCCGAACACATGTTCACGAAAAAGGGCGATGCGGCAGTCCTCGCCAAGCTCGGCGATGCCCCCGCTCAGTACCGGGAGATCGGAGAACGCCTGCACGCGATCATCCGGGAAAGCGCACCGTCGCTGGAACCGATCGTGCGCTGGGGACTCCCCTTCTACGTGAAGGACGGCAAGGACATCTGCTACATCAAACCCGACAAGGACTTCATCGCATTCGGTTTTGGCGAAGTCGTGAATCCCGCTCGCGAGGAGGGCGCGAGCATGCACCCGGTCGCGTGGACCCTCACCTCGCTGGACGACGCCTCGGAAGCCAGGATTCGCGCGCTCATCAAGAAAGCCGTGGTTTGATCAGCACCGACCACCCGCATCCGTGATCTCGGCCTCGGCGGGACCAACGGATCGGTAGAGGCACCCGGCCTTAGCTTGCGGACCCGCCACCGACCGGGCCCGCAAGTCGGTGCGCGGGGCGCGTTGTGGGGGCGTCAGCCGATCCGCTCAGCCAGGGAAACGATGATCCCCTCTGGCCCGCGCACGTAGGCCATGCGCCAGATGTTCTCGTACTGACCGATGCCGCCGACCAGGCCGTAGCCGTCCGCAGCCAGCTCGTCGACCGTCGCCTGCAGGTCGTCGACTTCGAATGACACGTTGCGCAGCCCCAGCTCGTTCGCCATGGCGGTGGGCGACCCTGGCGCGTGGGCCGGCCGGTCGAAGCTCGACAGCTCGAGCCCAGGGCCTCCGCCGGGCGGCCGCAGCATGACGATGTTGCTGCGGGAGCCGGCGATGCCAATGACGGTGTCCACGAACTCGCCCTTCATGAACATCCGGCCCTCGACCTCGAGGCCCAGTCCTTCGAAAAACGCCGTAGCCGCGTCGAGGTTCGCGACGGTGATGCCGACATGGTCGAAACGCCGTATGTGCGACATGAGGTGCTTCCTCCGATCTCCTGGTTTCGTGGGCCACTCCTGTCGAGGCCCTTTACCGCTGAGCGGAGCCGGGCGGCGGTCCTCGACATGGATCACTCGGTCGGTTCCCGGCGCCTGAGGCGCGGCTCGATCGAGTCTTCCTGATTTTCCGATTTCCGACAGGCGGTCCGCGGGTGTCCGCTTCGTCCATTGCGTGGCGACCCTCGCGGGCCAGGCGGAGCTCGGCCGCGCCGAGCGCTGCGAGAATCCGAGCCCCGATGAATCTCCTCCGGACCGAGTCGTCGAGCGGGTTGATGGCGATGCTGTTCGCCGACGTCGAAGGCTCAACCCGTCTGGCAGCGTCGCTGGGGGAGGACTGGGGGGCGTGCTCCGGACGTATCAGGAGATCGTCGAGCGCACGGTACGCCCAGTCGGTGGCGGCGTCGAGTGGACAGGAGGCGACGGGTGCTTTGTCACGTTCGACGATCTCACCGCAGCTGGGCGCGCGGCAGTGGCGATCCAACGCGAGCTGCGCTCGTATCGATGGCCCGCGGCGGTCACTGAATTCAAGGTGCGGATGGGTCTGCACTTCGGGCAGGCCCAGCGTTTCAGCTACGGGCTGGTGGGTCTAGAGATCCACCGCGCCGCGCGTGTCGGTGCGGCCGCGCACGGTGGGCAGATTCTGATGACCGGGGTCGCCGCTGAGTTGTTGCGGGATGTCGTCCCTAGCCAAGCGATTGGGGCGCATCGGTTGAAGGATTTTCCGGCGCCGGTTGCGCTTTTCTGCGCGGTCGTCGACGGGCGAGGGGCCGGGTCATTCCCGCCTCCGCGGACGCTCGAGCTACGCGAAGGCAATCTTCCCGCCGCGCCCGCCGGCTTGCTGGGACGCCAGCATGACCTCGGGCGTGTACGGGCGGCCCTCCAGGAGGAGGGAGAGCGCCTTGTCACGGTGCTCGGGCGTGGAGGCGTCGGCAAGACGAGCCTGGCGCTGATCGCGGCGAACGATCTCGTCAACGATTATGAGGGGGGCGTTTGGTGGATCGAGGCGGGCCAGGAGCGCGACGCGGCTGGGTTGCGTTCCCTGATCGCGCGAACCTGCCGAATCAAAGCCGAAGATTCACGAGAGGACTCACTGATCGCCGACCTCAAATCGCGCGGTCGGCTGCTGCTCGTCCTCGACAACCTCGAGGGGGTCGTCGACGCAGCCGCGCTGTTGGATTCGCTGCTGGAGCGGTTGCCGGAGCTATCCCTGCTCGTCACCTCACAGCTGCCCTTACGTTGCCGGTTGGAGCGTCGAGTTCAACTCGACTGCCTGGAGGAGTCCGATGCGCTCGCGCTGCTGGCGCGAAGCGCCGAGCGTCTCGATGTTCCACTCGAAGATGACCCGGCGTGCACAGCACTGGTCAGACTCCTCGACGGTCTGCCCCTGGCGATCGAGCTGGCAGTCGGGCGGCTTCGGTTGTTCCGCCCCGCCGAGCTCGTCTCGCGTCTGAGCGGGTCAATGGCGATCCTCCAGGATCGAGGGCGTCCCGATCGGCATCGGTCGCTGACCGCTGCGCTGGACTGGACGCTCGGTCTGCTCGATGCCGACGCGCGCGAGCTGTTCGTACGCCTCGGCGTGTTCGCTGGGGCGGTCGAGCTCGACGACATCGAGGCGGTGGCGGGCGCTGACGGCTCAGACGTTGTGTCGGCCGTCGCGACGCTGCTCGACGTCGCACTGCTGCAGCGCGTCGAGACCGGCGATGGTCGGGTGCGGTTCGCGTACCCCGAGGTGATCCGTCAGGAGGCTTCGCGACTCCTGACTGCACAGGGCGCGGAGGTGTGGCATCGCGCGCACGCTGTCTGGCAGCGCGATCTCGTCTGGCCGGTGCGGATCCACGAGTTCGTGGAATCCCGGATGGTCGAGCGGGCCCATGCCGCGGCCGCGGACACACGAGCGGCGCTCGACTGGGCCGCAAAGCACGACCGTCGCCTCTGGCGCGAGATCGCGCTCGGACGCTACGCCCTAGCGAGCCGAGCCAACGCCTTCCCGGAGGCGCGTGCGCTGATCGACAGCCTGCTGGCAGATCCTGGGGATGACCCGCAGGTGGTGGACCTCGTGCGCGAGCACGCGCTGCTGCGCCACACGCCGGACAGCGAACACGCTGACGGCCAGATCGCCCTCTACGACGAGTTGAGCGATCTCCACGCCCGTTACCTGTGTGCGCTCAACGCCTCGATCGCGCTGACATGGGAGCTTAGGTTCGCCGACGCGCTCTCCTGGAGCGAGCGAGCGGCCGCACTGGGCCGCGAAATCGCTCCGCTCGCCGAGGCCGATGTCCTCGTAGTCAGAGCCGACACACTCCTCGAGGCCGGCCGCGACGACGACGCCGAAACGGCACTGCTCGCCTCCGACGCGATGGCCGGCCCGCTCCGCGCCTCTAACCGCGACCGCAGCGAACTCGTCCGCGCCCTCCTGGCTAGCAACCGGGGTGCTCACGCGGAGGCGTTCGATCGCTACGGTCGCGCGCTGACGCACGCCGAGCTGGTCGGCGACCAAGGAGCAGTCCACATCGCGGCCGTCAATCTCGTCCGTGCGCTCGCCCGCGCCGGAAGGGAGGCCGAGATGCTCGAGGTCGCCGGCATGGTCGAAGCGATCGCCGCCGAGAGCACGGCGGACGGGATCGAACTGCCGCAAGTGTTGGCGGAACGCCAACCGCCGGTCACCGAAGCGCTGGTCCGACTCGGGCCTGCAGCTGAGGCGCTTTTTGCCGCGGGCAAAGCGGTCGAACCGGCCGCTCGAACCAAGCGGATCTGCGCCCTGATCTACACCGACCTTGCCGACGAACACTCCGAGACGGCGAGCGGATTGCGCCAGAAGCTCGGTGCAGTCGCGAAGGGCGATGCCCCGAGCGACGGGCGCGCGATTGACCAAGATCAGCCGGCCGCGGTCGTGCGCGGAGCGCCGTCGTCGACCACGACGCGGCAGACCGACACAACCGCTGTCGATGAGCTGACCTCGCGCGAGGTGGAGGTCCTGCGATTGCTCGCGCAAGGGCTGAGCGATGCTCAGATCGCCGACGATCTGGTCGTGAGCCGCCGGACCGTGCACGCCCACCTTCGGACGATCTACCGCAAGCTCAACGTCGGATCGCGCAGCGCCGCCACCCGGTGGGCGCTCGAGCACGGGCTGAGCTGAGCGTCCGCGCGGGCGTCGGCGAGGGTGGGCTGAGCCACAGGTCCCGCTCGCGCGATTGCCTAGGCAATCGTCTGGCGGAAGAAGGCGGGCAAGTTCGGCAAGCCTGCCGATGTGCTCGAGGGGAGGCGGCCGTAGTTTGCCCAATCAAGCCAGAGCTGAATGTCAAACCGTCACGGACGACACGGCCATCGGAGCCTCACGTGCATACCTACCTCCCCCACTCGCTCGCCCAGCAGCACATCGACGAACTCCGCGCCGGCGCGGACCGCAGGCGCGCCGCCGCGCACGCACGGGGAACACGCCCGACGCTCGGCTCCCGCTTGACCCAAATCACCCGCGCGCACCGACGGCCACGGGCTACCAGTGCCCGAACCCATCCTGTCACCTGACTCGAGGTCTCGTCATCTTCCTCGACCAGACCCACGAGATGGACATCGAACAGCGGACCATCGCCGCACGCGTCGGCCGACGTGGTGCGCAGGGAGCTCCTCGCGTCGATCCAGTCCCTCACGTTCTGCTGGTTGAGCTCAAGGATCCCGGCGATCTCGGCGACCGTCAGGAACTCGTCGCCGGAGGGGTCGCTGGACGACCGTACCGGCTTCACAAAGGACATAACCGTCACTCGGGCCCCGTGCGGCATGCGCGCGTCGGGGCGTATAGGCTCGCGGCTCCGCTCGAGACCTAAGGAGAGGTGATGGCTCAGACGAAGGCACAGCGATCTGCGGCGGCGAAGAAGGCGGCGGCGACCCGCCAGGCCAAGCAGGCCGAGCAGGCCGCTGGCCAGGCCAAGCGCGCGGCCGGTCGGATGCTCAAGGAGGGCAAGGCCGTCGCAAGCGCCGCGGGAAAGGCCGCCAAGGCGGCGGGCAAAGCCGCCGCGAACCGGGTCGGTGCAGCACAGACCGGTACGAGCCGGGCCGGCACTCCCCGGACCAGCACGAGCGGGTCCGCGACACGCGGCGGGGCCGGGCGCGGCAAGACCGCCGGCGGCGCCACCGCAGGGCGTGCGAAGACCTCGCAGTCGAGCGCCACGCGCAAGAGCACGAAGAAGTAGCGACCGAGGCTCCGCGCCAGCTCGCCCAGTCGCGACGCGCTCACCCGGCTGACGACTCGCCCACCGACGGGGTCTCGAACATCACGTCCTCGACCTCGGTGGCGAACACGTGCAGCCCGAGGCGCTCAGACACCTCCTGGCAGACCCTCACCCCGCGGACGCTGTTGCCGAACCGGTCGAGGCCGGGCGAGTAGACCCCGATCCCCAGCTTGCCCGGGATCACCGCGATGATCCCGCCGCTGACGCAGCTCTTGGCAGGGACGCCCACCTGGAAGGCCCACTCGCCGGCGAAGTCGTACATACCGCACGTGTACATGACGCTCAGCACATCTCGGTTGACCCGTCGCGACAGGATCCGTTCCCCGGTGACCGGGTTCGCGGAGCCGTTCGCAAGCGTGGCGCCCATCACGGCGAGGTCGGCGCACGTGACGGTGATCGCACATTGCTTGAGGTAGAGAGCAAGGATCTCCTCGACGTCGCCGCTGAGCATCCCGTCGCTGCGCATCAGGTAAGCCGTGGCGCGGTTACGGTCCGCCGTCTCCATCTCCCGTTCGAAGACACCGACATCGACCGACAGCTCGTGGTTGCCCGACATTCTGCGGACGAGGTCGAGGATCCGGTCCAGCTGGTCCTGCGTGCTTGCGCCGCGCACCAGGGCGCTCGTGGCCAGGGCGCCGGCGTTGATCATCGGGTTGTGCGGGCGGTGGCTGCGCTCGTCGAAGCGGATCGAGTTGTAGGCGTCGCCGCTCGGCTCCACGCCGACCCGTCGCATGACTGCTTCGCGCCCCCAGTCCTGGAGCGCGAGGGCATAGGAGAACACCTTCGAGATCGAGTGCATCGGAAACGCGTGCTCGTAGTCGCCCACCTGATACAGCGAGCCGTCGAGCGCGGCCAGAGAGATCGCGAATCGATCGCGCTCTTCGCCCGCCAGCTCAGGGGTGTAGTAGCCGCGGCCCGATTCGTAGTAGCGCTCGACGCCCACATCGCCGCCTGTCGACTGCCGCCGGTACATGTCGACGAGCCGCTGGCTGGCCTGCGGAGTGATCTCGGGTATGGACAAGCGAGCCCGATCGTAACGGAGCGCACGCGGCGCTTGGAGTTGGTTCAGCCCTACAGCAGGTTCGAAGCCGCCGGCCCCCAGCGATGGCCGGGTCATCCTTGGACAATTCGATGAGTTCGAGCGCGACCGTCGGTCTTTGCTGAAAAGAGAAAGGAGGCCGGTGATGGGCAAGCTGGTGGTGACCGAGTTCGTCTCAATCGATGGCGTGTTCGAGGATCCGGGCGGAGCCGAGAACTACGAGCACGGCGGCTGGACGTTCGAGTACGACCGAGGCGAGGACGGCAACAAGTTCAAGATGGACGAGCTGATGGAGGCGGATGTCCAGCTGCTCGGCCGGCGGACCTACGACGGCTTCGCCGAGGCGTGGCCTTCCCGCGAGGGGCCGTTCGCCGACAAGATCAACCACGGCCCGAAGCACGTCGTCTCGAACACGCTCACCGATCCGGAGTGGCAGAACACGACCGTGATCTCGGGCGATGCCGCCGAGGGGGTGTCGAGGCTCAAGCGCGAGACCGAGGGCACGATCCTCGTCGCCGGAAGCGGCACGCTCGTGCGGGCGCTGCTCGCGGCGGATCTGGTGGACGAGCTTCGGCTGATGGTCTTCCCGACGATCCTCGGCCGCGGCCAGCGCCTGTTCCCCGACGGGATCGACAGGTTGAAGCTGAAGCTCGCCGAGAGCCGGACCGTCGGCCCCGACGGCGTCCAAGTCCAGGTCTACACGCGAGCCGAATAAAGGAGGCAAGACGGATGGGTCAGCCCACCGCCCAGGACGCCCTCAAGAAGCTCGAGCCACTCCTCGGCGAATGGACCCTCGAGGCCAGCTCGCCGGACGGTGAGCGCTGGCCAGGCGAAGGGCACGCCAGCTTTGAGTGGCACGAGTCCGGGGCGCACCTCGTCGCGCGCACAACGATCAACGTGCCCGGCGCGCCCGACGCCATCTCGATCATCGGCTGCGACGCGGCGAACGGGACCTACTTCCAGCTCTACTCCGACGACCGCGTTGTCTGCCGCATCTACGAGATGAGCATCGGGGACGGCGAGTGGCAGCTCTGGCGCGAGGGCGAGCCGTTCCCCCAGCGCTTCACCGCGGCGATCAGCGAGGACGGCGACACGATCGCCGGCCGGTGGGAGAAGGCCGAGGACGGCAACTACCGGACCGACTTCCACCTGACCTACAAGAGAGCGAAGTAGCTCGCGAGGTCTCCGCGGGTCGGCCACGACAACGGCCGTCGTGCGGTGGCGGAGCGGGATGCCGCCGCTCGGGGATCGGGGCATGGGTGCGCCTTTTCGACTAGCTGGCCGCTGCGAGGCTGGACACCAACGGAGACGTAAGCCGCTGTCCGGGCGAAGGCGTGAACGCGGACGACGGGGTTCGAACCCGCGACCTTAGGCTTGGGAAGCAGCACCGGTCGCGCGGAGTCTCGTCTCGCCGACTGAAACGACCCCTCAATTTGTCGTTCGATCGGTCGATGTTCTTGTCCTACGTGTTCTCGCTGATCGCTTCACCAGTAGTTCGTAATGACGTTGCCGATCAGGATGCTCCCGAGGTTCGAGGATGAGCTTCGGCGCCGGGTTCTTCGACTACGACTCGGTCGCCGTCCACGAGCGCGCGAACCAGCTCGAGTTCCTCGCCAACCGGCCGCAGTCGGACTGGGAGAAGATCCTCGACCACGCCGAGACGCGCCGCTTCTCTATGGACGAGGTGGTGATCCGCGCGGGAGACCGGGACCGTGCGCTGTACCTGCTCACGGAGGGGACGATCGGCGTGCGGCTCCCGGGCGCGAAGCCGGTGACGTTCAAGGCGATCGACGCCCCGTCGGTGCTCGGCGAGGTCTCGTTCCTCGACGGCGGCCCGCGCTCGATGACGCTGTACGGGATCACGGCCGGGGAGGTGCTCCGCCTGCGGCTCGAGTCCTTCGAGGTGCTCTCGGCGCGCGATCCGGAACTCGGCCGGACGATCCTGTTCGACCTGGCGAAGATCGTGACCGCGCGCCTGCGCCTCGCCAGCGACGCGCTCGTGCGCTCCGGAGGGAACTGACGTGGCGAGCGCCACGCCGGCCAATCCGTTTCCCAACTACACGCAGATCCGCAGCCGGGTGCCGATGTGGGCCTGGCACGCCGGTCGTGCCTTGAGCGTGGCCGCGGCGATCGCCGAGTGCGTGCTGCTCGTGGTCGACCCGCACACCGGACTGAAGCTGTGGTGGAAGCTAGCGATCCCGCTGCTCCCGCTCGTATGGCTCGCGGCCCCGGGACTGTGGCGCAACCTGTGCCCGCTCGCGGCCTCCAATCAGACGCCGCGGCTGTTCAAGTTCACCCGCGGGCTGACCGTGCCGGATTGGTACCGCGAGTACGCGCCCGTGGTCGGGATGATCGCGTTCATCGGCTTGGTCGCCTCACGCCATCCGCTGTTCAACGACAGCGGTGTCGCAACCGCATGCCTGATTGGCGGCTCGCTCGTCGGGGCGATGCTCGGAGGGATCGTGTTCAAGGGCAAGAGCGGCTGGTGCAGCTCGATCTGCCCGCTGCTGCCGGTCCAGCGCGTCTACGGCCAGACGCCGTACGTGACGGTGCCGAACTCGCATTGCCAGCCGTGCGTCGGGTGCGCGAAGAACTGCTACGACTTCAGCCCGAAGGTCGCCTACCTCGCCGACATGTACGAGGACGACCGCCACTACACCGGCTACCGGAAGTTCTTCGTCGGCTGCTTTCCCGGTCTGATCCTCTGCTACTTCACGCTGCCCGCGCACATCTCGGCCGGCGCCGACTACGCGCGCTTCGCCGTCTACATCGGCGTCAGCGCAGCGAGCTTCTTCCTGGCCGAGGCGCTGATCAAGGTCACGGTCCACCGGATCACCACCGTCTACGCCGCAGCCGCGCTCTGCCTCTACTACTTCTACGCCCCTGAGGCGCTGTCCGCGACGCTTACGGGGAGCCCGACGACGGCTTGGTTCGTGTGGACGCTGCGGGTGATCGTGTGGGCGCTGGCGCTCGCGTGGGTCGCGCGAACGTGGCGCAAGGAGCGTCAGTTCGTCGAGGCGAGTCAGGGCGCGGTGGACGCGGCGCCGAGGCTCGCCGTCGGAGCGCTCGCCGCCGCTCGGGCCAAGCGCGCGGCCGAGCCCGAGGTCACGATCGCGCCGAGTGGGATTCGGCTGCTGGCCAAGCCCGGAGCGACGCTGCTTGACATGCTCGAGCGCGCAGAGGCCCCCGTCGAGGCGGGTTGCCGGATGGGTGTCTGCGGCGCGGACCCCGTGTGCGTCAGGTCCGGGATGGAGAACCTGTCGGCGATCGGCGCCGATGAGCGCGCGACGCTGGAGCGCCTCGGCTATGGCGAGAACACGCGGATGGCATGCTGCGCACGCATCAACGGCCCGGTCGAGGTGTCGGCCACGCCGGAGCGGGCGGCTCGAACGCCGAGCAAGCAGATCGAGTTTGTCTTCGACCCCGAGGTGCGCCGCGTGGTCGTGATCGGCAACGGGATCGCAGGTGTCACCGCCGCCGACCACATTCGCCGGCGGCACCCCGACTGCGACATCGAGATCGTCGCCGACGAGCCATATCCGCTCTACAACCGGATGGGCATCTCCCGCCTCGTCCACGGGAACTCGGCGATGGTCGGCCTTCAGCTGCTCCCCGATGCCTGGTATGAGGACAACCGGATCACGTGCTGGCTCAACACATCGGCCAAGCGACTCGACGTCGAGCGGCAGGAGGTCACGCTGGGCACGGGCGAACGGCTCGGCTACGACCGCCTGATCCTCGCCATGGGCAGCGACTCGTTCACGCCCCCGATCGAAGGCTTCGGCGTCCACGGGACGTTCGTCCTGCGCCGTGCGAGCGACGCGCTCGCCATCCGCGCCTACGTTCAGCGCCACGGCGCCGAGCACGCGATCGTCGCCGGCGGCGGCTTGCTCGGACTCGAGGCCGCCTACGCAATTCGCAAGCTCGGGCCGGCCGTCACCGTGCTCGCGCGCGAACCGAAGCTGCTCTCCCGCCAGCTCGACGACCGCGCCGCGGAGCTCGTGCGCGAGTATCTCGAGGGCCTTGGGCTCCGCATCGCGGTGGCGACGGAGACAGCGAAGGTGGGGGCGGCCGGCGGGCGCATAACGAGCGTCACGCTCAAAGATGGCAGAGAGCTGCCAGCCGACGTGATGCTGGTCGCGGCCGGGATCTCGCCGCTCGTCACGCTCGCCCAAGAGGCCGGAATCGAGGTCGGGCGCGGCGTACTCGTAGACGATGAGCTCCGCACGAGCGCTCCAGGAGTGTTCGCCGTCGGTGACCTCGCGGAGCACCGCGGACGAATTCTCGGGCTGTGGCCGGCCGCGGTCGAGCAGGGCGAAGTCGCGGCCGAGAATGCGGTGGGCGGATCGCGCGCCTACGAGGGCACCCTTCCGATGACGGCGCTCAAGGTCGTTGGCGTCGACCTGGTCTCGATCGGGCGGGTCGAGCCCGAGGGGAGCGATACCGTGATCGTGCTGGAGGACGCCGCAGAGCACAGCTACCGCAAGCTCGTCATCAGCGACGGGAAGATTGCCGGCGCGATCCTGATCGCCCGCCAGCAGGACGTGCCGCACGTGAGCGCGGCGGCAAAGGACGGGCGCGACGTGTCCGCGCTGATCGGTGAGCTCGAGCGCGGGAATTGGAGCTGCCTCGCCGCCGACGTCGTCGAACCGATTCCGGTCGGTCAGCGGTCGTCAGCTCGGTCGGAGCGGATGCAGCTAAGCCGAGCCTGACGACCCGAGCGATCAGGGCGCCAGAGTGCTGCTTCGGTCGCTGTACGAGCAGGCGATTCGGCTCTCCTGGGTCTTGATCGATCAACGGGCACACCATCCCAACTGGGTGGGCCACGCTCAGAACGAGCTGTTCTCCATTCACAACTGTCTGTTGCCGTTCGGCCAGACGTACCTGTCACCGGGGCAGCTTGCCACTCTGCAGGGCGCGACGCACATGCCTCCGGTCGAGCAGATGACCCGCGAGGCGGACAGCTACTGGGCGCCGAAGGTGCCAGGACTCCACCCTCGCGCGAGGCCGAAAAGGCGGCAAACCAAGAAACCTCGCGGGAACTCTGTGGGAGAGCCGCCGACGACGCGGCAGATTCAGAACCGATGCTGTCGTTCGAGGGGCTCTACCAGACCATCTACCGGACCACGAGTCACTCCGTTCATGGCTCGCTCAACTCGCTTCAGGGCTACGTCGTCCTGGAGGACCGTGGCCGTCGCCACCGCTCGGAGGACGCTTGACGCCTGCGCGACCGCGGTGCTGCTCTCGTGCCTGCCGGCGGTGATCGATAATCGGCGCGGTTAGACCGCTGTTGGGTCGGTGGGGATGGATTCGGTGTTTGGGGTCTCGGTGGTCACTGTCGGGGTTGGGCGGTCTCGCAGGTTTCGGATGTCGGGGACGGCGAGGGTTGCGACGGTGCTGAGGATCTGCCATGCGGCCGCGATCCAGAGCACGGTTGACGCGCCGAGGGCAGAGGCTTCGGGGCCGGCGATCGCGAGTCCGAGTGGCCCGAGCGAGAACGACGCGAGGTAGTCGTAGGAGGTGGCTCGGGCGATCAGGTGAGGCGGGATGTTGCTCTGCAGGACGGTGTTCCAGATCACGTTGAAGACCGCCGAGCCGATCCCGGCGAGCAGCGCGCCGGCGGCGACGGCTGGGGCGGGCAGCAGCAGTGCCACGCCGATGATCGGGAACACCCACCCGGCCTGAACGATGATTGCCAGGGGAAGGGGTCGGGATGGTCGTCGGCCGCGGAGCGCGAGCCCGCCGATGACGGCGCCGATGCCTTGCGCGGCGAGGATAAGGCCCCAGGCACCGGCGCCGCCGAGGTGATGGCCGGCTTGGATCGGCCCAAGCACCAGGAACGGTGCCAACACGAGCATGTTCGAGAACGCGAACTTGAGGCTCACGACCCACAGCCAGGTCCGAGAACGCCAGGCTGTCCAACCGGCGCGGAGTTGTGAGAGGAACGATTCGGGCGGGGAGAGCTCGATCGCGCCGAGGTCGAGCGAGGACAGCGAGAACACGCTGACGGCGTAGGTGGCCGCGTCGAGCGCGAGGACGACTCCTGGGTTGGTGATCGCGATTAGCCCGCCCGCGACCGCGGGCCCTCCGATCCTGCCGACGTTCACCGAGAGCCCCGTCAGGACGTTTGCGTCATGGAGATCCTCCGCGTCCACGAGCTTCGGAGTCAACGCGATCAGCGCCGGCTCGAAGAATCCTGTGGCGCCTCCCTGGACCGCGTAGAGCGCCACAAGCCAGGCGATCGGTGGGTGCCCGAGGAGCACGAGGGCGGCGAACGCCCCCTGGCTGACCGTCCTGACCGCATCGCTTGCGAGCATCACCACGCGCTGGCCGATCCGGTCTGCGAGCACGCCACCGGCCAGCACGCAGACGATGTTCGCGATGACTTGGCCGGTTAGCACGAGCCCGAGATCGGTGGCGGTCCCTCCGCCGCGGATGACCGCGAACGAGACCCCCACGGCAGCCATCCCGGTCCCGAACAATGAGGTGCTGTATCCGGCGAAGAACAGCCGGAAATTGCGGCTTCTCAGCGGTCCGCGGCGCTCCGCACGCACATGTTGGACTCTATCGACCAACAGCAGTAACCAGCCGTAAATCTAAGCCGAGGACGCTGAGATCTCACAGGCGTGCGGCGACGTGTCGCGCCAATACGGGTCGCCCGGAAACGGCACCGAAGTCTCAAGGAATGCGACCTCACGATTAGTCACCCGGATCGGACAGGGGCGCGCGCCTACGCACCGGTCGCGGGCACGGGCACCAGTCCACGCCTTTTCGGGTTGTCCCAGCATGGGTGACCAGGCTCATCGGCAATGCCTGGGCGTGGACGGCGCTGGGGCGTAGCCTTTGGGATCGTGTCGATCGAAACCCAAGCGGACCTTGATGGGCTTCGGGCAGCCGGACGCGTTGTCGCGAAAGCGATACGAGCGATGCGCGCTCGTGTGCGTCCTGGCGTCAGCACCGAGCATCTCGATCGTGTCGGCGCACGCGTCTTTGCAGATGCAGGGGCGCGATCAGGACCGCGGCTGGCCTACGGCTTTCCGGGCGTCAACTGCATCAGCGTCAACGACGAGGCCGTGCACGGCATCCCAGGACGGCGCCGGCTGCGTAGCGGAGATCTCGTGAAACTGGATGTCACGGCCGAACTCAACGGCTACTACGCAGACGCGTGCGTCTCGGTACCTGTCGGCAAGGTCCACCCGTCCCGGCTCAGTCTCATCGCGGCGGGCCAGGAAGCTCTCAAGCAGGCGATGATGATCGCTCGAGCCGGAACGCCGATCAACCAGGTCGGGCGCACCGTGCAAAGCGTGGTCGCGGCGCGCGGCTACTCGGTGTGTCGCGATCTGACCGGCCACGGCATCGGACGAAGCATCCACGAGTGGCCGACCGTCCCCAACTACGACGAGCCCGCGCTCTCACAGCCGCTCACGGCGGGACTGGTGATCACGATCGAGCCGATCATTTCCGCCGGCACCGGTGCGGTCTATCAGAGCCACGACGGCTGGACGATCAAGACCGCCGACCAGGCCTGTTCCGCGCACGTTGAGCACACCGTCGTGATCACCGACCACGCGCCGGTCCTCATCACCGCCTGACCCGCCGCCGGCGCCGACCAAACACCGCCGCTACCGCATGCAACGGGCGAGCGCCGAGGCACCGTTGGCTCCGCGAATGACAGCTGCAAGCGTGCGGGCGTCCGCGAGGCGGGAGTGGCGCTACCGCGACCGGAACGAAGCCGCCAGGAGATCGGCTCCCGGTGGGCTGCTTCACGCTACTGAGTCGGACAGATGGGGCCAAGCGAGCGACCAAGCCACACGCACCGGCGGGAGCACAAAGGCAGGTCCCGATCAGCCCAGAACCCACAGTCGCGCTCGTCGCCATGACCGCGACTGGAGAGCCGACCTCGCTGGTCCGGGCGAGTGCGCGGAAAGCCACTGAGGCATGGCGCGCCGCCGAATCCAACGGTCAAGTCGAGACTCGGCGCTCGATGCCTGGCCACCGACATCCGCCAATGGGAGGCTGTCGCCGCGCAAACTAGCGGGTAGTGGTTCCGCGAACCGCGACAACCCCTCTGAACTGAAACCAACCTGAGCAATGAGGCTTCTGGCAGCACTTTCGATCGCGACGCTGTCCCTCGCAACAGCCGCCTGCGGTGGCGCGAGCTCGAGCACAACCACCAGCGGTGCGACGCAAGGCCGACAGGCGGGCGCGGCGTTCGTTTGCATCTACAGGCAGGCCCCACAGACGACCGCACCCATCTTGGTGCAGGACTACCAGGCGTGGGTGTCCGGCGAGGTCACCGTGGCGAACGCGGCGAGCCTCGACCGAACTTTCGCGCGGGAAGCCGCCGACCAGCCCTCTGTCCGGCGCCGCGCTCCAGGCCGCGCGTCCCTAGTCAAGACGTACGCCGAGAGCATCGAACGTTCTCGCCACAAGAAGTGACCTACCTTCACCAGCACGGTCTCTGAAGGCGTTGCCCCCGCCGCTCGTCGGCGGTCCATGCTCCGCTATGAGCCGGGGCGAAACGGCGGGCGAGCACAGGGACGGTACGCTCGACGCCGTGCCCAGCTCATCGACTCCTGGTTGATATCGCTCCCGCGCCATCTTTGGTGAGCGCTTCACGGCGATCCGGCGATACCCGCGCCAGCAGGCGGTCTCAGGCTGCCGCCGCACCACCCGAGAGGTTCAGCGATTCGCTGATAGGAGGGCGCTGGCACACGAGGCCGGGCGTTGTGCACCCCGGAAGGGCAGGTATGAGGCGGAGGCGAGCGCGGAGTGAGGGATTCAGGTCTTGAACGCGATACGGTGCTCCTTGAGAGAGCAGGCATTGTCCGAGGGGGCGTTGGCCAGACCTGCGGACCAATCATTGGGGGCATAGATGCAGCGGAAGGGCTTCTTCAGAGTCGTTGCCGGGTTTCGCCTCGGCGTCCTGTCGTGCTTGATCGTGGGATTCCTGGCGGGAACGGCGCATGCCACGGCCCGTGTGTACCACGCGACGTACGAGGGGAGCTACATCGAAAAGGCGCACTTCCGCAGCTCCCGGGGCAACTCGGATTACACCGACGCGCTGTCCTGGACGATGAAGATCTCCTGGGACGTCCAGCGGGGCACCGTCACGCGGTCGTTGGTGGCGGACGGCTCGCATGTCAGCGTGAACACCGGCGCCTACGCGAACAACAACTACGACTGCACGCTCAAGCAGAGCGGGAGGACCGCCAACCTGCCGATCACCATAGGCCTCGGCGACACCGCGGGCCACCTCGCCGTGAGCGCTGAGATGCCCGCCAGCGCCGCCCCGGGCTCGGAGCTGACGTCGAGCGGCTCGGGCCACTGCCAGCTGACGACGGTGCTCGGCGCCACCATGTCGGATGGATCGCAGCAGACTGGTTCGTGCGCCAACTTCCCGCCGGCGACCGCGTTCATGCCGCAGCAGCAGGTCCGCAACGCACGGGCCGCGGGTTACACGAAGACGATCGACCTCACCCAGACGGCGACGCCGGACTCGAGCTGCGCCAATGGCGCGACGTTCACCGCGACGCGGTCGATCCACGCCAAGCTCATCGTCGGAGCGGGCGGGCCGCCCGTGCCGACGCCGAATCGAGCGCTCGCTGATCAGCGGCGTCAGAAGGTGTTTGCGCAGGGCGATCTGCTCACGCAGCTACTCAGGGCTGAGGGACCGTGCGGCTACGTCGCGATCGGGGTCGGCACGGTTGTGTGGTCATCCACGGTCGGCGGCGCGACCGCCCCGGCAGCGCTGATCCCGGCCGAGTTTTTGATCTCTGCCGGGTCCCCGCTGTGCACGGCCTACCTCTCGCAGGCCTTCCGCGACATCGAGATCGTCAATGACCCGCCCGCTGGCAACATCAACGCGATCGCGATACCCGCCAGGACACCCTCGAGCGCCGCGGCGGCCAGGAAGCTGCCCTCATGCGCCGGGAGGCCGGCCGCGCTGCAGTCCTTCTGCCGGGCGCTACGGACCGATCTCGCGGGCCGATCGCCGCCGCGCAGCACTCTGCGGCGATAGCCGCGCACTCTTGACGACGGTCGATCGCGAGACCAAGGCATACAAGACCCACCACATGGCGGCGCTCCGGCGCCAGAGCAAGGCCGGCGACCGGCTCGTCACCGGCCTCAAGGCGGCCGAGCGCCACGAGCACGCAATCGGGGCGAGGGTCGCCGCGCCGATCGACGCCCACGACGTGACCGGTCATTGAGCGCGGGTCAGGACGCCACTGCGATCGCCTCGATCCTCAGGAAGCTCAAGGCAGAAGGCGTCAGGCACGCGACCGTGCAACGCCTGGCCCCGTCGGCGCTGGCCGCGGGTCCGTACAACCTGCTCGCGCACATGCGGTAACGGGTGGCGACGCCCACGCAGGCATGAGAGGCCCGCTCTCGTCGAGGTCCGTCTCGGGACCTGACGCGCCAGCCGAGGCTTCCCTCCTTTCGCCTCAGTGAGTACCTGACGGTCTGGCGGTCGGTGTCGTCCGGCTCGTCGGTTTGGATGTCGGACGGCGGCGGGCGGTTGTCTTGGAACGAGCGAGCTCTCAAAGGGCGGGCACATCCGCGGCGCGGGGCGTTGGACCAGGTCGAGCGCGCGGCGGTATCTGCCTCGTGTCGAGTGTCGAGAAGGGGGCTCGGTTCTGAGCGTTGTGGCTCTTGGACTACCGGATCGTGCGCAGACCGGCGGTGGCCGGGATCATCGGCGGTCGTCGGGCGTGAACAGCGTCGATGATTTCTGCGCTGTCGATCCCTTGCAGGTAAATCGAGGTGACCCCGAGATGGGCATGCCCGAGCTGGCGCTGGATGACGACCAGCCGGGATCCCCTCGTCGGCCATCTCGATCGCGTGCGCATGGCGCAGCTGATGGGGCGCGAACCGGCGTCTGACCCCCGCTGCGGCGGCGGTCCGTCCCAGTTGGCGCCTCGCGGCGCCGCCTCCCAGCGCGCCCGGCCAACGCCCACGTCGGGCATCCAGGTCGGTTTCGGCGAGCGCGAGCGCTTCACCGATCCGCAGCCCCGCTGGCCACAGCACGACGATCAGAGCACGTAGACGCACGCCGTCGGGGCGCGCACCCGCGGCACGCATCACGGCGATGATCTCCTCCACGGTGGGCGGGTCTGCTGGGTAGCGCCGGCCCTTGTTGCGGGGCGGTCCAAGGAGGATCGGGTGCATTGAGCACCTCCGTGTGAGACAGGTCGCGGCCGTCAACGCGGGCGACCGCGCCGAATCTTCACTCTATGGCCCACTGCCGGGCCGGCCCTCGGGATCGCCGGCCGCGTGGCGAACAAGGCGGCATCCGGAGCTAGGTCGCCACCTACCAGGAACCCGGCCGTCGGATCGTCGGCAGGGGACGCCCGCTGCTCAGCGGGATTACCAGCGATGAGCGAGAATCGCTTTAGCGAGGTCTGGGAGTGTGTCGGATTGCACATCGGGCATGGGGAACACCGAGGGCCACCCGCGGGGTCCGTGGCGGACCCAGGCCGTTCGCATCCCGCCATGTGCCGCGCCGGCGAGATCCCATGGATGGGTCGCGATCAGCGCGACCCAGTCGGGGTCCTCGTCGAGTTGAGACAGGGCGTAGGCGTAGACATCGGGGTGGGGCTTGAAGGTTGATACGGCATCGACGCCCAGGACCTGTTCGACAAACGAGAGCAGACCACACGCCTCAAGGGTCCTGCGTCCGCCGTCAGCCCCGGAATTCGTCAGCGCGACGATCCGCAGATTGGCGTCGCGCAGCGTCGCGAGAGCGTCGGCGGCGCCGGGTCGCGCGGGCAGCGACGCGGCGCTGTCGAGCGCTTGCGCGCTGGACTGAGGATCAAGGCCCGCGGCAGCGACGACGACATCGATTGCTGAGCTGAGGTGATCGCGGAACGGTCGCCCGGCGTCGTGGAACAGGGCCCCCACCATCGCTGTCGAGATCGCGTGCTGGAGGACACGCTCACCGAGCTCCGGACGCGCCCATACCGCGCCGATGGCAGAGGGATCAGTCAGCGTGCCGTTCACATCGAGCAGCACCGCGCGCAACATCAGCGGGATCATCGCACCGCCCGCGATCCCCTCGTCGCGGATTTGGCGACGAGGAGGCAACTGGTTTCGGGCAAAGGGCCTCTCGGAGAATCGAAGCGGGGTCCCGAACGGGCCTGCGGCGAAGGGTCCGCGTAGCCGCGCCGGAAGAAAGAGGGCGTCCGAGCCGGCCTTGACGACGGTGCCACTCGGTCGACAGCGCGGCGAGACCTTGCCGTTACGGGGGAGCGCGTCTCTTGCCGGGGCGGCGCGGTCAGAGGTCCGTGACGTGTCGGATGTGTCAGGATCACGCGCATGCCTCGGCGGCACTTGACATTGATTCTCCTGTTAGTCGTGTTCGTCGTTCCGGCGAGCGCGGCGCTCGCCCGCACCGCGCCGACGCTCGGCGTGAAACAGGCCAACCCCAACTGGGGCGCCGGGTTTGGCGCCATCAGACCGTCAGCCATCGACTTCAACGGCGACCCGACGAGCTTCATCGACAGGATCCACTGGAGCAGGTGGGGCGGCCGTCGGGCAGTCGGCCACGGCGTCGCCGGGTTCGACTGGCCTGGATTCGCGGTCGCAGACGGCACCCGCTACGTCCGTGCGACCGTCGTGGCGTTCGACCTCGGTACCTGCGACGGTCATCCCGCCTACCGCCGTGAAGAGTGGTACTTCCCCCAGTACGGCGAGACGTTCGCTGCAGCCCTCGCTGTCTGGAACATCTGCACCGGCAAGCTCCTCAGCCAGGCGCCGCCGGCAGGTCCCATCTACTGCCCCAAGGGGCAGTTCACTACATGGGTCTCAGGTGGCGTGACGTGCGCTGAACTGCCGAGAATCAAAGTCCTGGTCGGCGGCGCCGCCCACGACGGACACAGCGCCAAGTGGATCAGCCACGGCTGGGTCTGTGGCACCGACCTGAACATGGGCAGGGACCCGCAGACGGTCAACTGCCAGAGGGGCAACTTCAAGGACGTGAACTTCAAGATCTGACGCAAGGCCCTGCTGGCTTCGAGCGTCGAATCGCAAGCTAGCGACGGCGCGACCGCGAACATGGCTTGGCCGAGCACCGCGCTCGACTCGGTCCTCAGCCTGAATTACAGGTCGCAGGCAGACGGATGGCGGTGTCGCTCCCGAGCCTGCGAGTGGCAACCTCTCGCCGCGTCTGAAGCAGTCACCGCGGCTTGCGCGATATGCGTGATATCGGGGCTGGTATCGCGGCCACTCGCCGGACCGACCGCACGTCGGCGGCGGCGCCGGAGGACGACTGCGCTTGAGAAGGAGGTCGCGCCGCCGCGACACGCTCAAGCTGCGGGGTCGACCTCGGCAGACGCCGGCGGTGCGCGCTCGGCGCTGATTACGACCGCAACGGCGCCGAGGATGATCACGCCGCCGATGGCGGTGACCGCGGTGATGCGCTCGCCGAGCAGCAACGCTCCGAGTCGGACCGCGACGGCCGGGTTGACATACGCGTACGTTGACACTTGCGAGATCGGCGCGTGCCGGAGCAGCCAAACGTACGCGGTGAACGCGAGGATCGACCCGATCAGCGCCAGGTACGCGATCGCCTCGAGCGAGCCCGCCGATGCGTGCGAGGTTACGCGCCCCCAATCCTCCCCGACCAGCGGCCCGAGCAACGCCAGAGCGGCGCCGCCGATCAGCATCTCGAGCGCCGTGCCGGTCGCTGCGTCGGCCGGCATCGGCAGCCGCGGCGACGCCCAAGATCCGAGCGCCCATGAGAGCGACGCGCCGAGCACGATCAGCAGATGCCAGACATTGAAGCCCTGCCCCTGGCCGCCCCGGATGACGAGCAGCGCCACCCCGACGAACCCGACACCGAGACCTGCGAGGGTCGCGGCGGCGGGCCGCTCGCCAGTCAGGTAGCGGATCAGCAGCAGCCAGAGAGGGACTGTCGCGACGACCAGAGCTGCGAGCCCGGCCGGCACCTCTCGCTCGGCAAAGGACACGAAGCCGTTCCCGCCGGTCAAGAGCAGCACCCCGACTAGCGCCACTGAGCCTAGCTCGCGGGCGCTGACACGCGGCAGCTGCCGACGCAACAGTGCCAGGAAGATGTACATCAGGAGGCCCGCAGCGACGTAGCGGACGCCGGCCCCGATTAGCGGCGGAACTGTTCTGTCCATGATCCGGATCGCGACGTACGTCGACCCCCAGGCGACATACACGACGCCGAGCGCGAGCCACACGCGGCTGAGTGGGCGTCGACCTGCGGACTGCGTTTGCCGCGGTGGCGCCACTACCGTCGCCAGGTTACCGGCCGTGTGTGTCAGCAGCGCTCCCCCGTTGGTCGGTGCTGGCGGAAGGGTTCTGCGTCGCCGAAGCACAAGTGCGCTGCGTCCTTAGCGCGTGACGGAAGCGATTGTCGATCCCGGGAGTCGATGCTCCTTGTCCGGCGTCGAGGCGAGAGCACTCGCGGCCGGCGTGATCCTCGGCGGCGCCACATACCGCGTCGGCCTCGCGCTCCCGACCTAGCGGCCCCCGCCAGGACGCGGCGACCTCCGCCCGGGGTGTCCGCCCAGCGACCGAAGCTTACCGGGCGTCCCGCTCGGCGCGAGCTGCGCGACCTCAAGCCGCAGTCCGCCATCTCGTCCTCGAGCGCGGCGATCCGTCCGAGCACGCTGGGACCGTGGTCGAGCGTCTCATCGATGGTAAGCGCCTGCGGCCGCGTGCCGATTTCGGCCTCGGCCACCGCGAGGTCGGCCTCGCCACTGTCGCCGAGCACGTGGACGAAGCGGTCCTCCTTCTGCCCGGGGAGGCGACCGATCCGCCGAGCGTAGCCCCGATCGATCAGCGTCTCGAGGACCTGCTCGACCTTCTCGAGCGAGCCGATCGGCGCGATCCGCTCGCCGCGGGCCTTGAGCTCACCAGGCCTCTGCGAACCACGCAGGAGCAGCACGGCGAGCACGGCGAGCTCCTCGCGGTCGAGGTCGAGGCCCTCCTCGGCAAGATCGCGGTACTTGACCGAGCGAGAGCTGCGGCCGCTGGCAAGGCGGGCGAGGCCGTAGCGGCTGAGCCGCTCCGCGGCCTCACGGACAGTCTCCTCGTCGTAGTCGGTGACCGGATCGCGGTTCCTTGCCTGGTTGCAGGCGAGCCTCAGCGCGTTCAGCGACAATGGGTAGTGGTCGGGCGTCATCCAGCGCTTCTCGATCAGGCAGCCAAGAACGCGCAGTTCGGGTGGAGTCAGCTCGCTGAAGTCCACGGCTGGTGAGGATAATCGACCCGTCGATGATTGACGGCGACCGCGCCCGCAACTCGCCCTGACGCTCCCCGAGGCCGCGCAGGACCACCACGGGCGCGGCACATCGGCCCAGCAAACTGGGCAATCAGCAGTGGGTAAACCGAACCGCGCCCTCATGCCACGACCGCGAGCAGGTGCCTGCGCGCGGCAACCGCCCATGACGAAGAGATCGCGGCGCTGGTGCGTGCTCCCCCCCTTGCGCGGATAGCGCGTCCAGCCCGGCGCCGGCGGCTAGCCTCACAGACCTGCCTTCGCTGGGCGACGAACGGCTCGTGCAGGATGACCAGCGTCCCGCTTCGGCGCCGATAGCGCGCACAGCGCCTACGAGGCGGTCCAGCCGTGAGATCGATGCGCCGAGTGCTAACAAGGCGGCGCAGCCTTGCAAGCACAAAAGCATCACCTCCGCCGACGACGCTCTCGCTGCAGTAATCGGACATATCCATTTATCTCAAAGATCCCCAGCTTCCCCGCAGGTCCGCAGCGCGCTGGTCACCGTCGCCGGCGCGATTCCGCGATAGTCGATGACAGCCCTGGCCGCAGGAAGGGCGATGTCCGCGGTGCAGACTCGGCGAACTCGATGCCGAACGAGTCGTCCCTCACCGTGGCAATCCTCGCATCTTTCACGCGCGGACGGTGGGCCTGTCGTCCTCGGAATCGGGTGTGGCTGGCGTCATCCACCGGGGGTCTGGGTAGAGCGGCGCCGGCGGATCGACTTCATCGAGCAGCGCGACCTCGTCGGTGCTGAGGGTCAGCTCGGCAGCCGCCAGGTTGGAGGCGAGCTGCTCAGGTCGTGATGCGCCGAGGACGATGCTTGAGACCGCGGGCTTGGCCAGGAGCCATGCCAGCGCGACGTGGGCGACCGGGACGTCGTGGTCGTCGGCGAGCTCGCGCATCGCGTCAACGGCGTCGTAGCCGCGTTCGAGGTCGATCGGCGGGACGGAGAAGCCAGCGCGTCTGCCGCTGTCGCCGGTCGGGTCATCGCGTGTGTACTTACCGGTGAGAAAGCCGCCGGCGAGCGGGCTCCAGATGAGCGTGCCAAGCCCAGCCGCCCGGCAGTACGGAAGGATCTCGTGCTCGGCCTCGCGGCCAACCAGCGAGTAGTAGATCTGGGCTGAGATGAACGGCGCGTACCCGCGCAACTGCTGGATGCCGGCGCCGCGGGCCGCGTGCCAGGCGGGGAAGTTCGACCAGCCGACGTATCGGACGAGGCCGCGGGTGACGAGATCGTCGAGCGCGCGCAGCGTTTCCTCCCACGGCGTCTGGAAGTCGGGCTGGTGGAGCTGGTAGAGGTCGATCCAGTCGGTGCCGAGTCGCTTCAGGGCGCGTTCGGCGTTGCCGACGATGTGGCGGTAGCTCAGCCTGAGCTGGTCGGGGTCATCGCCGGGCGTGAAGGTGCTGACCTTGGTCGCGATGACCGCGCGGTCGCGGGCGTTGGCGCGCCGCAGGGCTGCGCCCAGCACCTCCTCGCTGCGTCCCTGGCCGTAGCCCTCGGCAGTGTCAAACAGGTTAACGCCGGCATCCAGCGCGAGCCCGACCATCTGATCGGCGCTGTGCTGGTCGACGTCCGCGTTGAACGTCGCGAACGAGTACCCGCCGAAGGTCATCGTCCCGAGCGACAGTCGTGAGACGGTCAGGCCGGAGTCTCCAAGCTGGGTGTAGAGCATCAGCGATCTCCTTCGTGGTTGGTCGAGGCCGACGAGCGTCGCGAGTCGCGCCGCGCGTCGTCCCGATCGGCGAGCAGCGCTCCCACCCGCCGCAGCAGCGCCTCCCATTCGGCGATGAATCGCGGGTCGTCGGGTCCGGTGCCGGTCGTCATGCGGGTGATCTGCGGGAGCAGCCGCGGGTAACTGGCCAGGGCGAAGGCCAGCAGGCGCACGAGCCGGGGATCCAGTTCCGGATCGATCAGCCGGCCTGCTGCCGGCGGGCAATCTCTTGAACCTGCGCCTGGATCACCGGCTGGCGCTCTGACTCGTGCGGGACCGGACCGCCGCCGGCGGTCAAAGCCTCGCGCTGGAGATAGTTCAGCCACGCGCCGTCCTCGCCGAGCGCCTCGAAGTGGTAGACGAGGAACTCCCCGGGCTGCTCAGGCGCCTGGCGGTCCGCGCGAGCTTGCGCGCGGCTGACCCGCGAGAGCACGTCCTTGAACATCCGCTCGCCGATCCGGCCGCCGGTCGCCAGATACATCGAGTAGGCGTATCCGGCCGCCCAGCCCGGCAGGCGTTCGATCAAGCGCGTTCTGCGCCTCGAACGGGGTGACCGGCAGGCGGTAGACGATCACCGCGGCGATCAGCAGCAGCAGGGCGCAGGCGGGCAGCACCTCCGCGTAGGCGTTCGCGTAGGCGACCCCGGGATGTGCCTGAGCCGAGCAGCGTGAAGAACAGCAGCCCGCCCAGCCCGACACCGAGCACCTGGGCCATCTGTAGGGTGGTCGTCACGACGCCGGCGCCCGCTCCCGCGTCTTCGGGTCCGAGCCCGGCGATGATCGTTCCGACGAGCGGGCTCATCCCCATTCCCTGCCCCAGGCCGGCGATCAGCAGCGTCGGCGCGATCTCCCAGCCGACCAGCCCCCTCCCGGCGGCGGCGACGGTCGCGGCCGTCCCGAGGAGACCGAGGGCGGCGATCACGTAACCGGCGCTCAGAACGTTCCGGCCGAGCAGCGGCACGAGCTTGGGCGAGGCGAGCGAGGTGACGAAGAAACCGACGGCGGCGGGCGTGTAGACCGCGCCGGCGTGCAGCGGCGAGAAGCCAAGACCCGTTTGCAGATAGACGGCCAGCAGCAGCAGGAACGCGGCGTAGGAGGCGACGAACAGCACGCCGATCGGCACCCCGCAGGCGAACCCGCGGTCACGGAACAGCGACAGACGCAACAGCGGCGAGCGCCCCCGAGCCGCGAAGCGACGCTCGTACATGACGAACAGGGCGAACGCCGGACCAGCAACGACGAGACACGCGATCATCCATGCTGGCCAGCCCTGATCGCGGCCCTCCACCAGCGGTACGGAGAGCAGCAGCAGCGCCGCCGCGAGCAACGCGACGCCGCCCCAGTCCAAGCCGGTCTGCTCGGCCGGCTGATCGTCGGGAAGGACGAGCCACGCCGCCACTGCGGCCACCGCACCGACCGGGACGTTGACCAGGAACACCGGACGCCACGTCCAGCCGAACAGGTTGGCCGCCAGCAGCGCCCCGCCGATCAGCTGTCCGACGACCGCCGCGATCCCGGTCACCGATCCGAACAGCCCCAGTGCGCGGGTGCGCTCTGATCCGTCGAAGCTCACCTGGATGATCGCCAGCACCTGCGGGAACATCAACGCTCCGCCGATCCCCTGAAGCGCCCGCGCCGCGATCAGCACGGCGATCGACGGCGCCGCCCCGCACAGCGCCGAGGCGGCGCTGAACCACAGCATCCCGACGATGAACAGGCGCTTGCGGCCGTACAGGTCCCCAAGGCGGCCGCCCATCACCAGCAGGCAGCCGTAGGCCAGCGCGTACACCGAGATCACGAGCTCGACGGCGCCGAACCCGACGTGCATGTCCGCGCGGATCGAGGGGATCGCGACGTTGACGATCGCCACGTCGAGCACCGCCATGAACGTTCCGGCCAACACGACCGCCAGGATCAGGGGCTTCTGAGCTGCGTTCGTGCGAGTCGTCATGACGGCAAAGATGCCCGCCGCGCCCGCCCGAACAAGACCGAAGTGCTCACCGGACCATGTACGATCTCTCACCAATGTGGTCTACGGTCGAGCTACGAGACCTCAGGGTGTTCCTCGCCGTCGCCGAGGAGCTTCACTTCGGCCGCGCCGCCGAGCAGCTCGAAATCGACCGCTCCCGCGTCAGTCAGATCGTGCACGGCCTCGAGGCGAAACTCGGCGCACGCGTCTTTGAACGAACCAGCCGCCGCGTGCGGCTGACCCCGGTCGGCGAGCGACTCCAGGCCAGCATCGCGCCGATCTGCCAGGAGATGCAGGAGGCCCTCCGGGACGCCCGCGAAGCGGCCACCGGCGTGCTCGGGACACTGCGGCTCGGCATGTACATGCCGACGAACGGCGGCCGCCACATGGCCGAGATCATCCACACCTACCAGGCTCGCCATCCGGGGGCGAACGTCGACATCGTCGCCACCGGACTTGACCGGCACGACCTGGAGGTGATGCGAGCCGCCGAGGTCGACATGATCGCCACCCGGCTACCAATCTCCACGCCAGACGTGACGGTCGGGCCGATCCTCTCGCGGGAGGGCCGCGTGCTGCTGGTCTCAAAGCGGGACCCACTGGCCGAACGGGAGTCGGTCTGCCTCGAGGATCTCGCGGACCGCCTTGTGACCGACTCGCCCCGATTCCGGCGCGAGATGATGGACGCATTCATCCCGCCGGTCACACCCTCGGGCCGACGACTGCAGCGCACCGTGACCCGATCAACCGAGGACCTCCTGATGCGGATCGCCACCGGCAAACTCGTGCACCCGACCGTCCCCACGCTGTTGGCGTACTACGGCCATCCCGAGATCACCAGCGTTCCGATCGATGGCCTTCACCGTCGGAAACCGCACTCGCCTGGCTAACCGCCAACCGGTCACCCAAGGTGCAGGCATTCGCACGTGCCGCCGCCGACGTGGTGGGCCGAAGCTCACCGCTCGTC
>CAVPZV010000004.1:0-740007 GCA_963710305.1 uncultured Solirubrobacterales bacterium | reverse complement strand
CGGCGGCGAACCGGCCGAACTCGATCAGGCGCGTCTTCTCGGCCGCCAGCTCCAAGTTGAACTGCGCAAGCCTTCCGCGCAGCTCAGCCAGGAACCGCTCAGCGTCGTCTCGGTGTTAAAAGCCCACGATGTAGTCGTCCGCGAACCGCACGACGATCACCTCGCCACTCGCCTGCCGGCGCCTCCACCGCTCGGCCCACAGGTCGAACACATAGTGCAGGTAGACGTTGGAGAGCAACGGTGAAACCGAAGCCCCCTGTGGCGCCCCCTCCAGCGTGTCGACCAACTCCCCGTTCTCGATCACCCCTGCGCTCATCCACTTCTGGATCAGGCGCAGGAGCCTCCGATCCCCGACCCGGTGCTCCAGGAAGCGGGTCATCCACGACCGATCGATGTGCTCGAAGTAGCCGCGAATGTCCGCGTCCAGAAGCCAGCTCACCTTTCTCCGCCCGATCGCGAACGCGAGCGCGTCCAACGCTTGATGCGGTGAGCGCCCGGGCCGAAACCCGTAGGAGAAACCGAGAAAGTCCGTCTCGTAGATCGCGTTCAGTACCTCGACCACAGCCCGCTGAAGGACCTTGTCCTCAAGCGCAGCGATCCCGAGCGGCCTTTGCCGCCCGTCCGGCTTCGGTATGTACGCCCTGCGTGACGGCTTCGCCCGGTAGCTGCCGCGATGAACCCGGGCGTGCAGATCGCGAAGGTTCTCCTCGAGATCCAGCCCGTACTCCAGCCACGTGACCCCGTCCACTCCGGTCGCGGCCTTCGGGTTCAACGCCCGGTAGGCCGCCCGCAGGCGATCGACGTCAACGTAGTGCAGCAGCGCGGTGAACCGTGCTCCCTTGTCCTGCTGTGCGATTCGACGCACGCGATCGAGCGCACTTGGCGCGCGTTGCCCGGCTCTGGGTCCGGAGCGCGTTTTACTCGTCGCGTTCCCCTCGCGCAGGCCCCTTCCCTCCACCACCTCCGCCGCCGCCTGCGCGGCGTTGTTCGACGGCTTCACAGGTACTACGGGCCTGTCCGACTTCTCGCGCTCGTTCATCGAGGGATTACCGCCTCAGCGTTCCCCCCGCGGCCCACCGCCCGCTGACATACCACCCCCCGAACCATCCAGGACGAGGCATCACCACCAGGCGCGGGCAAGCGCGAGATCTCCCGGTTCTCGGCATGAAGAGATCGCACACGTGCACGGGTTCTCCGACCACGCAGGGCCCGCTGGCGACTCGCGATAACGCCGCCAGCGATGTTGCCTTCCGCACCTACGACCGCGTCGGCGCCCTGGACAATGGAGTTTTCGAGCCTCAATAGCCGGCCCACGTGCACCCCTGTCAACGCTTCGCTGCGCCCTCGCGGGTCGCCAACGCATGACTCAGGGCCGCCGTGACTCGCTAAATCTTCGACGTAGGGCTCTCTCATCCCCATCCTCATGCCGGTTGCCCGGCGCTTTCCGTAGGCCTCCTTCAATCGTCTGCCAGGACTTGAGGGAACCTACGACGTCGCTCTGACAGCAGCCGCCGCCTATTTACAGCACTCCTGAGACGCCACCTCGCTGACCAGCCGGCGTGTCTTCTCCCCAACAGCGGGAGCGCGTCGGACGCCATCGCGCTCAGTGGCCTTTGCGTTGTTGCGGCGCTTGGCGCAGCGTCAGCGCTCAGCTTTCGATGAGGGCGGTGCATTCGATCGAGATCAGTAGTCCCCGCGGGAGGGGCACTTGCATGGTCATGCGCGCTGGCGGCTCGCTTGGGAAGAACTCTGCGTAGAGCTCGTTGAGCTCGGTGAAATCGCTCGCGTTGGCGACGAGGACCGTGGTGTAGACGACGAGCTCGGGTCGGCTGCCGCCCGCGCGGAGCACGGCATCGAGGTTGCGGAACGTTTGGCGTGCTTGCGCACCGAGCGTTGGGCCAGCCGCTTCTGCGGTCGCCGGATCGACGCCTGGCTGGCCGGAGACCAACAGGAAATCGCCCGCGCGGACGGCTGGGGAATAAGGGCCGATGCTGGGCGGGACCTCCGGGCCGGTGATGACTTGGGCGCATGGCGGTCATGTCTGCATGACCTAAGCTCGACACGCCGTTGAGGAGCTCGTCGACGAACCCACTATTTTCTGCCCGCTGTAGACCGAGGATCGCCCTGATGCCCCGGAGTGATCGTGGTCACGGTTAATCGCCGACGGTGCGGCTGCGATGCCCGATCTGCTGCGCTCAACCGAGGAGCAGCGCTGAAATGCAGCTCCGGCCTCCGGGTCTCTTCCGGCTCTTCGGTAATCGTTGCGGTGAAGGGCTCGCGGACGCTGAATGCTAGGCCGTGTAGCGAACGTTGACGTTCTTTATGGTGCCGTTGAACGGGAACGGCGCGCGGTCGTAGTAGTCCAGCGAGACGCGGCCACCGTGGCACACACCGATGTCAAGGCAGTCGTTGGCCGTGAACAGCAGCGGCGCGCTGACCGGCACGACGCCGGCTGCGAGCTGCTCGCCGTTGACGCTCATCGTGATGTTCAACGGGCCGCCCGGCCTGAGCTCGGCGTACTCGGTCGAGATCTCGATCTTGCCGATCCCGGCCGGAACGCGCTGCTCGGACCGGATCTTCGTCCGCATCAGGATGAACAGGTTGTACTCGTAGCAGAGGTACCCATCGTCGACGTACGCGGTCAGGCCGCCGCTGGAGCTCCCCAGCGCGTAGAGCACGCCGCTGGCGTTCTCGGGGATCTCGGCGTCGATCGTGACGAGGTTGCCGCGGTTGCCCAGCGCCGGCGCGCAGAGCTCGGGCATCCGGATGATGTCGGGACCGAAGTTCCATTCGCGGTAGGGCGTCGAGATCCGCAGCTCCGGATGCAGCGCCGGGATCCACAGGCCGCCACCGATCGGATAGACGCTGTTGCGCGCAGCTTCGATCGCGAACAGCTCCTTCATCTGCGCGACCTTCTCGGGCATCTCGGCGGCGAGATCGTTCGCCTGGGACCAGTCCTCATCCAGGTTGTAGAGCCGCCACTGATCCTGATCGGGCGTCCACTCCTTGATGCCAGGCGGCACCCCAGGGACCCATGGCAGGCGGGGACCGGTCGCTGAGGCCATCCAGCCGTCGTGGTAGATCGCGCGGCTGCCCATGATCTCGAAGTACTGCGTGACCAACCGGCCGTCCGCGTCGGGGTCGTTGAACGCGTAGGCGAAGCTGACGCCGTCGATCGGGTCCTGCGGGATGCCGTTGACGACCCGGGGCGGGGTGATCCCGATGACGTCATAGATCGTCGGGACGACGTCGTTGCTGTGATGAAACTGGGTGCGAACCCTCGCGTCCGGGGTGATCTTCGCCGGCCAGCGAACGGCGAGCGGGTTGCGGGTCCCGCCGAGATCCGACGCCAGCAGCTTCATCCCCGAGTACGGCGTGCTGCCCGCCCACGCCCAGCCGGCGTGGTACTGGTTGTCAACCTTCGAGGTGCCTAGCACGTCAAGGCCGCCCATCGCCTCGAGCGCGTTGACGTGCATGTCGATCGTCGTCGGGATCCCGTTCTGGGCCAGCAGCTCGCTGATCGTGCCGTTCTGACCCTCGCCCGAGGAGCCGTTGTCACCCCAGATGTAGAAGATCAACGTGTTCTCACCCAGCCCGAGCCGGTCGATCTCGTCGATCAGACGACCGGCCTGGACGTCGGCGTGCTCGGCGAACCCCGCCGCGACCTCCATCAGCCGCCGCTGAAACGGGCGCTGCTCCTCGGGAACGTCCTCCCACGCCTGCATCTCCGGATGGCGCGGCGTCAGCTCGGCGTCGGCCGGGATCCATCCTGTTTCCTTCGCGCGCGCGAACACGCGCTCGCGGTACGCGTCCCAGCCGTCGTCGAACTTTCCGGCGTACTTGTCGGCCCACTCCTGGTGCACGTGATGCGGAGCGTGCAGGCAGCCGGTCGCCCAGTACATGAAGAACGGCTTGTCGGGCTCGTAGGCCTGGTGGTTGTGCAGCCAGATGATCGCGTCATCCGCGAGGTCCTCACTGAGGTGATAGCCCTCCTCAGGCGTCTTGGGTGGCAGCACGCTGGTCGTGTTGCGCACCAGGTTCGGCTCGTATTGAGACGCCTCGCCGGCGAGGAAGCCGTAGAAGTACTCAAACCCGATCTCCGTCGGCCAGTTGTGAAACGGTCCCGCCGCGCCCGCCTCCGTGGCTGGCGTGTTGTGCCATTTCCCCCACGCGCCGGTCGCGTACCCGTACTGCTTGAGCACCTCAGCACCAAGCGCGCTGCTCTTCGGAATCTCCCCCGAATACCCGTCCCAATCGTTCGCGAGCTCGGCGATCTGCCCATTGCCGATCCGGTGATGGTTCCGCCCGGTCAGCAACGACGCGCGGGTCGGCGAGCACATCGCCGTCGTGTGAAACCGGTTGAAGCCAATCCCGTCACCGAGAACCTTTGTCAGCGTCTCGGTGCGCACCTCGCCGCCAAACGTGTCAGGCAGTCCCGGACCCGCGTCATCGATCAGCACGATCAGGATGTTCGGCGCGTCCTCCGGCAGCCGCCTTGGCTTGACCCGCGTCTCATACGAGGACTCCTGCATCGTCCGGCCCGCACGACTCGCCGACGGCGTCGGCGGAAACGGCAGCACCTCCTGCCGCGGAAGTCCGCCGCCACCGATCGTTCCCCCGTCCGCGCTGCTGTCTGGGGCGCTCGCCATGCTCGTCTGCTCCTCAACCGATTACGCGTTCGTGCAGATTCTCAGAGACGACGGGGTCAGATGGCATCCCCCGGATCGGGTGAAACCCGCGACACGACCCGTCGCATTCGGCTCCATGGCGGTCGCCACGCTCGCTCCTGCGAAGACCTGCTTCCGACCCACGGGGGCCTCGGCAACGATCCTGGTTCCAGACCCCTAATGCGCGGAACTCGAGACCGTCGCGGCCCGGGTGCTAGCCAGGAAATTGCAAACGCTGCCCGCCGAAGAGTCGCCCTTGCCGCGCGGAGCAGGGCCGGTCAGCATGAGACTTAGATGCCCGTGACCGAAGCAGAGAGCTCTGGTGACGGATCACGTGCTCAAAGCAGAACCGACCGCGCTGACGAATCAGCCCAGAAGGGACCGCATGTGGATGCATCGGCGGCCGGATTGTCAGTTCACGTCTCGTTGGAGGGTCGTGAGTAGCGAGATCGCGGCGAGGAGGATGGCGATGCCGGCGAGGAGCGCTATGACTGCGGCGAACGGGAGTGGGTGTATGTCGCGTGGGATTGGGGGCATGCCGCCGCTGCTAGTTACGCCGGCTGTCATGGCGGCGGCGGTGTAGGGGAGGTAGGGTCCGATTGAGGAGGAGAATGATGCGCCGAGGATCTCCTCGACGGCTAGGCCCCAGGCGAAGACGAGGATCACTGCTGCTACCTGGTTTCGGATGAGCGATCCGACTCCGACGCCTGCGGCGGCGAGCAGCGCTGAGCCGATGATGGCGCCGGCGGCGAAGCGGCATATCGTCCCGGCGGGCAAAGCGACCTGGTAGTGGTGCGCGGAGACGGTCGCCAGGCTGATGGTGATCGCGGTGGCCGCCGAGACCATGCCGAGCAGCGCGCCTCCGGTCGCGGCCGCGGTGGCCTTCGCTGCCATGACGCGTACGCGGTGAGGGTCGTCGAGGTAGGTGTCGGTGATCGTCTTTAGCCGGAACTCGCTGCTTGCGAGACTGGTTCCAAATACGACCGCGACGAGCAGCGCGAATCCGGTACTGGCGATCACGTCCTGCAACCCTGCCGGTCTCGCAAGCGACGGGATCGCCATCGCAGTACCGGTACCGGCGTTCGCTGTCTCAAGGGCGCCCACGAGCGCGGTTACCACCACGGGGACGGCGAGAAACCCGAGCGTGTCGCGAGTGGTGCGCAACTTCAACAGCTCCACGCGGACTGCCGTGATCATGACGGTGCCCCGCCGCGAGAGGCTCGCCGCAGGAACACCGCTTCAAGATCCTCGGCCTGCGAACTGATCTCCAACACCGGTATCTGGGCCCCAGCGGCGACAGCCGCTACCCGCTCCAGAGTGGAGTCGACGATCTCCAGCTCGTCGGGCCCCTGCCTTCGATGTGGGCACTGTCGCCCTCGAGTGCACGGCGCAACTCCTCGGTCCGGGACGTTCTTATACGGACGACTTGGCGGGCGTCGGCCATGAAGTCCTGCAGGGAGCAGTGGGCCACGAGCCGGCCCTGGTTTAGGACCACGAGTTGGTCGACGGTTTGGGCGACCTCGGCGAGGGCGTGGCTGGAGAAGAGAATCGTTCGGCCTTCTGCGGCCAGGTTGTGAAGGAAGCCGCGTAGCCAGTGTGTGCCTTCGGGGTCGAGGCCGTTGGCCGGCTCGTCGAGCACGAGCAACGTGGGATCGCCGAGCATCGCCGCCGCCAAGGCGAGACGCTGTCGCTCGCCGAGGGAGAGTCGTCCAGCCCGCCTGCGGGCGAGGTCGGTCAACCCCACGAGGTCAAGTGCGACGTCGACACGCCGGTACGGGATATCCCTCGCGGCGGCCCTGACCCGCAGCTGGTCACGCACGGTCCTACCGGGATGGCAGCTCGAAGCCCCCAATACAACCCCAACGCGGCGGCGATCGGCTAACCGCCCATACCTGGCGCCGAACAGCCTTGCCTCACCAGCAGTCGGCTCCACAAGGCCGAGCAGCATCCTCAGCGTCGTGGTCTTGCCCGCACCGTTGGGCCCGAGGAAGCCGGTGTTTTCCCCGGGCTGGATGGTGAAGCTGAGATCGTCGACGGCGACAACGTCACCAAATCGCTTCGTCAAGTGCGTGACCTCGATCACCGCCACGTCGATCGTCTCCCCGCCGGCAGGCGAGCCCGATTAGTTGCCGTCGCGATCCGACGGCTACTCATCGCCCGACCCTGGCCGCCGCGATCGGTCTTCCCTCGCTACACGTACCCGGCGACGACGCACCAGGTAATACACACCCGTACCCACCACCGCCACGACGGCGAGGATGAGCCAGACGATCAACATCCCCGTCTGGCTACCGCTACCACCACTCATCGGCTGTTCCTCCACGTTAGAATGGACGCTCGTCCACATCGTATGGACGAGCGTCCATTCTTCAAGCTGTGATCCAAATGGAGGTCTGAGTGTCGCCCCGCGGTGTGCGAATCCCGAACATTCGCGACGACCTCTTCGACGCCACCGACCGGGTGCTCGACCGCGAGGGACCCACCGGGATAACCAACCGCGCCATCACCACCGAGGCCGGCGTCTCAAATGGGATCCTGCACCGGCACTTCACGGACCTGGACGAGTTCCTCGCCGAATACGTCGCCGATCGTCTACGACTCATCGTCGACGCTGCTGCCGCCCTACCGGCAAAGGCCGGCCAGGCAACACTCGCCGAGAACCTCACAGACGCGGCACTCACGGTCTTCGGACAAAGAGCCCAAGCCGTCATGACCCTCGTCAACGCCCGCCCGACCCTGATCACGGCAATGGCCCACGCATCAGAGACCGGCTCCGGCGGCCTCAACGAAATCGAAGGTGCATTCCGCCGCTACCTAGAAGCAGAGAAGGCCGTCGGGCGCATCTCAAAAGACGCAGACACCGCGACCCTCGCCTTCTCACTGCTAGGGACGATCCACCACCTCGTCGTCACCTACCCAGCCGGCGTCGAAGACCTCGAAGACCGCGTAGGGCGTATCACCACTGCCCTCGTAAACGGAATGGGAACAGCCACCCAGCCAGCACGACAAGTCTAAGCATCAACCAAATAGTGCGGGAGCGACGGGGCTCGGTACCACGACAAAACCACGGAATCTATGTATCTGTTGCGGGTTCGTAGCGCGGGGGCCGCTACAAGCGTATTAGCGACCTCTGGATCCCGATAGAAACAGTGGTCTCATGGCCCCTATCCGCTCCTGAGTTTGGCGAGGAGCAGGGCGGAGTTCTGGTTCGGTTATGGACCTGCTTTCACTGCGCGGCGCACCTTCGGCGTCTGCCGCACTGTCGGCTCCGGGAGGCGGTCGAGAGCGGCACCTCGGCGAGATGCCGCAGGGGCGGGTTCCGCCAGCGCCATCTCGGAGCCTTGATCGCGCCCGCTGTCAATTGGCTGAGTTGGAGCAAGCGGCCTGATATGGAGGTTGAACGAGCGGCCGGCGAGGGTGGCCCATCTACGCGAGCGACGCCGCATGGCTTCGAGCCGTTTGCCTACGGTCAGACGGCCGGCACCGCCGTTGCTTGGGGGCCAGCACCCGCTTGTCGGCTGCAGTGCTGCGCGCGGCTCGTGGCGAACAAGAGGGCAGAGTCTTCCGTTCGGGGGCCGGACGCGCGATCAATTGCGGAAGCGGACTGCGGGCCAGATTGAGCAACCTGGTCCTCGTCGTCGGTTCCGACGTTGAGCGGCGTGCGGATCGAGTGTGGCTGCACTGGCGATCGATTCGACGGCGAGTCTGGTTCCTTGGCGTTGGTGCTTGACGGCGTAGGCTGCCGGGCTATGAACTCCGATGCCGACGCCTCGGCTGAGGATTTGTCTGCAAGTCAGCGGTCGGGTGTCTCTCCGGACGTCGTACGCAGCTACCGGTATCAGCTGACGCCGGGCGAGGATGTGATCGACACCGCCACGTGGGCGGGGTCGGTCCCGCAGGTCAACGGGATCGCTCCTCGCGTGCGGATCGGACGCAGCCGATGGTTCAACCTGCTCTGGCTGTTGCCGATCGGCTTCCTTTTATTGATCATCTTGGTGGCTGTCGCCAAGGGTCTGCGCGGTGACGCGTTTATGCAGCGCTTCATTCGGCGCTACCCGGGGACTGACGTGGCGTCGCCGCCGGCGGGGACGGTCGGGTTTCCGGCCTGGGTGGACCTGCAGCACTTCTTCAACCTGTTCTTCATGATCTTCATCATCCGCGCCGGCGTCCAGATTCTGTCGGATCATCCGCGGCTGTACTGGACCCGGCACTCCACGCCAGGCCGGGACTGGTTTCGGATCCAAAGGCCCGTCCCGGATGATCCCTTGTGGACGGCCAAGCAGGATTCGATCAGCCTGCCCGGTCAGGTGGGGCTGCCCGGCCTGCGCCACTCGATCGGCTTGGCCCGCTGGTGGCATCTGAGCGTCGACGCGCTGTGGCTGCTCAACGGCGTGGTGTTCTACGTCCTGCTGTTCGCGACCGGCCGGTGGCAGCGGCTGGTGCCGACCAACTGGGACGTGTTTCCCAACGCGCTGTCGACGCTGGTGCAGTACCTGTCGTTGAACTGGCCGGCCGACCGTGGCTGGGTGGCCTACAACGGCTTGCAGCTGATGGCCTACTTCGTCACCGTGTTCATCGCCGCGCCGCTGGCTCTGATCACCGGCCTGGGCATGTCGCCGGCGCTGTCGACCCGTTTCAAGCGGATCAGCCGGACCTTCAGCATCCAGACCGCGCGGTCCCTGCACTTCCTGGTGCTGGTCTGGTTTCTGACCTTCATCGTGCTCCACGTGACCTTCGTGTTCACCACCGGGCTGCTGGTCAACCTCAACCACATCTACGCGGGACGGACTGACGACAGCTGGATCGGGCTCGGGGTGTTCGCCGCGTCGACGGCCGTCGCGATCGCCGCGTGGGTGGCCGCGACGCCGTTTACGATCCGCCACCCCCGCGTCGTGCAGCGCGTTGGCCAGGCGATCGTCGGACCGCTGCAGCACCTGTTCGAACACGTCGATCCCAAACCCGGCGAGTACAGCGAGAGCGATATCTCGCCGTACTTTTGGCACAACGGGCAATACCCGGACTCCGACGAGTACAAGGCGCTGTTTGACGGCGACTTTGCCGACTACCGACTGCGGATCAACGGACTGGTCGCCAACCCCGTCGAGCTCGACCTCGCGCAGTTGCGGGCGCTCCCGCACCACGAGCAGATCACCCAACACTTCTGTATCCAGGGCTGGTCGGGCATCGCCAAATGGGGCGGTGTGTCGATGCAGACGATCCTGGACATCGTCGAGCCCAAGCCGGAGGCGAAGTGGGTCGTCTTCTACTCCCTCGGCGAAGGCGCCGACAAGGGCGTCTACTACGACGCGCACCCGATCGAGCACATGAGCCACCACCTCACGATGATCGCCTACGACATGAACGACCAGCCACTGCCGTTCGGGCACGGCGCGCCGCTGCGGCTGCGCAACGAGATCGAGCTCGGGTTCAAGCAGGTCAAGTGGATCAAAGGAATCGAGTTCGTCGCGCACTACTCAGAGATCGGCGGCGGCTACGGCGGCTACAACCAAGACCACGAATTCTTCGGCTACCGACAATCGATCTGAGGGAGACCCCTTGAACAGCTGGACGATCACGAACCTCGATCTCAAGCCGCACTCGCCCGAGATCCTCGCCTCCACCGACGAGGCGCGGGCGATCGCCCTGATGATCCCGGCAGGCGAGAGCTTCGACGATCACCAGGTGCACGAAAGCGCGTGGGTCACCGTGATCGACGGCGAGGTCGAGATCACCACGAGCGGTGGAGAGAGCGTGACCGGCAGTACAGGTCTCGTGGTCGCCTTCGCCCCCAACGAACGTCACGCCGTGCACGCCCGCTCCGACGCCCGCCTCCTGCTGCTGCTCACGCCATGGCCGGGGGTCGACCATCCCGGAGCGATGACCCTGGAGCAAAAGTCGAACGCCCGCCACGACGCCGCCGAACGCCGAACGAACGCCTGACGCAGGTTGCTCCCCGAAGTGGGGCACGTGCGCGCGTCCGGACGGTCCCGCAATCGATCGCGGGCGCGTCAGCGGGCGGGTGGCTTGTCGAGGAGCACCCCGTAGGCCGTGCGGACTCGCAGCCGCACGATGAGTCGTCGTGCGGCGATCATCTGCGAGAAGAATGCCTGCTCGTCAGGAATGTCTCCGTAGAACGTCGAGTGGACAGCCAGCAGCTCGCGGCACGCGTCGTCACCGGGAGCGCGAGCGACGCCGATAGTTCGGCGTCGCACTCGGCGACGGCATAGGCCCAGAAATGGGATCCGGCCACGTGCAGCGCGGTTCGGGGATCTCGGGCCAGGATCCAGCCCTTGACGCGGAGGAGGCGCGGGAGTCGGGCATTGCGCTGCCAGCGACTCAGGTCTCAGGTGCGGCGGCGGCCGGGTCTCAGCAGCGCGCGGACGGCGTCGAGTAACGCGTCGCGCAGCTGGACCGTGTCCGCGTCCGGGTATTGCGCGATCGCGCCGGCGATGCCGCGAAACGCCATCGCGACGCGCACCTCGACGTTGAAGTCGTGTCCGTCGCCGGCAAGCCTCCTCGCCAGGCGAGCCCGCCGGTCGGCGCTGCCGATGGCGAGGACCGGGTGGGCGAGGATCGCGAGGTCGCTGGACATGTAGGCGATCAACCGGCGATGGCCGAGGAGATGGTCGAGGTAGTCCTCGACGAACCGCCGACGCTCGACGGGCGTGTCGGGCAGGCCCTCATGGGCCTCCAGCAACTCGTCGAGCCCGGTGAGCGCGGGAGACACGAGCGCCTCGAGCAGGTCGTCCTTGGAGCGGAAGTGGTAGTAGATCGCCGCCTTCGTAAAGCCGAGGCGATCCGCGATCTGCTGCAGCGTGGTGCCGTCGAAGCCGTGTTCTGAGAACAGCTCGAGGGCGCTGTCGAGGATGCGCGTGCGGGTGTCCGGCTGTGGTTCCGCTCTCGTGGCCGGCGCGATCGCGGGCATGCCGCGCGAAGGTAGCACCTTTGCTAGCCTCCCGGCAAGTGCTAACTTGCCGTTCAGTTAGCTTTTACTTGACAGCCGGTAAGTACGGGCTAGGCTCCCTGATCTGCGGCGCCGACTGCCGACTATCGGGACGAACTCGGCCTCAACCCGAAGGACCTTGGAGACTGATGCGATCTATTGCCAGATGGTGCGTGACCCATCGTCGCGCGACCGCCGCGGGCTGGATGGTGGCTTTGATTGGGCTGGCCGTGATCGCTCACGGCGTGGGCACGGCGTACAAGGACAGCTTCAGCCTCAACGGAACGCAGAGCTTTGAGGCCCAGCAACTGCTTCAGCGCGCCGCACCCAAGGCAGCCGGGGACCATGAGCAGATCGTGATCGCGGTCAGGCGGGGTCGGGTGAGCGATCCGGCGGTGAGGACGCGCGTCCAGGCCATGCTGGCCCGCGTCGCGGCGCTGCCCGAGGTGGCGTCGATCGTTTCGCCCTACGACCCCACAGGCGCTGCGCAGGTCTCGCGATCGGGGCAGGTCGCGTTCGCGAGCGTGACCATGACCAAGCAGGCGATCAAGTTCTCCGTTGCCCAGTCCAAGCAGTTCGTCGACACCGCCAGGTAGGGCGACGGCGCTGGGCTGCAGGTCGCCGTCGGGGGACAGGTCGCCCAGCAGGCCAACAACAACAGCGTCTCCAGTGCGGGCTACGGAGCGCTCGCGGCCCTGATCGTGCTGTTCCTGGTATTCGGGTCGCTGCTGGCAGCGCTGTTGCCGCTGATCACCGCGGGCGTCGCGCTCGGCGCGGGGACAGCGGCGGTCGGCCTGCTCTCGCATGTGATCCACATGGCGTCGTTCAGCTCCCAGCTGTCGCTCCTGATCGGCCTCGGGGTCGGGGTCGACTACGCCCTCTTCATCGTTACGCGCTACCGCCAGGGATTGCAGCGCGGCAAGCCGGTCGAGGAGGCGATCGTCGATGCGGTCGACACGTCGGGGCGAGCGGTTCTGTTCGCGGGAATGACGGTCTGCATCGCGCTGCTCGGAATGTTCGCGCTCGGGGTCAGCTTCCTGTACGGGGTCGCGGTGGCGGCCTCGATCGTCGTGGCTTTCACGGTGCTGACCGCGCTGACCCTGTTGCCGGCGATCCTCGGCTTCTTCGGCACCCGCGTCCTGGGCCGGCGGGCTCGCCGTGCATTGTCGGCCGGCCAGCTCAAGAGCGGCGAGGAGTCGGGCTGGTGGATGCGGTGGACGGGCGTTCTGCAAGCCCGTCCGGCGCTGATCGCAGCCACCGCCGCCGTGGTGATGGTCGTGATCGCGATCCCGTTCGCCTCGATGCGCCTGGGCTCCTCGGACGCCGGCTCGGATCCCGCCGGCAGCACGACCCGGCAGGCCTACGACCTGTTGGCCAAGGGCTTCGGGCAGGGATACAACGGCCCGCTTCAACTGGTCGCCCAGCTGGGCAGCTCCGCCGAGAAGGCCGCGTTCGTGCAGGTCACCCACTCCGTCGCGCAGACCAAGGGTGTGGTGCGAGTCACCCCTCCGGTCATCCTTCCGGGCAAGCAGGGTGCGCCGCCCGTGGCGAGCGCCAACGTCTATCCCCAGGGCTCGCCCCAGGCCGCCTCCACAAGTGACCTTCTGAGCACCCTGCGCCAGACCGTCGTCCCGCGCGCCAGCGCCGGTAGCGGCCTGCACGTGCTGATCGGCGGGCAGACGGCGATCTTCGCCGACTTCGCCAGCGTGCTGTCCAGCAAGCTGGCGCTGTTCATCGGCGTCGTCGTCGTGCTGTCCTTCCTGCTGCTCACCGCCGTGTTCCGCAGCCTCGTGATCCCCGCGATGGCCGCGATCATGAACATGCTCTCCGCCGGCGCGGCATTCGGCGTGATCACCGCGGTCTTCCAGTTCGGATGGCTTGGCGGGCTGCTCGGGGTCAACCAGACCGGTCCAATCGAGGCATTCATCCCAGTGATGATGTTCGCGATCCTGTTCGGCCTCTCGATGGACTACGAGGTCTTCCTGGTCACCCGCATCTATGAGGAGTGGCACCGGACCGGGGACAACCGGCTCGCGGTCACCCGCGGCCTGGCCGCCACCGGCCGCACGATCACCGCTGCCGCGGCGATCATGATCCTCGTGTTCGCGTCGTTCATCCTGGGCGGGCAGGTGATCATCGAGATGTTCGGCCTCGGACTGGCCGCCGCGATCCTGCTGGACGCGCTGATCGTCCGCTCGATCCTGGTGCCCGGCCTGATGCTCATCATCGGCAAGGCCAACTGGGCGCTCCCCAAGGCGCTCGACCGTGTGCTCCCGCACCTCAACGTTGAAGGCAGCGTCAGTCACGACCCACAGCCGGAGCCCAAGCCTCGCGAACCTCTGCCGCAGCTCGCGCCGGCGCAAACGACGACGTGACCGCGGGCGAAGCATCGATTGAAGATGGAGTTCCGGTGACGGCGGGATGGTTCGTCGTCAGCGTGCGGGACGCCCGGTGGCTGCACAACGAGATGCGCTCGGTCTGCCGCTTCGGCGGGGAAGGCGAGGCGCACTTCGACGACCTCGGCGTGAGCCTGTTCTGGTTGGCGCCGGGGCGGCCGATGTCCCTGTATCACCACGAGGCAGGCCAGGAGGACTTCCTCGTTCTCATGGGCGAGTGCACGCTGCTCGTCGAGGGTGAGGAGCGACCGCTCCGGGCGTGGGACTTCGTGCACTGTCCGCCTCGGACGCCCCACACGATCGTGGCGGCGGATCGGCCGGCGCTCGTCCTGGGCGTCGGAGCACGTAAGGAAAAGGGAAGCGCGCGTTACCCGGTCGAGGCGGTTGCGGTCGCGCATGGCGCCGGCGTGCCCGATGAGTCCGCGACGGCGCAGGAGGTGTACGCCTCCTTCGGTGAACCCACTCCCGGCCCGGCGCCCGGGATCTTCTCCGGCGGCGACGGCGGCCCACGGCTCTGACCCGCGCGCTGCGCTCCTATGGCTTGACTCATGCCGGGGAGCTCTCTCAACGCGCTCGACCCACTTACGGTTACCGAACCGCGAGGTGACCGACCGCTCGGCCGGCCACCTCGAAGGTCCGGAGTGTCACATCGCTGGGCCGGAGCCCGCCACGGCCTGACCCTTCATGTCGATGAACGGCGTGGGCTCGCTCTGGAAGGGCGGGTAGGTCTCGGTCAGCAGGAGCAGGTATGCGTCCGAGCGCGCGATGAAGGAGTTGGCGAACTCGAGCACCTCGAACATGCCGCGGGGCAGCTTGCCGGTCAGGACGATCACGAACCAGCCTCCCACCGCAACGACCTCCAGCAAGAGGGTGATCGCGTAGCGGGCGATCCAGATCGGGATGGCCAGAAGCACTCGGAAGAGGGTCTTCAGGCGGCTGTAGCGCAGGAGCGGTCCGGCGAAGTGCATGCGCACCGGGTACGTCGGGTCCTCAGCACCGCTGAAGGACGGATAGGTGTCGCATAGCAGCGCCGTGTACGCAGTGGTGCGCGCGAGCAATCGCGTGTAGCCGGCGACGAAGTCGTACAGGCCCTTCGGATACCGCCCGGTGATGACGATCGCGAACCAGGCGACGAGGACGCCACAGGAGGCGGCGATCCCGTAGATGTAGACCCAGATCGCGAGCGGGATCGCGAGGATCAGCCTGAACAGCGCCGTCAACCGGCTGCGCCGTTCGACGTAATCGGCCTCAAAAGCCACTGGGTAGGTCATCAGCTTGCTCCTTGTGTAGAACGATGTGGCCGGCGGTCGTTTTTCCGCCGGCACCATCGTCCCCGCGCTGTGCCTCGCTGCCCAGGGTCTCTTGGTGTCGAGCCGTGCCCCAGAGGTGTCGGCTCACGACACCATGGGTGTCGCCCGTCCGCGTGGATTGTCTCGGCGGGGCCGATCGGGCGCCGTCTGCTCGGGCGCCCGATGGCTCGCCGGCGAGACGTGCCTACTTCTTGCGGCTGTCGGACGACGCGCGCGCCCGCGTGGCGGCGGACTTACCGGCTTGCTTGGCGGCTTGACCGGCGGACCGGGCCGCGGACTTGCCGGCGCCGACCACGCCGCCGGCCGCGCGCCGGGCCTGACTGGCCGCCTGGGACGCGGCATTTCCCTGCCGGCTGGCGGCGGCCTTCGTGCCCGCCGTCTCGGACTTCGCCTTCTTCTGGTTGCGTTCGCGGGTTGCCGCGCCCTTCTTCGCTGCTGCTGACCGGTCGGCCTTGGCCTGTGGCATTTGCTCCCTCCGTTTGCGGTCGATCTCGATTTGGCCCCTACCCCGCACCATCGAGGTGCATGCGCCAGTCGACGACCGGATGATCACTAAGCCCGACCGAAGCACCTCGTGCGAAGATCGCGCCCGTGCCGACTCCGGAACGCTTCGAGGTGTACGTGTACGTCGCCGACGCACGAGAGGGCGAGGACCTGCACCGCTACACGGTCGAGCACTGCTTCAGCGACAAGCCGGGCATCGAGACCGTCGCGGCGCTCCTCGAGGAGGCCAAGCGGGACTTTTCGATCCTCTATCCGGATGTGGAGGCCGAGAACTTCGATGTGGAGATCCGGCGCCTTCGCCCACGTGATGAGCGCAGAACCCATTCGGAGGATCCCGTGTAACCGCGCGTGGCGCGGGCGGAGAAGGCTCGGGTCGGTCCATGACCGAGAATCGGGACGATGGATGACCGAGTGCTGTCGCTGCGGACGATGACACCCGACGACCTGCCTCTGATCGAGGCTTGGCTGACCGAGCCGCACGTCGCACGCTGGTATCTCACCGGATCCAGCGTCGAGTCCGAGCTGGACGATCTGCGGCGAGCCGTCGCCGGCTCCGAGCCGACGCATGCCCTGGTCGTCCTGGCCGGCGGCAACGAGATCGGGTGGTGCCAGTGGTATCGCTGCCACGACTATCCCGAGCACGCCGCCGGCGTCGGCGCAGAGCCCGATGATGTCGGCCTCGACTACGCGATCGGGAATCCCGGTTACCTCGGCCGGGGCCTCGGCACCGAGCTCATCGCCAAGCTCGTGGTGCACATCCGTCGCAAGCATCCGCGCGCCGGTCTGATCGCCGATCCGGAGGCGGCCAACCTGGCCTCGCGTCGGATCCTCGAGAAGAACGGCTTCGTGCTGCTAGGAGAGCGGCCGGTCGAGTCGGAAGGCACGGACGCGACGATGGCGATCTACCGCCTGCCCGATCCCTAGCGGAACTCGCGCCTCAGTGATCTCGACTTGACCCGGGGCGCGGCTGCGGAGCTGGGCACAATGTCCACCATGCCCGACCGCGCCGCCCGCGACGCCTTCTCAGCCCTGCTGCAAACGCGCTCGGCCGTGCTCGCGGACGTGGACCTGGACTCGGGCGCCGAGGAGCGGCTGCTCGTGCGCAGCGACCTGAGCGGGACGATGCAGCTCTACGAGCTGCGCGCCGGCGAGCTCGTGGAGCTGACCGCGCTCTCGGAACCCGTGGCGGGGGCGCATTACATCCCGCGGACGCGCCGCGCGGTGCTGGAGATCGACGATGGCGGCAACGAGCGCCACCAGCTGTACCTGCTCGAGCTCGACGCGCCCGCGCCGGCTACGTCGTTCGATCGTCTCGAGAACCTCACCGGTGATGGGCGCTTCGGCCACCACTTCGCCGGCGTCTCCCACGACGGCGCGTCGATCGCCTACGTGTCCAATCGCGGCAACGGCGTCGACTTCGACCTCTGGCTGTACGACCTCGCCGGCGCGGAGCACCGTTGCTGCTACGCGGCCGGGGCGTGGTGCCAGCCGGCTTCGGGCTTCTCGCCGGACGATCGTTTCGTGTCGGTTCTCAGGCCGGGCAGGCGCCCGCTCGACACCGACCTGGTGCTCGTCGAGGTGGCAACCGGCGATGCTCGCCTGGTGCTGGAGCATCGCCGACGAGCCGGCGCAGGTCGGTGCTCCCGCCTGGGTCGGTGCCGACACGCTCTACGTCTCCTCGAATGTGGGCCGGGACTTCGCCGCGATCGTCCGATACGAGCTCTCGACCGGGACGGCCACGCCGCTGGCCGGGGCGGGAGAGGACTTCGACGCCGAGGTCGTGGCCAGCGCAGACGGCCGCGCCATCGCGGTGATCGAAAACCGAAACGGCGCGAGCGCCGTCGGGCTCTACGGCGCGGACGACCACGCCCCCGGAGCGGAGATCGTCCTGCCCGAGCCGGGCGTCGTCTCCTCGCACGCGATCCGCCCCGCCATTGCTGTCGGCCGACGGGTCGCGCCTCTACTACACGCTCAGCACGCCGCGGCTGGCCGGCGACGTGTTCGCGTTCGACGCGGCAGCGGGCGCGAGCCGGCGCCTGACCGTGAGTCCTGCCCCGCTCGCCCCCGAGGACCTGGCAAGCGCCGAGGTGTCCGAGGTGCACAGCTTCGATGGCGAGCGGATCCCGATGTTCATGTTCCGGCCGGCCGCGGACTCGGAGGCCTCGCCGGTCGTGGTGGTCGTGCACGGCGGCCCCGAGGCCCAGGCGCTGCTGACCTTCAACCCCGTCCTCCAGGGCCTGGTCGCCGGCGGCTACGCGGTCGCCGTCCCGAACGTGCGCGGGTCGACCGGATACGGCAAGCGCTACGCCTCACTCGACGACACGACCAAGCGACTCGACTCGGTCCGCGACCTCGAGTCGGTGCACCGGTCATTGCCCGAGCTCGGGTGCGATCCCGAGCGCGCCGTGCTGTGGGGCGGCTCCTACGGCGGCTACATGGTGCTGGCCGGGTTGGCCTTCCAGCCCGGGCTGTGGGCCGCGGGGGTGGACATCGTCGGGATCTCCGACCTCGTGACGTTCCTCGAGAACACCTCCGAGTATCGCCGCGCCCACCGCGAACGGGAGTACGGATCGCTCGACCACGATCGGGAGTTCCTGGCGGCAGCCTCGCCGCTTCGGCGCGCTGACGAGATCCGCGCGCCGCTGTTCGTCATCCACGGACGCAACGATCCCCGCGTCCCGGTGAGCGAGGCCGAGCAACTGGTGGCGAACCTCGAGGGGCGGGGAATCCGCTGTGAGCTGGCCATCTACGAGGACGAGGGCCATGGGCTCGCCCGTCTGGCCAACCGGCTCGACGCCTATCCGCGCGCGGTCGCGTTCCTGGACGAGGTGCTCGGTCGCTGAACGGGCTCGACGAAGGCGTGGATCAGGACTGAAGGCGTGCCCAGACGGTCTTCGCCGCCGCGGTCCATTCGATTCCCCAGGCCTCGGCCAGCGTCGCGATCAGACGTAGGCCACGTCCGGACAGCGCATCCGGGTCTGCGTCACACACGACCGGCTGAGCCGGGCTGGTGTCTTCAACGGCGATCTCGACGCCGGCGCGGTCGCACCGAACCGTGACGGTGAACGGCGTCCGGGCATGACGAACCGCGTTGGACGCCAGCTCGCTCACGACGAGCTGAGCGTCAGACAGCAGGTCGGGGTGTGGCTCCCACCCTCCCAGCGCGTCCACGAGCAGCCGTCGTGCGCCGCCCGGAGCACTGGGGTCAGGATCGAAGCGTGCCGAGACCACACATGGGACGTGCGCCGGCGGTGCGTCGAGGACCGCGGAATGCAGATGGCACACCTGCTCGAGCGCCTCGGCGTGACGCGGGTCGCAGACAGAGGTGCTCCGGTAGCCGCACAGAAGCGAGAACTTCGCCTGCTCGCCGAGCTCGTTCCAGAGCTTCTCGAGCTCGATTGCGCCGCCGACGTCGCCGGCCTCCCATAGCAGCGCGACCATCTCGCCGAAGGCGAGGACCGGTCTTCCCGTTGCCGCCGCGCCGCGCACGACCGAGCCGACCACGCGATGGAACGCATCGCGGTCGAGACGCCCTTCCGGCCTGAAGGCGGCCAGCGTGCCGGCCGCGTCGAGCATCACCAGACTGCCGTCGGCGCGAAGCTGTGCCGGATCGAGCCCAGCCGATTCGAGCTCGGGATCGATCGCGAGGCGGTGCGGCTCGGTGGCGATGACGATCGCGACGGCGCCCTCACGGAGCCCGTCGACGAGGTATCGCCCCACGGCGGACACGAGCTGCTCGTCCAGGTCGTAGAACTGGACTGCGTGCGCCGTCACGCTCGCGCGCGATCTCTGCTGCTGGTATTGCCACCCTGAACTTTCCGATCGGACGCCGCCCCTTCTAGTCGATCGTACCCGGATGTGCGCGCGGCCAAGCGCCGGCGAGATCCGCCGCTCGGGGGCGGTGGTGCTAACAATCGGCCGGTGAAGAGGAGAGTCGACCGCCCGTGAGCTCGCCGGAGGCTCCGGCCGCCGAGGGCACCGCCACACCGGGTCTCCGGGAGCTCTCGGCCGAGCTGCGCGAGCGGCTGGCGCTGGTCAGACAGGGCGGCGACGAGAAGTCGCGCCGACGCCACCTCGATCGGGGCAAGTTGCTCGTCCGCCACCGGATAGACCTGCTGCTCGACCCCGGCTCTCCGTTCCTCGAGCTCTCGCCGCTGGCGGCGTGGGAGCTGTACGACGACGACGTGCCCGCCGCCGGGCTCGTGACCGGCATCGGGCGGGTGGAGGGGACCGAGTGCGTGATCGTGGCCAACGACGCCACGGTCAAGGGCGGCACCTACTACCCGATCACGGTCAAGAAGCATCTGCGCGCTCAGGCGGTCGCGGCGGCCAACCGGCTGCCGTGCATCTACCTGGTCGACTCCGGCGGAGCCTTCCTCCCGCTCCAAGACGAGGTGTTCCCCGATCGCGAGCACTTCGGCCGGATCTTCTTCAACCAGGCCACGATGTCGGCGGCGGGCATCCCGCAGCTGGCCGCGGTGATGGGATCCTGCACGGCCGGGGGCGCCTACGTCCCGGCGATGGCCGACGAGACCGTGATCGTGCGCGGGCAGGGCACGATCTTCCTGGGCGGCCCGCCGCTGGTGAAGGCGGCGACGGGCGAGGTCGTCTCGGCCGAGGAGCTCGGGGGCGGCGAGGTCCACGCGCGCCAGAGCGGCGTCGTCGATCACCTGGCCGCCGACGACCGCGACGCGCTCGCCATCCTGCGCTCGATCGTGCGCACGCTCGACCGCCGCAAGCCGGCGCGGTACGAGCGGGCCGACCCACAGGAGCCGGTCGAGAACCCGGATGAGCTCTACGACATCGTGCCCGCGGACGTGCGCACCCCGTATGACATCCGGGACGTGATCCGCCGGATCGTCGACGGCTCGCGGCTGCGCGAGTTCAAGGCGCTGTACGGCGAGACCCTGGTGTGCGGCTTCGCCCACATCTGGGGCTATCCGGTCGGGATCGTGGCCAACAACGGAATCCTCTTCTCCGAGTCGGCGCTGAAGGGGGCGCACTTCATCGAGCTGTGTAACCAGCGACGGATTCCCCTCCTGTTCCTCCAGAACATCGCCGGCTTCATGGTCGGACGCGAGTACGAGGCCGGCGGCATCGCCAAGGACGGCGCGAAGCTGGTCACCGCGGTCTCGTGCTCGACCGTGCCGAAGCTGACGGTGATCGTCGGGGGCTCGTTCGGCGCCGGCAACTACGGCATGTGCGGCCGGGCCTACGAGCCGCGCTTTCTCTGGATGTGGCCGGGCGCGCGGATTTCGGTGATGGGTGGCGAGCAGGCCGCCACGGTGCTGGCGACCGTGCGGCGCGACGGGATCGAGGCCCGCGACGGGACGTGGTCGGCGGAGGAAGAGGAAGCGTTCAAGGAGCCGATCCGCGCCCAGTACGAGCGGCAGGGATCGCCCTACTACTCGACCGCTCGACTGTGGGACGACGGGGTGATCGATCCGGTCGACACCCGGCGCGTGATCGCCCTCGGGCTCGCCGCCGCGGCCAACGCGCCGGTCGAGCCGGTCACCTACGGGGTCTTCCGGATGTGAGCTCGTTCAGCACGCTGCTCATAGCGAACCGGGGTGAGATCGCCCTGCGCGTGATCAGGGCGGCGCGCGCGGCGGGGCTGCAGACGGTGGCGGTCTACTCCGACGCCGACGTCCGGGCGCCCCACGTGGCCGCGGCCGATGCCGCCGTCCACATCGGTCCCGCTCGCGCGGCGGACTCGTATCTGTCGATCCCGGCCCTGCTGGGCGCGGCGCGGCGCTCCGGCGCCGACGCGGTTCATCCCGGCTACGGCTTCCTGTCCGAGAACGCAGAGTTCGCGCGCGCCTGCCGCGACGCGGGACTGGTGTTCGTCGGCCCCGCCCCCGAGGTGATCGAGCGGATGGGCAGCAAGAACGAGGCGCGGCAGGTGGCGGCGGAAGCCGAAGTTCCCGTCGTGCCGGGCTTTCCCGTGGGGCGCGAGGACGGCGTGCTCGAGCGCGCGCGCGAGCAGATCGGGTTCCCGCTCATGGTCAAGGCGGCGGCCGGGGGCGGCGGCAAGGGAATGCGGGTCGTCGCAGTCGCCCGATGAGCTTCCCGCCGCGCTGGAGGCCGCCGCGCGCGAGGCACGGTCGGCGTTCGCCGACGACTCGCTGCTGCTCGAGCGGCTGCTTGAGCGTCCGCGCCACGTGGAGGTTCAGGTCCTCGGCGACGAGCACGGCACCGTCGTTCACCTGTTCGAGCGCGACTGCTCGGTGCAGCGGCGCCACCAGAAGGTCGTCGAGGAGGCGCCGGCGCCGACGATCGACGCGGCCCTGCGCGACCGTCTGGGCGACGCCGCGGTCCGGCTCGCCCGAGCGGTCGGCTACACCAACGCCGGCACGGTCGAGTTCCTCGTGGCGGGCGACGCCTTCTACTTCCTGGAGATGAACACCCGCCTCCAGGTGGAGCACCCGGTGACCGAGGAGATCACCGGCCTCGACCTCGTCGCCCTTCAGCTGCAGGTGGCCGCCGGCGAGCCGTTGCCGTTCCGCCAGGAGGACGTGCGCGCCGCGGGGCATGCGATCGAGGTCCGGGTCTACGCGGAAGACCCCGCGGCCGGGTTCCTCCCCGCCGCCGGCACGCCGACCCGGGTCAACTGGTCCGCGCACGCGCGGGTGGAGTCCGCTCTCGAGGCCGGGGTCGAGGTGGGCACGACGTACGATCCGATGCTCGCCAAGGTGATCGCGCGCGGGCCAACGCGCGAGGGAGCGCGCCGTGCCCTGCTCAGCGCACTCGATGACTCGGCGATCTTCGGCCTGACCACGAACCTCGGGTTCCTGCGCGCGCTGGTTGCCTCCGAGGAGTTCGCCCGCGCCGCGCTCGACACCGCCTGGCTCGACCGCGAGCCGGGCGCGTACGCGTCGCCCGATGTGCGTCCGGCGGCATTCGGGGCCGCGTGGGCGCGGGCGGCGGCCGTGCCGACGGATCCCGCGGACCCATTCGGCCGCGTGGACGCGTGGCGTCTCGGCGCTCCGCCGGCGGCGGTCAGGATCGAGCTCGAGTGGAGCTCGGAGCGGATCGTGCTCGCCGTCGACCGCGCCGCCGGCACCGTCGGCGACGGCGAGCACGAGGTGCGGATCCGGGCGCTGCACGAGGACGCCGAACGGCTGCTGCTCGAGATCGACGAGGTCAGGCACGAGTTCCACGTGGAGCTGCGCCACGACGCGGTGCACGTCGTGCACGAGGGGGCGCTATTCGAGTTTCGCGAGCCACTCGCCCGCGCCGATCGCCCCCAGGCGGTCAGTGACGGCGCGCTGCTCGCCCCGATGCCGGGCACGGTCCTGCGGGTGTCGGCGGGCGCCGGGGAGGCGGTCACGCACGGCCAGGTGCTGCTGATCCTCGAGGCGATGAAGATGGAGCTGGCGCTGACCGCGCCGTTCGACGGCACGCTCGAGGAGATCACGGTCGAGGAGGGCGACCAGGTGACCGCGAGGCAGCTGCTGGCGCGCGTGACCGAGGATCAGGCCGATGGCTGATCGCGTCACCGTCTACGAGGTCGGACCGCGCGACGGGCTCCAGAACGAATCGGCGGCGGTCGCCTCCGACGTCAAGATCGAGCTGATCGAGCGCCTCGTCGAGGCGGGGCTGCCCGCCGTGGAGGCGACCAGCTTCGTCTCGCCCAAATGGGTTCCGCAGCTCGCGGACGCAGCCGAGGTGATGGCGGGCGTGGCGCGCAGGCCCGGCGTGCGCTACCCGGTGCTGGTCCCGAACCAGGCCGGGCTGGAGCGCGCGGTCGCCGCCGGCGCCGAGGAGGTCGCGATCTTCGGGTCGGCCACCGAGACCTTCGCTCGCAGGAACCTCAACCGCAGCGTCGCGGAGTCCTTCGAGATGTTCGCGCCCGTGGTCGGTGCCGCGCGGTCCGCGGGCTTGCGCGTGCGCGGGTACCTGTCGATGGTGCTCGGCGATCCCTGGGAGGGCGAGGTCTCGCCGGGCCAGGTGCTGGACGCCGCGCGGCGCATGTTCGAGCTCGGAGTGGACGAGCTGTCGCTGGGCGACACGATCGGGGTGGGGACACCGGCGCACGTGCGCCGGCTCCTCGAGGCGCTGAGCGCCGAGCTACCCCTCGACGCGCTGGCGGTGCATTTCCACGACACCTACGGCCAGGCGCTGGCGAACGTGCTCGCGTCGCTCGAGCTGGGCGTCCGGACGGTGGATGCCTCGGTCGCGGGCCTGGGCGGCTGCCCGTTCGCGCAGAGCGCCACCGGCAACCTCGCCACCGAGGACCTCGTGTACATGCTGAACGGGCTCGGCTTGGAGACCGGCGTCGACCTCGACGCGGTGGTCGCGACGGCCTGGTGGATCAGCGGCGAGCTCGGGCGCGAGCCCGTCAGCCGGGTGGCGCGCGCCATGCAGCCGGCGCACGCGTGAAGGCCACGGGGCATCCGGTCGCACGCACCGTGAGCGCTTGCACCAGCACGGCGGCCGCCGTCGCGGCGGCGAACGCAGCTCCGATGCCGGCGGGGACGACCAGCAGCGCCACCACCTCGACGAAAGCCACGAAGCCCGCCATCCCGGCGAGCGCTCCGCCAAGCAGCGCCGCGACTGCCTCGCCGCCGTGCCGGCGGTGGGTGAACACGGCGAGCATCGAGGCGAGCACGGGCAGCGCGGCGAGCATTCCGCCGGCGAGCGGGCCGAGCGCCGCGGCCGCGGCGCTGAGCGAGAACACGAGCGCGGCCGTCAGGGCCATGCGCGTCATCAGGTCGTGCACCAGCGGCACCGGCGCGGCTTCGAGGCCGTCGGCCGGCGGGCCGCCGGCGGGCAGGGCACGGTACGCGAGGCCCAGCGAAGCGGCCGCCACCAGCAGGCCGGCCGGGGGCCGTGCGCCGGCCGCGAGCGCGCCCGCCGCGAGCGCGGAGATCCCCGCGCACAGCCAGCCGATCGCGAGGCTCCCGGGCCAGCGCCACCGCAGCGCGGCGCGGCCGTAGCCGAGCACGAACGCGCTCAGGGCGACCAGGCCGAGCAGCGTCCCGTCCGCGGTGTGCGCGGCGAACGCCGGACCGTGCCCGAGCGCGGCGATCAGCAGCACCGGCCCCACGATCGCGGGAAACGCGCTCACCACGCCGCCGACGCGGGGGCCCCAGCGCTGCGCGGCCAGCGTCGCCGCCGCCGCCAGCGCCGGCGCGCCGACGACTTCGATCAGGGTCGTGAGCACCAGGCCGAGGCTAGACGGGCGAGCGCTCGGCCAGGGCCTTCAACGCCGAGCGGACCTCGGCGTCGCGCGACTGCGCCTGGGCGTCGGTCCAGCGCCAGCCGGCGCCGGACTGGATCTCGAACGTCGGTCGGTTGTGGTCCTGCACGTCCTCGACCTCGATCGCCACGGCGACCACGCCGTCGGTCAGGGCCTCGTCGAGCACGCGGGCGCGTCCGTGTGCCGTGACCGCGGTGTCCTCGCAGATGATGAGCAGCGCGACGCTCGGATTCTCGCGCAGCCGCTCCAGCGAGCCCCGGCTCGTGGCCAGGCCGAGCAGGGCGCGGCGGGGACCGGCGCGGACCGCGGCCGACACCGGGATGGCGTGCGGCGTCTCGCCGGCGGTGACGAGGACGGTGACGGTGCCGTCGGGCCAGTCGGGGAGCACGGCCTGGAAGCTAGCGCGAGCCGCCGTGACGGCAGGGGGTTGCGGTGCCGGCGCGGTCGCGTAGGCTCGGCGGCCATGGCCGCCGCCAAGCTCGCCGACATCGCTCTGCCCGACCACGACGGCGGGACGGTGCGGCTACGCGACCTGTGGGCCGACCGGCCGGTGGCGCTCGTGTGGCTCCGCCACTACGGGTGAACGTTCTGTAAGTCACACGCGGTCCAGTTGGATCGCGCTCACCCCGACTTCGAGGCCGCCGGCGTCGAGCTGGTGCTGATCGGTCAGGCGACGCCGCGGGACGCCGCCCGAGTTCCGCCGGCGCCAGGGGATCGAGCTGCCGGTGCTGGCCGACGAGAACCGGGCCAGCTACAAGGCCATCGGCGCCAAGGTCGGCGGCGTGACCGATCTGCTCGGGCCGTCGGTCGTGGCGAAGGGCGCGATCAACACGTTGAAGAACCGCGCGATCCAGACCCGCACGGTCGGCAACCCGGCGCAGCTCGGCGCGGCGGCGGTGATCGCGCCGGGTGGCGAGATCGTGTGGCGGCACCTCGCGAAGGACGCCGCCGACAACGCGGCGCCGGAGGAGATCCTCCGTGCCGCGGCGGCGATCGGCGCGCGCTGCACGAGCGCTCTCACCCCACGCCCTTCTCCACGCACAGGCGCTGGAGGCGCTCCATCGCCTCGCCGGCGCTGGTCGGGAGCACGGCGAGCGCCTCGGCCGCGGCGCGGAGGTCGCGCATCGTCACGCCCCGCGCCTCGAGCGCGAAGCGACCCAGCCATCTCACCGCCGCCCGCTCGTAGCGGAGCGGATCGCCGGCGCGCAGCACCAGGCAGATGCGAAGCGCGTCGTCGAGGGCGATCTGCGGCAGCTCGCGCGCGGCGGCGATCACCAGCATCTCGTTGCCCGTCTCGAGCGCGCGCCTGAAGCGGGCGTAGGCGGTGCCGGCGTCGTTCATGCGAACGTATGTTCGCATGACTGGCGGCGGCCCGCAACCGCCTGTCGGCTATGGAATGTCCATGCCCAGCGTGCGCGCGGTGTCCGACTTCGGCACGCTCCGCTGGTCCGGCGCCGTCCTCAGCAGGTGGTCGGCCACCGTCGAGGTGACGCCGAACCAGTAGTGCTCGTTCTTGAAGTGGTGGAGCCGGTGGCCGCGCCAGATCGTCCGGTAGTAGCGGCTGCGAGGGCGGTAGGGCGTGTGGATGAGGAAGTGCGACCACTCGTACAGGCCGAGGATGAGATAGCTCGCGAACAGGCCGGTGGCGGCGTGGGCGATCTGATCGCCGCCGAGCACCCAGTGGATCGGGAAGGACACGAGCGCCACCGTGCCCGCGATCATCGCGAGGAAGATCCACACGGCGTACACCGGGATGAGAACGCCGTCGAGCTCGGCCGGCGCCATGTGGTGGGCGCGGTGCTCGCGCGCGGCGAGCAGGTCGTGGCGCAGGGGCCCGAGCCGGATCGGCTTGGCGTGCAGCAGGAAAACGTGGATCAGCCACTCCACCGGCGGCGTGAGCGCGACCACGCCGGCGGCGACGACGAGGTCGCGCCAGTCGAAGTGGCCGAGGAGGGCGCGCAGGGCGATCGCGCCGACGAGGGCGGAGGCGAGCAGCGGTGGTGACGGCTGGCGCACGAACGCCCGCCAGCAGTCGGGGAGCGTCAGGACACCTGGGTTGCGGCGCGCTATCGCGTCGGATTTGCGCGGTGAGTCGATCACCGGCGCCGCTCTCGGCTGCAGTCTCCACCTTCGCCTCACCCGCTCCCTCTAGCTCAAATGAACGCTGGCGTTCATACGATACCGAGGCGCGGAGTCGATGCATAGGGGCCGCCGTGCGCCGCCGGAGCGCGCTCACCGCGGGGCGGCGACGCCGACCGAGTGCAAGCCGGGAAGAACGTTCGCGTTCGCGGTGTGCGGAATCGCCGAAGCCGAGGAAGTTCCCGCGAGCCGGCGAAGACACCGCGGTCTCGGCGGAGCGGACGCCGCCGAGTGGAACGTTGTCCCGCGATGCGCGCCGGCCGCGCGGACGCCGGCGCGCGCCGGCACGGATGCCGCGCGCCACCGGCCCCACGGCACGCCGCGCAGGCGCCGGCCCAACAACGGCCCCAACACCCCGCAACCAAGCGTGCATCCCGCTCGTCCATACTGGCGAACCGGGCGCCGGCAGGTTAGGCTCGCAACCCCTAAGGAGGGCGATTGACGGATGGCGGTGAAGGCTGCAGAGGTCGAGGCTGAGCTGATCGACGCGGTCTGCGAGCGCGTCCGCGAGCGCCTCCCCGACGGGCAGGCCCCGGTGTGCGAGGCGTTCGTGCGCCAGTACTACCACTGGGTGCCGGCGGTGGACCTGGCCGAGCGCAGCCCGCTCGACCTCTACGGAGCCGCGGTGGCGCACTGGAACCTGATGCAGCAGCGCGCTCCGGACGAGGCCAAGGTCCGCGTCTACAACCCGGAGTTCGAGCAGCACGGGTGGCAGTCGCAGCACACGGTGATCGAGATCGTCTCCGACGACATGCCGTTCATCGTCGACTCGGTGACGATGGAGCTGGGTCGCCAGGGCTACGGGATCGACCTCGTCATCCACCCGGTGATGCGCGTCAAGCGCGACGGCGACGGCCGCGTCGTCGACATCCTCGAGCCGGGCCGCGACGGCGACGACGAATCCGTGCACACCGAGTCGGTCCTCCACGCCGAGGTCGCGCGCGAGCACGACGCCAAGCTCCTCAAGGACCTGCGCGGCCACATCGAGGACGTCCTCGACGAGGTGCGCGCCGCGGTCGAGGACTGGCGGGAGATGAAGGACCGGTGCAAGGCGCTCGCCGCGGGCTCGATCGCGCAGCCGCCCGCCCGGGGTCGACGAGACCGAGGTCAAGGAGGCGCGCGGCGTTCCTCGAGTGGCTCGCCGACGACAACTTCACCTTCCTCGGCTACCGCGAGTACTGCCTGAACGAGCAGAAGGGCGAGGCGGTCCTCGAGGTGGAGCCCGAGACCGGCCTCGGGATCCTCCGCCGCAAGCCGTCGAACACCAGTACCAAGCTCGGCGACAAGGGACTCGCGCTCGGCAAGGCGCCCCACGTGCTGCTGCTGACCAAGGCCAACTCGCGCGCCGCCGTCCACCGCCCCGCGTACCTCGACTACATCGGCGTCAAGAAGTTCGACGACGACGGCGAGGTCGTCGGCGAGAACCGCTTCCTGGGCCTGTACACGACGGCCGCCTACAAGGCGAGCCCGCTCGACATCCCGCTGCTGCGGGAGAAGGTGGAGACGGTCCTGGACCGCGCCGGCTTCCCGCGGCCCAGCCACGACTCGAAGGCCCTGATGGACATCCTCGAGTCATATCCCCGCGACTCGCTGTTCCAGATGGAGGCGGACGACCTGTTCGACGTCGCCATGGGGATCCTCGGCCTCGGCGAGCGCCAGCGGCTGCGCCTGTTCGTGTGGCGCGATCCGCTCGAGCGCTTCATCGAGTGCCACGTGTGCATCCCGCGCGACCGCTTCAACACCGAGAACCGCTTGAAGGTCGGAGACATCCTCTGCAAGACCGTGGGCGGCACGCAGCTCGACTGGTCGCTCCAGCTCACCGAGTCGCTGCTGGTGCGCGTGCACTACATCATCCGCTGCGGCGACGGGCCGCCCAAGCAGTTCGACATCTCGGAGATGGAGGCCAAGCTGGTCGAGGCCACGCGGGCCTGGACCGACGATCTCAAGGACGCCCTGCTCGAGAAGTACGGGGAGGAGCAGGGGACGAAGCTGTTCAAGCGCTACGAGCGCGCGTTCCCGCCCGGCTACCGCTCCGACGACTCGGCCCGGTTCGCGGTGGGGGACATCGAGCGGATCGAGGAGCTCGTGTCCGGCACCGAGCCGATCGTCAGCCTGTACCGGCCGCTGGAGGGGCCGGAGGGGCTGATCCGGGTCAAGCTGTTCAGCTCCGGCGGCGTGCTGCTCTCCGACGTGCTCCCGCGCTTCGAGCACATGGGCACGCGGGTGGCGGACGAGCGACCGTACGAGATCCGGCCGGCGGACCGGGACCCGGTGTGGATCTACGCCTTCGGGCTGCGCGGCGAGGTCGAGGACCTCGAGCACGTGCGCGGTCCGATGCGCGAGGCCTTCCTCGGCGTTTGGCACGGCGAGCTCGAGGACGACGGCCTGAACGCGCTCGTGCTGAAGGCCGAGGTCACCGGGCGCGAGGTGACGATCATCCGCGCCACCGCGAAGTACCTGCGCCAGGCCGGGATCGCGTTCTCGGATGCGTACATGGAGCGGACGCTGATCGGGCATCCCGACATCGCGCGCCGGCTCATCGAGCTGTTCAAGGCGCGCTTCGACCCGGATGCCGACGAGCGCGAGGAGCGCGCGGAGAAGGTCCGCGAGCAGATCGGCGAAGCGATCGACGAGGTCGAGAGCCTCGACGAGGACCGGATCCTGCGCGCGTTCCTGAGCGTCATCTGCGCGATGCTGCGCACCAACTACTACCGCGAGGACGACGACGGGCGCCTGCGCAGCTTCCTCTCGTTCAAGCTCGACCCGCAGCAGATCCCGACCCTTCCGCTTCCGCGTCCCCAGTACGAGATCTTCGTGTACTCGCCGCGGGTCGAGGGCGTCCACCTCAGGGGCGGGAAGGTGGCGCGCGGCGGCCTCAGATGGTCCGATCGCCCGGAGGACTTCCGCACCGAGGTCCTCGGGCTGATGAAGGCCCAGATGGTCAAGAACGCGATGATCGTGCCCGTCGGCTCCAAGGGCGGCTTCGTGGTCAAGCGCCCGCCGAAGGACCGCGACAAGCTCCAGGACGAGGCGATCGCCTGTTACAAGACGTTCCTCTCGGGGCTGCTCGACATCACCGACAACATCGTCGAGGACGACGTCAAGCCGCCGGACCGCGTCGTCCGCTACGACGAGGACGACCCGTACCTCGTCGTCGCCGCCGACAAGGGCACCGCCTCGTTCAGCGACATCGCCAACGGGGTCTCCGAGGACTACGGCTTCTGGCTCGGCGACGCGTTCGCCTCCGGCGGCTCCAAGGGCTACGACCACAAGGCGATGGGCATCACCGCCCGCGGCGCCTGGGAGTCGGTCAAGCGCCACTTCCGCGAGCTCGGCACCAACATCCAGGAGACCGACTTCACGGTGGTCGGGGTCGGCGACATGTCGGGTGACGTGTTCGGCAACGGGATGCTGCTCTCGAAGCACATCAAGCTGCTGGCCGCGTTCAACCACATGCACGTGTTCATCGATCCGGACCCGGACCCGGAGTCCAGCTTCAAGGAGCGCAAGCGGCTGTTCGACCAGGGCCGCTCGGCCTGGAGCGACTACGACGAGTCGAAGATCTCCGAGGGCGGCGGGATCTACGAGCGCACGGCCAAGTCGATCACGATCTCCAAGCAGGCCCGCGAGGCGCTCGGGATCGAGAAGGACAAGCTCTCGCCCACCGACCTGATCCGGGAGCTGCTGAAGGCTCGCGTCGACCTCGTGTGGAACGGCGGCATCGGCACCTACGTCAAGGCCTCGAGCGAGTCTCACAGCGACGCCGGCGACAAGGCCAACGACGCCGTGCGCATCGACGGCAGGGACCTGCGCTGCCGGGTGGTGGGAGAGGGCGGCAACCTCGGCTTCACCCAGCTCGGGCGGATCGAATACGCGCGCGAGGGCGGCCCGGAGTGCGAGGGCGGCCGGATCAACACCGACGCCATCGACAACGTCGCGGGGGTGAACTGCTCAGACCACGAGGTCAACATCAAGATCCTGCTCGACGGTCTGGTCCGCAGCGGCGACCTGACCGAGAAGCAGCGCAACGAGCTGCTGTTCGAGATGACCGACGCGGTGGCCGAGCAGGTCCTGTACGGGAGCTACACCCAGACCCAGGCGATGAGCCTGGCGCTGGCCCAGGCCGCGCCGATGGTCGACGTGCACGGCCGGCTGATCCGCCACCTCGAGTCGGCGGCCGGGCTCAACCGCGAGATCGAGTTCCTCCCCGACGACGACGACATCGCCGAGCGCAAGTCGAACCACCAGGGGCTGCTGGCGCCCGAGCTCGCCGTGGTCATGGCCTACTGCAAGATCCGCTTCTACACCCAGCTGCTCGACTCCGACCTGCCCGAGGACGAGTACCTGCGCCACGACCTCGAGCGCTACTTCCCGGAGCCGCTCCCCGAGCGCTACAGCGAGCAGATGGGCGAGCACCGCCTGCGCCGGGAGATCATCGCCACCGTGTTCGCCAACCAGCTCGTCGACCGGGCCGGGACCACGTTCGCGTTCCGGCTGGGGGAGGAGACCGGCGTGCAGCCCGCCGCGCTGGCCCGCGGCTACGCGGTGGCGCGCGAGGTGTTCGACATGCGCTCGTTCTGGGACGCGGTCGAGGGCCTCGACAACCAGGTGGACGCGAACGTCCAGGTCGAGATGCTGATCGACGGCCGCCGCCTGGTCGAGCGCTCCACGCGCTGGCTCGTGCGCGCCTATCCGGACGAGGTCGACATCGCGGTGACCATCCGCTACTTCGAGAACGGCGCCAAGGCGCTGGCCGAGGCCATGCCCGACGTCCTCCAGGGCGCCGACCGCGAGAGCTACGACAAGCGCCTCGAGCAGCTGAAGTCGTGCGGCGTGCCGAACGAGCTCGCGGCCCGCTCGGCCGCGATGCCCTACCTGCAGACGGTGTTCGACATCGTCGAGGCGGCCAAGGCCACCCAGCGCAAGCAGGAGATGGTCATGCAGGTGTACTTCCTGACTCGGCGCCCAGCTCGATCTCAACTGGCTGCGCGACCGGATCATCGAGCTTCCGCGCGCCAACCGCTGGCAGGCGCTGGCGCGAGCCTCCCTGCGCGACGAGCTGTTCACCCTGCACCGGGCGATCACCCAGGAGGTCCTCCAGGTGGCCGGGCGCACCTCCGACGCGCAGGAGGCGATCGACAAGTGGCACGAGCGCAACGAGCAGTCGGTGGAGCGCGCGCTCAGCATGGTCGGCCGACGTCCGCGCCTCGCGCACCTACGACACGACGACGCTGCCGGTGGCCCTGCGCGAGGTGCGCAGCCTGATCCGCGGTGGCTCGCTCGACGGCGCCGGCCGGTCCGGCTCGGTGACGATGGCGGGTTAGCCCGCGGGGCGGGTGCGCACTTCTCGCTAATCGACGGCCCGGGTCCGCGCCTCGCGCCGCTGGGCGAGCCGCCACCGCACGTACATCGCCCCGAACAGCGAGAAGTCGACGAGCCCGGCGGCCAGAAACGCCAATGGGCTGACGACGAGGCGTCCGCCAATCCGCGAGAGCATCGCGTCAAGCTATCGTGCAGCAGCGATGAGCACCGTCAAGACCAGCATCACCGAGCTGCCCGACTCGCGCGTGCGCGTGGATGCCGAGGTGGCGGCCGAGGAGGTCGAGCGGCGCCTCCAGGAGACCGCCCGCCAGCTCGGACAGCAGATGCGCATCCCCGGGTTCCGCAAGGGCAAGGTCCCGCCCCCGGTGGTGATCCGCCGGCTCGGCCGTGACGCGGTGCTCGACCAGGCGGTGGAGAACTCGATCCCGAACTGGTACATGGACGCGATCGACGGCTCCGGGATCACCCCGATCGGCCGTCCCAAGCTTCAGGTCGGCGATCTCCCCGGGCAGGGCCAGCCGCTGTCCTTCAGCATCGAGATCGGCGTCCGCCCGCGCGCGAAGCTCGGCGAGTACAAGGGCCTCGAGGTGGGCCGGCGCGAGCCGCAGGTGGAGGACGCCGCGGTCGACGAGCGGATCGAGCAGATGCGCGACCGCTTCGCCACGCTGGAGACGGTGGAGCGGGCGGCCGCGGAGGGGGACCACATGGTGGTCGACTACGTGGGCAAGGTCGACGGAGAGCCGTTCGAGGGCGGGACCGGGCGCGATCAGCTGCTCGAGCTCGGCGCCGGGCGGCTCGTCCCCGGGTTCGAGGAGCAGCTCAGCGGCGCGAGTGCGGGCGACGAGCGCGTCGTCGAGGTCACCTTCCCCGAGGGCTATCCCGGTGGCCTGGGCGGTCAGACCGGCCCAGTTCGACGTGACCGTCCACGAGGTCAAGGCCAAGCGGCTGCCCGAGCTCGACGACGACTTCGCCTCCGACGCCGGCGGCTTCGACACGATCGACGAGCTGCGCGAGGACGTCCGCCGCCAGCTCTCCGAGGAGGAGGCCCACGCGATCGAGCACGAGTTCGAGGCGGCCGTGCTCGAGGCCGCCGTGGGCGAGGCCGAGCTCGATGTCCCCGAGGAGCTGGTCCACGCCCGGGCCCACGAGCTCCTGGAGGACACCTTCCGCTCGCTGGCGCGCCGCGGGATCTCCAAGGAGGCCTACCTGCAGATCACCGACCGCGACGAGGAGACGCTCGCCCACGAGGCCCAGCCCGAGGCCGCCGACGCGCTCCGGCGCGAAGCCGTGCTCGCCGCGGTGGTCGAGGCCGAGAGCATCGAGCCGAGCGACGAGGACGTGCTCGAGGCGCTGGAGCCGACCGCCGCAGCGCGAGGGCAGGCCGGCGCAGGAGCTGCTCGACCAGCTGCGCTCGAGCGGAGGGCTCGAGCCGGTCCGCAACGAGGTGGCGGGCCGCCAGGCGCTCGAGCTGCTCGTGCGCGAGGCCAAGCCGATCAGCGTCGAGCAGGCCAAGGCGCGCAAGAAGCTGTGGACGCCCGGCAAGGAGACGCCGGAGAAGAGCTCTGAAGAGCTCTGGACCCCCGGCAGCTGAGGCCGTCCGCACGCCCGTCCAGAGCGTGCGCGGGCGCCCATGAGGGGTTGCTACATTCGGCAGGAATCCGCCTGAGGAAGCGAAAGAAACGAGGACGATGAGCCCACTCGTACCGATGGTCGTCGAGCAAACCTCCCGGGGGGAGCGGGCGTTCGACATCTACAGCCGGCTGCTGAACGAGCGGATCATCTTCCTCGGGACCCCGGTCGACGACCAGATCGCCAACCTGATCGTCGCCCAGCTCCTGCACCTGGAGTCCGAGGACCCCGACAAGGACATCTCGATCTACGTCAACTCGCCGGGCGGGTCGGTGTACGCCGGCCTGGCGATCTACGACACGATGCAGTTCATCAAGCCCGACGTGCAGACGATCTGCGTCGGGATCGCCATGTCGATGGGCGCGCTGCTCCTCGCCGGCGGCGCCGCGGGCAAGCGGATGGCCCTGCCCAACGCCAAGATCCTGATCCACCAGGTGTCCTCGAGCTTCCAGGGCCAGGCCACTGATATCGAAATCCACGCTAAGGAAATAATCGATGTCAGAAGGCGGCTCGATGAGATCATTGCCCATCACACGGGGAAGGATCTTGAGAAAGTTCGAAGCGATACCGAACGTGACTATTTCATGAGCTCTGAAGAGGCCAAGGACTACGGAATCATCGACCGGGTCATCTCTCAGCACTGAGCCTCTAGGCTTAGGTGTCGAGGCGACTCCGGGAGAGGGCATCAGATGGCACGTCCCACCGACTCAAACGAACAGCTTCTCTGCAGCTTCTGCGGAAAATCCCAGCGGCAGGTCAAGAAGCTGATCGCGGGGCCCGGGGTCTACATCTGCGATGAGTGCATCGATCTCTGCAACGAGATCATCGACGAGGAGCTGACCGCCCCGCCGAGCTTCGACATCGAGAATCTCCCCAAGCCGCGGGAGATCTACGACGTCCTCAACGAGTACGTGGTGGGCCAGGAGCAGGCCAAGCGGACGCTCTCGGTGGCCGTCTACAACCACTACAAGCGCGTCCAGATGATGCAGTCCGATGAGAACGACATCGAGCTGCAGAAGTCGAACATCCTGCTGCTGGGGCCGACGGGCTGCGGCAAGACGCTGCTCGCCCAGACCCTGGCCAAGATCCTCAACGTCCCGTTCGCGATCGCCGACGCCACCGCGCTGACCGAGGCCGGCTACGTGGGCGAGGACGTCGAGAACATCCTGCTCAAGCTGATCCAGGCCGCCGACTACGACGTCAAGAAGGCCGAGACCGGGATCATCTACATCGACGAGGTGGACAAGATCGCGCGCAAGGCGGATAACCCGTCGATCACGCGCGACGTCTCGGGCGAGGGCGTCCAGCAGGCACTTTTGAAGATCTTGGAGGGGACGACGGCGAGCGTTCCTCCCCAGGGCGGCCGCAAGCACCCCCACCAGGAGTTCCTGTCGATCGACACGACCAACGTCCTGTTCATCTGCGGTGGCGCGTTCGCCAACCTGGACAAGGTGATCGAGCGCCGGATCGGCCATCAGGGCATCGGCTTCGGCTCCGCGATCCAGTCCAAGGAGGAGCGCGACACGGGCGAGATCTTCGAGCACTGCCTGCCCGAGGACCTGATCCAGTACGGCCTGATCCCCGAGTTCATCGGCCGCCTGCCCGTCATGAGCGCGATCCACCAGCTCTCGTCGCGACGAGCTGATGCAGATCCTGACCGAGCCGCGCAACGCGCTGGTCAAGCAGTTCCAGCGCTTCTTCCAGTTCGACGGGATCGAGCTGGTGTTCGCCGACGAGGCGCTGACCTCGGTGGCCGACAAGGCGCTGGAGCGCGAGACCGGCGCCCGCGGCCTGCGCTCGATCATCGAAGAGGTCCTGCTCGAGGTCCAGTTCGAGCTCCCCTCCCGCCGTGACGTACGCAAGTGCGTCGTGACGCGCGACACGATCCAGAAGGGCGTGTCGCCGACGCTGGTCACCGTCGCCGCCCCGGAGGAAGAGGCGGCGTAGGGGCCGGGCCGGGGGCCGCGTCTGCCGCGTGCGGGCGGTCCGTGGACTCCTGGGCGGCGCAACGCGGCCGAGCCGGATGCGTTCCTGGGCGGTGGCGGCGGCTCCGTGCCGCGCGGACGGACTGCGGCGCGCGGCTTTGCCATCCTGCACGGATGCGCTACTTCCTGGTTCTCCTGAACGACACCGGCGCCACCGTGGAGCCGCCCGACGGCGAACACGAGCGGTTCATCGAGGAGCTCATCGCCCGCAACCTCATCCTTCTGGGCGGTGACTTCGGCGAGCCGGCAGATGACGGCGTCGTCGGCGCCTACGTGCTCGCCACCGACAGCCGGGCCGAAGCGCTCGAGCTGGCCCATCAGGACCCGCTGGTACTGGCCGGTGCCAGGGCCTGCTCGGTCGTCGAATGGCAGCTCGTGGGGATCAACACGGGCGCCCTGAAGCCATAAAAAAGGGCCCCCGTCAGGACGGGGGCCCGGTGCTGCCTGGGCGGCTCCTGCTCCTCCCAGGCAGATGTCTGACGCCGATATACCCACCGCCAGGGACGCCGTAAACCAACCTGCCTAGACTCACCCATCTGATGTCGGACCTGGAGGCGAAGACCCGCTACGACCCCTCGGAGGTGGAGCCGCGGATCGTCGAGCGGTGGCTCGGATCGGGCATCTTCCACCCCGAGCCCGAGGGCGACCCGAGCGAGAACTACTCGATCGCGATCCCGCTCCCCAACGTCACCGGCGTGCTGCACATGGGGCACGCGCTCAACAACTCGGTGCAGGACTGCCTGATCCGCTACCACCGGATGCTGGCCCGCCGCCCGGCGCGCCAAGTGGATCCTGGGCACCGACCACGCCGGGATCGGCACCCAGATCCAGGTGGAGCGCGCGCTCGCCGCCGAGGGCACGACGCAAGGAGCAGCTCGGCCGCGAGACGTTCGTCGAGCGGGTGTGGCGCTGGCGCGACGAATACGGCGGCCAGATCATCGGGCAGCTCAAGCGCCTGGGCGCCTCGCTGGACTACGACGACGAGCGCTTCACGCTCGACGAGCGCTACGCCCGGGCGGTCCAGGACGTGTTCGTGGCCCTGTTCGAGAAGGGCTACATCTACCGCGACCGCTACATGGTCAACTGGGACCCGGGGATGGGCTCGGCGATCTCCGACCTCGAGGTCGAGGACCGCGAGGTCCAGGACACCCTCTACTACGTCGACTACCCGCTCGACTCCGGCTCGGGGGCGATCACCGTGGCCACCGTGCGCCCGGAGACGATGCTGGCCGACACCGCCATCGCGGTCCACCCCGACGACGAGCGCTACCGCCGGCTCGTGGGCGAGAAGGCGATCCTGCCGCTGGTCGGCCGCCGGCTGAAGATCATCGCCGACGAGTACGTCAAGCCCGAGTTCGGCACGGGCGCGCTCAAGATCACGCCCGGGCACGACCCCAACGACTTCGACATCGGCCACCGTCACGGCCTGGCCGAGATCAGCGTGATCGGCGAGGACGGCCGCATGATCCCGCCCGCGCCCGACCGGTTCGTGGGCATGACGCACGCTCGAGTGCCGCGAAGCCGTGGTGGCCGAGCTGCGCGAGCAGGGACTGATCGCGCGCACCGAGGACTACGTGCACGAGGTCCCCTACTCGCAGCGCTCGGGCGAGCGGATCGAGCCGCTGGTCTCGCTCCAGTGGTTCATGCGCATGGACGAGCTGGTCAGGCCGGCGATCGACGTCGTCAAGCGCGGCGAGGTCCGCTTCTGGCCCGAGAGCTACACCCGCGTGTACCTCAACTGGATGGAGAACATCCGGCCCTGGTGCATCTCGCGCCAGCTCTGGTGGGGCCACCAGATCCCCGTGTGGTACCGCGGCGAGGAGCGCCACGTCGGGACCGAGGCGCCGGAGGGCCAGGGCTGGGAGCGCGACCCCGACGTGCTCGACACCTGGTTCAGCTCCGGCCTGTTCCCGTTCGCCGCGCTCGGCTGGCCGGAGGACACGCCGGACCTGCGGGCGTTCTATCCCACCGATGCGCTGGTCACCGCGCGCGACATCATCTTCCTCTGGGTCGCGCGGATGATCATGATGGGCATCGAGTTCCGCGACCAGATCCCGTTCTCGGACGTGTACGTGCACTCGATCATCCAGGCCCCCGACGGACGGCGCATGTCCAAGTCGCTCGGCACCGGCGTCGACCCGCTCGGGCTGATCGAGGGCGGCCCGCGGCCCCCGGCGTTCGAGGCCGGCGGCGACTTCCCGGCCTACGGCGCCGACGCGGTGCGCTGGGGCCTGTACGCGATGTCCTCGGCTCAGGACGTCCGCTTCAGCGAGGACAAGATCGCCCAGGGGCTGCAGCTGACCAACAAGCTCTGGAACGCGGCCCGGCTGATCCTGCTCGGCGTCACCCCGGACGCCCGGGCGACGCCCGCCCCGGCCGCGGTCGAGGACCGCTGGATCCTCTCGCGCCTGGAGCGCGCCCGGACCGAGATCAACCGGCGGATCGAGAGCTACGACTTCTCCCACGCCGCGCTGGGGCTCTACGACTTCGTCTACGGCGAGCTGTGCGACTGGTACCTGGAGCTGGTCAAGCCGCGCCTGCGCGCCGGCGATCCCGAGCTCTCGGCCACGCTGCTCTACGTCCTGACCGAGACGCTCGCGCTCGCCCATCCCATGATCCCGTTCGTCACCGAGGAGATCTACGCCTACGTGCCGGGCGCCGAGGGGCTGCTGGCGGCGGGCATCGCCTCACAGCGCGCGGATCTCGACGAGGACGCGGAGGCGTCGGTGGGGCGGGTGATCGAGGCGGTCACCGCGCTGCGGGCCTGGCGCGACGTGGCCGGGGTCAAGCCCGGCGCCACCGTGCCGGCGCGCCTGGCCGCCGACGGCTACGAGGACACGGGCGAGCATCTGGCGCGGCTGGCGCGCCTTTCGCTCACGAGCGACGGCGCGGAGCCGTGGCGACCGTGCCGGTGCCCGGCGGCGCGGTCGAGGTGCTGGCCTCCGAGCACGTCGACCTCGAGGCGACCGAGCGCAAGCGCGCGGCGCGGCGGGCCAAGCTCGAGTCCGAGATCGAGCGCGCCGAGCGCAAGCTCGCCAACCAGGGGTTCGTGGCCAAGGCCCCCGAGGCCGTCGTGCAGGCCGAGCGCGACAAGCTGGCGCAGCTCCGCGCCGAGCTGGAGGCGCTGTGAGGCCGGGCGAAGCCGAGCAGTACCTGCTCTCGCTCGAGCTGTTCGGGATGCGCTTCGGGCTGGACCGGATGCGCCGGCTGATGACGGCGCTCGGCCATCCCGAGCGCCGCTTCGAGTCGATCCACGTCGTCGGCACCAACGGCAAGTCCTCGACCACGCGGATGATCGCCGCGATCCTGCGCCGCCACGGCCTGCGCTCCGGCGCCTACCTGTCCCCGCACCTGGTCTCGTTCGGCGAGCGGATCCGGATCGACGACGCGGACCTCGGCCCGGAGGCGTTCGCCGCCGCCGTGCAGCGCGCCAAGCACGCCGCCGAGCTGGTCAACCGCGGCCTCGACGAGGACGACCGGGTGACCCAATTCGAGGCCCTCACGGCCGCGGCCTACAGCGAGCTGGCGCGCCAGAACGTGGAAGTCGCCGTGATCGAGGCCGGGCTCGGCGGGCCGCTACGACGCCACCAACGTGATCCCCTCGCGCGTTCAGGTCCTGACCAGCGTGGGGCTCGAGCACACGCGCTGGCTCGGCCCGACGATCGCGGCCATCGCCCGCGAGAAGCTCGACGTGGTCCAGCCGGCGGGGATCCTGGTGCTCGGCGCCGGACTGCACCCGGACGCGGAAGCCCGCGCCGAGGCGGTGGCGGCCGAGCGGGATGCGCGCATCGTCCGCGCCGGCGTCGACCCCGGTGTCCCGGTGGGCGCGCTCGGCGCCTTCCAGCGGCGCAACTTCGCGCTGGCCAAGGCCGCCGCGGAGGCCTATCTGGGCGAGCTCGACGCGGACGCGGTGGCGGCGGCGGCGCGCGAGGTGCTGGTGCCCGGGCGCCTTCAGGTGGTGGGGGAGTCCCCGCTGACCCTGCTCGACGGCGCCCACAACCCGGAGGGGATGGCGGCGCTGGCCGAGTCGCTGCCCGAGCTGCGCGCCGGACACGATCGCCTCGTCGCGGTCGTCTCGATCCTGGACGACAAGGACGCCGCCGGCATGCTGTCCACGCTGTTGCCGTGCGCCGACGAGCTGGTCCTCACGGCCAGCCACAACCCGCGTGCGCTGCCGCCGCCCACGATCCAATCGCTGGCCGGCCAGCTCGACGGACCGCCGTCGTGAGATCGTCCGCGACCCGCACGCCGCCGTCCGCCGTGCCCAGGAGCTCGCCGGCCCGGACGGGGTCGTCCTGGCCACCGGCTCCATCTATCTGATCGCCGATCTGGTGCGTCCCCAGCGCGAAGGCCGCGCCTCGATCCTGTGAACGACCACGACGAGCAGCCCCACTTTCTCACTATTATCGGCCTCGTCGCGCTGATCGTGGCGGTCGTGATCCTCGTCTTCTTCGGCTTGGGCTACCTGTTGGGTCGGGTGTTCCTGTGAGGGCACACGACCCCAGGGACGCCGGCAGCGTGACCGTCTGACCGCCCCGACCACTACACTGCGCCCTCCTGAAATCATGACCGCATTCGCCGTCTTCGGCATCCACAACACCGGGCTCAACCTCGCGGTGAAGATCGTGATCTTGTTCCTGGTGGTGATCTGGCTGGCGTTGCTGTACTGGACCTACGCAGACGGACGCCGCCGGATCGGCGACCCTCTGCTGGTCGGCGTGGCCACCGCCACCTCGTTCGTGTTCCCGTTCATCGGAACGGTCGTCTACATGATCGTGCGCCCGCCCGAGTACCTCAACGACGTGCGCGAGCGCGAGCTCGAGATGCAGGCGGCCGAGGCGCGGCTGGCCGAGCTCGGCTACCACCTCTGCCCCCACTGCGACTACGAGGTGGAGAAGGACTTCCTGCGCTGCCCCAACTGCATGCGCAAGCTGAAGGACCCCTGCCAGAACTGCGGCAAGCCGCTCGACCCCGTGTGGCGGGTGTGCCCGTACTGCGAGGCCGAGGTCGGCGGGATCCAGGCGTCGTCCTCCCGGCGGCCGCGCCGCCGGCGCGAGACCGCCGCGGCCTCCGCGGATGCCCCGGTGTCAGGGACCGCCGGGCTCGCCGAGCGGAGCAGCTTCGAGGCCCCCGCCGAGCGCGGCGGCCCGTCCGCCACCTGAGTCCCCCCGAGAACCCGAGGAGCCATGGAGCGAACGCTCATCCTTGTCAAGCCCGATGCCTTCGAGCGCAACCTGACCGGCGAGATCATCGCCCGGTTCGAGCGCAAGGGCCTGCGCCTGGTGGCGCTCAAGCTGATGACGATGACCCGCGAGCTGGCCCAGCAGCACTACGCCGAGCACGAGGGCAAGCCGTTCTTCGAGGAGCTGGTCTCGTTCATCACCTCGGGACCGCTCGTGGCCATGGTGCTCGAGGGCGAGTCGGTCGTGAAGGCGGCGCGCCAGGTGATCGGCGCCACCAACCCGCTCGAGGCCAGCCCGGGCTCGATCCGCGGCGAGTTGGCGATCTCGGTCGGCCAGAACATGGTCCACGGCTCGGACGCTCCCGAGTCGGGTCAGCGCGAAGTCGCGCTGTTCTTCCCCGACCTTTAGCGGCCGCCCCGGGGTACGCCCTCATCCGACCGCTGGTCCTCGCCTCGGGATCGCCCCAGCGCCGGGCGATCCTCGAGCAGCTGGGGGTGAGCTTCGAGGTGGTCGTCTCGGGCGTGGAGGAGCTCGAGGAGGGCCCGCCGGGCGAGGTGGCGCTCGAGAACGCCTATCGCAAGGCCGCGGCCGTGGCCCGGGACGCTCCGGTGCTGGGCGTCGACACCGTGGTGAGCGTGGGCTCCCGGATCTACGGCAAGCCGGCGGATGAGGCGCAGGCGCGCGAGACGCTGGGCGTTCTCTCCGGGCGACGCCACGTCGTGACCAGCGGCGTCTGCGTGATCGAGGCGGGACGGACCCGGACGGCGGCGAGCACCACGCTGGTCGACTTCAGGGCGCTCTCCGAGCCGCTGATCGAGTGGTACGTGGCCGGCGGGGAGTGGCGTGGGCGCGCCGGCGGCTACGCCATCCAGGGCCGCGGCGCGGCGCTCGTGGCGGGCATCGAGGGCGACTACTGGAACGTCGTGGGGCTTCCGGTGGGGACGCTGCTCGAGCTGCTGCCGGGGCTCCTCCCCGCGGCCGCTGGAACTTAACTTGCACTTACCATTTTCCAGCGCCTTTCCGTCCGGCTGAGACGGGCGCGTGGCGATCTTCTCGATACACTCAGCCTCGGACGTGGTTGGCGGCCCCGCCAGGGCTCGGCATCTCGCAGCCCGTCCCTCGTCCACTCCTATCTATGGGCTTCTTCACGTACCTGACCGGTTTCGGTGGCCGCGACATGGCGGTTGATCTGGGGACCGCGAACACGCTCGTCTACGTGCGCGGGCGGGGAATCGTGCTGTCCGAGCCGAGCGTCGTGGCGGTCGATTCGCGCACCGGAGAGGTGCACGCGGTCGGGATCGAGGCCAAGCGGATGCTGGGCCGCACGCCGGGCACGATCCAGGCCATCCGGCCGCTCAAGGACGGGGTGATCGCAGACTTCGAGGTGACCGAGGAGATGCTCCGGCACTTCATCCAGAAGGTCCACCAGAACCGCTGGGCGCACCCGCGCGTGGTGGTGTGCGTGCCGTCCGGAGTGACCGGCGTGGAGAAGCGCGCGGTCGAGGAGGCGTGCCTGAGCGCGGGCGCCCGCCAGGCCTACCTGATCGAGGAGCCGATGGCCGCCGCGATCGGCGCCGGCCTGCCGGTCGGCGAGCCGACCGGCTCGATGGTGGTCGACATCGGCGGCGGGACCAGCGAGGTGGCCGTCATCTCGCTCGGCGGAATCGTCGTCTCCCAGTCGATCCGCGTCGGCGGCGACGAGCTCGACGAGGCGATCATCAACTACGTCAAGCGCGAGTACAAGCTGCTCATCGGCCAGCAGACGGCCGAGGAGGTCAAGCTGGAGATCGGGTCCGCGTATCCGATGGGCGAGGAGGTCCAGGCCGAGATCCGCGGCCGGGACATGGTGTCGGGGCTGCCCAAGACGGTCGTGCTGACCAGCGAGGAGATCCGCGGGGCGCTCGAGGAGCCGGTCTCGCAGATCATGGACGCGGTCAAGGAGACGCTCGACCGCACTCCCCCCGAGCTCGCCTCCGACATCATGGATCGTGGCATCATGCTGGCGGGAGGTGGTTCGCTGCTCCAGGGGCTCGAAGAGCGCCTGCGTCACGAGACGCAGATGCCCGCGCACCTGGCCGAGTCTCCGCTGACCTGCGTGGCGGTGGGCTCGGGGAGGTCTTTGGAGGAATTCGAGGCCATCACACGTTCGAGCAAGAATTCACGCAATCGGCGGCGCCGGTACTAGCGTTCAGCGCGGGCCGGAGCTCTTTCCCACTGCTTTCTCGTGCATGTTGACAAGCAAGTTCGGCGGCGGCGCGCGATCCTCGGGTTGCTCGTCGCGGTTTCCCTGATTCTGCTCACGGTCTACTTCGGCGAGTCGCCGAACAGCCCGCTGCACACGATCCAGCGCGGGATCGTCGAGGTGTTCTCGCCCGTCCAGGAGGGCGCGAGCAAGGCGCTGAAGCCGGTGCGCAACGTCGCCGGCTGGTTCTCGGACACCTTCCACGCCAAGTCCCAGCGCGACCAGCTGGAGAAGGAGGTCCAGACCTATCGCGCCGAGCTGGCGGTGGCGCAGAGCGCGGTGGCCCAGAACCGCCAGCTGACCAAGGAGGTCGGGCTCCAGAACAGTCTCGGCCTCGACAAGTACAAGCCGGTGGCGTCGAACGTGATCAGCCGCGACCCGACGCTGTGGTACGCGACGATCGAGATCGACAAGGGCTCCGACGACGGCGTCCAGGTGGGCGACCCGGTCATCGGCGACGGTGGCCTCGTGGGCAAGATCTCGACCGTCGCGCCGACCATCGCCGTCGTCACCGAGATCACCGACCACTCGATGGCGGTGGCCGCGCAGGTGCAGGACTCCTCGGCGGATACGGGGATCCTGGTCCCGGCGGTGGGCAACCCCAACCAGCTGCTGCTCCAGAACCTCCCGTCGACCGCTCCGGTCCAGACCGGCCAGCAGGTGGTGACCGCCGGCTTCAAGTACAACCAGCTCCAGTCGCTCTACCCGGCCGGGATCCCGATCGGCACCGTCTCGAACGCCAGCCAGGATGAGCTGCTGAACAACCAGCAGGTGCAGGTCAACCCGGCCGTCGACCTGCGCCACCTGAGCGTCGTCCAGATCCTGACCAGCCCCCACGCGGGGACGCAACGGGCCTCTCTACCGTGACCGCGTCCCTGCGCCTTCCGCTCAGGCTGATCGCGCTGGCGCTCGTCACCGTGATCTTCCAGGAGGCCGCGATCTCGCAGATCTCGGTGTTCGGGACGAGCGCGGACGTGACGCCGCTGGTGGTGATGTCCGTCGGCCTGCTGGCCGGGTCGATGGCCGGGGCGCTGATGGGCTTCGGCATGGGGCTGATCGTCGACCTGGTGCTGGTCCAGACGCTGGGGGTGACCTCGCTGCTCTACATCGCGATCGGCTACTGGGCCGGGCGCCTGCACGAGCTGCGCGACCCCGCACATGGCCTGGTCCCGCTGGCCGGGGGCGCCGCCGCGACCCTGTTCGCCGGGATCGGGATGGCGCTGATCCAGTTCCTCCTCGGCGTCAACGCGCCGGTGAGCCTGCTGCTGCTCCAGAACATCTTCATCTCGATGCTGGTGAACACGCTGATCGCGCTGCCGGTGTACGCCGTGGTGCGCCGCGTGATCAAGCCCGCGCTGCCCGAGGACCCGCGCCGCCGCCGCCGCCGCGCCTACAGCACGGGCGGGCTCAGCCCGCTCCAGCGTCCCTCCGACCGGCTCGGGACGATCCCGCGCTCCTCCCCCCGTTGAGGCGCCGACCGCGATGAACCGCCTGCCCGACGACAAGCGCCTTCAGTTCGTCCCCCAGGACCAGCGTCCCCCGCTGACCCCGCAGCTCGCGCTGCGCGTGGCCATGGTCGGGATGTTCGCGCTGGCCCTGTTCGCGATCATCTTCTTCCGCCTGTGGTTCCTCCAGGTCCTCTCGGGCAACCAGTACCTGGCTCAGGCCAGCGTCAACCGCGTCCGCAACCTCGACATCCCGTCGCCGCGCGGCCAGATCCTCGACCGCAACGGCGCGGTCATGGTCAGCTCGACGCCGGTTCCGGCCGTGGTCATCTCACCGCCCGACCTGCCGGTGCCGATTACCACCGCGCTGCTCGACCATCCGCCGGCGGCGGACGCGGCCGTGTACGACCGGCTTGGCGGCATCCTCGGGATCCCGAAGGACCGGATCAAGTGCCAGATCCCAGGGGCCGGGGTGACCCACATCTCGACGATCGCCTGCAAGGTGGCCAAGCAGTACGCGGCGCTCCCCTACTCGACGGTGACGATCAAGGAGAACGTCTCCAAGTACATCCAGTACTACCTGCAGGAGCGTCAGGACGTCTTCCCCGGCGTCTCGGTCGAGCAGGTGTGGCTGCGCAAGTATCCGTACAAGGGCCTGGCGGCGCAGCTGTTCGGGACGGTCGGGCCGATCAGCCCGACCGAGCTGAAGGAGCCCCACTTCCGAGGCGCGCCGCGCAACGCGATCGTCGGTCAGTCGGGCCTCGAGTACTACTACGACCAGTACCTGCGGGGCCACGACGGCGCCGACCGCGTCCAGGTGGACGCCCTCGGGCACTTCACGGGCGATCTGTCGGAGGCGCCGCCGACGCCCGGATACTCGCTCAAGCTGTCGCTCGACCTGAACCTCCAGCGGGTCGGCCAGCAGGCGCTCCAGCAGTCGATCGACTCCAACTACCCGGCCAACGGCGGCGCCTTCGTGGCCATGAACCCGCAGAACGGCCAGGTCTACGCGATGGGGTCGCTGCCCACCTTCGACCCGAACATCTTCACCGGCCCGATCCCCGAATCGGTCTACAAGCAGCTCAACAACAGCGCCTCGAACTTCCCGCTGATCAACCGGGCGATCCAGAGCGCCGGCCCGACCGGCTCGACGTTCAAGCCGATCACCTCCGTCGCGGCGATGCAGAGCGGCGTGTGGAGCCCGAGCGACACCTACGACGACACCGGGCAGTTCTGCGTCAGCGGCCAATGCCGCCACAACGCCGGCGGCGCCGTGGACGGGGTGCTCGACATCGTGAACGCGCTCCGGGTCTCCTCCGACGACTTCTTCTACAACCTGGGCGCTCTCACCAACGCCGATCCAAACAGCCACCCGAACGGTGGCTCGCTCCAGCATTGGGCCCATCAGCTCGGGATCGGGCAGAAGACCGGGATCGACCTCGGCGGCGAGGTCTCGGGGAACCTGCCCTCGCCCAAGTGGCGCGCCAACATCGACAAGCTCGAGGTCGAGTGCGAGAAGAAGCGCCACGTGCCGAGCTGCGGCATCGCCGACGGCCGCCCCTGGTCGATCGGCGACAACATCAACCTGGCCGTCGGTCAGGGTGACGTGCAGGCGACGCCGCTCCAGCTCGCGACCGCGTACTCGGCGATCGAGAACGGCGGCACCGTCGTGCGCCCGCACATCGGGCTGAATGTCCAGGATCCCGACGGGACCCTGCGTCAGCAGATCGATCCGCCGCCGTCGCGCCACGTCAACATCAACCCGGATTACCTGAGCGTCATCCGGGCCGGCCTTCGCGCCGCCGCCTCCCAGCCCGGCGGCACCTCGGCCGACGTGTTCTCGACGTTCCCCGAGCCCGTGTACGGCAAGACGGGAACCGCCCAGTACAACGGCCAGCAGGACTACTCCTGGTACGCGTGCTTCGTCCCCTCCTCGGCGACGCGCACGCCGATCGTCGTCGTGGTGTGGGTCGAGCAGGGCGGCTTCGGCGCGGTCGCGTCGGCTCCGGTGGCGCGCCAGATCCTGTCCCAGTGGTTCTTCGGCAACCCGGGCAAGTACGTGGCGGGGAGCTCGCAGACGCTATGAGCGTGATCCCGTCAGGCGTCTCTCTGCGCGCGACGGTCGAGGACTCGGCGCCGAGCCGGCCGCACCCGCTGCTGCTGCTCGATCCGATGCTGCTCCTGGCCGCGATCGGGCTGGTGGTCTGCTCGCTGATCACCCTGAAGGGCGCCACCCGGGGGACGATTCCCGGCAGCCCGCTCTACTACGTCGAGCGGCAGGGGATCTATGCCGGCATCGGCCTGCTCCTGGCGCTGATCCTGGCCCGGATCGACTACTCGCGGCTGCGCGAATACAAGCTCGGGTTCTACGGGGTGATGATCCTCCTCAACCTGGTCGTGTTCGCGATGCCCTCGATCCGCGGCTCGCGGCGCTGGATCCCACTGCCGTTCCTCCAGCTACAGTCATCAGAGTTCGGAAAGATCCTGCTCATAGTCTCCTTGAGCGCCTTCCTGGTCGATCGCTCGCGCCGGCTGCACGAGCGAAGGACCACGGCGCGGATCATGCTGCTGGCGCTGGTGCCGGCCATGATCGTGATCCCGCAGCCCGACCTGGGCACGGGACTCGTGTACGTGGCCGTCGGGTTCACGATCCTGTTCGTGGCCGGGACCTCGTGGAAGCAGCTGACGGCGCTGTTCGCGATGTTCGTGGCCTCGGTGGCGATCGTGCTGGCCGGGGCGCCGGCGCTCGGCGTGCACGTGCTCAAGCCCTATCAGGTGCAGCGGCTGACCGGGTTCCTGCATCCCTCGCACGATCCGGGCAACCAGACCTACAACATCACCCAGTCGCTGATCGCGATCGGGTCGGGCGGCAAGACGGGACGCGGGGTCACGGGCGCGAGCCAGACCAACCTGCACTTCCTGCCCGAGAACCAGACCGACTTCATCTTCTCCGTGGTCGGCGAGACCTACGGGTTCGCCGGCGCGGCGCTCGTGCTGTCCCTGTACGCGCTGATGATCTGGCGCTGCATACGCATTCTCACGATGGCCAAGAACCTGTACGGCACGCTGATCGCCGGCGGCGTCCTTGCCATGTTGATGTTCCAGGTGTTCGTGAACGCGGGCATGACCATCGGGATCATGCCCATCACCGGGGTGCCGTTGCCGCTCATGAGCTACGGCGGCTCCTCGGTCATTGTCACATTCATGTCGATTGGCCTCCTACAGTCGATCTACATCCAGGCACGGATGACTTCGACGGGGAAGAGCCGGGCATTACTGCAGTGAGGCCGGCGCCACCACGTGCGCAGCCGGCGCAAGATCGCCCCGCACCCGCAGTGCGCGCGGCGATGCAGCGCCCCGCACCCCATGGTGCGCGGCGCCACACACAACAGCCCCGCACCCACGGTGCGCGCGGCCAACTTTTACAAAGGAATGAATCTCATTGAAGAAGCTAGTACTGGTGAGCGTCGACCGGGGGGAGACCCGGGTCGCGCTACTCGAAGGATCCGGGAATGTCGCCGGCAAGGGAACCGGATCCTCCACTAACCGCCGGCGCCGTAAGGGCGGATCCCGGGCCGGATCGGGCTTCAAGGTCGCCGAGCTCTACCTGGAGCGCCGCGGCGCTCGCTCGATCGTCGGCAACATCTACAAGGGCCGGGTGGACAACGTCCTCGCCGGCCTGGAGGCCGCGTTCGTCGACATCGGCCTCGAGAAGAACGGCTTCCTGCACGTCGACGAGATCGTGCTCCCGGGCGTTGAGGCGCCGCGGCGGGGGCGGGGCGGAGGCCGCGAGTCGCGGCAGATCACCGACATGCTCAAGCCCGGACAGGAGATCGTCGTCCAGGTGGTCAAGGACCCCCTGAAGAGCAAGGGCGCCCGCCTGTCGATGGACCTGACGATCGCCGGCCGCTACATGGTCTACGCGCCGTTCGGCGAGGGGATCGGGGTCTCGCGCCGCCTGGATGACGGCGAGCGCGAGCGACTGCGCAAGGAGGCGGCGAAGCTCGATCTGAAGGGCGCCGGCGCGATCATCCGCACCGCCGCCCAGGGAGCCAAGCGCCCCGACCTCGAGCGCGAGCTGCTCTACCTGTTCAAGCTGGGCGAGGTCCTGCAGAAGCGCGTCGACGAGTCGCCCGCGCCGGCTCTGGTCTTCCAGGAGGCCGACCTGTCGGTGCGCGTCGTGCGCGACATCTACTCCTCGGCCTTCGAGCGGGCGATCGTCGACGATCCCAAGCAGCACCACCGGCTGCTCTCGTTCTTCTCGCGCACCGCGCCCGAGCTGGTCGAGCACGTCGAGCTGTGGGAGGACAAGGAGCCCCTGTTCGAGGCCTTCGGGGTCGAGGAGGTGCTCGACTCGACGCTCTCGCGCCGGGTCGACCTGCCGAGCGGCGGCTACCTGATGATCGACTACGCCGAGGCGCTGACCGTGATCGACGTCAACTCCGGGTCGTTCATCGGCCGGGGCAAGGGCGCGCGCCTCGAGGACACGATCACCAAGACCAACCTGGAGGCGGCCGACGAGGTCGTCCGCCAGCTGCGGCTGCGGGACATCGGCGGGATCATCGTCATCGACTTCATCGACATGGCGCGCGCGCGCAACCGCGACGCCGTGCTGAAGTTGCTCCGCAAGGCGCTCGATGAGGACCGGACCAAGACCTTCGTGGTCGAGATCTCGCCGCTCGGCCTGGTCGAGATGACCCGGCAGAACGTCACCGACGGCGTGCGGGAGATCATGACCCGGCCCTGCCCCACCTGCGACGGGGAGGGCGTGATCAAGTCCGAGGAGACGATGGCGATCGAGTTCGAGCGCCGGATGCGCGACGTCGCGTCCGAGACGAAGGCGGAGGCGCTGCTGATCCAGATGAACCCGCGGGTCAGCGCCGAGTTCACGCGTGACGAGGCGCGGGTGCTGCGGGCGGTCGAGGACGAGACCGGCAAGGTGTTCGTGTTCGAGGGCTCCGAGGGACTGCCGGTCGACCACTTCTCGGTCGTCCTCGAGGGGACGCGCGACCAGGTGCTGGAGCGCGCCGTGCCCTTCCGCGCCGGCGAGGAGGTCCACGTCGAGATCATCGAGCCGCACATGTACAGCCCGGGCGACGCGGTGGCCAAGATCGACGGTTACATAATCTCGGTACGCGGCGGCGGTCGCTTCGTCGGCGAGAAGCAGCTTGTGCGGATCGAGGACGCCGGCCGGAACGAGGCGACGGCCTCGCTGGTCGACGCGCCGGCGGCCCCGGCCGAGGACTCCTCGGACGATGGCCTAGAATCAGGGCCTCGGCGCCGCGGCCGCAGAGGCGGACGGCGCCGTTCCGGCGCCAGGGCCGGGTCGGCATCTACTTCGGAGTAGGCATGTACGCGATCGTCAAGACAGGTGGAAAGCAGTACCGCGTCGAGCAGGGGCAGTCGCTCCTGGTCGAGCGCCTGCCCGCGGAGGACGGCGCCACCGTGGAGCTCACGCCACTGCTGATCGTCGACGGCTCCGACCTCGTTGACGGCTCCGATCTGTCGGGCGTGACGGTCTCAGCCCGCGTCGTCGCGCACGAGCGCGGCCCCAAGCTCCGGGTGGTCAAGTTCAAGCCCAAGCGCGGCTACAAGCGCCGCAACGGCCACCGCCAGGAACTGACGCGGATCGAGGTTACGGAGGTGAAGCGTGGCTCATAAGAAAGGTCTCGGGTCCTCGCGCAACGGGCGCGACTCGAACGCCAAGCGGCTCGGCGTCAAGGTGTTCGCCGGCCAGAACGTCACCGGCGGCGAGATCATCGTCCGCCAGCGCGGCACGCGCTTCAAGCCGGGCGACGGCGTCGGCATCGGCAAGGACGACACGATCTTCGCGCGGTCGGCGGGGACGGTGCAGTTCAACCGCGGCCGGCGCGGGCGCGTGATCTCGGTCCAGCCGCCCGGCGACGGCGCGGCGTAGGCTGAGCGCCGCGCCGGCAGGGATGCCGCGCGAAACCGGCCCCATGGATGCCGGCCGCAGGCGCGGCCCCTAAGTCAGTCACGAGCTCCGAGGTGCAGAGGGGACAGCGCGCGCCTGGAGCGGGATCGGGCTCGTGCACTCCGGGCACTCCTTGGTGTCCGGGTCCTCCTGCGCGCGCCGCTCCATCAGCCTGGTGATCGGCGTCACGACGAAGAAGTACATGACCGCGGCGATGCTCAGGAACGTGAACAGGTTGTTGATGAAGTCGCCGTAGAGGAAGTGGCTGCCGTTGATCGTGAACGACAGGGTCTCGAAGTTCGGCTTGCCGAAGATCAGGGCGATCAGCGGGGTGAAGATGTCGGCGACCAGCGCCTTGACGACCGAGGTGAAGGCGGCGCCGACGATGAAGCCGACGGCCAGGTCGACGGCGTTGCCGCGGAGCAGGAACTTCTTGAAGCCGGTTAGTAGCGACACGTTGCGATCGCGTCTAGATTCGTCACACGGAGGGCGCGATCCTGCGGCCATGCGTCAGGTGAAGCCATTTCGGTCCCGCTCAGCGGACCGAAATGGCATCAGACGTGGCGGGGCGGCAGTGGGGGGCGATCGGCTGGCGAGTCAGCTGCGCGACTGCGGGTTCAGCTCGAACGCCATCGAGCGGTGGCATCGCGGCGGGACAAGCTACATCCTCGAGCATCCGGGCGTCTACGCCTACGGGCATCCCTCGCTGCCGATCGAGGGGCGGATGGTGGCGGCGATCCTCCACGCCGGCGCGGGCACGGTGCTCAGCCACGCCACCGCGGCCTGGTGGTGGGGCCTGATCGACCGCGAGCCGACCGTCATCGACGTCAGCACCCCGACGCGGGCGCGGTCGACGGACGGCGTCCGCGTCCACCACCCGCGGCTGCATCGACGCCACCACCCACCGGCGCTTTCCGATCACCACGGTGGCGCGGACGCTCGTGGACCATGCGTCGCAGGCGCCGCTGCGCGACGTGCGACAGGCGCTGGCCGAGGCTGAGTACCGGCGGCTGCTGGACGTCGATGAGGTTCTCGCGCTGTGCGTCCGCGGACGACCCGGGGGCAAGCGGCTGAGGCGGGCGCTCGCGCGCCACCAGCCGAAGCTCGCCCTCACGCGCAGCGACACCGAGCGGCGCTTCTTCGGGATATGCGAGCGCGCCGGCGTGCCGCTCCCCGAGGTCAACGCGCCGGTCAGCCGGATGCGGATCGACATGGTGTGGCCGGAGCTGGGACTCGCGGTCGAGCTCGACGGCTACGAGGGCCACCACACGCCGGCGCAGATGGAGCGCGATCGGCGGCGCGAGCTCCACGCGCGCATGGCCGGGCTGACCGCTGATCCGCTACACCTGGAGCCAGGTCGCCTACGAGGCGGACCTGGTCGAGGCCGACCTCAGTTCGGCTGTGCGGTCGGCCGGATCAGGATCTCGTTGACGTCCACGTGCTCGGGCTGCTCGAGCGCGAACATGACCGCGCGGGCCACGTCGTCGGCCTTCAGCGCGCCCTCGCCGGCGCCGCGGGAGAAGAACGGCGTGTCGACCATCCCGGGCTCGATCACCGTCACCCGCACGCCGGTGTCGTTCAGCTCCTGGCGCGCGGACTCGCCCATCGCGGTCACCGCCCACTTGGTCGCCGAGTAGAGCGAGCCGGGGAGCGCCCGCCGGCCCGCCACCGAGCCCGTCAGCACCAGGTGGCCCCGGGACTCCTTCAAGGCCGGCAGGGTGGCGCGGATCGTCAGGGCGGCGCCGTAGACGTTGGTCAGGACCATCGAGCGCCAGTGCTCGGGCGACTCCTCCAGGAACCCGCGGGCGGCGCCGAAGCCGGCGTTGGCGAAGGCGCAGTCGATCCGGCCGAACCGCTCCAGAGCGGCCGCGACCATCGCCTGCTGCTGCTCCCACTCGGTCACGTCGCACTCGACGGCCAGGCCGTCGAGCTCGCCGGCGAGCTCCTCGAGGCGATCGCGGGAGCGCGCGGCGAGCACGACGCGCCAGCCGGCGGCGGCCGCGGCGCGGGCGGTGGCGGCGCCGATCCCGCTCGAGGCGCCGGTGATGAGCATGACGTTTTCGGTGGGCATGCCAGCATGAAATCAATGCAGGATCGAGCGCGCATTCACGTCCAGGCCGGCGGCGGCGGCGACGGCTGCCTGAGCTTCCGCCGCGAGGCGCACGTGCCCAAGGGCGGCCCCAACGGCGGCGACGGCGGGCGCGGTGGCGACGTCGTGCTCGTGTGCGACGACTCGCTCCGGGACCTGGAGAGCTTCCGCCGGCGCGCGCACTTCAAGGCCAAGCGCGGCGGCCACGGCCAGGGCGCGCTCCGGCACGGCCGCGACGGGGAGACGCTCGAGATCGCCGTCCCGCCCGGCACCACCGCGACCGTCGAAGCCGACGGGACGACGCACGACCTGACGCGCCCCGGGCAGAGCGCGCTGATCGCCCGCGGCGGACCGGGGGGGCGCGGGAACAAGCGCTTCGCGGGCCCCACCCACCAGACGCCGCGCTTCGCGGAACGCGGCCTGCAGGGCGACGAGATCGTGGGTGACGCTCCAGCTCCGGCTGCTCGCCGACGTGGGGCTGGTCGGGCTTCCCAACGCCGGGAAGTCCTCGCTGCTCTCGCGCCTGACGCGGGCCCACCCCAAGGTGGCCGACTACCCGTTCACCACGCTCGAGCCCGTCCTCGGCACGCTCGAGACCGAGGAGCGCCAGCTCGTGATCGCCGACATCCCCGGGCTGATCGAGGGCGCGAGCGCCGGCGCCGGACTCGGCCACGAGTTCCTGGCCCACGTCGAGCGCACGCGGCTGCTCGTGCACGTGCTCGACCTCGCGCCGCTCGACGGCAGCGATCCGCGCGAGAACCACGCCACCGTGGAGCGCGAGCTGAAGCTGCACGACCCCCGGCTGGCCGCGCTGCCGCGGATCCTGGCGCTGTCCAAGGCGGACCTGGTCGACCCGGACACGCGAGACGCCGCGCGCGAGGAGTGGGCCGGCCGGACGGGTGTCCCGGTGATCGTCACCTCGGCGGTGGCGCGGATCGGACTCGACGAGCTGGCGGCCGAGCTGTCCCGGCGCGTCCCGCTCGAGCAGCCCGCCGGCCCCGAGCGAGCGCGCCGCGCCGCTGGCCGAGCACCAGGTGTTCCGGCCCGCGGCCGACCGGGCGTACAACGTCGAGCGAACCGAGGAGGGCTTTCGCGTCAGCGGCAAGGGGATCGAGCGGCTGGTGGCGCGCTACGACCTCGACAACGAGGACGCGATGGCCCACCTCGAGCGTCGCCTGCGCGGGATCGGGGTCATCACCGCGCTCGAGGCGGCCGGGTTCGAACCCGGTGACGAGGTCGAGATCGCGGGAGTCGCGTTCGACCTCGATCCGGAGTAGTAGGATCGCGCGCTCGGCCCGCCATCGGCCGAGTGAGGGAGGAGGACCGCCATGCGTTCGCAGGACGCGGCATCGCGCTCGCCGTCTTCGGCGTCGCCATTGGGCGCCAGCGCCAGCGCCAACGCCAGCGTTCTGCGCGTCGGCACCTACCACGGTGTCCGCGGCCAGTTCAAGACGATTCAGAGCGCGGTCAACGCGGCCAAGCCGGGCGACTGGATCCTCGTCGGGCCGGGCGACTACAAGACCACGTCGAGCAGCAGCCCCGCCGATGCCGGTGACTCGCCGGCGGCCGTGTTGATCACCAAGAAGAACCTCCGCTTGCGGGGCATGAACCGCAACACGGTGATCCTCGACGGCACCAAGCCGGGATCGCCCCGGTGCAGCTCGGGCGAGTCGGCGCAGAACTTCGGACCCTCCTCCCAGGACGGCCCGATGGGGCTGAACGGCGTGATGGTCTGGAAGGCCGACAACGTGTGGGTCCAGAACCTGACCGCCTGCAACTTCCTCAGCGGCTCGGGCAGTGCCGGCAACGAGATCTGGTGGAACGGTGGCGACGGCGGCGGGAAGATCGGCGGCCACGGGTTCTACGGCTCCTATCTGACCGCCACGAGCACCTTCTTCAAGGACGAGGACACGGCGGCGGCCTACGGGATCTTCTCGAGCGACTGGAGCGGCGGCACGTGGGACACCACCTACGTGAGCAACTTCAACGACTCGGGTTACTACATCGGCGCCTGCCAGCAGGTGTGCGACCAGGTGATGAACCACGCATGGTCGGAGTTCAGCTCGCTGGGATATTCGGGCACGAACGCGGGCGGCAGCCTCGTCGTCGAGAACTCCGAGTTCGACAACAACCAGGACGGCTTCGACACCAACAGCCAGAACAACGACGACTGGCCGTCACCGCAGGACGGCGCGTGCCCGAACGGCGGTACGAGCCCGATCACGCACACGCATTCGTGCTGGGTGTTCATGAACAACTACGTGCACGACAACAACAACCCCTACGTCCCGGGCGCCGGGGTTGCGTCGGCGGGACCGGTTGGGACCGGCCTCTCGATCTCCGGCGGCCGCGACGACACGGTGATGAACAACCGGTTCGTCAACAACGGCGCCTGGGGGACGATCTTCGTGCCCTACCCCGACACCGAGACGCCGCCGGCGGACGTCAATCCCGCCGTGCAACGGCGGAATCAGCGCCCCGAACAACGTCTGCACCTACGACGACTGGGGCAACACGCTGATCGGGCAACACGTTCACCCACAACGGATTCTTCGGGAATCCGACCAACAGCGACTTCGCCGAGCTGACGACCACCGCCGCACCCTCGAACTGCTTCGGCGCCAACACCGACACGAGCGGCACGGTCACGAGCTCACCGCCCGGCCTCGAGCAGCTGAAGCCGTGCAGCAGCGGTCATCCCACGGTTCCGCCCGACCCCAACCCGGTGTTCCTGGCCGAGGTCGCCTGCGACTCGCAATTCTTCGCCACGCTGCTGCCCGCCGGCGCCGGGTGCCTGCCGACCGACAACTACCCCCGCTCGGGCGGCAAGCGTGATCCTGCACTCGCTGCCGAGCAATCTGGCGACGATGCCCAATCCGTGCGCGGGGGTGCCGGCGAATCCGTGGTGCTCGGCGGCCAAGCGCAAGCCGGCAAAGCACAAGCCGCCCAAGCGCAAGCCGGCGCATCACAGCCACGGCGCGGCGCCGTCCTTCACCGGATAGGAGTCGCCGGTGGGCGGCGGGTCCCTAACCTCCCGCCCCATGTCCCTCCTGGTGGTGAAGCTCGGCTCGAGCATCGTGGCCGACGACAGCGGCGAGGTCCGCCGCGAGAACCTGGCCGCGATCTGCGACCAGATCGCCGAGCTGCATCGCGCCGGCACGTCGGTGATCGTGGTCACGAGCGGCGCGATCGCCCGCGGGATGGGGGTGATGTCGATCCCGCTGCGCCCGCGGGCCATGGACGAGCTCCAGGCGGCGAGCGCGGTCGGGCAGGGGCGGCTGTACCAGGTCTACGACGAGCTGCTCTAGGCGCGAGGCGTGCCGACGGCGCAGGTGCTGCTCACGTTCTTCGACATCAGCGCGCGCACGCACTACCTGAACGCCCGCCAGACCCTGCGCAAGCTGATCGACTGGCGCGTGGTCCCGGTGATCAACGAGAACGACACGACGACCACGGACGAGATCTCGTTCGGCAACAACGACTTCCTCGCCGCGCAGGTGGCGATCCTGCTCGGGGCGGAGCTGCTGGTGCTGCTGACCGACGCTCGCAGGGGTATACACCGCCGACCCTCGCATCGACCCCGGCGCCACGCTCGTGCCCGAGGTGGCCGAGTTCGACGAGCTCCAGGGACTGGACATCGGCCACGACACCTCGCCGCTGGGCTCGGGCGGGATGCGCTCGAAGGTCGTGGCCGCGGAGATGGCGACCGCCGCCGGCATCCCGACGGTCGTGGCCGGCGGGCTGGCGCCGGGCACGATCCTGGCCGCGGCGCGCGGGGAGGCGGTCGGCACGCGGTTCGCCGCCCGCGAGGGGCGCTACTCGAGCTTCAAGCTGTGGCTCAAGTACGCCAAGCCGACGCGCGGCCGGATCCTCGTCGACGCCGGCGCGGCGCGCGCTCTGCGCGAGGGCGGCACGAGCCTCCTACCGGTCGGGCATCGTCGACGTGGCCGGCAACTTCGAGGCCGGCGACGCGGTCGAGGTGGCGCACGACGGCCAGACGGTGGGCAAGGGCATCTCCAACTACTCGGCCGAGGAGCTGCGCAAGGTGCAGGGGCTGAAGTCGGCCGATGCCCGCAGCGTCGTCCCCCGCGCCACCGAGGAAGCCGTCCACCGGGACTACTTCGTGCTCAACTAAGCTTTTAGAACCGATGGCCACCACCACGACTTCCGTCGCCGAGATCTGCGCGCGGGCCGAGCGGGCCTCCCGCGCGCTCGCCACGCTGTCCTCCGACGTCAAGAACGCGGCGCTCGAGGCGATCGCCGCGGCGCTCATCGAGCGCACCGAGGAGATCCTCGAGGCCAATGCGCGCGACATGCCGGCCGCTCGCGAGGCCGGGCTCTCGCCTGCCCTGATCGATCGCCTGGCCCTGAGCAGGCGCCGGGTCGCGGAGATGGCGGCCGGCGTGCGCATGATCGCCGCTCTGCCCGACCCGGTGGGCGAGGTGGTCGACGGGCACCGGCTGGCCGAACGGTCTCGACGTGCGCAAGGTGAGGGTGCCGCTTGGCGTGGTCGCCGTGGTCTACGAGGCGCGACCGAACGTGACCATCGATGCGGCGGCGCTGTGCCTGAAGTCGGGCAACGCGATCGTGCTGCGGGGCTCGAGCTACGCGGCGCACTCCAACGTCGCGCTGGCGAGCATCGCCGCGCAGGCTGCCGTGGCCGCCGGCCTGCCCGACGGCGCGATCTCGCTGATCGCCGGCGGCGCGCGCGAGGAGCTGGCCGAGCTGGCCACCCAGACCGGCGTCGTCGACCTGATCATCCCGCGCGGCGGCGAGGGGCTCAAGGCCGCGCTGAAGGGCGTGGCCACGGTGCCGGTGATCTTCGCCGCCTCGGGCAACTGCCATGTCTACGTCGACGCCAGCGCCGATCTCGAGGCGGCCGAGGCGATCGTGCTCAACGCCAAGCTCCAGCGCCCGTCGGTGTGCAACGCGGCCGAGACGCTGCTCGTGCACGCCGACGAGGCGGAGCGCTTCATCCCCGTCGGTGGCGGCGGCGCTCAGCCAGGCCGGCGTGACCCTGCACGGCGACGCGCGCGCCCGGCAGCCGCTCCGGAGCTGCCGATCGACCGAGGCCGACGGACGAGGACTGGGACACCGAGTACCTCGACCTGGAGATGGCGATCGGCGTGGTCGACTCGACCGAGGAGGCGATCGAGCACATCAACGCCCACGGGAGCGGCCATTCCGAGGCGATCGTCACGCGCGACACCGACTCGGCGCGGGCCTTCCAGCAGGGGGTCGACGCCGCCTGCGTGTACGTCAACGCCTCCACGCGCTTCACCGACGGCGGCGAGTTCGGCATGGGCGCCGAGATCGGCAACTCGACGCAGAAGCTCCACGCCCGCGGCCCGATCGGGGTGCGCGAGCTGTGCACGTTCAAGTACCTGATCGAAGGCGCAGGGCACATCCGCCCCTGAGTTGGTGCGACTGGGAATCCTCGGCGGGACGTTCAACCCGCCACATCTCGGACACCTCGTGTGCGCCCAGGAGGCGTACCTTCAGCTGGAGCTCGACCGGGTCATGTTCATCCCCGCCGGCATACCGCCCCACAAGGCCGACGAGGAGGAGCCGGGCATCGCAGCACCGGCTCGAGCTGTGCCGGCTGGCGATCCGGGGAGACGAGAGCCGCTTCGAGGTCTCCGAGATCGAGATCCGCCGAGGCGGCCCGTCGTACACGGTGGATACGCTTGAAGAGCTACGTACGACGACGCCGGACAGCGAGCTGTTCCTGATCCTCGGCGGTGACATCGCGGCGGGGCTGCCCCAGTGGCATCGAGTCGAGCGGGTGCTGGAGCTGGCCACCGCGGTGGTGGCCGAGCGGCGGGGGACGCCGCGCACGTCGATCGAGGTCGCTCTGGACACCGTGCGGGCGGGCGAGCGGGCGCGGTTCTTTCCGATGCCGCCGATCGGACTGTCCTCGACGATGATCCGGGAGCGGGTGCGCAGCGGACGGTCGATCAAGTACCTCGTGCCAGACTCAGTCGATGCCTACATCCAGCAACACTCGCTCTACAGGGGGTAATCCACAGTTGACGCCAGAAGAGATCGCATACGCCGTCGCCGGGTTCGCCGCGGACCGCAAGGCGCTCGACATCGTCCAACTCGATCTCAAGGGCATCATCGGCTACACCGACTACTTCGTGATCTGCAGCGGCCGCAGCGAGCGCCAGACCAAGGCGATCCACGACGCCATCCACGAGGGGATGAAGCTCGAGCACGGCATCCTCCCGCGCCGCGTCGAGGGGCTACCGGGGGCGCGCTGGATCCTGATGGACTACCTCGACGTCGTCGTCCACGTGTTCACGCCGGAGGCGCGTGAGTTCTACCGGCTCGAGCAGCTGTGGGGCGAGGCGCCGGCGCAGACGTTCACCCCCAGCGTCGCGTAGCGGCGGCTCATAGGCTCGTCAGCAGCTTCGGCGCGACCTCCTTCTTGCGGCTCATCACCCCGGGCAGCTCGATCACGCTGTCCTCGGCCTGAAGGCCGAACGCGCGTGCCACGCCGTGCACGTCGCCGGCCACGAGCAGCTGCGTGCCCTTGGTGAGCACGTCGGTGACCATCAGCGCGTAGACGTGGAAGCCGCGGGCCTCCCGCGCGCGCCGGAGCGCCTGCAGCAGCTCCGCCTTGCGCTCGAGCAGCCCGCCTCCGACCACCTCGACCTGGGCGATGCAGATCGTCTGGCCGCCCTGGACCTCGTACTCCTTGGCGTCGCGGGAGATGATCTCGTCGGTTCCCACCTCTGAGACGTCGGTGGTGGACTCGAACATCTCGCGGCCGATGCTCGCGCGCGTTCACGGCGAGCACCCGCTCCAGGTAGTCGACGACCGCGTGGTCGCGCTCGGTCGTGGTCGGCGAGTTGAGGATGATCGTGTCCGACAGGATCGCGCCGAGCAGCATCAGCGCCGTCGAGCGGCTCGGCTCCATCCCGTTCTGGCGGAAGCGCTCGACGACGAGCGTGGCGGTGGAGCCGACCGGGTCGAAGGTGGCGGTCACCGGGATCCGCGTCTCGATCGAGCCGATGTGGTGGTGATCGAGGATCTCGAGGATCTCGGCCTGCTCGACGCCGAGCACGGCCTGGCCCGACTCGGCGTGGTCGACGAGCAGCACCCGCCGGCGCGGGGGCGAGACCAGGTCCGAGCGGGTCACGAGCCCGACCGGCCGGCGCTGCGCGTCGATCACCACGCTCGCCCCGTAGTGGCTCTCCTTGATCTGCTCCGAGACGTCGGCCACGAGGTCCTCGGCCGTCACGGTCAGCGGCTCGCGCTCCATGAACGCCCGACAGGGCGCGGCGAGCGTGATCATCCGCGCCGAGACGTAGGTGTCGAGCGGGGAGACGATCACCGCCGCGCCGCGCTCGCGGGCCAGCTCGAGCACCTCGTCCGACGGCTTGGAGCCGTTGGAGAGCACGAGCAGCGCCGCGCCCAGGTCGATGGCCAGGCGCTGGGCGTCGTCGCGGTTGCCGATCACCGCGATGTCGCCCTGGGAGATGCCGCTCGGGGAGCTCACGTCCATCGAGTGGACCCACACCCGCCCGGCCAGCTCGGCGTCCTCGCCGATGAGGACCTCGCCCTCCAGGACCTCGGCGATCGCCCGGACCGAGGTGGGCGCGTCCTCCAGCGTCGAGGTCCGGCGCGATTCGCGGATGTAGCGGCGGGCCAGCGCGCGCTCGGTGACCACGCCGGCCAGCGCGCCCTGGGCGTCGACCACGGGCACGACCTCGAGCTCGGCGCGGGCCATCTCCAGCCCGGCCTCGCGGATCGGCTGGTCCTCGGCGGTGACCGGGAAGCGCTGCTTGCATCACGTCGCAGGCGCGCAGCATCACGTGGGGGAGGAAGCTCGGCTCCGGCGCGCCGCTGCGCTCGAGCAGCCAGCGCGTCTGGGTGTTGCAGTCGCCCAGGCGGACCGGGACGTACTCGTTGCGCGGGTCGAGCCGGCCCTTGAGCTCGGCGTAGCCGATCGCCGAGGCGATCGAGTCGGTGTCCGGGTTGCGGTGGCCGGTGACGTAGACCTTCGGCACGGTGGCGATTATCGCGCGGGCGGGGCCCGCGTGACAGGGCAGAGCGCGCACGGTAGGTTCGCACGTGACGCCGGGGGCGGGATGCCCCGATAGCCACCGACGAGGAGACAGCACATGCCCGCCGCACCACAGATCCTGCCCACCCAGATAACCGAGGGCACCGCGCCCGGACTCAGCTACCGCCTCGAGGGCGAGCTCGTCCCCGTCCTGCACATGGCGCTCGACGGGAAGGTGCCCGTGTACTTCGAGCACCACGTGCTGCTGTGGAAGTACCCGAAGCTCCAGATCGGGCTGCACCCGCTGAAGAAGGGGCTCAAGCGCCGCGTGTTCGGCGGCATGCCGCTGCTGCTGCTGGAGGCGCAGTCGCCGGGCGAGATCGCCTTCAGCCGCGACGCGCCCGGGCACATCGCGGCGCTGCACCTCCAGGGCGGCAAGGGCATCGTCGTGCGCGAGCACCAGTTCCTCGCCGCCACCGGCAGGCGTCCAGTACGACTACAGCCGGATCAAGGGCTTCGCCAACATGCTCTACGGCGGCGGCTTCTTCGTCGACGAGTTCTTCGCCGGCGACCACGAGGGCGTGGTCTGGGTCCACGGCTACGGCAACGTGTTCGAGAAGCTGCTGGAGCCGGGCGAGTCGATCGACATCGAGCCCGGCGGCTGGGTGTACCGCGACCACTCGGTGCAGATGACGCCAGGAGGTGTACGGCTTCAAGACCGGCTTGCTCGGCGGCGGCGCCGGCAACCTCGTGTTCAACCGCTTCACCGGGCCCGGGCCGGGTCGGCCTGCAGAGCGCCTACTTCCATCCGCCGGTGCAGGAGGGGGCCGGCGGCAACTCGCAGCGCAAGGGCGGCGGCCTGCTCGGCGGGATCGTCGGCGGGCTGCTCGACAACTGATGTTCGCGCCCGGCCACCTCGCGGCCAACCCGCTGCCGCCGGGCATCGTCGGCGCGCTGGGCCTCGGCGGCTACCAGCTGCTGGCCGACGTCGCCGGCGTGGGCGCGGGCCGGCTCGGCTCGCAGGCCTTCCTGCTCGTGGCGCCCGAGCCGGATCCCTCGCTGCCCGACGCCGGAACGCAGATCTCGCTGCATCAGCCCCGGCTGCGCGACGAGGCCGAGGCGGCCGCGTTCACCCAGCTCGCCGCCCAGCTCGGCTACCTGCGCCTGTCCGGCTACCGGCTCGGGCTCGAGCGCTCGGGGCTGCGCAGCAAGATCAACGTGGTCAACCCGGCCACGGGCGGGATCGTGGCCACGATCCCCGACAAGCACCCCGGACGGCTGTTCGGTGGCGGCGTGAGCGCGTCGCGGCTGCTGGCGGGGGTCAGGTCGCTGCCCCCGGCGGGCAAGCCGCCGGACCCGACGAACCCGGAGCTGCTGCGGGAGGTGCTGCTGGCGCTGGCGCTGGGCGACGAGACGCTGGGCGGCGCCGAGGCGGCCGAGCTGGCCGACCGCGCGCTGCTACTCGTCCAGGGCGACCGGGGGCTCGACCCGCCGGCCGCGCTCGAGGCCGCGAGGGCCCAGAACAAACTGAACCCCGGCACGTAGCCAGGGTTCATAGAAGGTGGAGCTAGCCGGGCTCGAACCGGCGACCTCTTGCATGCCATGCAAGCGCTCTCCCAGCTGAGCTATAGCCCCAGGGATCGGATCAAGGGTAGTACATCGGACCCCCGGCGCGAATCATGCCGGCGGGATGAACTCGGGCACGTCGAGCGCGTCCCCGTCGTCGGCGCGGGGCGCGGACGATCGCGCGCGGCGAGCCCCGGGCCGGGGCCAGTCCGAGCGCCGCCTCCTCTCGTCGACCTCGGCCAGCATCCGCGAGTGGATCTCCTGCACGTCGCGGAGCAGGCGCTGGGCGTTGGCGCGCAGCGAATCGCCCATCTCGCGCAGGTTGGCGACGATCTCCAGTCCCTCGGTGCGGATGCCCTCGGCGGCGGCACGCGCGTCGCGGATCAGCGCGCGCGCAGCGCTCCTCGGCCTCGCTGATCGAGCTGCGCGCGCGGTCTCCTCGGCCTTGACCACGATCGCGAGCGCCTCGTCCTCGGCGGCGGCGACGCGGTTCTCGCCGGCGCGCTGACCCTCGGCGATCCGCGCGCGCACCTGCTCCTCGGCCTCGGCGCGCAGCCGGGCCGCCGTCTGCTCGGCGGCGGCGACGATCGTGGCCACCCGGTCGGCGGCGGCCGCCGCGGTGCTCGGCGCGGGAGGCTGGGGATTCTCGCTCACGCGACGATGGTAGAGCCGGCCACCCGCGGCGACCGCAACAAAGCGACCGCAAGTAACCTGCGCTGCGAACATGTCCGAGCGCCGCTACGACCCCAAGACGATCGAGCCCAAGTGGCAGGAGCTGTGGGCGCGCGAGCGCACCTGGGAGGTCTCCAACGAGGTCGACCCGCACGGTCCCGACGCGTCCTACGTGCTCGAGATGCTGCCCTACCCGAGCGGCGAGCCGCACATCGGCCACCTGAAGAACTACGCGCTCGGAGACGCGATCGCCCACTTCCACCGCCGGATCGGCCGGCGCGTGCTGCATCCGATGGGCTACGACGCGTTCGGGCTGCCGGCTGAGAACAACGCGATCAAGACCGGCGTGCACCCCCGCGAGGCGACCGACCGCTCGATCGCCGCCTACCGCCACTGGTTCCATCGCTGGGGCATCTCGATCGACTGGAGCCGCGAGTTCGGGACCCACGAGCCGTCGCTACTACCGCTGGACGCAGTGGATCTTCCTGAAGCTGCTCGAGCGCGACCTCGCCTACCGCAAGGAGGCGGCGGTCAAGTGGTGCCCCAACGACGCCACCGTGCTCGCCAACGAGCAGGTGATCGACGGGCGCTGCGAGCGCTGCGGGGCCGAGGTCGAGCTGCGCCAGCTCGAGCAGTGGTTCTTCCGCATCACCGACTACGCCGACCGGCTGCTCGACGATCTCGACCGGATCGACTGGCCCGAGCACGTGAAGACCATGCAGCGCAACTGGATCGGCCGCAGCGTCGGCGCCGAGGTGACGTTCCGCTGCGAGGAGCTGGATCCCGCCCACCCCATCGACTACTCGGTGTTCACGACGCGGCCCGACACGCTGTTCGGCGCCACCTTCTTCGTGATGGCGCCCGAGCACCCCGACGTGCTCCGCCTGGCCGACGGGACCGACCACGAGGACGAGGTGCGCGCGTACGTCAACCGGTCGCTCACCGAGTCCTTCGAGGAGCGCGGAGCGGCGGACAAGCCGAAGACCGGCGTGCCGCTCGGCCGCACGGTCACCAACCCGGTCAACGGCGAGCAGATCCCGATGTTCGTCGCCGACTACGTGCTGATGGAGTACGGGACCGGCGCGGTCATGGGCGTGCCGGCGCACGACCAGCGCGACTACGAGTTCGCGCGGACGTTCGAGCTGCCGATCGTGCGGGTGGTGGAGGATCCCGACGAGCCGGGGCCCGAGGGCGAGGCGTTCATCTCCCACACCGAGAACGAGCGGCTGGTCAACTCGGGCGACTTCACCGGGATGAACGCGGTCGAGGGCTACCAGGCGATCGTCGACTGGCTGGATCGCGAGGGCAAGGGCCACGCCTCGGTCAGCTACAAGCTGCGCGACTGGCTGGTCTCCCGCCAGCGCTACTGGGGCTGCCCGATCCCGGTCGTCTACTGCGAGCGCTGCGGGATGGTCCCGGTGCCCGAGGACGAGCTCCCGGTCGAGCTGCCCGACATCGAGGACTACCAGCCCAAGGGCCGCTCGCCGCTGGCCACGGCCGAGGACTGGGTGCACGTCCGCTGCCCGTCGTGCGGCGGCCACGGCCCGGCGCGAGACCGACACGATGGACACGTTCGTCGACTCGAGCTGGTACTTCATCCGCTACTGCGACGCCCGCAACGACGGGGCCGCCTGGGACCCGCGGATCGCCGACGTACTGGATGCCGGTCGACCAGTACATCGGCGGCGTAGAGCACGCGATCCTGCACCTGATGTACGCGCGCTTCTTCGTCAAGGCGCTGCCGACATGGGCCTGCTCGACGTCCAGGAGCCGTTCCAGGCGCTGTTCACCCAGGGGATGATCCTGGGACCCGACGGCAACAAGATGTCGAGCTCGCAAGGGCAACGTGGTCGCCCCGAGCGAGATCATCGAGCGCTTCGGCGCCGACGCGGCGCGCTGCTACGTGCTGTTCATGGGCCCGCCCGACCAGGATGCCGCCTGGGCGATCACCGGGATCGAGGGCGTGCACCGGCGGCTGCTCTCGCGGCTGTGGCGGCTCGGCGGACGAGCTCGGGCGACCCGGAGGCCGAGGCCGAGCAGCCGGCGGGCGCCGAGGGCGACGCGCTGGCGCTGATCCGCAAGGCGCACTGGGCGATCGACAAGGTGACCTCGGACATGACCGGGCGGTTCGCCTTCAACACGGCGATCTCGGCCGTCATCGAGCTGATCAACGACACCTACCGCTACGCGGACGCGGATCCGGCGGCGCGCCGCTTCGCCACCGCCACCGCGGCGTCGCTGGTGTTCCCGTTCGCGCCGCACCTGGGGGCCGAGGTGTACGAGCTGCTGACGGGCCGGCGCGTGTGGGAGGAGCCGTGGCCGGACGCCGATCCGGACATGCTCCAGGCCGACACGTTCGAGCTGGTGTGTCAGGTCAACGGCAAGGTTCGCGACCGCGTGCCGCGCCCCGACGGGCGCGCCGCGCGACGAGCTCGAGCGGCTGTGCCTCCAGACGCGCGGGGTGCGCAACCACCTCGACGGGCACGAGATCGCCAAGGTCGTGGTCGTGCCCGACAAGCTGGTCAACGTCGTCGTCCGCTGAGCCGCGCGGTGGCCTACGTCGCGGTCGTCGGGCCCGGGGACGCCTCGCCGGCGGAGGCGCACGACGCCGAGCTGATCGGGCGCGGGCTCGCCCAGGCCGGCGCACGTTGTGGTCTGCGGCGGTCTCGGCGGCGTGATGGCGGCGGCCTGCCGGGGCGCGGCCGAGGCGGGCGGGATGACGATCGGGATCCTGCCCGGAGCCGACCGCGCGCGCGGCCAACCAGTGGGTGCGGGTGGCGCTGCCGACCGGGCTCGGGGAGCTGCGCAACGGCCTCGTCGTGCGCGCGGCCGACGTCGTGGTCGCGGTCGGCGGCGCCTACGGGACGCTGTCGGAGGTGGCGCTGGCGCTCAAGACGGGCGTGCCGGTGATCGGCCTGCGGACCTGGGAGATCGACGGGATCGAGGTCGTCGAGTCGGCGCAGGCGCGCGATCGCGGCCGTCCAGCGGCACACCTAGACTCGTTGCCGTGCCCACGTTCAAGCCCGCCTACCTGATCCACGGCGACGACCACGGCCGGATCGCCGAGCGGCGGGCGCGGCTGCGCGCGCTGGCGCGAGGCCGAGAGCGGGGCCCAGGGGCTCGAGCTGCTCGAGGGCGACGCGGCGACCCCCGAGGCGGTGGCGGCGGCGCTGAACGCGATGACGTTCGCGCTCGGTCGCCGGTTCATCGTCGTCGACGGGGTGGAGCGGTGGCGGGAGAAGGATCTCGATCCGCTCGAGGCGGCGCTGAAGACGCCGCCCCCGGATACGACGGTCGCGTTCTTCGCCCGCGAGGACGGCCGGGCCAAGGCGCCGGCGCGTCTGCACGAGGCGGTCAAGAAGGCCGGCGGCGACGTCAGCGCCGAGGAGACAGTAAAGCCGTGGGAGCTGCCCAAATGGGTGATCGCCCGGGCGGCCGAGCTCGGGCTCGAGCTCGAGCCCGACGCGGCCCGCGCGCTCATCCGCCACGTCGGCGAGCGCCAGCAGCGGCTGCTGCGCGAGCTCGAGAAGCTCGCGCTGGGGCTGGGGTCCGGGCGCGCGGACGCTCGACGCGGCCGAGATCGAGGCGCTGAGCGCGCCGTCGGCCGAGCGCCGGGCATGGTCGCTGGCCGACGCGCTCGTGGCCGGTGACGCGCAGGCGGCGACGCGGCATCTACCTGGCGCTGCGCGCCCAGGGCGAGCGCGTTCCCGGGCTGCTCTACTGGATGGCGGGCCGGATCCGGACCGCGCACGAGATCGCGCAGGCGATCGACGCCGGCGAGCCGGTGGCGCAGATCAAGCGCGGGCTGCGGATGCCGTCCCGCGCCGCCGACCGCCTGATCGCCGACGCGCGGCAGAGCGGGGTGGCGAAGCTGCGCGCGGCGCTCGAGCGAGATCGCCGACCTCGAGCTCGCCTCGCGCGGCGGGGCCAGCGGCGGGGCGAGCGAGGACACCGTCGGCTCTGCGCACGATCCAGCGCATCGCGAACTAGCCGCGCGTCGCCTGGCTAGAGCGCGTGAACGATCAGGAGCGCGGCGAGCACCGCGATCACGAGCACGGTGATCGCGATCGCGCGCGTGGTCCAGTCGGCCTTGACCGGCGCGGCGCGGTGCGCGCCCCGCATCACCATGGCCGCCCCGCGGGTGGCGAGCTCCGCCTCGCGCTCGGACTGGAGCTCGCGCATGGCCTGGAGCTGCGCGTCGAGCTCTGACTGCACGCGTCGCGCTCGGCGAGCGCCTGCTGACGCAGCCTGACCGCCTCCTCGCGCGCGCGTCCGGCGGTGGCGAGCTGGCGGGTCATCTCGGCCCGCTCGGCGAGCGCGGTCGGAGCGCTCGTTCAGCGCCTGGTCGCGCGCCTCGGCGAGCCGCGCGTACGTGGCCTGCGCCTCCTCGCGCGCGGCGTCCGCGTGCGCCAGCGCGGCGCGGGCCTCGTCGCGGGTGGCCCGCTCGCGCGTCAGCGCGCGCCGGAGCTCATCGCGCTCCGCCGCCACGCGGTCGCGCTCGGCCGCGATCTCGTCGCGCTCGGCCCGGGCGTGGTCGCGCTCGCCGTGCGCCTCGAGCCGTGCGGCGTTGCTCGCCTCCAGCTCGGCCTTGAGCCGCTCGATCTCCTGGCGCGCGATCGATACGTCGTCGCGGCGAGGCTCGCCGCGCGCCGATTGTCCGCGTGGCGTTCCCGGACGGCGTTCGGATTGAGCCGGGATCCGGGTCGGATTGCGCCGGCGGCCGTTCGGCGCCGGCAACGCGACCGCGATATCGGGCGCCACCGCCAGCTCGGCCTCGCGCACCTCGGCGCCGTCGACGCCACACGAGAACACGGCCTCCCACGGCTCGCCGTCCTCGGCGAACCACGGCTTGTGCTCCAGGTCGGCGAGCGCCCGCCGCGGCGTGCCGTCCGCACGCAGCAGCAAGGTCGGGCGCACGAACCTGCGTCCGCGCACGCCGAACCAGCGGCCACGGACCTCGAGACGGTCCTCGCCGGACACCTCGAACTGATCGAGCTCGAAGAAGATGCGGTCTGTTCCGGTCCCAGCCGACTCCGACGACGCGCGCCATCGACCGAAGAAGCTACCCGGCGGGCGAGAAAAACGCACTCCGGCCGGCCTGCGGGCGCCGAGCCGGTCGGAAAATTGCGGGACCGGGCGGGCTAGGACTCGCGCGGCGCCGCGCCGCACGCGCGCGGCACGGGACTTCTTGCGCGCGCCGTTGTTGCGGTGGATCGCGCCGCCCTTGACAGCCTTGTCGATCGCCTGCACGAGCGCACGGTGCTCGGTGTCGGCGGTGGCGTCGTCGCCGGCTGCGGCGGCGGCCTCGAGCCGGCGGAAGTAGGTCTTGACGCGCGAGGTGTAGCGGCGGTTCTCGAGCCGCTCACGCGCGGCGCGCTCGATCCGCTTCTTCTGTGAGTGGATGTTCGCCATGAGCAGACCAAAGGCCGCGGGGAGTGAGCCGCGGCCGTCCGTACTATAGCCAACCGGTGTCCACCGAGACCATCGCCGCGAACGGACCCCCGCCTCCGCCTTCGGGCACCTCGGGAGACGGGTCCGGGCCGACGGAGCCGCCTCCGCCCGTCGGCGGATCGCCGTCAACACGGCGATCTTCGCCGTGGCCACGGCGCTCTCGCGCCTGGCCGGGCTTGGGCGCGAGGTCGTCGGGGCCGCGTTCTTCGGGACGACGGCGGCGATGTCCGCGTTCACCCTCGCCTCGCAGGTCCCGAACCTGTTCAGCAACCTGTTCTCACAGGCGGCGCTGTCGGCGGCGTTCGTGCCGGTGTTCACCGACCTCATCCAGAAGGGTCGCAAGCGCGAGGCCTTCCAGGTCGCGTCGACGCTGTTCTGGGTCATCCTGGTCGCGCTCGGCGCGCTGACGCTGCTGTGGTTGGGGGTGGCGAGCTTCATCGTGCCGCTGTTCACCGGGGCGCACATCCCCAACTGCGCTCACCGCCGGGCTCTCGCGGGTGCTGTTCCCGGTCGTGCTCCTGCTCAGCCTCACCGGGCTGCTCGTCGGCATCCTCCAGTCCTACGACGAGTTCTCGATCCCGGCGATCGCGCCGGCGATCTGGAACCTCGTCATCCTCGTCCTGCTCGTGGCGCTCAAGCCGCGCTTCCACGGCGAGAACAAGGTGTACGCGTACGCGATCGCGTGGCTGGCCGCGACCGTGGTGCAGTTCATGATGGTCACGTGGGCGCTCCGGCGGGTGGAGTTCCGCATCACCTTTCACGTCGACTGGCGCGACCCGCGCGTGCGCCAGGTGCTCGTCCTGTTCCTCCCGGTGACGATCAGCATCGGCATCGTCAACCTCGACATCTTCATCAACGCCGGCTTCGGGTCACTCGTCTCCGATCAGGCGCCGGCCGCCATCAACAACGCGTTCCGGCTGTACATGCTGCCCCAGGGCATCTTCAGCGTGGCCGTGGCCACCGTGCTGTTCCCAACGCTGAGCCGACTGGCCGCGGGGCGCAATCCCGCGGGCATGCGGCGCAGCGATCGGCAACGGGATGCGGCAGATCAACCTGATGCTGATCCCGTCGGCGGTGCTCATGGCCGTGCTGGCCACGCCGATCGTGCGGCTCGTCTACCAGCGCGGCTCGTTCACCCCGCACTCGACGCACCTGGTCTCGGTCGCGCTGTTCTGGTTCGCCTTCAGCCTGCCCTTCGCGGGCATCAACCTGCTGCTCACGCGCGCGTTCTTCGCGGTGCAGCGGCCGTGGATCCCGACCAAGCTCGCCGCGATGAACATGATCGTCGACGCGATCGTCTGCATCGCCCTGTACAAGCCGCTGGGGATCGCCGGGCTGGTGATCGGCACGGCGGCGGCGAACGCTGGTGATGGCCGTGCTTCAGCTGTATCGGCTGCGAATCGGGCTTCAACGGCCGGCTCGAGCTCGGCCAGACGGCGAAGATCACCGCGCGGATCCTGGTCGCGACGGCGATCATGGCGGCGGTGGCGTGGGCGCTGTGGGCCGGTCTCGACCACGTCCTCGGGCGCTCGCTGATCGCCCAGATCGTCGCGGTCGGCGTCTCCCTGCTCGCGGCGTGCGTGCTGTACGCCAAAATGGTGCTCGTGATGCGGATCCCGGAGGCGCGCCAGATCGAGCAGTTGATCACGAGCCGGCTGCGTGGGCGATGAGCGACCTGGCGCGACCTATACCGGCGCCACTTCGAGGACATCCACCGCGAGCGGGCGCTGCTCAGCGCCGTCGGGTTCACGACCACCTTCGGTGCGGCCCGCGGGATCACCCACGCGATCCGCGCCGGCGTGGGTCCGTTCCAGAACATCAGCGCCGGCGGCACGCACATCCACCACTCGACGTTCGGGATCTTCGGGCTGCTCGGCATCGGGTTCGCCTGGGTCCACCGCTGGGGCGTCGACGCGCAGCCTCGGTGGCGCTCTCGCGCTGACCGCCACCGTGTACGGCATGGCCTCGGCGCTGACGCTCGACGAGTTCGCGCTGTGGCTCGACCTCAAGGACGACTACTGGGACAAGCAGGGGCGCAAGTCGATCGACGCGGTGGCGATCTTCGCCGGGCTGCTCACGATCGGCGCTGGCCGGGCAAGCCGGCGCTCCAGGAGCTGGGGCTCCTCCCGAAGCTGGCCAAGGACGCGGGCTGAGCGGCGCCCGCGCGGCAGGGATGCCGCGCGTAACCGGCCCCAGGGACGCCGGGCGAAGCCCGGCCCCCTAATACCCTTGAGGACATGGCCGACCAGGCCCACATCCGCAACTTCTCGATCATCGCCCACATCGACCACGGCAAGTCGACGCTGGCCGACCGCATCCTCGAGCTGACGCACACCGTCGACCCCCGGTCGATGCGCGCCCAGGTGCTCGACTCGATGGAGCTCGAGCGCGAGCGCGGGATCACGATCAAGGCGCAGGCGGTGCGCGTGTTCTACGAGGCGGGCGACGGGCAGACCTACCAGCTCCACCTGATCGACACGCCCGGCCACGTGGACTTCACCTACGAGGTGTCGCGCTCGCTGGCCGCGTGCGAGGGGGCGCTGCTCGTGGTCGACGCCAGCCAGGGCGTGGAGGCCCAGACGGTGGCGAACACCTACCTGGCCATCGACGCCGGGCTCGAGCTGATCCCGTGCCTGAACAAGGTCGACCTGCCCGGGGCCGAGCCCGAGCGGGTGGCCGCCGAGGTGGCCGAGCTGCTCGGCGAGCCGGCCGAGAGCGTGCGGCGGATCAGCGCCAAGACCGGCGAGGGCGTGACCGAGGTGCTGGACGAGCTGATCGCGCGCGTGCCGCCGCCGGCCGGCGACCCGGACGCCGCGCCGCGGGCGCTGATCTTCGACTCCGAGTTCGACCAGTACCGCGGCGTGATCGCCTACATCCGCGTGGTCGACGGCACGTTCACCAAGGGCGAGGCGATCCGCGCCATGCAGGCCGGCACCGAGGCCGACATCGACGACATCGGCTTCTTCACCCCGCAGATGACCTCGGCGCAGGCGCTGCATGCCGGCGAGGTGGGCTTCCTCATCACCGGGATCAAGGACGTGACCAAGCTGCGCGTGGGCGACACGCTGACGAGCAAGGCCCGGCCGGCGAGCGAGCCGCTGCCCGGCTACCGCGAGGTCAAGCCGATGGTGTTCTGCGGCCTGTTCCCGATCGACTCCGACGACTACCCGGACCTGCGCGATGCCCTGGAGAAGCTGACGCTGAACGACGCGGCTCTGAGCTGGGAGCCGGAGACGTCCGATGCGCTGGGCTTCGGGTTCCGGTGCGGGTTCCTGGGCCTGCTGCACATGGACATCGTGCGCGAGCGCCTCGAGCGCGAGTACGACCTCGAGCTGCTGGCGACGATGCCGAGCGTCGAGTACGAGGTGACGCTCACCGACGGCAGCGTCGTCCCCGTCCACAGCCCGAACGACATGCCCGACCCGACGCACCGTCCAGGAGGTCCGCGAGCCGTACATCCGCGCCTCGATCCTGACCCCGAAGGAGTACGTGGGTCAGATCATGGAGCTGTGCCAGGACCGCCGGGGCGAGCACGCGGGCATGCACTACCTGTCCTCCGAGCGCCTGCAGATGACCTATGACCTGCCGCTGGCCGAGATCGTGCTCGACTTCTTCGACCAGCTCAAGTCGCGCACGCGCGGCTACGCCTCGCTCGACTACGAGCTGATCGGGCTGCGTCCCTCCGACCTGGTCAAGCTCGACATCCTGCTCGCGGGCGATCCGATCGACGCCCTGTCGATGCTGGTGCACAAGAGCAAGGCCTACGAGGCGGGGCGGACCCTGACCGAGAAGCTCCGCGAGAAGATCCCGCGCCAGCAGTACGACGTCCCGATCCAGGCCGCGATCGGATCGCGCATCGTCGCCCGCGAGACGATCAAGGCCTACCGCAAGGACGTGATCGCCAAGTGCTACGGCGGCGACATCAGCCGCAAGCGCAAGCTGCTCGAGCAGCAGAAGAAGGGCAAGCAGAGGATGAAGCAGGTCGGCCGGATCGAGGTGCCCCAGGAGGCATTCCTGGCCGTGCTCGAGCTGGGGGAGAAGAGCGGGGCGCGCTGAGGCGCGCCAGCGCCCGAGCGCGCCGTGCATCGTGCGGTGGTGTCGCGCATCGCGCGGCGGTAGTGGCGCATCGGGTAGTACGGCCGGCGGTGGCCGAAGGCCAGCCAGGCGAGCGTGATCATCAGCGCCCAGAACGCGAACACGGTGACGACGACCACGACCGCGGCCATGGCGATGTGCCATGGCCATCGGGACGAGCACGACCAGCGCCGGCGCGGGGACGTTGTTCACGCGGGCCAGCGGCCGCGGGCGGGCGCGGGCGGGAGCGTCCCGGCCGGCCGGGAGGTCGGCGACGAGCGCGTCGAGCTCGCCGTAGGTGCGGGCCCGGAAGAGCGTGCCCGAGCCGCTGCTCGAGCTCCTCGGGGAGAGCCGGCCCTCGCCGGTCGCCTGCCGCAGGCGCTCGGCGACCTGCTCGCGATCGGCGTCCGATGCCCTGAGAGTCGACCTTCTGCCCACGTAGAAGAGGCTACCGCGCTGCCGATTGGCTCACAAGAGGTCCGGCGTCCCGCGCGCGCGACGCGCGCGCGGGGCTCGTGCTCGATATGTCGCGCATACCGCGACATATCGAGCAATGCATATACGTTGACGAGCATATAACTGTATAGCTATACTGATCGCACCATGTCGCCCTGGGCCGCGCTCGCCGATCCCCACCGCCGCACGCTCGTCGAGCTCCTGCGCGAGCGGCCGCGGCCAGTGGGCGAGCTCGTGGAGCTGACCGGCCTGAGCCAGCCGGGCACGTCCAAGCACCTCCGCGTACTCCGCGAGGCGGGGCTCGTCACCGCCCGCGTGGACGCGCAACGGCGCGTGTACGAGCTCCGCACCGCGCCGCTGGCCGAGCTCGACGCCTGGCTCGCTCCCGTACCGCCGGATGTGGGAGGGCAGCCTGGACGCACTGGAGCGGCGCCTGAACGCCACCGAGGAGGACTGACCATGCATGCCACTTACGACAACCTCACGCTGCGCTTCGAGCGCCGGCTGGCGCATCCGGTGACGAAGGTGTGGCGGGCGATAACCGAGCCGGCCGAGCTTCGGCACTGGTTCCCGAGCACGGTGGAGGGCGAGATCGCCCCCGGTGGCGCGCTCAGCTTCGGCTTCGAGCACATGCCGCTCGAGGACGGGCCGACGTCGATGGACGGGACGGGTGACGGACTTCGACCCGCCCCGCCTGTTCGCCTTCGACTGGGGCGAGGATCACCTGCGCTTCGAGCTCGAGCCGGTCGAGCCGGGCGGCTGCCTTCTCCGCTTCACGGTCATGCTCGACGCCGAGGACAAGGCGGCCCGCGACGCCGCCGGCTGGCACCAGTGCCTGGACGGTCTCGAGCGGCAGCTCGGCGATGCGCCTCCGGAGCGCCCGATGCCGAGCGACGCCTGGCGCACCCGCTACGAGGAATACAGCCGCCGGGGCCTCCCGACCGGCGCGCCGGTGCCCGATCAGTGAGAATCCCGGCCCATGGACCTGGGCCTTCGCGACCGCGCCTGCGTGATCACCGGCGCCTCGCGCGGGATCGGCCGCGCCACCGCGGTGGCGCTCGCCGGCGAGGGCGCGGCACTGCTGCTCGTCGGCCGTAACGAGGACACGCTGAGAGAAGCCGCCACCGCGGCGGGCGGCCGGGCCGAGACGCTCGCGCTCGACGTCACCGACGCCGACGCCGGCGAGCGCGTCCTCGACGCGTGCCGCAGGCACTACGGCCGGATCGACGCGCTGGTCAACAACGCCGGCACCAGCGCCGTCCGCCCGCTCGAGGAGCTGACCGACGACGAGTGGCAGGAGCAGTGGGAGCTCCACGTGATGGCGCCGATGCGGCTGATGCGCGCCGCGGCGCCGGCGATGGCCGAGCGGGGCTGGGGGCGGATCGTCAACGTGTGCTCCTCGTCGGGCAAGCGCCCGTCGAGCACCAACGCCGCGTACTCGGTCACCAAGGCGGCCGAGCTCTCGCTCTCGCGCGCGTTCGCGGACAAGTACGGGAGCGAGGGCGTGCTGGTCAACGCGGTGGCGCCGGGGCCGATCGGCGGCGAGCTCTGGCTCAGTCCCGGCGGCCTGGCCGATCAGAACGCCGAGGCTCAGGGAATCTCGCGCGAGGAGGTGCTCGAGGCGACCGCCAAGCGGACGCCGCTCGGCCGGCTTGGGAGCGAGGAGGAGATCGCGGCGCGTGATCGCCTTCCTGTGCTCCGAGCGCGCCTCGAACGTCCTCGGCGCCGCGTGGTCGGTCGACGGCGGCAGCGTGCCGGTCATCATCTAGCGCCATGGCAGTCCAGACCCACGCAGTCGGCAAGACCTACGAGCCGACGATCTACGCCGTCGGCCGCGAGAAGATCCGCGAGTACGCCTCGGCGGTGGGCGAGACCAACCCGCTGCACGTCGACGTCGAGGCCGCGCGCGCGGCCGGGTACGCGGACGTGGTGGCGCCGCCGATGTTCGCCGTGGTGTTCGCGAGCAAGTCGGTGGTACCGGCGCTGTTCGACCCGGACGTGGGGATGAACTTCGCGATGATGGTGCACGGCGGCCAGGAGTTCCGGTGGGGGCCGGTGGTCGTGGCCGGCGATGAGGTGACGACCACGACCACGGTCAAGGACATCTCCGAGCGCGGCGGCATGGGCTTCTACATCTTCGAGTCGGTGTCCGAGAACCAGCGCGGCGAGACCGTGTGCACCGGCGTGTGGACGAACATCGTGCGGGGCGCGTCATGAAGCCGGGCGACCAGATCGAGCTCAAGGTCACGCCTGATCCGTACGTCACCGTGCGCTACGCCGGCGCGTCGGGGGACTTCAACCCGATCCACATCGACGAGGAGTTCGCCCAGCAGGTCGGGCTGCCGGGGCGGATCCTCCACGGGCTGTGGACGATGGCGCAGGTGGCGCGGGCCCACACCGAGGCCGCCGGCGGCCCCGAGACGCTGAAGAGGCTGTCGGTCCAGTTCCGCGGCATGGGCCGCATGGGCGAGGAGATCGTCGTCGCCGGCGCCGTCCGCGAAGTGGCCGACGGGATCGCGACGGTGGATTCCGAGGCGACCCAGTCGGGTCATCGGATCATCCGCAACGCCGTGGGCGAGCTCGCGGCCGGCTGAAACCGGCCGGGGCGGCCAGGGGCCGACCTACAATCAGCGCTGTGCTGACCGAACGCCAGGAGCTCGTGCTGCGCAAGGTCGTCCAGGAGTACCTGGACGTAGGCGTGCCCGTCGGTTCCAAGGCGCTGTCGGCCGAGGTGCAGTGGGGGCCGTCCACGATCCGCAACGAGCTCGCGTGCCTCGAGGAGCTGGGGCTGCTGGCTCATCCTCACACCTCGGCAGGGCGCATTCCGACCGAGGCCGGCTACCGGTACTTCGTGGATCGCCTGCTCCCGCAGGAGGACGCCGGGCCCACGCTGTCGCTGTCGCTGGTCCGTCGCGAGCTCGACGAGGCGATGCGCGTGACGACCGAGACCCTGTCGCAGGTGACGAACCTGCTGGCGATCGTCACCGCGCCCCCGATCGACACCTCGACGATCCGCCACGTAGAGGTCCTGGTGCTGCAGCCGCAGGTGTTGATGGTCGTCGTCATCACCTCGACCGGCGGAGTCACCAAGCGCCTGTTCACCTTCCCGCGCCCCGTCGACCCCGGCCTGGCCAACTGGGCCGCCAGCTACCTGAACGAGCGCCTCGTCGGCCTCGGGCTCGGCGCGCGCATGCTCCAGCAGCGCCTCCACGACCCGTCGCTGCCGGCCACGGAGTCCGAGTTCCTGGACGCGCTGGCGCCCGTGTTCACCGAGCTCGAGGAGACCGGCCAGGTGACCCTGTACGTCGAGGGCGACCTCGCGGCTCCTGAGCGCCGAGCGCCTCGGCGATCTCTCCGACCTCAACGCGCTGATGGACATGCTCGAGCGGCGCGTGAGCTTGCTCGAGGTGCTCCGCGTCGCCCTGACCAAGCGCGACGTGCTGGTGCGGATCGGGGCCGAGAACAACTACCCGGCGCTGCGTTCGCTCGCGCTCGTGGCCGTCCGGCTACGGCCTGCCGCAGCGGAGCCTCGGCACCGTCTCGGTGATCGGGCCTCTGCGCATGGACTACGCCCGCACCATCCGCTCGGTGCGGCAGGCGGCGGCCCAGCTATCGACCTTCATCGCCGACGTGTACGACGAGCGATGAGTGCCACCCGCGACTACTACGAGATCCTCGGCGTCGCCCGCGACGCGGACGAGTCGACGATCAAGAAGGCGTTCCGGAAGCTCGCGCTCGAGCTTCATCCCGACCGCAACCGCGACGACCCGGAGGCGGAGGACAAGTTCAAGGAGGCGGCCGAGGCCTACGAGGTGCTGTCCGATCGGGAGCGGCGCGCCACCTACGACCGCTACGGGCACGAGGGCCTGCGCGGCGGCGGCTACGCCCCGAACTTCGACACGTTCGGATCGGTGGCCGACATCTTCGAGGCGTTCTTCGGGGGTGGCGGATTCGGCGGCGCGTTCGGAGGCGGAGCCCGCCGCAGCGGCGCGGTCCAGGGCGGCGACGTCGCCGTCAGCGCCGAAATAGGCCTGGCCGAGGCCGCGCGCGGGACGACGATCGAGGTCCCCTACGAGGTCGTCGCGATGTGCGAGCACTGTCGCGGCAACGGCGCCGAGCCCGGGACGCCGATCGAGACCTGTTCCCGCTGCCAGGGGACGGGACAGCTCCGCGCGGTGTCCCGCACCCCGTTCGGTCAGGTGGTGCGCGCGACGACGTGCGACGTCTGCCAGGGCGACGGCCGGGTCGCGCGCGACCCGTGCAAGGTGTGCCGCGGCCGAGGCCGCAAGGTGGAGCGGCCCAAGGTCTCGGTGGAGGTGCCGGCGGGCATCTCCGACGGCCAGCGCATCCGCCTCACCGGCCACGGCCACGCCGGCGAGCGAGGCGGTCCGGCGGGTGACCTGTACGTGCTGATCCACGTGCGCGAGGATTCGCGCTTCGTCCGCGACGGCGACGACCTCGTGACCGTGGTCGACGTGTCCGGGCCGCTGGCGGCGATCGGCACCGTGGTCGACGTGCCGACCCTGGACGAGCCTGTCGAGCTGGACATCCCGGCCGGGACCCAGCCCCACGAGACGCTCGTGATCCGCGGCGCCGGGATGCCGGCGCTGCGCGGCCGGCGCACCGGCGACCTGCGCGTCGTGGTCAACGTCGTGGTTCCGCGGCACCTGAACCGCGAGCAGCGCGAGCTCTACGAGCAGCTTGCCGACTCGATGAGCGATCACAACCTCCGCACCGAGCCGGGCGTGTTCGGCAAGCTGAAGCGCGCCTTCGGCGGCTGACGCGGCCGCTGCGCCGGCGATGGTCAGGCTCGCGATCCGGGTCGCGCGCGAGCAGGCGGAGCTCGTGCTGGCGGAGCTGATCGAGTTGGCTCCGAGCGGGGTCGAGGAGGTCTCGGTGGGGGACGGCGTGGTGGAGTACGCGGTGTACGGCGCGCCCGGGGAGCTGCCGGCGCTGCCCGACCTGCGGGCCGCGGCCGGGGAGGCGCTGGTCGAGGTGAGCACGAGCGAGATCCCGGACGACTGGGATCAGCGGTGGCGCGAGTTCCACCGGCCGGTGGTGCTCGGAGATCGGCTGACCGTGCGCCCGCCCTGGGAGCCCCGGGGACGACGCCGATCGACTTGGTGATCGACCCGGGCCGGGCGTTCGGCACCGGCGCGCACGCGACCACGCGGCTGTGCCTGGAGCTGATGCTGGACCTGGACCCGGTGGGCCCCTTGCTCGACCTGGGGTGCGGTTCGGGGGTGCTGGCGATCGCGGCGGCGCGGCTCGGCTGGGCGCCGGTGGTGGCGCTCGACAACGACCCCGCCTGCCTCGAGGCCACGCGCGCGAACGCCCGCGCCAGCGGTGTGGCCGTGGACGTCGGGCGCCACGACCTGCGCCGGGATCCGCCCGCCGCCGCGCCGATGGTCGCCGCCAACCTGCTCGCGCCGCTCCTGCTGACGTGGGCGGAGCGCCTTGGCGAGGCGCCGGAACGGCCGGAGCGCGTGATCGCGAGCGGGCTGCTCGTGGGCGAGGTGGACCGGGTGGTGGACGCGTTCACGCGTCTGGGCCTGTCCGAGCGCGAGCGCCGGAGCGAGGGGGAGTGGGCGGCCGTGCTGGTGTCGGCGTGAGCTCCACCATGCGCACGCCGTTCGCGGCGCTGGTCGACTTCGAAGTGCCGTCCGCCCCGGAGCTCGTCGTGCACGAGGAGCGCCGGCGCAGCGGGTACACGGAACAGGCCGTCAGCTACGCGGGCGGGGAGGGCGACGTGCCGGCGTTCCTGCTCGTTCCCGATGAGCCCTCCGGCGGTGCGGTCGTGGTTCACCACCAGCACCACGCGCAGTGGCACTTCGGCAAGTCCGAGGTGGCCGGGCTGTGTGGAGACCGCTGGCAGGCCTTCGGCCCCGCGCTCGCCCGGCGCGGGGTGGCGGTGCTGGCGCCGGATGCGCTCGGGTTCGAGGACCGCCGGCCGGGTGGTCCGGGGACGGACGAGCGTCCCTCCGATCCGGACGACTACTTCGCGACGATGGGCCACCGCCTGGTCCAGGGCAAGCCGCTTTTGACCAGCGTGCTCGCCGATGCGGCGGCGGCGCATTCGGTGCTCACCGCGCGGGCGGACGTCGATCCGGGGCGGGCGGGGGCGCTCGGCCATTCCATGGGCGGCGCCACCGTGCTGTGGCATGCCGCCGTCGACCAGCGCGTCGCGTTCGCCGCCGCGAGCGGCTGCGCCTGCACGTACCGGGACCGGATCGACCGCGGCGTCGGGATCGAGGCGGCGCAGGCCATCCCCGGCGTGCTCAGACTCGGCGACCTCGACGCGGTGACGCTGCTGAGCGCGCCGCGGCCGCTCCTGATCGTCTCGGCCGAAGAGGACCAGTACTCGCGCGACGCCCCGGTGATCGTGGCGGCGGCGGCTCGGGCCTACGGCCTGCACCGCGCCTCCGACGCGCTCGTCCACCTGCGGTACGCCGGGGGCCACGCCCTGACCGAGGAGCGGTTCGAGGCGATCGTCGGCTGGGTCGCGGCGCGCGCGGGCGCCTGATCGCCTTGACCCGGCGCCGGCGCCTGATCGCCTGGACACCCGGGACCGCGGAATTCTGTCCACGCGGCCGATGGCGCCGGGCGACGCGTCGGCGATCCTTCACCACGCGTTGGCGACCATCTGAACTCCCAAGGAGGTGAACCACTTGCAGGGCCCGCTTGCGATCGGCGTGACGTTCGGTGGCCTGCTCCTCGACGTCGTCGTGCCGCGGCCGAAGCCGCGGGTTGGATCTACGTACGAGCCGACTCCTCTCACTCAGCGTGCCAATCCGAGGACACCGTCGCAAATGGCGGCGGCGCAGGGGTACGAAGTCCGCCGTTCGTGAGCCACCCGTCCTGAAACGGGGCAGTCAGGTTGCCGGGGAGGTGCTGGTCCACCTCCCCGGTCTGACTGCTCCTGGCGCGCGCTGACGGCGGCGGGCGCGGTACCGTCCGCCTGGAGTGGCTTCGTTCGCGGTCAAGTTCCTCGGCTGCAAGGTGTCCCACGCCGATGCCATGCTGGCGCGGGAGGCGCTGCTCGCCGCCGGCCATCGCGAGGCGCCGGAGGCCGAGGCCGACCTGCACGTGATCAACACGTGCTGCATCACCAGCGAGGCCGAGGGCAAGTCGCGCCAATCCGTGCGACGGTCGCTGGGGAGCGCCCGCGAGGTGTACGTCTCCGGTTGCGCGGTGAACCTCCGCGCGGAACGGTTTGCGGAGATCGACGCGCGGGTGCGGCCGTTCGCGGGGACGGCCGACGACGTGGCCGGCGCGATCGCGGGCGCGGTCGGCGCGTGCGTCGACCTGGAGCACGACGTGGGGGTGCGGCGCGACCGCCGAGGCACCCCGGACGCGCGGCTTCGTCAAGGTCCAGGACGGGTGCGACAGCCACTGTGCCTACTGCATCATTCCCACGGTGCGCGGCGGCGCTCGGTCACGCCCGGCCGGCGCGGTGCTCGAGGAGGCGCGCCGGCGAGTGGAGCAGGGGCAGCCGGAGATGGTGCTGACCGGGATCAGCGTCGGCGACTACCGCGACCCGGCCACCGGGATGGAGCTCGGAGACCTGATGGGCGAGATCGCGCGGGTTCCCGGCGTGGAGCGCGTGCGGCTGTCGAGCGTCGAGGTGATCCACGTCAAGGAGTCGCTCGTCCGGGCCCTGGCCCGCGAGCCCAAGGATCTGCCCCCACCTCCACATACCGCTGCAGTCGGGCGACGACGACGTGCTCCGCGCGATGGGCCGGCACTACACCGCGGCCGAATACGTGGAGCACGTGCGTGTGCTCCGCGAGCAGGTCCCGGACGTCAACCTGACCACCGACGTGATCGTCGGCTTTCCCACCGAGGATGAGGCCGCGTTCGAGCGCACGCTCGCTACGGTCGACGCGGCGGGGATCACGCGGGTTCACACCTTCTCGTACTCCCCGCGGCCCGGGACCGAGGCCGAGCGGCTGGGCGACCGCGTCCGGCCGGACGAGAAGAAGCGGCGCTCGCAGGCGATGCGGGGACGGTCAGAGGTCCGCTCGCGCGTGCATCGGTCCGGGAAGCTGGGCGCCCGCGAGCGCGTCCTCGTCGACAAGGTGGCGGAAACTCAGTGCTCCGGCTACACCAGCGACTACACGCGCTGCTATCTGCCCGCCGGCGCGGCCGCGCGCGGCCGGCTTGTGAACGTCGTGTGTCTGGAGCTGCACGCTGACGGGATCGCCTGTGAGCTTTCCGATGCGGCAGGGCTATCCTGAATCTGTGGCCGTAATCGATCAGGTTCGCAGCGACATGACCACCGCGATGAAGGCGGGCGAGAAGGAGCGCGTGGGCGCGCTGCGGTTGGTGCTGTCCGAGCTCCAGAAGGCGGTCAAGGACGGCCACGACGACGAGCTGGCGGTGCTCCGGCGCGAGCGCAAGCGGCGCCTCGAGGCCGCCGAGCAGTTCCGGGACGGCGGCCGGCCCGAGCTGGCCGACCAGGAGGAATCCGAGGCCAAGCTGATCGAGGCCTACCTGCCCGCCGAGCTCGGCGACTCGGAGCTCGACGCGCTCGTCGCCGCCGCGATCGCCGAGACCGGCGCTACCGAGCCCGAAGGACATGGGGCAGGTGATGAAGGCGGTCATGGCCAAGGCCGGCGGCCGCGCCGACGGCAAGCGCGCCTCCGCGCGCGTACGCGAGGCTCTGGGTCTGGGTGCGTAGGCAGATCGAGCTCGACAACGCGGTCGCCACCGAGCTTGCCGGGAGCGAGGACGCGGTGCTCCGTGCGCTCGAGGGCCACCTGAACTGCGAGGTGTACCTGCGCGGCAACGTGCTCACGCTCGACGGCGACGCCGATGCCGTCGACTCCGCCGCGGCGGTCGTGCGCGAGCTCTCCGAGCTGATCGCGCAGGGACACGAGATCGCGCCGGGGACGATCGAGGCGGTGACGAGCGCGCTCGACCAGCATCAGTCGCCGGCCGAGCATCCTCGAGGACGTGGTCTGGCGCCACCGCGCGACCAAGGTCGCGCCGAAGACCGTCAACCAGAAGCGCTACGTCGACTCGATCCGCAGCAACACGATCACGTTCGGGATCGGCCCCGCCGGTACGGGCAAGACGTTCCTGGCCGTGGCGCTGGCCGCCGCGGCGCTGAGCCGGCGCGAGGTCAACCGGATCATCCTGACCCGCCCGGCGGTCGAGGCCGGCGAGCGGCTCGGCTTCCTCCCCGGCGACCTGATGGCGAAGGTCGATCCGTACCTGCGGCCCCTGTTCGACGCGCTGCACGACATGCTCGAGCCCGACCGGGTCTCGCAGCACCTGGAGCGCGGGGTGATCGAGGTGGCGCCGCTCGCATTCATGCGGGGCCGGACCATCAACGACAGCTTCATCATCCTCGACGAGGCGCAGAACACCAGCCCCGAGCAGATGAAGATGTTCCTCACCCGCCTCGGGCTTCAACTCGAAGGTGGTCGTCACCGGCGACATCACGCAGATCGACCTGCCGCGGGAGCAGGAGTCGGGCCTGGTCGTGGTGGCGGACATCCTGTCCGGCATCGAGGGGATCGAGTTCGTGCGCTTCGGCGAGGAGGACGTGGTGCGCCACAAGCTCGTGCGGCGGATCGTCGCCGCCTACAACGACCACGGGCAGCGGATGACCCCCGAGCTGCGGCCGCGTAAGCGCGCGTGAGCCTCGATATCGAGGTGATCGGCCTCGATGCGCTCGCTCGCCGGCGGGCCGACCGCGGCCGAGGTGCAGGAGCTGTGCGCGCTGGCGCTCTCCTCGGCCGGCGATCGAGGAGGGTCACGTCGCCGTGGACTTCGTCGACGAGGATCGCATCCGCGACCTGAACCGGGAGCACCGGCGGATCGACGAGCCCACCGACGTGCTGTCGTTCGGCATCGACGAGGATGGGCCGCCGCTGGGTCCGCGCGAGCTCGGCGACATCGTGATCTGCCCGCAGCACACCGTCGACCTGCGCGAGGCGGTCGTGCACGGAGCGCTCCACCTGGCCGGCATGGACCACGAGACCGACGAGGGCGAGATGCTCGCCCTCCAGGCCGAGCTGATGCGCTGGCTCCAGTGAGCACGCGGTCGGGGTTCATCGCGATCGCGGGGCGGCCGAACGTCGGCAAGTCGACGCTCGCCAACGCGATCGTGGGGGCGAAGGTGGCGATCGTCTCCGACAAGCCGCAGACCACGCGCCGCGCGATCCGCGGCGTGGCCACCGGACCGGACTGGCAGCTCGTGCTGATCGACCTGCCGGGCGTCCAGCGCCCGCGGGACGCGCTCACCGAGCGGATGCAGCGGCGCGTCGAGCGCGAGCTCGAGGATGCCGACGCTTGCCTGTTCGTGGTCAACGTCGAGCAGGGGATCGGCCCCGGCGACCGCTTCATCGGCCGGCTGCTGGCCGGCGCGCCCGTGCCGGTCGTGATCGCCGCCAACAAGGTCGACCGCGCCGGCCGTGAGCAGATCGCGGCCACGCTCCAGGCCGCCGCCGACCTCGACCTGGGCGGGGAGATCTTCCCGGTGTCGGCGCGGACGGGAGCGGGCATGCGGCTGCTCGTCGACGAGCTGGTGCAGCTGCTTCCCGAAGGCCCGTTCTACTTCGAGGCCACGCAGCACTCCGATCAGACCGAGCCGGTGCGGCTGGCCGAGCTGGTGCGCGAGCAGGTGCTGGCGCGCACGCGCGAGGAGGTCCCGCACGCGGTCGAGGTGGAGGTCGAGGTGATCGACAGCGGGGCGACCTGATCCGGATCGAGGCCGTGGTGCTGGTCGAGACCGAGTCGCAGAAGGGGATCCTGATCGGCGCCGGCGGGCGGATGGTCAAGGCGATCGGGTCCGCGGCGCGCAAGGCGATCGAGCGCGACCTCGCCGCCCAGGTCCACCTCGAGCTCCGGGTGCGGGTGCGCCGGCACTGGCGGGCCGACGAGCGCGTGCTCGACCGTCTGGGCATCGAGTAGGTTCAGGCTCGATCGTCCGGACCCGGATCTTCTGGCGGCGCGGACTATCCTTGTGAGCGTGGCTACAGATGCCCCCGCACCGCTCACCTCAGACCTTTGCTGGCTGCTTTCGCGCGCCAGCCACGGGCTGATGACGGAGCTGACCGCGGCGCTGGAGGATCTGGGGGTCTCTCCCCGCGCCCACAGCGTGCTCGCCACCGCGCTGACCGGCGAGTACTCGCAGGGCGAGATCGCGCGGATCGTCGGGCTCGACAAGACCACGATGGTCGTGACCGTCGATGAGCTCGAGGCCGCCGGCCTGGCCGAGCGCCGGCCCTCGAGCAGCGACCGCCGGGCACGGGTGATCGTGGTGAGCGAGGCCGGCGAGCAGAAGGTGCGCGAGGCCGACCGGGTGCTCGACCGCGTCCGCGTCCGACGTGCTCGGCGATGTGGCGCCGGACGATCGCGAGGCCTTCCTTCGCGTGCTCGGGACGCTGGCGTGCGGCCGGCTGGCCGAGCCGGTGCCCTGCGCCCACCCGGTCCGCCGGCGCGGCTGACCACGGGCCCGGCACGTAAGGCCCAGTCGGGCCCTGCTCGCGCCGAACTCCCGATGTGAGGACCGGGTGCCTTAGCCCACACTGAGTGCGACCGTGGTAGATCGTCTGCTACAAGATCATCTGCTACGTTGCTATCTCGAACGGTCCAATCCTTGAGGAGACGACGCTGATGAACCACACGCTGGGACCGGCCCCCGATGCCGCCACAGACCGCCGCCGCTGGATCGCCCTCGTGGTCCTGTGCGCCGGCTTCCTGATGATCATCCTCGACCAGACGATCGTGAACGTGGCGCTGCCCACGATCCAGAGCAACCTCCGCTTCTCGCAGTCCTCGCTGGCGTGGGTGGTCAACGCGTACCTGATCGCGTTCGGCGGCCTGCTGCTGCTGGTCGGCCGGCTCGGCGACCTGATCGGCCGGCGCCGCATCTTCCTGGCCGGCCTGACGGTGTTCACGGCAGCCTCGATGGTGTGCGGCCTCGCCGACAGCCAGGCGCTCCTGATCGGCGCTCGGTTCGTCCAGGGCGTCGGCGGCGCGATGACCTCGGCGGTGATCCTGGGGATCATCGTGACGATGTTCCCCACGCCGTGGCGAGCAGGCCAGGGCGATCGGCATCTACAGCTTCGTGGCCGCCGCGGGCGGGGCGATCGGCCTGCTGGCCGGCGGGATGCTCACCCAGGCGCTCAACTGGCACTGGATCTTCTTCGTCAACCTGCCGATCGGCGTCGCCACCGGCGTGTTCGCGACACGGCTGCTGCCGTCGGACTCGGGTCTCGGGTCTGCGCCGCGGCGCGGACGCGCCGGGTGCCCTGCTGCTCGTCGCCGCTCTGATGCTCGGCGTGTACACGATCGTCGAGGCGAGCGACTACGGCTGGGGATCGGCCCACACGCTCGGCTTCGGCGGGGTCGCGCTCGCGCTCCTCGCCGGGTTCGTGGCCCGGCAGGCGCTCGCCGCGAACCCGCTCATCCCGCTGCGGGTGTTCCGCTCGCGCACGGTGACGGTCGCGAACGTCATGCAGGTGCTGATGGTCGCGGGCATGTTCGGGATGTTCTTCCTGGGGGCGCTGTACCTCCAGAGGGTGCTCCACTACGACGCGATCGAGGTCGGGCTGGCCTTCCTGCCGGTGGCGGTGGGAATCGCGGCGCTCTCGCTGCGCCTCGCGGCTCGGCTGATGATGCGCTTCGGGGCCAAGCCGATCCTGCTCTTCGGCCTCGTCCTCGTCGCCGCTGGGCTCGTCGTTTTCCGCCGCGCCCCGCTCGATGCCGTCTATGCGCGGGACCTGCTGCCGGCGATGGTGCTGCTCGGCGTCGGCGCCGGGTTGGTGTTCCCCTCGCTGATGACGCTCGCCATGTCGACGGCCACGCCGGAGGACTCGGGGCTCGCCTCGGGGCTGGTCAACACCACGCAGCAGGTGGGCGGCGCCCTGGGGCTGGCCGTGCTGGCCACGCTCTCCACCACCCGCAGCGATTCGCTGCGGTCGCATGGGCTCGGGAACGCCGCCGCTCTGATGAACGGCTACCACCTGGCGTTCACGGTGGCGGCGGTGCTCGTGCTGGCGGCGATCGCCGTCGGAGCCGTCCTGCTCCAGGCGCCGAGGACGCTCCAGGCGGTCGGCGAGCCCGCGGCCGCGTCGGAGGCGGAGGCGGATGGCCGGGCCGCGCCCGCCTACTTGGAGGAGGCAGCGTAGGATCCGCGCGTGCCGGACGCGCCTCGGATCACGGTCGTGGGGTCGGCGAACATCGATCTGGTGGCCCGATGCGAGCGCCTGCCGCGCCCCGGCGAGACCGTGACCGACGCCGCGTTCGAGCGCGTCCCGGGCGGCAAGGGCGCCAATCAGGCCGTTGCGGCGGCACGCCTCGGCGCCGAGGTGCGGTTCGTGGGCCGCGTCGGCCGGGACGACCTCGTGCTCCGTTCGCTCGAGCGCGAGGGCCTCGACATCAGCGGGGTGGCGCGCGACGACGGAGAAACCGGCGTCGCGCTCGTCCTGGTCGAGGCGAGCGGGGAGACCGTGATCGTGGTGGCGCCGGGTGCCAACCGGCGGCTGACGCCGGCGGAGGTCGATGTGGGCGACCCCGACGCGGTCATGTGCCAGCTCGAGATCCCGGCCGAGGTGGTGGCTGTGGCGTCGCGGCAGGCTCGCTTCTTCTGCCTGAACGCCGCGCCGGCGCGTGGGCCGCTCGAGTTCGAGCCGGACCTGCTGGTCGTGAACCGCTACGAGTACGAGACCGTCGGGGGATATACCGGGCTCGTCGCGCTCACGCTCGGAGCGGACGGGGCGGTGCTGCTCGAGGGAGGCGAGGAGGTGGCCCGCGCCCGGCCGCCGCGGGTCGACGCGGTGGACGGCACGGCCGCCGGGGACGCGTTCTGCGCCGCTTTGGTCGTCGCCCTGCTCCAGGGCATGGACCGAGCCGACGCGTTGACACGGGCCTGCGCGGCGGGTGCGCTCGCCGCTTCCCGGCCGGGAGCGCAGCCGTCGCTGCCGACGGCGGCGGAGGTCGACGAGCTCCTGTCCGCCTGAGGCCGTTCGATGGCCGCCGCCTAGAATCGCCGGCGTGGAGGACTCCGAGATCGCCTACGACGAGCGCGGGCTCGTCCCGTGCATCGTGCAGGACTGGCGCACGGGCGAGGTGCTGACGCTCGCCTATATGAACGCCGAGTCGCTGCGACTCACGCGGGAGACGGGCGAGGTCCACTTCTTCAGCCGCTCGCGACAGGAGCTGTGGCACAAGGGCGCCACCTCGGGCAACACGCTGAGCGTCAAGGCGATCCGCTACGACTGCGACGGCGACGCGCTGCTGGCGCTGGTGGAGCCGGCGGGGCCGGCCTGCCACACCGGCGAGCGCACCTGCTTTCACCGCGGCGAGCTCGAGCCGCCGGCGCCGCACGAGGTGCTGCCCGCCCTGGAGCGAACGATCGTCGAGCGCGATCGGATCCGCCCCGAGGGCTCCTACACGGCGACGCTGCTGGCCGAGCCGGGCCGGGCGGGGGAGAAGGTGCAGGAGGAGGCCGAGGAGGTGGCGCGCGCCGCGCGGGAGGAGACCGACGAGCGCGTGGCCGAGGAGGCCGCCGACGTGATCTACCACCTGGCGGTGCTGTTGCGCGGCCGTGGCCTGTCGCTGGCCGATGCCGAGCTGGTGCTCGATGGCCGTCGCCAGCGCTGAGGCCGCCGGCGGTCCCGTCGCTCGAGGAAGTGCGCGCGCTCGCGCGCGAGCACAACCTGATCCCGGTCCGCGAGACGTTCATCGACGACTGCCAGACGCCGGTCTCGGCATTTCTCAAGCTGCGCGACGAAGGGACCGGCGTTCCTGCTCGAGTCGGCCGATCAGGGACGCGTCGGGCGCTACTCGTTCATCGGCTACCGCCCGCGCAAGGTGCTGCGGTGGTCGCTGGGCGATCCGGGCGATCCGTACGAGCTGGCGCGCGAGGAGGTCGGCCGCTTCGATCCGGCGCCGCTCCCGGATCTTCCGCCGTTCGCCGGCGGCGCGGTCGGCGTGTTCGCCTACGACCTCGTCCGCACCGTCGAGCCGCTGGGCGAACCGAGCCCGGACCCGATCGGCGCGCCCGACCTGGCGCTGATGCTGACCGACGCCCTCGTCGTGTTCGACCACCTCAAGCACACGGTCACCGTGCTGGCGAACGTCTACGCCGAGGAGGATCTCGAGGCGTCCTACGCCCGGGCGCTCGAGACGATCGCCGAGGTCCGCTGGCGCCTGGCCGGGCCCGTGCCGCGCCCGGCGCGGCCGCCGGCGCCGAACCGGGCCGCGCCCCGACTTCCAATCGAACATGTCACGCGAGCAGTTCGAGGCCAACGTCGCCCGGATCATCGAGTACATCCGCGCCGGCGACGCCTACCAGGTGGTCCCCTCGCAGCGGTGGTCGGCGCCGGTGCCGGTGGAGGCGTTCTCGATCTACCGCGGGCTGCGCGCGGTGAACCCGAGCCCGTACATGTACTTCCTCGACTTCGGCGACTTCGAGGTGGCCGGGGCGAGCCCGGAGCCGCTGATCACGGTCGCCGGCCGCGACGTGGCCACGCGGCCGATCGCCGGCACCCGCCGGCGCGGCGCCAACGCGGAGGAGGACCGGCGGATCGCCGAGGAGCTGCTCGCCGACGCCAAGGAGCGCGCGGAGCACGTGATGCTGGTCGACCTGGGGCGCAACGACCTCGGCCGCGTGTGCGAGTACGGCTCGGTGCAAGTCGAGGACTTCATGGCCGTCGAGAACTACAGCCACGTGATGCACATCGTCTCGAGCGTGCGCGGCCGGCTCCGCGAGGACGTGGGCGCGCTCGACGCGCTGCGCGCCGTGCTCCCCGCCGGCACCCTGTCCGGGGCCCCCAAGGTCCGCGCCATGCAGATCATCGACGAGCTCGAGCCGGTCAAGCGCGGGGGCTACGGCGGCGCCATCGGCTACGCTGAGCTACTCCGGCGACCTCGACACCTGCATCCACATCCGGACGGTCGTGGTCAAGGACGGGGTCGCGCACATCCAGGCCGGTGGCGGGACGGTGGCCGACGCTCAGCCCGACTACGAGTTCCGCGAGTCGGAGGCCAAGGCCCGCGCGGTGCTGGAGGCGATCAACCTCGCCGCCGCGCAGCCGGAGTGGCCGTAGCGCGCCCTACTTCCAGGTCACGGGCGAACCGATGTAATCCTCGGTGCCGGTGTAGGCGACCTTGGTGATCCCGCCCGGGACGAGGAAGATGAGGCAGGTATTGAGCGACTGTCCCGGCGCGATCGGCTTCTCCGACGAGGCGTCGTTGCACCGTGCGAAGTCGCCGATGATGGTCAGGGATTGCTCGGTGTTGCCCGTGTTGTCCACGCCCTCGATGTCGGCCGCCGCGGTATCGCTCGTCGGCCGGCTTGGCGCCGGTGTTGGCGATCTTGACCTGGACGTAGGTCGGCGTGCCCGCGCGCTGCTGGGCGTCGAGCTGGACGTTCTTGAAGTCGGCGAGCGTCCCCTTCTGAATCGACTGGACGGTGACCTGCAGGCGCGTCGCCGGGCGTCTTGCGTGTTCTGGCTCGGCGGGATGAAGTTGACCGTCGCCGGCTGGCCCACGGAGAACGAGGCGCCGGGCTTGGCCACCGCGCCGCTTACCGACGAGGCGGAGGCCGGGCCGAGGACGACGAGGACGCGCGCGGCTCGCCTGAGTGCTCGGCGTCGAGGACGAGCCGCTCGAGCCGCCGCAACCCGCGACCAGTGCAGCGAGGATCAGCGCCGCCGCGGCGGCGCGCCACTTCCGTGATGTAGCCGACATCAGGCCGGACGTTCGACGCGGCGGCCGGTGCGCCCGAAGCGCTGCGTGCCGCCTCGAGGAGGGTGGTGCCCTGGCGCTTGGCCGGGCCGGCCAGGCCGACGAACGTCTCATGCTCGCCGTTGAGCGTCAGGTAGCCCTTCTCGAACTCCACGCGCGCCGAGGCCAGCGGGCGCTTCTCGAGTTGCTTGGTGACCTTGTACTTCGACCAGAAGCTCGCCTGGAAGACGTACACGTTGCGATCGGTGACCACGTACGTGCGGAAGCGCCCGAGCACGGCCACGACGATGTAGCCCATGATCAGGGCGAGCTGCCAGAACTTGGCGCGGACGCCCCGCGCTGCCGCCTCGACCCGTTCGCCCGGCTCGAGGAACTCGACTCAGGCCGTCCTGCCACTTCTGCCGCATGGATTCCTTCATTGATGGCCCCTTCTGTTGATTTTCCAGCGCCCATCGCGGACCCTACATCGCCGCAGCGCTCCGGAGAAGGGGGCAAGTGCCCTGATCTTCGGTGCGCCGCACCCCGACGCTTGCGGCCGCCCGGTGCAGCGCGTTACCGTTCGCGGCCCGTGAGGGTCCTGGTCCTCGACAACTACGACAGCTTCACCTACAACCTCGTCCAGTACCTGGGCGAGCTCGGCGCCGAGATCGAGGTCGTGCGCAACGACCACGCCACCGTGGAGGCGCTGCTGCTCCGCGGCTACGACCGGCTGATCGTCTCGCCGGGGCCGTGCACGCCGAACGAGGCCGGAATCTCGCTCGAGGCGGTGCGGCGCTTCCCGCTGGCCGGGATGCCGACGCTGGGGGTGTGCCTCGGCCACCAGGCGCTCGTCCAGGCGTGGGGCGGGACGCGTGATCCGCCACGAGCCGATTCACGGCAAGACGACCGCGATCGAGCACGACGGCAGGACGATCTTCCGCGGGCTGCCGGACCCGCTCGAGGTCGGCCGCTACCACTCGCTGGTCGCCGATCCCGAGCTGCCCGAGTGCCTCGAGCGCTCCGCCTTCGGCGGGCAGGTGGTGATGGCGGTGCGCCACCGCGAGCTGCCCGCCGAGGGCGTCCAGTTCCACCCCGAGTCGGTCCTGACCGACCAGGGCCGCGAGCTGCTCGGAAACTTCCTGGCCGGCGCTCGATGACCGACCTGCTGACGCGCTCGATCGACGCCGTCGCCAGCGGCCAGGACCTGAGCATCGACGACGCCAGCGCCGTGCTCGCGGAGATCATGGCCGGGCAACGCGACCGAGATCCAGATCGCCGCGCTCCTGATCGCGCTGCGCACCAAGGGCGAGACGGTCGAGGAGCTGGCGGGCCTGGCGCGGACGATGCGCGCGTTCGCGACGCCGGTGACGCGTCTCCGGAGACGACCTGCTCGACACCGCCGGCACCGGCGGCGGGCGGCGAACGTTCAACGTCTCGACGACGGCGGCGCTGATCGCCGCCGGCGCCGGGTGCACCGTGGCCAAGCACGGCAACCGCTCGGCCACCGGCCTGTCGGGCTCGGCCGACCTGCTCGAGGCGCTCGGCGCCCGCATCGACCTGAGCCCGGAGGCGGTGGCGCGGTGCATCGAGGAGGTCGGCTTCGGGTTCATGTTCGCGCCGGCCCACCACCAGGCGACGCGCTACGTCGTGCCGGTGCGCCGGCAGCTCGGCGGTGCGCACGATCTTCAACTTCCTCGGGCCGCTGACCAACCCGGCCGGCGCCACCCGCCAGCTGATCGGCGTCTCCGACGGCGCCTACCTGGAGACGATGGCGGGCGCGCTGGCGCTGCTCGGAACCGCGCCACGCGCTGCTCGTCTCGAGCGAGGACGGACTCGACGAGCTCAGCATCTGCGCGCCGACGAGGGTGGTCGAGGTGGCCGGCGACGGACATCCTGAAGTACACGGTGTCGCCCGAGGACGTCGGGCTCGAGCCGTGCGGCGCCGGAGGCGATCCCGGGCGGCGATCCGGCGGAGAACGCGGAGATCGCCCGGCGGATCCTCGCCGGCGAGGCCGGGCCGGCGCGCGATCTGGCCGTGCTGAACGCGGGCGCGGCGATCTACGCCGGCGGTGGCGCGGCGATCGCTGCGTCGAGGGCGTGCGGGCGGCGGAGCGGGCGATCGACGCCGGCGCGGCGGCGGCGGCTCTGGAGCGGTTCGTCGCGCGGACGCAGGAGCTGGCGCCGTGACAGCGGGAACAACGTTCCTCTCGCGGCGCGCGACTCGTCGAAGCCGAGGTTCTTCCCGCGGGCGGGAACAAAGTCGGTCTCGGCGGATCGGGCGCGTCGAGAGGAACGTCTTCCCGGGTCGACGTGAACCGGCTCGATCCGATCATCGCCTCGACCCGCGAGCAGGTCGCCAGCGCCGCGCCACCGTGCCGAGGCGGAGCTCGAGCGCGGCGCGGCCCGGCGCGCCGACTTCCGCCCGTTCGCGGCGGCGCTCGCGCAGGGCCCGGGCTGTCGCTGATCGCCGAGCACAAGCGCCGCTCCCCGTCGGCCGGCGTGATCCGCGAGGACCTCGAGCTCGAGGACGTGGTCGCGGCCTACGAGCGCGGCGGCGCGGCGCGCGCTCTCGATCCTCACCGAGACCGACCAGCTTCGGCGGCTCGCTCGACGATCTCGAGCGGCCCGCGCGCGCCGCCGGCCTGCCGATCCTGCGCAAGGACTTCATCGTCGATCCCTACCAGGTCGCCGAGGCCGCTGGCGGCCGGCGCCGACGCGATCCTGCTGATCGTCGCCGCGCTCGAGCCCGCCGCGCTCGAAGCGCTGCACGCGCGCGCCGCGCGAGCTCGGCCTGGCCGCGCTGGTCGAGGTCCACGACGCGCGCGAGCTCGAGCATCGCGCTCGACGCCGGCGCCGCAGATCATCGGCATCAACAACCGCGACCTGACCACGCTCCAGGTCGACATCGGCACGCACGCTCGCGCTCGCGCCGACGATCCCGGACGGCCGGACGATCGTCGCCGAGTCGGGCTTCACGCAGCCGCGCGCAGCTCGACGAGCTCGGCGCGACGCCGGCGTCGACGCGGTGCTGGTGGGGGAGGCGCTGATGCGCGCGCCCGACATCGAGGCGGCCTGCCGGGCGCTCACCAGCCGCGTCCCTACGATGTGACTGTGACCAAGATCAAGTTCTGCGGCCTCACCACGCTCCCGGACGCCGCAGCTCGCGGTCCAGGCCGGCGCGTGGGCGGTCGGGCTGATCTTCTGGCCGCACTCGCCGCGCCGGTGCGAGCTCGACGACGCGGCCGAGATCGCGGCCGCGCTGCGCCGCCGCGCCGAGATCGTCGGCGTGTTCGTCAACGCCGACGCTCGAGCACGTCGCCGCAGACCGCCGACGCGGTCGGGCTGACGATGCTCCAGCTCCACGGCGACGAGGGCCCGGTCGTACTGCGCCGAGGCGGCGCGGCGCACCGGCTGCAAGGTGATCAAGGCGGCGAGGGTCCGCAGCGGCGCCGACATCCAGGCGCTGGCGCCCTTCCACACCGACTATCACCTGCTCGACAGCTACGTGGCCGGCGTCCCGGGCGGAACGGGCGAGACGTTCTCCTGGGAGATCGCGCGGGCGCACCGTGGGTCGGTCCCGGTGATCCTGTCCGGCGGGCTCAACCCGGCCAACGTCGCGGGCGCGATCGCGGCGGTCAAGCCCGTTCGCCGTCGACGTCGCCAGCGGCGTCGAGTCGAGCCCCGGGCGCAAGTCGCCAGCCAAGCTCGAGGCGTTCGCGGCGGCGGTGAAGGGCGTGGGTGACGGTGGCGATCGGATGAGCGCGCGTCGAGCACCGCTTCGGCCCCTACGGGGGCCAGTACGTGCCGGAGACGCTGATGCCGGCGCTGGCCGAGCTCGAGGCGGCGTGGATCGAGGCGCGCGACGATCCCGGCTTCCAGGCCGAGCTGTCCGGCCTCCTGCGCGACTACGTCGGCCGCCCCTCGCCGCTCTACCTGGCGCGGCGCCTGTCCGAGGCCGCCGGCAGCACCGATCTACCTCAAGCGCGAGGACCTCAACCACACCGGCGCGCACAAGATCAACAACGCCCTCGGCCAGGCGCTGCTGGCGCACGCGGATGGGCAAGCGGCGGATCATCGCCGAGACCGGCGCCGGCCAGCACGGGGTCGCCACCGCCACCGCGTGCGCCCTGCTCGACCTCGAGTGCATCGTCTACATGGGCACCGAGGACATGCGCCGCCAGAAGCCGAACGTCGAGCGCATGGGCCTGCTCGGCGCGCGGGTGGAGCCGGTCGAGGCCGGCGCCCGCACGCTCAAGGAGGCCGTCTCGGCGGCGATCCGCGACTGGGTCGCCAACGCCGGGACGCACCCACTACATCATCGGCTCCTGCGTCGGGCCGGCGCCGTACCCGGCGCTGGTGCGCGACCTGCAGCGCGTGATCGGCGACGAGGCCCGCGCCCAGCTGCTCGAGCGCACCGGCCGGCTGCCCCAGCGCGTGATCGCGTGCGTGGGAGGCGGGTCGAACTCGATCGGCATGTTCGCCCCGTTCGTGGAGGACGCGGAGTGTCGAGCTGGTCGGCGTGGAGGCCGCCGGCGAGGGCCTCGAGACCGGCCGCCACGGAGCACCGCTCACCGCCGCGGGCTTGCCCGGCGTCCTGCACGGCGCCTACAGCGCCGTCATGCAGGACGAGGACGGCCAGATCCTCGAGGCCCACTCGATCTCGGCCGGCCTCGACTACCCCGGCACCGGGCCCGAGCACGCCTGGCTGCGCGACTCCGGCCGCGCCCGCTACGTCGCGATCACCGACGCCGAGGCGCTCGAGGCGTTCGCGCGGACCGCCCGGCTCGAGGGCATCATCCCGGCGCTCGAGAGCTCGCACGCCCTGGCCTGGGCGCTGGCGAACGGCCCCAGCGAGCTCGACCTGGTGTGCCTCTCGGGCCGCGGCGACAAGGACCTGGCGGAGGCGCTGGCGCGGCTTGACCGGGGCTGAACGGATCGCCGAGGCGTTCGCCCGACGCGCGCGCCAACGGCCGCCGGGCGGCGCTGATGCCATACATGATGGGCGGCTTCCCGGATCTCGAGACCTCGCGCCGGATCGCTGCCGCCTACGCCGAGGGTGGCGCCGACCTGATCGAGCTGGGCGTCCCGTTCTCGGATCCGCTGGCCGACGGCCCGGTGATCCACGCCGCGGGGACGGCGGCGCTCGCCGCCGGCGTGACGGTGCCCCAGGTGCTCGACATCGGGCGCTCGGTCTCAGACCGCGTCCCGGTGGTCCTGATGTGCTACGCCAACCCGATCTTCGCCCGCGGTCTCGAACGCTTTGCCGACGCGCTCATCGCCGCCGGCGTGAGCGGGCTGATCGTCCCCGATCTGCCGCTCGAGGAGGCGGACGAGGCGCTGCGGGTCTGCGACGCAGCGTGGCCTCGCGCTGGTGCCGCTGGTCGCGCCGACGACGCCGGATGAGCGCATGGCGCAGATCGGCGCCCGCGCCCGCGGCTTCCTCTACGCGGTCTCGCTCACCGGCACGACCGGCGAGCGCGCCAGCCTCGACGGAGCGCTGGCCGAGATCCTGAGCCGCGCGCGGCGCCGCCACCGAGGTGCCCGTCGCCGTCGGGTTCGGGATCGGGAACGGCCGCGCAGGCGGCGGCCGCCGTGGACGCCGGAGCCGACGGCGTGATCGTCGGCAGCCGGCTCGTCCGCGCCGCCGCCGAAGGCGATGACCCGGTCGCCGCGGTGGCCGAGGTGCTCGGAGAACTGGCCGGCGCGCTACGCAGCTGACGGCTGGGCTAGCATCCCGAGCAATGGGCCTAGTTCTCTCTGCCACCGCGGCGCTCTGCGCGTGGATCGTGCTCTGGGCGATCGGCTCGAGTGGCTTCGACGGCATGCTGCTGGTCGTCGGCGTGGTCGTGTTCGCGATCGCGGTCCGCAACCTTCTGCCGTACCTGCCGGGCCGGCGGGAATAGCCGTCGGCTGATGCGCAAGAGCCTGCTCGGGCGGGGCCGAAGGCTCCGGGTTGGTGCCTGCGTGGTGCTGTGCGCCGGCCTGGCCGGATGCACCGCCGACCAGCTCCACGGTCACGCGTCTCAGGCCAGACCCTGACCATCTACGCGAGCCTGCCGCCCGCCGCCTCGGCCACGCCCGAGAGTCGCGACGTGTTCGACGCCGAGCAGCTCGCGCTCAAGCAGACGGGCAGCCAGGTCGGCCAGGCCAAGGTCCGCCTGGTGCCCGTGCAGGGCGAGGAGATCTCCGACAACGCCCGGACCGCGATCCAGGACCCGTCGGTCGATCGCCTACCTGGGCGAGATCGCTCCGGGTGCCTCGGCCGACTCGATCGGGATCACCAACGCCCAGGACCTGCTCCAGGTCAGCCCCACCGATACCGCGGCGGCGCTGACCCAGGCCACGTCGGCCGTGCCGGGCTCGCCGGATCTCTACTACGAGTCGCTGAAGAGCTACCACCGGACGTTTGCGCGGGTGGTGCCGACCACCGCGCTCGAGGCCCGGGCGCTGGTCGCGCTGATGCAGTCGCTCGGCGTGAGCCGCCTGGCGCCGCTCAGCGACGGCAGCGACTACGGCAAGGCGCTCGCCCTCGAGGTCAAGGACGCCGCCGGATCAGGGATCTCAGTGACCTCGTCGCAGGCCGGCGCGGGCGCCGTGTTCTTCGCCGGGAGCTCGTCGCACGCGGCGGCGAGCGCGTTCGACCAGGCGGTGACGGGCAACCCGGGCGTCAAGCTGTTCGCGCCCTCGGCGCTCGCGACGCAGAGCTTCGTGTCGGCGCTGACGCCCGCGGCGCAGCGCGCGCTGTACGTCTCCGAGCCCGGCTTCTACAAGGACCTCCCCGCGGCCGGGCAAAAGTTCCAATCCGACTTCCAGGCCACCTACGGACATGCGCCGGCCCCGCAGGCGATCTTCGGCTACGAGGCGATGGCCTCGGTCCTGGCCGTTCTGCGCGAGGCCGGCTCCGCCGCCAACGACCGCGCCACCGTGATCCGCGACTACTTCGCGATCCAGCAACCGCCAGTCGGTGCTCGGCACCTACTCGATCAACGCCAACGGCGACACCAGCCTCGATGCATTCGCGGCCAGCCGGGTGCAGCGCGGACAGCTCGTCCCGTTCAAAGCTCTAGCCGACCAGGGGTGAGCGGCCGCCGCGGACACGGCAGATGACCCGCACGGCGCTCGCGCTCGCGCTGTTGCTCGCGGCGGCGGCCGCGGTCGGGAGCTGACCGGCTGCGGGCGCTCGACAGAGCAGCACGACCGACCGGATCGACGGTCAGACGCTGACGATCTACTCGAGCGCGCCGCTGTACGGAGCCTCGGCGGCCGACGGCGAGGCGATCGTCAACGGCGAGCGGCTGGCGCTGGGCCAGGCACCACACCGGATCGGCCGCTACCGGATCGCGTTCGTCTCGCTCGACGACGCCACCGTCAGGCGCGGCGCCTGGGATCCCGGCCAGACCACGCCGAGGCGCCCGGGCGGCGGCGGCCGACCCGACCGCGATCGGCTACCTCGGCGATGTCGACTCGGGAGCGAGCGCGATCTCGATCCCGATCCTCAACCGCGCCGGGATCCCCCAGGTCAGCGCGGCCAGCACCGCGGTCGGGCTCACCTCGAGCGGGCCTGGCGCCTCGCCGGGAGAGCCGCAGAAGTACTACCCGACCAACATCCGCACGTTCGCGCGGGTGATCCCCAACGACTCCGTCCAGGCCGCAGCCCAGGTGCGCCTCCAGCAGAGCCTCGGGTGCACCAACACCTACGTCCTCGACGACGGCGAGGTCGACGGCTATGACGCCGCCACCGCCTTCCAGCTCACCGCGCCGTCCTCGCACCTTCGGCTCGCCGGCGTGCAGACGTTCGACCCGCACGCCACCGACTACTCCGCGCTCGCCCGGGCCGTCGCCCAGACCCTCCCGGACTGCGTGCTGATCAGCGCCGCGATCGAGAGCCACGCCGTCCTGCTCACCGAGCAGGTCGCCGCGGCGCTGCCGAACGCGCTCCTGTTCGGCACCGCGGAGCTCGCCGAGCGCAGCTACGTCGATCCGGCGCGCGGCGGCCTCCCGCGGTCGCTCGACGGCCGAGTGAGCCTGACTGCTCCGGCGCTCGCTCCGGCCGACTACCCCCCGGCCGGGCGGGCCTTCCTCGCCGCCTACGCGCGCCGCTTCGGAGCGCCCGCAGCCCTCGGCGATCTTCGGCTACGAGGCGATGAGCCTGATGCTCAGCGCGATCTCCGCGCGCCACGCACTCACGGCACGCGGCGCGTCGACCGAGCCGCCGTCCTTCGTGCGCTGTTCGCCACCCGCGATCGCGCCGAGCGTGCTCGGCACCTACAGCATCGACCGCGACGGCGACACGAGCTTGAGGAGCTTCGGCGCCTACGGGGTGAGCGGCGGGCGATTGCAGTTCCTGCGCGCGATCGACACCTGAGACGGCGCGGCGTTGACGTTGCGTTAGGGTCAGGCGGGGCCCGTCCTCGACGCCTTGCCGGTGTCTGAGGCCGCCACTACGCTCATCGCTCCGGGCACCGGAGACTCGGGTTGGAAGCATTCAGGAGGCGTATGCGCTCAGTCGGCAAGGTGGTCACGGGTTGCCTGGTTCTCGTCACGGTGTCAGCCGTCGTGGCGTGCGGCGGGGGCGGGGGGACGACCACGCACCACGACCACGGCCACGACGCCGGGCAGCCTCCACAGCCGGATCGTCGACATCTACTCGAGCCTGCCGCTCCAGGGGCCGCTCGCCGACCAGGGCCATGCGATCGTCAACGGGATCGAGCTCGCGCTGGCCCAGGCCCGGGGCCGGGCCGGGACGTGGACGATCAACTACCGCTCGCTGGACGATGCCACCGCGGGGCAGCAGGCCTGGGACGCGAGCGCCACCGGCGCCAACGCCCGCGAGGCGGCCGAGGACCCGAAGGCCGTCTACTACGTGGGCGAGTTCAGCTCGGTGGCCAGCGAGGTCTCGATCCCGATCCTCAACCAGGCGAAGGTGCCGCAGGTGAGCCCGGCCAACACCTACGTGGGGCTGACCACGACCGCGCCCGGCAGCAGCTCGGCAGGAGCCGGCCGAACCCGAGCGGCGTCCGCACGCTACCTGCGCCTCGTCCCGAGCGACTCGGTGCAGGCGGCCGCTGACCTCGAGGCGATGAAGGACGGCGGGCTGCCGGAAGGTCGCGCTGGCCAGCTCCGGCGACGCCTACGGCGCGGAGCTCGCGGCGTTGCTCGAGTCCGAGAAGGGCGCCTACGGCGTCACGATCGCCTAGCACCAGCGCGCTCGACCTGAGCGCCGCGAACTTCCACTCCTACGCCGCCGGCCTGAAGGCGCAGGGAGCCGACTGCTTCTTCCTCGCCGCCGACGCCTCGCCGGCGGCGGTCACGCTGACCGAGGCGGTCAACGCGGCGCTGCCGAAGGCCAAGCTGTTCGGGCCCGACCAGATGTGCGCGAGCGCCTGGACGAACCCGAAGCTGGGCGGCGTGCCCGCGTCGATCGGCCGGCTGATCGAGTGCACGATGCCGCGTCCAGAGCCTCAGCTCGTACCCCGGCGGCCGCCGGTTCCTGCTCGCCTACAAGGCCAAGTACGGCGACGCCGACCCGGACCCGTACGCGATCTACGGCTACGAGGCGATGAAGCTCGGGCTGGACACGATCGCCGGCCTCGGGCCCGCAGGGCAACGACAAGCTCGCGGTGCTGCAGGGCGCTGTTCGCGATGCGGCGCCGGAGCTCGGTGCTCGGCACCTACGGCTTCGACCGCAACGGCGACACCACGCTCCGGTCCTACGGGCTGTACCGCGTGGGACCGAACGGCGATCCGTTGTTCTTCAAGACGCTGACGCCGCCGACGAGCTAGGCGCTAGGCGCGCGGCGCTGCGGGCGCTTGCTCTGCCGGGTGCGCTTGAGCTCGAGCAGCCGCTGGTCGGCCACGCTCGAGCAGCGCCTCGCTCGTCGCGCCGTCGTCGGGGAAGACCGCCGCGCCGGCGCTGGCGCCGAGGACCTCGATGCCGGCCGTGACGCGCGCCACTGCGGCCATGGCGCGGCTCACGAGCCGATCGGCCGCGTCGGTCTCCGGGGCGAGCACGCAGAACTCGTCGCCGCCCATCCGCGCCACCGTGTCCTGGTCGCGCATGGCCCGCTCCAGGGCAGCGGCCACGTCGCGCAGCAGGTCGTCGCCGGCGGCGTGGCCGAAGCGGTCGTTGAGCAGCTTGAACCCGTCGAGGTCGAGCATCAGCACGCAGAAGCTGTGCCCCAGCCGGGTATGGCGCGCGATCTCGTACTCGACGCGCTCGAGCAGCGAGCGCCGGTTGGCCGCGCCGGTCAGCGGATCGCGCAGCGCGCTGGCCCGCAGCGAGTCGCGCTCGCGGCGCAGCCGCTCGCGCGTGGCGATCAGGATGGCCACGCTGGCGGCGGGGACGAGAATCGCGAGCGCCACCGGCGGGTGGTGGCCGGCCGGCCGCGAGCGTCGGCGCGCCGGCCGCGACCAGGATCAACGCGGCGGCGGCGATGGCCCCGCGCCGGCGCGGGATCGCCGCGGCGGCCAGGAGCATCGCGGGGATGCACGCCCAGAAGGCTTCGCTGCCCATGGCGCGCAGTGTCGCGATCGGCTCGGACGGCGGCGGCCGGCACGGAGGCCGGGCGCAACGGCCCCACGGACGATGCAGCCGGAGCGCCGGCCCATCGAGAACCTGGCTCGCGACTCGCGGCGTGCCTGCCGCCACCGCGGCCGCCACCGCGCTCACCACCTGGCGGTTGAACACCGACGGCACGATGTAGTCCTCGCGCAGCTCGTCGGGGAGGATGATGCCGGCGATCGCCCGCGCCGCGGCCATCTTCATCGGCTCGGTGATCTGGGTGGCGCGCACGTCGAGGGCGCCGCGGAAGATCCCGGGGAAGCACAGCACGTTGTTGATCTGGTTCGGGTAGTCCGAGCGCCCGGTGGCGAGCACGCGGGCGTAACGGGCGGCCTCCTCGGGCGCGACCTCCGGATCGGGGTTGGCCATCGCGAACACCATCGGGTCCGGGTTCATCCGGCCAGCGCCTCGGCCGGGATCGTGCGCGCGCCGGACAGCCCGATCAGCAGGTCGGCGCCCTCGAGCACGTCGGCCGGGCCGCCGGAGCGCCGCTCCGGGTTCGTCGCCTCGGCCAGCGCGCGCTTGGCCGCCGGCATCGTCCCGTCCAGGTAGTCGGCGCGCTCGGTGTGCACGGCGCCGCGGGAGTCGCAGCAGATGATGTGGCGGACACCGGCGCCGAGCAGGATCCGCGTCACCGCCACCCCGGCGGCGCCGAGGCCGACGATGACCACGCGCGTGTCCTCGACGCGCCGCCGGTGAGCGTGGCCGCGTTCAGCAGCGCCGCGAGCACGACCACCGCCGTGCCGTGCTGGTCGTCGTGGAAGACGGGGATGTCGAGCTCGGCCTTGCAGCCGATCCTCGATCTCGAAGCAGCGCGGCGCCGAGATGTCCTCGAGGTTGATCCCGCCGAAGCCGGGCGCGATCGCCTTGACCACGGCGACGATCTCGTCCGGGTCCTTGGTGTCGAGGCAGATCGGGAACGCGTCGACGCCCGCGAACTCCTTGAACAGCATCGCCTTGCCCTCCATCACGGGCATGGCGGCACGCGGGCCGACGTCGCCGAGGCCGAGGACCGCGGTCCCGTCCGAGACCACCGCCACCGTGCCGCGCTTGATCGTGTACTCGAAGGCCAGCTCGGGATCGCGCTCGATCGCTCGCGACACGCGGGCGACGCCGGGCGTGTAGGCCATCGACAGGTCCTCGCGCGTGGCGAGCGGGCTCTTCGAGCGGACCTCGATCTTGCCGCCGGCGTGCATCATGAACGTCCGGTCGATCGCCTCGAGCACGAGCGCGCCGTCCACGGCGTTGATCGCCTCGGTCAGCCGCGGCCAGTCGCTGGCGGCGGGAGTCTCGACCGTGATGTCGCGGATCGTGTTCGGGCCCTCGATCTTGACCAGGTCGATCGCGCCGATCGTGCCGCCGGCGGAGCCGATCGCGGAGGCCACCTGGCCGAGCATGCCCGGCTGGTGGCTGATCTGCACGCGGAGCGTGAGGCTGAACTGGGCGCTCGGTGTGGGCGGCATCGGTCCAGATAGCCTGACATAAGAATGCCCGACGAGCTTTTCCTGATCGACGGCAACAGCCTCGCCTACCGCGCCTTCTTCGCGTTGCCCGAGTCGATCGCCACCTCCACGGGGGTGCCCACGAACGCGATCTTCGGGTTCGCGTCGATGCTCGTGAAGATCCTCACCGACTACGGGCCGAAGGCGACGGTCGTGGTCTGGGACGCGGGCTCGACCGGGCGCAAGGAGCTCTACTCGGAGTACAAGGCCCAGCGGACCACGCGGCCGGACCTGCTCAAGGAGCAGTGGCCGGCGTTCGAGCCGCTGGTCGACGCCTTCGGCTATCAGAACCTGTCCGTGCCGAGCTATGAGGCCGACGACGTGATCGCCTCGATCGTGGAGCGGGCCGCGGGCGATCCGGCGATCCCGGTGATGGTCGTGACCGGCGATCGGGACGCCTACCAGCTGGTCGGCGACGGCGTGCGGATCATGACCACCTAGCCGCGGGATCACCGACACGCGCGTGTACGACACGCCAGGGCGTGATCGACCGCTACGGGATCGCGCCCGAGCTGGTCCCCGACTTCATCGGGCTCAAGGGAGACACGAGCGACAACATCCCCGGCGTTCCGGGGATCGGGGACAAGACCGCCGCCGAGCTTCTCCAGCGGTTCGGGTCGCTCGAGGCGGTGCTCGAGCAGGTGGACGAGGTCTCGGGGGCCAAGCGCAAGCAGAACCTGACCGAGCACGCCGACGATGCGCGGATGTCCAAGGAGCTGGCGACGGCGAAGCGCGACATCCCGCTGGATCTGGACCTGGCCGAGTTCGTGGCGCGCGAGCCGGACCGCTCGCGCCTGCGCGAGGTGTTCCGTCTCTACGAGCTGCGCGAGCCGCTCCGCCGGCTCGAGGAGGCCCTGGGCTCGGCCGACGCGGCGGCGCCGGCGGAGCCGGGCGAGCAGGAGCTGACCGCGCGGATGCGCCGCGTCGGGCTCGCCGACGTGGGGCGGCTGGTTCCGGATGTCTCCGAGGTGGCGGTCGCGGCGCGCGCGCCGGCCACGCCGGACGGCGCGCTGTTCGCGGCCGACGGCGCCTGGACGTGGGGGGTGTATCCGGATGGCGCCTCGGAGGTGCTGGCGGGCGGAGGGGGACGCCCGGAGGATCTGGTCAGGGCGCTGGGTCGCCGGCCGGTCGTGGCCCACGACGCCAAGTCGCTGGGGGAGGTGCCGGCGCGGCTGGCTCACGACACCGAGGTCGCGGCCTATCTGCTGGAGCCCGCCGCCCGCGCGTACCCGCTGCGCGAGCTGGCAGCCGACCGGGGGTTCTCGGTCGCGGCCGGTCGAGGATGAGGCGGCGGTTGATGCGCTGCTCGTGCACGCGCTGGCGGCCTGGCAGCGCGAGGAGATCCGGGGGCGGGGGCTGACCTGGCTGCTCGAGGAGGTCGAGCTCCCGCTGGTGCGGGTGCTGCGCGAGATGGAGCTGGCCGGCCTGAAGCCGGACACGGCTCGGCTGCGGGAGATCTCCGCGCGGGTGAAGGAGGAGGCCGACGCGCTCGAGCGCGAGATCTTCGAGATGTGCGGGGTCGAGTTCACGCTCGGCTCGCCCAAGCAGCTCGAGGAGGTGCTGTTCGGGACGCTCGGCCTGTCGCGCAAGCGCCGCGGCAAGACCGGCTACTCGACCGACGCGCGCGTCCTGCAGGCGATTCGCCACGAGCATCCCGTGATCGAGAAGATCGAGCGCTGGCGCGAGCTCAACCAGCTCGCCAAGACCTACCTCGACGCGCTGCCGGCGCTGATCGCCGGAGACGGCCGGATCCACACCACCTTCAACCAGACCGCGGCGACGACCGGTCGGCTGTCCTCCAACAACCCCAACCTGCAGAACATCCCGATCCGGACGCCGCTCGGGCGGGAGATCCGGGCGTGCTTCGTGGCCGAGCCCGGCGATCTGCTCGTGTCGGCCGATTACTCGCAGGTCGAGCTGCGGCTGCTGGCGCACATCGCCGGCGAGGACGCGCTGAAGGAGATCTTCCTGGCGGGGGAGGACGTGCACACCGCCACGGCCTGTCGCGTGTTTGGGGTGACACCGGAGCAGATCGACCCGGGCATGCGCTCCAAGGCGAAGATGATCAACTACGGCATCGTGTACGGGCTGTCGGCGTGGGGGATGGCCGATCGGCTCGACATCCCCCAGGAGGAGGCGGACGAGTTCATCCAGCGCTACATGGCGGGCTTCCCCGCGGTGGCGCGGTGGATCGCCGAGACGATCGAGCAGGGGACCGAGCACGGATATGTCTCGACGCTGTTCGGGCGCCGGCGGCAGGTGCCCGAGCTGCGCGCCCGGCGCTGGGACCTGCGCAAGCAGGGCGAGCGCTTCGCGGTCAACATGGTGATCCAGGGGACCGCGGCGGACATCATGAAGGTGGCCATGGTCCGGTGTGACGGGGCTGTGCGCGACGCCGGCCTGCGGACGCGGATGATCCTCCAGATCCACGACGAGCTGCTGTTCGAGGGGCCGGCGGCGGAGGCGCCCGAGGTGAAGGCGCTGGCGGAGCGGGAGATGGCGGCGGCGTTCGAGATGGATCCGCCGCTGGCGGTGGAGGCCGGCGTCGGTCCGGACTGGCTGGCGGCGAAATGAGAGCCGTGCTGGCGGCGGTACTCGCCGCCGTGGTGGCGGGGCGCGTGGGGCGGCGCCGGCGGGGGCGGCGGTGAGGCCGGTCGTGGAGCGCGACGTGCCGAGCGCGGCCTCGCCGTCGCCCGCGAGGAGCGCCCGGGCCGCGAGCGATCGCGTCAGCTACCACGGCGGACAGGTGCTCCACTCGAGCCGCACCCACGTGATCTTCTGGCAGCCCTCCGGGTCGGGGCTGTCGTTCGACGCCGGCTACACCGCGCTGGTCGCGCAGTTCCTCACGCGCGTCGCGGCGGCCAGCCACAGCACGAGCAACGTGTTCGGGCTGACCGGCCAGTACCACGACCGGAGCGGTCCCGCCGCGTACGCGTCCACCTTCGGCGGCGCGGTCCTGGACGCCGACGCGCTGCCCGGGAACGACTGCCACGAGCCGAAGACCGCGCCACCGTGGAGCGTCTGCCTGACCGACGCGCAGCTCCAGGCGGAGATCGAGCACGTGGTCGCCGCCGACCGGCTCCCGCGCCGGGGCTCGGACATCTACTTCCTGGTGCTGCCGAACGGCTTCGGCAGCTGCCTGGATTCGAGCTCGTCGAGCTGCGCGCTGGGCGGATCCGACAACGGCTACTGCGGCTACCACCTGGTGACCGGCAACGGGATCCTCGTACGCGGTGATCCCGTACAACGCGATCTCCGGACACTGCCAGTCCGCCGACCCGCGGCCGAACCGGAGCACCGCGGATCCGGCGCTCTCGACGCTGGCCCACGAGCAGACCGAGACGATCACCGACCCGTTCGGCGATGCGTGGAGCGACGAAGACGGCGAGGAGATCGCCGACATCTGCCTGTCGAACTTCGGGCGCCGGCTCGGCGGCGCCGGCGGGTCGGCGTGGAACGAGTCGATCGCCGGGGGGCACTACTTCCTCCAGGAGCTGTGGAGCAACGACAGCGGCGGCTGCGCGGCGCGGGCGGCTGCTGACCGGGTGTCGGTGGCGGGGCCGCGCCGGGTGCGCGCCGGCCGGCGGGCTTCGTTCACCGCACGGGCCTCGGTGCCGCACGGGCGCGCGGTGGCGTACCGGTGGTCGTTCGGTGGCGCGCGGCGCTTCGCCTCGCACGTGTGGGCCCGCCGCGGTGACTATCGGGTGCTCGTGCGGGTCACCGACAGCAACGGCAACTGGGGGTTCGGCACGCTCAGGGTGCGCGTGTCGTGATCGAAATGCCGCGCTATCCGCGGCATATCGATCAATACGCGAGCGCGAGCGCCGGCGCCTGGCCCACGAAGTCCGGGTGGGCCACGTTCAGGTAGTGCTCGAAGGACCAGTCGATGAAGCGCTTCGCCTGCATCGCGCGGAGCGAGCCCGCGAGCAGACGGGGCGCGACCCGGGGGATCAGGCGCTGGACGCGGAGCATCCAGCGGAACGGCATGGCGTGGCCGGCGCTGAACGCGTGGTAGCGGGTGAGGGCCGCGTCGCGGTCCTGGTGGCCCTCGATCACGGCGCGCATTTCGCGCCCGCACGCGATCCCGAAGTACAGAGCGGTGCGGATCCCCTCGGCGGTCAGCGGCAGGCAATGCCCGGCCGAGTCACCGGCGAAGAAGATCGGCGGCTCGGTGGCGTCCCGGAGCGCGTGGGGGATCCAGTTGCCCTGGTAGCGCACCGAGGGCTGCTCGAGATCGGTGGCGAGCTTGACCGTCGGCTCCCGCACGTGGAAGCGCGGGTCGAAGGAGCCGACGCCGATGCGCAGCTCACCGTCGGCGGGGAAGCTCCAGCCATAGCCGGCGGGAACGACACCGCGATCGATCCAGATCTCCATCTCCTGGCCGGTGGCGTGCGGGTGCACCTCGAGCCCGCGCGAGAGCAGCGCGTCCGGGGGCTGGATGTTCTCACCGGCCCCGAGCACCCGCCGCCACCCGAGCCCGTCGACGATCAGCGGCGCGCGGATGTCACCCCGGTCGGTGTGCACGATCTCTCCGGTCCGGCCGTCGACCTTGGCGGTCTCGAAGTCGAACGACCCCTGCGCGGCCAGCGCCTCGCACAGGGTCCGGTAGTCGAAGGTGGAGAACGTCCACGGAAGCCCGTAGCGCACAGTTGTGTGCGGCGTGTGGATCACGAGCTCGTCGAAGGTCTGGCGCAGCGAATCTTGCAGGGCAAGCGCGTCGAGCCAGAGCGTCGGGATCCCGCACGCGGAGGTCTGGCGCTCGCCGATCTCGTAGCGGTCGATCATCATCACGTCGGCGCCGCTGCCGGCGAGCTCCCGCGCCACCGCGAGACCCGCGAAGCTCGCGCCGCAGATCAGGACGTCGCAGTCGCGGTCGAGAGGGGTGCGCTCATCCCCGCGCTTGGTGGCTCTCCGCGGCATTAGCGTTTGATGATACGGGCGGACCCTCCGCGTGCCATGTGGCTATCCTGAGCCTGAGGTATGTCATCAACCACAACTCTGTCCGCACCCAGCGACCAATCAGGCGCCAAGGTAGTTGAGGGCTCAGACGGCCTCCTCCTTGAAATCGACGGTCGCATCGTTCCCAATTACGACGCCACCCTCCACCCCTTCCAGGAGGGCGATGTCGTCACCGGCCACGTCGTCCGCATCGACAACGACGAGGTCCTCGTCGACATCGGCTACAAGTCCGAGGGCGTCATCCCCGCCAACGAGCTCTCGATCCGCAAGTCGGTGGATCCCGGCGACGAGGTGTCGCTCGGCGAGGAGGTCGACGCGCTCGTCCTCACCAAGGAGGACCAGGACGGCCGGCTCATCCTGTCCAAGAAGCGCGCCCGGTTCGAGAAGGCCTGGCGGCGCATCGAGGCTGCGGCCGACTCCGGCGAGCCCGTCAACGGCACGGTCATCGAGGTCGTCAAGGGCGGCCTGATCATCGACCTCGGGGTCCGCGGCTTCCTGCCCGCCTCGCTGGTCGACATTCGTCGCGTGCCCAATCTCGACGAGTACATGTCGCAGACGATCGAGTGCAAGGTGATCGAGCTCAACCGCTCGCGCAACAACGTCGTCCTGTCGCGCCGCGCCGTGCTCGAGGAGCAGCGCAAGGAGGACCGCGAGCGGATCCTCGACCGGCTCCAGCCCGGCCAGGTGGTCGAGGGCACGATCTCCAACATCGTCGACTTCGGCGCGTTCGTCGACCTCGAAGGCATCGACGGCCTGATCCACATCTCCGAGCTGTCGTGGTCGCACGTGAATCATCCGAGCGAGATCCTGTCGATCGGCGACAGGGTCACGGTCAAGGTGCTCGACATCGACCGCGACCGCCAGCGGATCTCGCTGGGGTTGAAGCAGACCCAAGAGGATCCCTGGCAGCGCGTGGTCGACACCTACAACATCGGCGACGAGCTCGAGGGCACGGTGACCAAGGTGGTCACGTTCGGCGCCTTCGTCGAGATCCTCGATGGCGTCGAGGGCCTCGTGCACATCTCCGAGCTCGCCCAGCATCACGTCGAGAACCCGCGGGAGATCATCCAGCCGGGCGATCCGGTGCGCGTGAAGATCCTCGAGATCGACTCCGAGCGCCGCCGCCTCTCGCTGTCGATCAAGCGGGTCGAGGGCCAGGTCCTGCCGGTGCGGCCGATCACGCCGCCGGCGGAGGGCGACGGCTCCGACCTCGATGACGTGCCCGAGCTGGGCCTGTCCGAGGACGTGTTCGCTCCCCCTGGCGCCGGCGAGGCCAGCGGCGGATGAGGCCGGCGAGGCCGGCGCGGATGGGCCGGCGAGGCCGCGGCCGATGGGCGCCGGCGAGGCCGGCGCGGATGGGGCCGGCGAGGCCAGCGCGGATGGGGCCGGCGAGGCCGGCGCAGATGGGGCCGGCGAGGCCGCTGCGGTAGACGCCCCGGAGGCGACTGCCGATATCGGCGAGACCGCGATCCCGGCCGAGGACGCGAGCGGCGGCCAAGAGGTCAGCGCCGGCGACGAGGCCGCAGACGAGGCCTCCGCCGAAGCCACACCCGAAGCCTCACCCGAGGCGCCGTCAGCCTGAACCACCCCGCCGGCGTGGAGCGGTCGTGGTCCCCTTCATCGGGCTAACTGGCGGCATCGCCGCGGGCAAGTCCACGGCGCTCGACTCGCTCGAGCGCCTCGGCGCCGCCGTGCTCTCGAGCGATCGAGTCGTGCACGAGCTCTACGACGATCCAGAGGTCCGTGACGCGGTGGCGGAGCGGTTCGGCTCGTCGGTCGCTGTCGAACGGCGCGGTCGACCGCAACGCGCTGGCGTCGTGTGCCTTCGCCACCGACGAGGGTCGGAAGTGGCTGGAGGGACTGCTGTGGCCGCGGGTGGGCGAGCGGATGAGCCAGTGGCGCGCGGAGCTGGATCGCTCGGAGTCACCGCCGCGCGCCGCCGTGGTCGAGGTGCCGCTCCTGTTCGAGTCCGGGATGGACAGCGCCTTCGACGCCACGATCGCGGTCGTCGCGGACGAGGACGTGCGGGCCGAGCGGGCCGGCGCGCGGGGGCACCAGGCGCTCGAGGAGCGCTCGGCGCGCCACCTGTCCCAGGACGAAAAGGCGCAGCGAGCGACTTACTCCGTGGTGAACGACGGCTCGGTCGAGGCACTGGAGTCGAAGTTGTCTTCCATCCTTGAGATGCTGGGACCGTGAGCACAGGCGTCGCGACACGTCGCGAAGCGACCCGCCGAGGTGAGGCCCGCCGGCGCGCGGTTCGCCGGCGCCGGCGTCTGGTGGGCCTGCTCGTGCTGGCGGTGGTGATCGGAGGGGTGATCCTCACGCTGCCGCTCGCGCGCAAGGCGGTCAACGACCTCACGCTTCCGCTCAATTACTCGAGCGTGATCCGCCAGCAGGCGGCGCAGAAGCATCTCGACCCGGCCCTGATCGCCGCCGTCATCTACGCCGAGACCAAGTTCCAGCCGCGCTCCTCGTCGGCCGGCGCGCTCGGGCCGATGCAGATCATGCCGGCGACGGCGGCCTACCTCGCGCACCGCTCCGGTGCCACCAACTTCACCACCTCGGATCTCAACACCCCCCAGGTCAACATCGCCTACGGCTCGTACTACCTGCGCTACCTGCTCGATCACTACCGCGGCAACAAGCTGCTGGCGCTCGCCGCCTACAACGGCGGCATAGCCAACGTCGACCGCTGGGCCGCCGACGCCCGCTCCCACGGCGAGGCCCTGAACATCGAGGACATCCCGTTCCCGGAGACGCGCGACTACGTGACCCGCGTGCTCCACGCCCAGGGCGAGTACCGCCAGAAGTACGCGGCCCAGCTGGGTTACGCGTAGCCGCCGGCGCGCGCCGGCGCGCGCCGGCCGGCTGCGGGGCGCCACCGCCTTCATAGGACCGTTTTCGTCCGCCCCCGCCGCTACGCTAGAACGTCCCGCCGATGCCCAAGCTCGAACTCGACGCCGCCTACACCCCGACCGCTGATCAGCCCGCCGCGGTCGCGTCTCTGGCCGAGGGGATCAACGCCGGCGAGCGCTACATGACCCTGCTCGGCGCCACCGGCACGGGCAAGACGATGTCGATGGCGGCGACGATCGAGGCGGTCCAGAAGCCGGCGTTGATCATCGCCCACAACAAGACGCTGGCGGCGCAGCTGTGCAACGAGTTCCGGACCTACTTCCCGCGCAACTCGGTGGAGTACTTCGTCTCCTACTACGACTACTACCAGCCCGAGGCGTACGTCCCCAGCAAGGACCTGTACATCGAGAAGGACTCCGCGATCAACCAGGAGATCGACCGGCTTCGCCACTCGGCGACCGCGGCGCTGTTCGCGCGCCGGGACGTGGTGATCGTGGCCAGCGTGTCCTGCATCTACGGCCTGGGATCGCCGCAGACCTACGACGAGAACCTGCAGACGCTGCGCAAGGGCGAGTTCATCGACCGCGACGCCCTGCTGCGCAAGCTCGTCTCGATCCAGTACACGCGCAACGACACCGCGCTCTCCCGGGGGACCTTCCGGGTCCGGGGCGAGACGCTCGAGATCTTCCCCGCCTACGCCGAGACGGCCTACCGGATCGTCCTGTTCGGCGACGAGGTCGAGCACCTCCAGCACTTCGATCCGCTCACCGGCGAGCTGATCGAGGACGACCTCGAGCACGTCGGCATCTGGCCGGCGTCGCACTACAACGTGCGCGAGGGGATGATCGAGGACGCGGTGGCGGAGATCGGCCGTGAGCTCAACCAGCGCTGCGCCGAGCTCGAGGCCGAGGGGAAGCTGCTCGAGTCGCACCGCCTCCGGCAGCGCACCCAGTACGACATGGAGATGCTGCGCGAGCTGGGCTTCTGCTCCGGGATCGAGAACTACTCGCGGATCCTCGACGGCCGCGCGCCCGGATCGCGCCCCTACTGCCTGCTCGACTACTTCCCCGAGGACTTCGTCTGCTTCGTCGACGAGTCCCATCAGACGGTCCCGCAGATCGGCGGCATGTACGAGGGCGACCGGTCGCGCAAGCAGACCCTCGTCGACTACGGGTTCCGGCTGCCCAGCGCGATGGACAACCGCCCCCAGACCTTCCAGGAGTTCCTGTCGATCACGCCGCAGCTCGTGTTCGTCTCGGCCACGCCCGGCGAGTACGAGCGCACGTCACTCGCCCCGGATCGTCGAGCAGATCGTCCGCCCGACCGGGATCGTCGATCCGGAGATCGAGGTCCGGGAGACCCGCAACCAGATCGACGACCTGATGAACGAGATCCGGACCCGGGTGGATCGCAACGAGCGCACGCTGGTCACCACCCTGACCAAGAAGATGTCCGAGGACCTGACCGACTACCTGCTCGAGATGGGCTTCCGCGTCCGCTACCTGCACTCCGAGATCGACACGCTCGAGCGGATCCAGATCATCCGCGAGCTCCGCCTGGGCGACTTCGACATCCTGGTCGGGGTCAACCTCCTCCGGGAGGGGCTCGACCTGCCCGAGGTCTCGCTCGTGGCGATCCTCGACGCCGACAAGGAGGGCTTCCTGCGCGGGGAGACCTCGCTGATTCAGACGATCGGCCGCGCCGCGCGCAACGTCGAGGGCAGGGTGCTGATGTACGCCGACAAGGAGACCGCGGCGATGCGGGCGGCGCTCGGCGAGACCGATCGCCGGCGCGCGATCCAGCGCGCCTACAACGAGGAGCACGGGATCACCCCCGAGACGATCGTCAAGGGCATCTCCGACATCGCCGAGTTCCTCCAGTCCGAGTCCAAGGTGCCGCGCTCGCGCCGGCGCCGGCGCCAGACGGACGCGATGCCGCCCGAGCAGATCGAGAAGACGATCGTCGAGCTCGAGGAGGAGATGCTCGTCGCCGCCGAGGAGCTCCGCTTCGAGTACGCGGCCAAGCTGCGCGACGAGATTCGCGACCTCCGGCGCGCGCTCGATCAGGCGATCGCCGAGGGTTACGCGCCCGCGCGCTGAGCGGCCGGAGCGTTCGGTAGGCTGGCGGGCGCCCGCCCCTGATCCGGAGGTAGCCCCGTGGCCCTAGACCGACAGAGAATCGAGCGCAAGGACTTCCCCATCGGCCGCCGGGGCTACGACCCGGACGCCGTCGACGCTCACCTGGCCGCCCTCGCCGACGAGCTCGACGAGTTCAAGCGCTCCTCGCGCCGGCGCTCGGAGTCCCTGGCCGCCGCCGCCAGCGAGCAGGTGCGGTCGATCGTCGAGGCCGCCGAGACCAGCGCGGCGGAGATCCAGCGCCAAGCCGAGGACGAGGCGCGCGACATCCGCGCCGAGGCGAGCAGCGAGGCGCAGACGACGCGCGAGCAGGCCACCACGCAGGCGCGCGAATACGTCGGCAACGTCTCCGAGTCGACCGCGACGATGCTGGAGCGGCTCGACGCGATGCAGAACGAGCTGGGCGCGCTGTTCGACGCGCTGCGCACGGGCTCCAACCGTCTCGGCGCCGACCTCCAGCTGCTCGAGCGCAACCTCGAGGAGGTGCGTGACGCGGTGGCGCCGCGGCCACGGTTCGAGCCCGAGCAGCCCGCTCAGGCCTCGCGCGCGCCGCAGCCCGCAGTGCCCACTCCGCCGGCGCCGCCGGCCACGCCGGCGCCCCTGGCGGCCACCCCGGCAGCCGAGGCCGGCAACGCGGGCAGCCCTGCGGGCACGCCCAGCGCCGCACCCGGAAGCTCGGTCGAGCCGCCGGGCGAGGTGGCGTTCCCGCCGGCCGTCCCCGATCCCCGGAGGCCGGCCAGCCGGACATCCCGGAGCTCGAGCCGGATCAGGGACCGCGTCCCCACGGCGACGCGCTGGGCCAGGCCACGCCCGGCGCCGCCGGGTCCGCCGGCGGCGCCGGGAGCGAGGACTCGGAGAGCGCCCGTCTGGTCGCCCTCAACATGGCGATGGACCGCAAGCCGCGCGAGGAGACCGAGCGCTACCTGGCCGAGAACTTCCGGCTTACGGACCTGCGCGGGCTGGTCGACGACGTGTACTCCTCGTTCGACGCGTGACGCCGCCGGAAACTCGCTAGTAGCGCCCTCTCGCACACGCGAACGTCTGTTCGATCCACTAGACTTGGCTGAGTGGATCAGCTGATCGTTTCGGGCGCGCGGGAGCACAATCTCAAGGACGTCACGGTGGCGATTCCGCGCGGATCGCTGACCGTGATCACCGGCCTCTCGGGGTCCGGCAAGTCCTCGCTCGCCTTCGACACGATCTACGCGGAGGGGCAGCGCCGCTACGTCGAGTCGCTGTCCGCCTACGCCCGCCAGTTCCTGGGCCAGATGGACAAGCCGGACGTCGACTCGATCGAGGGCCTCTCGCCGGCGATCTCGATCGACCAGAAGACCACCTCGCGCAACCCGCGCTCGACGGTGGGCACCGTCACCGAGATCTACGACTACCTCCGCCTGCTGTGGGCGCGGATCGGCCATCCCCACTGCCACATCTGCGGCCGGCCGATCAGTGGCCAGTCGGCCGAGCAGATCATCGACCAGGTGATGGAGCTCCCCGAGGGGACCCGCTTCATGGTGCTCGCTCCGATCGTCCGGGGCCGCAAGGGCGAGTACGGCAAGCAGCTCGAGGAGCTGCGGGCCGAGGGCTTCACCCGCGCCAAGGTGGACGGCGAGCTCAAGCGCCTCGACGAGCCGATCACGCTCGACAAGAAGTACAAGCACGACATCGCGGTCGTGGTCGACCGGCTGGTGATGAAGGGCGAGCTGCGAAAGCGGCTGGCCGATTCGATCGAGACCGCGGTCGCCCTCGCCGACGGGCTGGTCGAGATCGAGCTCGTCGACCACGAAGGCGAGATCCAGACCTACTCGGAGAAGTTCGCCTGCCCCGTGCACGGGCCGAGCCTGGTCGAGCTCGAGCCGCGGATCTTCTCCTTCAACTCCCCCCACGGCGCGTGTCCTCGCTGCACCGGTCTCGGCTCGCAGATGGAGATCGACCCCGAGCTCGTCGTCCCCGACCCCACCCTGAGCCATCGGCGAGGGCGCGATCGCACCGTGGGCCGCCAGCGCCTCGGACTACTACGAGCAGCTCATCCAGTCGATCTCCGAGCGCTACGACGTCGACCTCGAGACGCCGTGGGAGGACCTCCCGCAGGAGTCCGCAGGACTTCTTCCTGTACGGCACGAACGGCGATCGCGTGCAGGTGTCCTACCGCAACCGGTTCGGGCGCCGGCGCTCGTACTCGACCAACTTCGAGGGCATCGTCCCCAACCTCGAGCGGCGCTACCGCGAGACCGAGTCCGACATGGCGCGCGAGAAGATCGAGGAGTACATGACGCTGCGGCCGTGCCCGGAGTGCAAGGGCGCTCGGCTCAAGCCCGAGTCTCGCGCGGTCCTCATCAACGCCACGCCGATCCACGAGTTCACCGCCCTGTCCGCCCGCCGGGCGCTCGAATGGGTCAAGGCCTCGACCTCTCAGACCACGACTACCGGATCTCCCGGCTGGTCCTGCGCGAGATCGAGGAGCGCCTCCAGTTCCTCGACAACGTGGGCGTCGGCTACCTGTCGATGAACCGCGCCGCCGCGACGCTCTCCGGCGGAGAGGCCCAGCGCATCCGGCTGGCCACCCAGATCGGATCCTCGCTCGTCGGCGTGCTCTACATCCTCGACGAGCCCTCGATCGGGCTCCACCAGCGCGACAACGAGAAGCTGATCGCCACGCTTGAGCGTCTGCGCGACCTCGGCAACACCGTGCTCGTGGTCGAGCACGACGAGGGGACGATGCGAGCCGCCGACCATCTGGTCGACATGGGCCCGGCGGCCGGCGAGCACGGAGGCCACGTCGTCGCCCAGGGCACGGCGGCCGAGATCGCCAAGATCCCGGACTCGCTGACCGGGCAGTTCCTGACCGGGACGCGCCGGATCGACGTGCCCAAGAAGCGGCGAACCCCCAGCGGCTACGTCAGCATCAAGGGCGCCTCCGAGCACAACCTGCAGAAGATCGACGTCGAGATCCCGCTCGGCGTGCTGTGCTGCGTGACCGGCGTGTCGGGCTCCGGGAAGTCGACGCTGGTCAACGAGGTGCTCTACAAGGCGGTCGGCAACCGGCTCCACAAGACGCGCCAGCGTGCCGGCGCCCACAAGCGGATCGCCGGCCTCGACCAGCTCGACAAGATCATCTCGGTCGACCAGTCGCCGATCGGCCGCACCCCGCGCTCGAACCCGGCCACCTACATCGGGCTGTTCGACCAGATCCGCGAGCTCTTCTCCAAGACCCAGGAGGCACGCGCGCGCGGGTACAAGCCCGGCCGGTTCAGCTTCAACGTCAAGGGCGGGCGCTGCGAGGTGTGCCGCGGCGACGGCCAGATCAAGATCGAGATGCACTTCCTGCCCGACGTGTACGTCCCGTGCGAGCAGTGCCACGGCAAGCGCTACAACCGGGAGACGCTCGAGGTCCGCTTCAAGGGCAAGACGATCGCCGACGTGCTCGAGATGCCGATCGAGGAGGCGCTCGAGTTCTTCGCCCACATTCCCAAGATCCGCCGGCGCGTGCAGACTCTGAACGACGTCGGCCTCGGCTACATGCGCCTCGGCCAGCCCGCCACGACGCTGTCGGGCGGTGAGGCTCAGCGGGTCAAGCTCGCGGCCGAGCTGTGCAAGGTGGCGACGGGCCGGACCCTGTACATCCTCGACGAGCCCACCACCGGGCTGCACTTCGCGGACGTCCAGCGCCTTCTCGAGGTCCTCCAGCGCCTGGTCGACGCGGGCAACACGATCGTGGTGATCGAGCACAACCTCGACGTGATCAAGGTCTCGGACCGGATCATCGACCTCGGGCCCGAGGGCGGGGAGGAGGGGGGACGGCTGATCGCCACCGGCACGCCCGAGCAGGTGGCCCAGGAGCCGGGCTCCTACACCGGGCACTTCCTGGCCGAGCTGCTCCCGGCCCGACCGCCAGCCGCGCCAAGAAGCCCACCCGGCGCCGGACCCCGCCGCGCCGCAAGGCCACCGCCGCTGCCCGCTGACGCCCGAACGCTGCGCCTGTGGGCGCAGAAGTGGCTGTGGTACGAGGCCAACTCGCTGCCCTGGAACCGGGCGCGGATCCACTACGAGTTCATGCGCCGGCGAGGCGTTCGTCCGCTGGCCGGTGCACGGCAACGTGCTCAGCGCCCTGCGCGAGGGCCGGCTCGAGGTCGGCGCGAACACGCTGCTCGAGCCCGGCGTGTGGCTGACCGCGCCGGGCGAGGCCCGGATCCGGATCGGCTCGGGCACGTTCCTGAACCTCGGGGTGATGGTGGCGTCGATGAACCTCGTCGAGATCGGCGACCACTGCATGTTCGCCAACGGCTGCTTCGTCACCGACGGCTCGCACCGCTTCGACGACCCGCAACCTGCCGGTGACCTGGCAGGGCTTCACCACCAAGGGCCCGACCCGGATCGGCGACAACGTCTGGTGCGGCGCGAACGTCGTCGTGACCACCGGCGTGACGATCGGCGAGCGCTGCGTGATCGGCGCCAACTCGGTCGTCACCGAGAGCATCCCGCCGTTCTCGATCGCCGCCGGCGCGCCGGCGCGGGTGCTGCGGAGGATCGAGTACGCCTGGGCTGGCCTCCGGACGTCCGGGCGTGCGCCGGACCTCCCTGCCCGGCGCTAAGGGCGCTGCACCCGGAGCCGTCCACGCCAGCTCCGGGTGCTGCTTGTCGAGAGCTCTTTCTAGCTGCTGGGGATCCCGTTCGCCGGCGGTGCCGGCTGGGTCCCGGTGTACGGGTTGATCGGGCTGCCGGCCGTCGGCTCGGTGGTCATCGGCCTGCCCGTCTGCGACGATCTTGCCGCCCTTGATCTGTGCCATCGCCACGCCGCGCGAAGCCGCCGTGCTCGGTCGGTCGAGTAGCGGAACGGAACGAGACCCGGGCCGTTCCAGCTGGCCGCCGTCGCTGTTCACGGCGTTGACCAGGGCCTGACGGGTCAGGTTCTTGCCGGCGGCCTGGAGCGCCTGGACCAGCGTGTAGGCGTTGGCCATCCCGTACACGACGTTGCCGTCGAACGGGGCGCCGGCGTCGTACTGGTCGTGGACCTTCTTGAACAGCTGGATCCACGGGTTCGAGGTGTCGGTCGTTGCGAGGGCAGGTAGGCGTCGGTGATCGCGCCTTCGATCAGCGCCGTGCCCGATGCCGCGCCCTTGGAGATCGACTTCAGCAGCGCCCCGACGGTGGTCGGGTCGATGCCGACGTTGGAGACGACGAGCTGCGGCTTGTAGCCGATCTTGAACGAGGTCAGCTGGGCGATCGCGGTGTAGATCGGCACCGTGAAGTCGACCATGATCTTCGCCTTGGACTGGGCGATCGCGGCGACCTGCGGGGTCAGCGAGGTCGTCCCGGACTGGTAGGCCTGCTTGGACACGATGTCGCTGGCGGGGACCTCAGCCTGGATTCCGGCGAGCCCGCCCTGGCCGAAGTCGTCGTCCTGGTAGAGGACCGCGACCTTCTGCCCGGGGAAGTGCTGCTTGATGTACTGGCCGAGGATCTTGCCCTCGATCGTGTAGTTCGGCTGCCATCCGAACGTGTACGGCTGACTCGAGCCGTTGTCCCAGCACGGGCAGCCGGAGGCCACGAACATGTCCGGCACCTTCTCGGCGTTCAGGAAGCCGACGACCTTGGTGTGAGTTGGCGTGCCGAGGCCCTCGAAGATGCCGAAGACCTTGCTCTGGAGCACCAGCTGATGAACCACGTTGACCGTGTTGGTCGGGTTGTAGGCGTCGTCCTTGATGACCAGGTTGATCTTGCGTCCGAATACGCCGCCGTGCGCGTTCACGTATTTGAAGAACGCCTCCGACGCCGGCGCGATCTCGCTGTAGCCCGGAGCGGCCGGGCCGGTCAGGGGCTGATGCGTGCCGAACGTGATGCTCGTTGCGGTGACGCCCGGCGCGCTGGCGCCACCACCGCTCGAGCCGCCTCCGCTGTTGCTAGACGACGAGCCGCAGGCGGCGATCGTGAGCGCGGCCACGGCCGGGAGTGCGACGTAACGCAGCAGTCGATTGCCGCGAAGCCTCATGTGGATGAACCTCCAGGTTGTTGTGTGTTGACAGTTGGGGAAGAACCCCAACGACCCCCAGTCGGGGGACAAGCCCCCGACGACCTCCCAGGGAGGACTGGGTAAGCCTCCCCACGAGCGCCCGAGATTTTGCCGGTGACAGCCCCAATTTCGATACGTTCTCACTCGTGTGTTTCAAATACTAGGCTCTTGTGATGACTGTCGCAAGCGGTGAAGAGACGCCCCCGACACCGGCGCGGCGCGGGCGCCCCGCGACGGCCTCGCGCGAGGATGTGCTGCGGCTGGTACGCGAGCAGTTCCTGAACGGCGAGCGCGTCGACCTGACGGTGGTGGCGGCGCGGCTCGGGCTGGGCCGCGCGACGATATACCGCTGGTTCGGCTCGCGCGAGATGCTGCTGGGGCAGGTGATCGCCGACGAGCTCGAGCGGCTGCACGCGCGCAAGCGGCGCGAGGTGCGCCGCCGGGGCGCCGAGGGCTTGCTGGAGGTGTTCGATCGCATCAACCGCACCCTGACCCGCTCGCAGGCGCTGCGACGGTTGCTCGAGCAGGAGCGCGACAGCGCGATGCGCCTGCTGACCTCGAGCGGGGGACTCGTCCAGCCGCGTGCCGTGGCCTGCACCAAGGCGCTGATCGATGCCGAGGTCCTGCCGGGCGCTACGAGGCTCCGGCTGACACCGAGACGCTCGCCTACGCGGTCGTGCGTCTGGCCGAGGCGTTCCTGTACAACGACGTGGCGATTGGGATCCGTGGCGACTACGAGCGCCTGCGCGAGGTCGAGGCCGCGCTGCTGGGGATCCCGCATCGCCCGCGCCGCCGGTCGAAGCGATCATGACGCCACCCGCGGCTCGTCGACCGCCGCCGGCGGTTCTTCGACCGCATCGACGTTAGGCCGCCCGGTCCGGCCCCGGCCCGACATCGACCAGAGCTTTCCGGCTCCCGCGCGGAGCGCCCCCTGGATGCCGCTGGGCCACACGAGCATGGCGACGATCAGCACCACGCCGTAGACGGCGAGGGGAAGGTTGGCTGACACCTTGCCCGGGAGCGAGAACGAGTGGCCGATGTCGTTGGACCAGCTCGGGAGCAGCACCAGCAGCGCCGCCCCCCAGATCGCGCCCATCAGGGAGCCCAGGCCGCCGATGACCACGCCGGCGAGCAGGTACAGCGAGAGCGGAAGCTGGAACGAGCCCGGCGCGGCGAGCTGGAGCACGAGCGCGAGCACGCCACCGCCGAGGCCGGCGCACGCCGCGCTGACGATGAAGGCGCGCGTCTGAATTCGGCCCGTGCGCAGCCCGCACAGCGATGCGGAGATCTCGTCGTCGCGCACGCCTCGCCAGGCGCGCCCGACCCCGCTGTGGATGAGGTTGTAGAGCACGAAGAACACGAGCAGGGCGCAGATGCACGCGATCCAGGCCTCCCAGCGCTCGAGCGGGAAGTTCGCGCCGAGCCAGCCCGGCGGGGTCGGCGGATTGATCACGAGGCCGTTCTCGCCACCCAACAGGGTGGGGAACTTGTCGGCCAGGGACGGCAGCCCGACCGCGAAGGCCAGCGTCGCTCCGGCCAGGTAGGGGCCGCGCAGCCGGCTGGCGGCCGCGCCCACCGGAACGCCGATGACCGCCGCCGCCGCCGTGGCCGCGGCGAGCGCGGCGGACACGGGCCAGCCCTCCTTGCCGATCAGGAGCGCGACCGTGTAGGCGCCGACCGCCATCAGCGCGCCGTGACCGAGCGAGATCTGCCCGCTCAGACCGGCGAGCACCGTGAGTCCCGGCGAGCGCGGCGAAGTAGTACAAGCCGTCGGCGAGCTCAAGGTTGTTGTAGGCACTGAAGGTCTCGGTGACCAGCAGCAGGATCAGCCCGGCCAGGACGACGAGCAGCAGCGAGCGCAGCAGGGTGCTTCGGCGGACGACGCGCGAGGACCCTCATACGCGCCGCTCCGCGGTGGGCGAGAACAGGCCGGCCGGCCGGATGAGGAGCACGAGCACGAGGATGGCCAGCGCGGCCAGCGGCACCAGCGCCGATCCGGCGTACCCCGCCACGTATGACAGCGCGACCCCGAGCGCGACGCCTCCCACCACCGCCCCGGGCGGACTGTCCAGGCCGCCGAGGATCGCGGCGACGAAGCCGTTGATCAGGATCGGGTCGAAGTTGTTCGGGCCGACGAACGTCGACGGAGCCACCAGCACGCCGGCCAGCGCGCCCGCCACCGCGGCCAGTGCCCAGCCGAGCGTGAGCATCGTCCCCACCCGGACCCCGAGCAGCCGAGCCACCTCGGGCTCGAATGCGGACGCGCGCATGCGCAGCCCGAGCGACGTGCCGCGGAACAGGAGCGCCAGCACCACGGCCACCGCGATGACCACGAGCACGATGAACGTGTCGTTGGGCGCGAACGCGAGATTGGTGTGCCCGACCCGGTAGCCGCGGAGCGAGAACGCGGCCGGGTAGGACCGCGGCGTGTTGCCCCAGATCATGCCGGCCACCGCGACCAGGACCGTGTAGAGGCCGAGGGTGAGGATCACGGCGTTCAGCGGGGGCGCGTTCTCCACGCGCCGGATCGCGATCCGCTCCACCACCGCCCCCATGAGCAGGCCGGCGAACAGCGCCACGACGAACCCGACCCAGTAGGACCCGGTCGAGCCGATCACGGCCGAGGCGATGAAGGTCGTGATCATCAGCATCGCGCCCTGGGCGAAGTTCACGATGCGGGTGGCGCGCCAGATGAGCACGAGCGCGAGCGCCACCGCGGCGTCGATCGCGCCGTCCGAGATCCCGCTGAGCGTGAGATCGATGAACTTGGTCACCCGATCAGAACCCCAGGTAGGCGTGACGCAGGCGCTCGTCCGCCACGAGTTGCTCTGGCGCCTGGTCGGCCACGACCGAGCCCAGCCCGAGCACGATGCCGCGATTGGCGATCGACAGGGCGCTCCGGGCGTTCTGCTCCACGAGCAGCACGGCGAGGCCGAGCGTGTCCGCGAGCTTGCGGACCATCGACATGATCTGGGCCACGAGCAGCGGGGCCAGTCCGAGCGAGGGCTCGTCGAGCAGCAGGGCGCGCGGGCGGCCGACCAGAGCCCGGCCGATCGAGAGCATCTGGCGCTCGCCGCCGGACAGGCTCGACGCGCGCTGCTTGCTGCGCTCGCTGAGGCGGGGGAACAGCTCGTAGATCTCGGCCAGCGGGGCGGCTTCGCGGCCTCGCCACAGGCCGCCCAGCCGGAGGTTCTCCTCGACCGTGAGCTCGGCGATCACGCCTCGCCCCTCGGGGACGAGCGAGACGCCGCGGCGGACGATCTCCTCGACCGGTCGCCGCGTGATGTCGCGGCCGTCGAACACGATCGTGCCGGACGACGGACGCACCAGGCCCGTGATCGTGCGCAACAGCGTGGTCTTGCCGGCGCCGTTGGCGCCGAGCACGGCCGTCACCGAGCCCTCCGGAACCTCGAACGAGACGGCGTTGACCGCCCGCACCGGGCCGTAGTCCGTCGTCAGGCCGTCGACCTCAAGCATTCGCCGCGCCCTCCTCGATCGTCGCCGCCTCGGCTTCGCGCCCGAGGTAGGCCTCCAGCACGCGCGGGTCCTTGCGCACCTCGGGGGCGGGACCGTCGGCGATCACGCGGCCGAAGTCGAGCACCACCACCCGGTCGCACACGGAGGTGACGAGGTCCATGTGGTGATCGACGAGCATCACGGCAATCGAGGAGCCGAGGGAGTCGATCAGCTTCGCGAGATCGGACAGGTCGCTCGCTCCGAGGCCGCCGGCGGGCTCGTCGAGGAGCAGCAGCTCCGGCTCGCAGGCCAGGGCGCGGGCGAGCGCCACCCGCTTCTGGACCGCGTAGGGGAGCGTCGGCGGGAGGCGATCCACCACGCCGTCGCACTCCACCACGGCGAGCGCCTGCCGGGCCCGCTCACCCAGGTGTCGCTCGTCCCGGTCGGACCCCGGGAACGCGAGCATCGCTCCGAGCAGATGCGCACGCCGGAAGCGCTGTGCGCCGAGCATGACGTTCTCGAGCACGGTCAGATGCGGGAACAGCCCCACGCCCTGGAGCGTCCGGGCGATCGCCAGATTGGCCAGGCGATCGGGATGGATCCCGGTCAGCGACGTGCCGCGCCAGCTGAGCGTTCCCGCCTGTGGCTTGACGAATCCGCAGATGACGTTGAACAGCGTGGTCTTGCCCGCGCCGTTCGGCCCGATGACGCCGAGCACCTCGCCCTTGGTGACGTCGAGGGAGACATCTTCGAGTGCGGTGATCCCGGCGAAGGTGACGCTGACTCCGCGCACCGACAACCCACCGTCCGTGGACTGCTCCCTCGTCTCCACGCGCGCAAGCTACAACACCGCCCGGGTGTTGCCAATAGCGATACGCCCGGGCCTAAGAGTTCTTAATGACGATCCCTTCCATGATGTTCGCCACGCGCTCGGTGGCGTCGATCGCCGCCTCGAGGCGCTCGAACACGTCCTTCCAGCGGATCACCACCATGGGATCGATGCCGCCGTCGAACAGTGAGGCGACGGCTTCGCGCGTGATCCGGTCGCCCTCGTTCTCCAGACGGTTGATCTCGACCGTGTAGTGCGAGATGTCGCGGAAGGCGCGCAGGCGGGGAATCGCCTCGGCGATCTGGCGCGCCGCGTCCTTGAGCACGCGCGCGAGGCGGATGGCCTGGTCCATCGGTGCCTCGATCCGGTACAGCCCCAGGTAGTCCGCCACCTCCTCGGTGTAGTCGACGATGTCGTCGAGCGCCGACGCGAGCGCGAGGATGTCCTCGCGGTCGATCGGCGTGACGAACGTCTGGTTGAGGCGGTGGACGATGTCGTGAACGATCCGGTCGCCTTCGTGCTCACAGTCGAGGATCTCAGCGGCCAGCTCCTTGTGGTCCGGGTAGTCGGACAGGAGCCGGTCGAGCAACTCGGCCGCGGTCAGGATGTTCCGTCCCGCCTCCTCGAACAGCTCGAAGTACACCCGGTCGCGCGGAGCGAATACCTGGGTGAGGCGTGGCATCACTCCATGGTATTGCTCACGCCCGTCGGCGTGGGCCGCTCACGACTGCATTTCCAGCGTCTTGCGGAAACGGTCGAGCTCGGCGTCGTCGATCGAGTAGGTGTGCTCGGGCGCCGGGAAGGCGCCGCGGCGGACCTCGGCCGCGTACTCGGCCACGCCGGCCACCATCTGCGCCTTGATCTCTCCATAGCGCTTGGCGAAGCGCGGCGCGTGACCGTCATAGATCCCGAGGAGGTCGTGGAACACGAGCACCTGCCCGTCGGTGGCCGGGCCGGCGCCGATGCCGATCACGGGGACGTGGAGCTTTTCGACCACGATCTGCGACACCGCGGCGGGGATCGCCTCGAACACGATCGAGAAACAGCCGGCCTCCTCGAGCGCGAGCGCGTCGTGCGCGACCTGGACCGCCTTGTCCGCCGTGCGTCCCTGCGCCTTGTACCCGCCGAGCGCGGTCGCCGTCTGCGGCGTGAGGCCCACGTGGCCCATCACCGGGATGCCGGCGTCGACGATCGCGCGGGCTCGCTGCACGCTCGTGCCGCCCCGCTCGAGCTTGACGGCGTCACACCCGGCCTCCTTGACGAACCGCTGCGCGGTGGCGATCGCCTGCTCGTCCGAGGCCTCATAGGAGCCGAACGGCAGGTCGCCGACGAGCAGTGGCGTCCTCAGGCCACGGCGCGCGGCGCTCGCGAGCATCAGCATCTCATCCGTCGACACCGGGACGGTGCTCGGATAGCCGAGCACGGTCATCGCGCCCGAGTCGCCGACGAGGACGACGTCGACGCCGGCCTCCTGGGCCACCTGCGCCGAGGGATAGTCGTAGGCGGTGACCATCACGATCGGCTCGCCGAGGCGCTTCTTCTCCGCCAGCCGGGGGAGGGTCATGGGCAGCGGCTCGTCGAGGCTGTGAGGAACCGAAGTGCGTGGGGTTGCGGACATGGCTGAGCGTCCTCTCTATGCGATCGCCGGCGCCGTCAGCAGGCTGGACACCTGGGCGTCGACGGTGATGATCTGGTTGCGGTCGTCGACGTGGACGACGCGCGGGGTGTAGTGGTCGAGGTCGTCGGGGTCGTAGATGCCGTAGGAGATCACGATGATCGTGTCCCCCCGATGCACAAGGCGGGCCGCGGCGCCGTTGAGCTTCATCTCGCCCGCTCCGCGCATGCCCGCGATCGTGTAGGTCTCGAAGCGGGCGCCGTTGTCGACATCGACCACGGCGACCTGCTCGAACTCGCGGATGTCCGCGGCCTCGAGCAGCTCGGGATCGACCGTGATCGACCCGACGTAGTGCAGGTCACAGTCGGTCACCGTGGCCCGGTGGATCTTCGATTTCAGCATCGTGCGATGCATGGCTTCAGCGGCTCCCGTCTTTGATCATGTGGTTGTCGATGAGTCTCGTGGCGCCGACCCGCGCGGCCACCAGCGCCAGGGTCTCGCCTTCGATCTGCGCCACCGGCGCGAGCGTCTCCGGGTCGACGAGCTCTAGATAGTCGGGCTGGAGGCCGGCGCGGCTCAGCTCGGTGAGCGCCGGCTCGCGCGCCGTCGCCGGGTCGTGCTCGCCGCTCGCCACGGCGCTTTCGATGGCCTGCAGAGCGCGGTTCAGCGCGGTGGCACGGGCGCGATCGTCAGAGGACAACAGCGCGTTCCGGCTCGACATGGCCAGGCCGTCGGCCTCGCGCGCGATCGGGCAGACCTCGATTCGCACCGGAAGGTTCAGGTCGCGCACGAGCTGCTTGATGACCAGCGCCTGCTGGGCGTCCTTCTGCCCGAAGTACGCCACGTCCGGCGCCACCATGTTGAACAGCTTCGTGACCACGGTGGCGACGGCGTCGAAATGGCCGCGGCCCCGACGCTCGCCTTCGAGGCCCTCGGTGATGCCGGCGACGGACACCGTCGTGGCGAACCCGGACGGATAGACCTCGGTGACCAGCGGGGCGAACAGGAGGTCGATGCCCTCGGCGTCGGCCAGGGCCGCGTCGCGACGCTCGTCGCGGGGGTAGCGCTCGAGGTCGGTCGACTCGTTGAACTGCGCCGGGTTGACGAACAGCGAGACGACGGTCACGTCGCATTCGGAGCGGGCCCGGCGCATCAGCGACAGGTGGCCCTCGTGGAACGCGCCCATCGTCGGGACCAGGCCGATCGTCCGCCCGTCCCGGCGCGGCTGCGCCAGCTCGCCCCGGAGCTCGGCCACGGTTCGGATCGTCCTCATGCCGGCTGGGCCTCCGGCTCGCTCTCGGTCCCGAGGGCGCGGGTCGCCTCGGCCAGCGCGTCGAACAGCGCCAGCAGGTCGGGCGTCCGCTCCTCGAGCGCGGCGCGCTGGAGCGCGACGGTGGCGTCGTCGCCGCGCGCCACGGGTCCGGTGAGCGCTCGGAGCGGGCCGAGGGCCGCCCAGTGCTCGACCGTGGCCCGGACCAGGGGCACGAGCAGCGCGCGCTCCAGGCCGGCGGTGCGCCCCACGCGCTCGGCGGCCGCCTCGAGCGTGATCAGGAAGTTCGACGCGATCGAGGCGGCGGCGTGGTACGCGCCCCGATCCCGGTCGGCGAGCACCACCGGATGCATGGCGAGGGCGCCGGCCATCTCGGCGGCGATCTCGACCGCGCGTGGCGTGCTACCGGCGATCGCGGCGCCGGCGCCGGCGAAGGAGGCGATCGCGGCGTCCGGGACGGTCATCAGCGGGTGCATCGAGAAGCGCTCGTGCGGGGCGAGGACGTCGAGCGGGGTGATCCCGCTGCAATGGCCCACGACGGCGCCGCGGACGATCAGCTCGGCGGCGCCCGCGATCTCGCGATCGGGGACGCACAGCAGCACGACCTCGGCGCCGGCGCCGTCGGCTCCGCGTCCGAGCGGGCCCGTCGATGTCGTAGCGCCCGTGGGCCAGCGCCTCCGCGAGCGCGTTTCCCAGCCGCCCCCGGCCAACGATGGCCAGGCGTCTACAGGCAGGGGTGTCGGAGGGGGAGGTCCGTTCCAGTTCTCGCATCGGAGATACCGGTCGGTCGGGGGGTGAAGTGCGCTCTGTTGTGAGGTCCGCCCCGGTCTGGTGACGGCCTCATCCGGGAGGATACCCACCCTAAGCGCCCAGCACCGGCGTGTGTCGCATCTCACTCCCCCCAGGTGGGTGTGTCGAGAAACCGGCCCATATCTCCGATATCTCGACACGCCCAGGTTTCCGCAGCTTGCGGAAACCCGCTCCCGAGCTGTCGGCGCCGCGGTTTAACATCGCCGGGGTGAGGACTGCCGCAGAGCGCCGAGAGGCCTTGAAGGTCGTCTACGAGGAGGCCCGGGGCTGCGTCCGCTGCCCCCTCCACAGCACCCGGACCACGGTCGTGTTCGGCGCCGGCAACGCCGATGCCGACCTGATGTTCATCGGCGAGGCGCCCGGGGCCAACGAGGACCGCATGGGGCTCCCGTTCGTCGGGCAGGCCGGGAAGCTGCTCGACAAGCTGCTCGGCGAGATCGGGCTGGCGCGCAGCGACGTGTTCGTCGCGAACACCTTGAAATGCAGGCCTCCCAACAACCGCGACCCCCACCCGAACGAGATCGCGTCCTGCCAGGACTACCTGCGCCGGCAGGTGGATCTGATCGAGCCGGTCGTGATCTGCACGCTGGGCAATTTCTCGACCAAGCTGCTCCGGGAGGACACGATGGGGATCTCGCGCCTGCACGGGCGCGAGGAGGTGCGGATCGTCGGGACGCGGGCGGTGCGGCTGTACCCGCTGTATCACCCGGCCGCGGCGCTGTACACGCCGTCGATGCTGGAGACGCTGCGGGCCGACTTCCACCGCCTTCCCGGCCTGCTCGCGCTCGGCCCACCCGAGCAGCCGGCGCATCCCGAGCCCGTCCCGGACATCGACGACATCGGAGGTGCTCGAGGTGGTCGAGCCCGACGAGCCGCCGGTCCTGCTCGAGCCCGAGCCGGCGGCTCAGCTGGGGCTTTTCTAGCCCTCGGCGACGCGCTCGATCAGGAACGAGACGCGCACGTGGGCGCGCCACTCGTCGAGGTTCTCGCCTCGCAGCCCGACCGAGACGACGTCGAGCGCGCGGATGTTGCGGAGCGTCGCCCGGGCCTCGCCGAGCGCGGCCTTGACCGCGTCATCCGAGCTCTCGCGCGAGCTGCCGACCAGCTCGATGATCTTGGTGACCGCCATCTCTCTCCCTCGGTTGCCTACACCGAGGGCCGACCCTACAGCGAGGCGGCGGGGACCAGGTCCCGCTCGCCCGCGGTGGGATCCTGCTCAGGGCGGGGCGGCGGCTTCTCTCGGCGCAGGGCGAGCCCGAAGGCGAGGCACGCCCCCACGGCCTGCACGGCGAGCACGACGGCGGCGAACCCTGACGGCTTGCGCGAGGCGTTCAGCAGGAAGAACGGCTCGGCCACGGCCACCGCGCCGAGCGGCGACCAGGAACCAGGTCCGCTTGAGCGCGAGCATGTACTGGACCGCCAGGTACGTCGCGGCCAGAACGGTGAAGGCCACCCCGAGGATGAACAGCGAATCGACCGCGCCCAGCCGCTTGGGCCCGAACGCCACTCTGATCAGCAGCCGCGGCGCGCCGCCGTAGATCAGCAGGCAGGGGACCGCGGCCACGGCGATGATGGCGAGCGCCTTGACCAGCACCGGCCGCGTGTCCTCGCCCGCGGCCCGACGGCGCGAAACCTCGGGAACCAGGTAGAAGCCGGCTCCCATCGACACCCAGATCAGCACCTTCGCGGCGACCGCGGTGGCGCTGTAGGAGCTGGCCAACGAGGTGGAGAAGCGGTGCTTTGCCGCGATCACATCGATGTTCTGGAGGACCGCGATCACGGCCAGGGCGGCGATCGGAGCCCAGGCCCGGAACACGTGGGTGCCGAGACCCAGAGCGGGCGCGTCTCCGGGCTTGGCTCGCCCGAGCCGGCGGCGGAGCGGAACCGCGCAGTAGACCATCATCACCGCGAAGGACAGCGGCGTACCGAGGTACGCGCCGGTGACGCCGAGTCCGACCGCGGCGAGCACCCCGCCGATGGCCAGGCGGGCCGCCTGCTCGCCGATCAGGCTGATGGCGACCGACTTGTAGTCACCGAGCCCCTGGAGAACGCCGCGCATGATGCAGAGGAGTAAGTACAGGCAGCCGGCCGGGATCCCCAGGGCCGCCGCCCACTCCTGCTTGACGCCGACGGCCTGGGCGATCGGGTGGCGGACCAGGATCGAGATCACCGTCATCACGGCGGTGAAGCCGAGCAGCACCTTGGTCCAGTTGCGGACCGTGGCGGCCAGGGCGGTGCCGACGCCGAGATGGCCGAGGACGGCCTCGCGCGCGGTCGCCACCTGCATCGCGTAGCCGGCGACGGCGAGGATCAGGAAGTAGCTGACGAGCGCGGCGAGCGAGCCGTAGTCACTCAGCAGCCGGGCGAACACGATCGTCGATCCGAGGGCGATCACGTTGTTGGCGACCATGGCGCCGGCCAGGCCCGCCGCCTTGGCCGTGTCCGAGCCGCGCAGGGTGGCGAGCTGAGGCTCGTAGCGTTGCCTGAGCGCGCCGAAGCGCCCGCGCGGCTGCTTGTCCCCTGGAGGAGCACTCATCGCCGATGACGGTACCGAACGTGCCCTGCGATCGTCGGGGCGCACGAGTAGTTGTCTACCCTCCGAGGACGGCATGCGGCGGCGCCAGGAGACGACCAGTCCCGAGCAGACGGAGATGCTCGGCGCGGATCTCGCCGCGGGCCTTGGCGCCGGCGACGTCGTCCTGGTCGAGGGCGATCTCGGGGCCGGCAAGACGACGTTCGTGCGCGGCGCGTGCCGGGCACTCGGCGTGGACGCGGTGGTCACGAGCCCCACGTTCACCATCGGCCAGCGCTACGCCGCGCCCGTGCCCGTATCGCACCTGGACCTCTACCGGCTGACCGACCTGGGCGCAGAGGAGGATCCCGAGCTCCTCGCCGACTACCTGGGACCGGACAAGATCGCGTTCGTGGAGTGGCCTCGCGACGCGCAGGACGCGGTGGCGCGGTTCGCCCGGATCGCGGCGCGGGTGCGGATCGAGCACGGTGGCGGCGACACCCGGTGCGTGGAGATCGACGAGGCATGAAGATCCTCGCCTTCGACACGGCCACGCCCGCCACGACCGTCGCGCTGTGCGGTGTCGGCGGGGGCCCCCTGGAGGCGCGCGACGATCCCGAGCCCGGACATCGGCCCGGTCACGCCACCAGGCTGATGCCGCTGGCGGTCGGGCTGCTGGAGAGGGCCGCAGTCGGCTGGCACGACCTCGACCGGATCGCCGTCGGCGTCGGTCCCGGCACGTTCACCGGACTGCGGATCGGCATCGCCACCGCGCGAGCGCTGGCGCGAGCGCGAGCGATCCCGCTCGTGGGTGTGCCGACGCTCCAGTCGCTCGCGCTGAACGCCCGCGGGGTGATGCCGGCGCCGGGCACCGTGCTCGCGGTGATCGATGCGCGCCGGCGCGAGGTGTTCGTGGCCGGCTGGGGCCCGCAGGAGGATTACCGCGAAGAGCTTCTCCGCGCCCGCGTGACCGCGCCCGAGAGGCTCGCCGAGCTCACCGCGGAGCTGCCCCTGCCCATCCTGGCGATCGGGGACGGGGCGCTAGCATTCAGAGAGGTTCTCGAGCGCTCGGGGGCGCGGGTTCCGCAGGACGACTCAGAGCTTCACAGGGTCACGGCCACCAACCACTGCGAGCTCGCCCGGCGTCTCCCCGGCGAAGCGCCCGAACAGGTTTCGCCGAGCTACATGCGCCTTCCGGACGCCGAGATCGCCCGCCGCACCGCCTCCCAGCAATGAGCACGAACTCCGTCACCGTCCGCCCGCTCGGCTACTCGCACCTGCCCCAGGTGATCGCGATCGAGCGCCGCGCCTTCCCGACGCCGTGGTCGCTGGCCATGTTCGTGCTCGAGCTGTCCAAGCCCTCCGGCGTTTGCCTCGCCGCCTTCGTCCCCGGCGGGGACGACGAATCCGCCGGCGGACGAGGGCGCTCCGACCGTCTCGCGGGCTACCTGATCTGCTCACGCTACGCCGACGTATGGCACCTGATGAACATCGCGGTCGATCCGGCGCTGCGTCGACGGGGGATCGGCATTGCGCTGCTCGAGAAGATGGTCGAGCGCGCCGGCCCGGAGGAGTCCTATACGCTCGAGGTCCGGCCCTCGAACGCCGTTGCCATCGCTCTGTATGAGCGCTTCGGGTTCCGCGCGGCGGGCACCCGCCGGCGCTACTACCAGGACACCGGCGAGGACGCGGTGATCATGTGGCGGACCGCCCAGACAGCCTCGGCTCCGAATCAGCCCGCGTGATCCTGGCCATCGAGACCAGCTGCGACGACACGTGTGCGGCGCTCGTCACGCTCGACGGCGAGATCCGCGCCAACGTGATCTCCTCGCAGGGCATCCACGACCGCTACGGCGGAGTCGTGCCGGAGATCGCCTCGCGTCACCACCTGGAGCTGGTCGGCCACGTGGTCGACGAGGCCCTCGATCGCGCCGGCACCTCCCTCGACGCGGTCGACCTCGTCGCCGTGACCGCCGGTCCGGGGCTGGTGGCCGCGCTCCTCGTCGGCGTGTCGACGGCCAAGGGCCTCGCGGCGGCGTTCTCGCTGCCGCTGGCGCCGGTGGACCATCTGCACGGGCACGTCGCGGCGAGCTTCCTCGAGCCCGCGCCGTTCGAGCCGCCCTTCCTCAGCCTGATCGCCAGCGGCGGCCACACGCTGCTCGCGCGAGTGACTGATCATGGCCCCGGGTTCGAGGTCATCGGCCAGACGCTCGACGACGCCGCGGGCGAGGCCTTCGACAAGGGAGCGCGACTACTCGGTCTCGGCTATCCCGGGGGCCCGGCGCTCGAGCGGCTGGCGCGCGAGGGCGATCCCGAGGCGTTCGCGTTTCCCACCGGCGGGCGTATGCGCGGACTGGACTTCTCCTTCGCCGGCCTGAAGACGGCGCTCCTCTACCGCGTGCGCGACCTCGGCGAGGCGGAGGCGGAGCGCCGCCGTGCCGATCTCGCCGCGTCCTACCAGCGCGCGATCGTCGAAGCGCTGGCGATGCGCGCCGAGCGCGCCCTGCTCGAGACCGGCCTGGAGCGGCTGGCGGTGGGGGGCGGCGTGGCGGCGAACGGCCCGCTGCGCGAGCGCCTGGGCGCACTCGGGCGTGGAGCTCGACGTTCCTCCGGTCGCGCTTTGCACCGACAACGCGGCGATGATCGCCAGCGCGGCGCGATTCGTCCCGCGCGATCCCCTACCCCGAGTACCTGTCGCTCGACGTGTACGCCACCGGCGAGCGGGCGCTGGTCGCGCGATGACGGTCGTCGTTCTCTACGGCCGCGAGGGCTGCTGCCTGTGCGATGACGCGCGCGAGGTGCTCGAGCGAGTGCGGCAACGGTGTGAGTTCGTGTTACAGGAACGCGACATCGACGCGGACATCGCGTTGCTGCGCGCCTATCTAGAGCGCATCCCAGTCGTTACGATCGACGGAGTGGAGGAGTTCGAGCTGTTCGTGGACGAGGCGGAGCTGGAACGGCGCCTCATTGGGGTGACACCGAGATGAGTTACACGGTCGGCCGCGGCAGCGAGATCCCCGAACCCGGCATGGAGAAGCCCGGGGACAAGCTTTCCCTTGGCGTGGCGGCGCGCCTCTCGCGTTACCTCCAGGTCCTCACCCAGGCGCGCAAGATGGGCAAGGAGACGATCTCCTCCCAGGAGCTCGCCGACTACACCCACGTGAACTCGACCCAGATCCGGCGCGACCTGTCGGGTTTCGGCAAGTTCGGAAAGCGCGGCGTCGGCTACAACGTCGAATCGCTCGTGAACCAGATCCGCAAGATCCTGCGGACCTCGGGCCAGCACAACATCGCGCTGTTCGGCGCCGGCCATCTCGGCACCGCGATCGCCACCTCGGACATCTTCGCCGACCACGGCTTCCGCGTGGTGGCGGTGTTCGACGCCGACCCGCAGAAGGTCGGCACGCAGATCGGCTCGATGCCGGTCCGTCCCATGTCCGGGCTGCCGACGGTCGTGGAGGAGGAGGACATCGTCGTCGCGGTGCTCGCGGTCCCGGCTATGGCGGCCCAGGCACTGGCCAACGACCTGGCCGATGCGGGCGTCAAGATCATCTTCAACTACTCTGACGCTTTGCTCCAGGTCCCGCCCGAGGTGACGGTGCACACCTCGAGTCCGGCCGTCGATCTGCTCTACGCCCTGTACTTCTACCTGACCTGATCCGAGCTCGGGACGTGGTCCACGACCTGGAATCCGCTCGCGCGGCCTTCGACGCATCGACTGACTTCACCGTCGGCGTGGAGGAGGAGTTCGCGCTGCTCGATCCGCGCGGGCTCGGGCTGGTCCCTCGCTACGACGAGCTCCGCCGCGCCGCCGACGCCGATCGCGTCCTCGCCGGCTCGGTGTCGGGCGAGCTGATCTCCTCGGAGATCGAGATCCGCTCGGGACGCGGGGAGGACCTCGCGGCCGCGGTGGCCGCGCAGCGGTGCGCCAGGCAGCGGCTGTTCGCGCTGGCGGCCGAGCACGGAATCGCGCTCGGGTCGACGGGGACCCACCCCTGGTCGGACTACCGCGAGCAGCAGATCATCGCCACCGACCACTACCGGCGCGTCGAGCAGGGGCTCAAGTACGTGGCCTGGCGCAACAACACCTTCGCCCTCCACGTCCACGTCGGGGTCCGCGGCGCGGACCGCGCGGTGCGCGTGTGCGACCGGCTTCGCCCCGTGCTGCCCATCCTGCTCGCGATCTCGGCCAACTCCCCGTTCCTCGACGGACGCCTGTCGGGGCTCCACAGCGCCCGTACGCAGATCTTCACCAAGAGCTTCCCGCGCTGCGGCGTGCCCGACGCCTACGGTGATTGGGAGACCTATGCCCAGTACATCGACTTCCTCGGGCGCACCGACTCGATCGTCGAGTACACGCAGGTCTGGTGGTCGATCCGGCCCCATTTCTCGTTCGGCACGGTCGAGGTGAGGATCTGCGACACCCAGACGGGCGGCGGCGAATCAGACGCGCTGGCCGGACTGATCGTCGCCTGCGTCGCCCAGGCCGCGCGCGATCTCGACGAGGGCGTGCCGTTCGAGGACCCGCCGCGCCGGTTCGTCGAGGAGAACTTCTGGCGCGCGATCCGGTACGGCGTCGAGGGCGAGCTGATCGATCTGACCCGGGGCGAGGTGTATCCCGGCGCTGAGGCGGTCGATCGGCTGCTCGCCTGGACCGCTCCGATGCGCGACGAGCTGGGGCTCGAGGTCGAGCTGCCGACCCTCAACGGAGCTCAGCGTCAGCTGCGCATGCTCGACTCGGGCATGTCCATGCACGAGGTGTTCGCCGCGACGGTGGCCGAGACGCGCGAGACGTATGCTCCGAGCACGGTGGAGGTCACGCGATGCGGCAGGTGAGCTCATGAGCACGGGACCCGGACCCGATCCCGGGACAGGTCCCGCCGGCGAGCCCTCGGAGGAGGAGCTCCGGCGAGCCTACGAGGAGGAGCTCAAGCGATTGCGCGTCGAGCACGTCCTGATCGAGCACGTGGTGGCGATGATCAACGTGGGGATGCTGCGCACGGGTCTCAGCCCCGACACCGAGGCCGAGCGCGACCTCGCCCAGGTCCGGCTGGCGATCGAGTCGATCCGGGCGCTGATGCCCGTGCTCGAGCAGGCCGTCCCGCAGCAGGTGGGCCAGATCCGCGCCGCGCTCTCCCAGCTGCAGATGGCGTTCGTGAAGATCGGCGGCGGGGGCGCGCAGGCCGGCGCCGGTCCACCCGTGGGCGGGGAGGCCGAGAGTGGCGGGGGCGCTGGACCCCCGACGGACCCGCCGCCGGCGCCTGAGCCATCACGGCCCGGTGAGCAGGGCCCCGCGCAGCGCAGCGGCCGGCTCTGGATCCCCGGGCAGTAGTCAGTAATTCGGAGCAGCGCGGCGGGGCCGCCGCTGCTAGACTCCCGCGCCGTCCTAATCCGGGCCTCCGCTCGCGCGCCGGGCGGCGGCCTTTTTCAGTTGTCGGGCTGCGCGCACTCGCGCGCCCTCTCACGAATCACATTCCTCCGGAGGACTTCCTTGTCTAGCTTCCTAGCGCACCACGGCGTCATCATCGCGCTCGTCTGTGCTGCCGCCGCCGTGACCTACGGCGTGCTGACTTCACGCGTCCTGCTTGCCCTGTCGCCCGGCAACGAGGCGATGCGCGCGATCTCGGCCGCGGTACAGGAAGGCGCGCGCGCGTACCTGAACCGGCAGTACACGACGATCGCCGGCGTCGGCGTGGTCCTGTTCATCGTGCTGATCCCGCTTCAGAACATCCGGGTGGCGATCGGCTTCCTGATCGGCGGCGTGCTGTCGGCGTCTGCCGGCTACATCGGCATGAACGTGTCGGTGCGCGCCAACACGCGCGTCGCCGAGTCAGCACGGGCCGGCGTTGCCCGGGCCCTCGACGTAGCCTTCCGGGGCGGCGCGGTCACCGGCATGCTCGTCGTCGGCTTGGCCCTCCTGGGTGTCGCGGGCTACTACGGCGTGCTCACCTGGATCGCCGGCGAGAGCACCCGGCATGCGGTGGACGCGCTGATCGGGCTCGGCTTCGGAGGCTCGCTGATCTCGGTGTTCGCGCGTCTGGGCGGCGGGATCTTCACCAAGGCGGCCGACGTCGGCGCCGACCTGGTGGGCAAGATCGAGGCCGGCATCCCCGAGGACGATCCACGCAACCCGGCGGTGATCGCGGACAACGTGGGCGACAACGTCGGCGACTGCGCCGGTATGGCCGCGGACCTGTTCGAGACCTACGCCGTGACCGCGGTGGCGGTGATGCTGCTCGGCGTCCTGCTGTTCAACCAGACCTCGGCCGTCGCGATCTACCCGCTGGTCCTGGGCGCCGTCTCGATCGTGGCCTCGATCATCGGCACGTTCGCCGTGAAGTCGCGCGCCGGCAACGTCGAGCGCGCGCTCTACCAGGGCCTGGTCGACCTCCGGCGTGCTGGCGGCGCTGGCCTTCCTCCCGGTCACCTACTGGATGATGCGCAAGCTCACCTACTCCGCCACGGGCGCGGCCGGCCCGCACTGGTGGAAGTTCTACCTGTGCGCGCTGATCGGCATCGGTATCACGGCGTGCCTGTTCGTGATCACCGACTACTACACCTCGACGCGCTTCGCGCCCGTCAAGAGCACCGCCCGCGCGTCCCAGACCGGACACGCGACGAACATCATCCAGGGCCTCGCGCAGGGCTATCAGGCCACGGCGGCGCCGGCGATCGTGCTGGCGCTCGGCATCCTCGGCGCCTGGAAGCTCGGCGGCGGCGGCACGGTCGGGATCTACGGCATCGGCGTCGCGGTGATGGCGCAGCTCTCGCTGACCGGCCTGATCGTCGCCCTCGACGCGTTCGGTCCGATCACCGACAACGCGGGCGGCATCGCCGAGATGGCGGACCTGCCGGAGGAGGTGCGCAACGTCACCGACCCCCTCGACGCGGTCGGCAACACCACCAAGGCCGTCACCAAGGGCTACGCGATCGGCTCGGCCGCTCTGGCCGCCCTCGTGCTGTTCGACGCCTTCTCACGCGAGGTGGGCAGCAAGTACAGCTTCCAGATCGGCAGTCCGCCCGTGCTGATCGGCCTGTTGATCGGCGGCATGATGGTCTACCTGTTCGCCGCGCTCTCGATGGAGGCCGTCGGCCGCGCCGGCGGCGCGGTGGTCGAGGAGGTGCGCCGCCAGTTCCGGGAGAAGCCGGGGATCATGGCGGGCACCGAGCAGCCGGAGTACGGCGCCGCCGTGGCGCTGGTCACGCGCGCGGCCCAGCGGGAGATGATCCTGCCCGCGCTCATTCCGATCCTGATCCCGTTCATCGTCGGGCTGATCAGCGTCGAGGCGCTCGGCGGGCTCCTGATCGGAGTGATCGTGGTCGGCCTGTTCGTGGCGATCTCGATGACTTCGGGCGGCGGCGCATGGGACAACGCCAAGAAGCTGATCGAGGACGGCGCGTTCGGCGGGAAGGGGTCCGAGGCCCACGCCGCGGCCGTCACGGGGGACACGGTGGGCGATCCGTACAAGGACACCGCCGGGCCCGCGATCAACCCGATGATCAAGGTGGCGAACATCGTCGCCCTCCTGATCATCCCGATCATCACCTGAGGCACGTTCGCCGTCGTCTGATGCCATTTGCAGTCGCTGAGCGAGTGCAAATGGCATCGGTTCGCGCCAGCTAGAGTCCGCGACATGTTCATTTTGATTGTGGGATCGGGACGCGTGGGGTCCGCGGTGGCGAAGCGGGCGCTCGACGCCGGGCACGAGGTCTCGGTGCTCGACAGCGATCCGCTCTCCCATGAGCGGCTGGACAAGGACCAGTCGACGACCTGGGAGGACGCCGGCGGGCGGTTCACGGTCGGGACCGCCCTGGAGATCGACGCCATGATCGAGGCCGGCATCGAGAACGCCGACGTGTTCCTGGCCGCGACGAGCGGGGACAACACGAACCTCGTGATCGCGCAGATCGCCCAGCGCCGCTTCAAGGTCCCGCGCGTGGTGGTTCGGGTGGCCGATCCCGGCCGTGCCGGCTGGTACGCCGAGCAGGGGCTGCTGACGATCTGTCCGACCCAGGTGGCGATCGACCAGGCCACCGAAGCCGCACTCGCGTGAGGAGCCCGGGCCCATGTACGTGATCATCGCCGGCGCCGGCAAGGTGGGCTGGAACCTGGCGCGCGAGCTGATCGCCAAGGAGCGGGAGGTGACGCTGATCGAGTCAAACCACGCCCGCTACCGCGTGGTCGAGGAGGAGCTCGAGCACGCCGTTCAGTACGGCGACGCCACCGAGCTGTGGGTGCTCGAACGCGCCGGCATCCAGCGCGCTGACCTGGTGATCGCCGTCACCGGCGATGACGAGGACAACATCCTGATCTGCCAGGTGGCCAAGGAGAAGTACGGCGTCCAGCGGATCGTGGCGCGGGTCAACAACCCACGCAACCTGCAGCACTTCCGCCTGCTCGGGGTGCAGCCGGCGGTGTCCGCCACCGATCTGATCCTTCGCCTGATCGAGCACGAGGTCCCGGAGTACGGACTCGTCCAGCTGCTCGCCCTCGAGGAGGAGCACCTGGAGATCATCGAGGTCGAGGTCGGCGCCGGCTCCACGGCGGCCGGGCGGCGCGTGCAGGACGTCACGCTGCCGGACGGGTCGCTGATCATCTCCGTGCTGCGCGGTGGCGCCGGCTTCGTGCCCAAGGCCGACTCCGTGATCGAAGCGGGGGACCAGGTGCTGTTGATCCTCGACCCCGGCCTCGAGTCTGAGATCACGCCGCAGTTCGCGCCCAACGGCGCGGCGCCCGGCGCCTGATGGCTCTACGGCACGTCGAGTACGCCCTGATCGGGGGCGGACTGGCGAGCGGCAACTGCGCCCGCTGGCTGCGCGAGTCGGGAGCGGATGGCGAGATCCTGCTGATCGGCCGCGAGCCCGACCTGCCCTACAACCGGCCACCCTGCTCCAAGGACTACCTCCAGGGCAAGGAGTCGCGCGAGGACGCGCTGTTCCGGCCGGCGCAGTGGTACGAGGAGCAGCGGATCGAGGCGCTCACCCGCGTGTCCGCCATGTCGCTCGACGTCGACACCCGGAGGGTCCGCCTCTCGAACAAGGACGAGGTGAGCTTCGAGAAGGCGCTGATCGCCACCGGCGCCGGTGTCCGCCGCCTCCCGGTGCCCGGCGCGGAGCTCGAGGGGATCCACTACCTCCGTACGCTCGGCAACAGCGACGCGATTCGGCAGGACGCCGCCGGCAAGCAGGTGGTGTTGATCGGAGGCTCCTACATCGCCAGCGAGGTGGCGGCCTCGCTGACCGAGCTGGGCGCCTCGTGCACGATGGTGATGATGGAGCCGGTCCCGCTCAGTCGCGGCTTCGGCGAGGCGGCGGGCCGCTGGTTCGCCCACCGGCTCGAGGAGCACGGCATCGAGTTCCACGGCAACGACGAGCTCGAGCGCTTCGAGGGCCGGGACGGACGTGTGACGGCCGTGGTCACGAAGTCCGGGCGCGAGCTCGACGCCGACGCGGTCGTCGTGGGGGCCGGGGCGACGCCGGACGTGATGCTGGCCCGCCGCGCCGGGCTGGAGATCGGCCGGAGCGGCGGGGTGGAGGTGGACAGCCGGCTGCAGACCGCGGCGCCCGGAATCTTCGCGGCCGGCGACATGGCCGAGTACGAGAGCGTCGTGCACGGGGGCCGGCGGATCCGCATCGAGCACTGGGACGTCGCCTTCAACCAGGGCAAGACGGCGGCGCTCAACATGCTGGGCCAGGATCAGCCGCATGACGTGGTCCCCTACTTCTTCTCGGACCTGTCGGACTGGGCGTCGCTCGAGTACGTCGGTCCGGCGTTCGAATGGGACGAGGAGGTCGTGCGTGGCTCATTCGACACCGGCGAGTTCAGCGTCTGGTACCTCCAGCAAGGCCGCCTCGCCGGCGCCCTGTCGGTTGGGCGCTCCGACGATCTGGAGCATGCCCGGCGCCTGCTCGGCTCCGAGCTCGGCGGTCGGGCCGACCAGCTGCGCGATCTCTCGAGCGACCTGACGGCGCTCTAGGACGCTAGGAGCTCTGGGCCCCTTCGGCCCCGGCCGCGGCCTCCTCGGCCTCGCGCTGGGCGACGGCGGCCGTCTCCGCCGCCTGCTCGACCCGCCGCCGCGCCGTGCCGCCTCCGGGAAGCCGGTCGACCAGCCGCCCGAACCGGTCGATCGCACCCTCGAGCGGGGAAGCCATCTCCAGCGCCCGCTCGAACGCCGGCAGCACCGCGATCAGCTCCGCCCCGGTCTCGGTGACCCGGTTGGCCCGGTCCACGATCTCGGCGCCGCGCGCATCCACCCGTGCCCCGAGCTCCTGCATGCTCTCGCCCAGCTCGAGCAACGCCCCCACGCGGTCGTCCAGGCGCTCGCCGAGGGCGATCACCGCCTCGGCCCGCGCGTCGAGCCGCTCGGCGATCGCCAGCACGTCCCGGGCGATCGCGACCATCTCCTCGCCGAGCTCGAGCATGCGATCCAGCCGCGCCGGCGCCGAGCGGGCGAGGCGCGCGGTGGCGGCGAGGTCGCTGACGACGCGGTTGACGATCGCCTGCGGAGTCTCGATCGGTACGCCGAGGACGCGCACCCGCTGGACCTTAGCTCGCGCGCGATTCCCCGCGTCTGCGAGCCGAGGCTGCGGGGCAAGGACTCGAACCTTGAATTCCAGGGCCAGAACCTGGCGAGTTGCCGATTACTCCACCCCGCAGAGCGCCCGCGAGTATAGCCCGCGCCCCCTCCGGCTCCGGTCCGTGCAGGCGACGATGCACGGGCTTTCCTGAGGACTTCAGCGAGGCCGGAACCCGGAGCAGACGACACGGTCGCGGTCGGCGAACGAGCGGCCCAGGGACGGCGTGGCGTCAGTAGCTGAAGATGGCTGCACGGTCGTCTCCGATCCAGTCGAGCATCGGGGTTGCGCCGGCGAGCCGCGCATTGGCGGCCAGGCTCGCCTCATCGAGCTTGCGGGCGTATCCAGCAGATCGGACAGACGAGCAGCTCGCCGACCTCCATCCGCGAACTGCTGGACGAGCCGCGGCAGGGCGGGCACCCGTCACAGGCGATCCCTTCGGCGTGGCCTGCGAAGCGCGAGCCGTACCGCCTCCTTGGTCAGCCACAGAGCGACCGCATCGCCCCGCTGAGCCGCGGCGCCTCCCACGAGAAATGCCACGGTCACGCGCTCGGGATCCTCGAGACCGAGTGGCCAGGTTGATCAGCACGCTTTCCGGCCATCGTCTCCTCCTCTCAGTCAGGGTTTCGGATGGCGCCCCCGGGTGCAAGCATCGCGGCCTGACGCCGCGCGTGCAAGTCCGGGTCCGGCTCGACCGGGCGTCCGTCCCCCTCCGAGTGGCGGCCGGACGCGACTACGCCGCGTGCGGAAGCTCGACGCCGCGCTCGATCGCGCGGGCGAGCTCGGCCACGTCGAACGGCTTGGGCAGGTAGCTCTGGGCTCCGCGCCCGAGCAGGCGGCCGCCGGCGGCCGCGGACGCGTGGCCGCTGACGATCACCGGGACCGAGCGGGTGCACGGGTCGGCCTGGAGCCGGGCCAGGACCTCCTCGCCACCGATGCCGGCCGCGTCGAGGTCGGCGACGACCAGATCGGGCTGATGCTCGCGGGCCAGCTCGGTGCCGCGGACGCCGTCGGTGGCCAGAAGCAGCTCGAGCTCAGCGCGCGAGCCGATGGCGTGCTCGATCAGCGACACGCTCGCCAGGTCGTGCTCGATGCACAGGACTCTGAGCGTGGGCCGGGAGGGGTTGCGGGCGGAGGAGCTCACTTCTCTTGCTATCGGATACTCCGCCGAGGCCCGTACCCCTGCTGGACATCCGGCCGATGTGGATCAGTTCGGATCGGCGAACTCGCCCGGCTCCTTGGTCATCCCGGCGCGCACGGCCTCGAGCTGGTTGGGCGATCCGATCAGCCCCTGCTGGAGCTCGGCTTCGAGCCCGAGGGTCTGCTCGGGGGACCCGGTCCAGGCCTCGTCGAACAGGCGCTTGGCGCCGCGGACGGCGTCGGGCGAGCGGCCGGCGATCTCCGCGGCGAGCGCGCGCGCAGCGGCGAGCGGATCGTCGGAGACGTGCGTGACCAGGCCGAGCTCGTGAGCCTCCCGCCCGCTGATCACGCGGCCCGTGTAGGTCAGCTCCTTGGCCACGTCGATGCCGGCCAGGCGCGGGAGCGTGCGCGTGATGGACATGTCGGGGACCAACCCCCACTTGACCTCCATCACGGACAGCCGCGCGTCCGGGGTCGCGAAGCGGATGTCGGCGCCGAGCGCGATCTGGAGCCCACCCCCGAGGCAGCTGCCGTGGATCGCGGCGATCACCGGCACGGGCACGCGGATCCAGTCGTAGGCGGCGCGCTGGAACCAGTTCGGGACCGACCCTCGCAACGGTTCGGTGAGACCGTCGAGACCCTGTCCGCCGGACATGATGCTGACCACGTCGAGGCCCGAGCAGAAGCTCGGACCCTCGCCGTGGAGCACGACGGCCCGCACGCCCGGCTCGCTCGCCAGCCGCTCGGCCGCGCCGATGATCGCCTCGAACATCGGCAGGTCGAGGGCGTTGTGCTTGTCCGACCGCGTCAGCGTGACCACGGCTACGTGGTCGGCGAGCGCGATCTGGACGCGCTCCGTGGTGGCGGTCCCGGACGGGGCTCCGTTACTCGAGTTCATGCTTGAGAGACTATTCCTCGAGCGCCACCGCGTCCCCGAGGGCGATGCCCCCGGGCTCGAGCACGCGGCCGTGGATCCCGAAGGGAAGTGGCGCCGTGGCGCCGTCGGAGTCGCGGTAGCCACCCAGGATGTCGAGCGTGGGAAGGTCGATCTGCCCGGTCTCCGGGTCGCGGCTCGTGACCAGGCACCGTCCTACGTGCCCCTCCACCTTCAGGCGGGCCTCCCCGACGCGGAGCTTGCGCCCCAGCCACCGATCCTCCTGGTGCGCGGGCACGCCATCGATCTCGATCAGCATCCGGAAGCGGCGGGGGTCGACCGACGCCACCTCGCCGGCCTCGGCGAAGCGGGCCAGGGACGCGCGCGAGATCAGCGAGAACGCGCCACCCATCCCGCGGTCGACCGCGTTGCCCGATACCGGCTCGACCAGGCGCAGCGGTCGCCCGACCCATTCGCTGATCGCGGCCGACCACGGCCCGTCGACCAGGCGGGCCTCGCGCGGAAACGAGAAGAAGCGCGTGGCCGCGAGCTCTCCCGGCCGCACCTCGCCGGCCACCACGGTTCCGTCCGGGAAGGCGAGCTCGAGTCGCCGCTCGGGGTCCGAGTAGGACGCCACCACCTCGTTGAGCGCGCCGAGCTGCTTGCCGTTCACCATCCGCCCGCGCGAATCGATCAGGTAGAACCGGCGATCCTCGCGCACCCCGGTCGGCTCGAGCGCCACACGCTCGACGGTTCGCAGCCGCGTGCCCTTGACCGGCGTGACCGAGAGCCGGGAGACCGTGATCTCGCTCACGAGTGCCTAAGCCGCGCTGGCCTGCTCGGCCCAGTCGCGGTAGAGGCGCCAGTAGCGGCCACGGGCCTCGAGCAGCTCGTCGTGCGTGCCCTGCTCGACGATCCGGCCGTGCTCGAGCACGACGATCCGGCCGGCGTGGCGGATCGTGGACAGGCGATGCGCGATCACGATCGCGGTCCGGCCGGCGACCAGGCGGCGCAGCCCCTGCTCGATCAGGCTCTCGGTGTGCACGTCGACGTTGGATGTCGCCTCGTCCAGGACGAGGATGCGCGGATCGGCGACGAGGGCGCGGGCGAACGCGAGCAGCTGGCGCTGGCCGGCCGAGAGCTGCACGCCACGCTCGCCGACCTCGGTGTCGTACCCGTGCTCGAGCTGGCCGATGAAGTCCGCGGCCCCGACCGCCCGAGCCGCCTCGGCGACTTCCTCGTCCGTGGCCGAGCGACGGCCGAAGGCGATGTTGTCGCGCACCGTGCCGCTGAACAGGAACGCCTCCTGGGGGACGATGCCCATCTGTGAGCGCAGCGAGTGGGCGGTCACTTCGCGCAGATCTTGCCCGTCGATGCGCACCGCGCCATCGGTCGGGTCGTAGAACCGGGCGACCAGCTTGGCGAAGGTGGACTTGCCGGCCCCGGTGGAGCCGACCAGCGCCACCGTCTGGCCGGGCGGGATCGTGATGTCCACGTCGGTCAGTGCCCACGCCGCGTCCTCGCCGCTGCCGTACTGGAACGACACGTGGTCGAAGCGGAGCTCGCCGCGGACCCGCGGGAGCTCCAGCGCCCCGGGTGCGTCGTTCAGCTCGGGCGCCTCGTCGAGCAGCTCGAAGATCTTGTCCAGCGCCGCCATCCCCGACTGGTAGGTCGTATAGAGCTGCGAGAGCTGCTGGATCGGGTCGAAGAAATTGTTCAGGGCCGCGATGAACGCGAACACGACGCCGGTCGATGCGTGCCCGTTGATGGCCTCGATCCCGCCCACGACCAGGATCTCCACCGTCACCAGCGCGGAGAGGAACTCCACGGCCGGGAAGTAGGCGGCGTTCAGGTTGACCGTGGTCATGTTCACGGCCCGGTTCTCCTCGTTCAGCTCGTGGAAGCGCTCGATGTGGCGCCGTTCCTGCCCGAACACGCGCACCACCCGGATGCCCGACAGCGTCTCCTGTAGGTATCCGGTGATGCTCGCGATCTTCTCGCGCGTGGCCCGGTAGGCGCCGGCGGAGGCGATCCGGAAGGCGACGCCGCCGACGAACAGCAACGGCAGCGCGAGGAAGGTCAGAAGCGCCAGGTGCGCGTCCAGGACGACCAGGATCACGACGACGCCGACGAGCGTCAGCCCCGACTGGAACAGCGTCGCCATCCCGTCCTCGACGAGCTGGTCGAGCGCCTCGACGTCGTTGGTCATGCGCGAGATGATCACGCCGGCGCGGTTGCGCGAATAGAAGCCGATCGACAGTCGCTGGAGGTGGGTGAACAGGCGGACGCGGAGATCCTGAAGCGTGCGCTGACCGACCCAGCCCACGAGGTAGGTCTGGGCGTAGGAGGCGACGGCGTACACGAGCGCCGAGAGCAGGAACACGCCCACGATCACGTCGAGCGATCCCACGTCATGCCGGCGGATCCCGTCGTCGATGGCGAGCTTGGCGAGTGGCGCCGGAGCCAGCGCGGCCGCCGTCGCGCTGACCAGCGCGAAGATCATCGCGGCCACGCGCCAGCGGTAGGGCGAGAGCAGCTCGAGCAGCCCGCGGAGCTTGCGCGCGCGTCCGAGCGACCGGCGGCGGGTGGTCGCGCTCACAGGCCCACCGCCCCGACGGCCTTACGCGTCATGAACACCTGGTCGGGCATGCCCTTCTCGACGATCTCGCGGTATAGCGGAGAGGTCTCGAGCAGCTCGTCGTGGCTCCCGTGGGCCGCGATCCGCCCATCCTCCAGAACGACGATCTCGTCGGCCAGCGCGATCGTCGAGAGCCGGTGCGCGATCACGATCGTCGTACGGCCGGCCATGACCTCGCGCAGGGCGAGCTTGATCTGCTGCTCGGTGGAGGCGTCGACCGAGGAGGTGGCGTCGTCGAGGACGAGGATGCGCGGATCGGCGACGATCGCCCGGGCGATCGCGATCCGCTGACGCTGCCCGCCCGACAGCGTCAGCCCCCGCTCGCCGACCAGCGTCTCGTAGCCCTTCGGGAGCGACTCGATGAACGAGGCGGCCTGCGCCATCTGGGCGGCGTGCTCCACCTCCTCGCGCGTCGCCTCCGGCCGGCCGTAGGCGATGTTGTCGTGCACGGTGGCGGAGAACAGGAACGGGTCGTCGGTCACCAGCGCGACCGCGTGGCGGAGGCTCCCCAGGTCGACCGTGCGGATGTCCGCCCCGTCGATCCGGATCGAGCCCGCGGTCGGGTCGTACAGGCGCGAGAGCAGCGACACCAGCGCGGTCTTCCCCGAGCCCATCGCGCCGACCAGGGCGACCGTGCGCCCGGCGCCGATCTCGAGGTCGATGTCGCTGAGCGCGGGCCGCACCGCCCCCTCGAAGGTAAGGCTCACGTGGCGCAGCGAGATGCTTCCCGCGCCGTCGGGGAGCGCCGGCGCGTTCTCGGGCGCCTCGATGCGCGGCGCCCGGTCGAGCACCTGGAAGATCCGGGCGCCCGACGCGGTGGCGCGCTGCGCCGCGCTCAGCATGTAGCCGAGCGTCCGCATCGGCGAGATCAGCATCAGCAGGTAGGCGTAGAAGGCGGTGAACTGGCCGATGGTGAGGCTGCCGTGGATCACCTCGCGTCCGCCCACGAGCAGGATCAGCGCCAGGCCGAGGTTGGGCAGGAAGCTGATCATCGGGGTGTAGCGGGCCTGGATCCGGGTGGCGTAGACCTGCTGGTCGAACACGCGCTGAACCGAGTGCTCGAAGCGCTCGAGCTGGCGTTGCTCCTGCGCGAACGCCTTGACCACCCGCACGCCGGAGACGTTCTCCTCGGCCTCGGCCGTCAGCTCGGCGATTCGCTGCTGGGCCTCCTGGAGCGCCGGGCGCGAGCGGATGCCGTAACGGTGCGCGATCAGCACCACGAACGGCACCGGGGCCAGCGACATGGCCGCCAGCCCAGGCTGGAGGCTGAACATCGCCACGGCGGCCAGGCCGATCGTGAGCACGGACTGGGCGATGAAGATCAGCCCGTAGCCCAGGAAGAAGCGGACCGACTGCAGGTCGACGGTGGCGCGGGACATCAGCTGCCCGGTCTGCTGGCGGTCGAAGAAGCCGAGCTCGAGCCGCTGGAGGTGCCCGTAGAGCATGTCGCGCAGATCGAGCTCGACCCCCAGCGACACGCGACCGGCGACGAGCCGCCGGGCCGCGCTCAGCACCAGCCGGCCGACGCCGGCCACGCCGATCGCGATCGCCCAGCCGACCAGCGCGTGACGGTTGTGCAGCCGGACGGTGTCGATGGCCCGGCCGGTCAGGTACGGGATCAGCACGGTCATGACCATCGCGCCGAAGGCGAGCACGAACGACCAGATGACGGCGGCCCGGTACGGGCGCAGGAATCTGAGCAGGCGCGAGAACATCCCCATCTACTTCATTTAGTGTAGTAGCGGCGTTACCGGCTCAGCCGGTGAACGTGGGCGCCGTGCGCCGGTGCGCTGGAGCCCGGTGGTGCTTGGGCTTGGCCGCTTCTTCGCGCGCTTCTTCGCCGGCTTCTTCCTGTGCACCGCCGGTGCCGGCTTGACTCCGGCGTTCGACGGCACGTACACCGGCTGACCCGTCTCGCCCGTCTGCAACGCCAGCAGCGCCTGGTTGGCATGGTTGTCGGCGAAGTAGGACTGGTTGGCGACGATCAGCTCGGTCCCGAGGAAGGCGACGCCGGAAGGCGAGTCGAACGGAACCGGAGAGCTGTTGGCGCCCGTGAACTGCTGGCCGAAGCGGGCGATCTCGTGGCCCGAGGAGGAGAGCTCGACGATCTGGTTGGAGACGCCGACGAGCGCGAGGTAGATGTCGCCCGAGCGCGCGAGCGCGCACCCGTCCGGCGCGTCGGCGGGGCCGCTCTCCCACAGCTGGTTGAGCGGGCCGGGGCCGCCGCCCGGCTCGATCGCGACCGTGTAGAGCTTGCCCGTCGTCGGGTTCAGGGTGCCGAGACCGCCGTTGGAGGCCTGGTCGAAGAGCAGCGTGCGATGGTCGGGCGCAGTCGTGATGCACGCGGTGCCGAACGGTCCGCCGTCGAGGCGGCGATCCGCGAGCCATACCCGTGCGGTCCCGCCTCCGGGCGGGATGCGCCAGATGACCGCCTGCTGGTAGTCGGTCACGTACAGGCTGCCGTCGGGGCCCCATGCCGCGTAGTCGGGCATCGGCGCCTGGTCCACCAGCGCGGGCGAGCACGGGGATGAGGCGGATGGGGCCTGACCCGGGCCGCACAGGGGCAGATCGGGGACCTGCGAGTACAGCGTCTGGCCGCCCGTCCGCGGGTCCAGCCGGATGATCCGTCCGCTCGTCTTGTCGAGCAGCAGCAGCCGGCCCGCGGCGTCGTTCGCGGCCACCTGCACTCCGTGGGGCTGCGACAGGTTCTGGCCCTGCACGGTCCAGGAGCGCAGCAGGGCGCCCGACGGGCTGAACTCGAACACCTTCGACGGGTCCGATCGTCCCCCGCCGGGTTGTCGTAGGTCCCCTCGTACACGTTCCCGCCCATGACATGGGGGAGGGCGGGGAAGTACGGGCTGGGGACGAGCGACAGCACCGAGACGTCGCCGCGGGCGGCCACCGCGACCCCGGGAAGGGCCAGCGCGAGGGCGCACGCCACCGAGACGGCGCGGAGCCAGATGGCGGACCGTCAATCCGGCTCCCCGAGCCGCGCCACCAGGTAGGAATGCAGCATCAGCTTGCTCTCCTCGAGCAGCGCGCGGTCGCCCTCGTGGTCGCGCCGGAAGGCCTCGCGCAGCAGCCCGTCGCCGGCGAGCACGACCATGCGCGCGGCGGTGGCGCGCACGCGCCGGCGGCGACGCCGGCCAGTGCCGGGCGAGGATCCTCTCGATCGACGCGGCGATCGCCTCGCGCGTGGGGCGGGTGGCGTCGCGCACCGCCTCGGTGCGCAGCCCGCCGTACCAGAGGGCGATGAAGCCGGGGCGGGCCCGAAAGCCCGCGGCGAGCGTGTCGATCACGAACGACCCGGCGTCGGGAAGCGACTCGACCTCGTCTGCCTCGGCGGCGCCGGCCACGAGGTCTTCGAAGTCGCTCCAGTAGCGGATGGCCAGCGCCTCGACGATTGCTTCCTTGTCGGGGAAGAACCGGTACACCGAGCCGATCGGGACGCTCGCCACCTCGGCTACGCGAGTCGTCGTGAACGCCTCGGCTCCCTCAGCCGCGAGCAGCTCGTCGGCGGCGTCGAGGACGCGGCGTAAGCGCGCCCGGCTCCTGGCCTGCGTGGGCGCGTTCCGGAGCTTGTCGTCCGGTCGCCGGGGTTTGCCTGTCATCGATGGGTTCCCGCTTGAAAGTGAACTCTTCCTCACGTTAGCATCGCGCCGGTGGCAGGCACACCGGTTGAGGAGGCGCGCAACCGCATCGCGGCCGCGGCGCGACGCCTCGCGGCCGAGGGCCTCGTCCACGGAACCGCCGGGAACATCTCGGAGCGCGTCGAGGAGGCGGTGGTCGTCACGCCGACCGGGGGAGACCTCGCGACGCTCACCGCCGAGCAGGTGGCGGTGGTCGATCTCGACGGAGATCAGCTCGACGGCGACTTGCTTCCCACCTCCGAGCTGGCCCTTCATCTCGGCATCTACCGCCGCTACGACGCGGGCGCGGTCGTGCACACGCACGCGCCGTTCAGCACCGCCGTGGCGTGCGTGCTCGAGGATGAGCTTCCGCTCGTGCACTACCAGCTGCTGGCGCTCGGCGGCCCGGTGCGCATCGCTCCCTACGCGACCTTCGGCACGCCCGAGCTGGCCGAGAAGACCGTCGCGGCGCTGGAGGGGCGCTCGGCTGCGTTGATGGCCAACCATGGCGCGATCACCTACGGGCCCGACCTCGACGGCGCCGTGGCGCAGTCGAGCCTGCTCGAGTGGGGGTGCACGCTCTACTGGCGCGCCGCCGCCCTCGGCGTCCCGCGCGCTCTCGACGCGCGCCAGCAGCAGGAGTTCGTCGAGACGGTGACCCGCCGCGGCTATGGCAGCACCCAGGAGAGGCCGCGATGAACGTCGTCACGCTCGGCGTGCACGTCGTCGACGTCCTCGTCCGTCCCGTGGAGGAGATCCCGAAGGGACAGGGCGGGCAGCTGGTCGAGGAGATCCGGATCACTCCGGCGGGGCCGGCCGGCGGCACGGCGGTGACGCTGGCCAAGCTCGGCGCCACCGTCCGCAGCGCCGGCGCGATCGGCCAGGACGAGCTCGGCGACGTGATGATCGAGCTGCTTGGGCGCTTCGGAGTCGATGCGTCCCTGTTGCTCAGACGCGACGGCGTACAGACCTCGGCCAGCGTCCTGCCGATCCGTGGCGACGGATCGCGCCCGGCCTTTCACGTGGTGGGCGCGAACGCCACCTACTCCTCGGCCGATGCGCCGTGGGACGCCATCGAGCAGGCCGACTACCTGCACCTGGGCGCGCCGGAGTTCATGGGCGGGGTGGAGGCGGCGAAGATCCTGTCCCGCGCTCGGGACCACGGCACCGTCACCTCCGCCGACATCCTCGCGCCCGGCGAGCAGGCGGCGGCGATCCTCGACTGGATCGCGCCCGCGTTCGAGCACCTCGACTACCTGCTCCCCAACGAGGAGCAGGTGCTGCTCGCTGAGCGGCGAGCCGGAGCTCGAGCAGGCCTGCCGGGCGTTGCTCGAGCGGGGAGTCGGTTGCGTCGCGGCCACCCGCGGTGCCGACGGCGCGCTGGTCGTCGACGGCGATGGCGCTCACGCCGCTCCGGCGTACCAGGTCGACGTCGTCGACACCACCGGCTGCGGCGACGCGTTCTCGGCCGGCTTCCTGCGCGGGCTCGCGCTCGGTCGCAGCCGACCCGAAGCGGCCGCGCTCGGCTGTGCGGCCGCATCGCTGGTAGCGCAGGGACTCGGCTCGGACTACGGAGACTTCGACCTGGCGGCGGCCGACGAGCTGGCGGCTACCGCTCCCACGCGGACGGCACATAGGCAAGGAGGCCCCCGCCACGATGAACGACGACGCACAGAACCACGACGACGCACAGAACCACGACGACCAGCAGAAGACCACCCGGCGGCGGTTCGTCGGGGGCGCGCTCACGGCCGGCGCCGCATTGGCGCTGCCCGCGTCGGCCGAAGCGGCCAAGAAGAAGAAGCACAAGCCGAAGCAAGCACAAGAAGCACAAGAAGCACCAGGTGCACAAGGTCGACGTCGCCGTGGTCGGCGGCGGCATCGCCGGGCTCACCGCGGCATTCAACCTCGCGGGCAAAGGTCACTCGGTGCGAGTGCTCGAGGCGCGCAACCGCGTGGGGGGCCGGATCTGGAACCACGACCTCGGCGGAGGGAAGGTGTCCGAGCGCGGGGGCACGTTCGTCGGTCCGACCCAGGACCGCCTGATGGCGCTGGCCAACAAGATGAACGTCGGGACGTTCGACGACCTACGACAACGGCGACGACCTCTACATCAACAACGTCGACAACCCGGCTCGGCCTGATCAGGCCGATGACCTACAGCGACACCGGGCCGACCGGCACGGCGCCGCCCGATCCGACGATCCTGGCCGACCTCAACAACGTCGTATCGAATCTCGACGCGATGTCGAAGACGGTGCCGGTGGATGCGCCGTGGAGCGCGAAGAACGCGGCGGCATGGGATGGCGAGACGCTCGAGGCCTACATCGACAGCCAGAGCTCCAACCCGCGGTTCAAGGCGCTCGTCCCCGTCGCCACGCGGCCGATCTTCGGCGCCGAGCCGAGAGAGCTCTCGCTCCTGTTCGTGCTCTTCTACATCGCCTCCTCCGGCAACCCGCAGAACCCGGGAACGTTCGAGCGCAACTTCGACACCCGCGGCGGCGGCCAGCAGTCGCGGTTCATCGGCGGATCGCAGCTGATCCCGATCCGCGTCGCGCAGCACCTGGGTCCCAAGCGCGTGCTGCTGAACGCCCCGGTGCGCCAGATCGTCCAGGGCAAGCAGGGCGTCACGGTCCACGCGGATGGCCACACCGTGGTCGCCAAGCGGGTGATCGTGGCCATTCCGCCCGTGCTCGCCGGGCGCATCCACTACCAGCCGGGGCTGCCCGCCGCACGCGACCAGCTCACCCAGCGCTACCCGCAGGGAACGCTGACCAAGGTGGCGGCGGTGTACGACACGCCGTTCTGGCGTGACGCCGGCCTGACCGGGCAGGTGCTCGACACCGGCGGGCCGATCAGCGCCTCGTTCGACGACTCGCCGCCCGATGGGTCCCCCGGGGTCATCTTCGGGTTCGTGGGTGGCGACAACGCCCGGAGCTTCAACGTCATGTCGCCCGCCGCGCGCCAGAACGCCGTGCTCCAGCAGATCGTGAGCTGGTTCAGCTCCCAGTCTGCCGCGCTCGGCGCCGCGGCCAAGCAGGCGCGAGGCTACTTCGACACCAACTGGTCGGCCGAGGTGTGGACGCGAGGGTGTCCGGTGGGCATCCCCTCGCTCGGCACGCTGAGCACGTACGGGCCGCACCTGCGGGCGCCGGTGGGACGAATCCACTGGGCCGGCACCGAAACCTCCGACTACTGGAACGGTTACATGGACGGCGCGGTGCGCTCGGGCGAGCGGGCCGCGACCGAGGTCCTGGCAGGTCTTTGAGCTCCATAGAACGACACGACATCACGCGCCGCGCGGTTCGTCGGCGGCGCGCTGGCCGCCGGGGCCGCGGCGGCGCTGCCCGGCGGCCGCCGCGCGCCGGCGGCCAAGAACACGCGCACGCGGTCGACGTCGTGGTGGTCGGGGCCGGGTTCGCGGGGCTGACCGCGGCACGCGACATCCACCGCTCCGGTCACTCGGTCGTGCGTGCTCGAGGCGCGCGACCGCGTCGGCGGGCGCGTGTGGAACCACGACCTCGGGCGGCGGGCAAGGTCTCCGAGCGGGGCGGCACCGTTCGCCGGCCCGACGCAGGACCGGGTCCTGGCGCTCGCCGCGCTCGCTCGGCGTGCGCACCTTCCCCACCTACAACAAGGGCGACGTCGTGTTCGTCTCGAGCGACGGCCGCCAGACGTACAGCGGCGCGAGCCCGTTCTCGCCGCGCCGGTCGAACGATCCGCAGGATCGCCCCGGACCTGATCGAGGTGGTGGCCGAGCTCGACCAGATGTCGGGCGCGGTGCCGGTCGGGGCGCCGTGGACCGCGCCGAGCGCCCGGAGCTGGGACGCCCAGACGCTCCACAGCTGGGTCGAGAGCCAGCATCCGACGCCGCAGTTCCGCGAGCTCGTGCCGGCGCGCGACGCGCCCGATCTTCGGGGCCGAGCCGCGGGAGCTCTCGCTCCTGTTCACGCTCTTCTACATCGCCTCCTCGGGCAACCAGAGCAATCCCGGGACGTTCCAGCGCAACTTCGCCACCGAGGGCGGCGCGCAGCAGTCGCGGTTCGTCGGCGGATCGCAGCTGATCGCGCTGCGCCTGGCGCACCGGCTCGGCCACCTGCGTCCAGCTGAGCGCCCCGGTGCGCAGGATCGAGCATCGACAAGGGTGGCGTGACCGTGCACGCGGATCGAGCTCACGGTCAGGGCCAAGCGCGTGATCGTGGCCATGGCCCCGGTGCTGACCGGCCGGATCCACTACGAGCCGGGCCTGCCGCCGGGCCGCGATCACCTGACCCAGCGCTTCCCGCAGGGGACGCTGACCAAGGTGGCCGCCGTGTACCGGACACCGTTCTGGCGCCACGAGGGCTACAACGGCCAGGCGCTCGATACCGGCGGCCCGGTCAGCCAGACCTTCGACGACTCGCCGCCGTCGGGACGGCCCGGCGTCGTGTTCGGGTTCGTCGGGGGCGACAACGCGCGCAAGTACAACTCGATGACGCCGAGCTCGCGGCGCGCGGCCGTGCTTCGCCAGTTCGCCCGCTACTGGGGCGCGCAAGGCCCACCACCCGATCGGCTTCTTCGAGACGAACTGGTCGGCCGAGGTGTGGACCCGGGGCTGCCCGGTCGGCATCCCCGCGCTCGGGGCGCTGAGCACCTACGGCCCGCACCTGAGGCGCCGGTGGGCCCGATCCACTGGGCCGGCACCGAGACCTCGGACTACTGGAACGGCTACATGGACGGCGCGGTGCGCTCGGGCGAGCGTGCGGCGCGCGGAGGTGCTGGCCACGCTGTGACCGGCGTGCGGCTCCAGCGCTAACGTGCGCGGCATGACGGTCCTGACGCGTGAACCGGAGCGCCTTGCGCCGCCGACGAACGGCGTCTCAGACGACCGGGCGGCGGACTGGGTGGCCGCGGGGACGCCCGAGCCGCTGCGCAGCGGACTGATCGACGCCCTCGGCGCCGACCGGGTGCTGACGCGGGCGCTCGACCTCGTCCGGTACGCCTCGGACGCCAGCCCCTACCGCCTGATCCCGCAAGCGGTGGTGATGGCCCACGACGTCGATGACATCGTGCGCCTCCTGGCCTTCGCCCGGCGGACCGGCACGCCGCTCGTGTTCCGCGCCGGCGGAACCTCGCTCAACGGCCAGACGCAGACCGACTCGGTGCTGGTCGACGCCCGCCGACACTGGCAGCGGGCCCGGATCGAGGAGGATGGCCGCCGCGCGCGCGTCGCTCCCGGGATGGTCCTCGGGCACGTCAACCGGCTGCTCGCCCGCCACGGCCGCCGGCTCGGACCCGACCCCGCGTCCACCGACATCGCCTGCGTGGGCGGGGTGATCGCGAACAACTCGGGCGGGATGCGCTGCGGCGTCGTGGCCGACTCCTACCGCACGATCCGCTCGATCACGTTCGTGCTCGCGAACGGCGCGGTCATCGATACCGCCGCGCCCGACGCCGAGCGCCGCTTCGCCGCGGAGGCACCGGAGCTCGCCGCCGGCCTCGATCAGATCCGCGACGAGCTTCGCGCCGACACCGAGCTGGCGGCCCGAGTGCGGCGGAAGTTCGAGATCAAGAACACCACGGGCTACCGGCTGTGCGCCTTCCTCGACGCCGACACGCCGCTCGAGATCTTCCGGCGCCTGATCATCGGCTCGGAGGGCACGCTCGCGTTCGTCGCCGAGGCCGTGTTCGAGACGGTGCCCCATCCGCGCCACACGCTCACCGGGATGCTCCTGTTCGAGTCCGTCGACGCGGCCGCCGACGCGGTGGGGCCGCTGGTCGAGCGCGGGACGAGCGCGACGGAGCTGCTCGTGGCGCCCACCTTGATCGCCGCGGCGTACAACATGCCCGGCGTTCCGGAGGGCTGGAAGGAGCTCCCGCCCGAGGCAGCGGCCATCCTGGCCGAGTTCCGCACCGAGGACCCGGAGCAGCTCGATGACCACGAGCGCGAGGCGCTCGCGCTGCTCGAGGGTCGCGATCTGATCGAGCCGCGCGCGGTTCACGCGCGAAGCCGAGGAGACCCGGATGTTCTGGCACGTGCGCGAGGGGCTGCACGGGCTGATGGCGGCGATGCGGCCGCCCGGCGCGTCACTGATCATGGAGGACGTGTGCGTGCCTCCGGCGCGCGTCGCCGAGGCCGCCAAGGACATCCCGGAGCTGCTGCGCAAGCACGGCTTCCTGTGGGGGGTGGCCGGGTCACGCCTCGGCGGGCAACCTCCACTTCACGCTCACGCCGAACTTCGAACGCGCCGAGGACCTCGAGCGCTACGAGGCGTTCATGAACGACCTGATCGAGCTGATCGTCGACAAGTACGACGGGTCGCTGAAGGCCGAGCACGGCACCGGCATCAACATGGCGCCGTTCGTCGAGCGCGAGTGGGGCGCCAAGGCGACCGAGCTGATGTGGCGGGTCAAGCAGCTCGCCGATCCCGGCGCCGTCCTCGGACCGGGCATCGTGCTGAATCGCGATCCCGGCGCGCATCTGCGCCACCTGAAGTCGACGCCGGAGATCGAGGAGGTGGCGAACAAGTGCATCGAATGTGGCGCCTGCGAGCCGGTTTGCCCTTCGCGCAACGTCACGACGACCCCCCGGCAGCGGATCGTCCTCCGGCGCGAGATGGCCCGCCAGCCGGCCGGATCGCCGGTGCGCCGCGCCCTGCTCGAGCAGTACGAGTACGACGCGGTCCAGACGTGCGCCGCCGACGGCACGTGCGCGCTCGCCTGCCCGGTCGGGATCGACACCGGAGAGCTGGTGAAGCTCCTGCGCAGGCGTGAGCACGGCGAGCGCGCCGAGCGCGCAGCCCGGGTCGCGGCCCAGCGCTTCGCGGTCGTGGAGCGCGCGGCGCGCAGCGCGCTTGCGTGCTGCCGGCGGGGCCGTCCGAGCGCGGCGCCCGAGCGTGCCGTCTGCCGCTCCTGCGCGTCTGCCCTTCACCGTCCGCGAGGGCGCCGCCGCGGTGTACCTGCCGGCCTGCGTCAACCGGATCTTCGGCAACGCTCCCGGCGCCGCGACGCATCCCACGCTGCCCGAGGCGCTCGTGGCCGTCTCGCAGCGCGCCGGCCTGCCGCTGTGGATCCCCGACGAGACGGCGGGGCACTGCTGCGGGCTGCCGTGGAGCAGCAAGGGATTCACCGACGGCGGCGAGCTGATCTCGGGGCGCACCGCCGCGGCGATCCGGCGCTGGACCGGCGACGGCGCCCTGCCGGTCGTGCTCGACGCGTCGTCCTGCAGCCACGCTCTGCGTGAGGCGGGGGTGGCGGTGCTGGACGCGATCGAGTGGGTGCACGACCACGTGCTCGAGCGCCTCGAGCTCCCGCGCAAGCTGGGCGCGATCACCGTGCACCCCAACTGCTCGGCGGGCCACCTCGGGCTGGGACCGAAGCTGAGCGCGATCGCCGAGCGCATGGCCGAAGAGGTCGTGATGCCCTCCGTCACCGGCTGCTGCGGGATGGCCGGAGACCGGGGCTGGCTCCACCCGGAGCTCCCGGCATCGGCGCTCCGCGACGTCGCGCGGGAGCTCGACGGCCGCCGCCTCGACGCGTGCGTCTCCAGCAACCGGACGTGCGAGGCGGCGCTTCAGGACGTCACCGGGCGCGACTACCGCTCGTTCGTGCTCGTGCTCGAGGAGCTCACGCGGCCGTGAGCAGCCCGCCGGCGGGGCTGTGCGACTCCTGCCGCCATCAGCAGGTGGTACGCAACACCCGCGGCTCGGTGTTCTCGCTCTGCCGGCGCTCCAAGACCGAGCCCGACCGCTTTCCGCGCTACCCGCGCGTGCCCGTCACGCGCTGCCCGGGCTACGAGCGGACGGACCCTACTGCGCCGGCTGAGGGCTGAGCACCAGCACGTTGCTTCCGTCCTGCGACTGGACGCGCTGCTGCTGGAACAGCGAGGTGCCGGTTATCACGCTGACGAGCTCGGCCTCGGGCGCCTTGTCGATCTCCGAGACGCTCGGCGGCAGCGGCTCGGGGAGCGTGTCGTGCAGCGGCTGCTGGAGGAACCGCTGGAGGCTGTCCCGGGGGAACACGACCGCCAGGTTCACTGTCTTGGTCGTCTTGGGCGGGTTGGGCTGAGCGCAGATGCCCGTGCAGGTCTGGACGCTGCTGTGGCTCGGCGGCAGGATCGCCACCACGTTCTGGATGCCCGAGATGTACTTGAACGTGTAGAGGGCGAGCTCGAGCGCCTCGCGGCGCAGCAGCAGGAAGCGCCCGGTCGAGGCCGTCCCGCTGATCGAGCAACCGGCGCCGAGGCCGCACAGATTGTAGATCGCGGTGTTGCCGCCGATGGCCGAGAGGGCGCCGGTGCTCGGATCCCGCAGCGCGATCTCGTTTCCGCTCCCCGTGCCGGTGGAGCTCGGACTCCCGATGTTGGCCACGGTGACCACCACGAGCTGCGTGGCGGGGCTCTCGCGGTAGAAGGGGGAGACCTCGTCGGCGATCTCTCGCTCGCCGGCCAGCCCCTTGTCGGGCGGAGACCACGGCGACCAGGCGACCGAGGACCCCGATTGCCTCGTGCCCGCCGCGACCACGACCGCGACGATGATCGCGCCGACGGCGATTCCGATCAGCATCGCGGTGGCGAGCGAGGAACTTGTGCGAGTGCGGAGAGAACGGTCGCGTCCGGCGCGCTCTGCTCCGCGTCTGCGAGTGCCCCGGCAGGCCGCGATCCGCGGCGTGCTCCTCGCCGGACCGCAGGAGCCGCCGCCGCTGCTCTACACCTTCGGCCATGTGCGATCGTCCATCAGGTCGATGTCCGGACGCTGGAGCCCGACCGCGTTGAGCAGGTCGATGACCTCGTCACCGTGCATCTCCTTGCGGTCGATCAGCGTGTCCGCGATCTGCTCGACTGATTCGCGGTTGCTCGATATGAGCGAGTAAGCGGTGACATAGGCCTGGCCGAGGATCTGTGCCGCGGCGCGGCGCTTGTCGCGGTCGCCGAGGATCGAGGCCAGCGGATCGCCCGTCAGTGCAGCGCCGCCACTGGCCCGGTTCATGATCGCGTTGCCGATCCGCTCCAGGCGCTTGTGCACCTGCTCGACGTCCTCGTCGGCGTCGAGGCTGCCGCCGATGTGAACCGGGTCGGGTCCCATCGCCCAGTAGCCGACCATCGCCGCCGCCGTCATCGTGGCGCTTCCGACATCGCCGCCCACGCCCTGGGAGTTCTCGCCGTAGAACACGTGCTCGGCGGCCATCGCTCCGAGCGTCATGATCAGCGTGCCCATCACGTGACTGCGGAAGTGCGAGAACCGCTCGTCCTTCTCCATGCTCTGATAGTGGCCGAGCGAGCCGCCGCGCTTGCGGATCGAGAGCCGGGTGGAGAGGAACTCCTTCTCCAGGAACACGTGCCCGGCGGCGGCGTGCCCCGCCTCGTGGATGGCGACCGCGCGCGTCTCCTCCTCGATGTACTCGATGTTCTGCGCCGTCCCGGTTTCGACCGTGGTCATCGCCTCGACGATGTCGTGCCAGCCGAACTCGCGCCTGCCCTCGGAGTGCGCGAGGGTCAGCGCCATCGAGCAGCACTGCTCGATCATGGCCGGCGAATACCCGCTGGTGATACGCGCCAGCTCGTCGCGCCGGTGGGCCGTGTCCAGGTTGGGCTCGTGGTCGACCTTGTTCAGGTAGAGGTCGAAGATGTCCAGCCGGTCGTCCTTCGTGGGGGTGCGGAACCAGATGTGCCGGCCCATCCGGCCGGGCCGCGTGAGCGCCGGATCGAGCACCTCGATCGGGACGTTGCAGGCGCCGATGAAGTAGATCTGCTCCGGGCGCACCCGCGGCGGCCGCATGCGCAGCGACACGTTGCCGATCTTGCCGGGCACGATGAACATCGCGTCGAGGAACGTGTTGATGCGGTTGGTCATGAACTTCCGCATCGCCGGAGGCTCGTCGATTCCGTCCATCACCACCAGCAGCTGGTTGAGCGCCTGGCCCTGGTAGCCCCCCATCATGCCGGGAATGATCCGCTCGATCTTGCCGCGCACGGCCCCGAGAAACGGGCCGTGCTGACTGCCGGACTGAGCCGCACGGCTGGCGAACAGCATCTCGCGCCACGCCCGGGACTCCTGGATCACGTCGCCGCTCGGCGTGAGCGATCCGCTCGGCCCGAAGAAGCACAGGTCGTGGATCGATTGCGGCTCGGTCATTCCCGCGCCCTGGAGCGCCTGGCGCCGCATGCCGACCGCGTCGATCTCGTCGATGAACACGATGCACTGACCGCCCCACTTGCGCGCCAGCTTGCGCGCCTTGTAGGCCAGGAACTGGACCACGAGCGCGTCCATCCCCATGAACATCTGGGCGAACCCCGAGCCCGGGATGGTCACGAACGGGCAGTTGAAGTTGGTGGCGATGGCCTTGGAGATCATCGTCTTGCCGGTTCCGGGCGCCCCCAGGAACAGCAGCCCGCGCTCGCGCTTGCCGCCGGCCTTCTCGAACTCCTCGCCGGACTGCCAGAGGGTGATCACGCGGGTGATCTCCTCCTTGGCCTCGGCCTGGCCGCGGACGTCGCCGATCTTGACCCCCCAGCTCGCGTCGCCCGGCTCGTAGCTGCGGATCCCGCGCACCGCCATGAACAGGAACGGCCCGAACAGGATGAACACGTTGATGAACAGCAGCAGTGGCAGCTGCACGAACACCAGCGCGAGCTGGGGCAGCGTGTCCGGCGGGAAGATCTGGCGCAGGCCGCTGAACGGGTTGAAGAACGACGAGCTGACGCCGGAGAACGCGAACAGGAGCTGGCAGAGGGCCAGCACCATCAGGATGAGCACGACCAGGACCGGGATCCGCCGCAGCTTCCCGCGCCAGTACCAGTAGCGCCGGCGAGCCACGAGATCGTCCTGCTTGAGGCCCTCTTCGGCGTCGTACAGGCTGGGCCATGGGATCAGCTTGCGGACCACGACCTCGATCAGGCCGCGGAAGATGATCACGGCCGCGAGCGTGATCAGCAGCGACACCGCGAGGCTCAGATGGTCCGACTCGTAGAGGATCAGGAAGAAGGCGGGGCTCGTGAGCAGGGCGACCGCCGTCGCGACCCGCGTCAGCCGCCGCCACTCGTGCGCGAGCGCCGAGGCATGCTCGTTGACCGACCCCCTCGTCCGTGGTCTCTCCTCGACGTAGGCCATGGGCTCGTTCTCAGGGTACAGGGGCGGGGCAACGCGCTGCGACGATCGGCCGTCGGTCACCCGCGCAGGCGCGCGGGAGGCAGAGTTCCCCGTTCCTTGCACGCCTTTTTCCGGTCGGAGCTTTGTCTAGGGCTCGTTTCGGCCACGCGCCAACCGGGAAATCCAACCACTGGGCTGTTATCCAACGACTGGAGCGTTTCCATGGCACTCGGCACTTCGTTGTTCCTGATCGCGGTCGGAGCGATTCTCCGATTCGCGGTGACCGTGACGACTCGCGGCTTCAACATCCACACCGTGGGCATCATCCTGATCATCGTCGGGATCGTCGGGCTGCTGATCTCGCTGCTCACGATGACCCTGTGGGCCGATCGCCGGCGCCGCGTCGTCGCCGACGATCGCGATTACGAGTACCGGGCGCCGCGCAGCGTGTCGTAACGCATACGCACGAGCAGCACGTGGGGTGGATTTCCGGTCTGTCGTGGGTATGCGATAGGCGTGGCCGCCACCACTGATCTCGAGCGCTACCGGGAAATTTCCAGGCTGGGCTCCGGCGGGATGTCGACCGTGATGCTGGCCGAGGACACCCTCCTCGGCCGGCGCGTCGCCCTCAAGCGGATGCACCAGATGGAGGAGGACACCCGCAGCGGCTCTCGCCTGCGCCGCGAGGCCCTCATCGGCGCCTCCGTCAGCCACCAGAACCTCGTCCCCATCTACGACATCTTCACCGAGGAGGGGGGCGACCAGGTGATCGTGATGGAGTACGTCGAGGGCGAGACGCTCCGCCACGCGGTGAGACGGGACGGACGGCTCGAGGTCCACCGTGCGCTGCGCATCCTCGAGGGCGTCGCCGCCGCCCTCGACGCGATCCACGCCCAGGGAATCGTCCATCGCGACGTCAAGCCGGCCAACATCCTGCTGGGCAAGGACGGCAGCGTGAAGCTGGCGGACCTCGGTGTCGCCTCCGCCCCCGACCGGACCGCGATCACGACCACCGGAGGGGTGGTCGGAACGTTCAGCTACATGGCGCCCGAGCAGCTCGGCGGCGAGCGGGCCACCTCGACCGCGGATATCTACGCGTTCGCCGCGGTGGCGTTCGAAGCGCTGTCGGGACGCAAGGCGCGGACCGAGCCGAACCCACTCGCGCTCGCCCACGGGATGGCCAGCGGGCCCCAGCCCGACCTTCGCGACGCGTGGCCCGACGCGCCGGCCGCAGCAGCCAAGCTGCTCAAGCGCGGGATGTCCCGCAACCCCAAGGACCGGCCGAAGAGCGCCGGCGAGCTCACGGCGCGCCTGCGCCAGGCCCTTGCCCCGGAGGCCACGGCGGCGGTTGCTCCGCCGGCGCGCAAGCCCGCCGAGGAGAAGCGAGCGCCCGCGGCCCAGCCCGCGGTGGCCGTCCCGTCCGCCGGCGCCCCGCCCGCCGCGGCGCGCTCCGAGAGGGCGGCCAAGCCGGTGGCGCCCGCCCGGCCTGCCGAGAGGGCCGATCCCGCGCCGGCCGACCCGGATCCGCGCCGGCGGCGGTTGATCTTCGCCGCGGCGCTCATCCCCGTGCTCGTCGTCGCCGCGGCTGTCGCCGCGATCGCGGCCTCCGGAGGCTCGAGCCCACATCGCACTGCCGGAACCTCGACGAGTCACGTCGGCACGAGTACGCACGCCGCCGGCACCCCGAGCCGAACGCGGAGCACCGCGAGCTCGAGCGCCACCTCGTCCAACCCCGCGAGTAGCGGCTCCGCGTCGACCTCGAACTCGACCGCGCCCGCGACGAGCTCGGCGCCACCCGCGGCCGGTAGCGCCGCCGGATCCGCCGGCAGCCCGGTCTCGGCCGTCGAGCGGTTCTACACGCTCGCCGCCGGTCACGACTACGGCGCCGCCTGGGCGCTCGCCGATCCCACCTTCCAGCGCCAGCTCGGCGGCTACCGGGGCTTCCAGTCGACGATGTCCGCCAGCCGCTCGATCACGTTCGACTCTGCGCGCACGGTCAGCCAGTCCGCGGGCGCGGCCACCGTCGCCGTCCAGACCACCTCCACCCGGACCAACGGCACCCAGCACTGCGCGGGGACGGTTCAGCTCGTGCCGGGTTCAGGCGGGGGCTGGCTGCTGCACCAGATCGGCATCGTCTGCCGCTGACCGCTACCGACCGGCGTCATGCGGGCGCGGCAACGTCTACGCGCGGGATCGGGAGGCGGTCCTGGGCGAGCTGGCGGATGTGGAGCGCCTTCTGGTGGCGGAAGAACGGCCGCAGCCGCTGCTCCATCTCGTCGCTCGTCAGATCACCGTCGCCCCAACGCTGCCGCAGCTTCGCCGCCTCCTCGAGCGCGATCCTGGTCGCGGCGAACGTCTTCGACTCGTCGTGGACGCGGAAGCCACCAAGGAAGCGCGGCAGCCTGACCAAGCGGACGCCGGCACGCACGAAGCGGAGCAGCAGGTCCCAGTCCATCGCGTAGTAGAGGTCGGTGTCGAACCGGCCGCCCACCTGCTCCCACGCTCGCCGGCGCCAGAACAGCGTCTCCTGAGGGATGAAGTCCTGCACCTTGACCACCCAGTCGCGGTGCGGGGGCACCACCCACATGCCGATGTCGCGGTCGGCGGCGTCGATCACCACGCGATGGCCGTACACGGCATCCACGTCGGGATGGGCGGCCAGATAGCGCGCGACGTAGGCGAGCGAGCCGGGCAGCAGGATGTCGTCGGAGTTCAGGTAGGCCATGATCTCGCCGGTCGAGCTCTCGAATCCGCGGTTGATCGCATCAGCCTGGCCACCGTCCGGGCCTGAGACGACCCGCGTGAGCTGCGGGGCGTAGCGCTCGCAGCACCTCGCGCGTGCCGTCGTCCGAGCCGCCGTCCTGCACGACGTACTCGAGGCGCGGATAGTCCTGGTCGATCACGCTCCGGATCGTCCGCTCGATGAACGCCCCCTGGTTATAGGACGGGGTGACGATCGAGACCCCCGGCGCGGGCTCGGGTGCGCGGGTGCGCAGATAGGACCTGGGGACCCGGAGTGGCCGCGGCGTGTACTGGGGGGCGAGGCCCAGCGCCGGACGCGACAGGCTCAGGCTCCGGTCGCGCTCCGCGTTGATCATGCCGGCGAAGTTCAGCAGCGTCTCGACCGACTGCTTGAGCGCGTCGATCTCAGCCCGCTGGCGCTCGATCTCGCGGGCCTGCTCCTCGACCTTCTGCCGCAGTCCCCCGCGCCCTGGCACGGGCGACATCGTACAGTCGGATCCGCGCCGGGCCGGCGCGCCGGCTCCGGCTCAGAGGTTTACTGCCACGTACTTCGTCTCGAGGTACTCCTCGATGCCCTCGGAGCCGCCCTCGCGCCCGAACCCGGACTGCTTGATCCCTCCGAACGGGGCGGCGGCGTTGGAGACCATGCCCTGGTTGAGGCCGACCATGCCCGTCTCGAGCCGCTCCACCACCCGCAGGGCGCGCTTCAAATTGCTCGTGTAGACGTAGGCGACGAGGCCGAACTCGGTGTCGTTGGCGGCGGCGATCGCCTCGTCCTCGTCGTCGAATCCCTTGACCGGCGCCACCGGGCCGAAGATCTCCTCCTTGAGCAGGCGCGCGTCGTCGGGGACGTCGGCGAGGACGGTGGGATCGTAGAAGTAGCCGGCGCCGTCGCGAGTGTGGCCGCCGACGACCGCCTTGGCCCCGCGCCCGACCGCGTCCTCGACCAGTTCCGCGACCTTGCTGCGCTGGTCGTCGTCGATCAGCGGCCCGACCTCGACCCCGTCCTCGGTCCCGCGCCCGACCTTCATCGATCCGAGCTTCTCGGCCAGCTTCTCGGCGAACTCGTCGGCCACTGCGCCCGCGACGTGGAAGCGGTTGGCGGCGGTGCAGGCCTCACCGACGTTGCGCATCTTGGCGATCACGGCGCCCTCGACGGCGTCGTCGATGTCGGCGTCGTCGAACACGATGAACGGGGCGTTGCCGCCGAGCTCCATCGACAGGCGCAGGAGGTTCTGCCGATGCCTGCTCCATGAGCTTGCGGCCGACCTCGGTCGAGCCGGTGAAGGACATCTTGCGCAGTCGCGGGTCGGCGATCAGCGGGCCCATCGTCTCGCCCGAGGAGGAGGCGGTGATCAGGTTGAGCACGCCCTTCGGTAGCCCGGCCTCCTCGAGGATCTTGGCCAGCATCAGCATCGACAGCGGCGTCTGCTGGGCCGGCTTGACCACCATCGTGCAGCCGGCGGCGATCGCCGGGCCGATCTTGCGCGTGCCCATGGCGAGCGGGAAGTTCCACGGCGTGATCAGCAGGCACGGGCCGACGGGCTGCTTCATCGTGAGCAGCCGACCTTGTCCGTTGGGCGCCATCGCGTAGCGGCCGTCGATCCGGACGGCCTCCTCGGCGAACCAGCGGAAGAACTCCGCGCCGTAGGTGATCTCGGCCTTCGACTCCGCGATCGTCTTGCCCATCTCGAGCGTCATCAGCAGCGCCAGCTCGTCAGTGCGCTCGCTGATCGTCTCGAACGCCCGCCTCAGGATCTCGCCCCGCTCGCGCGGCGGGTGCTGCGCCCACTCGGCCCCCGCGTCGGCGGCGGCGCTCAGCGCGGCCTTGGCGTCGTCCTCGGACGCATCGGCGACGTCGCACAAGGACTCTCCGGTCGCCGGGTCCTCGACGGACAACGTTCCCTTCGCGCCGTCTCGCCACTCCCCGCCGATGAACAGCTGCTTGGGGACCTCGTCGATGACGCGTTGCTCTTCTGGTGCGATGGTCGTGCTCATACGCAAAACCTACCCTTCGGTGGATGGCTTAACCCGGCGGACCGGCGAAGGGTTCCCGGCGAGCCCGTCTCGGCTCGCCGGGAGACTTCGTCTTCTATGCAGCAGACCGAAGTGGAGCGGGCTCCAACGCCGCGCTCAGGACTTCATCGACGGTCATGGCGAAGTGGAACTTCATCGCGTCGCGCACCTCGGCGGGCACGTCGTCGAGATCGCCTCGGTTGCGCTCCGGCAGCACCAGGTCGGTGAGGCCGGCGGCATGTGCGGCGAGCACCTTCTGCTTGACGCCACCGATCGGCAGGACGCGTCCCTGGAGCGTGACCTCGCCGGTCATCCCCACGGTGTGCCGCACCGGGCGGCCCGCTGAGCAGCGAGGTCAGAGCGGTCACCATCGTCACGCCGGCGCTCGGGCCGTCCTTGGGTATCGCGCCGGCGGGGACGTGGACGTGGAACGAGCGGTCCTCGAAGACGCTGGGGTCGATGTCCAGGTCCGCAGCGTGTCCGCGGACGTAGGAGAGGGCGATCTGCGCCGACTCCTTCATCACGTCGCCGAGCTGACCGGTCAGCGTCAGACCGGGCTTGCCCTGCATCGCGGTCGCCTCGACGAACAGGACGTCGCCGCCCGTGCCCGTCACGGCGAGCCCCGTGGCCACGCCCGGCACCGCGGTGCGGATCGCCGACTCCTGGAAGTGGCGCTGACGGCCGAGGGCCTCGCGCACCGCGTCCAGGTCGATCGTCACGGGAGCGTCGGCCGCGCCTGAGGCGATCTTCGTCGCGGTCTTGCGCAGCACTGTCCCGAGCTCGCGCTCGAGCTGGCGGACGCCGGCCTCGCGGGTGTACTCCGTCGCGATCGTGCGCAGCAGCTCGTCTGAGATCTCGACCTCTTCGGTCCGGAGCCCGTTGCGCTCCAGCTGGCGCGGCCACAGGTAGCCCCGGGCGATCGCCGTCTTCTCGGAGGTGGTGTAGCCGTCGAAGCGGATCACCTCCATCCGGTCGAGCAGCGGGCCGGGGATGGTGTCGGCCACGTTCGCGGTGGCGATGAACATCACCTGACTGAGATCCAGCTCCACGTCCAGATAGTGGTCGCGGAACGAGTGGTTCTGCGCCGGGTCGAGCACCTCGAGCAGGGCCGCGCTCGGGTCGCCGCGCCAGTCGGCGCCGACCTTGTCGACCTCGTCGAGCATGATCACCGGGTTCATCGTCCCGGCGTCGCGCAGGGCGCGCACCAGACGGCCCGGAAGCGCGCCGATGTAGGTGCGCCGGTGGCCGCGGATCTCGGCCTCGTCGCGCACGCCGCCCAGGGACATCCTCACGAATTCCCGGCCGGTGGCGCGGGCGATCGACTCGCCGATACTCGTCTTGCCGGTTCCCGGAGGGCCGATCAGCGTGAGGATCGCGCCGGAGCGCTTGTCCTCGGTGATCCCCCGCTCGACGCGGAGCTTCTTGACCGCGATGTACTCGACGATCCGGTCCTTGACGTCCTCGAGGCCGGCGTGGTCGGCATCCAGCACCTCACGCGCGTGCTCGGGCTCCAGGCGCTCGTCCGAGCGCTTGCTCCACGGCACCGAGATCAGCCAGTCGAGATACGTGCGGATGACGCTCGACTCGGCGCTCTGCTCGCCCATCTTCTCGAAGCGTCCGAGCTCCTTCTCGGCCTGCTCGCGCACGGCCTCGGGCATCCCTGCCTCTTCGATCTTGGTGCGGTACTCCTCGACCACGGACGCGTCGTCCTCGCCGAGCTCCTTGCGGATCGAGTCCATCTGCTTGCGCAGGAAGTAGTCCCGCTGCTGCTTCTCGGCCCCGGACTCGACGTCGTCGCGGATGCGCTTGCGCACCTGGAGCTCGGCCAGCCGCTCGCGCTGGTAGCCGAGCGCGAGCTCGAGCCGCTCGGTCACGTCGAGCGTCTGGAGCAGCGTGACCTTCTGCTCGTAGTTCAGGTCCGGGGAGTAGCCGCTGGTGTCGGCGAGCGCGCCCGGCTCGGTGATGCTGCGCAGAAATGCCGATACGCGGCCGTCATCGCCGCGCAGCTCGAGGATCTCCTCGACCAGCGCGCGGTACTCGCGCTCGAGGTTGCGGGTCCTACCGTCGACCGGAACCGGATCCGGGCGCTCTTCGACCTCGACGAACAGCCGCCCGTCGGGCAGCGTCTGGGCGGCGCCGGCCACGCCTCGGTGAAGGCCCTGGAGGGCGACGGCGCGCGCTCCGCCCGGGAGGCGGACGCGATTTGCCACTTCGGCGACGGTGCCGACGGCGGCGAAGTCCTGCCCGTGGTGTGGCACGAGCAGCACACGCTCCTCCTCGCCGGCATCGACCGCGAGGGTGAGCGACATACCTGGGAAGACGACTGTGTCGTCCATCGGGACCAGGAGAAGGCGGCTCATCAAATCTTCACTTTCCGTAGAAGCTTACGTTTTGTAAGTGGAATGGTAGCAGCGAGTAGGGTCGTCCGCAACGGGGATCTAAGTCGCTAGCACTAAGATTATCCGACCCGCTGAGAGCGCCCCACCGCAGGCCGCCGCATCTGGGAACATTGCGGCTCATGTCAGAGCACCACACGTCCACCGAGCAGCCGGCGCACGACATCCTCGCGGCCGAGGAATTCGCCGTGCCGGCCCCCGATCCGTCTCTGCACCACCAGCCGGTCGTACTGCCCGACGATCCCACGGGGATCGCGGAGCCGCACGACGTGCTGGCCGCGGAGGAGTTCGCCATGCCGGCGTCGCGACCGGCGGCCGGTGGCGTGTCTCGCTCCGCGGCGGCGCGCTGGCGCGGTGGCGCCGTGGCCGGCGGGCTCGCGCTGCTGGCGCTGCGCCTGCTGCGCCGGCGCTAGCGGTCGGGAGATAACTTCAGCATGGGCGCAGTTTTATCCCACGCGCCCGTCAGCGGCGCGAGCGGGACCGGCGCGGCGGCATCAGGTCCGTGATCGTCCCCTCGGCCATCTCGGCCGCGAACGCCACCGTCTCGGTGAGCGTGGGGTGGGGGTGGATGCTCAGCGCGATGTCCTCGGTGTTGGCGCCCATCTCGAGCGCCAGCACGGTCTCGGCGATCAGCTCGCCGGCGTTCACCCCGGTTATCCCGGCGCCGAGCAGGCGCCGGCTCTCGGGCTCGAACAGCAGCTTGGTCAACCCGTCGCCTCGTCCCAGCGACAGGGCCCGCCCCGAGGCGGCCCACGGGAAGACCGCCTTCTCGTACTCGATGCCCTCGTCCTTGGCCGCCGTCTCGGTCAGCCCCATCCACGCCACCTCGGGATCGGTGTAGGCGACCGAGGGCACGGTGCGGGCGTCGAACTGGACGTCCTGGCCGGCGATCACCTCGGCGGCGACCTTTCCTTCGTGGGTCGCCTTGTGGGCGAGCATCGGACCGGGGACGGTGTCGCCGATGGCGTAGATCCAGGGGACGTTCGTGCGCTGCTGCTTGTCGACCGGAATGAACCCGGCGTCGTCGACCTCCACCCCCGCCGCGTCGGCCCCGATGGCGCCCCCGTTCGGCTTGCGCCCGACGGCGACCAGCACCCGGTCGTACGACGCGGTGTCGCCGCTCGAGAGCTCGACCTTGAGCCCGTTCTTCTGGGCCTTGACCTCGACCACGCGCATGCCCAGGTGGATCGCCTCGTAGCGGTCCTTGATCCGGTCGTGCAGCGGCTTGACCAGGTCGGGATCCGCTCCCGGGATGAGCTGGTCGAGGAGCTCGACCATCGTGACCTTCGCGCCGAGCGCGTCGTACACGGTGGCCATCTCCAGGCCGATGATCCCGCAGCCGACCACGAGCAGCCGCTTGGGGATGTCCTCCAGCTCGAGCGCGCCGGTGGAGTCGATCACCCGCGGATCGTCCGGAAGCCCGGGGATCGAGGCGGCCTCCGAGCCGGCGGCGATGATGCAGTGGTCGAAGGAGATCGTCCGATCGCCCACCGACACCGTGTGGGGGCCGGTCAGCGAAGCCTCCCCGTGAACGACCTCGACCTTGCGCTGCTTGGCCAGGCCGCCCAGGCCGCCCGTCAGCTTGCCGACGACCGACTCCTTCCAGGAGCGCAGCGCGTCCGGGTCGATCTTGGGCTTGCCGAAGTCGATGCCGTGAGCCGACATCTCCTTCGCGTCGGCGAGCACCCGCGCGGCGTGCAGAAGCGCCTTGGACGGGATGCAGCCCACGTTCAGGCACACCCCCCCGAGGCGCTCGTAGCGCTCGATCAGGACCGTCTTCAGTCCCAGGTCCGCGGCGCGGAAGGCGGCCGTGTAGCCGCCCGGGCCGGACCCGATGACCACGACCTGGACATCGTGCTCGCCTTCGTCGTCGTCCTCCGAAGCCTCCGCCGGCGGCGGAGCCTCGCGCTCGACCGAGGCGCCTTGGCCGTCCGAGAGGAGGACGACGGCGAGGCGCCGTCCGACTCCAGCGTGAGCAGCACGCTGCCCTCCGACACCCGGTCGCCGATCTTGACGCTGAGCTGCTTCACCGTGCCCGCCTGCGGCGCCGGCACGTCCATCGTGGCCTTGTCGGACTCGAGCGTTACGAGCGGATCCTCGACCGCCACCTCGTCCCCGGCCGAGACGTGGATCTCGATGATCGGCACATCGGTGAAGTCCCCGATGTCGGGGACCCGGACCTCGGTGGGCTCGCTCACAACAGAGCCCGCCGCAGATCCGACAGAACGCGCACGAGATGGACCACGAACCGCGCCGCGGCCGCCCCGTCGATCACGCGATGGTCATACGACAGCGAGAGGGGGAGCATCAACCGCGGGGCGAACTCCTTCCCGTCCCAGACCGGCTTCATCGCCGACCGGGTGGCGCCGAGGATGGCGACCTCGGGCGCGTTGATGATCGGCGTGAACGAGGTCCCGCCGATCCCGCCGAGCGAGGAGATGGTGAACGTCGCGCCCTGCATGTCGGCCGGTCCGAGCTTCCCCGCCCGCGCCTTGCCCGAGAGCTCGGTCAGCTCGGCGGCGATCTCGAACAGGCCCTTCTGGTCCGCCCCCTTGATCACCGGCACCACGAGTCCGCCGGGAGTATCGGCCGCGAACCCGATGTTGTAGTAGCGCTTGAGGATCAGCTGGTCGCCGTCGAGCGAGGAGTTGAAGTTCGGGAACTCCTTGAGCGTCGCCACGGACGCCTTGACCAGGAAGGCCACCATCGTCACCTTGACGTCCGACTGCTCGCTGTTGAGCTGCTTGCGCCACGCCTCCAGGTCGGTGATGTCCGCCTCGTCGTTCTGCGTGACGTGCGGGATCATCACCCAGTTGCGCGCCAGGATCGGCGCCGAGATCCGCTGGATCCGCGAGCGATCCACCCGCTCCACGGGGCCGAACTTCTCGAAGTCGATCGACGGCCATGGCGGCAGGCCCTCGATGCCGGGCGCACTCGGGGCCGCGGCGGGAGCGCTCGGCGCCTCGGACGGGCCGCTCTCGGCGAACTTCTCGACGTCCTCCTTGGTGATCCGCCCCTTGCGCCCGGTACCGGTCACCCTGGAGAGATCGATGCTCAGCTCACGGGCGATCCGGCGGACGGAGGGGCTGGCATAGATCGGGCCGCCGCCGTTGCCCTCCGCCGGCGGCGCCTCCTCGCGCTCGGCCCCGGTCTCGGGCTCGGACTCGCGCCCGGTCTCGGACTCGGCCGCGCGCCCGGACTTGGCGTCAGAGGTGCCGCCGGAGTCGGCCTCGGGAGCGTCCTGCTCCTCGGCCTGGGCGGCGCTGCCGACGGCGTCCGGGGCTTCGGCCTCGTCGGGCGCGCCCTCGGATGCGGCGGCGGACGCATCCGTGCCGGTGGACGCGTCGTCGTCGTCGGTCTCCATCTCCAGCAGCTTCGTGCCCTGCGACACCTTGTCCCCGACCTTGACGAGCAACTCGCGCACCGTCCCCGCGAACGGCGCCGGCACGTCCATCGTGGCCTTGTCCGACTCGAGGGTCAGCAGCGGATCGTCGGCGGCGACCTGGTCGCCGGCCGAGACGAGGATCTCGATGATCGGGACGTCGTCGAAATCCCCGATGTCGGGAACCTCGACCGGGACGGCCTCGGTGGCACTCATACGGTCGTCGGCATCGGCGCCTGCGGGTCGATCTCGTAGCGCTCGATCGCCTCCGCCACGCGCTCGGCCTCGATGTCTCCGGAGTCGGCCAGCTCTTTCAATGCCGCCACCACCACGTAGTGGCGATCGACCTCGAAGAAGCGGCGCAGGGCGCTGCGGTAGTCGCTGCGGCCATACCCGTCGGTGCCGAGCACCCGGTAGCGGCCGGGCACCCACTGGCGGATCTGGTCCGCCACGGCGCGCAGGTAATCGGTGGAGGCCACCACCGGGCCGCCGCGCTCGGACAGGCGCTCGCTCACGTACGCCCGGCGCGGGTCCTCGAGCGGATGCAGCATGTTCCACCGCTCGATCTCGATCCCGTCGCGGCGGAGCTCGGTGAACGAGGTCACGCTCCACACGTCGGCCGCCACCTTGAACTCATCCTCGAGCAGCTCGGCCGCGGCCAGTACCTCGTTCAGGATCGTCCCCGACCCGAGCAGCTGCACCCGCGGTCCCTTCTTCTTCCGCAGAGAGCTCGTACGCAGCAGGTACATCCCGCGCAGGATCCCCTCCTGCGCGCCATCGGGCATCGCCGGGTGGTGGTAGTTCTCGTTCATCAGGGTGACGTAGTAGAAGACGTCCTCCTGCTCGGCCACCATGCGCCGCAGGCCGTCCTGGACGATCACCGCCAGCTCGTAGCCGAACGCGGGGTCGTAGGCGCGGCAGTTGGGGACGACCGAGAACAGCAGATGGCTGTGGCCGTCCTCGTGCTGTAGCCCCTCGCCGTTCAGAGTCGTACGCCCGGCCGTTCCGCCGAGCATGAACCCGCGTGTCCGGCTGTCGCCGGCGGCCCAGATCAGATCGCCCACCCGCTGATAGCCGAACATCGAGTAGTAGATGTAGAACGGCACCATCTGCACGCCGTGCGCGCTGTACGCGGTGCCCGCGGCGATGAACGAGGACATCGACCCGGCCTCGGTGATGCCCTCCTCGAGGATCTGCCCGTGCTGGTCCTCCTTGTAGAACATCAGCTGCTCGGAGTCCTGGGGCTGGTAGAGCTGGCCCACCGGCGAGTAGATGCCGACCTGGCGGAACATCCCCTCCATCCCGAACGTGCGCGACTCGTCGGGGACGATCGGCACGATGTGGCGGGCGATCTTCTTGTCGCGCAGGAGCGCCGCGAGCACCCGCACGAACGCCATCGTGGTCGAGTTCTCGCGCTCGCCCGTGCCCTCGAGCTGACCCTTGAACGCCTCCAGCTCCGGCGCCTCCAGCGGCTCGGCCTTCCGCCGGCGCACCGGGAGCGAACCGCCGAGGGCCTCCCGGCACTCGCGCATGTACTTCATCTCAGGACTGTCGTCCGGCGGCTTGTAGTACTCGGCCGCCTTCACCTGATCGTCGGTCAATGGCAGCTCGAAGCGGTCGCGGAAGGCCAGCAACGCCGCCTCGGTCATCTTCTTGGCCTGGTGGGTGACCATCTGGCCCTCGCCCGAGACGCCCATCCCGTAGCCCTTGATCGTCTTGGCCAGGATCACGGTCGGCTGCCCCGTGTGGCCAACTGCGGCGTGGTAGGCGGCGTACACCTTCTGCTGATCGTGGCCGCCGCGGTTCAAGAGCCAGATGTCCTCGTCGGACATGTCCTCGACGCGCTCCAGCAGCACCGGGTCGCGCCCGAAGAAGTGCTCGCGCACGTAGGCGCCGTCGCGCGACTTGAACGTCTGGTAGTCGCCGTCCACGCACTCCTCCATCACGCAGACGAGCCGGCCATCCGAGTCCTGGGCCAGGAGCGGATCCCAGCGCGAGCCCCAGATCACCTTGATCACGTTCCAGCCCGCCCCGCGGAAGTCCGACTCCAGCTCCTGGATGATCTTGCTGTTGCCCCGCACGGGCCCGTCGAGCCGCTGGAGGTTGCAGTTGACGACCCAGATCAGGTTGTCCAGCCGCTCCCGCCCGGCGAACCCGATCGCGCCCATGCTCTCCGGCTCGTCCATCTCTCCGTCACCGAGGAATGCCCACACCTTCCGGCCGGACGTCTCCGCGACCCCGCGCGCGTCCAGATATTTCATGAGCCGCGCCTGGTAGGCCGACGTGATCCCGCCGATCCCGAGCGAGACCGTGGGGAACTGCCAGAACTCCGGCATCAGCCACGGGTGGGGATAGGAGGAGAGCCCGCCGGGCTTGGAGACCTCCTGGCGGAAGCCGTCGAGTTGCTCGCTGCTCAGCCGGCCCTCCAGGAACGCCCGTGCGTAGTTGCCCGGTGAGGAGTGCCCCTGGAAGTAGACGAGGTCGCCGCCGTGATCCTCGGACGGCGCGTGCCAGAAGTGGTTGTAGCCGACCTCGTAGAGCGTGGCGAGCGACTGGTAGCTGGCGATGTGGCCGCCGATCTCCGAGGACGCCTTGTTGGCGCGGACCACCATCGCGATCGCGTTCCAGCGGATGATCGAGCGAAGCCGCCGCTCGAGCGCGGGGTCGCCCGGGAGCTTCGCCTCTTGCTCGGGCAGGATCGTGTTGACGTACGGCGTGTTGAGCGTCGCGATCGGCCCGGTGCCGGCGTGCTGGGCACGTTCCACGACACGCGTGAGGATCTCCCGTGCGCGCTCGGGCCCGTCGTGCGCCACGACCGCATCGACCGCCTCGATCCACTCGCCGGTCTCGGCCGCGTCGAGGTCGGCCGAAGCGCCGTTGGAGCTGAGTGGTCTGAGCCTGGTCGGTCATCGTCGGACTCGCGATTTCGACTATACCCTCGGCCCCCCGACGCTCGCCAACGATGCGCGCCGGTTTGCACCCGCGTGTGGGGGGTGCGAGAGTTCCCCGCCGTGACCGCCACCGCCGACGCAGACCTCGCCTTCAGCGGTCCCGGAGCGGTGGCCGAGCTGGTGCGCTCGGGCCAGGTGCACCCGCGCGAGCTGGTCGAGCTCTGCCTGCGCCGGATCGAGGCGCTCGACCCGGCGCTGAATGCGTTCCGCACCACGATGCCCGAGCAGGCGCTGGCCGAGGCCGAGAGCGTCGACACGAGCGGCCCGCTCGCCGGGGTACCGGTGGCGGTCAAGGACGACCTGGCCGTGGCGGGGGAGGTGGCCACCCGCGGGTGCAAGACCTTTGGCCCGCCGGCGAGCGCGGACAGCGAGGTGGTCCGGCGGCTGCGGGCCGCGGGCGCGATCCCGATCGGGATCACGAACGTCCCCGAGCTGATGATCTTCCCGTGGACCGCCACCGACTCGAATGGGATCACCCGCAACCCGTGGGACGTGACCCGCACCACCGGTGGCTCCTCGGGCGGATCGGCGGCCGCGGTGGCGGCCGGAATGGTCCCCGCGGCGACCGGCTCGGACGGCGGCGGCTCGATCCGGATCCCGGCGGCATGCTGCGGTCTGGTGGGGATGAAGCCCACGCGCGGGCGCGTCTCCTCTCAGCCCGCCCGTTCCGGGTGGCTCGGCCTCAGCACGTACGGTGCCCTGGCGCGCACGGTGGCGGACAGCGCGCTGCTGCTCGACGCGATTCACGGCGCCACCGAGGCCGACGCCGACCACGCCCCCCGTTCAGCGGCAGCTATCGCGCGGCGGCAGCGCAGCCCCCGGCCCGGCTGCGAGTGGCCATGTCCCGGAAGGTCCCGGCCGGCGTTATCGCCAAGGTGTCCGAGGCGCAGCGGGGTGCCTGGGAGCGCATGGGCGCGCTGCTGAGCGAGCTCGGGCACGAGGTCGTGGAGCGCGATCCGGCCTACGGCTTGGCCGAGCTCGAGTTCGTTCAGACGTGGTTGCGCGGCATCTACGAGGAGTCGAGTCAGGTGCCCGACCGCGACGCGCTCGAGGCCTCGACTCGTCAGATGGCGGCGGTCGGGCGGCGGCTCGTCCCGCCGCGCCGGCGTGACGCGCTGTTGGCCAAGCGCGCCGCCACCACCGCTCGGATAACCGCTCTGTGGGACGAGGTCGACGTGCTCCTGACGCCCGGTCTGGCCACCACGGCGATCGCGGCCGAGGGTGCGTACGGGCGCTCGGCGCCGCTGGCGATCGACCGCGCCGCCCGGTTCACCCCGTTCACGCCGCTGTTCAACCTGACCGGCCAGCCGGGCGTGACCGTACCCGCCGGCATCGCCGACGACGGGCTGCCGCTCAGCGTGCAGCTCGTCGGCCGGCACGGGGCGGAGGACACGCTGTACGCCCTGGCCGGGCAGATCGAGGCGGCCCGGCCCTGGGCCGACCGCCGCCCCGGCGTATCGTGATCGCCGAGAGCCATGCCGTTATACGACTTCCGCTGTCGCAGCTGCGGTGAGCAGTTCGAGGAGTTCGCGCCCCCGGGCGCGACGGCGCCCTGCCCCGCGTGCGGCGGGGCCGATGTCGAGCGGGTCCTGACCGCCTTCGCCGGCCCGTTCACGGTGGCGCCGCGGGGAGTCGCGGCGCGGCGCTCCAATGCTCAGCGGCGCGTGCGCGAGGAGCAGCGGGCCGAGCGCAAGGCCGACCGCGAGGCGCGCCGGAAAGAGCAGACATAGGGACGCTCCAGACCGCCGCCGTGGCGCGTGTGCTCGACCGATTGCACGAGCAGAGCGCGCGCGAGGACCCGCCGGCGGTCGCCCGCGTGGCGGCGCGCGAGGCCGAGCTTGGGGCCAAGGTCTACGGCGGCGAGCGCGCCACCCTGTACGGCGGCGCTCCGCTGGCGATCAAGCGCGAGGTCGGCGAGCTGCTCTACGCCTTCACGCTGGCCCGCGGCCCGCGCAACGCCGTCGAGTTCGGCGCCTCGGTCGGGATCTCCACCATCTACATGGCCGCGGCGCTCCGCGACCTCGGAGGCGCCGGCCGGCTGATCAGCACCGAGCTCGACGCCGGCAAGGCCGCGCGCGCCCGAGCCAACCTCGAGGAGGCGGGGCTGGGGGACGTCGTCGATCTGCGCGTCGGCGACGCGCTCGAGACGCTGCGCGACGGATCAGAGCCCGTCGAGCTGCTGTTCCTGGACGGGTGGAACGACCTGTACCTGGCCGTCCTCGACCTACTCGAGCCGCGCCTGTCTCCCGGCGCGACCGTGATCGCCGATCTCAGCCCCGACGATCCCAACCTCGACCGCTACCGCGCGTACATGGACGCGCCGGAGCACGGATACGCCACCGTCACCGTGCCGCTGGACGCCGGCGTGGTGGTGTCCACGCGCCTCACTTCGCGGTGATGCTGTCCAGGTTCTCCTGGCCCTTGCGTACCGCGTCCTCATCGGGAGCCGGGCTGCGCGGGGCGGGATCGTGGGCGGGGTTGGTGCCGGCGCGGCGATCGTCCTCGCCGCGCTGTGGGGCCTGCTTGTCTGGTGTCTGAGCCATCGCCTCAGTCTCACCGCGCCTGCGAACCGCAAACATTGGGTAGGGCCCGACGCATGCGCGAGATTCTTCCCGGCGTCTTTCACTGGAGCGTCTTCCACGAGCCGATCCGCACTGACGTCAGCTCGTACTACGTGCAGCCCGCGGGGATCGTCATCGACCCCAAGATCCCCGACGAAGGCATCGAGTCGCTGCCGAGCGCCCCGCAGCAGGTCGTCCTGACCAGCGGCCACCACGACCGCGACGCCGCGGTGTTCGCGGAGACGTTCGGCATCCCGATCCGCGTCTCGCGCGGGGCGGCGGAGCGGCTCGGCGGCCGCCTGGAGGTCGAGGTGTACGGGAACCACGACGAACTGGCGCCCGGAGTTACGGCGATTCACATCGGCAAGCTCTCAGACGACGAGGGCGCGCTGCACATCGCGGTGGGAGACGGGGCGATCGCCTTCGCCGACGGCCTGATCCGCTACGGCGGCGCGCTCGGCTTCGTCCCCGACCAGCTCATCGGCGAGCACCCAGGAACGGTCAAGGAGGGTCTCAAGGACGCCTTCCGCGGCCTGCTCACGCGCGACTTCGATCATCTCCTGTTCGCGCACGGCGAGCCGCTGGTGGGTGGGGGGAAGGAGGCTCTGCGCAAGTTCGCCCAGAGCCCGGTCGGGCACGACGACTTCGGCCAGACCCTCTAGCCAGACCCTCTAATCAGCCGCCGCGCGGGCCGCCTTCGCCAGCAGCGCGACCGCGCCGGCGTCCTCGTGCAGCAGGTGCTGGCACATGACGCGGCTGACCCCGGCTTCGGCGAGCGCGCGGAACCGATCGGCGGCCTCCTCGATCGTGCCCACCACCCACGACTCGGGCGGCGCGTCGGGATCGATCCCCGTCTTGTCCGCCACCCGTCCGACGCGCTCGCGCACCTCGCCCGCGTCGGCGCCCACGATCACGCCCGTCATCACCGAGAACGGGATCGGGTCGCGTCCGGCCTGCGCGCATGCGTCCTCGATGCGCCCGCGCCGTTCCCGGATGTCGTCGAGGGTGGGGAAGGGCGTGTTGTACTCGTCGGCGAAGCGGGCGGCGAGACGCGCGCTCCGCGCGCCCGCGTTGCCGCCCATGATCAGGGGCGGATGCGGGCGCTGCGCCGGCTTGGGCTGGGCGTCGAGGCGCTCGAGGCTGTAGTGCGCGCCGTCGAACGACGCCTCCTCGGAGCCCCAGCTCCGCGTCACCACCTCGAGCTGCTCCTCGAGGATGTCCATTCGCTCGCGGGTGGGCGGGAACGGGAAGCCGTAGGCGCGGTGCTCGCGCTCGTGCCAGCCGGCGCCGAGGCCGAGCTCGACTCGCCCGCCTGAGATCTGGTCGGCCGTGGCCACGAGCTTGGCCAGGTTGGACGGGTACCGGAAGGTGGCCGGCGAGACGAGCGTCCCTAGGCGCAGCGTCTCGGTGACCGCGGCCAGCGCGCACAACGTTCCCCACGCATCGAGCGATCCCCGCTCGGGATGCTGGCCGTCGAGGTTCATGTAGTGGTCGGAGCGGAACAGCGCTGGGATCCCGTGCTCCTCGCACGCCTGAGCCAGCGCGACCCACTGCGGCCACTCCACTCCCTCCTGACCCTCGATCATCAGGCACAGGTCCACGGGCCGGATCCTAAGTGGTTAGGGTCGGGGACACGATGTCGGTCCTGACCCAGTCCGCCCGCGCCGTGATCGAGTCCGACCGGCCGGCGCACCTGGTCACGCTCAACCCGGACGGCAGCCCGGATCACTCCGGACCGCCTCGGTGGCGCCGGGCCGTGGCTCAGCGGCGATAGACCCTAGCGCGTGCTCCTCGCGCAGTGCGCCGGCGGCGCGCCAGAGCGCGGGCGGGATCTCCGCGGGCGCGAGCTCCCAGCGCACGCTCGCGGCGTCTCGGAGCGCGCTCGTCACCTGATCGACCGTGACGCTCTCGAGCCCGACCAGCGTCTCGGGCCGCCACTCGAGCCCGAGCGTGCGGTGAACCCGGTCGAGCGCTGCCCGCAGCGCCGGCGCGCCGCGCACGACGACCACGGCCTCGGCCCACGCCCCACCGCGGATCACCCGCTGCGCCAGCCCGCCCACCTTGCCCTCGCCGACGAGCACGCTCCACGCCCCGGCGCACCACTCGCCGGCGAGCTCCCCGATGCGCGCGTCGACCCCAAGCCGGCCGAGCGCGTCGAGCAGCAGCGCTGAGAGCGTCTCGTAGCGCTCCTGCATCCCCGACGCCACGCTGTCCACCGGCGCCGCGAAGCCGAGGCACGCGGTGCCCGGGCCGATCGCCGCCGCCCGGCCCCCGGCGAGCCGGCGCACCGGCTCGAACCCCTCGGCCCGCGCGGCCGCCGCGGCTGCATCGATGCTCGCCGAGAGGAGATCGAGCCGCCCGAAGGACACCGCCGGCGGTGGCGTCCACACTCGCACCGCCCCGCGGCCCTGAGCCGCCGCGTCGTTCAGTAGCGCATGCGAAAGCGCGACGTCGAGCGCCGCGTCCTGCGGGCTGTCGGTGTAGAGGGAGGTGGGCGTCAGCCGAGCTTGATCGCCTTCTCCACCGCCTGCGCCAGCAGCGCCGACCCGGCGTAGCTCGGATGGATCCCGCACTTGCCGGTCGAGAGCTGGGTGACCAGCCCCGCCTTGCACACATCGCCGCCCGAGCGCGTGGCGGCCGCCGCAAAGAGCCCGTAGCCGTCGACGACCTCGACATGGAATGGCTTGGCCGTGGCGTCGCCCACGCCGTTGTAATGGACGGTGGTCGCGTTGAGCGCCGCGAATGGCGAGTAGTAGTTGACGAGGGCGATCTGACCCTGGTAGTGCGCCTTGTTGCGAATGGTGGACAGGATCGTGCGGACGTTCTTGGTCAGCGTCGCCGCCAGGGCCGCCTCCTCGGACGAGCTCGTGCACGCGTCCTTCGTCGTCTCCACGCACCGCAGGTAGTCGTTGGCCCCGATCATCAGCGAGACCAAGCGGACGTCGTGGTGGCTCTTCAGATACGACACGGCATAGGCCAGCTGCGAGCCCTTGTAGCGCACGTGCAGCGGATGGAGCGACCGGTAGTTCGAGCTCGTACCGGAGGGGTTGTTCTCGCAGCCGTTGCTCTGGGCCGCAACGCTGATCAGGCTCGCCGACGTCTCACCGGGGCAGGCCGCGTTGGTCACACGCAGGTGCAGCTCGGCCCCGAGCTGCTCGGGGTAACCCAGGAAGCTCGCCGCGTTGTTGTAGTTGGGCGCCGGAACGACGTTCGGCTCCATGTAGCCGAACGTGACCGAGTCGCCGAGCGCCAGGTACTGGCTGCCGGGGACCACCGGCAGGTTCTTCTTCACCGCAGGCTTCTTCGCCATCGCCGGTCCGCTCAGCAGAGCGAACGCCGCGAGCAACGATACGACCGCGTAGACACGCCTCATCTCTCTCCTCCTCGTGAATGTCCCGTGAACCGCGGGCAATCGTACTCAGCCCGCGTGATCAAGCCCCGTCGGGAGCGTCACGATGCGCCAAGCCGAAGGGACTGCCCTCGGAGTCCTTGCAGATGGCCCATGAACGCCCCGGGTGCACCACCGTGCCGCCGAGCTCGCGCACCCGCTCGAGCGCCTGCTCGACATCGTCCACCGCGAAGTAGGGGAGCGAGAACGAGTCGCCGGGCCCGCGCCCGCGCTCGTGGACGCCCACCGCCGGCGCGCCCGAGTGCGTCTGCCAGCCCTCGCCCTCGCCGTCGCGCCGCGGCTCGAGCTCCACGTCGAGCAGACCCGACCAGAAGCGGCGGGCGCGCTCCGGATCGTCGGCTGGAAACTCGATCAGCGTCGGGCGCATCGCCACCGACGATAAATCACGACTGCCCGTCCCGGCGCAGCACGTCGCGCTGGTCGATCAACTCCTGCGCGACCTCGGGCAGGCGCATGTTGCGATTGCGCGCGGCCCGCTGGAGCCGGGCGAACGCCTCCTCCTCGGAGAGCTGGAGCGCGTCCATCAGCAGCCCCTTGGCCCGGTCGATCACCTTGCGCTCGGCCAGCGACTGGCGAGCGCGCTGCACCTCGGCCTCCAGCTCGAGCAGCTCTCGATGCCGGGCCGCGGCCAGGCGGATGGCGGCGTCGAGCTGGCGGTCGTCGATCGGCTTGGTCAGGTAGGCGGAGACCCCGCTCGAGACCGAGCGGTCGACGAGCCCGGGGTCCTCGACGCCCGTGAGCACGACCACGGGCCGGCGCAGGCCCTCGTCCGCGAGCGCCTGCGCCGCGCGCAACCCATCGAGGCGCGGCATGTCGATGTCGAACAGGTATAGATCGGGATGGTGGGCCCGAGCCGCCTCCACCGCCTCGATCCCGTCGCGCGCCGGGCCGATCGGGTCGTGGCCGAGCCGGCGCAGCCGCTCGGCCAGGGCCAGCGCGATGATCGGCTCGTCCTCGGCGATCAGGATGCGCATCGATCGGCGTCGAATCGGACGCACGCGCACGTTCCCGCCACCCCGTCGGCCGACAGCGTGAACGTCCCCAGGAGCCCGCGCTCCACGATCTGGCGCACGAGCTGAAGCCCCAGGCGCTCCTCGTCACCGTTCGGGCCCTCGCCGGCGTCGGTGACCTCGAGCACGGTCGGCCTCGACCCGCGCAACTGCACCTGGATCGGCGGGCGCCCGTGCTGCGCAGCGTTGGAGATCAGCTCGTTGGCCACGATCCCGAGCTGCTGCGCGCACGCCGGCGCGAGCTGATGAGGCTCGATCTCGAGCTGCGCGTCCACCGCGGCGGCGCCCGCCACCGCCGCCAGCAGCGCCGGGGCGCTCACCGCCTCGCCACCACTCTCGGCCAGCAGGCGGTGGACGGCGGCGATCGAGCGGATCCGAGCTGCGGTCTCGTCGAACTTCTCGGCACCGATTCCCTCGGGCCGGCCCAGCATGAGGATGTCGGCGACCGTCTGGAGGCTGTTCTTGACCCGGTGGTGGGACTCGGCCAGGAGCGCGTGCTCGAGCTCGGCCCGCTCGCTGGCCCGGGCCCGCGCGCTGGCTTCGCGCCCCACCATCGCGGCCAGGGCGAGGGCCAGCACGGTGGCGGCCAGGAGCAGCGCCAGCCGCATCGCCATCTCGGCGGTCCCGATCGGAGCGGGCGCCAGCGCCATCACCACCGGGTAACTGACCGCCGCCACGGCCAGCCACAGGACGCGCCGCCACGCACGGTGCACGGTGGCGAGGAACGGGGCGATCAGGAACAGCAGCAGATCGAAGTCCGCCCGCGCGCCCGCGAGAACGATCAACGTGCAGGAGAACGTGATCAGCCCGGCCGACCACAGGTCGAGCAGCAGGCGTCCGCGCGGCCGCGGCCAGCAACCCGCGCCAGGGCACGAGCGTGACCGCCGCGTTGGCCGCCGAGGCGGCCGCGGTGAGGGCGATCAGCGCGACCGGGTGCCGCGTGTGCATCCCCAGTGCCAGCGCCGCCACCACGGCGGCGATCGACAGCCATCCCAGCCAGAAGCCGGCCCGGAGCGCGCCGAGCCGGGCCTCGAGCTCGGCCGCGCGTGCATCGTGCATGTCCCCAGCGTACGCGAGTGCCTACTGCGCCAGGGCCTGCCGGTGCTAACGTCCCGGCACCGGCGTTCATGCTCGACGCCGCGAGGTCACGGTCGCCTCTCCCGTAGTGCTGCCCAAAGGAGACGTCGACCGAGCATGGCCCGCCGCTGGTCTGCAAACGAGGACCGCATCCTGACCGATCTGTATCCGCAGGGTGTGCCGATCCGCGCGCTCGCGCGGCAGCTCGAGCGCTCCGAGGACGCCGTGTCGGAGCGCCGCCGCGCGCTGGGACTCCCGCCCCGGCCACGATCGCGGCCGTGGACCGACCGCGAGGACGCGCTCGTGCGGGCCTCGGCTGCGGCCGGCGTTCCGGCCGCCACGCTCGCCGCCCGGCTCGGGCGCGACGCCGAGCAGGTGCGCCGCCGGCGCCGCGCGCTGCTCGGCAGCGCGATCACGCCGCGGCCCTACGCGGCGGCCGAGGACGAGGCGATCCAGGCCTGCTGGCACGCCGGCGACGACGTGCAGCGCCTCGCCCGCGCAGCTCGGCCGCTCGGCCGGCTCCGTCCGGCTGCGGGCCCAGACCCTCGGCGTGCATCGCCCGGCGCCGCGCCGACGCTGGCACGACTACGAGGACGCAGCCGTGCGCGACGGGTACGCGCGCGGCCTGACCTGCCGCGAGATCGCCCTCGAGCTGCCCGTCCGCAGCGCCGCGGCGGTGGCCGCGCGGGCCGCAAAGCTCGGCCTCGCCACCTACGGCCGGGCCTGGACCCCCCGGGATGACCGTAGCCTGCGCACCCTGGTCCTCGAAGCCGTGGAGCTCGAGCGTGCGGCCCAGATCCTCGCCCGCACGCCCGACGCGCTCCGCGCCCGCGCCCGGAAGCTCGGCCTCGAGCTTCCCCGCTCGCAGCGCGCGCATCAGACCGGGCGGCGCTGGACGCGTGCCGAGGACGAGCAGCTTCGGCTCCATGCTGGCCTCAACCCGGCCACGCTCGCCGATCTGCTCGAGCGCTCCCCGGAGGCGATCACCCAGCGGCTGCGGCGGATCGGCCTGCGCGAGACGCGTGAGCGCTCGCCCCATCATCCCGTGCAGACGCGCAACGGACTGACGCCCGGCGAGCGCCTGACCGTCGTGCGCGAGCTCCGCACCGGTGGTCCACGACGCCAGCTTGCGCTCGCCCGCCGCCTCGGTCGCGCGCCCTCGGAGATCAGGGCGCTCGCGACGCGGTACGGTGACGGGCCTCCATGACGAAGATGCGCTCCCTCCGCCACACCCGGCTCGCGCTGGGGGTGGTCGTCGTGCTCGGCGCTGTGCTGGTCGGAGCGCTTCTCACCCAGCCCTCGTCGAAACGCGCGGGGGGGCTCGCCTCGAATCCGAACCTCGACCCGGGCACGCCGCTGTCCAAGCCCGCGCCGGACTTCACGCTGAACGACGAGTTCGGCCGCCCGGTGTCCCTCCACAGCTACCGCGGCAAGGTCGTGATCCTGGCCTTCAACGACTCCGAGTGCACGACCGTCTGTCCGCTCACCACCACCGCGATGCTCGACGCCAAGGCGATGCTCGGCGGCGCCGGCTCGCAGGTCCAACTCCTCGGCGTGGATGCCAATCCGGACGCCACCGCGATCAGCGACGTCCGCTCCTACTCCGAGGCGCACGGGATGCTCCGCTCGTGGCGCTTCCTCACCGGGTCGCTCCCGGCGCTGAAGCGCGTGTGGCACGACTACGACATCGACGTGCAGATCACGGCCGGCCAGATCGATCACACGCCGGCCCTGTTCGTGGTCGACCCGCAGGGCACGCTGCGGCGCGTGTACCTGACGCAGATGTCGTACTCGACGGTTCCCCAGCTCGGTCAGCTGCTGGCGCAGGAGGCGGCGGGCCTGCTGCCCGGACACCCGCGCGTGGACGCCACGCAGTCCTACCGCCAGATCCCTGGGATCGCGCCGAGCCAGCACGCGGTCGTGCCTCGCGCCGGCGGCGGCTCGCTCGCCCTTGGGCCGGCCGGCCGGCCCCGGCTGTTCCTGTTCTTCGCCACCTGGGACTCGGAGGTGACCGATCTCGCCCGCCAGCTCGATGCGCTGAACCGTTACGGCGCGGACCCGGCGCTGCCGCGCCTGACCGCCGTCGACGAGGCGAGCGTCGAACCCTCGCCGGGCGCCGCCTCCGCGTTGCTCGCCCGTCTGCCCCGGCCGCTCTCCTATCCGGTCGGCCTCGACCGCAGCGGGCGCGTGGCCGACGGGTACGGCGTCCAGGACGCGCCCTGGCTCGTGCTCGCCTCGGCCTCCGGCCGGATCCTCTGGTACTACGACGTCTCCACGTCCGGCTGGCTCAGCACGAGCGCGCTCGAGCGGCGCGTTCGCGCCGCGCTGGCCAAGGCGCCTGGACAGGCGCCCAGCGCGGCGGCGGCCGAGCAGGCGCTCGCCGGATCCCCGGCGCCGCTGGCCACGCTCCACGACCAGGCCGGAAAGCTCGTCGGGTCTCAGTCGGCGCTCACGGCCCGGATCCACGAACTGCGCGGTTACCCCGTCGTGGTGAACGCGTGGGCTTCCTGGTGTGGGCCGTGCCGGCAGGAGTTCGGGCTGCTCGCCTACGCCGCCGCCCACTATGGACGCGGGGTCGCCTTCCTCGGCGCCGACACGGGCGACTCCGCGGGCGACGCGCGTGCGTTCCTGTCCACGCACGCCGTCTCCTATCCGAGCTACCAGACGACGATCCCGGGGCTGAGCCCGGTCGCCTCGGTGGCCGGCCTGCCGACGACGATCTTCATCGACCGCGCCGGCAAGGTGGTCTACGTCCACACCGGGCAGTACGCCGCCCAGGGCACGCTCGACCAGGACATCCAGACCTACGCGCGGTGACCGACCCGCTGCCGCCCCCCGACGGCTTCGCCTTCGGGCACTGGACCGACCCCGAGGCCCGGACCGGCTGCACGGTCGTGATCACGCCGCCGGGCAGCCGCGGCGGCGTCGACATCCGCGGCGGCGGCACCGGCACGCGCGAGGTCGAGGGGTTGTCGGCGCTGGCCAACGCGGAGGGGCCGTCGGCCGTGCTGTTCACCGGGGGCAGCGCCTACGGCCTGGCCGCCGCCGACGGCGTCATGCGCTGGCTCGAGCAGCGGGGCGTCGGCCGCCCGACCCCCGGTGGCGTCGTCCCGCTCGTTCCCACCGCCGTCGTCTTCGACCTCGCGGAGGGACACCGAGCGGTCCGGCCCCGGCCGGAGGACGGCCTCGAAGCGTGCGAGCGCGCCGTCGCGGGGGTGCCGGAGCGCGGGCGCGTCGGCGCCGGGACGGGCGCGGCGGTGGGGAAGCTGTTCGGGCGCGAGCATGCGGCACCGGGCGGCGTCGGGTACGCGGCGGGGAGGCTCCGCAGCGGCGACACCGTGGCGGTGCTCGCGGTGGCGAACGCCTTCGGTGACGTGGTGGATGAGGACGGCTCACTCGTGGCCGCGCCCCGCGACGAGCGGGGGGATCTGGTGCGGACCGCTCAGCTCATCCATCAGCTACGCGAGCCGCCGTACGTGGCCATGCGCGAGGGCGCCAACACAACCCTGGCCTGCGTCTGCACGGACGCCTCGCTGGACAAGCGGGGTTGCGGGATCGTGGCCCGGATCGCCAGCGCGGGAATCGCCCGCGCGGTCGATCCCGCCTTCACCCCGATCGATGGCGACATCGTCTTCTGCGTCGCCTCCGGCTCGGACCCGCCGCCTCCGCCGGGGCCCGCCGCTTCCTGGGCTCTCGGCGTGGTGGGGTCGCTCGCCGGGACCCTGACGGCGGCGGCGATCCGCGACGCGGTGCGCTCCAGCGGCGTTAGTCCGAGACCGTGAGCGCGATCCGCGCCCAGGAGCTGTTGACGTAGCCCTTCGGGTTCCACAGGCGCGCCGGGTCCTCGGGCTGCGTGCTTCCGGCGCTGTCCCATGCCCGCGCCACGACCTGCGCCGGCCCCGGCGCCAGCTCGACCGTGGCCTGCCAGCGCCGCCACGCCCACGGACCGAGATCGGCGAGCAGCTCGGCCTGGCGCCACGACGCGCCGCCGTCGGTCGACACCTCCACCCGCTCGATCCGTCGGTCCTCGCCCGCGAGCGCGTAGCCGTGCAGCTCGATCTCGCCGGCGCGCACGGTGGCCCCGTCCGCGGGCTCGAGGATGTCGGCGCTGAGCGGCGCCGCGCCGAGCGCGATGCCGCTGCCGAGCGGGGCGGTGGCGGGGTCGGCCTCCGCTGGAAGCAGGCGGTAGGCGCGGGCCTGGAAGTGGTTCTCCGAGGGCTCAGCGGCGGCGCTCACGTGTTGGAGCCACTTGACGCTGCGGGCGCCGATGTAGCCGGGCACGACCGCACGCACCGGCGCGCCATGCACCGCCGCGAGGGGCTCGCCGTTCATCTCCCAGGCCAGCAGTACCTCGGGTCCGCGCGCCTTGTGCAGCGGGATCGAGGCGCCGAACCGCTGGGGCGGATCAGCCTCGGGCGAGGTATCGGCTCCGAGCAGCTCGACGTGGCGCGCGCCGGGCCTGAGCCCCGCGGCGGCGAGCACCGTCGCCAGCTCGACCCCTCGCCACGCGGCCGTCCCGATCGCGCCCGGGCCCCAGGGAGCCTCCCCGGGGATGTCTCGGACCGCCATCAGTCCGGCCCGGCGGTTCCCGGCGCACTGGAGCGTGGCCAGGACCTCGCGCTGATCGAATTGCGTCTGCAGCTCATCCAGCGAGAGCTCGAGCGGACGCTCGAGGAGCCCGTCGACCCGCAGGCGCCAGGCGGCCGGATCCAGCTGCGGGATCTCGCCGTGGTTGCGGACGTAGAACGTCCCGAGCGGCGTCACGTCGCGCCGCGCCAGCGCGGCCGGAGGCGACTCGGCGTTCAGCGGCTGCGCCGCGTGCACGATCATGTCCGCCCGCTTGCCCACCTGCCCCACCGCGAGGACAGTAACGCCCCCGTGGAACACTCTTCGCCGTGACGAGCCTCGGCGCCACCAGCGAAGAGCGTGCGGTGCGGGCCGCCCGCGTCTCGATCGGGCCGTCGATGCTGGTCGGCGCGCTCTGCCTGGCCGTGGCCACGGCGCTGAACGCGGTCCTTCTGCACCAGGTTGGCTTCTCCGGCGACGAGCCCTACTACTCGCGGATCGCCGCCCATCCCGCCGGGCCGCACAACTTCCCGTACGCGTTCCGCATCGGGCTGCCCTACCTGGTCCACGTGCTCCCGTTCTCGCAGTCGTTCTCGTGGGAGCTGCTCGCCCTGCTCGGGGCGGGCGCCGCCGGGGGCGCGCTGTTCGCGCTGCTGGGGGAGTTCGGGATCGACCGGCGCCTCGCCGGCGCTCTGTCGGTCGCCTTCACGATCTCCCCGCCGCTGCTCGTGGTGCTGCTGCGCAACGGTCGCGAGGTCGACATCGCGGCGATCCTCGTGATCACGCTGGGCTGCCTGTTCATCGTTCGCCGCCGGCGCGTCGCGCTCGCCCTCACGCTGCTCGTCGCCACCACGATTCACGAGTCATGCCTGTTCCTGATCCCGCTCGCCTACGCGGTCTGGGCCAGGCGTCCAATCGATCGGGAGGCGCTGCGCGACCTGGTGCTCGTGGCCGGGATTCCCGTGGTCCTCTACGTCTACCTGCGCAGCTCGATCGTGGCCGTGGGCGAGCAATACCAGCCGGGGTACGGCGGACCGTTCCTCACCGAGCGCGTCGACGTGATCCGCGACGCGTTGCGCGGACATGGCTGGGCCACCGAGGTGCGGCGGATGGCGATCGTGTACGGCCCGCTGTGGCTGGCCGCCCCGCTCGCGCTGCGGGGTCTGCGCTTCGCCCGCCGCGGGCTCGTCCTGTTCGCGCTCTGCCTGGCCTCGATGACGTTCGCCCTCGACTGGGGCCGCATGGTGTTCTTCGCCGCCCCGGTCGTATACGTCGCGGCCGCCTACGTGCTGCGTGACCGGCGCCGCCTGGCCGTCGCCGCGGTGGTCGCACTGCTCGCCCTCGACGTTGGGTACGCGGCCTACATGCAGGTTCACGGCGTCAAGCACGGCCTCGACAGCAGCGCGCCGCCGGCGCGCGGACCGGTCTACTGAGCCGCGGTGGCGGGCCGGCAGCCAGGCGGGGCGCGGTGAGCGGGGGCCCGGCGCCCGAGGCCGAGGTGGCGTTCGGCTCCGCGGAGCCGTTCTCGCTCGGGGTGGAGGAGGAGCTGTTCCTGGTCGATCCGGTCACCGGCCGGCAGACGAACACGTCGGCGGCGGTGCTCGAGTCCATCGACGAGGTCGACGGCGGGCGGGTGGAGCGGGAGCTCCACGCCTGTCAGGTCGAGCTGATCACCGGAGTGTGCCGGCGGACGTCGGAGGCGATCCGCGCGCTGGCGTCGATGCGTCGGGCCGTGCTGGCGACCGGCGGCGGCCTGCTCGGCGCCGGGACGCACCCGTCGGCCGAGGAGGACGACGCCGAGATCACCGACAAGGAGCGCTACGAGCGGATTCGCCACCTGCTCGGCGACGCCGCCGCGACGCCGGTGGCCGGGCTCCACGTGCACGTGGGCATGCCCGATCCGGAGACCGCCATCCGCGCCTTCAACGGGCTGCGCCGCCACCTGCCGCTGCTCCAGGCCCTGGCGGCGAACTCGCCGTTTCGCCACGGGCGGGACACCGTGCTCGCCTCGGCGCGGGAGGTGACGCTCCGCGGATGGCCCCGGTCGGGCGCGCCCCGGGCGATGGCCTCGTTCGAGGACTTCTGTGAGATGACCCGCGTCCTCGCGCGCGCGGCCGACGTCCCCGACTACACCTGGTTCTGGTGGAAGCTGCGCCCGCATCCGCGGCTGGGCACGGTCGAGGTCCGCGCGCTCGACGCGCAGGCGTCGCTGGCCGACACCGGCGCGCTGGTCGCGCTCGTCCATTGCCTCGCCAGGCACGCGGCGCAGTCCGAGGAGACGGACGACCCTCCTCCCGAGGTGCTCGAGGAGGGGATCTTCCGCGCCGCCCGGTTCGGCGTCGAGGCGGAGCTGCCGAGCGTCGACGGAACGCTCAGGCCCGTGGCGGATCTGCTCGAGGAGGCGATGAAGCGCGCCGCCGTTCACGCCGGCGAGCTGGGGTGCGAGGAGGAGATCGCCCGGCTACCCGACCTTCTGCGGCGCGGAGGCGGGGCCGGCATGCAGCGCCGCTGCTACGAGATCGCCGGGCTCGACGCGGTGCTGCGCGAGCTGCTCAGGATGACCGCCGAGGCGACCGCGGATCCGGCGTGAGCGAGCTGGCGGCGCTGCTCGTGCTCGCCGCGAGCCTGGGCGCCGCGATCATGCGGCCGCGCTGGGCGCCGGACTGGGCGGTGGCGAGCGCAGGAGCGGTCTTGCTCCTCGCGGCCGGGGTGTTGAGCCTCAGCGACGTCCGGCACACCGCCGCACGCTTCGCCCCCACGATCGGCTTCCTGGCCGCCCTGCTCGTGCTCGGCGACGCCTGCCGCCGCGCGGGCCTGTTCGATGCTCTCGGCGCCCTGATGGCGGTTCGGGCGAACGGCGCGGCCCGGCGGCTGCTGGCGATGGTGTTCGTCGCCGCCGCCGGCACGACCGCCGTGCTCAGCCTCGACGCGACCGTCGTCCTGCTGACGCCGATCGTGTTCGCGACCGCGGCCCGTCTGCGCACGAGCGCCCGCCCGCACGTGTACGCGTGTACGCACCTGGCCAACAGCGCCTCGTTGCTCCTGCCCGTGTCGAACCTGACCAACCTGTTGGCGTTCCAGGCGGCCGGGGTTTCGTTCGCGCGGTTCGGGGCGCTGATGGCGCTCCCGTGGCTGGCCGCGCTCGGGGTCGAGTGGCTGGTTCTGACGCGCGCCTTCGCCGGCGAGCTGGCGGGCGGCGCAGTGGCCGACGAGCGTGCCGGCGCCGGCACGCGCCTGCCGCCGTTCGCCTGTGGCGTGCTCGTGCTCGCGCTCGGCGGCTTCGGGCTCAGCTCGCTCGTGGGGATCGCGCCCGCCTGGATCGCCGCGGCCGCGGCGGCGGTGATGGTGGCGCGCGTGCGGCCGGCACCGCGCGAGGTCGTGCGCGCCGCCGAGCCCGCGTTTCTCCTGTTCGTGCTGGCGCTCTCGGTGGTGGTTCGGGGCGCGAGCGAGCACGGGCTGTCCTCCGCCGTGGGATCGCTGCTCCCACACGGAGTCGGGCTGCCCGCGCTGCTCGCCGTGGCCGGGCTGAGCGCCGTGCTGGCCAACCTGGTCAACAACCTCCCCGCGACCCTGATCGTCCTGCCCGTGGTCGCGGGCAGCGGCCCCGGCGCCGTGCTGGCGATGCTGATCGGGGTGGGCGTGGGACCGAATCTGACCTACGTCGGGTCGCTGGCCACCCTGCTGTGGCGCCGGATCGCGCAGGCGCACGAGCAGACGATCGCCGTCGGTGAGTTCCTGCGGCTGGGAATCGCCACCGTGCCCGCCGCGCTGCTCGCATCGACGGTGGGCTTGTGGTTGGCTCTCCGCGTGATCTGATGCGTGCAGTGGTCTGGATCTCGGAGGAGACGTGGGAGGCGTGCGTCGCGCAGGCGCGGGAGCTGCTCCCGGCTGAGGCGGAGGTGACGCTGCTCCACGTGGCGCCGAGCGACGTCGAGGAGCTCGCGGCGGGCGGACGTGCGGGTCTGCTCGGACGCCATCGCGTCGATCCCGCGGCGGCGATGCGGGCGATCTCGGATGAGGAGGCGAGTGGCCTGCTGGCGGCCGCCCGGGACCGGCTGGCGCGGCCGGCGCGAGCGGTGGCACGGCGCGGGCGCGTGGAGCACGAGGTGGTGAGTGAGTGCGCGGACGCGCAGCTGCTCGTGCTGGCCCGGGACGGGGAGCCTCGGCGCGGCCCCAAGAGCCTCGGACCCCGCACGCGCTTCGTCGTCGATCACGCTCCCTGCGCGGTCGTGCTCGTGTGGCCGCAGGAGCCGTCCGGGCCCGAGCCGCCCCCGCCGCCGCACGCCCGGCGTCCGCACGACCGGCGTCGCTTGTAGGCTGCCGCACGGCTCGTGGCGTTCGACCTGACCATCGACATCGAGAACACGCCAGGTGCGCTCGCGGACGTGGCGGCGGCGATCAGCGACGCCGGCGTCAACATCGCCGCCGCGACCTGCATGGGCATCGGCGACCGGGTCGAGCTGCACATCCTCGTCCCGCACGCCGAGGCGGCCAGGCACATGCTGGCGATCTCGCACATCGCGGTCACGCGCGAGCGCGAGGTGGTGGTCGTCGACGTCGAGGACACCCCCGGCGTGCTCGCCGATCTGACGCGCAAGATCGCGAAGTCCGGCGTCAACCTCGATCTGGTCTACGTCGCGACGCGCAACCGCGTCGTGTTCGGCGCGCCCGACCTCGCCGCCCTGCGCCGGTCGCTGGCGAAGATGCCGGCTTAGATCGAGCGCGGTCAGCCGGCGAGCTCGCGCACCAGTTCCGCGGCGGGGCGGAGCTCGTCGATCTCCGCCACCGTCTCGCCGGCGTACAGCGGCGCGACGTCGGCCATCCCGTCCTGCGAGCCGGCGACGGGCGCTGACGGGCCGAACAGCGGGAGCCGGACATTCTGCGCCGCGGCCAGCCGGCCGCCCAGGCTGAGCGGGAGCCGCCTGATCACGGGCGCGCTCACGCGATGCGCCAGCCGTACCGCCTGCGGCGATCGCCCGTCGGCGCGCAGCCATCGCTCGGTCGCCGCGTTGGCGATCACGCGGTGCTTCGCCGGCCAGCCCAGGCCGAACAGGTCGGTCAGGACCGTCCGGTCGGCGGCGAGCAGCCGGCGCTTGTACTCCGGATGGGCGCGCGACTCCTCGCTCAGCAGGAAGCGGGTGCCGGCCGCCACGCCGGACGCTCCGGCCTCGAGCGCTCGGCGTACGTCCGCGGCTCGCGCGACGCCGCCGGCCACGATCACCGGACAGCCCGGCAGCGCGCGTCGCATGCGCTCCAGCAGCTCCAGCGCCGCCTCGTCGCCGCGGACGTGGCCGCCCGCCTCCACGCCCTGGGCGATGATCGCGTCGGCGCCGGCCGCACGCGCGGCCTTGGCCTCGCGCACGTCGCCGCACTGGTGAAGCCACACCCCGCGCGTCCTGCGGACCGGGGCCCCCCAGAACGTGATCACGACGTCCGCCTCCTCCGCCACCGCCCAGTGCTCCGCACGCGCGAACGGCAGCAGGATGTTGACCGCGACCGGTTTGCCCGTGAGCCGGCGCGCGCGTCCGAGCTCCTTGCGGAGCCGGGGCGGGTCGAGCGTTCCGATCGTGCCCAGACCGCCCGCTTCGGACACCGCGGCGGCGAGCGCGTGGCCATCGATCCCGCCCCCCATGCCGGCTTGGAGCACCGGAAGCTCTATGCCCAGGGTGTCCACGAGCGAGCGCATTGCCGCGAGGGGTAAGGATCGTGCCTCCGGCGTCGCCAATCAAGCGATGGGTGTTCTGTGTGCAGCCGCGGCCGTGGTGGAGCGTCCTGTGCTGAAGCCCGGCCACCACTATCATCGGCGCCCGATGCCTCGTTCGCCGGGGCGGGTGAGCGAGACCTCCCCGCGCACGTCCGACAGCTGGGTCCAGGCGCTCAGGAGCAGCGGACCCGCGCGTGAGCAGGCGGTGGCCGATCTGCACGCGCTGATGCTCCGCGCCGCGCGCTTCGAGCTTCGCCGCCGACGCGCCGAGCTCAGCCACGTTCGGGGCGAGGAGCTCGACGATCTCGCCACCCAGGCGGCGAACGACGCCGTCGTCGCCGTGTTGGCCAAGCTCGACCAATACCGCGGCGCCAGTCGCTTCACCACCTGGGCCTACAAGTTCGCGCTGCTCGAGGCCGGGGTGAAGCTCCGCCGGCGCGCGTGGCAGGGCCGCGAGGTCGTCCTCGAGGCGGACGCGTGGCCGGCGTTCGCCGACCGGCGGCCAACGGCCCAGGCGGCGCTCGAGGGGACCGAGGTGCTGGCCTCGCTGCGCACGGCGATCCAGACCGCGCTGACGCCGCACCAGCGCGAGGTGTTCGTGGCGCTGGCCCTCAACGAGATCCCGATCGATGTGCTCGCCGAGCGCCTCGATACGACGCGCGGCAGCCTGTACAAGACGCTGCACGACGCGCGCCGGAAGCTGCGCCGGGAGCTCGCCGGCGCCGGCTACGACGTACGGGAGAAGGCGTGAACCGCGACGACGACATACGGCATCGAGCGCTCGAGCGCCTGCTCGGACCGTCCGGCTACGAGATCGGCTGTGAGAGTTGCTTTGACCTGCTCGACGAGTACGTGGAGCTTGAGCTCGCCGGCGCCGACGCGGACGCCGAGCTGCCCGGCCTGCGCACGCACCTCGATGGCTGCCCGGCCTGCCGGGAGGAGCACGAGGCTCTGCTCGCGCTCGCGGCGGGTGACTCCAGCTCGCAATAGTGGGCGCCGCGCACTCTTACGTTCTCCCGAGCCTTCTCCCATCTCGCCCTTAGCTGCGCGCGCGAGGCTGTGTCGCATGAGCGCGACAGTCCACAGGCCCACCACCCTCGAGGTGCTGAGCGGATCCCGGGCGGCGCCCGGAGCGTCCATGCGTCGCCTGCGACTCAGGGAGACCGGCGACGGCTGGTCGCTGCTCGGCCCGGATGGGGAAATCGTGTTCCGCGCCATGGGCGACCGTGCCCGCCGGCGCTGCCTCGAGTTCGCGCGCGGGACCGGCGTGCTGGCGGTGATCAGCTGAGCCGGGCCTGACGGCGTCCGTCATCCGTCCATTGCCGCTCCAGCCGCGTGCGATTTGCGCCGATCCAGACTTTCGATGAATGGGTCTCGTCATCTTGAGGATGTACTGCGCCGCAGTGGCGGCCGCATGCGCGGTGAGGTCCCAGTTCGGGCTACCGGCCAGCCGCTGCGCATCCTGTTCCTGACCTCTGCGCACAACAGCCTCAGCCAGCGCGCATACATCGCGCTGACCGAGATGGGGCACGAGGTGACCGTCGCCGTGGTCGAGTCGAGCGAGGCGATGGAGGCGGCGGTGGAGCGCGAGCAGCCGGAGCTGATCGTGTGCCCGATGCTCAAGAAGTTCATCCCCGAGTCGGTCTGGCGCGACCATCGCTGCCTGGTCGTGCACCCCGGACCGCGCGGCGATCGCGGGCCCTCCTCGCTGGACTGGGCGCTCGAGCTCGGCATGGCCGAGTGGGGCGCGACCGTTCTGCAGGCCGACGCCGAAGCCGACGCGGGCGACATCTGGGCCACGCGCAACTTCCCCATGCGCCACGTCGGCAAGAGCAGCCTGTACCGGCACGAGGTCCGGCGCGTCGCCGTGGAGATGCTGATCGAGGCCGTGACGAACGCTCGCGACGAGTCGTTCTCACCCCAGCCGCTCGACTACGGCGATCCGACCGTGACGGGACGTCTGCGGCCGCTGATCAAGCAGCCCGACCGCGAGATCGATTGGCTCGCCGATTCGACCACGGCGGTCCTGCGCAAGATCTACGCCGCCGAGGGCCATCCCGGCGTGCTCGACACGATCGGCGGCGTCGAGTTCTTCCTGTTCGGCGGGCACCCGGAGCGCGTGCTTCGCGGCCGCCCGGGCGAGATCGTCGCCACGCGCGACGGAGCGATCTGCCGCGCCACGATCGATGGCGCCGTCTGGATCACCCACCTCAAGCAGCGCGACGCGGACGGACGCGCCTTCTTCAAGCTGCCGGCGACCCGGGCGCTGGAGCTCGCGGGCTGCGAGCTTCGACGCCCCCGAGGTGCCGGTTGCGCTCCACGCGCCGATCCCCGCGGGCACGACCTACCGCGAGATCTCCTACGAGGAGCGCGCCGGCGTCGGCTACCTGAACTTCAACTTCTACAACGGCGCGATGAGCACCGAGCAGTGCCGCCGTCTGCGCGAGGCATACCTGTACGCGCGCAGTCGCAGCCAGACCAAGGTCATCGTGCTGGCCGGAGGCGCCGACTTCTTCTCCAACGGGATCCACCTCAACGTCATCGAGGCGGCCGAGGACCAGGGCGAGGAGTCCTGGTACAACCTGCACGCGATCGACGACGTCGTGCGCGAGATCGTCGAGACGGACTCGCACCTGGTGATCTCGGCGCTGTCGGGCGACGCTGCCGCGGGCGGGGTTCCCTTCGCGATCGCAGCCGATCAGGTGATGGCGCGCGAGGACGTCGTGCTCAACCCGTACTACCAGCACATGGGCGGTCTGTACGGGTCCGAGTACTGGACCTACCTGCTCCCGCGCCGGATCGGCCACGAGCTCACCCGCGAGCTCACCGAGGCTCCCTTCGACCCGATCGGCACGCGCCGGGCGGTCGAGATCGGGCTGATCGACGCCGCCTTCGGCGAAACCGCGGCCGCCTTCCGCAAGCAGGTGCGCGGACTCGCTGAACGGCTGGCGCGCCATCCCGACCTGGGCCACTGGCTGGAGGAGAAGCGCCGTCGCCGCGCTCGCGACGAGCAGCTCAAGCCTCTGAGCACCTACCGGACCGAGGAGCTCGCCAAGTCACACGAGTGCTTCTTCGGCGCCGATCGCAGCTATCACGAGGCGCGCCGGCGCTTCGTCTACAAGACGGGCGCTCCGTGCGCCGTCCCGGTGCCCGCCATCCGCACCGCCGCGGAGGCCCTCCCGCTCCGTGCGGTCCGGAGAGCCGGGTAATGAGCGCGCTGACCGAGGAGGCCCCGCGCGGCCTGTCGGGCAGCTGGCCGGGACATCCCGAGCGCACCACGCGCCGGGGTCCGATCGCCTGGCTCGGCGACCGCTGGCTCAGGCTCAAGCACGCGCTCCCACAGGGACAGCTCCTTCCCGAGCACGTCCTGCGCCGGCGCCACCGCGGGATCGTGGTGCTGCTGTGGGCCCACGTCCCGCTGCTGTTCGCGTTCGGTCTGCTCATGCACCACAGCCCGACCAGCGTCGTGACCTGGGTGGGCCTGATTGCGCTGTGCGGCTTGGGCGCGAGCTTGGAGCGCTTCAACATGAAGGCGCGTGTGATCGCGGCCTCGTTCGGGCTCATCACCTGCTCGGCGGTGCTCGTCGATTTCTGGGACGGGATCACCGAGGCGCACTTCCACTTCTTCGTGATGATCGGCGTGCTCACGCTGTACCAGGATTGGACGCCGTTCCTGGTCGCGATCGGCTACGTCGTCGTCCACCACGGCCTCGGCGGCATCATCGACCCGAAGTCGGTCTACGGCGACAACGAGCAGGCGGTCAAGCATCCGTGGGAGTGGGCGTGCATCCACGGCGGGTTCGTGCTGGCGGCGAGCGTGGCCCACATCGTCGCGTGGCGCACGAACGAGAACCAGTTGCTGCGCGATCCGCTCACCGGTCTTCCCAGCCGGGTGCTGTACCTCAACAACCTGAAGCTCGCGCTCGAGCGCGCCGCCCGTAACCCGGGTCGCGCGGTGGCGGTGCTGTTCCTCGACCTCGACCGCTTCAAGGTGATCAACGACAGCCTCGGCCACGGTGCCGGCGACGCGCTGCTGATCGCGGTCGCCGAGCGGATCGGGCACACGCTGCGCCGCTACGAGACGCTCGCGCGCTTCGGGGGCGACGAGTTCGTGATCCTGTGCGAGGACATCCTCGACGACGAGGACGCGGTGGCGGTGGCCGAGCGGGTTCTGAAGTCGTTCAGCCTGCCGTTCCAGATCGAGCACGGCGAGGCGATGGCCGGGGCCAGCGTGGGCATCGCGCTGAGCTCCGACGCGGCTCCAGGATCCCGAGGATCTGATCCGCGACGCCGACGCCGCGATGTACCGCGCCAAGGCCGCCGGCGGCGGCCGCGTCGATGCTGTTCGACGAGCTCACGCGCGAGCGTGCCGTGGCTCGTCTCGAGATCGAGAATGCGATGCGCAAGGCGCTCGAGCGCGAGGAGTTCCGCGTGTTCTTCCAGCCCGAGATGTCGATCGAGGGCGACCGGATCACCGGCGTCGAGGCGCTCGTCCGCTGGGAGCATCCCGAGCGCGGCCTGCTCGGTCCGGGCGAGTTCATCTCGCTGGCCGAGGAGACGGGCCTGATCATCCCGATCGGCACCTGGGTCCTGCGCGAGGCCTGCCGCCACGCCGTCGAGTGGCAGCAGGCGCATCCGGGCGCCGAGCCCCTGACGATGCGCGTGAACGTCTCGGCGCGCCAGCTCGCCGAGGAGCATCTGCCCGGAGACGGTGTCGAACGTGCTGCTCGAGACGGGGCTCGATCCGTCGCGGCTCTGCCTCGAGGTCACCGAGAGCCTGCTGATCGAGGACCCCGAGGCCTCGATCCTCACGCTCACCAAGCTCAAGCAGCTGGGCGTCAAGATCGCGATCGACGACTTCGGCACCGGCTACTCGTCGCTCGAGTACCTGCGCCGCCTTCCCGTCGACTGCGTCAAGATCGACCGTTCGTTCGTGCGCGGCCTGCCCGGACAACGGCGAGGACCTGGCGATCGTGAACGCGGTGATCGAGCTCGGCCACGCGCTCAGCCTGTCGGTGACCGCCGAGGGCGTCGAGACGCGGGAGCAACTCGGTGAACCTTCAGTCGGCCGGATGCGACACGGCACAGGGCTTCCTGTTCTCGCGTCCGGAGCCGGCCGACATCGTGTTCCGCCAGTTCCTGAACGGAAGCATCGCCGGGGAAGCGCCGCAGTGCGAACCGGCCGAGCCCGGTGACGCCGGCGGAGCGCGGGCCGAACGTGCGCCACCTCCAGCGCCGGCTGAGCAACCACGGAGTGCCCGGCGCGTCGTCGCCGGCGCGCCAAGAACTCGCTCGACTGCGGCCGTCCGCGCGGCGGCCCACGCCTGGATCCAGGAGGACTGATGACTGAGACTCTGGAAAGCGCAGGACCAAGGCGCTCTCGCGCTGGTGCTCTTCGCGGCATTGCTCGAGGTCGTGCTGATCCTGCCGTTCGTCGACCACCTGGCCGACTCGCACCCCACCATCCACTTCACCCAGCACGGCCTGATCTTCCTCGGCGGGGTGCTGATGGGGATGTCGCTGCGCGACGCCTACCGGCTCGACGCACCCGTAGCGGTACGGGAACGCTCGCGTTGACGAAACTGCTGGTCACCCACGCGCCGCACATCGGCTTCGTGGTACTGGGCGTGATCGCGTTCTTCTGGACCGCCTACCGGAAGCCCGCGGACGGGGCCGCGGCGCGCGCGACCACGCCGCAACCGGAGACGCCGGCGCCGGCGCCGGCGAGCGTCTCGGTTCCGGTGGCACGCCGCGCTTTGGTGGCGCTCGGCCCGCTGCTCGCGGCACTCGGGACCGGCGCGATCCTGTACGGCGTGAACATCGGCGGCGGGCGGGCCGCGGGAAGCCTGATCTGGGCGCACGTGGGCGTGTCGCTGCTCGCGATGCTGCTCGTGGTCTACAAGGTCGCGAGCGTTCGGCGAGCGCGCATCCGCCGCGGACTCAGCCTGAAGCGCCTACCGGTCCTGATCTCGGCGGTGCTCGGGGTTCTGTTCGTTCCACTCCTGATCACCGGAATCCAGCTGCTGATCGTGCCCGGCAACGGGTCGTTCGCCGCGTACGCGCATCTCATCTCGAGCGCCTGGTGGAGCGGCCTGCTGCTGTGGCACCTGCGGCGCTACATAGGCCCCTCCCTGCGCGCGGCCTTGGGCCGCCCGGCCCCGGCTCCGGCTCCGGCCCAGCCGGCCCCGGCCCCGGCGCGCCTACCCGCGGGGTAATCGACTCCGCTTCCGGCGCTCGGTAGCTTTGGCGGGATGGCGGCCACGGCTTCCGTCCCCGTCGGCGACCTGCTGCGCTCGTGACCTCGCCGGTAAGCGCCGCGTTCATACGTACGCCTTAGCCGATTCTCACCTCGGACCGAGGTCGGTGGCCGATTCTCCACGCATCGCATGAACCAGCCACGGATCGAGGTACCGATGCTCCAGGACTACGCTCCAGCCTACGCGCCCCCGCGCAGGCGCACCAAGCTCGACGTCCAGGCGATCGCCGCGGAGCGACTCCGCTCGCGCCGGGGTCGGGTGAGGCGGATCCGCATGCGCGTGATCGCGACGGCGCTCGTCACGTTCACGCTCCTGTGGGCGGTGATCTTCGTCCAGCTCGTATCGGGCAACGACCCGGCGCTGTCAAAGAAGACCACGGTGGCGGCGAGCAGCACATCGACCGGCGCGAGCTCCGGCTCGGGCACGACCAGTTCCAGCTCCGGCTCCGGCACCACCAGCTCCACGTCCGGCTCCGGGACGACCAGCTCCGGTTCCGGCTCCGGGACGACGAGCTCCAACTCCGGCTCGGGCACGACGAGCCCGGTCACCACGAGCCAGTCATGAGTCCCGGGCGCGCCATCACCATCCCGGCACGGCGTTTGACGCCGCCAGCCCCGGTGGCCGAGTCGATCGAGACGTTTGCCTGCTTCGGCTCGACCTGCAACGTCGTGGTGTCCGGACGCGGTCCCGCGGGATCGGCCGTCGAGGCCGCACGCCGGACGAAGCGGACGATGCTCCAGTGGGACCGTCGATTCTCGAGATTCGCCCCCGAAAGCGAGCTGTCGCGGCTCAACCGCAGCCCGCGGGCGACCGTCCGCGTGAGCAGGTCGATGGCCCGGTTCGTCGAGGCCGCGCTCGAGAGCGCGGCGTTCACCGACGGGCTCGTCGATCCGACCCTGGTCGGTGAGCTCGAGCGGGCGGGCTACGACGGCGACTTCACGTCCTCCTCAGTGCCGCTGCGCCATGGCCTCTCGCTCGCGCCGATCCGTCGCGCCGCCGGCGCCCATCCCGACGCCCGCTGGCAACAGGTCGAGGTCGACGTACCCGGCGGCGTGGTACGGCGCCCGCCGGGCGTACAGCTCGACAGCGGCGGCATCGCCAAGGGCCTGTTCGGCGACTGGCTGGCCGGGCTTCTGGGCGCTCACGAGAGCTTCGCGGTCGACGCCGCGGGAGACGTGAGGTTCGGCGGCAGGGGAGGCCTCGTGCGCCCAGTGCGCGTGGCAAGCCCGTTCGACGACTCGATCCTGCACGTGTTCGAGTGCAGGCGCGGAGCAGCCGCCACGAGCGGGATCGGCCGGCGCAGCTGGATCGACGAGACCGGGCGGCCCGCCCATCACCTGCTCGACCCCGCCACCGGACGGCCGGCCTTCACGGGAATCGTGCAGGTGACCGCGCTCGCGCCGCGCGGGCTCGAAGCCGAGGCGCGGGCCAAGGCGGCGCTCCTCAGCGGCCCCGGCGCAGCGCGGGCGTGGCTGCGCCACGGCGGCGTGATCGTCTACGACGACGGTCGCTTCGAGGTGGTCGCGGCCGACCGGCATCTGATCGCGCGGGCCGCGGCATGACCGATCCGGCACCCCACCTGTTCTGGATCACCAGCCGCGCCGCCGGCACGACCGCGATGCTGCTCGCCAGCGCCGCAGTGGGCATCGGGCTGGTGATGAGCGGCAAGCTGGTCAAGGGCGGCGGCTCGGATCGCCGCGCCATCCACGAGGTGATCTCGCTGGCCACGATGGTGGCGATCGCGGTGCACGCCCTGACGCTGATCGGCGACAAGACCCTGGGTCCGAGCCTGATCGACGTGACCCTCCCGTTCGCCTGGTCATACGAGACGCTGCCCACGTCGATCGGGATCGTCGCCGGATGGGGACTGATCGTCCTCGGGCTCTCCTACTACGCGCGCCGGCGGATCGGCATCGCGCGGTGGAAGGCGCTTCACCGTTTCACCGCGCTGGTGTGGATCGGAGGCCTGATCCACACGTTCACCGAGGGCACCGACGCGGGCCGGCTGTGGTTCATCGCGCTGATCGGCGCTGACCGCGGCGCCGGCGGCGGTCCTGCTGGTCGCGCGGACCGTGAAGTCGGCGAGCCGGCGCGACGCGCCGGCGCCGGCGCCGGCGAGCAGCGCTGGATAAGGGCCGCGATGCGGACCAAATCGAGCACGGCCGCGGTCGACGCGGTCAGCGGAACGCGTTCAGGAAGCGGAGCGTCGTGCGCCGGTTCTTGGTGAAGCGCCGATCGGCCACCCCCACCCCCTGGACGACGCCGCGGTGGACCTCGATCAGGCCGGTGCTCGGGCCGTTCCCGGTCAGGTACCAGGTGGAGGGTCCGAGCTTGAAGCCGCGGCCGAGGTGCAGCCGCCGGGAGAGCTTCTTGGTGAACTTCCACCCGGGGTGCACCCCGTGCACCGCGTAGCGGTGGTTGAAGGACAGGATGAAGATGATGTGCCCGGTCGCGGCCCGCCGCTGCTTGCGCGGGAGGAGGCGTACCAGGGCGGGGGAGGGATACCCCGCCCGGATGCCCACGGGCGCGAGGCAGAAGTAGTCCCAGTAGCGCCGACCCCCGGTCGAGAAGCGGAAGCGCTGGCGGGCGCGCGTGCGCGCCATGCCCAGGCTCACCGGCCCGAGCGCCCGGCCGGTGAGGCGTCCCGTCGCGGCGGGGCAGCCGAGCAGGCTGGCGGCGCTGGTGCCGCTCCCCGACAGCTCGGGCACCGAGCCCACGAAGCCGGGCGGACCCACGATGAGATCGAACGGCGACGCCGCGTCGATCAGGTTGAACAGCGTGGTCGAGGACTGCGGTGAGGTGGAGCTGGCGGTGAACGCGGTGACGCTGTAGAGCGGCGTCCCGTCCACCGGGCTGCCCACGTCGGCGCGCGGTATGTGCAGCGTGATCGTGCCGCTGCCCGCGTTGTAGGACCCGCTGATGCCATGCGTCTGCGGATAGCTCAGGTACTTGGTGTGCTCGGCAGCGCTGGCGGGCGGTATGCCCGCCGTGTCACCGGCGAAGAACGTCGGCTGACCCCCACCACCGGCGCCCTGGTTGTTGTCCATCCCGGCGTAGTAGATGTGGCCGTTGCCCGTCGTGCCGGGCTGTACGACCGTCCAGCGAATCATCCAGCTGGCGTCGGGTCCGCCCACCGAGCTCGGGACGGCGAGGCTGCTCAGGCTCTTGGCATGGATCGTCGCCACCAGGTCGCCGGCCGTGCCGTTGGCCAGCGACGCCCCGGTCAGGTCGAGGTTGTCCGGGGCGGCCACGCGCGTTCCGTTGGCGGAGTAGTCGGCGTCGCCGGTCGGATCGCCGACCGAGCCCATGGTTACACCGGGGCCCCCGTTCTGAGAGACCGAGCCCGCCGAGGCGAGCAGGCTGGGGCCGCCGATCTGCCGGCTGATCACCTCGGGCCCGGCGTCCTCGCCGGCTGAGGAGTCGGCGGAGGTGTCGAACACGTAGGAGACGACCGCCGCACCCTGGTTGTCGATCGCGACCTGGAGGAAATCGCCCAGGCTGCGGTCGCCGCCGGTGGCGCAGCCGATCCCGTTCGTGCAGATCTGCCCGTGCTTGACGAAGCTCTCGCTGACGTTCGAGGTCGTGTAGGTCGGCGCTCGAGGCGTTGGCGTCCAGACTCTGGGCCATCTGCACCGACCACTCGGCCTTTTGGAAGCTGCCGGCGCCGAAGACCGTGCACGTCCCGGACCCGCTGGCGCAGGTCCCCTGCTCGCTGACCTCGCTCGTGTGGTACCAGGCGACGTCGACGCGCCCACCGCTGCCGGCGACGATCCAGGGGAACGTGTTGGTGCCGGCGCTGGCGCCGGAGCCGGTGATCCGCTGCGGGGCCGACCAGGTCAGCGCGGCCGGATTCGATCCGGCCGGCTCGAGCGAGTGGACGACGTAGATCTGCTCCGGCGCGTTCAGCGCCCCGAAGTTGGGGTCAGAGCTCGAGGCGTGGTCGACCGGGCCGGCGGTGAAGGTGACGTACAGGTATCCCGCCGAGTCACGGCCGACTGAGGCGAAGTTCTCGCCGGCGAGCTCTTCAGGATTGCCATTGGAGTCGACGCAGGACGGGTCAGGGCAGAGCGCCGCGTCGAGGTTCGGGCTCTCGGTCCAGGTGGCGGTGGTGCCCAGCGGCCCTGGGGTGATCTTCCCTTCGGACACCTGGACGCCGGGCGTGCCGCCTCCGCTGTTGCCGTTGACCGTCGTGTGGGCGATGTACACATTGCCGGTGGCGGGGTCGGAGACCTGATTGCCGGAGATGCCCTCGTTGCCAGTCACGCAATTAGCCAGCCCGACTCCAAGGCAGCTGGCGTCGGGGCTCGTGTTGATCACCGGAGTGAAGGTCGTCCCGTCGTGGGAGATCGTCTCCACCAGCTGGTTTCCGCCCGTCGCCGAGCTGTCGACGGCGTCGTAGTCCTGGTACAGGTTCAGGTTGCCGCCGGCGAGCGACCCGGTCCCGGTGAACCACATCCGGTCATCGGGGGCGTTGGGTGCGCCGGCGCAGTTGGTCGACCACGTGGCGCCGCCGTCCGTGCTCACGCTGTTGGAGATGTTGGTCAGGCCCTGGAGGTCCGAGAAGTACAGCGCGTTGCCCGGGTCCACGAACAGGTCCGTGTCGCCGCCGCCGACGCAGGTGGTCGGCTTGCCCGGTCCGACGTTGCCGGGGACGAACTGGTAGGAGTTGCCGCGGTCGCGCGAGGACCACACGAAGCTCTGGGTGGTCGAGAAGCCGAACGGGATGCTCGAGTAGACGACGCCGTTCCCGTCCACCTTCACGTCGGGCTCGAAGCCGGGACGCTGCTGATCGACCACGACCGCGTGAGAGAACGAGACGGGGGCGGCCGCGGCGGGGCGTGCCGCACGCGTCGACCGCGCGCTACTGGCGGCGCTGGCGCCGCCCACCAGCAGCAACAGGGCGCCGGCCACGACGGCCAACAGTCGCCGCGCCGCCACTGACCGAATCCACCCGCCGCGAGCAGTCATACCTACCCCTCCCAGAGTCGTACGAGAAAGTGGAGCGTACTACCGGCGGCGCGGGCGCGGCGCCACAAAGGGGCGACCGCCTCATCGCCATCGGGGATACGATCGGCGGTCATGAGCTACGCCAAGAAGAACCTCAAGGACCTGCCGGACATGGCCCCCAAGTTCGGTCTGGACGAGACCCAGGAGGCGCGCTTCGGGCGTCAGGAGCTGGGGGCCGAGCAGACGGGCTTCAACTACCTGACCGTCAAGCCCGGCCGGCGCGAGGCCTTCGCCCACCGCCACCGGGAGGCCGAGGAGGTCTACGTGGTCCTAGCCGGCTCGGGGCGGGTCAAGCTCGACGACGAGCTGGTGGAGCTGACCGAGCTCGACGTCGTACGGGTCAGCCCCGGAGTCACCCGAGGGCTCGAAGCCGGCGACGAGGGGCTCGAGATCCTGATCTTCGGGCCGCACGTGGAGAAGGACGGCGAGATGGTCTCGGACTTCTGGCCCGAGCAGTAGCCGGCCGCGTCAACCGCCGGCGGCCGCCGACAGCCGCTCGACCTCGGACGCCGTCAGCTCGAGTCCGGCCGCCGGGAGGATCTGCTCGAGCTGCTCGGTGGTGCGCGCGCTGGCGATCGGCGCGGTGATACGCGACTGGGCCAGCAGCCACGCGAGTGCGACCGAGGCGACCGTGACATCGTGCGACGCCGCCACCTCGTCGAGGGCGTCGAGCACCTCGGCGCCGCCCTTGTCGAGGTACTCGCGCGCCGCGTCGGCCCGCGGCGAATCGACCGCCTCGCCGCCGGGCCGGTACTTCCCGGTCAGGAAGCCCTTCGCCAACCCGAAGTAGGGAACCACGGCCAGGTCCCAACTCTCGGCCACCGGCAGCAGCGTTCGCTCGAACTCGCGCTCGACGAGGTTGTAATGCGGCTGCAGGACCGTGAACTCGGCCAGCCCCTGCTCACGCTGGATCTCGAGCGCGGCGCGCAGGCGCTCCGGCGAATAGTTGGACGCGGCGATGTGGCGGACGGCTCCCGCCTTCACGAGCCCGTCGAATGCGCGCAGTGACTCCTCCAGCGCCGTCTCTTCGTCGTCGAAGTGGGCGTAGTACAGGTCGATGCGGTCGGTCTGCAGGCGCTCGAGCGAGGCCCGGGCTTCGCTCTCGATCGTCTCGGCACGCAGGTTGCGCAGAGCGCCGTCGCGGCCGCCGCCGACCTTCGTGGCGAGCACGATCCGGTCCCGGATGCCCCGGTCGGCGATCCAGCGGCCGATGATGGTCTCAGAGCTGCCGTGCTCGACCAGGTAGGAGTTCGCGGTGTCGATGAAGTTGCCGCCGGCTCCGACGTACGCGTCGAGGATCGCGTGCGACTGCGGCTCGTCGGCGGTCCAGCCGAACACATTGCCGCCGAGGCAGATGGGAAAGACGTCGAGGTCCGGTGCGTCCGAGCCGGTTCATCGATGGGCTCCGATCAACGACAGGTCAGCCGCGGACAGGCGGTCGCCGGCGGTCTTGCGCTGGTGCCAGTAGGGGTAGATGAGCGGGGGCCGGCTGACCTCCTCCAGGCGATCCACCTCCTCTTCGGCGAGCTCGAGCTCGGCCGCGGCGAGGTTGTCGGAGAGTTGCTCATCCGTGCGCGCTCCGACGATGACGGTGGTGATGCCGGGGCGTCGGAGCAGCCACGCGAGCGCCACCTGGGCGGGGGAGACGTCGTGGGTCTCGGCGATCTCCACGAGCACGTCGACCGTGTCGTAGAGCTTGTCCTCGTCGTAGACCGGCGGCTCGTCCCAGTCGCCGGCGTGGCGAGAGCCCTCCGGAGGCGGCTCGCCCCGCCGGTGCTTGCCCGACAAGAGGCCGCCCGCGAGTGGGCTCCAGATCAGCAGCCCGAGTCCCTGGTCGAGCGCCGAGGGCACGATCTCGTACTCCGCGGAGCGCTCCTGCAGCGACAGGTAAACCTGCTGGCTGACGAACCGGGGAAGACCGGTGCGGTCCGCGGCACCCAGCGCCTTCATGACCTGCCACCCGGCGAAGTTCGAGCAGCCCACGTAGCGGACCTTGCCGGTCTGCACCAGATGCTCGAGCGCCGCCAGCGTCTCCTCGAGCGGCGTCTGTCCATCCCACTCGTGCACCTGGTAGAGGTCGATGTGGTCGGTCCCGAGCCGGCGCAGGCTCGCCTCGCACGCCTCGATCAGGTGGTGCCGGGACAGCCCCGCCTCGTTCGGACCGTCGCCCATCGGAAACCGTGCCTTGGTCGCGAGCAGCACTCGCTCGCGCCGCCCGCTCAGTGCCTGCCCGACGATCTCCTCGGCCGCTCCTCCCGAATACACGTCCGCGGTGTCGATCAGGTTCACGCCGGCGTCGAGCGCCATGTCGATCTGTCGCCGCGCGCCCTCCAGGTCGGTCTGGCCGACGTCGCGGAACTGCCCCCGGCCGCCGAACGTCATCGTCCCGAGCGTCAGACACGAGACTCGCAAACCAGACCGGCCCAACCGTCGATATTCCATGCCTTCTCCTCGCGATCGCTGGGGAACTCGCCGGTTTTACCAGCCAGAAGCGGTCGGCGGCGTCTGCGCGGCTCCCGCCACATGGGGGGTAATGGTCGCGCGCACGTTGTCCGCGCCACCGCCGCGCCGCAAACTCGCTGGCGTGACCCTCGGAAGGCAGCGGCCTCGTCGTGTCGAGTGACCGCGACCTGCTTCTCACCGGCGCCACCGGCTTCGTCGGGATGGAGCTGCTCGGCCGGTATCTGGAGCGCAGCGATCGCCGCATCATCACCCCGGTCCGCGCCACCGACGACGCCGGCGCTGGCGAGCGCATACAGCGCACGTTGCGGGGCCTGTTCGGCTCGCGCGCGGGACGGTACGCGCCGCGGGTGGTGCCGCTCGCCGCCGATCTGACCGCGCCCGGCCTCGGCCTGCCGCGCGCCCGTCGCGAGGAGCTCGCCGCGGGTGTCGACCAGATCATCCACGTGGCCGCGTCCGTCTCGTTCGCGCTACCGCTGGCGCAGGCACGCGAGATCAATGTCGAGGGGACGCGGCGCGTCCTCGAGCTGGCCGAGCTGGCGCACGAGCGCGGTGGCCTCTCCCGCTACGCGCACGTCTCCACTGCCTATGTCTCCGGCGGCCACTGCGGCCGGTTCCGAGAATGCGACCTCGACGTCGGGCAGGACTTCCGCAACAGCTACGAGCAGTCGAAGTTCGAGGCCGAGCGGCTCGTCCGCTCCCGCACGACGCTGCCCACGACCGTCCTGCGACCGAGCATCGTGGTCGGAGACCGGCGAAGCGGCTGGACCTCAGCCTTCAACGTCCTCTACTGGCCGCTGCGCGCGTTTGCCCGCGGGCTGTATCCGGCCGTCCCGCGCGCTGGCCTCGGCTCCGGTCGACGTCGTCTCGGTCGACTACGTCGCCGACGCCATCCACGCGCTGTGCGAGTCGGATGCCGGCTTCGGCGAGACCTACCACCTCACCGCCGGTTCTCTCGCCTCGAACGTGGCCGAGATCGCGGAGCTCGCCGGGCGCTACTTCGGCCGCCCGCCGCCGCGCGTGCTCGACCCCTCGGCGTTCGCGGACTACGCGAGCACGCTGTCCAGGCCACAGGGGAACATGCTCCGCCAGGGCGCCGTGTACTTCCCCTATTTCGCGGTGCGCACGGAGTTCGACAACGCGCGCGCTCGCGCCCGGCTCGAGCCCGCCGGGATCAGCGCGTCGCCGCTGTCGACGTATCTGGAGCGCCTGCTCGACTATGCGACGCGCACCCGCTGGGGCAAGCGTCCGCTGAGTCGAGTCGAGGCGCTGGCGATTTAGCGTCGCCTATCGCGGCGTTCGCACGCGCCCCGCCGGCCTCATGCCGCCTCGGGCAACGGCTCGCCGCCACGTAGGCGTGCGGCGATCGCGTCGGTCGCATTCCCTCGGCGCTCCACTCGCGCCAGGAACAGCGTCGGCACGCAGCGCCAGCACCGCAACCGCCATCACCCACCAGTACGTGTGGCCGAAGCCGGCGGCGGCTGCGGCCGCGGTGTGAGCATGGCGCGTCTGGCTCTGGAGCACGACCGCGATGATGGCCGTGCCCAGCGAGCCGCCGACACGCTGGAGCACCGTGAGCTGGGGCGTGGCGTCATTGACCTGGTCCTTGGTGAGGACCGAGAAGTGCCGCGGTCATCGCCGGCATGATGGCCAGGCCCACGCCGATGCCGCGCACGACCATCGCGCCGCCGATGAGGACGAACGACGTGGTGGCGGTGACCTGAACGAACGGGATCGTGCCAGCGACGAGAACCGCACCGCCGAGCAGTGATGTCCGGCCCGCGCCGAGCCGCTGGGTCAGCCGTCCTGAGAGGGCCATGCCGATCGCGCCGCCGACGCCCTGCGGGATCAGGAGCAGGCCCGTGGATATCGCGTCCTCGCCGCGCACGGTCTGGAAGTAGAGCGGCATCAGGATCATCGCGCCGAACAGCGCCGCGCCGAGGCAGAACGTGGCGATGAGCGGCGGCGCGAAACGCCGGGTTGGAGAGCAGGCTGAGGTCCAGCAGGGGCCGCTGCACGCGCGTTGCTGCGCAGCGTGAACAGCGCCAGCAGCACGAGACCGCCGAGCACAGGCACGAGCACGCTGGACGAGGTCAGGCTGCCCGCGGACTCGCTCTCCGAGAGGCCGTAGGTGATCCCGACCACCCCGGTGCGCCGCGAGGACGAGGCCGATGACGTCGAGGCGCCCGGCCTGGCTGCTGCCGGCGGCGTCGCGCGGGAGCAGCCGGAGCGCGAGCACCAGCGCGACGGCGCCGATCGGGCACGTTGATCAGGAAGATCCACTGCCAGCCGACCGACTGCAGCAGGAGCCCGCCCAGCGTCGGACCGAGCACCGGCGCGAGCACGATCGGCACGCCGATGAGGCTCATCACCTTGGGCATGTTCTTCGGGCCGGCGGCCTTGACCAGGATCATCTGGCCGATCGGCGTGAGCATCCCGCCGCCGATCCCCTGCACGACGCGGAAGGCGATCAGCTCGCCGCTGCGTGGAGGCCAGCGCGCACAGCCCCGAGCCGGCGGTGAACACGACCAGGGCGATCAGATACAGACGGCGGGCGCTGTAGCGGCGAACCGCCCAGCCGGTGACCGGGATCACCGCAGCGAGCGAGAGCAGATATCCGGTGATGACCCACTGGATGCCGCCCAGAGAGGCGTGCAGGTCGAGCGAGAGGTCGTGGAGCGCGACGTTGACGATCGTCGTGTCGAGCACGGACATGATCGCGCCGAGGATGATCACCACCGCCACGCGCATCACGTGCGGCTCGATGCCCGCTGTACGCGTCGAGCCGGGGAGAGGCGTGGTTTGAGACACAGAGGACATCCCGCTCCAAAAGGTTAGGAACCGAAAGATTAGCTACTCAAATATCTCGGCTGATCGGGCGCGGACCTTTAGCGCGCTGGACCCGATGGCGTGTCGGGGCTGCGTCGGCCGCGTCCAGGCCGCGTCTGGGCCGCGTCTGGCGTTCGGCGCGCGCTCCGAGGGGGAAGATCTCCTGTATATGGCGGATGACCGAGCCGGCGAGGCAGCCACACGATGGAGGCCGTCGCGGAGGTGGCGCGCACTCGGGACCGCCCTCGTCGGCGTCATCTCCGTCGGGGCGATCGTCTGGGTCGCGCCGCCGGGGAAGGTGCTCGACACGATCGGCCACATGAATGCGGCTTGGATCCTGGCCGCGGTGGCGCTGGAGCTCGGATCATGCCTGAGCTACGTGATCGTCTTTCGCTACTTCTTTCCCGAGCCGCCACGGGCGACCGGCCGGCGAATCGCCTGGATCGCCATGGGTGCCGGCGCGGTATTGCCCGGGGGGAACATCTCCTCGGCCGCCGCCACCGGGCTGCTGCTACGTAACCGGGGGGTGGGCACCCGGCAACTGGTGGGCCGGTGTGCGGCGCTGCTGTGCCTCCTCACCGCGTTCGGCTTCGCCGTGAACGGGGCGGCCGGCATGCTGCTGCTCGCAGGTGTGCCGGATGGCCCGCTCGACGTGAGCCATGCCGGGATTCCCGTCGTCGTGTCCGTCGTCGTGCTGTCGGGCGCCGCGCTCGTCGTGTTCGTCAGCCGCCGCTTCGGCGAGCGCGCGCCGCGGCCTGTTCGCGGGATCGCGGCCGGGGTGGAGGGCGCTTGGGCGGCGGCCAGAAAGCCCGACTGGCGGCTACTCGGCGTCGCCGGCTTCCTGTGCCTGGACATGGCCGCGCTGTGGGCCGCGTGCGCCGCGACCGGGCACCGGCTCGGGTTCCTCGCGGTGCTGATCGCCTACTGCATCGGCTATCTCGCGACCCTGATCCCGATGCCGGCCGGCCTGGGGGTGCTCGATTCTGGGCTCGCCGGAGCATTGGTCCTGTACGGCCTCCCGCCGACCGTGTCGGTCGGGGCTGTCCTCGTGTACCACGCGATTTCGATCTGGGTGCCCAGCGTGGGCGGGTTGATCGCGTGGCTCTCGACCCGGCGAGCGGGGAGGATCCGGCGGGGGCCGGTGACCGCGCCGGCGCTCGCTCCGCTTCGCCTCGCGGAGGCCGCGGAGACCGACGTATAGCCGGCGAAGCGTCTCCGCGGAGACGTGCAACCAGAACGTTTCGCGTTTCCGCGCAGACGCGAGGGTGCCGGTCTCCGTGTGGGATGCTTGCCGGGTGCCGTGGGTGCCCGAGCTGTTCTCTGCGCCGGTTCTGCAACGAGTCGAGGAGAAGTGGCAGCGGGAGCTCGTGAGCGTGCCGTTCTTCGACGGGCTGATGAGCGGGGAGCTCGATGCGCTGGCGCAGTCGTTTGCGGGCGAGCCCGAGGTGCATCACCCTCGCGCGGGCGCATCAGGGGAGCCCGCGTGCGCCCTGGAGTACAACGTCGTGCGGTGGGGGAGGAGCGAGCTGCCGCCGGAGGCCGGGGTCGCCGTCTACGTTCGGGGTCCGAGCGGAAAGCTCGCCGCGGCCCGGATCTACGACGACGCCGATCCGCCGCTCGAGTCACTCCCGTAGCCGTCCGGGCACGCAGGACCACGCCGCCGCGTGTCGGCAGCTGAACCGTTTTCGCTTCGCACCGGGTCTATCCAGGCGTGAAGAGAGAACGGAAAGGACGACAGTTGCTGAACTCAAACGGCACTCCTCGCGCTTCGACGGAACGGGCGCGTGAGCATCACGGCGGCGACCTCGAGGGCCTGGAGCGAGCGACGTTCGCCGCGGGCTGCTTCTGGGGCATCGAGGCCTCGTTCCGCGAGGTTGAGGGCGTGGTGCGCACCAAGGTCGGCTATGCCGGCGGACACACCGCGGACCCGACCTACGAGCTGGTCTGCTCTGGCGCCACCGGCCATGCCGAGGCGGTTGAGGTCTGGTTCGACCCGGCGCGCGTCAGCTTCGATGAGCTGCTGAGCGTGTTCTGGTCGGTCCACGACCCGACGACGCGCAACCGGCAGGGCTGGGACTTCGGGAGCCAGTACCGGTCGGCGATCTTCTTCCACGACGCCGAGCAGGAGAAGCTGGCGGTCGCCTCGCGCGACGAGCACCAGCAGGGCGTGGCGCGACCGATCGTGACTGAGATCGTCCCCGCGCCCGCCTTCTACGAGGCCGAGGACTACCACCAGCGCTACTTCGAGAAGCACGGCGGCGCGGTCTGCGCGACCACCCTCCGCTAGTGCTCCGTCCGAGCCCTCCTCGAGTCTCAGGTATGGCTCGAGGAGGGCGCGCAACTGCATCCGGCCGCGATGCAAGCGGCTCTTGAACGCCGCTTCGCCGACGCCCGACGACCTCCGCCGCGTCTTGCGTCGAGAGCCCTTCGATATCCCGTAGCACGACGGCAGCGCGCCAATCGGCGGGCAGCTGGCTCAGCGCGCGCTCCAGCGTCCGCTCGAGCTCGCGGTCCAGCGTCTGAGCCTCCGGTCCGAGCTGCGGTGACTCGGGTAGCGACACGATTGGGTCGTCACCGTCGGGATCGGGAGCGATGGCCGCCGCCGACCGCCGTGAGAGCCGTCGTTGGGCCTCGTTGAACGCGATCCGGTACAGCCAGGTCGAGAGCTGCGCTCTCTCCTCGAAGCGCGCGAGTCCGCGCCAGGCGCGCAGGAACACTTCCTGGGCGATCTCGTCGGCCTCGTCCGGGCCGAGCCCGAAGCGCCGCAGTGCCCGATAGACCCGGTCAGCGTGGGCCTCGACCAGCTCCGCGAAGGCATCCTCGTCGCCCGCGCGGGCTCGCCGGATCAGCTCACGCTCGGAGGCCAAGGGGCGGTTATACCGCCTTGCCGGCGGGCGCCACCTGAGGCGTGACGCCCGTCGGCTGTTCGGTGTTAGCGCTCCTCGAGTTCGAGTGAGCAGGAGTTGATGCAGTAGCGCTCGCCGGTCGCGCCCGGACCATCGGGGAACACGTGACCGAGATGTCCGCCGCACGCCGCGCACGTCACCTCGATCCGGTGCATGCCGTAGCTGTGGTCGTCGTGCAGCTCGACATTCTCCCGGTTAGCCGGCTCGGTGAAGCTGGGCCAGCCTGTCCCCGATTCGAACTTCGTCTCCGAGGAGAACAGCTCGGCGCCGCAGCCGGCGCACCGATACCTTCCGTCTCGCTTCTCGTCCACGTACTTCCCGGTGAAGGGTGGCTCGGTTCCCTTGCGGCGCAGCACCTCGTACTGGGCCGGACTGAGGTTCTCGCGCCATTCGCGGTCGCTCTTCTCCCCGGGGCGCGGGGTCTGATTCTGGGTGTGGGTGCTTTCGTTCATGTCCGGTTCGACCCCCGAAGCCGCCCAAACGGTTCAGGTCACGCGCGCGGCGGCTCATGCAACCGCAGGCGCACCGAGGCGGCGAGCCGCGCCGGGTCGCCGCTCCCGTCGGAGCGAGCCAGCCGGTGGATCGCGTCGATCACCTGCGACAGGCCGCCCAACAGCCGCCGGCACTCCTGGCATTCGCCCAGGTGGCGCTCGAGGCGACCGCGAGGACGCGCCGCAAGATCCCCGTCGAGGTACGCCGACATGCGATCCGGCGCCCAGCGGTGGTCTCGCCGGAAGCGCAGCCGGGAGATGAGCGCGTGCATTGGGCGTATGACCTGGCCGCGCCGCGAAACGGTTCTTCAGCCGACGAGGGTAGGTCGCGTCGATCACGCCGGCGGCCTGGCGGCCCGTGATTGAACGCGAGCCCGCATGACGCGCCGGGCGATGAATGCGAGCAGCAGCGCGCCCACGACGATGGCGAGGTAGGTGTCGTAGCGCGTGGCGTCGTTGTAGATCGTGTTGATGTGGCTGCCGGAGAAGTAGCCGACGCTCGTCCATACCCCGACCCACAGCGCGGCACCGATCACGTTGAACAGGAGAAAGCGGGCCCAGTGCATGCCACTGGTACCAGCGATGATGCCGTTGGCCTGGCGCAGGCCTTCGACGAAGCGCGCGATCGTGATGATCTTGCCGCCGTGGCGCTCGAAGAAGGCGGTGGTCTTGTCCAGTCGCTCGGGTGTGAGGAAGATGTAGCGGCCGTAGCGCTCGACCAGACGACGGCCCCCGAAGTGGCCGATGGCGAACCCGATGTTGTCGCCGAGAACAGCGCCGCAGAAGCCGAGCAGCGCGACGAGCACGATGTTGAGTCGCCCGGTGCCCGCGTACACGGCTCCGAGAATCAGAATGGTCTCACCGGGAACGGGCACGCCGAAGTCCTCGATCAGGACCACTCCCACGACCGCCAGGTAGCCGAAGTGGTTGAGCGTCGGCTCGAGGCTGTGCAGTACGCCCGGGAGATGCTGAGCGGCGGCGGCCGCGATCACCCCGAGAGGCTCGCCATCCGCGCGTCCATCGGCGTGACCGGTCGCGGCATGTCGGCGATCTCCATGAGGAGCGCCTTCACGGCCGCGTCATAGATGCCCGAGAAGCTGGGGAAGGGCTGGATCGTGTCACCCAGCACCTCGAGGGGCACACGCGCGCGGATCGCGAGTGTCGCCTGTTGCATCCACTCGCCGGCCTCTGGCCCCAGCGCGTAGGCGCCGGTCAGGCGCGTGCCGTCCGAGAGCAGCGTCAGGAAGCCGTTCGACTCGGCGTAGGCGTGTGTGTAGGTGGCGGTCTTGGGCACCTCGGACACGGGAGCGGTGGCGCTGTACTGCGCTTCGGTCGCGCCGACCGCGGCGGCCTGTGGATCGGTGTAGGTCACGCGCGGGACGGCTTCGTAGTTCGCCGGGTGGGATTCGCCGGCGATGTTGGCCGCGACCACATCGCCTTCATATTCGCCCACGTGGGTGAGCGGCCAGATCCCGTTGACGTCGCCGATTGCCCACACGCGCTCACCGGCGCGCAGGTGCTCGTCAACCCGGATTCCGTGCGGGCCGGCCTCGACGCCGACCGTCTCGAGACCGATCCCCTCGACGCGCGGACGTCGTCCCGTCGAAACCAGAAGACGGTCGCCCCGCAGCTCGGTGGCGCCGTCGAACTCGAGGACGTACTCCTCGCCCTCACGCCGTGCAGCGGCGGCGTGCATCCCGAGCCTCAGCTCGATCCCGTCCCGCCCCAGGGCTGCGGCCAGCGCCTCCCCGAGCGGGGCCGGCTCGCGCGGAAGCACGCGGTCGGCGCCCTCGACGATCACCGCCTCACCGCCCAGGCGCCGTACGACCTGGGCGAGCTCGACGCCCGCTGACCCCCCGCCCAGCACCAGCAGCCGGCGAGGGATCGCCTGCATGCTCGTGGCCTCGCGCGTGCCCCACACACCTTCGAGCTCCGCGAGGCCGGGAAGCGGAGGCGTGATCGGGTCGGACCCGGTCGCGACGACGACGTGCTCCGCGGTGTGGCGCATGCCCTCGACCTCGACCACGCCGGTTCCCGCGAGCCGACCGTTGCCTCGCAGCAGGTCGATGCCCCGATCCGCCAGCCAGCGCTCCTGACCGGCGTCGGTGTGGTTGGAGACCATGAAGTCACGCCACTGCAGCGCGGCTTGAACGTCGACCTCGGCTCTCGCGCCGGTCTCCTGCGCCGCGTGCACCGCCTCGCCGGGGCGGAGCAGCGACTTCGACGGAATACACGCCCAGTAGGAGCACTCCCCGCCCACCAGCTCTCGCTCGACGAGGGCGACGCGCAGCCCACGGGCCGCCAGCGCCGCAGCGCAATGCTCGCCGGGAGCTCCTCCGCCGAGGACGATCACGTCGTAGTCAGTTGCCATGTGCTCCGCTCCTGTCGTGGATCACGCTGTGAGCTCGAAGCCTGCCTCGGCCTCCCGCCCGGTCGCGCCCGGGCATTCCCGGGTCAGGTCCCTGGTCTAATGCTGAGACAGCTTGTACTCCGACGTCGCCGTGTTCTCAATCCCGGCCTCCCCTCGGAGCATTAGAGTGTCCGGGCCATGGGGAACTGGACGTCGCGGACGACTTTCAGCGGCGATCCGGTGCGCGTGCTGGAGCTCCTCACCGACCCCGAGGAGGCGCGCGCATGGTCGCCGATCGAGTTCACGCTCGACGGCGGGGAGAGCGCGCGCTTGCACACGGGTGACGTCATGCATATCGCCGGCCAGCTGGCCGGCCGGCGGATGAGCTTCAACATCGAGGTCTTCAAGGCCTCGGATGGGCAGCTTCGGCTGCGTGCAACCGGGCCCGTGGAGATCGAGGTCGAGTACGGGGTGGTCTCTCGCGACGACGGATCCGGTGAGCTGACCGCTTGGATCGCCGTCTCCAGCGCCGGCGGGCTGATGGGTCGCCTGGTGGCGAGCGCGACCGACGCGCTGATGGCGGCCGGGGCACTGGACGCGACCGTGCGCAAGATCGCCACGGCCGCCGAATGGGAGTAACGGCACCGAGCGTCGGCGACGGCACCGGGTGCTTCCCGACGCGTGAGCCTCAGGTGGGCCAGCTCGTCGTCTGGCCAACCTCGATCAGGTGACCGTCCGGATCCCGCAGGTAGCAGCGGATCTCGATCTCACGTTGCATCGGTGGCGTGAGGAACTCCGCGCCGCGCCCCTTCCACTCGTTGTAGACGGCGTCGATGTCCACCACCCGGATGTTGAGGAAGCTGCTGACGCGATCTGGGTCGGGCGGAGTCTCGAGCGTGACCGTCGGCTTGTCGTCGGTCGGGCCGCCGCCGACGCTGATGATGATCCAGCTGTTGGCCAGCGCGACGTAGGTCGGGTTGCCGGCGCGAACCGTCTCGCCGCCGAGCACGTCCGTGTAGAACCGGCGCGAGCGCTCGATGTCACGGGCGCAGACGAAGTGGGTCAAGGCGATCCCGGGAACCGGGAACTTGGCGAGACGGGTGCCGCTGTCGGGAGCGGTTTCGGCGCTGCTCATTTGGTCTGCCTCCAGTATGTCGGGTCCGCGTGCGGAGCTTCTCGCTCACCGATCTCCGGTCGCGCCAGGACACCCCCTGGTTCGTTCACCGGTCCGGATCGCGGCCGACCACACTCCCGGTTCGGTCGAGTGGCGCTCAGGAGCGCGGCCCCGGGGATGGGCGTGGGGCATACAGGCGGACGACCGTGGCCTTGCCTTTGAGCGGCACCGATGGTCGCTCCTCGAAGTCGGCTGCTGAGGCCCCGAGGGCGCGCAGCGTGCTCTCGGTGATGAGGATGTCGTCGCCGGTCAGGCGGGTGGCAGCCTCAACGCGTGCTGCCGTGTTCACCGGATCGCCGATGACGGTGAAGTCACGCCGTCCGCCGCCGCCGATCGTTCCGGCCACCACCCGGCCCGAGTTCAGTCCGAGCCCGACGCGCAATCCGCCGGCGGAGCCGTCGTGTACGAGCTGGGCGATGTCGCGGGCTGCGGTGAGCGCGCGCATTGCGTGGTCGCGGTGGCGCTCGGGTGCGCCGAACACGGCGAGCAGGCCATCCCCGATGAACTTGTTCGCGTGCCCACCGTGGTGCTCCACCACCGGGACCACGGCCGCGTAGAGCCGATTCAGGGACGCGACGACCTCCTGCGGGGCTGCGTGCTCGGCGAACTCGGTGAAGCCGCGCACGTCGAGGAAGAGGATCGTCGCCTCGATCTCCTCGCCCCGCAGGTCCAGTCCCTCCGCCAGCACGCGCGCGGTGAGGGCCGGATCCACGAAGGAGCCGAACGCCTCGTGCAGCCGCTCGCGCTCGCGCAGGCCTGTGACCATCGCGTTGAACGCCGCGGCGAGCTCGCCCGTCTCGTCGGTCGACACGACGGGCACGCGCACGGTCAGATCGCCGGCGCCGACCCGCTGCGCCGCGTCGCGCAGGTCGACGATCGGTCCCGAGACCGCGTCGGCCAGCACGAGGCTCAGCCAGATCGAGATGACGATCGTGACCCCCAAGGCAACGAGACTGGCCAAGGCGACGGTGTCGAAGTCCCGCCTGTTAGCTGTCACCAGCCCCCCGACGAGGAGCGCAGTCCCCCACGTCACCATCGGCACCGTCGCCACCAGCCGCTGGTGCAGCGACACCGAGGCAAAGTCCGGGAGCGGCGCTTCGGCCACGCTCTCGCCGATGTCCCTCAGCACTGGTCGGAACGAAAGCTCGAGCCCCACGTAGCGGAGCACGGTGCAGCAGAGATACAGCAGGTAGCACATCGGGAACAGCAGGACCGCCTGATATGCCGGGAGCGCCAGCAACTCCGTCAGCAGTCCGCTGGCAACCGCGGCGCCGATCGCCCCGCCCGCGTACAGACTCCAGCGCCGCACGAGCACGAGCGGCATGCCGGCCACGGCCGACCACGCCTGCAGGGCGGCATCCTCCCTCTGCTCGCCGGCCCGCCAGCCGCGGACCGGCTCGGCCGCGCGCAACAGGTAGACCGCCGCCAGAGCACCCTCGAGCGCGAACCCGACGGCCAGAGCAGCGGCGAACACCGCCGCCTCGGCCGCGCTCACGTCGACATAGAGCAGCAAGGCGATCACGCCGAACCCCGCCACCACGACACCGTTGAGCACCACGATCCACGCGCACGCCTCGAAGTAGCGTCGCCCGGCACGGCTGTACAGCTTTTGCGGCGGCCGCTCGAAGAATCCGCGGCGGCTCAGCCGTGTCATCGTTCGATCGGCAGGGGCGCTGACCAGTGCAAGCGGCCACGCACAATCGCAGTTTCACGCGCCAGAGAGATTCGAAGTCCCGGGCGTCGGATTCGTCGTCCTGACCACAGACCCGCTTGCCCCCGTCTCCTCCGTCGGACTTCGCACAGCGGGTTGTCACAGCGTCGGGCTCGACGCTATGTAACACATCATGTTATATGTTGCATTGCTATAGGTCACGCGTAAGGCGTTCGGACTGGGGAAGAAAGGGGGACCGGATGGGCGACGAGCTGGATTTCACGAGCGACTTCTATGACATCGAGGCGGTGCTCGAGAAGCGCGACCGCGAGATGCTCGCGTCGGTGCGCGCGTTCATGCGCGAGGAGGTCGCGCCGACGATCAACGAGTACTGGTCGAAGGAGGAGTTCCCGCACGAGCTCTGGCCGAGGTTCGCCGAGCTCGGTATCGGGGGCGTCGCCCATCACGGTTATGGCTGCCCGGGGCGGGGGACGGTCGTGGACGGGTTCTTGGCGATGGAGCTGGCGGCGGTGGACTGCTCGGTCGCGACCGGCCTGGGCGTGCACAGCCACCTGGCGATGGGGTCGATTCTGATGTGCGGGTCTGAGGAGCAGAAGGAGCATTGGCTGCCTCAGATGGCCCGGTTCGAGAAGATCGGGGCGTTCGGGATGACCGAGCCTGAGGTGGGCTCGGGCGTAGCGCGCGGGATGCAGACGACCGCCCGTCGCGACGGCGACACCTGGGTGATCAACGGCGCTAAGCGCTGGATCGGCAACGCCACCTTCGCCGACGTCACCGTGATCTGGGCTAAGGACGAGGCCGACGAACAGATCAAGGGCTTCCTGGTCGAGAAGGGCACGCCAGGATTCACCGCGACGAAGATGGAGCACAAGATCGCTCTGCGCGCTGTGCAGAACGCCGACATCACGCTCGAGGACGTCGAGGTCCCGGAGAGCAATCGCCTCCAGGCCGCGAACCAGTTCATGGACGCGGCCAACGTGCTGACCCAGTCGCGGATCGCTGTCGCCTGGGAGGCGACCGGCTGCGCCCGCGGCGCGTACGAGGTCGCGCTCCGCTACGCCAAGGAGCGCGAGCAGTTCGGCCGGCCGATCGCCAAGTTCCAGCTCGTGCAGGACCTGCTCTCGCGCATGCTGGGGAACATCGTCGCGTCGCAATGCATGGCACTCCGACTGAGCCAGATGGCCGACGCCGGCGCGTCCGGCGTCCACCACGCATCGCTCGCGAAGGCGTTCTGTACTGCACGGATGCGTGAGACGACCGGGTGGGCGCGCGAGCTCCTAGCCGGCAACGGCATCCTGCTCGAATACGACGTCGCCCGCTTCGTCGCCGACTCCGAGGCGATCTACTCCTACGAGGGCACGCGCGAAATCAACTCCCTGATCGTCGGCCTATCGATCACCGGCGAGTCCGCCTTCGTCGGGAAGTAACGCTGAGGCGCGGTCAGTCGTGCCGGAGGATGCGGCGTCGTGGACGCGAAGACCTCATCGATCAAGGCCAGCCGGTCGGCAAGCGGGCATGCCACGTTCGCCCGACGGACGACGATCTCGTCATGCTCCAGCTCGTTGCGGTCGAGTTCGACGCGTCGCTCTTCGCCGCGGTCCAGCTTCAGTGTCGCTCCTTCGCGTTGACCAGAAGTGCCGCAGGCCGCTCGACTGGTCGGTGTGGGTCGAGCCTTCGATCGTCGCGAGGGGGCGCGATCGAAGTCATCCGGATCCATGGCGCGCTGCGAAAGCGCACCGAGCCTTCTCGCTCGCTCCTCCTGCGGCGGTTAGCGATCGACCCTCAGGGACTGCGCGATCCGCGGATCAGCCTTCGAGTAGCGCTTTCAGTCGGCGCAAATCGGCTTGGTGCCCTTCGATCGCGAGCATCATCACCGCTGGGGGTGAGCGCGGCGAACCGGGGCACCGGTGTGGCCGAGCTGTGTCCCCTGCGCCTACGGCCCCGGGTCGGGGGGATAGTCTCAACGGTCCTGCCCCGGGGAGAGGGCAGCCTGGCCGCCGGAGGGGGCGCTTCCGGCGGCCAGGCGCGTGTCTGGCGGGAGAGGAGAGGAGCCGCCAGATCCCGCCGCGCGGGCCGGCGCTGCGGGGTCTCGCGGCTCTTGCCTTAGCTCACGCGGCGTCTGCGAACGTGAGGGACTCCGAAACTTGGCAGAGCTCAAACAGGCGCCGGACCGCTCGGGGGCCGGGAATCAACACGAGATCGATGTTCTGGCGTGCGGCCGAGCTGGCGAGTTCGAGCACGCCGTGAATGCCGCTTGAGTCCATGAAGGTCAAGCGACCGAGATCAAGCACCACTCGGTCTGGTTGGCACGCGAGCGCATTTTGGACTGCGGAAAGCATCCTTTCTCGCTGGGCGATGTCCCATTCGCCATCGAGCGCGATCGTGGTCGTGGCACCCTGTTGGCTGACGACGATCCATAGGCCAGCGAAGCTGCGATCGTCGGAGTCTGTGCGGGTATATGCGCCCATGGGTCACCTCCACGTAGCTTTCGGTGTGGTGGAGGGGAAAGACTGCCCCGGGATGCGAAGCGTCTGACCGCGACCTAGGCTCTTCGTCAGTCGAACCGAGACCCAGCTCGCTCGACCCTGGGCGCAAGTTACCAGCCTGAGGGCCAGGATTTCAAACGGTGCGCAGCGGATCTGCGAGACTGTGTGCAGCCTCTCGCCCGGCGGTTTGTCTCGCGGAGGTGTCTTGCGCTTCTGGCGGTTCGCCGTCTTTCCCTCTTCCGGCGTCGGACCCACCCTCAGGGAAAGGCGAGATCGGTCCGGTCATGACCGCCCAGTCCGAGCCAGAGCGCCCTTCGGGCAGCTCGCTCCACGTTGCGATATCCAACGCGATCGTCGGGTTCTTACGCGAGTACACCGGCCGCGGGCCGACGAAGGCACGGACCTCGATCCGCGACAACGTCGTCCTGGTCATGCTCGAACAGACGCTGACCAAGGGCGAGCAGGTCCTCGTCAGAAAAGGGCGCACCGAGCGGGTTCTCGCGCTGCGCCACGAGTACCAGGACGCGATGCGCGAGGAGAGCAGCGCCAAGGTGGCTGAACTCACCGGCCGAAACGTGATCGCCTTCATGAGCGCCAACCACGTCGACCCCGACCTCGCCTCTGAGATCTACGTGCTCGACGGACCGCCGGAGTACAACACCGACTCCTCAGACCAAGCATCGTGATCCCCTCGCGCTAAACCGACGCGCCGCGTCCGTGGCGGCCTGTCCGATCTAACGGACTCCAAGTCGGCCCATCGAGCAGAACCCCGATCCCCTTCGCGCGAACGTACGTTTGGCCTGGGGTAACCGGGTACGATGACCGCGAGGGCGTCGGCGGAGTCCGGCGCGCTTCTCGCATCAACAGTTAGGGACTGCTCACGCTGTCGTTGGCAGGCGCGAGGTGGACCTGGTGCCACGCCAAGCCCGCTCTCAAGGAGCAGCCTGATGATGAACCCTCTCCACGCGCTCATGACGCGCGGCGTCAGCTCGGCCAGGAATCGGACGTTTGGTCTTGACCGTCCGGTGGGGCCGCTGAACCTCGTTGTCGGCACCGTGATCGCGCTCTCTGCCGAGACCACCATCCGCGGCCTGAGGCTCGGACGAAAAATGCTCTCGGTGTTTCTACTCGCCGCCGACAACCAGCACCTCGGAGCCTGTGCGGACTGCGGTGCACCCGTGACCGAGAGCGACCCCTTCATTCGCTACCGCGGCGACTACTACCACGCCCACGGCTGCGCCGAGACACACCCGCCGGCGCTCAGTCGACGAGAGGTTCGCGCCTGCCCAAGCACCCGACGGGACTCGCACACCGCACTAGGCCCTTAGCGCGCGAATCGCACATGGGCGCGAAGCCCTCCAAGCGTTCTGGCAGTTCCGCTTCGTCGCCCACGCTGTTCCTGGCCTGGATTTTCTACGCATAGATTGGTAGCTTGGATATCCGGCAGGTTGGGTTGAGTCCCCACTTCGCCGTTGAGGCACGTAGGGCGGCGGCCGAGCGCTTCGGTGCGGAGCGATCGCTCCCTCCACGAGAAACCACACCGTCCTGTGGAGGGCTGATCAGGTGGCCCTGAGCAAGCAAACCGAGGTTCCCGACGTCGTCGACGGCGGGCTGCGGATCGCGGTGAGCCAGACCGGCGCCGGAACGACGATCGAGTTGGAGGGCACGTGGGACCTGGCGGAGCAGCTTGCGACGCGTCAGGCCATCGGACGGGCATTGGCGACTCGGCCCGAGCGTCTCGTGCTCGACCTCAGCCGGCTCAGTTTCATTGACTCAAGCGGCGTTCATGCCGTGATCGGACTCGTTCGACGCACCCAGCGGCTGGGGGTCCGGCTGCTGATCGTTCCCGGCCCCAAAGCAGTGCAACGCATCTTTGAGATCTGTCACCTGACCGACCATCTGCCGTTCGCAGAAGCGGCGTGGCGTCGATGAGCAGCAGCCAGATCCCGTAGGGCGCGCTGCGTGATCTGGCGGCCCCTTCTCCTCCGCCCCCAAACAGCGCCGGCCGCCGGCCAACCCCCGGCGGCTGGCGCCCGTCTGACTCAGATCACGCCGGAGCCCGCCTCACTACCGTCGAAGTCGCCAGGGTCACACGCCTTTAATCCGGACGACTATCCGATGGATCGGATGGGATGGTGTGGCGACCGCGCTAGTGGTCTCTGGGCTTGGCGAGGTTGACGGCGTCGGCGGGGTCGCCGAGGAACGGATCGCCGTGACCGGGCAACAGCGTGCCGGCGTGAATGCCGGCCAGCACGTCCAGCGAGGAGCGGGTTCGTCGGGGGTCACCGTTTAGCTGATCTGGCATCAGCTGCGGCCCGCGCTGGCGGGTGAGCACGTTGAGGGTGGCGATCGCGTCGCCGGTGATCACGACGCCGTGCTGCTCGAGCAGGAAGCAGACGTGCCCCTCGGTGTGTCCTGGGGTTGAGATGGGACGCGGGCGGCCCGGAAGGTCAAGGACATGGCCGGCGTCAAACGGCGTCACCTCGTTCACCCAGGTCGGGAACATGAACCCCGCGCCGCAGCATGCAGGACGAAGCCGGTAGCGGAGGGTCGCCAGAGGGTGGCGGAGCACACCCGGAACGAGCGTGAAGGGCGAGGACCCCTTGGCCTGGCCGTGCGCGCGAGCGAGCTCGGGCGCGTGCACGTGCACCGTGGCGTTGCACGCCTTGCGGGCGTGCTCGGCCGCGCCGATGGTCGGACCCTGCGTTTGATGCCGCGACGAGTAACTCGGCATCGCAGGCCTCGCTCCTGCTCCGCCGCGGCAACCAGGGCCGGCGGGAACGTAGCCAAGGCGCACAGGGCTGCAAGCATGTGTCGGAGGCGCCGCTGTGTCGGTGACAGCGCCGGCTACCCGTGCATCAGCGAAGCGGCCATGATCGCAGCGCCGATGCTGCCGTGGTTCGTGATCGCTGTCGGGACATAGGCAGTCACGCCGAGGCAGGCCTGACCAGCGACCTGCTGGTCGCCAGATCTCCGTCTCTCAACGGTCGGCGCTGAGCGTTTGCCGACGGAACTGGCAATCGCAGAACATAGGCCGCCGCCGGCACCGTCAAGGACGGCCGCGAAGAGAAGACTCGTTGCACTGTTTTGTCAGCCAGCGAGCGGTTTCTGGCGGTCCGTAGCGGTCGGTAGCCGCGCAAGCGAATCCGCCAAATCCCCAGTAACCACGGGGCTTTCCCGCAAACAACCTGATGCCGGAGGAGGGACTCGAACCCCCGACACGCGGATTATGATTCCGCTGCTCTAACCGACTGAGCTACTCCGGCGAGGGGGGCGGAGTCTAGCGAGGGGCGCTGAGGCCAAGACCAGGCCCAGTCGTGCTCGATATGCCGCGCATAGCGCGGTATTTCGAGCAATCGCGGGGGAAGCGATCCCGACCCGGCCGCCGCGCCCGGGACAGCCACCGCCGGCTGACCCGCCACGCCTCGGCCTAATATCCGCCGCCACATGCCCGACCTCGGCCCCGCTGTCGCCACCGTCGTCCGCCGCTGCCTGGCGGTCAAGCCGGGGGAGGAGGTCGTGATCGTCGTCGACGGGCCGACGCGGGCGATCGGCGAGGCGCTGAGGGACGAGGCCTCGGCGGCGGGCGCCGACGCGGTCCTCACCGTGATGGACCCGCGGGACAACGACGGGACCGAGCCGCCGGCCTCGGTGGCGGCCGCGCTCGGCGCCAGCTCGGTGTTCATCGCCCCGACGAGCCGATCGCTCAGCCACACGATGGCGCGCAAGCGGGCCAGCGATGCCGGCGCGCGGGGCGCCACCATGCCCGGCGTCACCGAGGACATGCTCGCGCGGGTGATGGCGGTCGACTTCGACACGATGGCGGCACGGTCCAGAGCGGTGGCGGCCGCACTCGACGCCGCCACCACGGCTCACGTCACCTGTCCCCGGGGAACCGACGTCACGCTCGAGCTCACCGGCCGCAGCGGGATCTCCGACGACGGTGACCTGACCGAGCCGGGGGCGTTCGGGAACCTGCCCTGTGGTGAGGGGTTCATCGCCCCCCTGACCGGCGAGGGAATCATCGCGGCCTCGAGCCTCGCGCCGCTCGGCCTCACCCAGGAGCCGGCGCTGCTCACCCTGCGCGACGGACGCATCGCCGAGGCGCACGGCGGACTGGGGCCGGAGTACCTGAGCCGGCTCGTCGCGCACGGTGAGCTCGGGACGAATTTGGCCGAGCTCGGCGTGGGCACCAACGACCGCGCAGAGCTGACGGGGAACGTCCTCGAGGACGAGAAGATCCTCGGCACCGTGCACATCGCGTTCGGCGCCAGCGCCGGCATCGGAGGGACCGTCTCGGTCCCGATCCACCTCGACGTGGTCATCCTCGACGCGACGCTCGACGTCGACGGCCGGCGCGTGCTCGATGCAGGCCGCTACATCCTGGACGAGTGACCGCGTCGAAGCTGCTCGCCGTGCCCAACGTCTCGGAGGGCCGCGACCGAGGCGTACTGAACGCGATCGCCGCCGCCTTCGGCCCCGGGCTGCTCGACGTCCACTTCGATCCCGACCACCATCGCAGCGTGTTCACCCTCACCGGCTCTCCGGGCCTGCTCGCCAAGAGTGTCCTCGCGGGCGCGCGCGAGGCGATCGGGCGGGTTGACCTCAACCAGCACACCGGCGTCCACCCCCGCGTCGGCGCCGTCGACGTGGCGCCGATCGTCTACCTGAGCGACGCAGAGCAGGGCGCGGCGGCGGCGGAGGCGCTGGTCCTCGCGGACCTTCTCGGCGACGAGCTGGACCTGCCGGTGTTCCTGTACGGGTCGCTCGCCGGCGGGCGGACCCGGGCCGAGCTCCGCCGCGGCGGCCCGGCCGCCCTGGCGCAGCGGATCGCGAGCGGAGAGCTGAAGCCGGACTTCGGCCCGTCGCGCCTGCATCCCACCGCCGGCGCCACCCTGGTCGCCGCGCGCCCGCCCCTGATCGCCTTCAACGTCGAGCTGGCGGGGCCGGCGGGATTGGACGAGGCGCGCGCGATCGCCGCACGCATAAGGGAGGGAGGAGAGGAAGGTCTGCCGGGGGTCCGGGCGATCGGCATCTGGCTCGAGGACCGCGCCACCGCGCAGGTCTCGACCAACGTCGAGGACCACCGCGCCACCCCGCTGAGCGCCCTCGTCGAGGCGATCGCACGTCACGCCGCGCCCGCTGCCGCCGAGCTGGTCGGACTCGCGCCCAGGGCCGCCTTCGACGGATTCCCACGAGACCTCCCGGTGGCGAATCGGCGCTACATCGAAGATGCGATCGCCGAACGCGCCGACACCGAATAAGCTCCTTTAGACAATGGCTCAAACGAAGCGCAAGCGCCGGAGCAAGCATCGCGGCACGCCCGCGGGGACGATCGAGACGCGCGGCCGGACGGGACGTCCGCCGAGCCCGGAGGAGCGCAAGAAGCAGTCGCGCACGGACGCGCGAGAGCGGCGTCTGAACACCCCACCCACGTGGAAGGCCTCGGTCACGCGAGCCGGCCTCGCCTCGGGGCTCATGTTCATCTTCCTGATACTGGTGACCAAGAAGGACCGTCTGGTGGTGGCGGCGAGCTTCGCGGTGTTCGCGTTCCTGCTCTACGTCCCCGCCGGCTACTACATGGAGCTCTTCATGTTCCGGCGCCGCCAGCGCAACAAGGACCCGCGGCGGACGAAATGATCGACGTCCGGATGTTCACGGTGGGGCCGGTGCAGGAGAACTGCTTCATCGTGCGCCGCAAGGACGCGGACAGCGCGCTCATCGTCGACCCCGGTGAGGAACCGAAGAAGCTCCTCGCCGCACTCGAGAGCCTCGGGGTCCAAACCGTCGAGGCGATCCTGGTCACGCACACCCACTTCGACCACATCGGCGCGGTGGCGCCCGTGGCGCACGCGACGAACGCGCCCGTCTACTGCCCGGCGCTCGAGAAGGACGTGCTCGCCAACATCATGGACTACGTCCCGTGGCCGGGCTTCGGCCCGTTCGAGAGCTACGACGCCGACTTCACGGTCGAGGGTGGCGAGACGCTCGAGCTCGCGGGCCTGAAACTGGACGTGATCTTCACGCCGGGCCACAGTCCCGGCCACGTCACCTACGCGATCGCCGAGGAGGAGGCCCTGTTCTCCGGCGACGTCCTGTTCCAGGGCTCGGTCGGCCGGGTCGACCTCCCGGGCGGCGATTGGTCGACGCTGCTCGCATCGATCGAATCGCTCGTGACCGCGTATCCGCCGGAGACCACGGTCTACCCCGGCCACATGGGCATCACCACGCTGGGGCGGGAGCGCGCCACCAACCCGTTCCTGCGCGAGCTCGCCCGCCCCTCGTGATCCAAGCCCCCAAGGGCACGTTCGACATCCTCCCGGACGACGCGGCCCGCCGCGACGAGCTCGCGCGCCACGCCGGAGCGGTCCTCGGCGCGGCCGGCTACCGGAGGATCGAGACGCCCACGTTCGAGGCCACCGAGCTGTTCGCGCGCGGGGTGGGGGAGGCCACCGACATCGTCCTGAAGGAGATGTACTCGTTCGACGATGGCGGCGGGCGCTCGATGACCCTGCGCCCCGAGGGCACGGCACCGGTGTGCCGCGCCTACATCGAGCACGGCATGCACAAGCTCGCCCAGCCGGTGAAGCTCTGGTACCTGTCGAGCTTCTTCCGCGCCGAGGCACCTCAGCGCGGGCGCTACCGCCAGTTCTGGCAGGTCGGGGCGGAGGCGATCGGATCCGTCGCGCCAGAGACCGATGCCGAGCTGATCGTGCTCCTCGCCGACCTGCTCGACGCGATCGGGGTCAGGGGGACGCGACTGCGCCTGTCGAGCCTGGGCACTCCGGAGACGCGCGCCGAATACCGCGAGGCGCTCACGCGGTACCTGCGCGCTCACGAGGACGAGCTCACCGAGGATGTTCGTAATCGCATCGACCTCAACCCGATGCGCGCGTTCGACTCGAGCGACCCCGCGTACCGCGCGGGTGATGCAAGCCGCACCGACGCTGCTGGAGCGATTGGCGCCCGATGATGCCGAGCACTTCGCCGCGGTGCGCGCGCTGCTCGACGACGCCGGGGTCGTCTACGAGCTCGATCCGACCCTGGTTCGCGGCCTGGATTACTACACGCGCACCGTGTTCGAGTTCACGAGCGACGCGCTCGGGGCGCAATCCGGAGTGGGTGGAGGAGGTCGCTACGACGGCCTGATCGAGCAGCTCGATGGACCGGCCACTCCCGCGTCGGGCTGGGCGGCGGGAGTCGAGCGGATGCTGCTGGCCGCCGGCGACACCCCGGCGCCGCCGCCCCTCACCGACCTGTTCGTCGCCCTGGCCAAGCCGGACGGCGCGCGGGCTGCGTTCGGCCTGGTGCGGGAGGCCCGCCGCGCGGGCCTCCAGGCTCAGCTCGAGCTGGCGGGACGCTCGCTGAAGGGCCAGCTCAAGCACGCCGACCGGATCAGCGCCCGCTACGTGGCGATCGTCGGGAACGATCCCACCCACCCGACCAGCCTGAAGGACATGGAGTCGGGTGAGCAGCGCGAGCTCGACCTCGGCGAAGTCATCCCCACGATCCTGCGCGGAGGGCGCCTGCCATGAAGCACGCTCCACGACCGAACGACTATCGCGACGCGTGGTGCGGGCAGCTCACCGCGGAGCGGTCGGGCACGCCCGCGCGCGTCGCCGGCTGGGTCCATCGCCGGCGCGATCACGGCGGGCTGATCTTCATCGACCTGCGCGACCGCTCGGGCGTCGTCCAGCTGGTATTCCACCCGGACTCAGCCCCTCAGGCCCACACCCAGGCTCATCGCCTGCGCTCGGAGGACGTGATCAGCGCCGCCGGGACGGTGACCCGGCGCGACCCCCGGAACGTCAACCCGAACCTGACGACGGGTGAGATCGAGCTGGCCGTCAGCGAGCTCGAGATCCTGGCCGACGCGGACACGCCGCCGTTCCCGCTCGAGGAGGGAGACCAGGTGGACGAGAGCCTGCGGCTCAGGCACCGCTCGCTCGACCTGCGGCGGGAGCCGCTCCAGCGGGCGCTCGCGCTCCGCCACCAGACGATCGCCACGATGCGCGAGGTCCTGAACCAGCGCGACTTCCTGGAGATCGAGACCCCGTACCTCACCAGATCGACGCCGGAGGGAGCGCGGGACTACCTGGTTCCCGCGCGCGTTCAGCCCGGGTCCTTCTACGCGCTGCCGCAGTCGCCCCAGCTGTTCAAGCAGCTCTTGATGATGGGCGGGTTCGAGCGCTACTACCAGATCGCGCGCTGCTTCCGCGACGAGGACACCCGCGCCGACCGCCAGCCCGAGTTCACCCAGCTCGACGTCGAGATGGCGTTCGTCCACGAGGACGACGTGATCGACGCCACCGAGGCGGTGATGGGGGCGGTGTTCGAGCGAGCCGGATTCGACGTCGCGCCGCCCCCGTGGCCGCGGATGACCTTCGCCGAGGCGGTGGCCAGGTACGGCATCGACCGCCCCGACACCCGGTTCGGCCTCGAGTTGCAGGACCTCGGAGAGGCGGTGAAGGGCACGGAGTTCAAGGTGTTCGCCGGCGTCCTGGAAGGGGGCGGCGTCATCCGCGGGATCAACGCCGGCGCCCGGGACCTGCCTCGGTCCGAACTGGAGGCGCTGACCGAGCTGGCCAAGCAGCATGGAGCCAAGGGCCTGGTGTGGGCGTTCGTGCAGGACACCGGCTGGCGCTCGCCCATCGCCAAGTTCCTCTCCGAGCAGGAGATCGGCGCGGTCAACCAACGCGCTCGACGCCTCACCCGGGGACCTGCTGCTGATCGTCGCCGACGAGGTCACGACCGCCGGTCAGGCGCTGAGCGCGCTCCGGCTCGAACTCGCCCGCCGGTTCGACCTCATCCCGCCGGGCCGCCACGACATCCTCTGGGTCGTCGAGTTCCCCGCGTTCTTCTGGGATGCCGAAGCAAAGCGCTGGGATGCCGCGCACCACCCGTTCACGGCCCCCACCGGCGATCTGGACGATCCCGCCTCGCTCCGCTCGCGCGCTTACGACATCGTGCTCGACGGCTCGGAGATCGGCGGTGGATCGATTCGTATCCACCGGCTCGACGTCCAGCAGCGGGTGTTCGAGCTGCTCGGCATCTCCGCCGATGAGGCCTCCGCGCGGTTCGGGTTCCTGCTCGATGCGCTTCGCTACGGCGCCCCGCCACACGGCGGGATCGCGCTCGGGATCGACCGGATCATCTCGGCGCTGGCGGGCAGCGAATCGATCCGAGACGTGATCGCCTTCCCGAAGGCGGCCAGCGGCGCCGATCCGCTCACGGGCGCACCTGCGCCGGTGGACCAGGCGCAGCTCCGCGAGCTCGGGCTGAGACTCGCGTAGACGGGCGTCCAGTCGCCCCGACATCGCTCAGGTTCGGCGTCCGTCTGCCGAACACTGGAGTGATGACCAGCGTCTCCAAGCCACTCCTGGGCGTCCTTCTCAGCGCCGTCGTGCTGTTCGCCAGCGTGCTGGTGTTCTTCAAGGGCAACTCGAGCAGCACCGGCGGCTCGCCGAACAGCGGCGTCTACCAGTCGGCGATCGACAAGGCCCACCAGGCGGTCAAGACGTCGAACGGAGCCAATGCCCGTCTCGGCGCGCCGGTGTCGACGACCCCGGCGGCGGCCCCCAGCCACGCCAAGGGATCGACCCCCAGCCAGACCGCCCACACGGCGAAGCCCGCGGGCCGCGTGCCCGCGATCAAGCCGGTGGCCGGGGCCAAGGCCCAAGTGGCCCAGGTGGAGAGCGCGCTGAACCAGCACAAGGTCGTCGGCCTGCTCTTCTACAACCCGGCCGCGAGTGATGACATCGCGGTCAAGGCCGAGCTGGCCGCGGCGGCTACCCGGCCCGGTGTGGTCAAGGTCGCAGCGCCCGTGACCGAGGTCGCGAAGTTCACCATGCTGACCAACACGGTGCCGGTGAGCAGCTCGCCGACGCTCATCCTGATCGACCGCGGCGGGAACGCCTCCACGATCACCGGCTTCGCCGATCGCTTCGAGATCGCCCAGCGCCTGAACGCGCTGGCCGCCGGCAAGTAGACACCCGGCGCGGTCTCGGGGGTCCACCCCCCGGCTGTATCCTCGCCCGCAGTGGACGCGCTCGCCTTCGAGCACCACCTGACCTCGCCTCAGGGACTCGACCGGACGCCGGCGGGCGGCTTCACCGTCACCGCGGACGGCGGCGCCTGTTGTGACCGGATCCGTTTCACGGTGGCGATCGATCGCGACCGGATCACCGACGCGGGCTTCCACGCCGAAGGCTGCGGCGCAGCCGCGGCGGCAGGGAGCGCCGCCGTCTCGCTCGTGCGAGGCCGGCCGCTACTCGACGCGGCGCGGATCGGCGCCACCGAGATCGCCGACGAGCTGGGCGGGCTCAGCCCGGGGAAGCTTCACGCCGCCGAGCTGGCTGCAGATGCCCTCCACCGCGCCCTCGGCGCAGCGGTCAGCGATCGAGCGCAGCTGAGCGCCCCGGCGACAGGCTCCCGCACGCTCGTCGCGATGAGCGGCGGGGTCGACAGCGCGGTGGCCGCGCTCGAGTGCGCCCGCACGGGCGAGGCGGTCGCGGTGACGCTCGAGCTGTGGTCGGACCCCGAGAACGACGCCGAGAGCAGCTGCTGCTCGGCCTCGGCCGTGGCCCAGGCGCGCGCGCTGGCGCACCGGATGGGGCTTGCGCACTTCACGATCGACCTTCGCCGCGCGTTCCGCGCCGGCGTCGTCGAGCCGTTCATCGCGGGCTACGGCGCGGGGGAGACGCCGAATCCGTGCGTGGCGTGCAACGGGCACGTCCGCCTGGACGCGATGCTCGCGCTCGCCGATCGGCTCGGGTGCCGGGAGCTCGCCACCGGTCACTACGCGCGCACGGTCGATCACGATGATCCCCAGGGGCCGCTCCTGCGAACCGCGGCCGACCCGGCCAAGGACCAGACCTACATGCTGGCCGCTCTGTCGCCGGAGTCGCTGCGGCGAATGCGCTTTCCGCTCGGTGAGCTGACGAAGCCCGAGACCCGGGCGCTGGCGGCGGCGGCCGGGCTGCCGGTGGCGAACAAGGTGGATTCGCAGGACCTCTGCTTCCTCGCCGGCACCGATCGTGCCCGGTTCCTGGCCCGCCACGGCGGGCTGAGCGATCGTCCCGGGGCCGTCGTGGATCGCTCGGGCACGCGGCTCGCCGAGCATCGTGGTCACCACCGCTACACCGTCGGCCAGCGCAAGGGCATCGGGATCCAGGCATCCGAGCCGCTGTATGTGCTCGACAAGGACGCCGCGCGCAACCACGTCGTCGTGGGACCCCGGGCGGCCCTGCGCACAGAGCACGTCGCGCTGCGCGACGTGCGGCTGCACCGCCCCGCGAACAGGGTCGACCGGGTCAAGCTGCGTTACCGCTCAAAGCCGCTCGCGGCCACGCTCACGGGTGACGCCGCCACGGGGGACAACGGCGCGAGCGCCCTCGAGCTCGCCGAGCCGGTCTACGGCGCGGCGCCGGGGCAGCTCGCGTGCCTGATGGACGGAGATCTGGTCGTGGGTTGCGCCACGATCGCCCGGAGCGCGCGCCCGGGCCGGTAGACTCGCGGCGCGATGAGATTCAGGGGTACGTGGATCTCCCTCGCGCTGGTAGTGCTCGGCTTGGCCGTCGCCGAGGCCCCGGCAGCGGCGGCGGGACGACGGGTGCGGACGCACGTGGTGCGCGCCGCCGCGTCGCAGATTCCCAGCCCCTCCCAGATCGGCACGTTCGGTCCGGGCTCTTGGTGCTGGTTCGGCGATCCCCGCGCAGTCACAGTGCGCGGCGAGCACAACGAGACCTTCGTGGGCTGGATCGACTGGCAGGGCGCCATCCACGTCGGAGCCTTCGACCCCAGCTTCGGCGTCATCCAGGACCAGACGATCGGCTACGAGTACCACGACGACCACTCGAGTCCGTCGATCCTGGTCGAGCCCGATAACCGCCTGACGGTGTTCTGGTCGGCGCACAACGGGCGGGCGATGCTCTACCGGACGACGCTCCAGCCGGGGGACATCAGCGCCTGGGGGCCGTCGCAGGCGCTCAGCGCGAGCGTGCCCGGCCGCAAGGGCTTCACGTACCCCAACCCGGTGCTGCTCCCGCGCGAGAGCAACAAGCTGTACCTGTTCTGGCGCGGGGCGAACTGGAGCGCCGATTACGCCACTCGCACCGCGACCGGGCAATGGAGCGCTTCACACCAGCTGATCCGTGTCAACGAACGAGCGGCCCTACCTGAAGGTGGACGGCAACGGCTCGAACACGATCGCGCTCGCCTTCACCAACGGACATCCGCGGAACGTGCCGACGAGCATCTACTACGCGGCCTACCGCGATGGCTGGCTGTGGACGGCGGGCGGCCGGCGCATCGCCCGTATGGGGCACGGACCGATCAGCCCGTCGCAGGCCGACGTCGTGTACAACGCCCACGCCACCGGGGTCCGGAGCTGGGTGTGGGACGTGGCTCTGGGGAAAGGCGACCATCCCGTGATCGTCTACGCCACATTCCCTTCGAACGCCAACCACGCCTACTGGTACGCGCGCTTCGACGGCCGGCGCTGGGTCTCTCACTTCCTCACCTACGCCGGGCCCTCGATCAGCCCGGACACGATCGAGTACGAGTACTCGGGCGGCATCACGCTCGACCACAGCGACCCGTCGATCCTTTACCTGTCCCGCAAGGTCGGCGGCTCCTACCAGATCGAGCGCTGGGTCACGAGCGACGGCGGAGCGCGCTGGCGCCACAGCGTGGTGGTGCGCGGTGGCGCGGTGGACAACGTCCGTCCGGTCGTGCCCCGCGGCGGCGGGCCGACGAGCCTGCTGTGGCTGCGGGGTGACTACATCAACTACCGCAGCTACCGGACCGAGATCGCCTACTTGCGCTGACGGCGCTTCTTCTTGGGGTGCTTCTTCGCCTTGTGCTTGGCCGGCTTGTGCGCCGAGCCCTTGTGCGCCTTGGGCTTGTGCGCCTTGGCCTTGTGCGCCTTGGCCGGCTTGGCCCGCGTGACGCCCGCGAACGGCGCCAGCGGGTTGAAGTTCGAGTCGACGTGGAACACCGCGTTGCGGACCAGCATCTCGGCGTAGGCGGGCCAGTAGGCGCCCGTCGCCGGAGCGCCGGGGACACACCGACCGCCGGACTCGCCGGGATTGGTGGTCCAGGCGAACGCGTCGACGTTCGCGTAGCCGGTGCTCGTCGTCGGCAGCGGGCCGAGCCCGCGGCCCGGCGGGTTGCACAGGACCTCGTTGCCGTCGCGCACGCGGTCGGCGGTGGCCAGGGGGCCGCGCCCGTTGTCGCCCGTGTTGACGACGAAGTGCTTGCCGCCGGTCAACCGGGAGACCGCCTCGCCGAACTGGATCTCGCGTGAGGTCCAGTCGAAGTGCGTCGAGTTCAGGAAGAAGCCCTGGACCTGGCTCACGCCGGCCTGCTCGAGCAGGTGCGCGGTCTGACCGACGGGGATCGCGTCGGCCGCGCCCGCGTCGAGGTAGATGACCAGGCGCGGGCAATTCGCCGTGAGGACGTTGATCGCGTCGTGCAGCTCAGCCATCCGCACCGCCACGCCGTGCGCGCTGAGGCACGGGGTGGTGATCAGCGAGTCCTCCTCCAGGAACAGCACGGCGCGGTAGTCGCCGATGCCCTGCGCGAAGTTCTCGATGAAGTCGTGGTAGCGCTGCTGGTCGGCCGCCGTATCCGCCCAGCCGCCGCAGTGCCCGTCGACCAGCCGGTAGGTCGCGAGCATCGGCACCGACCCGGGCTGCTCCACCTGGGCCTTGGCCAGCTCGTTCGAGACGGCGAGGCCGGCGTTGGGCCAGCTGAAGGAGCCGTAACGCGTGGTACCGGGCTGGCGCGCGATCACGTTGATCAGCGGATGACCGGAGCGCGCCGCGTGCGCGGCATCGCTGTCGGGATCGACGAAGAAATTGGCGCCGGCGAGCGGGTTGCCCGACGAGGCGCCCGGCAGGCCCAGCGGATCGCTGGCGTCGTGCGCCACCGGCGGATCGTCGTTGAGGATCGTCAGCGTCGCCTTGGAGGGGCTGGCCAGCCCGATCGGATACGGGCCGAACAGCGAGACGGAGATCGTCCTGGGCAGGCTGTCGGCGCCGTGATCGACGACCGGAACGTCGAAGCTCTCGCTGTGGACGCCGGGCGGGAAGTCGAGCATCCCCTTCACGCCGGTCGTGTCGTACTGGGTGGCGGTGCACTGCGTGCCGCCGCAGTCGAAGCCGAGACCGCCCGTGACGTAGCGGATCTGGCCGTCCCGACTGGCGTCGGAGCGCTCGATCGTGACGACGGCGTTGCCGGCGTTCTCGTGGACGTAGAGTTGGGAAGACTGAAGGTGAAAACCAGTTGGATCAGCCTGCGCGACTGCGGGAGCGAGCACGGACCCCGCTACCACCAGCGCAAGCAACGCGAGACGGCGTAGGAAGGACATACTCACTACGCTCGGAGGACTCCGCGGACGGCTTGAATGCCTGCGCCCTTGCGTCCACTTTTGGTCCAGAAACCTACCTACACTCCTCCAAAATGACCTCCGACGAGATCCGGCGCACCTTCCTCGAGTACTTCCTCGAGCGCGACCACAAGCGGCTCCCGTCGGCGTCGCTGATCCCGGCCGAGCACGATCCCTCGGCGCTGTTCACGGTCGCGGGCATGCACCCGCTGAAGCCCTACTTCCAGGGCCGGGAGCGGCCGCCGCATCCCGCGGGTCACCACCTGCCAGAAGACCTTCCGCACCGTCGACATCGAGATCATCGGCACGACCACCCGCCACCTCACGTTCTTCGAGATGCTCGGGAACTTCTCGTTCGGCGACTACTTCAAGCGCGAGGCGGCGCGCCTTCGCGTGGGAGCTCTCGCTCGAGGGCTTCGGCTTCCCGAGCGAGGACATCTGGATCACGGTGTTCGGCGGCGACGAGGGACTCGGACTGGGCGCGGATGAGGAGGCGATCGAGGCCTGGCTCGAGATCGGCGTGCCGCGCGAGCGGATCGTCGAGTTGTCCCGCGAGGACAACTTCTGGGAGGCCGGGCCGACCGGGCCGTGCGGCCCCTGCTCAGAGCTCTACCTCGATCGCGGCCCCGGCTTCGGCAAGCCGGACGACCTCCCGGGCGGCGACAACGAGCGCTTCCTCGAGTACTGGAACCTGGTGTTCATGCAGTACGACCAGAGCGACGAGGGCAGGCTCACCCCGCTGCCGGCGAAGAACATCGACACCGGGCTCGGGCTGAACCGGCTCGCGGCCGTCCTGCAGAACAAGACCTCGGTGTTCGAGACCGACCAGTTTGCGCCGCTGATCGAGCTGAGCGAGCAGCTCTCGGGCCGGCGCTACGGCGAGGCATTCGCCACCGACCGGGCCATGCGCGTCCTCGCCGACCACGGGCGCGCCATGACCTTCCTGATCGCCGACGGGGTGGTTCCCTCCAACGAGGACCGCGGCTACGTCCTGCGCCGCATCATGCGCCGGGCCATCCAGCAGGGACGGACGCTCGCGCTCGAACCCGGGTTCCTGCGCCAGTACGCCGACCTGGTGACCGAGCTGATGGGCCCGGAGTACCCGGAGCTGGCCCAGCAGCGCGACGCGGTCCACAGCTGGCTGGTCTCCGAGGAGGAGAGCTTCGGCCGTACGCTCGAGCAGGGCACCAGGCTGCTCGACGAGCTGATCGCCCGTGCGACCGAGTCCGGCGCCGAGGGCATCTCGGCCGCCGACGCGTTCATGCTGCACGACACCTACGGCTTCCCCATCGACCTCACGCTCGAGCTCGTGACCGAGCACGGGCTGGGCGTGGACGAAGAGGGCTTCGAGGCGCTCATGGACGACCAGCGCGAGCGTGCGCGCCGGGGCGCCGGGCGCGGCCAGTTGGGCGTCGACGCGCTCCGCCAGCGCGCGATGGCGCTGGCCGGTCAGGCCGGGTTCGCCACCGACTTCGTCGGCTACGAGACGACCGAGCGCGAGACCACGGTCGGCGCGCTCGAGGCCGACGACGGCCGGGTCCTGGCCAAGCTCGTGGAGTCGCCGTTCTACGCCACGGGCGGCGGGCAGGTGGCCGACTCCGGCTACGTGGAGTGCTTCGACGGAGACTGCCTGGCGCGGGTCGAGGACGTCCTGCGGCTCGGCGACGACCAGGTCGTGGCGCTCGTCCCGGAGCGCGGGGAGCTTCACCCCGGCGAGCGTGTCCGCGCCCGCGTCGACCGCGGCGTCCGGCACGCCACCGAGTGCAACCACACCGCGACTCACCTGCTCCACGCCGCCCTGCGCCGGCGGCTCGGCCCACAGGTCCGCCAGGCCGGCTCCTACGTCGGGCCCGACAAGCTCCGCTTCGACTTCACCTACGGCAAGGGCTTGAGCGACGAGGAGCTGCGCGAGGTCGAGGACCAGGTCAACGCCTGGATCCTCGAGAGCCAGCCGGTGCACGCGCTGAGCACGACGCTGCCCGAGGCCCGGAGGCTGGGCGCGATGGCGCTGTTCGGCGAGAAGTACGGCGACGTCGTGCGCATGGTCGAGGTGGGCGACGGATCGTTCTCCCGCGAACTGTGTGGTGGCACCCACGTGCACAGCACGGCGGAGATCGGGCTGTTCAAGGTGCTCAGCGAGACCTCGAGCGCGGCCAACGTGCGGCGGATCGAGGCGATCACCGGGCCCGAGGCGGTGAAGCTGATGCGCGAGCACGACCGGGCGCTGACCGGGGCCGCCGAGTTGCTCCGCGTCACGCCCGAGCGCGTGCCCGACGTGGCGGCCGAGCTGCACTCCCGTGTCCGCGAGCTCGAGCGCGAGCTCCGCAGCGGCGGTGGCGCTCGCGGTGGGGTGGACGTCGACGAGCTCACCGCCGCGGCCGTCGAGCGCGGCGGGGCGCGGGTGCTCGTGGCGCCCGTGCCCGGCGTCGACGGGAAGACCTTGCTGGAGGTGGCCGACCGCGTGAAGAACAAGCTCGGCGATTCGGTGATCGTGCTGGGCAGCGCGGGCGAGAACCGTGTCGATCTGATCGTCACGGTCACGCCCTCGCTCGTCTCACGCGGGATCCGGGCCGGCGAGATCGTGCGCGTCGCCGCGAACGAGGTCGGGGGCGGGGGAGGAGGCCGGGACACGATGGCCCGCGCGGGCGGTCGCGACCCGTCCCGGCTGCCCGAGGCTCTGGAGGCGGCTCGGCAGGCGATCGAGAGCGCGCTGGCGGGGCAGGACTGATGCGCGTGCTCGCGCTCGACTACGGGAAGGCGCGCTGCGGCTGCGCGGTGAGCGATCCGACCGGCGTGCTCGCGACTCCGCTCGAGGAGGTGCGCGCCCCGGGCTCGCCGCGGGGCATGGCCCGTCTGCGCGAGCTCGCGGGCGAGCTCGAAGCGGAGCGGGTCGTGGTGGGGCTGCCGCTCACCCTGGCCGGCCGAGACTCCGCCCAGACGGCCGAGACGCGCAAGTTCGCCGCGCGCCTCGAGGCGCAGCTGCCCGTGCCCGTCGAGCTCTACGACGAACGGCTCACCACCCGGTTGGCCGAGCGGACCGGCGGGCGCGCCGGGCTCGACTCCCGCGCCGCCGCCCACCTGCTCGAGAGCTGGCTGGCCAGCCAGCCAGCCCGGGGAGAGGAGGGCGAAGGCGGGGGAGAGGAGGGCGAAGGCGGGGGCGCGGGGACGGAGCGCGAGGTGGCGCATGGCTGACGGCGGGCGCTCCGCCGAGGAGCGCGAGGCGGCCCGGATCGAACGCGAGCGCCGGCGCACCGAGCAGGCGCTGGAGCCATTCGACGATGACGGTTTCGACGGCGACGGCGACGGCGACGCGCGACGGCGACGGTGATGGCTTCGACGAGGACCACGAGGAGGAGGCTCCGATCGGAATCCGGCGTGTGGCCCGGCGCGAGCGCGTCGTCCGCGCGGCTCAGGCGGGTGCTCGTCGACGGCCGCCGGCGCGGGTGCGGCCGAGCCGCGCGGGAGGACGGTCCGGGTGGCGCCGCCATCTGATGGCCGGGCTGATCGGCCTCGTGGCGGTCGCGCCGGTGGTGGCGGTGATCTGGTTCGCGGTCGAGCTTTTCCAGCCGTTCGCCGGGCAGCCTCACGGGCGCGTCGTCGTCACGATCCCGCCCCATTCCAGCTCGCAGCAGGTCGGCGACATCCTCGCACGCGACGGCGTAATCCCTTCGGGCTTCTTCTTCAACCTTCGCGCCCTTCTGGGCGGCGACCGCGGCGATCTCCGCGCCGGCACATACACCCTAAAGCTCGACATGAGCTATAGCCAAGCTCTGAAGGTCCTGACCACACGGCCCCGGGCGGCGAAGGTCTCGAACGTCACGATCGTCGAGGGCGAGACCCGCCGGCAGATCGACGCCCTGCTGCGCACCCAGCAGATCGGTAGTGGCTACTTCGCGGCGACCGCTCACTCGCCGTTGCTCGACCCGGGTCAGTTCGGCGCTCCCCCCGGCACGAACTCGCTCGAGGGCTTCCTGTTCCCGTCGACCTACCAGCTGCGCGATCCGATCAAGGTCTCAGCGCTCGTCGCCGACCAGCTGAAGACGTTCCGCGCGCGCTTCTCGGCCGTCAACCTGGCCTATGCCCAACACCGGCATCTGAGCGCCTACGACGTGCTGATCATCGCCTCGATCATCGAGAAGGAGGCGGGGACCTCCCATGACTTCCCGTTGGTCGCATCGGTGATCTACAACCGGCTCGCGATGCACATCCCGCTGGGCATGGACTCGACCACGCGGTACGAGTTCAACGACTACGCCAAGCCGCTGACCAACTCCCAGCTCGCGGCGCGCTCGCCGTACAACACCCGCCAGCATGCCGGGCTGACGCCGACTCCGATCGACAACCCGGGGCTGGCGGCAATCCAGGCCGCGGCCCACCCGGCGCAGACGAACTACCTGTACTTCGTCGTGAAGCCGTGCGGGAACGGCTCGAGCGTGTTCACCTCGAAGTACACGCAGTTCCTGCGCTTTCAGCAGCAGTACTACTCGGCGCGCACTGCCCACGGCGGAAACTCACCCACCCACTGCTGACGTGCGTCTCGGCGTGCTCGGCTGGCCGGTGGCCCACAGCCGCTCGCCGGCCATGCACAACGCCGCGCTCGCGCACATCGGGCTGAGCGGCTGGCGCTACCAGCTGCTGCCCGTGCCGCCGGAGCTGTTCGAGGCGACGGTCCGGGCCCTGCCCGGCGCCGGCTTCCGGGGAGCGAACGTCACGATCCCCCACAAGGAGCAGGCCCTGAAGCTGGCCGACGCCCCGAGCGGGCGCGCCCGGGCTATCGGGGCGGCCAACACGCTGGTGTTCGACGAGACCGGGGGAATCCGGGCTGAGAACACCGATGCCCCCGCCCTGATCGACGCCCTCCCGTTCGACGCCCGCGGCCGCACCGCCCTCGTGCTGGGAGCGGGCGGGAGCGCCCGGGCCGCGGTGTGGGCGCTGCTCGACGCCGGCGCGGCCGACGTTCTCGTGTGGAACCGGACGCCGGAGCGGGGTCGTGCGCTGGCCGGTGAGCTCGGGGCCCGGCCCGTCCAGCGCGCGGAACCCGCCGACGTGCTCGTGAATTGCACGTCCATCGGGCTGGACGGCCAGCACGAGACCTTCAAGCATCTGCCTGTGGCCGCCGATGGCCTGAGCAACTACCAGTGTGTGGTTGATCTCGTGTATACGGCAAGGGAAACGCATCTGATCGCGGCCGCTCGCGCTGCGTCCGTCCCCGTCGTCGAGGGAATTGAGATCCTCGTCGGCCAGGGGGCGCTCAGCTTCGAGCAGTTCACCGGCGCAAGCGCGCCGGTCGACGTGATGCGCGCCGCGGTGCGGGCGCGATGAGCGAGTCGGCCACGAAGTTGCGCGCCGTCGAATCGGGCACGGTCATCGAGCAGCCGGCCGACGGTCCCGTCGGCGTCACCCCGCCGCGCCGCCGTGGCGGCTCGGGCCGGTTCCTCACCGACGTGCTCGTCGACCTCGGCTTCGCCACCCAGGAGCGGGTGGCCGAGGCGGTCGAAGAGGCCCGTTCGGCGGGCGTCCAGCCGGAGAAGGTGCTGCTCGATCAGGGCGCGATCAACTCCGAGCAGCTCTCGCGAGCGATCGCCGAGCGCTACGGGCTCGACCATCTCGACCTCGGCGTGTTCAACGTCGACATGGGGGCGGCCAACCTCCTGAACGCCTCCTCGGCCAAGCGCTACGGCGCCGTTCCGGTGTCCTACGTCGACGAGAAGACGCTGCTGGTCGCGATGTCGGACCCGGCCAACGTGCTGGCGGTCGACGACATCGCGCTCATGACCCACCTCGATGTCAAGCCGGCCGTGGCCGCCGCCGAGGACATCGCGGCGCTGATCTCGCGCATGAACCGCTTCGAGGAAGCGGTGCAGGAGATGGTCGACGAGGCCGAGGAGGAGGCCGGCGTCGAGGTCGTCGACCTGCGGGAGTCCGCCGACGACGCGCCGGTGATCAAGCTCGTGCACTCGATCATCGCCCAGGCCGCCGAGAAGGGCGCCTCGGACATCCACTTCGAGCCCCAGGCCGACTCACAGGGTCGCTCCGGCCGCGAGATGCGCGTGCGCATGCGCGTGGACGGCGTGCTCATCGAGGCCACCACCGTGCCCAAGCGGATGGTCTCGGGCGTGGTCAGCCGGATCAAGATCATGGCCGACCTGGACATCTCCGAGCGGCGCATCCCGCAGGACGGCCGCGTCGGGCTCACCGTCGAGGGTCGCCAGATCGACGTCCGCGTGGTCACCGTACCCAGCGTGCACGGCGAGTCGGTCGTGATGCGCATCCTCGACAAGAACAAGCTGTCGTTCGAGCTCGACAAGCTCGGGATGCAGGACCACGAGATCAACCGCTACCGCCGCGCCTTCCAGCAGTCCTACGGCGCCGTGCTCGTGACCGGCCCGACGGGATCCGGTAAGTCGACCTCGCTCTACGCCGCGCTGACCGAGCTGAACACGCCCGAGAAGAACATCATCACGATCGAGGATCCGGTCGAGTACCAGATCGCCGGGATCACCCAGGTTCAGGTCAACAACAAGGCGGGCCTCGGCTTCGCCACCGGCCTGCGCTCGATGATGCGCGCCGACCCCGACATCCTGATGGTGGGCGAGATCCGCGACCGCGAGACGGCGCAGATCGCGATCGAGGGCGCGCTGACCGGCCACCTCGTGCTCTCGACGCTGCACACCAACGACGCCGCGTCGGCGATCACCCGCCTCGTCGAGATGAAGATCGAGCCGTTCCTGGTCGCCTCGGCGATCGACTGCGTCGTCGCCCAGCGCCTGGCCCGCATGCTCTGCCCGCACTGCAAGAAGCGGACGATCGTCACCGCCGACGTGCTGCGCGATCACGGCTTCAAGGCCCAGTTCGACATCGAGGCCTACGAGCCGGGCGGCTGCGTGCGCTGCGGCAGCATGGGCTATCGCGGCCGCGTCGGCCTGTACGAGGTGATGCTGATGTCCGAGGCGATCCGCGACCTCACGCTCCAGCGCGCGTCGGCCGATCAGATCACCGCCGTGGCCGTGCGCGAGGGCATGCGAAAGCTCCGCGACGACGGCCTGGACAAGGTCAAGGCCGGACTGACGTCCATGGCCGAGGTGGCTCGCGTAACAGGAACGGGCTGAGCTGCCGATAACCGGCTGCAAGACCGTCTTTCAAGAGGAGCAAACTAGGGATGGATCTCGACTTCGCCGAAGTACTGCTGGAGGTCATCGACCGCCGGGCCTCCGACCTGCACATCACGGCCGGCGCGCCGCCGATGGTGCGCGTCCGCGGTCGCCTGACCCCGATCGACGGGTATCCGGCGCTCACGCCGACGGACACGCGGGAGATCGTCTACTCGATCCTCTCCAACGCCCAGCGCCAGAAGTTCGAGAACAACTGGCAGCTCGACTTCGCCTACCAGATCCCCGGTCGCGCCCGCTTCCGCGTCAACGCCTACTTCCAGCGCGCCGCCATCGGCGCCGCCTTCCGCCTGATTCCGTTCGACGTGGTCCCGCTCGAGACGCTGGCGCTGCCCAAGGTCGTCGCCACGTTCGCCGACAAGCCGCGCGGCCTGGTGCTCGTCACCGGACCGACCGGCTCGGGTAAGTCGACCACGCTGGCCTCGCTCATCGACGTGATCAACTCCTCGCGCGAGGAGCACATCATGACGATCGAGGATCCGATCGAGTTCCTGCACCAGCACAAGAAGTGCATCGTCAACCAGCGTGAGCTCGGCTCCGACGCGCCCTCGTTCGCCGATGCGCTGAAGGCCGCGCTGCGCCAGGACCCCGATGTGATCCTGGTCGGAGAAATGCGCGACCTCGAGACGATCGGGACCGCTCTGACCGCGGCCGAGACCGGCCACCTCGTGTTCGCCACGTTGCACACGCAGGACACGGCGCAGACGATCGACCGCATCATCGACGTGTTCCCGCCCGAGCAGCAGGGCCAGATCCGCGCCCAGCTGTCGGTCGCCATCCAGGGGATCATGACCCAGATGCTGGTGCCGACCGTCCGACGGCGCCGGCCGCGCCGTCGCCGCCGAGGTGCTGGTCCCCACGCCCGCGGTGCGCAACCTGATCCGCGAGGGCAAGACCCACCAGATCTACTCCGTGCTCCAGACGGGCGGGCAGCACGGCATGCAGACCATGGACGCGGCGCTCGTGGAGCTGGTCCGCGCCAACAAGATCACCCGCCAGATGGCCGAGTCCCGGGGCCACGCGCCCGAGGAGCTCCGCCGGCTGCTCGGCGCTGCCGGCGCCGGCAACTACCAGATGGCGGCCTAGGTCATGGCCACCTACGTCTTCAAAGCGATGGACCTGGCGGGCATGCCCGCCAAGGGAGAGGTCGAGGCCGAGACCAAGCAGCAGGTCGCCCAGCAGCTCAAGGAGCGCGGGCTGGTCGTCGTCGACATCGCCCACAAGTACCGCTCGAAGGAGCTCAACCTCGAGCTGTTCAGCAAGGTGGGCGCCAAGGACCTGGCCGTGGCCTCGCGCCAGCTCGCCACGATGGTCAGCTCCGGCATGGCGATCATGCGGGCGCTGCACGTGCTCGAGACGCAGACCGAGTCCAAGGTCCTGCGCGAGACGATCGGCGGGGTGCGCAAGGACGTCGAGGCCGGGCTCCTGCTCTCCGACGCGCTGGCTCGTTACCCCAAGGTGTTCGGCCCGCTGTACGTATCCATGGTGCGCGCCGGCGAGACCGGCGGTGTGCTCGAGGAGTGCCTGATCCGCGTCGCCGACCAGCTCGAGAAGGACGCTGCGCTGCGCCGCCAGGTCCGCGCCGCGATGATCTATCCGACGGTGATCATCACCTTCGCGGTGATCGTCCTGATGGCGCTGGTGGCGTTCCTGATCCCGGTGTTCGTCGGCGTGTTCAAGCAGTTCCCGGGCAAGCTCCCGGCGCTCACCGCGTTCATGGTCAGCTTCTCGCACATCGTCACCCACCAGTGGTGGCTGATGATCGGTGTCACCGTTGGCACCGTGGTCGGATTCCTCAAGTTCAAGAAGTCGAAGTGGGGGCGCCCACACTGGGACGCGTTCAAGTTGCGCGTTCCGATGAAGATCGGCGACGTCGTGCAGAAGGTGGCGATCGCGCGCTGGTCGCGCACGCTGGCCTCGCTGACCTCGGCCGGCGTGCCGATCCTCCAGGCGATCGAGATCACCGGCAAGACCGCCGGCAACGCCGTCATCGAGAACTCGATGGGCGACGTGATCGACTCGATCAAGGGCGGCGGCACGATCTCCGCTCCCCTCAAGGAAGTCGGCGCGTTCCCCCCGATGGTCGCCCAGATGGTCGGCGTCGGCGAGGAGACCGGCGCCCTGGACACCATGCTGGAGAAGATCGCCGACTTCTACGACTCCGAGGTCGAGGCCGCCGTCAAGGCGCTCACCTCGATCATGGAGCCGGTGATGATCATCGTCGTCGGCGGCATCGTCGGCGTGATCGTCATCTCGATGTACCTGCCGCTGTTCTCGATCTACAACTCCATCAAGTAAGGGGGGCCGGGCTTCGCCCGGCGTCCCTGGGGCCGCTTGCGCCGGGCATCCGTGCCCGGCGCTCGTCGTTCCGGGTCCGCCGCGCTCCCAAGCCGGGAACAACGTTCCACTCGGCGCAGCCGTCGCGCCGAAGCCGATCTTCTTCCCGCTGGGCGGGAACTTTCTCGGCCTCGGTGAAGATCGCGCGCCGAGAGGAACAATCTTCCCGCGGGTGCGCCACCGGTTCACCGAAGCTAACCTGGCCCTGATGGCCGACCCAGACAAGCCGACTGACGACCGCACCACCTGCACCGCCTGCCGGGGCACCGGCAAGGTGATCTCCGGCCTGGGCGGCACGCCGCACGAGGTCACGTGCCCGTGGTGCGGGGGGAGCGGCCAGTTCGAGTCCGGCCGTGACGCGCAGCAGGCGCCGGCGGAGAATCTAGGGTCTGGCGCTTAGCACAAACGTCCAGAAGCGTCAGGCTCGGTGTCGCAGATGTCGATACAGCGACTTACCAGAGCCACATTGGTGCCAAAGGCAAACCGCTCGCGAGAGTGGGACGCAAAGCCACGGACCTCGCAGTTGAAGAGGGAGTCGGGCTGCCACCGGGCTTTTCGAGGTTTAGCCATGGATGGCGGTGGACCGTTTGGATCTGGTGCACAGACCCAATCAAACGATCCAAGGAGGATCAATGCTTCATAAGCTGCGCACCCGCGCACAGGACGAGAAGGGTTTCACCCTGATCGAGCTCTTGGTCGTGATCCTGATCATCGGCATCCTGGCCGCGATCGCCATCCCGACGTTCCTCAACCAGAAGAGCAAGGCCAACGACTCGGCCGCTGAGTCTCTGGCTCGGAACGCCGCCACCGCCATGGAGACGTACGCGACCACCAACAACGGTGGTTACGCCAACTCCGGCACCTCGGTCCTGAACTCGATCGAGCCGAACATCGCCATCGTTGCGAACACCAGCAACGCCTACCTGACCACCGCCAACGGCGACGCGAGCTCGTACACGATCGTCGCGATCTCCCCGTCGGACAGCGAGACCTACACGCTGAAGAACGTGGGCGGCGTCGAGAGCTTCACCTGCACGCCTAACGGCGGCGCTTGCTCCGGCGGCTCCTGGTAGTCACCGACTCATCCGCTGTGCACCTCGAGGCGGCCTCCGGGCCGCCTCGAGTGCTTTAAGCCCGTTTGTCTAAAGGCGGCCGAGGCGCCGCCGATACCATAGACATGCGCCGAACGATCCTGCTGGTCCTCTCCCTCGCCGCAGTCGCCCTCGCCGCCCTGCCGGCCGCTGCGCAAGCCTCCACCTCCGGCCCGCCGCCGGACACCGCGGTCCCGATGTTCCCGGTCAAGTCGCTGACGGCCACGCCGGCCGGCTTTCTCATCAATCCGGCGCGCGCGCTGGCGATCGCCAAGACGTCGCCCAAGCTGCTGGCGATTCACCGCACCCACCACCCGCTGCACTACATCGTCGAGCAGATGGTGCGCTCGCACTACGAGATCTTCTTCTACTACCACGGCAAGGTCGTCGCCGACCAGGTCGTTCTGCCCACCGGACAGCTCGGGCCGACCTACACCGGCGCGCTGATCCAGGGCATCTACGCCCGGGGCCAGTACGGCGGGATCTTCGACTCGCCCTGGTTGCTCGGTTCGTTCACGGCCATGTTCCTGCTGCCGCTGCTGCTGCTGCGCGGACGCTCGTGGCTCGATCGGCTCGACATCGCGGTTGTGCTCGCCTTCTTCGCGTCCTACGGGCTGTTCGATCACACGCATCTGGAGTCGGCGGTGTGGCTGTTCTATCCGCCGCTCGTCTACCTGCTCGTCCGGATGTTGATCCGCGGCTTGCGCCCGCGGCCGAGCCGGGGCCGGCTCGACTCCCGGCTGCCGACCGCAGTGCTCGTGGTCGGGCTGCTGGCCCTGATCGGCGGGCGCATCTACGCGAACCTCGACCCGGCCAGCGTGCTCGACGTCGCCACGGCCTCGGCGCTCGGCGCCTACAAGATCCTGCACGGCCACAGCATCTACTACTACTCGCTCGGCCATCCCGACACGTACGGCCCAATTGCCTACCTGGCCTATGTCCCGTTCGTGGCGATCTGGCACGGCTCGTGGTACTACCTGTCGGCCGCGCGCGCGGCGGCGATCGCGTTCGACCTGCTGACGATCGCCGGTCTGATCGCGTTCGGCATGCGGTTCCGCGGCGGTCGCGACGGCCGCCGGCTGGGGCTGCTCCTGGCCTGGCTCTGGGCAGCCTGCCCCTTCAGCCTGCTCGGCATGGTGAAGAGCACCAACGACGGCTTGGTCGCCCTGCTCGTCGTGTTGATCATGCTCGTGCTCACCAGTCCGATCAAGCGCGGGATCCTGGTCGGCCTGGGCGCCGCGTCGAAGTTCTTCCCCGCCGTTCTGCTCCCGCTGGTTGCCGTCGGGCAGGGCGAGCAGGAGGAGGGCACGGTCCGAAAGGTGATCCTCGCCTGCGCGATCACCGTGGGCGGAGCATTTGCCATCTTCATGCCGTCGGGCGGGCTCAAGGAGCTGTGGCAGCACACGCTCGGGTATCAGCTCACGCGCACCGACGTGTTCTCCATCTGGGCCCTGCATGCGTCGCTTGCGCCGATCAAGGTCGTGCTCGAGCTCGCGGCGGTGGGACTGTCCCTGCTGGTGGCGTTCCGGCCGCGCGGCCGGCGCACGGTCGCGCAGGTGAGCGCGCTCGCCGCCGCGGTGATCATCGCGGTCCAGCTTCCGGCGCTGCACTGGTTCTACCTGTACATCGTGTGGTTCCTGCCGCTCGTGCTCATCGCCGTGCTGGCGAACGATCCCCCGGTCACCGTCGAGCCGGCGATGCCCGCCGATCCCGACGAGCTGGAGCTGACAGACGAGCCGGCCGTGCTGGCGAGCGTGGCCTGACAGGTCGAACATGCCGATCGCGTTCGCAGCTGTCTTCGCCGGCGCCCTGGGCGCCACCATCGGCTCGTTCCTCAACGTCGTGGCGTACCGCCTGCCGCGCAACGAGTCGCTCGTGCATCCCGGCTCGCGCTGCCCGGGCTGTGAGACGGCGATCAAGACCTACGACAACGTGCCCGTGTTCGGTTGGCTGCTGCTGCGCGGTCGCTGCCGCAGCTGCAAGATCCGGATCTCGCCGCGCTATCCGATCGTTGAGGCGACGTCTGCGCTGCTCGCCATCGCGGTCGTGCTCGTCAAGCACTCCGCGGTCGACATCGCCCTCGGGCTGACGCTCGTCGGCGTGCTCGTGCCGATCGCATTGATCGACTTCGAGCATCGCATCATCCCGAACAAGATCACGCTCCCCGCCGCGGTGGTCGCGGTGGCCATCGGCCTCGCGCTGAAGCCGGCCGGCGTCCCCGAGCAGCTGATCAGCGGTGCCGCCGCCGGCGCCTTCCTGCTCGTGTTCCTGCTCGCCTATCCGCGCGGGATGGGGATGGGCGACGTCAAGCTCGTCGCCATGCTCGGCCTGTTCCTCGGGCGCTCGGTGGCGGTGGCCATCCTCAGCGGCGTGCTCGTCGGAGCGGTCGTGGGCGGTGTCGTGATGGCGCGCGTCGGCGTCGAGAAGGGCCGCAAGACCGCGGTCCCGTTCGGGCCGTTCCTGGCGCTTGGTGGCGTGATCGGCCTGCTCGCCGGGCCAGCCATCATCCACTGGTACCTGCACGCCGGGATCTGATGTCTGCGTTGTACCGCCTGCGAGCACGCGGGTGGCAGCTCGCGCCGCTCCTAGCCGGCCTGCTCGTCACCGTGATCGCTGCGGCGGCACTGGTGCGCGCGCACCACTCGCTGCGGCCGGCCGTCGCGCCGCACACGGCGGTCGAGGCTGCGCTGGGGGACGGGCAGATGACTCGAGCGCTCGCCGGCTCGCGCTGGACGCGCGTACAGACCGATGCGATCGATGCGCAGCTCGAGCGCGTCAGCTTCTGGTCCGGTGAGCAGATCATCGCCGAGGCGGCGGTCAATCGCGATGGTCGCGTGACCGCGGTGGCCAACGATCGCGCCGCGCGCGTCCCCTACGGCAACTGGGTGGCCTACGAGCCGGCACTGTTGGTCTCGCTTGCTGTCGTGTTCCTGCTCGTCACCCTGGTCACGCCCTGGCGACGATTGCGCAACCTCGACGCGATCGCCGCAGTCTCGCTGGTCGTCTCGATCGTGCTGTTCCAGCACCGGCGTCTGGATCCGAGCCTGGTCGCCTCCGCACCCGCACTGGTCTATCTGCTCGCGCGCTGTGCTTGGAGGGGACTCGGTCCCGGCCGCAAGGCCGGACCGTCGGTGCCGCTCCTCACCAGCTTGACACCCCGCCTATCGGCCGCTCAACGAGTCCGGTGGCTTCGGTTGACCCTGGCCGTCTTGGCGGTGATCTTCGTCATGGTCGGCGTCAGCTCACCGAATGCGGTGGATGTCATATACGCCGTCATGGAGGGCGCGACAAGGTTGATACACGGCGTCCTGCCGTACGGCCACATGCCACCCGGGATCATCCACGGCGACACATACCCGATCCTGAGCTACGCCCTGTACGCGCCGCTTGCGCTGCTCGCGCCGGTCCCCTCCGCTTGGTACTCGGTCGACGACGCGCTCGCTCTGACCGTCCTCGCCGCGCTCGCTCGCCGCGTGGGGCGCATACCGGTGTACGAGCTCGTCTCACGCCATCACGGAGCAAGCCGAGACCAAGGAGGCCGGACTTCGAGCTGCTCTCGCGGTGTTGTCGTTTCCGGCATTCCTGATCACGACCTCGACCGGCACGACCGACGTCGTGATGGCGGCCATGCTCGTCATCGCCGTCATTCTGTGGCGGCGTCCCGCTGCCGGCGCGGGGATGCTTGCGCTCGCCGGCTGGTTCAAGCTGGCGCCGTTTGCGCTCGTACCGGTGTTCCTCGCGCCGCTGCGCGGCCGGCGGCTGGCGCGGGCGCTCGTCGCGCTCGCATTGGTGTCGCTCGTAGTGCTCTGCATGCTGCTCGGCCTCGGCGGGACTGGCGGGCCCGCCTCGATGCTCCACGCCATCTCCTATCAGTTCACACGTGGGTCGCTTCAGTCGATCTGGAGCGCGCTCGGGATCGAGCGTGTCCAGCCGATCGCCCAGGCGTGCCTGCTCGGGCTGATCGCCGCGGCGACCGTGCGGATGTGGCGTGACCCGGAGCTCGCGCAGGATCGCGCGCGCGTCGCCGCGATCGCCGCGGCGATCCTGCTCGGTCTGCAGCTCTCGGCTGACTACTGGGCGTTCCTGTATCTCGTGTGGTTTGTGCCGGTCGCGTCGGTCTCTCTCTTCGGCGTCGGCGAGCAACCGGAGCCGGCGACCGCTGCCGCTCGCGTCGCGCCGGCGGAGCTCGCTTACGGCGCCGCCCCGGCATGAGCGCAACGAGCGCGCCCGTCGCTTACCCACGGCGTACGCCCTAGCCGCGACCTGGACGCTCGGACGCTGCGGCCAAAGGTGTCCAATCTGCTGGACGAGGCTCAACTTGACAGGGGGGTCGGCCGATCACTCCACCTGAGTCCGTATGGGTTATTCCTCTAATAAAACTGTCGTAGGTCTCGACATCCAGCCTGGGTACGTCGCCGCCGTTCAGGGCCGCGCCGGTCAGGTTGCCGTCGAGCGCGCGGCCACCACACCACTTGCCCCCGGCGTCGTCCGCGACGGCGAGGTCGTCGATGTCGACACCCTCGCCACCGCGCTGAAGCAGCTGTTTGCCGAGCACAAGCTCGGCAAGCGCGTGCGGCTCGGCGTCGCCAACCACCGCATCGTGATGCGCACGGTCGACCTCCCGCCGCTCAGCGGCGCGAAGGAGATCGCCAACGCCGTCAAGTTCCAGGCTCAGGATCACATCCCGATGCCGCTGGAGCAGGCGGTGCTCGAGCACATCTCGCTCGGCGTCGTGGAGACGCCGGAAGGTCCGCGCACGCGCGTCGTGCTCGTGGCCGCTCGGCGGGACATGATCGAGCGGCTGCTGCACGCGACCCGCAAGGCGGGCCTGCGTCCGCAGGGCGTCGACCTCTCGGCGTTCGCGATGATCCGCGCGCTCCACCGCCGCGGGTCGACCGAGCCGACGCTGTACATCGGCGTGGGAGGAATCACCAACCTGGCCGTCGCCGTCGGGCCGACCTGCGTGTTCACGCGCGTCGTCGCCCAGGGCACCGAGTCGATCGCGGGCGAGCTCGCGGAGCGTCGCGGCCTCACCCTGGAGCACGCCCACGGCTGGCTCAAGCACGTTGGCCTCGCTGCCCCGATCGAGCAGATCGAGGGCGACGAGACGATCGTCACCGAGGCGCGCGACGTGCTCGAGGATGGCGTGCGCCGGATCGCGGACGAGCTTCGCAACTCACTGGACTTCCACGCCATGCAGGCGGGCACGACGAACGTCGAGCGCGCCGTGCTCACCGGACCGGCCGTGGCCATCGACGGCTTCTCCGAGCGGCTCGGCGAGCTCGCCGGCATGCCGCTCGAGGCGGGAACCGTCGAGGAGGGCCGTCCCGGCGCCTTCGGCGGAATCGATGCCGGCCGTCTGGCTGTCGCCGCCGGCCTGACCATCCACGAGGTGACGGCATGAAGGCTGTCAACCTGATCCCGGCCGACGCGCGCAAGAGCCGCGGTAGCTCCCCCACCGCCGTTCGGGTTCCGACCTACGCGCTGCTCGGGCTGCTCGCCGCGGCGCTCGCGCTCGTGACCGTGTACGTGCTGACCGGCAACACGATCTCCGATCGTCAGGCGCAGGTGAACACGCTCCAGGCCGAGGTCACCCAGGCCCAGGCACAGGCGGCGAAGCTCGGTACCTACGGGAAGTTCGCGCAGATCGCGCAGACTCGCCTGCAGACGGTGACCGGCATCGCGGCCACGCGTTTCGACTGGCACACCGCGCTGGCCGACCTGTCCGAGGTGGTGCCCGCCAACACGACGCTTCAGACCTTGTCCGGCACGGTCGCGCCCGGCGCCACGAGCGGCGGGGGCTGCGGCTCCAGCAACCTGCGGTCCGACGAGACCACGCCGGCGCTCGAACTCACCGGCTGCACCGGCAGCCAGGACGACGTCGCTCGCCTGATGTCGCGCCTGCGCCTGATCGATGGTGTGACGCGAGTGAGCCTGGGCAACAGCCAGAAGTCCTCCTCGCCGACCGGCGGCGGCGCGACGACTGCCACGGGCGGCTGCGTCCCGGGCGGCGCGAACTTCGACATGGTCGTGTTCTTCAAGGATCAGCCGGGCGCTGGTCCGAACGGTGCGACCTCGGTTGCTGGGGCCACGACCGCCACGACCAAGCCAGGAGGTACATCGTGACCGCGCGTGACCGCATCGTGCTCATGGTCGTGCTCGCCGTCGCGGCCGTCGCCGCGACCTGGATGCTCGTCATCCAGCCCCGGCGTGCGCAGGCGTCGAAGCTCGGCGCGCAGGTCAGCTCAGAGCAGTCGCAGCTCGATACCGCCCGCGCCCAGGTCGCGCAGGGCGAGGCCGCGCGCCGGCAGTTCGCCAGCAACTACACGCAGCTGGTGCGCCTCGGTGAGGCGGTGCCCGCTGACGACGACGTACCGTCGTTGATCTACCAGATCCAGGGCGCGGCCAGCCAGACTCACGTCGACTTCCGCAGCCTCCAGGTCACGGCGGGGTCGGGTTCCTCGTCTTCTCCCGAGCTCGAGCAGCAGCGGCAGCGCCTCGTCGAGCGCCGCGCTCCCGCCCGGCGTTGCCGTCGGACCCGCCGGCTTCCCGGCCGAGCAGTTCCAGTTCCAGCTTCAGGGCAACTTCTTCACCCTGAGCAGCTTCTTCAACCGGCTCCAGCAGTTCGTGGTCCCGGGCAAGAACGAGCTCTCGATCCGCGGGCGCCTGATGACGATCAACGCCATCAACTTCGGCGCTGCTTCGCAGGGCTTCCCGCAGATCACCGCCACCGTCTCGGCCACCACGTACCTCGTGCAGCCCTCGCAGGGTCTGCTCGCGGGTGCCACGACCGCGGGGCCGGCCGGCGCGTCGTCGCAGGCGACGTCCGGATCCAGCTCGTCCCCATCGACCCCGGCGGCAGCGGCGGCCGTCACCCCGGTGATCCGATGAACATCCTGAAAGGCATAGTCACTGAGCTACGCGAGCGCCGCCTGTGGCCCGTCGCGGTGGCCCTGCTGGTCGGCCTCGTGGCCGTGCCCGTGCTGCTGACGAAGTCCGCCGGCGGCACGCCGACGACGCTGTTGGGTGGCACCGGCGCATCCGGTTCGACCGGGCACTCCGTCTCGGTGAAGCTCGCCGCTGGAACGAGCCAGGGCGCCCTGAACGGGCGCGCCCGTAACCCCTTTGCCCCGCAGGGCGGTTCGACGACCACGGCGACCGTGACCACGGCGAGCGCCACCCCCGTGAGCGGATCCGCCGGCAGTGGTGCCGGGACCGCTTCGATCGGGTCCGGCTCCAGCGCCGCGAGCACCGGTTCGACCGGTAGCTCCAGCGCCGGCTCCGGCTCGACCGGCGGGTCAACCGGTGCTTCGACCGGCGGCTCCTCCGGCGCCGCGCCCGCGCCCGCACCCTCGCTTCCCGCGCCCACGAAGCCGGCCAAGCCGGCGCCCTCCGGCCTGACCGCCAAGCAGTCCTACGCGGTCTCGCTCGAGATCACCAACGGCTCCGGCGGCGTCCGGCCGATCGATCCCGCGCAGCGGCTCAGCACGCTTCCGAGCGAGAGCCAGCCCCTCCTGGTCGAGCTCGGCGTCGAGCAGGGCGGCAAGCGCGTGCTGTTCGCCGTGCAGCCCGGCACCGTGGTCAACGGCGGCGGCTCCTGCACGCCCGGTCCGATCGACTGCGAGATCCTCTCGCTGCCGGTCAACGGCGTGGAGAACATCTCCACGCAGAGCGCCGGTGGCGCGACGATCGCCCAGTTCTCGGTCATCGGGATCAGCGCGGTCGATCACCCCTCGGTCGCGGCCGCGAACAAGGCCCGCAACTCCGTGTCCCCGGTGGGAGCGAAGCTGCTCACCAACTCTTCGCTCACCGCCCTCACGCTGTTCAACTACGAGCCCAGCGTCGGCGCAGTCGTCGACATGCGCAACCTGACTGTCCTTGGAGGTAACTGATGCGCCGCCTGCTGTCCACCATTCGACGCCCGCGCGAGGCTTCGCGTCGCGTGGGTCTGCGCGCCGGCGGCGCCGCGCTTGCCGTGAGCATTGTCGCTTCGCTGGCGATCACCACCAGCGCCGCGCAGGCGATCGTGGTCAACGACGCGGGCACCGAGGCCGGCGTGTCGCTCGTGCCGAGCTCGCGCGGCAACGCGCTGCCCTCCGGCGGATCACGGCGGTCACCTGTCCGGGCTCCTGCACCGACCCGTGGCTCGCGCGGCGACCTGGGCGGCCCCGCCATGCCGACGCGCCGGCCTCTGCTACCGGCGGCGGCGCCGTGATGCACAAGAACGAGACGTTCGCGCTGACCTGGGACCAGGGACAGCAACTACTGGTCGCAGACGCGGGGCTACGTCGAGCAGTTCCTCCGTGACGTCGCCGACGGCAGCGGATCGCTCAGCTCGCCCGTACGCGATCACCGCTCAGTACAGCGACGCCGGCTGGGAAGGCGCAGAACGCCTCCATCTTCGGCGGTGGCTGCATCGACTACGGCAATGTCGGCGGTTCGGCCTGCGAGTACGGCAGCCCGACCGGAGCCGGCCACGACTTCCCGGCGCAGCGCCTGCACGCCCGAAGGGCGACTCGTTCATCGCGATCGAACGCCATCGACGTCGAACTCGGTCTGCCTGACCGACGCCCAGCTCCAGGGCGAGGTGTCGACGATGGTCGCGCAGACCGGCATCCTCGGCCGCACCCAGCCCGGCTACACCCCGCTGGTGACGCTGCTGCTGCCGCCCGGTGTCGAGACCTGCCTCGACGCCACGCAACACGCTTGCTCGGCGAACGGCTACCTGACGCCGCCTCCGCCGGAGGTCTCGGCCATCCGCCAACGGCGGGAAGCATCCTCGCGGGGACGTACCTGGTGTCGGTCACGTACATCGACCACCGGCGGTGAGTCGGTGCCCAGTGCCTCGCAGACCGTGACCACCACCGGCACCGACTCGACGATCACGGTCACCACGCCCCCGGACGCGACCGAGGTGACCGGCTGGTACGCCTACGTCACGCCGGCCGAACGGCGTCACTTTCAAGCGCCAGACAGGCTCCAACGTCGATCGGGACCGACGCCACGCTCATCACGCTCGCTGGCCGGGTCGGGCGCACCGCCGTCGCAGCCGGCCTTCTGCTCCTACCACTCGCAGGTCAACGTCGGCGGCACCGAGGTCGCCTACGTCGTGCAGCCGTGGACCGCGGGCACGAGCTGCGACGAGCCCGGCGTGCCTGACGATCCCGGACAACCCGACGCCCGAGCAGCTCGTCGTCGGCGTCGGCCAGCGCCTGGTGAGCCCGCTCAGCCAGGCACAGATCGCCGCGATCGTCAACCCCAGCTCTGAACGGCTGGGCCGCGCCTGAACGGCTCGGAGATCGACGACAACCATGGCTGCGCCCCGAGCCGCGAGCCGCTGGACCAGGTCACCGTCGGGAACAGCTCGCAGAACCCGTACTACCTGCAGCGCGAGTTCAACAACGCGGGCGTGCTCGATTCGATCCGTACACGTACTTCGGCTGCGCGCCCGTCGTGAACCTGCGAGTCCGTCGTTCGTCGTGCCCAGCGCGGTCGACCAGGGTGACGAGGTCCAGTTCGACGGCTCGGCCACCGCCTCCACGCTGATCGTGCCGAACGCGGGCTACGCATGGAACTTCGGCGACGGCACGACCGCCACCGGCCCGAGCGTCGTGCACAGCTACACCAAGGGCGGCATCTACAACGTGACGCTGACCGTCACCGACCGCGGCGGCAACAAGGACGCCGACTCCAGACGATCGTCGTCCTCGGCCCCGCCGGGCCAGAACCCGACGCCGCCGAGCACGCAGCCGACCGGGTGGCGGTCACCGACGCTCCCGCCCCGGCGTTCCAGGTGCGCCTGCAGCTCTCGCCGCAGAGCCTGAAGTCGGTGCTCCGCAGCGGCATCGCACTCCAGGTGCACTCCAACAAGGTCGCCAACGGCATCCTCACCGTCTCGATCAGCCGCGCCGAGGCCAAGCGGGCACACATCAAGGTCGGCCGTGGCGCCACCGTGGTGATCGCCCGCGGCACGACCGCCGGCATCAAGAACGGTGTCTCCTTCCTGCGCCTGCACCTGCCGCGCAAGGTCGCCGCGAAGCTCAAGAAGCTCCGTCACGCGACCTTCTCGGTCCGGCTGTCCCTCGTCGCCTCGCGGCGGCGGGCACCTGGGCATCGACGCCGCCGGCAAGTACTAAGGGCCGGAACGCTCCGGCTCGGGGCCGGCGGCCGCCTCGGTCCAGGGCCGCGCCGCGTGCGCCGGCGGTCACCACAGCCGGGCTCCAGCCCGCTAACCTAGGGCGCCCATGGCGCTGCGTCTCATCACCGCCGGCGAGTCCCACGGCCCCGGCCTGACCTGCATCGTCGAGGGCCTGCCCGCCGGGCTGGTCCTCGAGCGCGACGCGATCGATCGTGACCTCCAGCGCCGCCAGCTCGGCCACGGCCGGGGCGGGCGGATGAAGATCGAGTCAGACCGGGCGCAGGTCACCAGCGGTGTGAGGCACGGCCGGACGCTCGGCGGCCCGATCGCCCTGAGCGTGATCAACCGCGACTTCGCCAACTGGGAGGAGCGGATGAATCCGTGGCCGGTGGACGGCGCGGTGGCCGAGGTCCACCTGCCGCGGCCCGGTCACGCCGACCTGGTCGGAACCCAGAAGTACGGCCTGAGCGACGTCCGCGACATCCTCGAGCGGGCCAGCGCCCGAGAGACCGCCGCCCGCGTGGCCGGCGGCGCGGTGGCCAAGGCGTTCCTGCGCGCGCTCGGCGTCGAGGTGTTCTCGCACGTGATCCAGATCACCGGCGTGAGCGCACCGCGGCGCGACGACCTGACGGCCGCCGACTTCGCAGCTGTGGACGAGTCGCCGGTGCGCTGCCTGGACGCCGAGGCGACGCGCGCGATGGTGGCCGAGATCAACCGGCTTCGCAAGGCCAACGAGTCGCTCGGCGGCGTGTTCGAGGTGCGGGCGTTCGGGCTGGTTCCCGGCCTGGGATCCCACGTCTCCTGGGAGGAGCGGCTCGACGGCCGGCTGGGCCAGGCGATCCTGTCGATCCAGGCGATCAAGGCGGTGTCGATCGGCGACGGGATCGAGGTGGCCGGCGTCCCGGGCTCCCAGGCCCACGACGAGATCTTCTACGACGACCCGCGCGGCTACTTCCGCGAGACCAACCGCGCCGGCGGCGTGGAGGGCGGCATGACCACCGGAGAGCCGCTCGTGGTGCGCGGCTCGATGAAGCCGCTGCCCACGCTGACCAAGCCGCTGCGCTCCGTCGACATCGCCACGCACGAACCGGCCGACGCGCTGCGCGAGCGGACCGACTCCTGCACCGTCCCGGCCGCCGGCGTGGTCGGGGAGGCGATGGTGGCGTTCGTCCTCGCCGACGCCTACCGGAGCAAGTTCGGCGGCGATCACATCGACGACGTACGCGCCGCGCTCCGCGCCTACGAGGAGCGAATCGCTTGGCGACGGGCCTGACCGTCTGCATCGGCTTCATGGGGGCGGGGAAGTCGACCGCCGCGATCTCGGCCGCGCAGGCGCTCGGCACCGAGGCGGTCGACGTCGACCGGGTGATCGAGGAGCGGATCGGCAAGCCGATCGCGCGGGTGTTCGCGGAGGACGGCGAGGCCGCGTTCCGCGAGGTGGAGGAGCGGGTGACGCTCGAGCTGCTGGGCGCACCCGGGAACCCCGTGCTGGCGCTCGGCGGCGGTGCGCTCGGACGCGCATCGGTGCGCGAGGCGCTCGACGAGCACCTCGTGGTCTGGCTGGACGTCGGCGTCGAGGAGGCGTGGACGCGCTGTGGCGGCGCCGGTGACCGACCGCTGGCCCGCGACCGGGCGGCGTTCGAGCGGCTGTACGCCGAGCGCGAGCCGGTGTACGCGGCGCTGGCCGACGCCACCGTCCCGGCGGAGCGCTCCCGCGAGCTGGGGGAGATCCTCACCGCGCTCGGCGGCCTGCCGGAGGGCGCCGAGATGCTGTGGGCGGCGAGCCCCTCGGGCGACTATCCGGTCTTCATCGGCGAGGGCCTGATCGGGCGCTTCTGGCCTGAGACGGTGACCGGGCGGAGGTTCCTGATCAGCGACGGCAGCGTGGCGCGGCTCTACGGCGACGCGCTCGAGCCGCTGGCCGGGCGGGTGACGATCATGCCGGGAGAGCAGTCGAAGACGATCGCCCACGCCGAGATCGTCTGGACCGAGCTGGTCCGCGCCGGCATGACCCGCCAGGACGTGACGGTCGCGCTCGGCGGCGGCGTGGTCGGCGACCTGGGCGGCTTCTGCGCCGCCACCTACCAGCGCGGCGTCCGCTACGTGCAGGTGCCGACGAGCCTGGTGGCGCAGGTCGATTCGGCCTACGGGGGCAAGACCGGGGTGGACCTGGCCGAGGCCAAGAACTACGTCGGCGCTTTCCACCAACCGGTGGCGGTGATCGCCGATCCCGGCGCGCTGCGGACGCTGCCCGAGGCCGAGGTGGCCGCCGGCTATGCCGAGGTGCTGAAGACGGCGTTGATCGCAGGCGGCGAGCTGTGGGAGCGCGTACGGTCCGGCGCCGACCCCACCACCCCCGAGGTGATCGCCGCCTGCGTGCGCACGAAGCTGCGAATCGTGGCTCAGGACGAGCGCGACGCCGGGCTGCGCCAGGTGCTCAACCTCGGGCACACCGTCGGTCACGCGATCGAGACGGTCACGGGCTACGCGCGCTACCGCCACGGGGAGGCCGTGGCGCTCGGACTGCTCGCCGCGCTCCGGCTCTCCGAGCGGCGCGACCTGCGCGACGAGGTGCGCGAGCTGCTCCGCGCCCGCGGTTTGCCCACCACGCTGCGCGACGCCGACCCCGACGCGGTGGTGATGGCGACCGCGCGCGACAAGAAGCGCGTGGGGGAGGGGCCGGTGCCGTTCGTGCTGCTCGACTCGCCGGGAGCGCCCCGGCCGGGATGCCCGGTCGAGCCGCGCGCGCTGATCGCCGCCGTGCGAGAGTTGGCCGCGTGAACGCGGTGCGCAACCGGATCGAGGTGATGCACGGGGTCAACCTCGACCAGCTCGGACGCCGCGACCCCAACCACTACGGTGGCGACTCGCTCGACGCGCTCGAGATGGGCATCGCCAAGGTGGCGGCCGATCTCGGCCTCGAGACCCGCTTCTTCCACAGCAACCACGAGGGTGAGTTCGTGGAGCACCTCCACCGGCTCCAGGGGATGGCGGACGGCATCGTGCTCAACCCCGGTGCCTGGACGCACTACTCCTACGCGATCCGCGACGCGCTAGAGCTGACCGGGCTCCCGGCGGTCGAGGTCCACCTCTCGGATGTCGACGGCCGCGAGCCGTGGCGCCGCCAGTCCGTGATCACCGACCTGGTCGTCGCGCGGATCTCCGGCAAGGGCGCCGACGGCTACCGCGAGGCGCTCGAGGTGCTCCGCGGAAAGCTCGGCGGATGAGCGATCGCGCGCAGCGCCTGAGCGAGCTGCTGGACGGCGCCGGCGTCGAGCTGATGGTGGTCACGAACCTCGTGAACGTGCGCTACCTCACGGGGTACACCGGCTCCAACGGCATCGCCCTGGTCGGACCCGACACGAGGCGGTTCATGACCGACTTCCGCTACGTGGAGCAGGCGGCCGAGGAGGTGGAGCCCTCGTTCGAGCGTGCGAAGGCCTCGCAGGACCTGCTCGCGGCGGTGGCCGGGGAGCTGCCGGAGAGCGTGACCCGGATCGGCTTCGAGGACGAGCACGTGACGGTCGCTCAGCACGAGCACCTGCGCGAGCTCGTGCCCGGCCGCGTGGAGCTCGTGGGCGTCCACGGGCTCGTGGAGGGGCTGCGCGCGGTCAAGGATCCCGAGGAGCTGGCGCGGATCCGGGCCGCCACCGAGCTGGCCGACGCCGCGTTCGAGCAGGTGATCGCCGGCGGCGTGATCGGCCGCATCGAGCGGGAGCTGGCGCTCGCGCTCGAGGTGCAGATGCGCGAGCGCGGGGCCGAGCGCGTGAGCTTCGAGCCGATCGTCGCCGCCGGGCCGCACGGCGCGCTGCCCCATGCCGAACCGCGCGACATCGAGATCGCCCGCGGTGAGCTCGTGGTGTTCGACTGGGGCGCCCAGCTCGACGGCTACTGCTCGGACTGCACCCGGACCGTCGCCGCCGGCGAGCCCGGAGACGACGCGCGCTCGATCTATGAGCTGGTGCTGGAGGCGCAGCTCGCCGGCCTGGGCGCCGTCCACGACCGTGCCGTGTGCCGCGACGTCGACGCCGCCGCCCGCACGGTGATCGACGGCCGCGGCCACCGCGAGCACTTCGGCCACGGGCTCGGCCACGGCGTCGGGCTCGACATCCACGAGGCGCCGCGTCTCTCGCAACGGGCCGAGGGCGATCTGAAGGCAGGGAACGTGGTCACGGTCGAGCCGGGCGTGTACCTGCCCGGACAGTTCGGGGTGCGCATCGAGGATCTCGTGGTGGTGACCGGCGATGGCTGCGAGATCCTCACCGGGATCTCCAAGGAGCTGACGGTCGTCGGCTGAAGGCCGGCCCCAGGAGGCCCCGTCTACACTCGCCATCGATGATCACGACGAATCAGTTTCGCAACGGGTCCCACATCGATGTGGACGGCACGATCTTCAAGATCCTCGAGTTTCAGCACGTCAAGCCGGGCAAGGGCGGGGCGTTCGTGCGCACGCGGCTGCGCCGGGCGAGCGACGGCGCGGTGATCGACCGCACGTTCCGCGCCGGCGAGAAGTTCCGGCCGGTCCGGACCGAGGTGCGGCGCATGCAGTTCCTCTACAGCGACGGCGCCGACACGCACTTCATGGACTCCGAGAGCTACGAGCAGCTCACGATCCCCGTGAGCACCCTCAGCGAGCCGCTGCGATGGATGAGGGAATCCGACGAGGTCGACCTGCTCTACATCGACGACGAACCCGCCGACGTCCAGCTCCCCAGCGCGATCGACCTGGCCGTGACCGAGACCGAGCCGGGGCTGCGCGGCGACACCGCATCCGGTGGCGGGACCAAGCCGGCCGTGCTCGAAACCGGCGCGCGCGTCCAGGTCCCGCTCTTCGTCGACGTGGGAGACCGCGTACGGGTGGACACGCGGTCGGGTGAATACGTGTCACGTGCGTAGAACCGAGCAGCGGCGCGCTGCGATCTGGGCCCTCTATCAGAGCGACCTGCTCGACCGGCCGCTCGAGCTGACCTTCGCCCGCGACGTGTACCCGTTCACGCGCGCGCTGGCCCAGCTCGTGCGCGACCACCAATCCGAGCTCGACGAGCTGATCCGCTCGCACGCCACCGGCTGGTCGCTCGAGCGGATCGCCCCGCTCGAGCGCTCGATCCTGAGGGTCGGCCTGGCCGAGATGCTCCACGGCGAGGAGCTGCCCGGGGAGCAGGCGATCCCGCCCGAGGGCGCGATCGACGAGGCCGTGGAGACCGCGAAGCGCTTCTGCGGCGCCGAGGCACCGGCCTTCATCAACGGCATTCTCGGCGCGGTGCTGCGCGTAAGGCAAACGTAGGAATCGCTGTCGCTCGTCCTCGCGAGGGACGACAATCCAGAGCATGAGGCTTCTCGTGGTCGACGACGATCGGGCCCTGCGCGACGTCCTGCGCCGCGCCCTCACGCTGGCCGGTTACGAGGTGCGGCTGGCCGAGACCGGCTCCGACGCCCTGGCCGCGGTGAGCGGCGCCGCGCCCGACGCGGTCGTCCTCGACATCGGGCTCCCCGACATCGACGGGCTCGAGGTGTGCCGGCTGCTCCGGCGCGAGGGCAACCGGGTCCCGGTGCTGATGCTGACCGCTCGCGACGCCGTGTCGGACCGGATCGACGGACTCGACGCCGGTGCCGACGACTACCTGGTCAAGCCGTTCGACGTGGACGAGCTCAAGGCGCGGCTGCGCGCGCTGCTCCGCCGCGCCGGCGGCGAGACGACGGCCGACGGCGGCCTCGGCTTCGGTGAGCTGCGGATCGACGCCGACCGCCACGGGGTGTGGGTGGGCGAGCAGTTCGTGGAGCTGACGCGCACCGAGTACCAGCTGCTCGAGCTGTTCATGCTCAACCCCCGGCGAGTGCTGCCGCACAGCCTCATCTACGACCGCGTGTGGGGGTACGACTTCGGCCCGACCTCGAACGCGCTGCGCGTGTACGTCGGATACCTGCGGCGCAAGCTCGAGGAGGCCGGCGCGCGCTCGGTGCTCCACACGGTGCGCGGCGTCGGGTACGCGTTGCGGGAGCCGGAGTGAGCCTGCGGGCCCGGATGGGCCTGGCGGCCGGGGTGGCGGTGGCCATCGCCGTGATCGCGGTGGCGGTGTCCGCCTACGCCGGCACGCGCAGCGAGCTGCTGGGCCAGGTCGACAATTCGCTGAGCGGGCTGAGCGGGCAGGTTCTGCACCACCCGTTCGGGCCCGGCGGCCCGCAGCCGGACGACGGTGGGTTCTTCGGAGGGCGCGGCGGAGAGGCTCCGGGCGTCGGGGACGAGGGCCTCGGGCTCGACCAGGTCCGCGGGCCCGCGTTCGGCGGCGCCGGCACCTTCCTGCTCGTTTACGCCAACGGGAAGACGTTCACACCGCAGGGCCAGCGCAGCCAGATCCCCGCCGACGCCCGGATGAAGGCGCTGGCGCGGAGCGGACGCGGCCAGTACTTCGCCGATCAGACGGTGAAGGGCACGCGCATTCGCGTGCTCGTCACGGGCCTCGGCGCGCGCGGCGCGCTGGTCGTGGCGGAGTCGCTCGCCCAGGTCGACAAGACGCTGTCCAACCAGCTCCTGCTGCTCGTGCTGATCGCGGCGGGTGGCATCGCGCTCGCCGCGGTGCTCGCGGTGCTCGTGGCTCGGACCGCGGTGGCGCCGATCCAGCGCTTCACGCGTCAGGCCGAGCGGATCGCCACCCACCCGGAACGGCTCGAGCACGAACGCGTGGAGGAGGCCGGGCGCGACGAGCTCACGCGCCTGGCCCGGAGCTTCAACAACACGCTCGACGCGCTCGAGCGCTCCGTGCAGGCGCAGCGCAACCTGGTGGCCGACGCCTCGCACGAGCTGCGCACGCCGATCGCGACGATCCGGGCCAACCTGCAGCTGATGCGCGACGAGGCGCTGCTCTCGCCCGAGGACCGGGAGGCCCTGCGCGCCGACGTGATCGAGGAGCTCGACGAGCTGACCGCGCTCGTGTCCGACGTGGTCGAGCTAGCGCGCGGCGGGCGCCCCGGGGCCGAGGCAGGCGACGTCCGCCTCGACTCGATCGTCCACGACGCGCTCGAGCGGGCCCGCCGGCGGGCCCCGGCGCTCCAGTTCGACGCGGAGATCGAGCCCACGCTGGTCTGCGGCGAGGGGGACCGGATGGCGCGCGCGGTGATCAACCTGCTCGACAACGCGAGCAAGTGGAGCCCCGAGCGAGGCGTGGTCGAGGTGTCCCTGCACGACGGCGTCCTGATCGTGCGCGATCACGGGCCGGGGTTCGACGAGGAGGACCTGCCGCACGTGTTCGACCGCTTCTACCGGGCCGGGCGGGCCCGGGCCAAGCCGGGCTCCGGGCTCGGGCTGGCCATCGTCCGCCAGGCCGCGGAGGCTCACGGGGGGTTCGTGGAGGCGTCCAACGCGCCGGACGGCGGCGCGCTGATGCGGATCAGCTTCGGCCCGCCGGTGGCGCTCGAGGATCCGGCCGGCGTGGCTACCCAGTGAATGTGGGGCCGGCCTTCGGCCGGCGTCCATGGGGCCGCCGGGGCGCCGGACGTCCGTGTCCGGCGCTGGCGCGGCAGGAGCCGCGGTTGGCGCCGGCGGGGCGAACGGTCACGGTGATCGTCTGGGCGCCCGGGCAGGCCACGAGCTCGAGCGTCGATGCGCCGGCCTTGGACACGGAGCGGCCGCCGGTGACGGTGGCGCCGTAGCGGCCGTTGTAGACGAGCGCCGGGGTGGCGATCTCGGTGGGCGCGGTGGCGTTGAAGCGCGCCCCGCCGGCCGCGCGGGCGGTGCTGTAGCGCAGCGTGAACGTCTTGGTCGAGGCGACGTAGCCCCAGGAGAGGGGCGTGCCCGCGATGAGCTGCGGATAGGGCTCGACCAGCGTCTGGAGCGTGGGCATGACCAGGTTCGACCCGGTGGGCGGCTTGGACGGGTCGCGGACGATCGCCTGCGAGTCACCGGGGCCGGTGGTCGTGGGGTCGTTGCAGCCGCAGTAGGCCCACTCGATCCAGGGGACCATGTAGCGGTCGGCGCGCTGCACCTCGGCCGTTAGGTAGGCGGTGTCGGCGGTGGCGCCGAACTCGGTCTCCATAAGAGCCTCGCGGGTGCTGTTGACGTGTGCCACCGCGTTATCGAAGACGAGGTCGTCGAATGGACCACAGCCGGCCGGTGATCCCGTCATCGGCTCGGTCAGGCAGTAGTCGTGGAAGGCGAAGCCGGCGCGCGAGTCTGCCAGCGGGCCGGCGAAGGTGTTCACGCCGTCGTTGAACAGGACGTTCGGCTCGTACCAGACGAGGGTGTGGGGGTCGACGGCGCGGATAGAGCGCAGCACGCGAGCGTAGAACGGATTCAGCTCGCCCTGGTCGAACGCCGGGCAGCCCACCGGCTGGAGACAGCTCGGAAACACGCTGCCCGGCCACGGCTCGTTCATGAGCTCGTAGCCGAGGACGTTCCGGTCGCCGTTGAAGTACCGCGCCGTGTCGGCCCATGCGGCGGCGTACCGGTCCTGCAGGCCGACGCCGCCCGGGCCGGGGGAGTTGGCCCAGAAGTGGTCGAAGGCGCGCTCCAGTGCCGGCATCACCAGGTAGTCGTTGCCGAAGCCCTCCTTCGGCTGCGCCGGCAGCCCGTCGTCCTGCACCGACCAGGTGGGGAAGCCCTCGCCCTCGAAGCGCTCGTTGTACTGGTCCTGGTGGAAGTCGAGCAGCGAGACGATCCCGTGACGGGCCAGCGTGCTCACCGTCTGCTCGAGGTTCGCGAGGTAGCTCTGGTCGTACACGCCGGGCTGCGGCTCGAGCGCCTCCCACAGCACTCCTACGCGCACGACGTTGAAGCCGATCCGGGCGAGGAACGCGGCGTCGTCGTCGCCGAACCCGACCGCCGACGGATAGAACGGCGGGCGCTTGTAGACCATGTTGATCCCGTGCAGGATCACCACCCGGCCGCGCGCGTCGGTGATCCAGCGGCCGGAGTGGGAGAGCGGGAGGACCGGCGCGGCGCGCGCGGTCGCGGCCAGGCTCATGGCGGCGCACAGCACGAACGCGAGTGCAGCCCTCCTCATTGCGGTGCGAGAGCCTACTTCGTCGCGAGCAGCGGGGCGAGGGTTGGCGTGCACGCGCACGCGGCGCCGCGCAGCCGGGGCAGGCCGAACAGGTCCTCGATCGTCTGGAGGACGAGTAGTGGTCGGTGGGCGTGCTCAGGCGCGCGCCGGGGCGAGCGCCGGCGCCGGCGAGGATCGTGGCGATGTGGCCGCCAGCGGCCAGTCGGCAGCATCCGTCGTCGCTCGTGCCCTCGTCCCAGGTGATGATGAGGAGTCCGTGGCGGCCGAGCGCGGTGAGCAGCGGCGGCACGAGCTGCGCGAGGAAGCGATCACCGGTGGCGGGGCCGCAGTCGTGCATGTCGTGGCACAGGTTGGGCGTGATCCAGAGGAAGCGCGGCAGCGTCCCGGCGCGCTCGTCCTGCTGCAGTCGCGTCAGCGAGACGATGTTGCGGCAGCGAGCCGGGTTGCCGGTGATGCGGGTGTAGTAGGCAAAGGGATCGTGCTTCTTGGCGTAGTCGCCGGCGCTCGCGCCGGTGAAGCAGGGGCGGGGGAGGTCCTCCATGTAGGCGCGCCAACTGAGGTGCGCGCGCTCGAGCTGGTCGACCAGGCTCGTCGCGTGAACGCTGCAGTCAGAGCAGTCGCTGCCGATCCCGAACGTCGCTCCGCCGGTCAGCGCCAGGTAGTTGGGCAGCGACGGGTGGGTGATGGCGTACATCTGGCCGGCCAGCGCGTAGCGGCGGGCCAGGCGGCCCAGGAACGGGGTCGAGCGCGAGCCGACGATGTCGCCGTACTCCTCGTTCTCGAGGAGGATGACCGCGATGTGCTGGGGGGCGCCGCCCGGCGAGCGTGGCGCGGGGAGACGGCGTGCGTCTGGATCTGCGGCGCGGTGTGCGCCGCCCCGCATCCGGCCAGCGCGAGCGCCGACGCGGCGATGCTCGATATGGTCCGGATAGCGCCCCTTATCGAGCACACCCTACGGACCGGGGCGGGTTCGCATGTCATTCGGCTTCACCCCCTCCCACCGCGCCGGCTCGGGACCGCCGCTCGTGTGCCTCCACGGCTTCACCGACACGTGGCGAACGTGGGAGCTGGTGCTGCCGGAGCTCGAGCGCCATCACGACGTGCTGGCACCGACGCTGCTCGGCCACGCGGGCGCGCAGCCCGTGAACGGGAGGCTCGAGGAGGCGGAGCTGCTGGACGCGGCCGAGCGCGCGATGGACGACGCCGGCTTCGCGACCGCGCACATCGTCGGCAACTCGCTTGGCGGATACGCGGCGCTCAAGCTGGCCGAGCGGGGTCGCGCCCGGTCGGTCGTGGCGCTCGCCCCCGCCGGGGGATGGGCGAACGGGGACGAGTCCTACCGGCAGACTCTGGCCGACTTCAGGACCGTCCAGGCGCAGGCCAAGGCCGCTGCGCCGCACGCGGACACGATCGCCGCCAACCCGCGTGCCCGGCGCGCGGCGACGCAGCGGATCACGACCAACTACGAGCACATCCCGCCGGCACTCGTCGCGCACATGATCTGCGGGACCGCCGGGTGCACGGCGGTCGAGCCGCTGATCGAGCTCGCACTCCGCGACGGGTGGACGATCGCGCCGGAGCGGATCACCTGCCCCGTCCGTCTGGCGTGGGGGACCGAGGACCAGATCCTGCCGTGGCCCGCGGCGGCAGCGCGCTACCGCCTCCAGTTGCCGCACGCGGACTGGATCGAGATGGCCGGCGCCGGCCACTGCCCACAGCTCGACGTCCCGCTCGAGACGGCGCAGCTGATCCTCGGCTTCACGGCCGGGCGCGGTTAGAGCGTCGCGAGGCCGGCGGCGATGCTCGCCGCGCCGGCGCAGACGATGATCACCCGGAGGAGCGATTCGAACCGCCGCGTGTGCAATCTCGCGAAGAGCCGGCGCCCGACCGCGTGTCCTGCGGCGACGCACGCGATCCCGGCCACGAACAAGCCGGCATGGAGGTGCGTCTTGTGCAGGACCGGCAGGAGCGCGAGCGAGGCGATCACGCCGATGGCGAGAAAGGTGGCGCTGAGAGAGTCGCGCACCTCGCCGGGGGTGTGGCCGGTGCGCTGGAGCCACAGCGCGATCGGCGGCCCGTTGACGCCCGCCGAGGTCGTGAGCACGCCCGTGGTGAGGCCAACCGCCACCCGAGCCGCCACGCTGTTCGAGCCGGCAGCGGGTCGGCGGACCTGCCCCGCGAGGACCGCGCAGAGCAACACGACGCCGACGCCGACTTGGAGGACGGGCTTGGACACGCCGCGCAGCAGGAGCACGCCCACGACGGCACCGGGCGCCACCGCCGCCAGGATGGGGAGGACCTCGCGCCACGCCACGCGCGGCCGGCGGCGTTCGCCGGCGAGGACGAGCACGTTGAGGACCAGCCCAAGCGCGGTGACGATGACGACCGCGCCGGCCGGCGCAAGCAGCGCGAACACGACCGGCGAGAGCACCAGCGCGAACCCGATCCCGGTGGTCGCCTGGACGCATGCCGCGGCGAGTACGGCGAGGCCGACCAGCGCGACCGTCACCGGGCGCCTCCCCGAGCTTGACCCATGCACTGAACTCTAGGACCTCTCGCGGGCGCCGCCGGCGGCCGGGCTAAAGCCCGGCCCCGTGGCCTCCGATCACAGTAGGGATGCGCCACGTGATCACCGCCCGGCGGCCGCTGCTCCTCGTCTGCACCCTCGCGTGCTCACTCGTTCTGCTTCTACCCGCGGTGTCGCGTGCGGCGACGTACCTCCCGCCCGCGGGACGGCTCTACGCCGGGATCACCGCCGGCGATCCCCAGACCTACGAGCGGGAGACCGACGCCCACGCAGCCGTCTTCCAGCAGTTCATCACGTGGGGCGGGACGGTCGACTGGGCGGTCGTGTCGGCCGCACAGAACCGCTCGCGGGCGATGCTCGCCATCCAGACGATCACGCCCTCCGGCGGCGAGGTGATCTCCCCGGGCGCGATCGCGCGGGGGCAGGGCGACGCGTGGCTCACGTGGTTCGGCTCATATCTCGCGCAGCGGGGCCAGCCCGTGTACATACGGCTGTTCGCCGAGATGGACGCCTACTGGAACCCGTACAGCGCCTACAACGAGAACGGCAGCTCCCGCGGGTCCGATCACTCCACGCGCGCCTTCAAGCAGGCGTGGCGGAGGATCACGCTGATCCTCCGCGGCGGTCCCGTCGGCGTGCTCAACGCCAAGCTGCGCGCGCTGCGGATGGCGCCGCTGAACGTGCACACGGCGCCCGTGCTCCCGGCCGCGCCGGTCGCGATGCTGTGGGTGCCGCAGGTAGCGGGCGCGCCGGACACGCCGCAGAACGCTCCGCGCGCGTATTACCCGGGCGACCGTTACGTCGACTGGGTCGGCACCGACTTCTACTCGAAGTATCCGAACTTCGCCGGGCTGAACCGCTTCTACGCGCAGCTCCCACGCAAGCCGTTCGTGTTCGGCGAATGGGCGATCTGGGGCTCGGACAGCCCCGCCTTCGTCAACGAGCTGTTCGGCTGGGTGCGCGCTCACCGGCGGGTGCGGTTGATCATGTACAACCAGGGCTACAAGACCACCGGGGCGCTGGCCCTGGCTCACTATCCGGCGGCGGCGAGAGCGATCGCCCGGCAGCTGAGGAGCGCGCTGTTCGCGCCCTTCGCGCCGGAATGGGCCGCCGGCGGCTGATCCGCCGCCATCGCACCTGAGGGTTACGGCGTGATCCGCTTGCGCCGTCCCGCCCCCGATCGCTCGCTGAACGTCCTTGATCCTGTGGTAGAAATTAGGCCGCCCTAATTAGGGCTCCCTAATGACCGGAGGTGATCGATTTGGGCTTCGCTGAGACGGTGGTGCTGGGGGCAATCGCGGGGTTCACGATCTACCTGGGCCTACCGGTGGGGCGCATCCGCCATGTCGATGACCGTCTCCGCGTCGCGTTGGCCATGTTCTCGGTCGGGATCCTGGCGTTCATCTTCATGGACGTCACCAGCCACGGCGAAGAGATCCTGTCGAACACGCTCGATGCCTTCAAGGACGGCAAGGCCAGCTTCGCGCACGTGCTCGGCTTGTTCGCGCTGCTCGCGGCCGGCTTCACCGTGGGCACCGCCGGGATCTCAGCGGTCGAGCGGTCGCTGCGCCGCCGGCGCGCGGCGGTCCCGCCGGTCGCCGGTGCCAGCCCGGAGGCGGCGGTGATCCCGACCGGGCTGAGCGCCCGCGGGTCGGCCGAGGCTGACGCCCGCCGGACGGCGCTCCGCGACGGGGATGACGATCGCGGTTGCGATCGGACTGCACAACTTCGCCGAGGGCCTGGCGATCGGCGTGTCAGCCAGGGCCGGCGCGATCGGCCTGGCCACCGTCCTGATCATCGGCTTCGGGTTGCACAACTCGACCGAGGGGTTCGGGATCGTCGGCCCACTGGGCGGCGTGCGGCCATCCTGGACCTGGATCGGGCTGGTGGGACTGGTGGGCGGCGGCCCCACGTTGCTCGGCACGATCGTCGGCTACCAGGTGCACTCCGACCCACTCGAGCTGTGCTTCTACGCGCTCGCCGGCGGCGCCATCCTGTACGTGGTCGGCGAGATCTGGACGGCGGTGCGCCGGTACGGGTATCGCACGCTCGGCCTGTACCTGCTCGCGTTCGGGTTCCTCGTGGGCGTCGCGACCGATTTGGTCGTGTCCTACGGCGGCGCGTGAGCGAGCGCGCGGCTAAGCGAGTCCTGCTTGCTGGATCAGGCGCGCAGCCGTCTGGTCGGTGCCGAGCGCGGTTGCGCTGAATCGAGCCTTGGAGATCTTGCTCAAGAGCGGCAGAGCCGGGTTCGCCGCGGTCCCGGGGCGAGCCGGATACTCGAAGTCGTAGCCGGTGGCGATGATGCGCTGGCCGGCCGGGCTGACCAGGAACCGGAGGAACGCCTCGGCCTGCCGGCTGTGCTTGCTCGAGGCGAGCATCGCGGCGCCGGAGACGTTCACGACCGAGCCGGCGTCGTCGTTTGGGAAGTAGTAGAGGGAGCTGTGTATCGCGCGGGGCCCGAGCTCCACTCGGAGCCGGTACCAGTAGTAGTGGTTGATCAGCCCGCTGACCGCGTCGCCCCGGTTGACGGCGGCCACGACCGCCTCGTCGCTCTGGTAGATCTGCGCGCCTCGCTTCAGCCCCGCGAGCCAGCGCTCGGCCGCCGGTTCGCCGTAACGCGCGATGACGGCGCCGACGAGCGGGGGAAAGTCCGAGTCGGCGGGCGCGATCGCGACCCGTCCGCGCCACCCCGGCTGGGCCAGGTCGAGGGTCGAGCGGGGAAGCTGGGACGCGCGCAGCCGCGCGGGGTCGTAGGCCAGCACGCCCACGCGCAGCGCGATCCCAACCCACCTGCCGGTTGGCGAATCGTCGACCGGCGGTACCTGGCGCAGGACGTCCGGACTCAGCTTGGCCAGCAGGTTGTGCTGCTGGAGGGTCATCAGCTCGGGGGAGTTCTCGGCCAGGTACACGTCGGCGGGCGAGCCGCCGCCTTCCTGGAGCAGCTGGTCGGCGAGCACGATGCCGTCGTCGCTGCGGACGCTGACGCGGATGCCGGTCTGCCGCGTGAATGCGCTGACGAGCGCCTGGGTCAGCTGCGGGTGCTGTCCGTTGTAGAGCACGATGCCATCGGGACCGGCACCGGTGCCACCGCATCCGGCCAGCCCGACCGCCAGCAGGGCGAGGGCGCAGGCGGCGCGCTTCATCGTGGCCACGCCACCGCGCGCGCCGGTTCCGGCGCGGCTTTGGCGGCGCCGGCCGCGGCGGTCGAGCCGAGGGGATAGGCCATCACTGCACCGCGGACGACCACCTCGACGCGGTCGCCGATGGTGGGCTGGTCGTGGCTGAAGCACCGAGCGACGATCGGCTCCGCGACCCCGTCAACCGACAGCTCGAGCGTCGTCTCGGGTCCGTAGTAGCTCATGGCGAGAACGGTCGCGCGCACGTCGCCCCCGGAGGTGCGCTCGCCCGACCGCGCCGTCACGATCTGGACCTGCTCGGGCCGCACCATCGCCTGCACCGCCCCCGCGATGCGATCGTCGACCAGAGGCAGCGCTCCGAGCGCACAGGTCAGGATCCCGTCTTCGGCATGGCCGGGCAGAACGACCGCGTCACCCACGAACCGGGCGATGTCGAGGTCGGCCGGCGTCCTGTAGAGGACGTCCGGCGCCGCCGTCTGCACGAGGCGCCCATCCCGAAGCACGGCCACCTGGCGGCCGGTCGACAGCGCCTCGGCCTGGTCGTGCGTGACGAGCAGCGCCGTGGTCCCCGCCTGCGTCAAGGCGTGAAGAACGGCTCGCCTGCTCTCCGCGCGGAGCGCCGCGTCGAGCCCCGAGAAGGGCTCGTCGAGCAGCACCACGGGCGGGCGCGGGGCCAGGGCCCGCGCCAGCGCGACCCGTCGCTGCTCGCCGCCGGACAGCTCATGGACGCGGCGCGGCATGTAGGCGCCGCTCAGGCCGACCAGCTCGAGCACGTCCTCGATCCGTCGCGCCGACTTACGCTCCGATCGCGCCAGGCCAAAGCCGACGTTCTCCGACACGCTCAGGTGCGGATACAGCGCGCCTTCCTGCGCCACGTATCCGACGCTCCGCTTCTCCGGACGCAGGTGGACGCCACCCGCCGCGCTCACCGTCCTGCCCCCGATCGAGACGCTCCCGCGGCTCGGGCGGACAAAGCCCATGATCACGCGCAGGAGCGTCGTCTTGCCGCTGCCCGACCCTCCGAGGATCGCCGTCAGCGTTCCGCTCGGCACGACCAGGTTGACGTCCGAGAGCACGCCGCGCGGGCCGTAGGAGGCGGCGACGTGCTCGCAGCGCAGCTCAGCCATTGCCCCGGCCCTGTCCGTCCAGCGCTCGCACCCGGCCAAACCGGCTCATCAGCACATAGGTCGAGATCAGCGCGAGTCCGATCAGCACCGCCGCGTAAGGCGCCGCCGCCGCGAACGCGACCGTGCTGCTGTCGGCCCAGAACTGCGTGCCGAGCGTGTACAAGCCCGGCGGCAGCAGCACCTGCGCGGTCCCCAGGTCGCCGAGCACGAACGCGAACACGAGCACCCCGGCGGCCGCCAGGCCCGGCCGGGCCAGCGGTAGCGTGACGCGCCAGGCGGTCCGGAACGGCCCCAGACCGAGCGAGCGGGCGGACTCCTCCATCGCCGGCTCGATCAGCCCGATCGTGCTGCGCAGCGCCACCACCGCGAACGGCATGAACAGCATCGCCTCCGCGAGCACGATCAGCGGCACGCTCTGGTACAGGAACGGCGCGGCGTGGCTCGAGGCGTACGCGAGCGCGATCGCCGCGACGAGGTCCGGGAGCGCGAACGACAGGTAGATGCTGCGCTCCAGGAGCGTCGCGAAGCGGCCGCGGTGGCGGACCGCGAGGATCGCCAGCGGAACAGCCAGAGCGACGGCCAGACACGCTGAGGCGAGCCCGAGCAGTACCGAGGTCCTCGTGGCCGGCCACAGATAATTCACCGACGCGCGCGCGCCGGCCAGCCCGGATGAGCTCGAGGAGGCAAACCAGTAGACGAGCCGGCCCAGCGGGATCCCGAGGCTGATCGCGACCACGAGCAGGAGTGCGCCGAGCGCGAGGGGAGTGGCGCGACCGAGCTCGTAAAGGGTCGCGCCGCGGCGCGCCCCGTGGCTGACCCGCGTGTAGTTGGCCCCACCCCTCAGCTTGCTCTCTCCCGCCAGCACCACGAGGCACAGCAGGATCGAGAACAGCGACAGCGCCGCCGCCCCCGAAGTGCTGAAGCTCAACTGGTACTGCGAGTACACGTTCGTGGTGAAGGTCTGGTACTTGAGCGCCACGAACGCGTCGAACTCCACCAGCGTGTCGAGCACGACGAGCAGCACCCCGCCCAGCAGGGCCGGGCGCAGTTGCGGTAGCACCACTCGGACGAACGTCCGCCACGGCCCGTTGCCCAGCGTCCGGGCGGTTTCCTCGAGCGCCGGATCCATCGCCCGCAGCGAGGCGGACGCGAGCAGGAACACGATCGGGTAATAGGCGAACGACACTATGCCCGCCGCGCCCAGGAATCCCGAGAGCGAGCTGCTGAGCGACACCCAGGCATAGCTGGTTACGAACAGCGGCACCATCAGCGGCGCGACCAGCAGCAGCGCCCATAGCCGCCTGCCGGGAAGCCGCGTGCGTTCCACCAGCCAGGCCGAGCCCACGCCCAACACCGCGCAGGCCGGCGCCGCCACCATCGCGACGAACACGCTGTGCAGCAGCAATGTCACCGAGGTGGCCCGGAATGCGCTCCGCACCGCGCCGCTGCCGCCCTGAAGCGCCTGAACGAGCGTGATCGCCACCGGAGCCACGACCACGATCGCGACGCACGTGCAGGCGAGCAGCAACGCACGCGGGGCGCGCGCGCCCCGCCACCGAAGCGGACGCTTCCCGATCGCGGCTGGTTCGGCGAGCGCCGTCACGGGGCGCCGTCAGGCCTTGTCTCTTGTCGCGGAGTCTCCATCGCTGGTTCCCTGCATGGGGGATGACGCCGGTCGCTGGTCCTGCCTTCCCAGGGCGCGCCGTGACCGACGCACCGAATCGCCGCCCAGCCGCCGGTCGGCGAGCGGGAGAGCGATTGACGATCGTTCACCAGGGCACGACGGTCCCGTCCCACGAGAACAGTTGGCACTGGAGCTCCAGGCCCGCCAGCGAAGGGGTCAAGAGACGTGCGAGGCTGCCGATCAACCGGAGTGAACCTCGATGAGCCTCGGTGCGATCACATCCGCGTCCGGCAGGATCACCTCTGCCCGTGAGCAGATCAGCCAGATAGAGCAGCGCCTGCAGCAGCTGAACAACGGCGCCCTGCTGAGTTCGCTCACCGGTGCTGGGTCTACGAGCACCAGCACGTCCAGCGCTCCCACCGACACTGCCTCCAGCTCGAGCGACTCTGCCGATGCGCTCGCGCAGATGCAGGGAACGTCGGATGGCCGGGACCTCGACTCGATCTACGGCGAGCGATAGCAGCCGGGCAGCGTCCGTTCAGACACCACCTTCGTCATCACTCCCTGGAGCCGTTCATGCCCCTTTTCTCTAGCAAGATCAATCATCTGCTCGTCCTCACGGAGGCCGACAGGGACGCCAAGGACGCGCTGGCTCGAGGAGAGACTCCGTGTCTTGTGGTCGACGGCGACTTCTTCACGAAGCTGGGAGCCGGTGTCACGATCACCAACGCCACGACGATCGTTGTAGGTGAGGCCATCGGTGTTCTTGAGGCAATGGTCGCCGAAGGCAAGCAGCCGTTCGTCCTGTATGCGGCCGAGCATGCACAGGACGGGCTTGCGCTCATCGAGTGGCTCACCGACCAGGGGTTCAAATATCGAGGCGTCGGCGGATACGACGTCGGTGGTTACGTACATGACGACCGGGTCGCGCGGGAGACGATCGAACACGCACTCCTCGAACAGACCTTCAACGGGTACGAGAAGTTCTGGGACCCCGGGTCACACCAGGACTTCGTCAACCTGACCCAGGCCCTCTATCGAACTCGTCGGTTGTCCGGAGATGTCGTGGAGGTGGGGTGCTTCCGAGGGAGCAGCGGGTCGGTGATGCTCGACTACGCGGCGAACAAGAACCTCCCCTCCAGGCGCTTCTGGTTCTTTGACGTATTTCAAGGGTTCGACTACGACGAAGCGCTTGCTAGCTCTGATGTGACCTGGGCGAACTCTCACGCCACCGAGGGTGACGCGATCGTCCGTCAGCGTCTTGAGCGGAAGGCCGGCGCCAACCAGGTCACGGTCAAGAAGCTGAACATCATCACCGACGAGATCCCTGACGATCTGGGGCCGATCGTCGTCGCGAACATAGACGTCGATCTCTACGAGGCGGTGTTGGCCGGGTTGACCAGGATCGCTCCGCTGATGCAGATCGGAGGCATCATGATCTGCGAGGACGCGGGGCATACGCCGGCGCTGGTCGGGGCAGCCCTGGCCTTGGAGCAGTTCCTGGACTCGGATCTCGGCGCTGGGTTCACGCCAATCCACATGACCTCGGGACAGACCTTCCTGGTCCGGCACTCCTAACCGCGGACGCTGCATGGCTCATCGTGGCCGACCGCGCGGGAGCTCACTGGCGCCGCTATCTCGACACGTGCCGCGAGCCGCGAAAGCCGGCGCGATCTACGCTACGGGCTCGGCGACCCAGCGTGACTTTGCGGCCTCGTAGAAGTCAGGCCAGCTCCGACGGCGGATCCTCTGGCCGGCGGACGAGCACGGACTGCCCGGCCGGGAGCGCTCTCAGTCGATCGCCGACCTCGCTGTCGCGCAACTGCTCGGCCGTCGTGCGCTTTGCGGTGAGCATCACCGCCCGCCGGCGCCGGCCGTTCATCGGGTTGGGCCCCATGACTGTCAGGTCGGCGGCGGTCGGCTGGATGAGCACGACCTCGCTTCCCGCGCCGCGCAGTCGCTTGGCCTCCGAGCCGAGCCGGCGACCGATCATCGTGCGGGTGCGGACAGCAAACCGGTCGGCCAGGGCGCGCGGCGCGACGCTGTCAAGCGAGGACATGGGGCTGAGAGCGATGACCAAATCGAGGCTCTCGTCACGCAGGATGTCGAGGTTGGATACCGAGCGCACGCCACCGTCCACGTAACGGCGCCCGTCGATCCGTACCGCCCGGTAGAAGCCGGGAATCGCGCACGAGGCGGCGACCGCGTCGGGCAGCGTGGCCCTCGGCGCCCCGTCGCGTCCGAAGGCAACGCGGTGCCCATCGTCGTAATCGACGGCAACCGCCCAGTAGTTGGGGTGCGGAGCCCACGGGTCACGGCAGACGCGCCGCACGGTGTCCTTGAGTGGCTCGGTCGAGACCAGGCCTCCAGGCAGCCATCCCGAGACGACCGACATCGGCGAATAGCGGGTGGGATGCGCCAGCGTCGAGGCGGCCAATCGCCACGAGCCCGGCCCCAGTCCAAACCCCTTCCTGTCCAGCCGATAGCCGGAACCGCGCGAGCGATCGACCCGGTCGGCCGCCTCCCCACGCGAGTCAGACAGCCCGTCCAGGCGCTCCCCCGCCTGATGGGCCACCATCAGCCACGGCGGCACTCCGCACGCCAGCAGTGCCCCGACCACCGACCCGGCCGAGGTCCCCACCACGTAATCCGCGCTCCCTGGATCCCAGCCGGTCTCACTCGCGATCGCGTCCAATGCCCCCATCAGCCAGGCAGCACCCACAGTGCCGCCACCGCCAAGCACCAGCCCGATCCTCTGTCCCCGTTCGGTACTCACACCGCCAAGTAGAGCATGCTCACGCGCGTGCTTGGGTGCGGCTGAGCACGCAAGCGCATCCGCGATAGGGCGCCCGTGATCGGATTCGCGCGAAACAAGAAGCCGGTTGATGCCGCACTTCTCCCAGGCGTCTAGGCTCCGCTTGGCCGGCTGTGCGATGGCCGCAATGGAGCTGAGAGGAGACCGAATGATCGTTGTCGTTGGACGGGTTAGCACCGACGCGGCCAGGCGCAGCGAGCTTGTCCGGATCGGACAGGCGGTGGCAGCCGCCTCGCGGACCGAGACCGGGTGCATCAGCTATCGGCTCTATGAGGACAGCGAAGCAGTGAACGAGTTCGTGTTCGTCGAAGAGTGGGAGAGCGAGGAGGCGCTAAAGCGGCATTTCGCGACGTCGCACATCGGTGACTTCATGCGGGCGATCCCCGCGACGCTGGTTGCGCCACCGGAGGTCAAGTTCCACACGATCGCGAGCTCGAAGGACCTCTCCGAGGTGACCGCGAGCTGAGGCCCGGCAACGCCTAGCACGGTCGATCGAGCCTCGCCTGCCTTCGCGTGAGGGCCGCCTCCGTGGGCATGCGCGTGACCACGACCTGGCCGATGCCCGGGATCTCAGCGAGCCCGAGCTTTGGCGAGCTTGACCTCTGGGCTCGCTGACGGTTACGGTCGGAGCGTGGAGGCTGGAGGGAGCAGCCCGGCCGTGAGGGCCGAAGCAGCCGCGAGCGACACGCTTGCGCGCTGGTACGAGGCGTGGAACGCCCACGACGTGGACGCAATCTCGGCGTTGATGACCGACGACGTGAGGTACGAGGACCCGGCGGCACCCTCCCCCGTGATGCACGGTCGGACAGCCGTCGAGCAATACGTCCGCAGCGCCTTTGCCGGCGTCCCGGACCTTCACCTCGAGAAGCTGGAGGAGTGGTTGACACCGGGTGGAGATGTGATCGCCAGCTACTTCCGCTTCTCCGGCACGTTCGCCGCCGAACTCACCGCCCCCGGCCTTCCGGCGCTGGCTCCGACCGGGGGTCGCCTCCAGATGCTCGGCATGGACCGCAGCGAGATCCGCGCCGGGCGCGTCGCGCGCCATCAGATCTTCTGGGACATAGCTGAACTTAGCCGGCAGTTGGGCGCCCTGCCTCCACGTGGCAGCCGAGCCGAGCACATCACACGGCGCGTACAGCGACTGACCGCCCGACGTCTGCGACGGACCTGAAGACCCCGATCCGGGCGCCGGCGTTGGCGCTACGCGTGCTTGGCGGCCGCGTCGAGCTCCTCGCCGCGCTTGACCAAGAACGCACCGAGCGCGCCCGCGAGCGAGCCGATCACCGTGATCGCATAGATCTCCATCACGACGTCGAGGACCCTCCCCGGGAATGAGATCGGATTCTGGATACTCGAGGAGACAGTCAGCAGCTGCGTGCTGGTCCAGAACAATGCGCTGCCGAGACTCTCGATCTGTGTCTGCTTCTGACCGTGCTCGAACAGGAACGCCAGGACGGCGCAGATCACGTCGAACCCGACCGTCGCCACAGCGATGGCGACAAGTCGATCGCGGAGCCGGCCATGGGTCGGCGTGCCGGCGCTGAGAACGTTGCGCACCTCCGCCGCCGCCTTGACAAACACGCGCAGGAAGTACATCACCTGCTATTCGCTACTCGACCCCGACGTCCTGTGCTCCATCCCCCAAGTCGACCCCCGCGGCGATCGCCGGTCTGCGTGCGGTGTGCCTCAGCCGGGGGCGCTCGTCAGGGCCACTGCTGTGGCAACCAGTTCAGCGTTGTCTGCCGCGGGGCGGCCGTCGGGCAGTACGAGCACGTCCTCCAGTCCGACGCGCACGTCGATGCCGGCTGCTCCCGCCGCTGAGATGACCTCCCACGTCCTTTCGCCCGAGCCGTGCCAGAGCTGCGGCACGCCCCTGGGGATCAGCTCGGCGATCGCCCTCGCGTCCTCTGCGCCACCGTCAACCTCAATGAGCACTCGCAGGATCTGGTGTGCGAATGGGCTACTTCGGAGCTCCTCGGCGTTGGCCGGCACGGCCAGTCCGGCCTCGACTGCGATGCCCGCGTGCAGCGCGGCCCGTGCGATCCCCGTCCAGCCGGCCTCGGAGAGATTCACCGAGACGAAGTCGGGTCGATGCCGCCAGGCCGTCATCGCCGCCGCACGGGCAAACGGATCCGGCTCAATCGCAGACGACGTCGAGAGGCCGATCGGAAGGCGCGGGGCCGCAGCACGGATTGCCACCACCGCGGCATCGCACACCTTCGCGTCCATCGTCGGCAACCCGCCGCGACCGCGAGGATGCACGTGTACGGCGAACGCCCCGGCAGCTCGGACCGCGACCGCATCGGCGGCAAGCTCAGCCGGCGTCAGGGGTACCGCGGCGTGCTCGGCCCGCGCGCGCCCTCCGTTCAAGCACGCCTTCACCGCCATCGTCGACGCACCGATCCGGTCCCCCGATCCCGGCAGCAGAACCCTCTGGGCCCGACGTGAACGATGACCATCGGCAGAAGTGTGACGTGCCGGCAGATCGACACACGGCCTTCCCAGACGATCGCGCGATCTTGCCCGTGCCGAGGTCAGCCCCGCGTCACTGACGCCCTGATGACCGCGCTGGACCGGATCGCCTAAGCTCGGACACACTCGATGCTCAGCTCAGGTCAACTTGTGAAGGTCGCCGGCACCCGCACCGGGATCGACGGCATCGTCTTCGACACGCCCAGCGCCACCAAGGTGGTGGTCGCGGTGATGGACCGGAAACGTGGTCCAGTGTTCCGCACGGTCCACCCGAAGACACTGACGATCCGTGAGGAGGAGGGATCCGACGATCGCATGCTCCGCCTCCTCATACGGCGAACGCCATCGCCTGCTCCCGGAGCAGCCCGAGGGGCAGCGGTCGGTAGGCAAGGTCGCTCTGGCTTCACGCGCGGGACCGCGCACCGCGCGACCGGCCGCTAACCGAACTCCTGGAAGCGGCAAGCGCTCCGGCGGCGGACCGTGAACCGATTCCCGCGCTGGAGCACGGTGCTCTCGCCCCGACCGGCGGCCCGCGTAAGGTGTCTCGAGGGTGGGAAGGACCTCGGGGGTGGAGAAGGACGCCCGGGATCGTCTGAATCAGCGGGTCGAAGAATGCGACGCGCTGATCCGCGACGAGGGGGACTCGGCTGATCCGGTGGCTCGCCGCCGGGTCAGCGAGGCATTGCGGGAGAAGGCGGTGGTGCTCGGAGAGCTGGGCCGCTATGAGGCTCGGGTTCCCGTGTGGGATTCGATGATCGCCCGACAGGTCGAGGAGCTGGATGACCCGGATCTTCTGTCCGTCGATCGGTTGCTGATCAACAAGGCGATGGACCTTCGCCGGTCGGGGCGAGAGCAGGACGCGATCGACACGTTGGTCGATGTGCGTGGCCGACACGATCGGCCGGGGGATGACCCGAGAAGGCCGATTGGTGAGCCTGCGTGCCCTGGCGGTGACGCGGGACGCTCTGACGACCCTCCGGCGGTACGGGGAAGCGAGTGCTGTTGGATGATGAGATCATCCGGCGCTTCGGGGACGCCCCGGAGCTCGAGGCGCAACGCCGCGTCGCCTACGCCCTGGGGCATCGCGCCTACGTTCGTCTGCGAGAGGGTCGGACAGAGGATGCGCTTGACGATGGCGAAGCCTTGCTGGCGCGCTTTGAGGCCGAGACCGACCCGAGCGCCCGGCGCCACACCGCCGAGATCCTGGTGCAGCACGTAAAGACGCTGGAACGAGAGAGCAGAGCCCGCCGCTGGTGGGCTGGAGGCAGGATTGGGCCGATCGTCATCAGCACGGTGTGGGAGGGGGGTCGGCATCTGGGGAGGCGGTTGCGAGTTGATTCTGCCGTCGCGCGGCGAAATCCCGGGATTGACCGCGCGCTGTCCAGAGCGCCCGGGTTGGGTTCGATCATCGAGAGGCGCCGGCGCATGGAGCAAGCCATAGCGGTCTCACGCGCCCTGATCACCCGATACGAATCGACCGAGGACGCCGGCCTTCGCCAGCTGGTGGCCCGCGTTCGGATCCTCGAGGCGGCTGCGCTGGTCTTCTCGGGGCATGTGGGACAGGGGTTTCAGGCCTTTGACATGCTCACCAAGAGCGGCGATGAGGCGGTGGCGGAAGCGTTCAGAGCCTTTGCCGCAGAGTCCAAGTCAGAGGGTGGGTTCTACGGCGAGTTCGGATCGATCTCGTCTCTCTCACACCGCGCAAGAACGCTCGGGCAGGGCGATCCCCGGATCACCCGGATCGCGTACGAGGAATCGACTCGCTCAGGCACGCGGGGATCGCCCAGCACACGAACGGGCGCCATCATGGCGCGACTGCTAACGCCTGGCACACCACGCTCGCGCGCCAGGCGCTAGTCCGCCGCGCGGCACCTACTCCCGCCGCTAGCTGACGCTGCGATTTCGGACCCGCGCCGATGTGGTGGTCATGGCCTTACCCGGCCTGGAGAAATTAGTTCGGTACCCTAATGGTATGGCCCACGAAGCACCGGCGAATCCAGGACGGGTGGTGGCGAGGCTTGCCCGACAGGTCGAGCTCGCCCTGACCACGGTCGATCTGACTCTGTCCCAGTACCGCGTCCTGGGGATCCTGGGCGGCGGCCCCGAGGCGTCGTCCGTGTTGGCCGAGAAGCTGGCGGTCAGCCGCCCGAGCGTGACCGGCGTCGTCGACGGGCTCGTCGCCCGTGGCCTGGCCAGGCGCGACCATGACGCGACGGATCGTCGCCGGATCGGGATCGAGCTGACGGACGACGGCCGGAGCCTGCTGACCCAGGCGGATACCGAAGTCGAGCGGCGCTTGCACGAGCTCGCCGCGCACCTCGACGAGCCCGGGTCGGCGTTCGCCGGCCTCGAGCCGTGGTGCCGGGCGCTCGACGCCCATCGCAGCGCGCGCCGCCGGGCGCGCGCGGCCGCCGCGGCCGCCGAGACGCTGGAGTGAGCGGGTGAGCGCCGTCACGAGCGCGGCGCCGCCGACTTCGCGGGCGCGACAGGACGACTTCGTCCCGAGCGGGATCCAATCCCGCTTTCGCGCGCCGCGCGCATGGATCGACCCGGACCAGAGCAAGTCGTGGCTCGGCCGCGCCCGGCCGATCGTGCTCTCGCACAAGCGCACGCTGCTGACCGCGCTGATCCTCTCGTTCCTCGCCCTGCTGCTGCAGGTCCAGATCCCGAACCTGCTCAACAACGCGGTCACCAACTCGCTGCAGCGGCACACGGTTCCGCTCTCGCATTACACGTGGCTGGTGTTCGGGCTGGCGCTGGCAGCCGGAATCTCGGCCTACGTCTCGCGCCTGTTCCTGATGCGAACCGCCTACGCGATCGAGTTCGACCTGCGGAACATGCTCTACGTGCACCTGACGCGGATGGAGTTCGGCTTCTACGACCGGGTCCAGACCGGTCAGCTGATCTCGCGGGCCAACTCGGACATCCGGTCGGTGCAGATGTACCTCACCTTCGGCCCGGCGATCCTCGTGCAGTGCGCGATCGCGCTCGTCGCCTTCATCTACATGCTGACGATCAACGTGCCGCTCGCGCTTGTCGCGATGTCGACGATCCCGTTCGTGTTCGTGCTCGCCGTGCGAATGCGCAGGTCGATGTTCCCCGTCTCCTGGCTGATCCAGTCGCGGCTCGCCGAGATCGCCACGATCGTCGACGAGAACATCAACGGCGTCCGCGTGGTCAAGTCGTTCGTGGCCGAGCCGCGGGAGCTGAGGACGCTCAACGCAGCGGCCGACCGGCTCAGGTGGTCCTACATCAAGGACGCCGACCTTCGGGCGCGTTTCACCCCGGCGGTCCAGAACCTGCCGCAGCTCGGACTCGCCCTGATCCTGATCGTCGGCGGCCTACTGGTGATCCACGGACACCTGGGCGTCGGCGCGATCCTCGCCTTCAGCGCCTACTTGGTGATCCTCCAGGCACCGTTCCAGCTGCTGGGCATGCTGGTCATGCTGGGTCAGCGGGCCTCCGCTTCGGCGAAGCGGATCTATGAGGTGCTCGACGAACAGCCGACGATCGTCGACTCGCCCGACGCGCTGGACCTGGTCCACTGCGAGGGCGACGTCGAGTTTGACGCGATCGACTTCGCCTACGCCGACGGCACGCTCGTGCTGCATGACTTGAGCCTGCACCTCCGGCCGGGCGAGACAGTCGCGATGGTCGGGCGTACGGCGAGCGGCAAGACGACGGTGTCGCGGCTGCTGCCGCGCTTCTACGACGTCACCGCCGGCACCGTCCGGATCGACGGCCACGACGTGCGGGGCCTGTCGATCGCATCGCTGCGCTCGAAGATCGGCGTCGTCCTCGACGAGCCGTTCCTGTTCTCGATCTCCATCCGGGAGAACATCGCCTACGGCCGTCCCGACGCCACGCTGGATGAGGTGCGCGCGGCCGCCCGGGCGGCCGGCGCCGAGGCGTTCATCCTGCAGCTGCCGGAGGGCTACGACACGGTCGTGGGCGAGCGCGGCTACACCCTTTCCGGCGGGCAGCGCCAGCGGGTGGCGATCGCTCGCACGCTGCTGGTCAATCCGCCGATCCTCGTCCTCGACGACGCCACCAGCGCGGTCGACGTCCAGGTCGAGCAGGCGATCCACGAGGGGCTGCGGGTGCTGATGGAGGGCCGGACGACGCTGATCGTGGCCCACCGCCTCTCGACGATCGGCCTGGCCGACCGGGTCGTGCTGCTCGACGGCGGGAAGATCGTCGCCGACGGAACGCACAACGAGTTGATGGAGAGCTCGCCGCTGTACGTCGAGGTGCTCGCTCAGGCCGAGGCCGAGTCGACCGGAGGCGAGCGATGAGCTTCGGAGGCATGGGTCCGGGCGGCGGCGCCCCGATGTTCGGTCCGGCCGGCGGATCGCGCTCGGCCGCCGCGCCCGGCGGCGGCCTGCCGTTCGCCGGGATCCCCTCGGAGCTCCAGGCGGGCGTCGACAGCTTGCTACGCCGAGGAACCTGATCACGGCGAGCCGCGGGCGCGGTTCACCTACCGAACCGACGACACCAGCGGCAAGCGCCTGACCCTGCGGGCCCTGATCTTCCGCCACTGGCACCTCGGCGTGCTCGCCCTGCTGCTGGTCACGATCGTCAGCATCACCAACCAGGCCGGCCCGGCGCTGATCCAATACGCGATCGATCACGGGATGCTGCCCCACCACCACAGCGTCGGGGTGATCGTTGCCGTCGGCGGGCTGTTCCTGCTCGCGATCGCGATCACCGCGGCGGCCCAGCGCTCCCAGGCGAGGGTCACCGGCCGTCTCGCCGCGCGGGTCATGAACGACCTGCGCATCCGGGTGTTCACCCATCTCCAGCGCCTCGGCCTCGACTTCTACACCGACGAGAAGGCCGGGGTGATCATGACCCGGATGACCAGCGACATCGAGCAGCTCCAGCAGCTGCTGCAGGACGGTCTCGCTCAGCTGGTCGTTCAGGCGCTGACGATGATCGTGATCACCGTCGTCCTGTTCACGCTGAACGTGGAGCTGACGCTGATCACGCTCGCGCTCGTGATCCCATTGTTGACCGGCGCGTCGCTGTGGTTCCGCAACGCCTCCGAGGTTGCCTACAACCGGGTGCGCGACGGCATCGCGAACGTCCTGGGCGACCTGTCGGAGAGCCTCCACGGCGTCCGCACCGTCGCCGCCTACAACCGCCAGCGCTGGAACGTCGTCGCGCACCGCAACATCGTCGGCGACTACCGGGACGCCAACAACTACACCGCGCAGATCAACGCGATCTACGGTCCGGGCACCCAGACGCTCGGCTACCTCAGCCAAGCGGCGCTCCTGGCGATCGGCGGGAACATGGTCATCCACCACCACCTGTCGATCGGTGCGCTGGTCGCCTTCTTCCTCTACCTGAACCGCTTCTTCCAGCCGATCCAGCTGCTCGTCCAGCAGTACAACTCCTTCCAGCAGGGGCAGGCCGCGGTCTTCAAGCTCCGCACCCTGTTCGCCGTCGATCCCAGCACGCCCGAGGCACCCGCGGCCCACGAGCTGCCGCCGATCGAGGGGGAGATCGTGTTCGACCACGTCACCTTCGGCTACGACCCCGCCACTCCGGTCGTGCGCGACATCGACCTGCGGATCCGTGCGGGGGAGACGGTCGCCTTCGTCGGTCAGACCGGCGCGGGCAAGTCGACGCTGGCCAAGCTGATCACCCGCTTCTACGATCCCGACGGAAGGACGCGTCCTGATCGACGGCCACGACCTGAGCGAGGTCACGCTCGATTCGCTGCGCCGCCAGCTCGGAGTGGTGCCCCAGGAGCCGTTCCTGTTCGCCGGCAGCCTGCGGTACAACATCGCATTCGCCTGCCCGGACGCCACCGACGACGCGGTCTGGGAGGCCGTCACACGCGGTCGGGCTGACCGACGTGGTGGAGCGGATGCCCGACGGCCTCGACACCGTCGTCCACGAGCGGGGACAGTCGCTGTCCTCAGGCGAGCGCCAGCTGATCGCCCTGGCTCGAGCGTTCCTGGCCCACCCCCGCGTGCTCGTCCTGGACGAGGCGACCTCCAACCTGGACCTGCTGTCGGAGACCAAGATCGAGGCGGCCCTCGACGTGCTCCTGGCCCAGCGCACCGCGGTCCTGATCGCCCATCGGCTGACCACGGCGATGAAGGCCGACCGGATCGTCGTGGTCGACGACGGCCGCATGCTCGAGTCCGGCTCGCACGACGAACTCGTCGCCCAGGGCGGCCGGTACGCCGAGATGTACGCGACCTGGACCAGCCACATGGAGCTCACGGCGTAGCGCCGCAGAGCCTCATCTCGCCGAAAGGTCAGTTGCGATCGCGCGTTGGTGCTAGCCGCAGTTGAACCTGGTCGGATCTGGCGTTCCGGCTAGCGTGGCATTACGTAGGAGCCGGCGAGCGCGCGCACCTCGCTGTAGACACGGTCGCCGCGCTCAGGGTCGATCACCGGCTTGCGTATGGTCGCCAGCGCCCACGCCTGCTGCGCGTCCGTCGATGAGTCCTTGCCGTGCAGCTCGATCGCCGTCGTGCTGAAGTCGCGTACCAGGGTTTCGAACACGAGATCGACGATGTCCTGAGGGATCTGCTCGATTCGGGCCTGCTCGAGGATCAGCTGGGCGTAGGGGATCAGCGTGAACAACTGCGAGAGCGATTGCTGGAAGTCCAGGTCACCGGTCATCTGCTCGGGCGTGAGCGGAGCGCCTTGGAGCAGCTGGACGAGCGCGTCGGCCTGCTGGCGAAAGACGGCCACGTTCGGAACCGAGGCGAACACATCGAACACCGGGCGCCAGTCGGGGAAGGCGATCTTTCCGAGGCCGCGGGTTGGGCCCTGGTCGAACAGGAAGGCATCGTCCGCTGGGTCCCTGCGGACGGGCGGCGCGCTCAGCTCGGCGCTCCCGAACAGGTACTGCGGCAGGAACTTGAGCGTCAGCGCGCGGTTCACGTGAACGGTTCCCTCGAGCTTCGGCAGACCATCGATCCCGGTCTTGGCCATCTCGAAGTAGCTGTCGCGCTCAAACCCCTTGGCCGAGATCACCTCAGCCAGCAATCGCACGATCCGCTCGCTCTCCATCGTCACCTGCATCTTGTTGATGGGCGTGAACAGGAGGTACCGGCGATCGGCGCGGGACGCGCTGCGCAGATAGTCCACCGCTCGCGAGCCATACAGCTTGACGGCCAGCAGCCGCGCATAGGACTCGTTCAGGATCCGCCGGACCTGACCGAAGTCGGTCACCCGTTTGCCGAACAGGATCCGGTTCTCGGCCTGCGTGACGGTCTCGTAGAAGGAGTGCTCGGCCATGCCGATCGCGCAGAAGCCAAGGTTGAACTTGCCGATGTTGATCGTGTTCAAGGCGGCCTGGAACGCCTCTGGGCCTACGTGCAGCACATCCTCGGCGCGCACCGGGTATTCGTCGAGATCGAACGCGCTGACGTACAGCTGGCCGTGGACGACGTTGCCCTTCAGCTTGTAGGCGGGGTGGGCGCTGTCCGCCGCGAAGAACACGTACCCGTCCGACCCCTCGACGTCGCGGCGGCGCCCGAACACGGACACCATGCCCGCGACGTTGCCGTTGCCGATGTAGTACTTCCCGCCGCTCGCCCGGAAGCCACCGGCGCCGTCCGGGGTGAGAATCATGTCCGTCGAGTAGATGTCGGCACCGTGCTCGCGCTCGGAGAGACCGAACGCGAACACCGCACCATCGTTCAGCAGCCGGGCCGCGCGGGCTCGAGCGCCCGCGTTCTCGCTCTGCCAGATCGGCCCGAGGCCGAGAATCGTGACCTGCCATGCGTACCAGTACGGCAGCCCATAGAACCCGAGGATCTCGTTGAACACGGCGTTGCGCGCCGTGTCCCAGCGCTTGCCGGGCGCGTCGTCGGCGTCGCGCGCCGGCGTCAGCAACGTCGCGAACACACGCTCGCGCGCGAGAAACTCGATGAAATCCGAATACCACTCGTCGGTCCGGCTCTCAGCCAGCAGCCGCCCCTTCCCCTTCGCTTCGAACCACTCGATCGTCGCGCGCATCACGCGCCGGGTCTCTGGATCGAACTCCGAGCCGTCGTAGGTCGCCGGATTGAACAGGCGCGCGGTCGCGATAGCGGTTGTCATGCACAGATCCTCTCAGACCCCCGCAGGCAAGGCGGGCCGGCCGCCTCGTACTACCTACTGGCTCGTTTGGGGCGACCAGCTCGCCATGCGCGTTGGTAGGCGTCGAGGAGGAACGACAGCATCTCCGTGTCGGTCATCGCTCTGCCCGATGCCTGCCGATGTAGCAGCTCTGTGCACAGCCGAATATGTGCCTCACCGAGCGCGACCGTGATGGCCGTAGCGACCGCGGCGCTGATGAGTTCGGTTCCGGGCATGACCTTGAGGAGGGCTTGGACTAGCGCTTTGCCAGCCCATTCTGTGCCGCCGGTCTTGGCGAGGGCGCGTATGAGTTCGGCGATGCGACCTCGCTTCATGTCGACGCCGAAGATCGCGCTGATGCCGGCGAGCATGCCGACCTGGACTGGCATGAGCAGAACGGCGTCGGAGACTGGAATGGGAACCGCGCCGATGGTGCCGGCGGCAGCTCCGGCGGTGGCAACCACAGCGCGGGCGTGGCGGACCTTCAGGCGGATGACTACACCTTGGGCGTTTGTGAACGCCCGCCTCACCCCCTCAGGGAGGATTTCGTGGGTCCGCTCAACCAGCTCCTCCAGGCCTTCGGGCGGAATCGTGTGTCCAGCGACCGTGCGCTCGCGCGCCAGCGTGCGCACCGGCCTTCCGTGGATTGGCAAGCCCTCGGCGGCAATCGCGTTCTCCAGCGCCTGCGCGCGCTCCTCGTCGACGCATTGGGTGAGCACGAGGAGAACGGGGACGTCATCGGCAAGCGCCTTGATGACCTCGACGTCGTAGTCCTGAATACGCGGGATCTCCGCACTCATGCAGTACCACGCGATATGGACATGCTCGTCGAGTGGGCGATTGAGCGAGTCCTTGATGGTCTTCCTGTACTCGCGGATGACCTCTTTCTTGGACTGTCCCAGCTCGATGCCCGGGGTGTCGTAGATGGTCACGGGCACCCCGTCGACCTGATAGCGCTGTACATGCTTGGTCACCGGTTTGCCGATGCCCTCTGCTGCGAGCGGCGTACGGAAGACGGAGTTGATCAGCGTGCTCTTGCCGACGCCCGTCTGGCCGCTGATGAGGATGTTCGCAATCCCGAGCGCATGCGCTTGACGTTCGTACTCTTCGTTGAAATAGGCCGCGGGATCGGCAGCTGCCTTATCCCTGTCTCGCCGCGTCTTTCGGGCGCCGCGGTTACCACCGGCCTTGCGTCCAGCGAGTCGCGCGCGAGCGAGCTGCTTGGCGACCTCCCCGGCGCCGCTCGTCGCGAAGCCGGACAGGTCCTTCGCCCCCTGCGCGAGCCTCTCGCGGCCGCTGCTTAGCGCCCGCTCTGCTCGCTCCCTCGGTCCTGGCGTTGACGGCACGGTGATCTCTTTCTTCCCCGAACAGCCCGTGGCGAATGCGCATCACGTAGCTCTCATGCCGCCAGGCTGGATTGCTTGCAGCTGGCGAGACTAGCCCGACCTCCGGTCCGCCGCGCGCGGGGACGTGTCACGTCGGCTCTCGGACCTTTAGGCGGAATTCGTGACGCCGTCGGCCGTGACGCCGTCCTCGAGGTAGATGCATTGCGAAGCGCCCAGCGCTGCCGCCACGCGGCGGCCCACTGGCCTCGTGAGTACTGAGAGGGCGTCAGCCGGTGGCGCGAACCGGTGCTGCTCGATCTCCTCGGGCTGCAACGTGATCGCGGCAAGCTGTTCGGGGGGGAAGCGGCCGCAATCGAACAGGAAGCGGAGCCCGCCCGGCCGACTCACCCGCGGTCGCAGGAAGTCGACGCAGACCAATTCGGCTCGTTCGATGACTAGGCCGCACTCCTCGAGTGTCTCTCTGCCGGCACGCCTCCCACGGGGATTCGCCGGCCTCGACCTGGCCCCCCGGAATCGACCAGCGCTTCTTGTATGACGTCTTCAAGATCAGGAGAGATCCGGCGTTATCGAAGATCAGCGCCCCGGCCGAAGCCGGGGTACGCGGGATATCGACAAACGTCCCTGCGGTCAGGTCATCGCTCATGGGCCGATCATGGCGCGCCGGCGCCGGCGGGGCTGACGACTCGGTCCGAGACAGCAGAACCGCGGCCGCGCGACGAGCTTGTGATCCAGGCGCGGTCCCACTTCGTAGGACGGAATAGGTGACCACCATCCGCGACACGATGCAGCGGGGAGGACCCGAGCCGGGACGCTCCCCGCTGGCGAGCAGCTCAGTAAACGCGCACCTACTGCGAGGCGCGGTCGGGTTGATCGCTGCCGTGCTCGCGATCGGGCTGCTCGCCAGAGTCGGCGCGGTATCGCTCGCGCTCCTGCCGATCACGCTGCTCGCGTGGCGCGGCTGCCCGACGTGCTGGACCGTCGGCCTCTTCGGCACGCTCGCCGATGATCGCGCCCGCCGCAGCTGCCGCTGTGCTGAGGGCCGCTGCCGCCAAGCCGGCCGCGACCCCAGTTGCCACACGGAGGACTGACCTGGGGGCCGGACGGTCGTAGGTTCAATCCGGTCTCCACGATCACACAAAGGCCTCCTGAGCTGATGATCGAGTCCGTGACCGCACTCGCCCGGCGCCGTCGGCGCGCGTCATCGCCTAGGCGACGATCCAGGTGTCCGGGGGCGCCGAGGTCGTGCCGGTTCGCGATACCCAGAAACCTTGCATTTCGTTAGTCTTACGCTGGCGAGTCGCTCGACTGGAGCCGTCGAAACCAATGACAGGGGGTGTGTCGTGAAGAGGAGTGCGTTTGTCGCGGCCGCGACGTTTGCCGCGACGCTGGCGCTCGGCGTCAGCGGGACTCTCGCCGCGCCGCTACCGGGGTCGCAGCTCACGAGGTGGGCGGCGCGCGACGGTGTGTCGATCCCTTCGCCGCTCGCGAATGCGATCACCAAGAAGCTGGGTGCCGCGCCGGCCGTGGCGGCACCTGATGCCAGCCGGGCGCCAGGTCAGCAGGAGCTCCAGGCAAGCGACGGAGTCCTGACCGGCGTGTCGGTCTCGCTGACCGCCGATGGGCACACGGCCCTGGTCGGCTCTCCCGGCAACGCAGTTGGGGCGGCCTACGTGTTCGTCGAGCATGGAGGCAAGTGGTCAGAAACGCAGGAGTTCGATTCACCCGCGGGCTCTGCCGAGGACAGCTACGGGTCGTCGGTGGCGATCTCGGGCGATGGCTCGACGGCGCTGGTCGGCGCCTACAGCGGCGGGACCACCGCAAACGGAATCGTCTACTCGTATTCGCGTGAGGCCGGCACCTACGTCCTCAATGGCCGGATCACCGCACCCGACGCGGCATCGGGCGATGAGTTCGGGTACGCCGTGTCACTCTCGGCGCTCGGCAACGTCGCGCTGATCGGGGCGCCTGATCACAACACCTACCAAGGGGCCGCTTACGTGTTCGTTCACGGCGCACGGTCGTGGAGCGAGCAGCGTGAGTTCCGGGATCCGGGCGGCGCCTTCGACACCTACGGAGGCTCGGTCTCCGAGGCTGCCGACGGCCTCGGCGGCGTGGTCGGCGCGCCGTTCGCCAACGGGGCACAGGGCGCCGCCTACGCCGTCTCACAGCTCAACGGCTCCCAGCAGGCGCTCTCCGCCCCTGCCTCGGCCGCGCCCGTCCTGTACGGCCTGTCGGTCTCGATCAACGCTCTCGCTACCCGGGCTCTCGTCGGCAGCCCGAGCGCCAACGTGGGCGATGGCGCGGCCTTCGTGTTCGACGACCACGGCGGCAACTGGACCCAGACCCAAGAGCTCACCCCGTCGAACCCGAGTGGCGCCGACCTGTTCGGCTACTCGGTCGCGCTCAGCTACGTGGGCAACGGCGCACTGGTTGGCGCGACGGAGCGGAACGGCACGGACGGCAGCGCGTTCACGTTCTCCGGATACCCGACGCTTACCCAGCGGCGAGAGCTGGACGACCCGGTGGCGGGGAGCGGGGCCCAATACGGATTCTCGGTAGCAATGGACGCACTCGGCGACCAACTGCTGATCGGCGCCCCCTACCAGGACGGTATCCAGGGAGCGGCCTGGGCGGTCGCCAACTGATCGGCCGAGCGCCCCCGGGCTGCCACGCCACTCTTTAGGCACGAACGGCCGCCGGCTTACAGTTGGCGGCCGTTCGGCGCTGCGACACCCTGACCGTGTCTGGTGAGAATCGCGGCTGCCACGTCTCTCGGCCGAGCTGACACAAGACTGCGTACGGAAGGCCTACACGCGCCGCTGGTTCGAACTCGTTCCGTGCGTCGATCGCAACGCGTCGTCCGGTAAGGCAGGCTCGGAGCAGGTCTAACACCCATGCCGTTCGTCGAAGCCGAATCAGCACTCGCAAGCGACCGCTCTAGGCTGTCACGGGTGCCTGTTAGGACTGCCGCTGACGACTGCTTTGCTCATCCCGGCGTTGTTGATCCCGCCATCCAGTTTCGGGAGAAGCAGTCGTCTGCACGCGTCGTGCTGCGCGATCGCTCGGCCACGATTGCACAAGCGCCGTGCGACGCTTCGCGGTTGGTTGTTCGTGCGGCGCGGCTACTCGAGCCAGCGCTCGTCGAGTCTGCGGACGAGTGCTTCGATCAGGCGGATCGCGTCGGCGAGCGTCGCATAGTCGACGTTTGCCGGAACGTCGGTCGGCCAGTGATAATTAGCCGGCTGCTTGATCCTGGTGCATGAGCACAGCGACGCGCATTGGTAGCCGGCGGCGAGGGGATATACCCCGTCGGTCGCGTTGCGTAGGCGTAGGTCGGGAAACAGCCAGATCCTGAGTTCTTCAGCGAGACGGTCGAGTAGCTGCAGCGACCGCGCTGGGTACTCGGTAACGCCGAGCATCCCCTCGCCACGGAGGACCAGCAGGTGGGGGGAGCCGACCGCGTCAACCACGAGGAAGAACGTGTCGGACACCGCAAGCTCATCGAAGTGCCGGTTGGCGAACGCGCGCATCCCTTCGCACAGCCCCTCCTCCGATGTCGAGACCAGCAGCACCCGGACGGACTGCGTGGGGCGGTGCGCAAGCGCCCTGGCGAGCGCGATCATGGCAACGACGCCCGTGCCGTTGTCGTTGGCGCCGGGAACGACTGCGCTGGCGCCGATGTTCGCCATCGCCGCGGCGAAGCCCGTCGAGAGGACCGCGCCAACCCGCGCCCAAGCCACGGTGACCGCTAGCGGCGCCCGCTGCGGCCAGCGCTGGCCCGATCACCGCCGGCCAGACGAGTGGGGGACTCGTCCGCGTGACCTCGAAGAACCGAGGGGCGACGCGCTCGATCGCGTTCGGGAATCGCCGGACTGAAAACGAGCCCGGAGTGGGCTGCATCATGGTGGGCAACAATGACGATTGTGCGCCGGGCCTCGGTCGGTCCGCAGTTCGCGACGACGTTGGTGGCCGTCCTGCGCGGTAGCGCCGCTCGCAGGCGCCGCCGGCGCGGTGGGAGCTCGTCCGCGGCCGCCCACGCGGCGGCGGCTCCCAGCGCCGCAGCGCCGAGCCGGCTGCCCCGCGACGCCCACCAGCCCGCCAGGACGCCGCCGGCCGCGGCGAGGCCCAAAGGCCACCAGAACGTCTGATGGCCGCGGTGCTCCTCGATCCGCGCCTCGCCGACATCCTCAGCCACCAACCGCTCGAGGAGCCACTCGGCGGCCGCGCGCTCGCCGGCCGACGCGGTCTCACGCCCGAAGGCGCAGAGCTCGTCCAGGAGCGCTCGATGCCATCGCGCGTCGAGGTAATCCGCAGCTTCAGGCTGGATCGTTGCGTCTGGCATCGAGCCGTAGAACCTACACGCACAGGGACTGAGCCGTCCGGCGATCCCGCCGACGCGCGACCGCTGTCCGGAAGACCTCCGGACAGGGGCAGGGTTTCGATCGGCCGGGCGCGCGGGGAGCCGCAATCGCGTTGGTGCGACGTAGGAGCCACGCGAGTTCCTAGTCATCTCTCGACTCCACCTGTCCGGTACCGGTCGTCCTCGAGTGCAGTCAGCTCGTGTCGCATGGGTGCTTTGGTGGCCGAGCAGGAGCGCGGCTGACGACCCGCCGGACATACCCGATCAAATCGCCAGCTCTCGGTCGGCTCCTGCTCCGGCGGCTCCAACCGGAGGCGTCGGGCGGGTCCAGTGGTCGGCTCGTAGCTGTCCTTCGTCGTTCATTCCGGGCGTCTCGACGGGGTCGACGAGGGTGCCTGCTCAGCGGAGGATGCATCAGTCGCGGTCGAGCACGATCGCCGTGGCCTTCACCGCCGGATCGTCTGGGTGAGCGTTCGTCTCGGCGTGGACTCGAGACTTAGTGCTCGGCTCGTCTCAAGCCGAAAGCACGTTGGAGGGCTGCGAGTTGATGCGCTGCCCGCAGGGAGCGGTGCGTCTTCTTCTTGGGCGTGATGGTCAGGGCTCGCTTGACCGCCGTCCTGGTCTTGCCTTTGCTGGTCAGCTTGAGAGTGAGGGTGACTGGGAGTTTGTGGAAGCGCGCCAGCAGCTGGCGGCCTTGGGCGTTCAGCGTGATCGTGACCGTCTTCGTCGTGCCGGCGGGGATCATCATGCGCTTGCCACCCACGACGACGATGAGCTTTTGGCTCTTAGCCTTTTGCGCGGCGCCGACGGCGACCGGTCGGCTGCGGCGCAGCGTCTCGGTGCTGGTCAGCGTGTCGGTGGTCTGGCAGCTGTGACCGGCGGGCGCCGAACAGATGAGCCTGAACGTCACGCCGTTGCCCGTCGACTTGGGCGAGCCGACGAGCTTGAGCGCCGAGGACCCGCTCACCACCGTGTAACTCACGATCCGCGACGCGTTGTTGCCGGCCTGGTCAGCCGCGCTGACCGCGAAGGTGTGAGGCCCCAGGATGGAGGTGTCGATCGGGCCGCCCGAAACGACTGGGCCGGCGCACTTGGCCACGTCCGCGGTGCCGTCGCGATCGGTACACGCGTAGCTCGCCCTGACCACCTGCCCCTGGGTGTAGGTAGCGCCGCTGGCCGGGGTGATGATCGAGATCGACGGCGCGGAGGTGTCAGGCGGGGACACGACGGTCTCTGCCATCCCAGCGCCGCAACTGGAGGCCGCCGGGTTATCGCCGCTGTCGCCGCCGTAGCTGGCATACCACCAGTAGTCGCCGGCGCTGGGCGGTGTGAACCCGGCGGATGGGTTGTAGGTGCCGTTGCCATTCACGGTCAGCGTCCCGACGATCGCGCCGCCGGACGTGCATAAGGCTGGCGGCGAGGCCTGGGGCCCGAACACCGTGAAGGTCACCGTCCCCGTCGGGGCGACCCCGCCGGACAGCGTTCCAGTCACCGTCGATGCGGCGATCGCGCTGCCGGCGGTGCCGCTCGATGGCGCGCCGGCCGACAGCGCCGGGCTCGCCGGAGCTGCGGACATCAGCACCCCCTGCTGATTGCCCCCGGTGTCGGCGTAAGAGCCGACCGCGGTGCAATTCCCCACCGACGCGCACGATACCGAGCTCGAGCCCGGCGAACCCAATGACACGACCTGCCCTGAGCTGGTGGCGCCCGCGGGCAGCGTCGCCTCGAGCCCCGTCGCCCACGTGCCCGAGGCCTCAGTCAGGAACAGTCCTTGGACATTGCCCGAGCCGTCGATGTAGGTGCCGGCCGCCGAGCAGTTCCCCGCCGCCGCGCACGACACTGAGCCCAACGACACCACCTGCCCGGAGGTGGTGGCGCCGGCGGGCAAGGTGCCCTGGACCCCCGCTCCCCACGTGCCCGAGGCCTCGGTCACCAGCAGCGCTTGCCGGTTGGCGCCCGAGCTATACCTTCCGACCGCGGCGCAGTTCCCCGCCGAAGCGCAGGACACCGAATTCAAACTCACTTGCGGGTTGGTGCTGGCACCGCCGGGCAGCGTCGTCTCGACGCCCGTCGCCCACGTGCCCGAGGACTCGGTCAGCGACAGCCCCTGGACGTTGCCCGAGCTGTCGGTGTAGGCGCCAACCGCGGTGCAGTTCTCCCCCGCCGTACACGACACCGAGTTCACGGACGGGTGCTCGGCGCCAGCCGGCAGCGACGCCTCGACCCCGGCGCCCCACGCACCCGAGGCCTCGGTCAACAGCAACCCCTGCTGGTGGCTCGAGCTGTCGTTGTAGGTGCCGACCGCCGAGCAGTTCCCCGCCGACGCGCACGACACCGAGCCCAACGAGGCGACCTGCGTGGAGGTGCTGGCGCCGGCGGGCAGCGTCGCCTCGACCCCCGCCCCCCACGCCCCCGAGGACTCGGTCAACAGCAACCCCTGCAACTGGAGGTTGCCCGAGTTGTCGAAGTAACCGCCGACCGCCGTGCAGCTCCCCGCCGACGCGCATGACACCGAGTTGAGCGACACGCCCGGGTTGGTCGTGCTGGCGTCGGCGGGCAGTGTCGCCTCGACCCCGGCACCCCACGCACCCGAGGACTCGCTCACGAGCAGCCCCTGGGGGTGGCCCGAGCTGTCGATGTACGAGCCGACCGCCGTGCAGTTACCCGCCGACGCGCACGACACCGAGCGCAAGGAAACATTCGGGCCCGAGCTGCTGGCACCTGCAGGCAGTGTCGCCTCGACCCCGGCACCCCACACACCCGAGGACTCAGTCAACAGCAGCCCCTGCACGTTGCCCGAGCTGTCGATGTAGGAGCCGACCGCCGTGCAGTTACCCGCCGACGCGCACGACACCGAGCGCAAGGAAACGTTCGGGTTGGAGCTGCTGGCACCGGCGGGCAGCGTCGCCTCGACCCCCGTCGCCCACGTCCCCGAGGACTCGCCCAGCAGCAGCCCCTGCCCGTTGCCCGAGCTGTCGTCGTAGGTGCCGACCGCCGAGCAGTTCCCCGCCGACGCGCACGACACCGAGGACAAGGCAATGTCCCGCTGGGAGGTGCTGGCGCCGGCGGGCAGCGTCGCCTCGGCCCCCGTCGCCCACGTCCCCGAGGACTCGCTCAGCAGCAGTCCCTGCCCGTTGCCCGAGCTGTCGGTGTAGGTGCCGACCGCCGAGCAGTTCCCCGCCGACCCGCACGACACCGAATTCACCGACACAAACGCATTGGAGCTGCTGGCCCCGGCGGGCAGCGTCGCCTCGGCCCCCGTCGCCCACGTGCCCGAGGACTCGCTGAGCAGCAGTCCCTGTGAGTTGCCCAAGCTGTCGGTGTAGGTGCCGACCGCCGAGCAGTTCCCCGCCGACCCGCACGACACCGAGGCCAGGCCAACGTTCGGGTGAAAGCGGTTGGCATCGCTCGGCAACGCCGCCTCGACCCCCGTCGCCCACGTCCCCGAGGACGCACTCAGCAGTCCTCCCTGCCGGTGACCCGAGCTATCGATGTAATTGCCGACCGCGGTGCAGTTCCCCGCCGACGTGCACGACACCGAGCCCAGGTCCAGCTGCGGGTTGGCGCCGGCGCCGGCGGGCGGCGTCGCCTCGACTCCCGTCGCCCACGTCCCCGAGGACTCGCCCAGCAGCAGCCCCTGTGAGTTGCCCGAGCTGTCCTCGTAGGAGCCGACCGCGGTGCAGTCCCCCGCCGACCCGCACGACACCGAATTCACCGACACAGACGCGTTGGAGCTGCTAGCGCCGGCGGGCGGCGTCGCCTCGACCCCGGCGCCCCACGCACCCGAGGACTCACTCAGCAGCAGCCCCTGTGAGTTGCCCGAGCTGTCCTCGTAGGAGCCGACCGCGGTGCAGCTCCCCGCCGACCCGCACGACACCGAATTCACCGACACATGCTGGTTGGAGGTGCGGGCGCCGGCAGGCAGCGTCGCCTCGACCCCCGTCCCCCATATCCCCGAGGACTCGGTCAACAGCAACATCGGCACGTTGCCCGCGTTGTCGATGTAGGTGCCGACCGCGGTGCAGTTACCCGCCGACGCGCACGACACCGAGGCCAAGGCAACGTTCGGGTTGGAGGTGCTGGCGTCGGCGGGCAGCGTCGCCTCGACCCCGGTCCCCCAGGTCCCCGAGACCTCGGTCAACAGCAGCCCCTGCCGGTTGGCGCCCGAGCTAAACGCTCCGACCGCGGTGCAGTTCCCCGCCGACGCGCACGAGACCGCGGACACCTGGTCTGTGAACGGCGCTCCCGCGTTCGCGGGAACCGGCGCCACGCTCCCGACACCCCAGTTCAGGTTCGCCGACGCCCGCGCCAACGGCGCCCACACCCCACCGACGACGCAACAGCCAAAGAGCACAGCCGCGAGCGTCGCTCGAGAACAGCGCCTCGCGAAACCGCCCGCACCCATACTGCGTGAACCCGCCAACCTGTCCGCCCCGTTCTTCCGTGGTCGACAAGTATCACACAGGGGGTCAAACACCCGGACCACGCCACCACCAGCGCCATCCGCCTCCAGCTGATGTCTCACGACATCAGCATCAAGTCGCGCGACAAGCAGGCCTCCAAGTCGTCGCGGACATCACTCGGATGTATTGCCGAGGCCGGCGTGAATCAGCGTCGACGGCTGCCCCAGAAGCCGTTGTCGATCTCATTGCCAGGCGCGTACATCGGCTCTTGCTCATCCTCGAGCTGCGGGTCATCTACCGTGAACTGCTTGAGTAAGGAGCGCTCCCGCCCATCAGCAGCCGTCCGTTAGCGCGCCACGGACGACCGCTTTGCCCCGCCGGGCGCCCGAGAGCTCACGATCGAGTTGGCGACGTCTGGATCGTGCCGGTTGCTGGCGCCGTACGAGCGCTCCGCCGCGATCGCGATGCCCAGGTCGGGCACCTCGTCGACCTGATGGCCCCCGCGGAGTTGCATCGCGCGTCTCCTCCGCTGGCGCACGCCGAGAGCGCCGTTTGTTGTACAGAGATGTTGTACAAACGGCGATCCGAGCCGAGCCGCCGCTAGTGGCCAACAAAAAACCCCGCGATTTGCGGGGCTTTCGGAGGAGCGGCTGAAGGGACTCGAACCCTCGACCTTCTGCATGGCAAGCAGACGCTCTAGCCAACTGAGCTACAGCCGCAAGACGGCCCGAGTATAGCCCCGGCGATCTGGCGGCGGGAGCGGGGGAGCGGGCGGGCCGGACGCGAGGCGCCGGCGATCGGGAGGGCGGTTGGCCGTTCCGCCAGTGCAGGTATTACATTGTCTTGGCGGGCGGCGTTCTTCGATGTGCGGCCGTGATCTGGGCCGCCCCTTGCGTCCCGCAACTAATCGGTTTGAAGGGTGTTTTTCATGTTCGTGCGGTCAGGGATTTGTGAGAACCGCGCCGTGGCTCGCTTGTCGGTCCGGCTCGGTGCGGTCTTGCTCGTGCTGTGCGCCTGGCTGCTCGCCGGCGCGGGCCAGGCGCTGGCTCAGCCGACGGTGGACGTGTTCCCGAGCCCGGGCACGCAGTTCGCGACGCCCCAGACCCAGATCACCTTCCGCGGCATCCCGGTGAACCAGGTCGGGCCGATCTCGGTGGTCGGCTCGAGCAGCGGCGGCCACGCGGGATCTATGGAGTCCGATTCCGACGGGCGTGGCGGGAGCTTCATTCCGACGGCGCCGTTCACCGCGGGCGAGACGGTCACGGTGCAGACCTCGCTCAACATCGCCGGCGCGAGCAACGGGAAGTTCAGCTTCACGATCGCGAATCCCGCCGGGTTGCCCGGGCCCTTTCACTGGCCGTCGGCCGACCGCGCGCGCGGTGACGTGCAGCGGTTCAAGTCGCGCACTGACCTGGAGCCGGACACGCTCAAGGTCACCGTCCGCCAGAAGAAGGGCGTCGCGCCCGGAGATCTGTTCGTGGCGCCGCAGTACGGCCCGGTGCAGGACGGGCCGATGATCTTCGACCCGTACGGCAACCTGCTCTGGTTCAAGCCGCTGAGCGGCGACGACTCCGCCGCCGACTTCCGCGTGCAGACCTATCACGGGCAACAGGTCCTCACGTGGTGGCAGGGTGACGTGACCGCCGGCATCGGGCTCGGCGAGGACGTGATCTACAACAACGCCTATCAGCAGATCGCGGTCGTCAACGGCGGCAACGGCCTTCAATCGGATGAGCACGAGTTCCAGCTGACGCCGCAGGGCACGGCGCTGATCACCGCCTATTACCCGGTCTTCATGAGCGCCACCTCGGTCCACGGGCCGAGCAGCCAGGTCGTGTTCGACGCAGTGGTACAGGAGATCGACGTCCCTACCGGCCTCGTGCTGTTCCAGTGGGACAGCCTGGACCACGTGCCCCTCACCTCGTCATACGCGAGCGTGCCGCACAGCTCTCGCCAGCCGTACGACTACTTCCACGCCAACTCGATCGCGCTCGACGACGACGGCTCGCTGCTCATCTCGGCGCGCAACACGTGGGCCGCCTACAAGGTCTCGCATCAGACGGGCGCGACCATCTGGGCGCTCGGAGGCAAGCACTCCAGCTTCAAGCTCGCTCCCGGGACCTACTGGGCCTTCCAGCACGACGTGCGCCCGCGCGCGCAAGGCGACCGGTACATCACGCTGTTCGACGACGACGCCGGGCCTCCGCGGATCCACGGCCAGTCGCGCGGGATCAAGCTGCAGCTGGACACCAAGAAGATGACCGCCAAGCAGGTCACGGACTACAAGCCCTCGCCGTCGGTCTCGACCAACTTCGAGGGCAACGTCCAGCAGCTCTCCAACGGCGACGAGTTCGTGGGGTGGGGGCAGCAGCCGTGGCTCACCGAGTACAGCTCGAGCGGCAAGGTCGTGTTCAACGCGCGGTTCGTAGCCGGCACGCCGAGCTACCGCGCCTATCGATTCACCTGGAGCGGCAATCCCTGGACGACGCCGGCGGTGGCCGCCTCGCGCAACGGCAGCAAGGTCACCGTGTACGCGAGCTGGAACGGGGCCACGCACATTCGTTCCTGGCGCGTGCTGGCGGGGAGCAGCCCGAGCAGCCTGCGCACGGTGGCAACGACGGCGAAGAACGGCTTCGAGACGGCGATCACGATCGGCGCCCAGAACTACGTGCAGGTCGAGCCGCTCGACTGGTCTGGGCACGTGATGTCGAAGTCCGCAGCGATCAAGTCCTGACCCACTCGGGAAGCCGCGCGCATCCGGCGCGGGGTGGAGGCCGGCCGCTACCCTTCGCAGCCCTGGCGACGTGGCGGAGTGGCTACGCAGCGGCCTGCAAAGCCGTCTACACCGGTTCGATTCCGGTCGTCGCCTCTGACTGAGCCAATGCCAGTACCGATCCTCGATCTCCTTCGGAGCTGGTCGGGCGACGAACCCTCGGATCTTCCGGATGAGCCGGAGCCGACGCCGGGCGCGGTGGCCTTCTCGACGGGCGCACTGGAAGGCATCGTCGCTCACCACGGCGAGGCGGCGACGACCGATGAGATCGTGGAGCTCGCCGCGGCCCTGCTGGAGGCTTCGGCCAGAGGGGACTCGGACCGGGCTCGGCCGGCCTTGGACCAGCTCTGCAAGCAGACGCGGATCGTGACCCTCATCGACCCGTTGCTGAGGACCCTCTCGACGAGAGGGCTGGACCGTTCGGCGGTGCGCAGCGACGCTCGGTGGCTCCTCGAGCATGGCGAGCATCGCGGTGCGGTGAGGCTCGGCGTTGCGTTACTGGGCGTGACGGGCGTGCCGGCCGATGCCGAAGACCTGCTGACCGTCGGACGTCACGAAGCGTTCACGTCCTTGAGCGTCGACGCACTTTCACGTTTGCTCGAGGATCCGGAGGTTGCCGTATGGCAGCTCGCTCGCTCCGCCCGGGGGTGGGACAAAGTGCATGCCGTCGAGTGCTTGGCATGCCTTGATCCTCACCGGCAGGACGTCCGTGACTGGCTGCTGCGCTACGGATGCCCGAACGAGATCATGGACGAGTACCTCGCGTACCCGTGTGCCACCGCGGGGAGGCTCCGGGAGGCACTCACCGCGGACTACGTCGACGACCCGCTCCTCGACGGCGCTCTCACGATCGTTTGCGCGCTCATCGAGGGCGGTCCGGCAGGGGACATCAACGACTATGACGACGCCGAGAGCGTTCTGTGTGAGCTGATCGCGCTCCTCGAGGCGAGATGCGACACGCTCGAGAGGCTCTACGCGGTTGGCGAGATCGAGCGCTGGCTGGTCAAGGGGCGACAGGTGCTCGCCGGCGACGCCCGATCGGAATCGGCGCGTGCGTACGCCGAGGAGCTCGCGGAGCAAGGCTGGACCATCGATCGGTTGGACGGTCTCATCAGGCGGTGCGGAGCTCTGTTCGGCCGGCCCGATTGGCCCGAGCAGGTCCGGGCGGCATTCGCCGCGGGTGACGGCCGCGATCGAGCATGGTCGCTATCGCGCCGGCTCGGTGTGGATCTGTGGGACGCCGCGCGTAACCAGCTCGAAGCGCAACCAGATCAGAGCCTGCCGTACGACTGGCTGACGCGGACGCCGGGCGTCCCGCGCGAGCGGATCGCTGACGTGATGCGGTTCGCGGAGAGCCGGTTGCCGCTCGACCGGTTAGCGCGCGGACCGGGCATTGCGGTGGTGGGCGAGCCGCGAGAGGAACTGAGGCAAGCGAACGAGGCGATCAACAGCCTCCTCGCCGCCATGAAGGCCACGGGTGTGCTCAGCGACCGGATCATCTCGGCCGGCCTCAGAAGCCCGGTCATTCGAACTCGCACCCTCGCAATGCGCGTGCTCGATGCTCATCCGGATGCTCTCGATGGCGCACTCACGTCGGCCGCGCTGGCCGCGCTCGACCGCGACGAGCCGAACGACAGAGTTCGCGAGCGACTGCGAGCGTTGCGTCGGCCGGCGTGAACGAAGAGGCGCCAGTGGTTCCGCGCGCGAGTCTGATCGACTAGGCGCCGGCTACTCGACGGTGCACGCGCCACCGCCGTGAGCACCGGGGAGACGAGACAGGAGCGCGGCGAGCTGGTCTATCTCCTCGGGGCTGAAGTGCTCGAGGAACAGCCGGCGGATGCTCGCCACGTGCGTGCATCCGGCCTGGCGGAGCTTCTCGTACCCCGAGTCGGTCAGCTGCGCGTAGGACACACGGGCATCGTTGCGGCACGACACGCGCTCGATCAGGCCGGCGGTGACGAGGCCATCGACCAGCCGTGTGATGCCGGAGCGCGTCAGCATGGTCCGCTCGGCGAGTGCGGACATCGGCAAGCGACGGTCGGGAGCCTGAGCGATGTAGAGCAAAACCTCGTAGTCGCGCGCGGTCATGCCATGCTCGGCCGCGAGTTCGGCGTCGAGCATGCGCAGAATCGAAGCATGGCTGCGCAGGAAGCTGCGCCACGCGTCGAGAGCGACTCCGTCAAGCCGTGACTCCGCGGCCGTATCCATGGTAGAAATTGTAGTTGACCGGTCAATCGCCGTGCGCGGATGTGAGGGCACGACGCCGGGCGGTCCCACTTCCGGCTCAGTTGGTTTACAACCCTGGTGGCGGGGAACCTCAAAGTTGTGTCTGGGAACGCAGCGGATCTCACGCTCGACCTGCCATGTGATCAGGGAGCTCCCTCGGCCGTGCGCCACGCGTTGGCGGACGGGGGTCATGTCGACTGGGTGATGGGCGACGTGATGCTCGTGGCGAGCGAGCTCGTCACCAATGCCGTGGTCCACTCGGGGTGCCGGCCTGATGATGTCGTATCGGTCGAGCTTCAAGTTCGGCCCGACGCGATCCTCTGCTCGGTCTCGGATCCGGGACGAAGCGGGATGGAGGCCGAGCCCGCACCTGTGAGCCGGCTTCATGGCGGCTTTGGTCTGCGCGTGGTCGAGCAGCTCGCGTCCCGCTGGGGGCGCGAGCGAGAGCGTGGGGGCCGCTACCGCGTGTGGGCCGAGATGTCGATCAGCGCTGCCTGACGCCGCGCCGCCGCCGGCGGAGCCCCGCGCAATTCCGCTGTCAGAGCTTCAGCTTGCCGGCCGGCGGCCGATGCGTTCGGGTGAACGTCATGCACTACTCGATCTTCGATACCGGGACCCTGCTCGCCTCCTATGGCGACGAGGGTGACGCGATGGGCGCTCTGGTCGCCCTGGCCACGGCTGATCCCGCTCGCGCGGGAGGGCTCGTGTTCATCGCGTTCGACGACGACGGCGAGCGCGTCGGCGTGCCCGTGCTCGGCTCCTACCTCTGCGTCGACTAGTGCGCTCACGCCGGCGCCGGCGCAATTACCGCCTGGGCCTGGGTGGTCTGGGCGACCAGCCGTCCGGTCTCGTCGGTGCAGTCGGTCTGTACGACGATCACGGTTCGGCCAACCCGAAGCGGTCGCGCTCGTGCCGCCACGATCCCCTCGCGTACCGCCCGCAGCAAATTGGTCGAGGATGAGATCGTCGCCGTGCCCGCGCCCTCAGGCAGGTTGAGGTAGGCGCACAGGCCTCCGAGGCTGTCGGCGAGCGCCATCAGCGCGCCGCCGTGGAGCAGCCCACCGGAGGTGCACAACTGTTCGCGCCACCTCAGCCGACCGGTGACCTCGGTCTTGGTCGCGCTATCGATCTCGATGCCGAGTAGCCCCGCGAACGGCATCATCGCCAGGAGCTCGCCGGGTTGGGCCCCGTCCGCCGTCACCGTGCCATCATCGCGCACGGGCGCTGCATGACCACGCCCCCGTGTTCGTCGACGTCGCGGGCTACGTCGGGTTCGCCACGCTGCTCGGAGACAGCGCGCGCCGCACGGTCCTGCCGATCGGCCGGCGAGGAATCGCGTGCGAGCGGCTCTGAGCGGGTCCCGCGCCCGCGGTGCTGAGGGCGATGCCGGCCAGGACCGCCACGGCGCCGCCCAGCTGCGCGGCGCCCGCCGCATTGCCGAACGCGATCCACCCGATGAGCGCCCCGACGACCGGCTCCAGGTTCACGAACGTTCCTGCCAGGTGTGCCGGAACCCGCGCCTGGCCGAAGGCGAACAGCCAGAACGGTAGGGGCGTGGCGACCAGCGCCAGAGTGGCGAGCGCCAGCTACCGCGCCGGGCTGGCGCCGGGGCGGGCGGCATGCCCTCGCTCACGAGCGCGACCGGAAGGGCGATCAGCGCGCCGGCGGCGAACTGCACCGCGGTCACCGCCGCCGGGTCACGGTCGACGAGGAGCCGGGGCTGGAGCGCGATGAAGGTTGCCGATAGGACCACCGAGCGCGAGCACCAGAAGGTCGCCGGCGGGGTGTGCGCCACTCCCGCCCGCATGGGCGACGAGCGCGATCCCTCCGAGCGTCAGCGCGTAGCCTCCCCAGCCGAGCGGCCGTGCGGCGCCGTGCCCCGCTCCGGCGGCGATCAGCGCGACGAGGACCGGGACCGCGCCCACGAGCAGCGCAGCGTGGGCGACGCTGGTGCGCTCGATGCCGGCGTTCTGGAGAAGGATCACGGCCCCGAAGCCGAGCGCGCCGGACGCGACGATCCGAGGCGTGAGCGCCTCGCGCAGGCCGCGCCGTCCCACCAGGGCGAGCAGCGGGGCCGCCGCGGCAAAGCGGGCGAACGTGAGCCAGGCAGGGGGCAGCCAGCCGAGCGACAGCTTCGAAAGAGGGACCGAGAGACCCCACAGCGCTCCGGCCGTGGCGAGCGCGAGGATGGCGTTGCGATCGTGGTGCTTCATGTCAACCATGATCGGCGTCGCGGCTCCCGCTTTCACCGATACCGCCGCATATGCCCTAACTCACCAACTAATATTTTGTGACATGGCTCTATCACTCGATTTAATTGATCTACAGCTGTTGCGAGAGCTGCAGGCTGACGCGGACCGCTCGAACGTCGATCTCGCGCGGCTCGTCGAGCTGTCGCCGGCGGCGACGCTGCACCGCGTCCGTCGGCTGAAGGAGTCGGGGATCATTCGCGCCATCACCGCGCGGATCGATGCGGCGGCGGCCGGGTTCCCGCTCCAGGTCTACGTTGCGGTGACGCTTCAGCGCCACGATGACGCCACGCACCGCCGCTTCGCCGAGGCGGTCCGCGCGATGCCCGAGGTGCTCTCCGCCGACTGGGTCACCGGAGAGACCGACGCGATGCTGATGGTCGTCGCGCGCCAGGTCGCGGAGCTTCAGCGCGTCCTGATCCGCCTGTCCACGCGCGGGGGAGCCTCGCGGGTGATGACGCTGCTTCGCTTGGAGGAGCTCAAGCCGGCCTCGCCGCTACCGCTCGAGCCGGCGAGCTGATTCTCAACGCGCCAGGCGCACGCGCCAGATGTGCTCCATCGGCCAGCGCCGGGCCCAGTCGCGAGCGACGTCGTCGCGATAGCTGCTGGTGGCGTCGGCGGCCGGGCGAAGCTCGATCAGCGATTCGACCCGGAAGCCGCTCTCGGCGAACAGGCGGATCCACTCACCGTAGGGCAGCTGAAACGTCGTGGGCTCATCGGGCGCCTCGAGCGCGTGGAGATCCCAGTAGTCGTGCGCCAACTCCGAGCTCGGAGCGTCGGCATCCAGCGGCCAGGCCATGTCGACGATCGGCGTGTTCATGGAGAACGCGAACAGCCCCCCAGGGGCGAGGATCCGCGCCACCTCGGGCACGGCGCGCAACGGGTCAGAGAACGTCATCGCGCCCTGGTCGCAGAACACGATGTCGAACGAGTCCGCGTCAAATGGCGTGGCCTCAGCGCTCGCATGCACGAGCGGGAACTCGACTTCCGCCTCAGCCATGAGCCGACGCGCGTGCTCGAGCTGGCGCTCTGACAGATCCAGCCCGGTGACGCGAGCACCGAGTTCGTGGAGGGCGATCGACCATTGCCCGGCGCCGCACCCCAGCTCCAGGACGCGCCGGCCGGCGACGTCGCCGAGGACTCTCAGCTCGGCCTCGGGCAGCTGCCAGACGCCCCAGGCAAGTCCGCCGGAGGCGGCGAGCTGCGCACCGTGACGGTCCTGATACTCGTCCGACAGCCGGTCCCAGAGGCGGCGATTGCGCGCGACGTGCGGCGGATCAGCCATCGTGCGCGAAGCTACGTGGTGGCACCGCGGTCGCGCCTCGTAATCCGGCAAGCGCGTTGCGCGGCCTCGTCCGGGCGACCGTCAGGTCACGCCGTCGCTCGCGCTCGCGCCGAGGCGGGATAGTCCCACCGCCACGCCTGGATGCGAACGCGTGTTTCGCGAGGCAGGACTGGCTAACAGGACTGGCGCTCCGGGGAGCGCTCGTCCAACCTCCTCCGAAAGCACTCGATGCGATTCGCCCTCTTCGGGCTGCTGCTAGCAGCAGCCATCTTTCTCATATCCGGCGGCCACATCGTCTTCTTGCCGCTGTTCTTTCTTCTCCCACTCGGCGGGTTGTTCGGCCACCGCCGTCGCTACGGGCGCTACTGACATGCTGCGCCTGGCTCTCATCGCCGCCGTGGCGGTTGTGCTCGCGACCGCAATGGCGACGGCGGCCGAGGCGCGGACCGCGCCGCCGCGCATCGCACCGGCGGCCAGCGTGGCTCGTCCGGCGCCGGTCTTCGCGGCGTTCGGCACTCGCTCTCAGATTCGGCTCGCGCAGTCGCTACGGCTATGGGTACCGCTACGGCCGCCGGTCGCCGAGCCTTCTGCACCGCGTCGTCAAGACCGCGATCTGGCTTTACGTCCTGCATCTCTTCTTCACCCACGGCGGGGTCAGCATCCTGCTGTGGATCATCATCATCGGGCTCGTTCTCTCGCTCGTGCGACGGCGGCGCCGCCGCTACCGCTACAGGGCCCAGTCGTCCTGGCGGTGAGCGGCGCTCACCGCCTGCCTCTGCGGCACTCCCGTCGCTCGGCTCGGTCAGCGGCGTCCGAGGCTTAGGTGAAGCCCGCGACGGTGTGAGCGCCAGCTACGCGGCGATGGGCAGCGTCGCCGCGGGGTCGATCTCGTCGGCTTGTGCGGCTTCTTGCTCGTTCCCGCGGGCGGGTAGAGCCAACCGGCAGATCTTCTTGACGACCGAGCCGAACTGCTTGTGCAGCGGACCTGTGTTGTACGGGAGCCCGTACCGCTCGCAGATCTCTCGGACCTCGACGGCGATCTCGGCGTATCGATGCGCGGGGATGTCGGGGAACAGGTGGTGCTCGATTTGGTGGCTGAGGTTGCCCGAGAGGATGTGGAACAGCCTCGAGCCGGTGAGGTTGGCCGAGCCGAGCATCTGGCGCAGGTACCAGCCGCCGCGGCTCTCGTTCTCGACGTCCGTCTCGGAGAACTCCTCGACCCCGTCGGGGAAGTGCCCGCAGAAGATGATCGTGAACGACCACACGTTGCGGACGAGGTTTGCGGACAGGTTGCCGGTGATCACGAACGGAGCGCCCGGGCCGGCCAGCAGCGGGAACAGGACGTAGTCCTTGAGGACTTGGCGGCGGCCCTTGCCCCAAATCGCGCGCAGGATGTCGCGCTTGTCGCTGAGCTCGATCTGCCCCGCTTCGATGCGGTCGATCTCGAGGTCATGGAGCGCGACCCCCCACTGGAACAGAAGGGCTAGCAGCAGCGCGTAGGCCGGGTTCGCGAGGTCGCGCCGACGCCAGGGCTGGTCCTCGGACATGCGCAGGATCCCGTAGCCGATGTCACGGTCTTTCCCGAGCACGTTGGTGTGGGTGTGGTGCAGGTAGTTGTGCGAGTGGCGCCACTGGTCGCCGGGGCACGCCGTGTCCCACTCGAAGACCTTGGAGTCGAGCGCCGGATCCTTCATCCAGTCGTACTGGCCGTGCATCACGTTGTGGCCGATCTCCATGTTGTCGAGGATCTTCGACAGCGACAGGGCGGCGACCCCACCGAGCCACGCGGGCGGGAGAACGCCTGCCTCGAGCAGCGCACGACCGGCGATCTCGAGCCCACGTTGGGTCTTGATCATGCGCCTGATGTACTGGGCGTCCCGCTCGCCGAGGTCGGCGAGCACGCGGTTTCGCAGCGCGTCGAGCTCGTTGCCCAGAGCCTCGAGCTGTTCGGGTGTGAGTTGGGTGTGGGTGGTTGGCATAGCGATCTCTCGGTTGTCGGTTTCAGAGCTCAAGGGCGACGTCGCCGGCCGGCGCCGAGACGCAGAGCTGAATGTCCTCGTCCTGCTCGTCGGAGACTTCGCCCGTGCGCAGGTTCCGGACCGGTCCCGTGGCCTTGCGGCAGGTGCACGTGTGGCAGATCCCCATTCGGCAGCCGAACTCGGGGCTGAGTCCAGCCGCCTCGGCTTGCTCGAGCAGCGTGCCGGTGCCGATCGGCACCGACTGGCCGCTGCGAACGAAGCTGAGCGTGCCGTTCGTTGGCGTGGTGGCTTGCAGAGTGGGTGCCCTGAAGCTCTCTGATCGCACGAGCTCAGGTTGCGGCCAGACGTCTCGGACGGCCTCGATCAGGCTCGGCGGTCCGCACACCGCGGCGTGCACGTCGTCGAGCGAGCCGATCAGCCCCGCGAACGAGCGCGCGTCGATGCGCGCGCCGCCTTCGCGTGTGGCTATGTAGTGCACGCTGAGGTTCGGATGCCGCGCCGCGAGCTCGCGGACCTCGGCGGCGTAGAGCCAGTCGGCCGCGGTCCGTGCGTAGTGGACGAACGCGATCTCGCCGACGTGGTTCTCGTCGATCAGCGTTCGCAGCATCGAGAGCACCGGCGTGATTCCGCTGCCGCCGCTGATCAAGGCAAGCCGGGGCGGGCGCGACCGCGGCAGCACGAAGTCGCCCTGCGCCTCGCCGAGGTGCAGGATCGTGCCGGGACCGGCGTGGTGACGCAGATGGCGGGAGACCAACCCGTGCGGATGGGCGGTGACGGTCAGCTCGAGCAGACCGTCGGGCGAGCGCTCCGAGCATGCGGGGGAGTAGGTGCGGGTCCTGCGCACGCCGTCGATCTCCACGCCCACCCGGATGAATTGGCCGGCCGTGAACCCCGACCAGGCCGAGTTCGGGCGAACGACGAGCGTGACGCTGCGGTCGGTCTGATGGCGGACCGCCAGCACGCGGGCGCGTGCGTCGCGAACGGTGATCTCCGGCCGGATCAGCTCGAGGTAGCGGTCCACGCCGTGGGGGCCGACGAGCAGATCGACCACGCCGGATCGCAGGAGGCGTCGTGTGGGAGTGAGTGCGGGCATTTCGGATCTCAAGACTTAGTGGACGACTGTACACCTGGAATCTTAGACTGTTTGTGCCCGTTCTGGCGCCTATAATGCTGAACTGTGAGCAGGTGCACACGATGAGCGTGGACAGGCGTACACACCGGCATAAGCGCTCCGAGTCGGAGCGCCCACGGCGATCGCAGGCGCAGCGTCGCCGCGACACCCGACAGGCCCTGCTGGACGCCGCACTGGCGCGAATCGAGGGCGGCGAGAGCTTCGACGCCCTCAGCCTGCGCGGCGTAGCGCGCGCCGCGGGAATCGTCCCCAACGCGTTCTACCGGCACTTCGCGAGCATGGACGAGCTCGGGCTGGCGCTAGTCGAGGAATCCTTTCGAGCCCTGAGGGCCATGCTGCGCGAAGCGCGCGAGGGCCTGCCGCCGGAGCACATCATCCGCCGCTCGGTCGAGATCCTCACCAATCAAGTGCGCGAGCATCGCCAGCACTTCGTGTTCGTGGTCCGGGTCGGATCGACCGGCAACACCGTGCTGCGCCACGCCATCCGTAACGAGATCCGACTCTTGAGCAGCGAGCTTGCGACGGACCTCGCGCGCTTCCCGGTCCTTCGGGACTGGACGACCGAGGATCTCCACACCCTCGCCGGGCTGCTCGTCAACACGATGATCGCCATCGTCGGCGCCATGGTCGACGCCCCAGTCGCCGCACCCGAGGCAGAGGCGGACATCACCCGCATCGCGGAGAAGCAGCTCCGGATGGTGATGCTCGGCGCCGGCCAATGGCGTAGCCATCGCTAAGCCGAACGGATCGGTGAACGGTGGGCGAGACGAGGTCCGCCCTCGCGATGCAGGGGACGGCGCGCTAGGCGGAGGGCGCGATTACCGCGACCCCGCCCATACGCGCAAATGTGCGACGAGTGTTGCTACGCGGGACTGCGATCCGATCGACCGCACCGGGTCGCTTGAGCTCAGACCGGTCTCCCGCTTCCGACGTCGTGGCGAGCCTACTTGGCTCGCTGCCCAACCCGGCGTCGGTTCCGACCGAGCGCGCTCTCGCCACGTCGCTCGAAGCGGTCAAATTCCCGCTTCGCCGTCCGGCGATCCGCGTAGGTGCGAACGGTGCTGAGAGCCGCATCGCGGGCTTCCAGCGCGGCGCCCACTGGGACGACGAGCAGGGCACGCTCGGCCTGGCGAGCGACCACCTGAAGGCCGGAGGTCGCTGCCTCGGCGCGGCGCCCTGCCGTGCGAGTCGCCTGCTTTGCGGTGTTACGCGCGCCACGCGCCGTGCTTCGCGCGGCGTTGGTGGTCTGCTTTGCGGACGTCTTCGTGGTCGTCGCGCTCCGCTTGGCGGCATTGCGCTTGCGCGTCGCCGCTGCCTTGTTACCGGCGGCTTGGCGCGCGGTCCTGGTTTGCGTTGCCATTTCTCTACCAACTCCTTGTGCAGTTTTCAGTTCCGGCACCTATCTATACACCGCCGCTCGCCACAAGATACAAACATGTGTTCGATAGAGCGGGCTGCGCGGCCGCTACCATGATGGTTGGAGGGCTTCATCGCGTGGTCGATGTTGGTTGCCGGCAACGTGATCTGACTTCTGCGTTCGCCGTATTCCGAACCCGGGAGCTGCAGTGCCTCAGCGATCCAGTCCGATTGACTCGCCCACGGCTCGACGCTGGGCCGGCGCCGCTACCTCGGTGGTTCCATCCCTAGCGCTCTCGGTACTCATGTACACCGCGTTGGGAGTCTCCAACGGCAGGGACGGATGGTGACCTTCGCGCAGGCCCGGGGTGATAGCCATCCACCGATCCGACCCACGGTTTCCGACGCACTGAAGGGCCCGTCATAGCCGGCGGCGCGTCATCAACGATGCTCACCGGCGGCGGGTCGGCGGCGGAGCTTTCCACCCCGCGGCTGCGCGGCATCTCCCACGCAGTCGCGCTCGTGCTCGCCCTGGCAGCCGCGATCGTGGCGATCGCGCTCGCGCCGACCGGCCACGCCGCAGTCGCGGTGGCCGTTTACGGCACCGGCCTGGTCGCGCTGTTCGCTGCCAGCACGCTGTATCACCGCTGGCCCGGACCGGCCCGCTTCAAGCCGATGCTGAAGCGACTCGACCACAGCACGATCTTTGTCTTCATCGCCGCGAGCTACACCCCGATCGCGCTGATCGTGCTCCACGGAGCGCTCGCTTGGGTGATCCTCACGCTGGCCTGGACCGGCGCCGGCGCGGGGGTCGCGCTGTCACTGGGCTGGATCGACACCTCGCGCTGGCTGACTGCCGGTAGCTATCTCGCGCTCGGGTGGATCGCTGTGATCGCAACCCCGCAACTGATCGCGCGCCTTCAGCTCACACCGCTGCTGCTGGTCACCGGTGGTGGGCTTCTCTACTCGTTAGGCGCGCTGGTCTACATGCTCCAGCGCCCCAATCCGTGGCCACGAACTTTCGGTTTCCACGAGATCTTCCACGCACTGGTCATCCTCGCCGCCACCGCCTACTACGTCGCGCTGGTCGGCTGGATGCTCCCCAGCTCCGCCTGACCGAGCGGGCCGGCCAGGTCCAGGCGCGCTGTGAGAAGGCCGCCGGCACGGGTAAGGGCATGGAGGCCGCGAGGATCGTGACGTCGCCGCCGTGGTCAAGTTCGCGGTGCCGCCCCGGTCGGCGCGTGCTATCGCCGCGAGCATTCGCTGCGCCTGGCCCCGACGAGGATCCTCAGGACCAGTGTGACCCAGTCGAGGAAAGGCGGTTGGTATGGCTGAGAAGGCGATGGACGTGTATTTGAATGATCATCTGGCGGGAGCGACGCTCGGCAGCGACCTAGCTGAACAGATCGAGACGCGAGCCGCAGGGACCCCGCTGGGTGAGGTGATCGGATCGCTCGCGCTGGAGATCGAGGAGGACCGTCAGACATTGATCGGGTTGATGCAGCGGATCGATACCTCGCGCAACCCGGTCAAGCAGGCGGGCGCGTGGGTCACGGAGAAGGCGAGCCGGGTGAAGTTCGCGGGTTTGGCGTCCGGCGAGCCCGAACTGGGCCTGTTCATGGCCCTGGAGAGCCTCGCGCTGGGGGTGCAGGGCAAGCTCAGCCTGTGGAAGGCGCTTGAGCAGGTAGCCGATCAGCATCCCGCGATCGCGTCACTCAACCTCAGCGAGCTGATTCAGCGCGCGCAGCACCAATACGAGACGCTGGAACGCGAGCGTCTTACCGCTGGCAGACGAGTCCTTGAGCATTAGGTAGATCGTCGCCGTGGTTCACTTCTCGGGTGGAGAGTGTGCGGCGTTCCGTGCATAGATCGTCGTCACTCTGCATCATCGCCGACGGGACAGTGACAGGCGGGGGGCTGCGCTGCGCAGCCCCCCGGCCCGCGGTTAGGACTGCTCGTCGTAGGGCTGGCGGCTGCCGGCCTTGGCGATGCCGCGGCTGACCATGTAGCCCACAGTCAGCACCGTGACATACAGCCAAACCCGGTCGGCCCGGAACGGGTCGTGTTGGGCCCCGTAACCGCTCGCCTTGGTGACCACTCCGGCGATCAATATGCCGACGAGAACGACGACGTAGGCGACGAACTCGGTCGTCTTGAATGCCGCCTTGGTCTCCGTCGAAAGACGACGACCGTGATCGGCAAGGGCCTCGGTCTGCCCATTGGTGGGCGAGTCGAGACGGCGGCCCGTGGGGGCGCTGGTAGCACTCATGTGAATCTCCTAGTTCTGGATCGGTGAAATCAGCGACCAGGTCCGGCTCTCGCGTGCGATGAACGCCTTCGAAGCCGTCCCTACTCGATGCGACTAAGCGCAAGCCCTCTCGCGCCCCCCGATGCCGTTACCCCGATCCGACCACTTGACGCATCTCGTGCGCCCAGGGCGGTGAACTGGGCTGGCGAAGCGCCACCGCGGGAGGTAGCGACTCTCGATCAGGCGTCCGGCCGCGGAGAAGGTGCGACCACCCCGACCCTGCGCCGATCCCACCCGCCTGCCACGAAGACGTTCACCGGGCGGCCCTCCTTTCTGAGGCGCTAGCTGTTTGCGAGACAGGCGCTAGCGTGCAAGCACAACTAGCGACGATAAGGAAGACGATGAGCACAACCAGCGAAAGCCAAGTCTTGGCGGTGGCACGGGGCCGACATCCCGGCCCGGCCGGCGTGCCCCCACTAACCCGCCACCGCGGCGGCAGGGGGCAACCGCTCGTCCTGCTGCACGGGCTCGGACTCAGCTGGCGTTCCTGGCAGCCTGTGCTCGACGCCCTCGAGGACCGCCACGACGTGGTGGCGATCGATCTCCCCGGGTTCGGCGAGAGTCCGCCGCTGCCCGATGGCGCCGCTCCAACCCCGACCCGGCTCGCCGATGCGGTCGAGTCCGAGCTCGACCGCCTCGACCTGGACACTCCCGCACTGGTCGGCAACTCGCTCGGTGGCTGGGTCGCGCTAGAGCTGGCGCGACGCGGCCGGGCTGCGCGCACGGTCCTCATCTCGCCGTCGGGACTCGAATCGCCTTGGGAACGCGCCTTCGTCATCGCCGCCAACGAGCAGATGCGCCTGCGTGCACGCTTCGGCGCGCCGCTGGGCCGATGGCTAACCGCGCCGGCGCTGGCCCGCGTCATGCTCTTCGGCGGCCTGCGGAGCCAGCCCTGGCGCGTGCCGCCGGACGCAGCCGCCCGCGACCTGCACGACTTCGGCTACTCGCCGGGCTTCCAGTCCACGCTCAGCTCGACCGTCGCTACGCGCGCCCCTACGTGGCTCGGCGAAATCCACATCCCGGTCCGCGTCACCTACGGCACGCTCGACCTGATGCTCGGCGCCTTCACCGCACCGCGGTTCGCGGCCGCGATCCCAAACGCCGAGCTCGTCCCGCTGCCAAACGTCGGACACGTCCCGATGCACGACGATCCCAAGCTCGTGGCCCGCACAATCCTCGAGTTCACCGCTGAAGCCGACACGCCACCACGACAACAGCCATGTTGGAAACCAGGCCCCGGCCACCCGGCAGGCTCGCGAGGAGATCTCCGGGACGCACCAGGACGCGCCACACAGATCGCCGACGACCGGAACTGAACAATCCGGAGTGGGCGATACTGGGCTCGAACCAGTGACCTCCGCCTTGTCGAGGCGGCGCTCTCCCAGCTGAGCTAATCGCCCGGGAGTAGCTCGTAATCTAGCCTAGCCGCGCTGGTCCCGTCCACGGGCCTCTCGCTCGCGCTCGTGGCCTGAGCCCACCGCTCCGTCTTCGCAGCGGGGGCGGCACGAGTGCTCCGTTCCGAAAATACCTTGTCATTCGAGGCGCCCCCGGCGGCGCCTGGCTTTGTCCTCGGATCCTCGTGTAGCTGGGCTACACGTCGGGACACCGCGTCCAGCCCTGCCCGTCCGCGCCAGGCATCCGCCGGTGTCACCTCTCGGTGCCAAGCCACTTCCGGAACGGAGCACTAGCATCCCGCGCATGGAGCTCGAGCTCCCCGACGGCAAGACGCTGACCCTGCCCGACGGCGCCACCGGCGCCGACGCGGCGGCGGCGATCGGCCCCGGTCTGGCGCGGGCGGCGCTGGCGATCAAGGTCGACGGCGAGCTGCGCGACCTCGCGCGCCCGCTGCCCGACGGCGACCGGCGGCGCGCACCGGATCGAGATCCTCACCGACCGCAGCGGCGAGGAGGCGCTCGAGCCTGATCCGCCACGACGCCGCGCACGTGCTCGCCGCGGCGGTGATGGAGCTCTATCCCGGGCGTGAAGATCTCGATCGGGCCGCCGATCGAGAACGGCTTCTACTACGACTTCGACTTCCCCGACGGCGTCGACGCTCAGCGAGGCCGACTTCGAGCGGATCGAGGCGAAGATGCGCGAGCACATCGAGGCCGACGAGCCGTTCGTGCGCGAGGACGTGCTCGGTCGGCGATGCGCTCGAGCGCTTCGTCAGGGAGGGCCAGGACTACAAGGTCGAGCTGATCGAGGACCTGGTCCGGAATGCCGATCCCGCCCAGCCGTGGACACCGTCTCGCTCTACACCAACGGGCCGTTCACCGACCTGTGCCGCGGCCCGCACGCCCCGTCGACGAAGCGGATCAAGGCGTTCAAGCTGCAGTCGGTGGCGGGCGCGTACTGGCGCGGCGACGCCGCCAACCCGATGCTCACGCGCGTGTATGGGACCGCGTTCTTCTCGGCCAAGGACCTGCGAGGAGCACCTCGAGCGGCTCGAGCGCGCACGCGCCAACGACCACCGCCGGCTCGGGTCCGCAGCTCGGCCTGTTCACGTTCTCGGAGGTCTCGCCCGGGGCCGCGTTCTGGCTGCCCGCCGGGACCGAGGTGTTCAACTCGCTGGTCGGCGCTCAGCCGCGAGATGGGCCGCGAGCGCGGCTACCACGAGGTCAAGACGCCGCAGATCTACGACAGCTCGCTGTGGAAGACCTCGGGCCACTGGGACAAGTACCGCGAGAACATGTTCGTCACCGAGTACGAGGACCGGCAGATGGCGGTCAAGCCGATGAACTGCCCCGGCCACTGCCAGCTGTACTCGCTGCGCCCGCACTCCTACCGCGACCTGCCGGTGCGCTACTGGGAGCCGGGGCTGCTGCACCGCCGCGAGCCGAGCGGGACGCTGCACGGCCTGCTGCGCGTGCGCCACTTCGCCCAGGACGACAGCCACATCTTCTGCACCGAGGAGCAGATCCAGGACGAGGTGGCGGGCGTGCTGGAGTTCGCGTTCGCCACCTACGAGGTGTTCGGCATCGACGTGCGGCTCGAGCTCTCGACCCGGCCCGAGCAGCGGATCGGCTCCGACGAGCTGTGGGACCAGCAGCGAGGCGGCGCTGACGCAGGCGCTCGAGAGCGCCGGGCCTCGACGTACGAGGTCAGCGCAGGGCGAGGGCGCCTTCTACGGCCCGAAGATCGACATGCACATGACCGACTCGCTCGGCCGCTCGTGGCAGCTCGGCACCTGCCAGCTCGACTACAACTTCCCGGAGCGCTTCGACCTCACCTACACCGGCGCCGACAACGCCGAGCACCGCCCGGTGATGATCCACCGGGCGCTGATGGGCTCCTACGAGCGGTTCATCGGGATCCTGCTCGAGCACCTCGGCGGCGAGCTGCCGGTGTGGCTGGCTCCGGTGCAGGCGATCGTGCTGCCGATCGCCGACCGCCACATCGACTACGCCGACGCGGGTGCGAGCAGCGGCTGCGCGGCCGCCGGCCTGCGCGCCGAGCTGCGACGAGCGCACCGAGTCGGTCGGGCGCAAGATCCGCGACGCCGAGCTGCGCAAGATCCCCTACATGCTGGTCGTGGGCGATCGCGAGCAGGAGAACGACGAGGTCTCGGTGCGCGAGCACCGGCGCGGCGACGCCGGCGCGGCCTCGCGTGCGAGACCTTCGTCGAGCAGGCGCAGAATGCTGTGCAAACCCGCTCTGGCGTGTAGACGCGCCGCTATACTCGGTTGCGTTGATCCAACTGCTTCATCACATACGGCCCGGCGCCGCTTGACGTCACGCCACCACCGCAGCTAGTGCCGGTCCCCAGGAAATTCGACCGGCGCCCGCCCGAGCGGGACCAGACTCGGATCAACGACCGGATTCGCGTGCCGGAAGTTCGCCTCGTGGGCGAGGACGGAAAGCAGATCGGCGTCGTCAAGACGTCCGACGCGCTGGCCTATGCCCAGGAGCGGGACCTCGACCTCGTCGAGGTCGCGCCCGAGGCGCGCCCGCCCGTGTGCCGCGTGCTCGACTACTCCAAGTACAAGTACGAGCAGGCGCAGAAGCAGAAGGCCGCGCGCCGCCACCAGCAGCAGATCACGGTCCGGGAGATCAAGTTCCGGCCCAAGATCGCCCAGAACGACTACGACACCAAGAAGGGCCACGTCAGCCGCTTCCTGCTGGGCAAGGACAAGGTCAAGATCACGATCATGTTCCGCGGCCGCGAGGTGACCCACCCCGAGCGCGGCACCGCGCTGCTCGACCGCCTGGCCGAGGAGCTCTCCGAGATCGCCGTGGTCGAGCAGTCGCCGATCCAGGACGGGCGCAACATGACGATGCTGCTGGCCCCGTCGAAGGCGGTGCTGGCCGGCGAGCACGACAAGGCCGACGACGGCGACGGCGCCGAGGCCGCCGAGCGCCGGCGACGAGCCAGCCCGCGCCAGCGCTCCACGCGCCGCACCCGCGCGCGCGCGACGCCGCGGCCTCCTGAGCGGCGCCGAGCGCTCGCGTCTGCTTTACTAAGCGCCTGCCATGCCCAAGATGAAGACCCATTCCGGCACGAAGAAGCGCTTCAGGCTGACCGCGAAGGGCAAGGTGCGCGGACGGCAGCGCCTTCTCGACCCACATCCTCGAGAAGAAGTCGCCCAAGCGTAAGCGCCGGCTACCGCCGCCCGGCGGAGATCTCGCCCGCAGGACGCGCGCCGGGTCAAGGAGCTGCTGGGGGCCGAAGAAGTGACGCGGGTCAAGCGCTCGATCCACGCCCGCAAGAAGCGCCGCGCCACGCTGGCGATGGCCAAGGGCTACCGCGGCGACGCCAGCCGGCACTACCGCGCGGCCAAGGAGGCCGTGCTCAAGGCCGACCAGTACCGCTACCGCGACCGGCGCAACCGCAAGCGCGACTTCCGCCGCCTGTGGATCACCCGCATCAACGCCGCCGCGCGCCAGAACGGCCTGTCCTACTCGCAGTTCATCCACGGCCTGCAGCTGGCCGGGGTCGAGCTCGACCGCAAGATCCTGGCCGACATCGCCGTCCACGACGCCGACACCTTCCGACGCTTTGCCGACCGCGCCCGCGAGGCGCTGGCGGCCGGCTGACAGAACGCCGAACCACCAGCACCGCCACCGGGCGCCGCTCCATCAGGACGGCGCCTTTTTTTATCGCCATGACGATCACCAGCCCCCACAACGAGAAGCTCAAGGAGATCCGCAAGCTCCGCCAGCGGCGGCGCTGGCGCGAGCGCGCGGGGCGGTTCGTGGCCGAGGGCGAGGACCTGCTGGCGGCCGCGGACGCGGCGGGATGGCCGGCGGTCGAGCGCTACTGCGCGGCCGGGCAGCGGCCTGCCCGGCGTCGAGGTCGACGCCGAGGTGCTGGCGCGCGCCTCCGGGCTGGGCTCCGGGACGCGGACGCTGGCGGTGTACGAGGAGCGGTGGGCGCCGGCGCCGGCGGGGCCGCTGTGCGTGTACCTGCACGGCGTGCACGACCCGGGCAACGTGGGCGCGGTGCTGCGCTAGCGCCGCCGCGTTCGGCGCGTCGTCCGTGGCGATCGGCCCGGGCACCGCCGACCCGTTCGGCCCCAAGGCGGTCCGGGCGTCGATGGGCGCGGTGTTCGCCGTCCCGGTGGCGCGGGCGACGGCGTCGACGGCTTGCCCGGCGTCAAGATCGCCCTCGTCGCGGGCGCCGGCACGCCCCTCGCACAGCTGAAGCCATCTTTGCTCGCTGAGCGACCAAAGATGGTCACACTCATGATCGGCGCCGAGCGCGAGGGGCTCCCGGAGGAGGTCATCGCCGGCCGCCGACATCACGCGCCCACATCCCCATCGCCACCGACTCGCTCAACGCCGCGATGGCGGCCACGGTCGCCCTGTATGAGGTAACTAGGATGGCCCCGGACGCGAGCCATGACCGAGCGGATCGAGCAGATCAGGGCCGAGGCCCAGCAGGCGATCGACGCGGCCGCCGACACGCAGGCGCTCGAGGAGGCGCGGATCCGCTACCTGGGGCGCAAGGCCGAGCTCCCCAACCTGCTGCGCAACGTGGCCCAGCTCGAGCCGCAGGAGCGCGCCGCCACGGGCAAGGCGGCCAACCAGGCCCGCCGCGCGCTCGAGGAGGCGATCGAGCGCAGGAGCCACGAGCTGGCCGCGCGCGAGCTCGAGCAGAAGCTGATCGAGGACCGCGTCGACGTGACGCTGCCGGCCGATCCGCTGCCGGCGCTGCGGTCGCCTGCACCTGCTGACCCAGACCCGGCGCGAGATCGAGGACGTGTTCATCGGCCTCGGCTTCAACGTCGCCGAGGGGCCCGAGGTCGAGACCGTCTACTACAACTTCGACGCGCTCAACCACGCCGCCGACGCACCCGGCGCGCGGCCGCACCGACACGTTCTACGTCACCGACGAGATCGCTCCTGCGCACGCACACCTCGCCCGTCCAGGTGCGCGCGATGGAGCGCCAGCCGCCGCCGCATCTACATCATCGTGCCCGGCCGCGTCTACCGGCCCGACTCCGACGCCACCCACACGCCGCAGTTCCACCAGATCGAGGGGCTCGCGGTCGACACCGACGTCACGCTGGCCGACCTGCAGGGGACGCTGCTCGCGTTCGCGCGGGCGATCTTCGGCGAGGAGCGCCAGGTGCGGCTGCGCCCGCACTTCTTCCCGTTCACCGAGCCGAGCGTCGAGGTCGACGTGTCGTGCTTCAACTGCACCGACGGGATCACCGCCGACGGCCAGCGCTGCCCGCTGTGCAAGGGCACGGCGTGGATCGAGATCCTCGGCGCGGGGATGGTCGACCCGAACGTGTTCGAGTACGTGCGCGACTACGGCTACGACCCCGAGAAGGTCCAGGGGTTCGCGTTCGGCATGGGGATCGAGCGGATCGCCATGCTCAAGCACGGCGTCCCCGACCTGCGCCTGCTCTACGACAACGACGTCCGCTTCCTGGAGCAGTTCGGCTGATGCGCGTCCCCCTCGAATGGCTGCACGAGTACTGCGCGCCGCCGCTCGACACGCACGAGCTCGCCGAGCGCCTGGCCATGACCGGCACCGAGGTCGAGCGCGTCGAGCGCCACGGCGTGACCGCGCTCGAGAACTTCGTCGTCGGCCGGGTGCTCGAGGCCGAGCAGCATCCCGAACGCCGACCGGCTGCGCGTGTGCCTGGTCGACATCGGCGACGACGCGCCGTCGCAGATCGTGTGCGGCGCGCCGAACGTCGCCGCGGGCCAGACGGTGGCGGTGGCCAAGCCCGGCGCGGTGATGCCCGACGGGACCAAGCTCGGCAAGGCCAAGCTGCGCGGCGTCGAGTCGAACGGGATGATCCTGGCCGAGGACGAGCTCGCGATCGGCACCGACCACGCCGGGATCATCGTGCTCGACGCGCAAAACGGCCTGGCGCCGGGCACGCCGCTGCAAACGCTCCTCCCGATCGCCACCGACGTGCTCGTGCTCGAGATCACGCCCAACCGGCCCGACTGCCTGGCCATCTACGGCGTCGCGCGCGAGGTCCACGCCGCCACGGGCGCGCCGCTCGCCGAGCCGCCGTGGAGCCGACGACCCCGGGAGCACGGACGCCGACCCGCAAGGGATCAACATCACCGTCGAGTGCCCCGACCTGTGCCCGCGCTTCACCGCGCGCGTGTTCGAGGACGTGAAGATCGGCCCGAGCCCGCCGTGGCTGAAGGCGCGGCTGATGGCCGCCGGCCAGCGGCCGATCTCCAACGTCGTCGACATCACCAACTACGTGATGCTGCTCACCGGCCAGCCGCTGCACGCGTTCGATCTCGACCGCGTCGCCGGCGCGCAGCTGACGGTGCGGACCGCCACCGCGAACGAGACGCGTCGAGACGCTCGACGGGCAGACGCGCACGCTCGACGAGCAGATGGTGCTGATCGCCGACGCCGACGGCCCGACGTCGATCGCCGGCGTGATGGGCGGCGCGCGCTCGGAGGTCGAAGCCGGCACCACGCGCGTGCTGATGGAGGCGGCCAACTGGAACGGCCCGAACATCCACCGCACGTCGCTCAAGCTGGGGCTGCGCAGCGAGGCCTCGGGACGGTTCGAGAAGCAGCTCCAGCCCGAGCAGGCGATGGAGGCCCAGGCGGTCGCCGCGCGGCTGATGATCGAGCTGTGCGGCGCGCGGCTCGCGCCCGGCACGATCGACGTCGGCGGTCCGGGTCCGCCGCCGCAGACCATCCGCCTGCGCGACGCGCGAGTCGCGAGCCTGCTCGGAGCGCCGATCCCGCGCGAGCGCTGCCGCGAGATCCTGAACGCGCTCGAGTTCACGACCGCCGACGCCGACGACGGCCTCGACGTGACCGTGCCCGCGTTCCGCCGCGCCGACGTCACCCGCGAGGCCGACCTGATCGAGGAGGTGGCGCGGCTCGACGGGCTCGAGAAGCTGCCCGCGACGCTGCCGCTCGCGCCACGGCGCGCGCGGTCGGCTCACCGCAGCGCCAGCGCCTGCGGCGCCGCGCCGCCGACGCGCTCACCGCGCAGGGACTGAACGAGATCGTCGGGCTGGAGCTTCACCGGGCCCGACCTGCGCGCAGCGCCTGCGGCTCGCCGACCAGCGCGCGATCGAGCTCGAGAACCCGATGTCGAGCGAGCAGTCGCAGCTGCGCACGACGCTGCTCGGCTCGCTGCTCGACGTCGCCCGCCGCAACCGCAGCCGCGGCGCCGACGACGCTGCGGCTGTTCGAGGCCGGCGCGGTGTACCTCCCGTCCGAGCGGTCCGAGCGCCGAGCGAGCCGTCCCACGCGAGCCCTACCACGTGGGCGCGGTGCTGATCGGCGCCGTGCGGCCGCCGAGCTGGCGCGACCCGGCCCCGCGCGCGGCCGACTTCTTCGCCGCCAAGGGCGTGCTCGAGGGCGCTGCTCGACGCGCTCGGCGCGCGCTGGAGGTGCGCGCGCGCGGAGACGCCCGAGCCGTTCCTGCATCCCGGCCGCGCCGCGCACGATCTTGATCGCCGGCCAACCGCGTCGGCTGGCTGGGCGAGATCCACCCGCTGGTCGCGGCCGAGTGGGATCTGCGCGACACGGTGGCCGCGTTCGAGCTCGACCTCGACGCGGTGCCCGTGCCGGCAATCGCCGCCTACCGCGACGTGACGAGCTTCCCCGAGGTGCGCGAGGACCTCGCGGTGGTCGTCGCGGACGACGTCACCGCCGCCCAGGTGCTCGACACCGTGCGTGCGCGCCGGCGCGCCGCTGCTGGCCGGTGCAGAGGTGTTCGACGTGTACCGGAACGCCGAGCGACTCGGCGCGGGCAACGTGTCGCTGGCGCTGCGGCTCGCCTACCGCGCGCCCGACCGGACGCTCACCGACGAGGAGGTCGCGCGCAGCGCCAGGCGATCGCGGCCGCGCTCGCCCAGCGAGCTGGGCGGGAGGATCCGTGCCTCATAGCGCCGCGGTGTTCGGCGCCGCCGGGTTCACGGGCGCGCTCAGCGCGCGGCTGCTGCACCGCCACCCGTCGTTCGAGCTGCGCACGGTGACCGCGCGCTCGGACGTCGGCCGGCGCCTCGACGAGCTCTATCCCCACCACCGCGTGCCGCTCACGCTCGAGGAGCTCGACCTCGACCGCCACGCCGACGTCGACGCCGCGATCGTCGCCTACCCGCACGGCGCGGCGGCCGCGCTGGTGGCCGAGCTGCGGCGCGCGCGGCGTGCGCGTGGTCGACCTGAGCGCCGACTTCCGGCTGCGCGACGCCGCCAGCGTACGAGCTGTGGTACCGCGAGCACCCGGTCCCGAGCATGATCGACGAGGCCGTGTACGGGCTGCCCGAGCGCTACCGCGAGCAGATCCGCGACGCCGACCTGGTCGCCAACCCGGGCTGCTATCCCGACCGCCGCGCTGCTCGCGCTGGCGCCGCTGGCGCGCGCCGGCCTGATCGACGACGTGGTGATCGACGCCAAGTCGGGCGTCTCGGGCGCGGGACGCGCCGCCACCGAGAAGACCCACTTCGTCACCGTCGACGAGAACGTCACGCCCTACGGCGTGCCGCGCCACCGCCACACGCCCGAGATCGAGCAGGAGCTGGCGGCGCTCGGCGCCGAGGTGCCGATCACGTTCACGCCGCACCTGCTGCCGCTCGACCAGGGCGAGCTCGTCTCCTGCTACGTGACGGCCACGCGACGAACGACGTCGACCTCGACCGAGCTCTACGCGGACGCCTACGACGACGAGCCGTTCGTCGAGCTGGCCTCGACGCCCGCCGGGCGTGCGCGACGTGCGCGAGACGAACATCTGCCGCATCTCGGTCCACCGCGACGCGCGCACCGGCCGGGTGATCGTGTTCTCGGCGCTCGACAACCTGTGGAAGGGCGCGGCCTCGCAGGCGGTGCAGAACCTCAACCTGATGTTCGGCCTGCCCGAGGGCGAGGGGATCGCGTGAGCGGCGACACGCACTTCTTCCGCTCGCGCTGGATCGACGCGCCCGAGCAACGTCACCGAGCTCGACGGCGGGCTGCCGCGAGGGCTTCCGCGCCGCCGGCGTCGCCGCGGGATCAAGGAGCGGGCGCGCCCGACCTCGGGCTGCTCGTGTCTCGAGCGCCCCGGCCACGACGAGCGCCGCCCGCTTCACCCGCTCGGGCACGCAGTCCGCGCCCGTGCTCCTGTGCCGCGAGCGCTGCGACCTCGACGGCATCCGCGCCGTCGTCGTCAACTCCGGCAACGCCAACGCCGCCACCGGCCGTCCCGGGCTTCGAGGACGCGGCGAAGATGCAGGGCGCGGCGGCGATCGTCTCCGGCGTCGGAGCCGAGGGCGCCGTCGCCGTCGCCTCGACCGGCGTGATCGGCGTGCCGCTGCCGATGAGCGCGGTGACGAGCGGGATCCTCGCGCGCCGCGCACGCGCTGCGCGCCGACGGCGAGCACGACTTCGCCGAGGCGATCCGCACCACCGACGCGTTCGCCAAGCGGGTCTGCCTCGACGTGCGAGCTGAGCACCGGCACGGTCCGGCTGACCGCCCAGGCCAAGGGCGCGGGGATGATCTCGCCGGGCTTCGCCACGCTGCTCTGCTTCGTGCAGACCGACGCGGCGCTGTCGCCCGAGACGGCGGACCTGCTGCTCGGCGTGACCGTCAAGCGCTCGTTCGAGCGGGTCAGCGTCGACGGGCAGCTGTCGACCAGCGACACCGTGATCCTCCAGTGCAGCGGCGAGTCGGGCGTCGCAGATCGAGCCCGAGACCGCCGGACGAGCTGCACTTCGGCGAGGCGCTCGACGCGGTGATGCGCCAGCTCGCGCTGCTGGTCGTGCGCGACGGCGAGGGCGCGCGGCGCGTCGGACGCGTCGTCGTGCGCGGCGGCGACGAGCGCGCGGTCCACCGCGTCGCCCGCGCGGTGGCCGACTCCCCGCTGGTCAAGACCGCGCTGTACGGCGGCGACCCGAACTGGGGCCGGATCGTCCAGGCGGTGGGCATGGCGATGCCGGGGACGGCGCCGCTGCCGGTGGACGTCTCGATCGAGGGCGTGCCGGTGTGCGCGCGCGGCGCGCTCGTGCCGCACGACCGGGAGGCGCTCACCGCCGCGGTTCAGCGCGACGAGGTCGAGTACGAGATCGGGCTGCCCGGCGAGGGCGCCGAGAGCCGAGCTGTTCTTCTCCGACCTCGGCCACGAGTACGTGACGATCAACGCGGACTACACGACGTAGGGCGACATGAGAGACGTCGCCACCCTCCTCGAGGCGCTGCCGTACATCCGCGAGTTCCACGGCAAGACGGTGGTGATCAAGTACGGCGGCGCGGCGATGACCGACCCCGCGCTCAAGGAGGAGTTCGCGCGCGACGTGGTGCTGCTCAAGTACGTGGGGATGAACCCGGTGGTCGTCCACGGCGGCGGCCCCGAGATCACCAGCTACATGGAGCGGCTCGACCTGCCCGTGCAGTTCGTCGACGGCCTGCGCGTGTCCGATCCCGCCACCGTCGAGGTGGCGAAGATGGTGCTGGTCGGCAAGGTCAACAAGGACATCGTGCTGCGGATCAGCCGCCACGGTCAGCCCGCGGTCGGGCTGTGCGGCGACGACGGGCTGCTGTTCCGCGCCGCGCGCCAGACGGCGCCGAGCGGCCAGGACATCGGCTTCGTCGGCCGGATCGAGCGCGTCGACGTCGACGTGCTCACGCACGTCGCGCACGACTACATCCCGGTGGTGGCCAGCGTCGGCGCCGACCGCGAGGGCAACTCGTACAACATCAACGCCGACGAGGCGGCGGGCGCGGTGGCCCGCGCGCTCGGCGCCTACAAGATCATGTTCCTCACCGACGTGGCCGGCTGGCTGCGCGATCCCGCCGATCCCGCGAGCGCTGGTCTCGGAGGCGACCGCCGACCGAGGTCGCGGCGGCGCTGCCCGCGGTCGGAGGCGGGATGCGCCCGAAGCTCGCCGCCTGCCTGGAGGCGATCGAGGGCGGCGTGTCCTCCGCGCACATCGTCGACGGCCGCGTGCCGCACTCGCTGCTGCTCGAGCTGTTCACCGACGCCGGCCAGGGCACGAAGATCGGAGCGGCCTGACGTGTCGCTGGCCGAGCTGCAGGCGCTCGAGCGCGACTACGCGATCGCCACCTACGCGCGCAACCCGGTCGAGTTCGTGCGCGGCTCCGGCTGCACGCTGTGGGACGCCGACGGCAACGAGTACCTCGACTTCCTGGCCGGCATCTCGGTGCTGAACGTCGGCCACTGCCATCCGCGGTGGTCGAGGCCGTGCGCGAGCAGGTCGGGCGGCTGACCCACGCCACCAACCTCTACTACACCGAGCCGGCGATGCGGCTGTCGCGCCGCGCTCTCGCGCAGCTCGCTCGGCGGCAAGGTGTTCCTGACCAACTCCGGCGCCGAGGCGATCGAGGCGGCGATCAAGCTGGTCCGCCGCGCGCGCCCGGGCGGCAAGGTCGTCGTGCTCGAGGGCGCCTTTCACGGCCGCACCTACGGCGCGCTGTCGGCCACGCCGCAGGAGTCCAAGCAGGCGCCGTTCGCGCCGCTGGTGCCCGGGTTCGTGGTCGTGCCCAAGGACCCGGCTGCGCTCGAGCGCGGCGGTCGACGACGACACCGCCGCGGTGCTGCTCGAGCCGATCCAGGGCGAGACCGGGATCAACGTGCTGAGCCGACGAGCTGCTGCGCGCCGCGCGCGAGGCGTGCGACCGCGCCGGCGCGGCGCTGGTGTTCGACGAGATCCAGTGCGGGATGGGCCGGACGGGAACGCTGTGGGCCTACGAGCAGACCGGCGTCGTGCCCGACGCGATGACCAGCGCCAAGGCGCTCGGCGGCGGGCTGCCGATCGGCGCGCTGATCACCGGCGAGCGGCTGGCCGACGTGTTCCACGTCGGCGACCACGGCTCGACGTTCGCCGGCGGCCCGCTCGTCGCCTCGGCGGCGCTGGTGGCGCTCGAGATCTGCTCCGATCCGTTGCTGCTCGAGAGCGTCGTCGCGCTCGGCGAGCGGCTCGCGGCCGGGCTCGCGCTGCTGCCGTACGTCGAGCGCGTGCGCGGGCGCGGGCTGATGCTCGCGATCGACCTCGTCGACGGCGTGGACGCGCCGGACCTGGCGCGCCGCGCGCTGCTCGAGCAGCGGCTCGTGGTCAACGCCACCGGCCCGGCGACGATCCGGCTCGAGCCGCCGCTGGTCGTCAGCGCCGAGGAGATCGACGAGGCGCTCGGCGCGGCTCGCAGCGCTGGCGCCATGAGCGCCGCGCCGGAGTACCTGTCGCCCGACGAGACTCGGCGCCGACGCGGTGGCGGAGGCGCTCGACGCGCCACTTCGAGGCAGGTACGCGACGGCCGCGATGCGCGGCCGACCGCGACCTACTACGACACGTTCGACGGCCTGCTGCACCGCGCCGGGTTGACGCTCGCGTCACGAGGACGGCGCGCTGGCGCTGCTCGACCGCGCCACCGGCGAGCAGCGCGCGCGCCGACCGGCGAGCGCCGCCGGCCAGGTTCGCGTTCGAGCTCGCTGCCGGGCCCGCTGCGCGACGCGCTCAGCCCCGATCGTCGACGTCCGCGCGCTGCTCCCGCTGGCGCGCGTGCGCAGCCGCGAGCGGCGCGCTCGACGTGCTCGACGACGAGCGCAAGACGGTCGTGCGGATGGCGCTCGAGGAGCCGGCGCTCGTGACGCCGGCCGCGATCCGCTCCGTCCCCGCGCTGCGCGTGGAGCCGGTGCGCGGCTACGACGACGAGCTGAGCGCGTGCGTGCGCGGCGCTCGAGCGCGAGCTCGGGCTTCACCGACGGCCGACGAGCCGCTGGTCGACGAGGCGGTGCGCGCGGCGGGCGGCGTGCTCGGCGGAGTCTCGTCGAAGCTCGGCGTCGAGCTCGATCCCGACCAGCGCGCCGACGCGGCCGCGGCCGCGGTGCTGCGCGCGCTGCTGCGACGTGATCGAGGCCAACCACGACGGCACGATCGCCGACATCGACAGCGAGTTCCTGCACGACCTCCGGGTCGCGGTGCGGCGCACGCGCGCGGTCCAGCGCGAGCTGCGCGCCGTGTTCGCACCGGAGCAGCTGGCGCACTTCCGCGCCGAGTTCCGCTGGCTCCAGCAGGTCACCGGCGACGCGCGCGACCTCGACGTGTACGTGCTCGAGTTCGACCACTACCGCGACGCTCGTGCCCGACGACATGCGCGCCGACCTCGACCCGCTGCTCGACGTCCTGCGCGAGCGGCGGCGCGCCGCGCGCGGCGTCGATGGTCCGCGCGCTGCGCTCCGGCGCGCGCGTCGCGCCTGCGCGCCGAGTGGCCGTGCCTTCCTCGATGCGCCTCGACCAGCCGGCGCCGCCCGATCGGCGAGCTCGCCGGCGCCAGCGGATCCGCAAGGTGTACCGGCGGATGGTGCGGATGGGCGAGGCGATCGGCGCCGTCGAGCCCGGCCGAGGACTACCACGAGCTGCGCAAGAAGGGCAAGGAGCTCCGCTACCTGCTCGAGCTGTTCGGCGCGCCGCTCTACCCGCGCGACGTCGTCAAGCCGATGATCAAGGCGCTGAAGGCGCTCCAGGACGTGCTCGGCCGCCACCAGGACCGCGAGGTCCAGGTGGCGATGCTCCGCTCGCTGCGCGACGAGCGTCGCGGCGCGCCGGGCGGGCGCGGCGGCGCTGATGGCGATGGGCGCGCTGGTGGCGCGCCTGGAGGAGGACGAGCGGGCGGCGCGGGCGCGTTCGCCGAGCGCTTCGCCGAGTTCGCGTCCAAGGCGCAGCGCAAGCTGGTCAAGGACGACGTTCGCGTGAGCCGCGTCCTCGCCACCTACAACATCAAGGGCGGGGTGGGGAAGACCTCGGCGGCGGTCAACCTCGCCTACCTGGCCGCGCGCGACGGCGCGCCCGACGCTGCTGTGGGACCTCGATCCGCAGGGCGGCTCCACCTACCTGTTCCGGGTCAAGCCCAAGGTCCGCGGCGGCGCGCGCAAGCTCGTGCGCCTGAAGAGCGACGCGGCGGCGCTGATCAAGGGCACCGACCATCCCGGTCTCGACCTGCTGCCGGCCGACTTCTCCTACCGCCACATGGACCTCGCGCTCGACGAGTTCAAGCGCCCGACGCGGCGGCTGGCGCGCGTGCTCGAGCCGCTGCGCGACGAGTACGAGTACATCTTCCTCGACTGCCCGCCGAGCATCTCGCTCGTGTCCGAGAGCGTGTTCGAGGCGGCCGACGCGCTGCTCGTGCCGATCGTCCCGGCGACGCTGTCGGCGCGGACGTTCGACCAGCTCGAGGCGGTCGCTCGACGGCGGGCCACGGCCGCTGCTCGCGTTCTTCTCGATGGTCGACCGCCGGCGCAAGCTGCACCGCGACGTGGTCGAGCGGCTGCGCACGCGCTCGCGCGACGAGCTGCTCGAGGCGGCGATCCCGCTGTCGGCCGACGTCGAGCGGATGGGCGCGGAGCGCGACGTGGTGGCGGCGTTCGCGCCGCGCGGCCGCGCGGCGCTGGCCTACGAGGCGCTGTGGTCCGACGTCCGCGCGCGGCTGGGCGCGTAGCCTCTTCCGCCCCGCATGCCCGCTCCCCACGAATACCAGCCCAGCACCTCCTACATCGCCGAGCCCTACGAGGTGCACCGCGTGCTGCTGCTGTACAGCGGCGGCCTCGACACGAGCGTGATGCTCAAGTGGATCCAGGACCAGTACGAGGCCGAGGTCGTGGCGCTGACCGTCAACCTGGGCCAGCCGGGCGAGGACTACGAGGTGATCCGCGGCAAGGCGCTCCAGCTCGGGGCGGTCGACTGCCACGTCGTCGACGCGCGCGAGGAGTTCGCCGCGCGAGTACGTCGCGCCGGCGATCAAGGCCAACGCGATCTACGGCCTCGGCTACCCGCTGTTCACCGCGCTCGGGCCGGCCGCTGATCGCCAAGCTCGCCGTCGACTACGCGCGCGCGCACCGGCTGCGACACGATCGCCCACGGCTGCACCGGCAAGGGCAACGACCAGGTGCGGATCGAGGCCACGATCGCCACGCTGGCCCCCGAGCTGAAGGTGATCGCGCCCGTGCGCACTGGCGGATGGGCCGCGAGCGAGGAGGTCGCCTACGCGCGCGAGCACGGCATCCCGGTCAAGGGCGGGACCGAGACCGCGCCGTACTCGATCGACGACAACCTGTGGGGGCGCTCGAGCGAGGGCCGCTGGATCGAGGACCTCGACGCGCGCGCCCGAGGACGACGTGTTCTCAGCTCGTCACCCGCCCCGAGGAGGCGCCCGACGAGCCCGAGATCGTGACGGTCGAGTTCGAGCGCGGGCGTGCCGGTGGCGCTGAACGGCGAGCGGCTGGGGCTGGTCGAGCTGATCGAGCGGGCGGCGGCGATCGGCGCCCGCCACGGCGTCGGGATCGTCGACCACATCGAGGACCGGATCGTCGGGCTCAAGGTCCGCGACATCTACGAGGTCCCGGCGGCGGCGATCCTGCTCCTGGCCCACACCGAGCTCGAGAAGCTGGTGGGCACGATCCACCAGAACCAGATGAAGCCCGGGCTCGACCAGAAGTGGGCCTACCTCGTCTACGCCGGGCTGTGGTGGGAGCCGCTGCGCGAGGACCTCGACGCCTACATGGACGCGGTCAACCAGCAGGTCACCGGGACGATCGGCGTGAAGCTCTACAAGGGCTCGGCCCGCGTCGTCACGCGCGAGTCGCCCAACGCCGTCTACGACGCCCAGCTGGCGAGCTTCGCCGAGTCCGGCGGGCTGTTCTCCCAGGAGGCCTCGCCCGGGCTTCATCGAGCTGTGGTCGCTGCAGTCGCGGATGGCCTGGCGTGTCCGGCACGAGCGCGTGGGTAGCCTCGGCCCCATGGGATACAAGCTTCTGGGATTCGCCGTCTGGCAGGGCGCCAAGCTCTACCTGCGCAGGCGCTTCCCGCACGCCCAGCGCAACCTCGCCATCGCCGGCGTGGGCGGGGTGCTGGTCGCCGCGGTGGCGGTGGGCGCCACGCGCCAGCGCTCCTCGGACTGAGTTTGGGGCCGGGCTGCGCCGCGGCATCCGTGGGGCCGTTGCGCCGGCATCCGTGCCGGCCGCGCCGCGGCAGCCTGACGCTCCCCGCTACGTTTAATCGCTGTGAGCAGGCAAGGAAGCCCTCCGTCCGGCCGTAGCCGTACCTTCGCCGCGCGATGAGCGACCCGCCGGGACTGCCCTCTGCGCTCGGGATCGAGGCCGTCGAGACCATCCCCGAGGGCAACAGCCTGACCGTGCGGGTGACCGGCCGCTGGCGCCGGCGCCGGCCCGAGTGGCGCGGGCCCGCGATCCTCGTCGTCGAGGCCCAGGGAACGCGCTACCGCTTCCCCGCCATGCCCGAGCCGCCGTCGGTGACGGGGACGATGCCCGGGACGTGGCGGATGACCTTCTCGGTGGCGCGGGAGCTCGGGCCCGCATCTGTCCGGGCGCTCCTGGCTTCAGCTCGGGTCGCTGATCGCGCCGCTGCCGGTGTTCGCCGAGACCAAGATCGGGGCGGCCGCCGGAGGCTCCGGGTCGCCGCGGTGGCGGACGCGCCGGATCCGGAGCGCCTGCCCGAGCGGCGCCGTCGCCGGGAGCTGGCGATCGAGCACGCGCGCCGGCGCGCCGACGAGGCCGAGGGGCTGGCGGCCGAGCTGGCCCTGCGGGTCGACCAGCTCGAGCGCGCGCTCGAGGAGGCGCGGCGCAGCCGGCGCGGCTGGAGCGGGCGCGCCGGGCGGCGGAGCAGAGCGCGCACGCCGAGGCGGCGCGGCGGGCCGAGCTGGAGGAGCAGCTCGCCGAGCAGGAGCGCGCGCCTCGAGGAGGCGCGCGACCCGGGCGGCGGCGCTGGCGCGGCGGGTCGAGGAGCTCGAGGACGAGCTCCGCCGCCTGCGCCGGACGGCGGACGAGGCGGTGCATCTCGCCGCCGGCGAGCGCGCCGCGCGCCTGCGCGCGGAGCGGATGGCGCAGGAGCGGCCGGCGCCCGAGCCTCCGGCGCCGGTGAGCCGCCCGACGTCGTGGCCGAGCGCCTCAGCGAGGCGCGCAAGCGGGTGCTGGCGGCCGAGCAGGCACAGGTGCGGCGGGTCGTGGAGCCGCACCTCCCGCGCGGTGCCGCGCCGAGCCTCACGCGGGCCGCGTCGCGCGCCGCCGAGGACGAGCTCCAGATGCGGGCACGGCGCGACGCCGCGGCCGTGGATCGCGAACGCGCGCGGCGGGTGGAGGCCGAGCAGCGCGTGGCGACGCTCGAGCGGACGCTCGCCGAGCGGACCGACCGCTGGGCCCGCGCCTATGCCGAGATCGACCAGATCCGCGACGAGATCGGCGAGCTGCGGCGAGTGTTCGCCCAGATCGAGCCGCCGCGTCCGCCCGTCCCCGAGGACCCGGCGGGTCCGGTGCAGGCCGAGCGGCTGAGCGAGGCGCTGACGCGGCTGCGCGAGCAGGCGCCGCCCCCACCGGAGCCGGCGCCGGCTCCGGTCGAGCCCGACGCCCTGCACGTCCCGCCCGCCACCACCCGGCGCGAGCGCTACGTCGCACCGACCGGCTCCAGCTCGATCGCCGCCGCCAGCATCGCCTACCGAGCCCATTCCGCCGGCTGAGGCGGTCGCACCGCCCCCGCCACCGAGCGCGTCGATCCCGCCGCCGGCACCGCCCGCCCCGGTCGCTGCCGCAACGCGTCCGTGGCTGTGGCCGATCTTCCGGAGCCTCGCGCGCGAGGATCCCCTGTTCGCCGGCCAGCTCATCCTCCACCTGCTCCCGGCCTGGCGCGAGGTCCACCCCCTGCCGGTGGCCTGCGACCTGATCCTGGGCGACCGGGCGTGCGTGCAGGTGACGGTCGGCGCGGGCGCGGTGGAGATCCGCCACGCCGAGGCGCCGCGGCGGCCGGAGGACGTCCACTTCCAGGTCAGAGGCGACCTGGAGCGCCTGGCGCGGACGGTCGTCGCCGGACGCATGCGCCGGCGGCTGGGCCGGAGGATGGCCCGGGTCAGCGGCGACCATGAGGCGTTCGCGCCGCATCGGCCTGCTCGTCCGCGCGCCGCTCACGCTGGCCCAGCTGCACGCCGCCGGCGTGCGCCTCGACCCCGTGCTCGCGCTTCCGGCTCGCGGCGCGCATGATCGATCCGGCCTGGACGGTGGGGGAGCGCTTCACGATCGCCCACCAGTCTCCCGGACACGACGGCCGCCGATGCTCATCTGGTCGTCAAGGACGGAGCGCCGGTGTCCGCGGGCGAGGGCGCGCCCGCCGGTCCCGCCGACGCCACGATCGTCGCGCCCGGCCGACGTCGTTCCCCGGCGCGCTGACCGGCGCCGCGGCCGGGCAGCGTCGAGGGCCGGCCCGAGCCGCTGGCTCAGCTCGCCGCCTGGCTCGAACGCGCACAGAGCGGCTGATTCGCGCCGGGTCCCGGCCACGCGTCCGCCGGGTGCCTATGCTCGTGAGAGAGCGCTGAGATTGACCGCGACGCGCTTGAGATCCCGAACCCGAACCGCCGAACCCTGCGATGAGTCCGTCTTCCTGCGCCCACCTCCACGTCCACTCCGAGTACTCGCTGCTCGACGGGGCGTGCAAGATCGACGCCCTGGCCGCGCGGGCGGCGGAGTTCGGCCAGCCGGCGCTCGGCCTCACCGACCACGGGGTGATGAACGGCGCGGTCGAGCTGTCGGCGGCGTGCCGCAAGCACGGGATCAAGCCGATCCTCGGCTGCGAGGTCTACGTCGTCGACGACCACGCCCGGCGCGCGCCCGGCCGGCTCGATCGCTTCCACCTGACCCTGCTGGCGGCCACGCCGACCGGCTACCGGAACCTGGTCAAGCTCTCCTCGCGCGGCTTCCTCGAGGGCTACCAGCGGGGCAAGCCGTCGGTCGACCTGGCGCAGATCGCCGCGCACGCCGAGGGCGTGATCGCGCTCACCGGCTGCCTGCAGTCGCGGTTCTGCCAGCACCTGCTCGACGGACCGCACCAAGCAGGCCAGCGCCCACGCCGAGGAGCTGCTCGGCGCGTTCGGCGCCGACAACGTCTACTTCGAGGTCCAGAAGAACGGGCTCGACGGCCCAGGAGCAAGGCCAACGAGGGCATCGTGCGCATCGCCCGGGAGCTCGGCCGGCCGCTGGTCGGCACCGGCGACGTCCACTACCTGCGCCGCGAGGACTACCACCACCACGCGGCGCTGCTGTGCGTGCAGACCAAGTCGACGCTCAGCCAGCCGAAGATCAGCTTCGAGACCAACGAGTTCTACCTGCGCTCCACCGACGAGATGGCGCAGGCGTTCGCGGAGTGGCCGGAGGCGATCGCCACCACGCTCGAGATCGCCGAGCGCTGCGACGTCGAGCTCGAGCTCGGACCGTCAGCTGATCCCGCGCTATCCGACCCCGAACGGCGATGAACGAGGCCGAGTACCTGCGCGAGCTGCGTGCAGGAGGGCCTGCGCCGCCGCTACGGCGACCCGCCGCCGGCCGAGGCGCTCGAGCGCGCCGACTACGAGCTCGGCGTGATCGAGCGGATGGGCTTCAGCGGCTACTTCCTGATCGTCTGGGACTTCGTCAAGTACGCCAAGGACTCCGGCATCGCGGTGGGCCCGGGCCGCGGCTCGGCGGCCGGCTCGCTCGTCGCCTACTCGCTCGCAGATCACCGACGTCGACCCGCTCCGCTACGACCTGCTGTTCGAGCGCTTCCTCAACCCCGAGCGGGTGTCGATGCCGGACATCGACATCGACTTCTCGGTGCGCGGCCGCGAGCGCGTGATCCGCTACGTGACCGACAAGTACGGCAAGGAGTCGGTCGCGCAGATCGTCACCTTCGGCAAGATGTTCCCGCGCGCGGCCACCCGCGACGCCGCGCGCGTGCTCGGCCACGACTACGGCGCCGGCGACCGGCTGGCCAAGCTGATCCCCGACCCGATCATGGGCCGGCCGCCGAGCTTCGAGGACTGCCTGAAGCCCGGGCAGCCGCTGCGGGCCGAGGTCGACCGCGACCCGACGGCGCGCCAGATCGTCGAGGTGGCCCAGGGCCTCGAGGGGATCGTCCGCAACTCCTCGATCCACGCCGCCGCGGTGGTGATCGCCGACCGCCCGCTGACCGACATCGTCCCGCTGCAGATCGCCGACGCCGGCAGCGACGAGAACGGCGAGCGGGTGTTCCGCACCGTCACCCAGTTCACGATGAAGCCGGTCGAGCAGATCGGCCTGCTCAAGATGGACTTCCTCGGCCTGCGCAACCTCGACGTGATCGAGGACGCGCTGGACATCATCGAGCGCTCGACGCGGCGAGCGGCCGGACATGACCACGCTGCCGCTCGACGACGCGAAGACCTACGAGATGATGGCCCGCGGCGACTCGATCGGGGTGTTCCAGTTCGAGTCCGAGGGCATGCGCGAGGCGCTCAAGAAGGTCCGGCCGACCGAGTTCGACGACCTCGTCGCGCTCAACGCGCTGTACCGCCCGGGCGCGATGGACCAGATCCCCACCTACGCCCGCGGCAAGCACGACCCCGAGTCGATCTCCTACCCCGACGAGCGCCTGCGGCCGATCCTCGAGGCCGACCAAGGGCGTGATCCTCTACCAGGAGCAGGCGATGCAGATCGCCAAGGAGATCGCCGGGTTCAGCGGCGCCAAGGCCGACGACCTGCGCAAGGCGATCGGCAAGAAGAACCGCGAGGCGATGGCCAAGCTCAAGCCCGAGTTCGTCGCCGGCTGCCGCGCGTCGGGGACCAGCGAGCAGGTGATCGAGTGGCTGTGGACGACCAACGAGAAGTCCGCTGACTACTGCTTCAACAAGTCCACGCCGCCTGTTACGCGCTGATCGCCTACCGCACGGCGTGGCTGAAGGCCAACTACCCGGCCGAGTACATGGCGGCGCTGATCTCCTCGGTGATGGACACCAAGGACAAGGTGCCGTTCTTCGTCGCCCAGGCCGAGCAGATGGGGATCTCGATCCTCCCGCCCGACGTCAACCTGTCCGACCACGAGTTCGTGGTCGTCGACGGCAACATCCGCTTCGGCCTCGACGCGGTCAAGGGCGTCGGCTACCAGGCGGTCGAGGCGATCAAGAAGGCCCGGGAGGAGGGGGGCGCCTTCCGCGACCTGTGGGACTTCTGCGCCCGCGTGGACAACCGCTGCGTGAACAAGAAGGCGATCGAGGCGCTGATCAAGTGCGGCGCGTTCGGCTCCACCGGCGCCACCCGCAAGGGCATGCTCCCGGTGCTCGAGCAGGCCCAGGGGGCCGGCCAGAAGGCCCAGCAGGACGCGCTGATCGGCCAGGGCTCGATCTTCGACCTCGGCCTCGGATGCGGCGCCCGGCCAGTCGGCGGCGGACGGGTTCGCCGGCGGCTTCGCCACGCCCAGCCACGCGCCGATCCCCGCGATCGAGTTCGACCGCACCGAGCTGCTGGCGGCCGAGAAGGAGGCGATCGGCCTGTTCATCTCCGCCCACCCGCTCAAGGAGGTCGGGCCGGCGCTGCGGGCCAAGGTCGACTGCTCGCTCGGCGGAGCTCGCAGCCAAGCGCGACGGCGACTGGGTCACGGTCGGCGGGATGATCACCCAGTGCAAGCGGATCAGGACCAAGAAGGGCGATCCGATGATGTTCGCCACGCTCGACGACCTCGAGACCGTCGGTCGAGATGCTCGTGTTCGGCAAGGCGCTGGCCGGCTCACGAGCAGGCGCTGGCGCCCGACTCGATCGTGCTCGTCCGCGGCCGGTCGACCACAAGGACCGCGACAAGACGCTGCATCATCGCCCAGCAGGTCGAGCGCTTCGAGCCGACGCCCGAGGAGGTGCAGGAGGCCGCAGGAGCAGGCGGCCAAGCTCGTCGTCGCGCCGAGCCGCGCTGCGGCTCCGCCTCGACGCCACCGCGCTTCCCGCGTCGGTGCTCGGCGAGCTCAAGGAGCTGCTGGCCGGGTTCCCCGGCGAGGCCGACGTGGTGATCGAGCTGCGCGACCTCGGCCGGGCCAGCGCCGGCTGAAGCTCGGACCGGACTTCCGCGTGACGCGCAGCGCGTCGCTGCACGCCGAGCTCGACGCGCTGCTCGGCCACGCGATGCTGCAGGACTCGCGGCCGTCGGAGGACGCTCTCGCGCGCGACGGAAGCGAGCAACCCGCGGCCCCGCGGTAGGCCCTACGCGTGCCCTGAGCGGCCGCACATCGAACGACAACATCCGGCCGCCGGGGTGCGTGATATACACGGATTCCGTGGAGCCGCGGGGTACTGATTCGGCTGCACTGGAGTCGGGCGCGTCGAACGGCGCGGTGGTCAACGCACGTGATGTGCGCCGCCGCTACGGGGAGGGATCGACCGCGGTCGACGCCCTGCGGGGCGTCTCGCTCGAGGTGACGAGGGGACAGCTCGTGGCGGTGATGGGACCGTCGGGATCGGGCAAGTCGACGCTCATGCACATCCTCGCCGGTCTCGATCAGGCCGACGAGCGGGAGCGTGACGATCGCCGGCACCGAGATCACCGGCCTCGACGACGCGGGCATGACCCGGCTGCGGCGTGACCACATCGGCTTCGTCTTCCAGTTCTTCAACCTGCTCCCGATGCTGACCGCGGAGGAGAACGTGCTGCTTCCCGAGTCGATCGCCGGCCGGAAGCCGGACCGCGCCTGGTTCGAGGACCTGCTCGAGCGGACCGGCCTCGCCGATCGGCGCACCCACCGTCCCTCCGAGCTCTCGGGCGGCCAGCAGCAGCGCGTGGCGATCGCGCGGGCGCTGGTGACCCGTCCGACGATCGTGTTCGCCGACGAGCCGACCGGCAACCTCGATTCGAAGACCAGCGGCGAGATCCTCGAGCTGCTGCGCGCCTCCGCGCGCGACTACGGCCAGACGATCGTGATGGTGACCCACGAAGGCCGCGCCGCTTCGATCGCCGACCGGATCCTGTTCCTCGCCGACGGACTGATCGTCGAGGAGCTGACCGACGCCACCCAGGCCCAGGTGCTCGAGGTGATGAGCACGCTCGGCTGATGACCAGCGTCGCGCTGAAGGGCCTGATGGGGCGCAAGGTCCGCGCCATCCTGACCGCGGTGGCGATCGTGCTCGGCGTGGCCATGGTGAGCGGCACGTACGTGCTCACCGACACGATCAAGTCGGCGTTCACGAGCGTCTTCACCCAGGCCTACAAGAACGCGGACGCCGTCGTCACCGGCAAGAGCGCGCTCGGCAGCAATGACAACAACGGCGGCAACGCGCCGCCCTCGCTCCCCGGCTCCCTGCTCACCGCGGATCCAGGCGCTGCCCCAGGTGGAGCTGGCCACCGGCGCGATCAGCGACACCGCCCAGCTGGTCGGCCACGAACGGCAAGGTCATCTCCCGCGGCGGCGCGCCCGGGCTCGGCTTCAGCTACTCGCCGCAGAACCAGCGCTTCAGCCCGCTCAGCCTGTCCAGCGGCGGCTGGCCGACGCAGCCCGACGAGATCGACATCGACGCCGCCACCGCGAGCAAGCAGCATTTCCGGCTCGGACAGCAGATCGGCGTGATCGCGCGCGGTCCGGTCCAGCGCTTCACGGTCGCCGGGACGGTCAAATTCGCCGGCGTCTCCTCGCTCGGCGGCGCCACGCTGGCCATCTTCACGCTGCCCACGGCACAGCGGATCTTCGACAAGCAGGGCCGCTACGACCAGATCAACGTGGCCATCAAGCCGGGTAACTCGAGCGCGTCGCTGGTGGCCGCGATCCGCCGCCTGCTCCCCGCCGACGCCCAGGTCAGGACCGGCACCGCGCAGGCCCAGCAGGCGACGAAGGACACGAGCGGCTTCCTCACGATCTTCCAGGACTTCCTGCTCGCGTTCGGCGGCGTGGCGCTGTTCGTGGGCAGCTTCGTGATCGCCAACACGCTGTCGATCACGGTCGCGCAGCGCACGCGCGAGCTGGCCACGCTGCGCACGCTCGGCGCCACGCGGCGGCAGGTGCTCGCGTCGGTGCTCCTCGAGGCGTTCGTGATCGGACTGCTCGCCTCGGTGGTCGGCCTGTTCCTCGGCCTCGGCACTGGCCAAGGGCCTGAACGCGCTGTTCGTCTCGTTCGGCATCGACCTGCCACAGGCGAGCACCGTGTTCAAGGCGCGGACGATCATCGTCTCGCTGCTCGTCGGGGTGATCGTGACGATGCTCGCGGCGATCCGCCCGGCGCTCCGCTCCACGCGCGTGGCTCCGATCGCCGCCGTGCGCGAAGGCTCGGTGCTGCCGCCGTCGCGCTTCGCCCGCTTCGGCACGGCCGGGGCGCTGAGCACCATCGGCGTGGCGGTCGCGCTGATGCTCGTCGGCCTGCTCGTCGGCGGCCTCTCCACCGGCCTGCGGCTGCTCGCCGTGGGGATCGGCGCGGTGGCGCTGTTCCTCGGCGTGGCCATGCTCGCGCCGATGCTCGTGCCGCCGATCGCTCGCGTCCTCGGCTGGCCCGCGACGCGGATCGGCGGCGCCGCGGGCACGCTCGCGCGCGGCAACTCCGTCCGCAACCCGGCGCGAACCGCGTCGACGGCGTCGGCGTTGATGATCGGTCTCGCGCTGGTCACGCTGGTCGGCGTGCTCGCCGCCGGGCTGCGCACGCGCTTCGAGGGCTCGGTCAATCAGGTGTTCGTGGCCAACTACGCGGTCACCGCGAAGAACAACTTCGCCCCCATCGGCGATCGCCTCCGAGCAGGCGCTGACCCGCGTCCCTGGCGTCACCGTCGTCTCCGGTCTGCGCGCCGGCCAAGGGCGTGCATTCGGCTCGAACATCAACGTCACCGGCGCCGAGCCGCAGGTGAGCCAGGTGATCTCGATCGACTGGAAGGGCGGCGGGCCGCAGACGCCGGCAGGCCTCGGCGACGACGGCGCGTTCGTCAACACCGACTACGCCAAGGCGCAGAAGCTGCACGTGGGCTCGCCGCTGACGGTCGAGACGCCGAACGGGAGGATGCTCCACCTCGTCCTGCGCGGCATCACCAATCCGCCCAAGGGCGGAGCTCCGTACGGCGACGTGACGATTTCGGCGGCGCTGTTCGATCGCGTCTACCAGAACCCGCAGAACCTGTACACGTTCGTCAACGTCCAGGGCGGCGTCACCCCGGCGAACACGAGCGTGCTGACGCGCGCCCTGGCGAGCTTCCCCGACGCCAAGCTCCAGACCAAGGCGCAGTTCATGAAGAACCAGGAGCAGGGGCTGACCATGCTGCTCAACCTGCTCTACGTGCTGCTCTCGCTGTCGATCGTCGTCAGCCTGTTCGGGATCGTCAACACGCTCGTGCTGACCGTGTTCGAGCGCACGCGCGAGCTCGGGATGCTGCGCGCGGTCGGGATGAGCCGCCGCCAGGTGCGGCGCATGATCCGCCACGAGAGCGTGATCACCGCGCTGCTCGGGGCGACGTTCGGGATCCCGCTCGGAGTCGTGCTCGCGCTGCTGGTCGGCGTGGCGATCAAGTACGCGGCCTTCACGATCCCGGTGGCCACGCTGGTCGTGTTCGTGATCGCGGCGATCCTGGCCGGGCTGGTGGCGGCGATCGTGCCGGCGCGGCGTGCCGCGCGGCTGAACGTGCTCCAGGCGCTCCAGTACGAGTAGGGCTACAGGAGCTCGGCGATCAGCGCCGCCGCGCGCGCCGCGCCGCCGGCGTCGACCGGGCGGTAGCGAACCTCGCGACCGATCTCCTCGGCGATCGCCGCCGCGATCTCGCGGGGACCGTCGGCGCCGTAGTCCATGCGCCGGCCGGCGCCGTAGCGCTCGAGCCGGTGGCGCACGTGCCGGTTCTGCTCGAAGTGGTGGCGGAGCGGGAAGTACAGGAACGGCCGTCCGCTCGCGGTCAGCTCCATCGTCGTGCTGAGGCCGCCTTGCACGACGGCCAGGTCGCACGCGGCGAGGTGCCGGTAGAGCTCGGGCACGTAGGCACGGACCTCGAGTCCTTCCTCGTGGGGAAGCGAGGCCGGGTCGATGCGCGGCCCGGCCACCGCGATCATCCGCAGCTCCGGCACGAGGCGCTCGGCCTCCGGGAGCGCCGCGATCACCCGTCGCAGCAGATCGGCGCCCACGCCCGACCCTCCGACCGTGACGATGCAGACCTGCTCGTCGCGGCCCGTAGCCGAGCTCCGCGCGCAGCTTCGCGCGGTCTGCACAGCGACTGCGGATCGAACGGCGTCACGTAGCCGGCGAACTGGAAGTGGCGCTCGGTCCAGGCGCGGATCGAGGGCAGGCCGGGACCGAAGCGCTCGCGGCACGATGTCGTCGGGATCGCCGACGAAGATCGAGCGGTCGCGCACGCGCGGATAGCGCGCGATCTGCTCGAGCATCTCGGCGTTGTAGTCGGCGGTCAGGAACCGCTCACGCTCGTCCGCGTCCTCCATCGGCAGCCAGCCCACGAAGTCGCTCAGCCAGACGAACGGGGCGCTCTTGAGCTCCGGGTTCTCGTGCAGGAAGTAGTCGACCTCCCACGCCTCGTCGCCGATCCACAGGTCGTATTGCTCCTCGCGCACCAGGTCGTGGAAGACCATGAAGTTCGCCACCAGGATCTCGTCCATCCGGCGGATCGCCTCGAACACGTGGAGATCGTGCTCGGCCGACTCGGACTCGATGTGGGCCGATTCGCTGGCGAGCTCGCGCGCTGGCCGGGTGGATCCGCTCGCCGCGCGCCTCGAGCACCGCCGTCACGGGATGCTGCGCGAGCCACTCGATCTCGAGTCCCGGCCGGAGCCTGTCGCAGCTCGTCGGCGATCGCGAGGTCGCGATGGCGTGGCCGAGGCCGATGGGCGAGGAGATGTAGAGCGCGCGCGGCGGGCGTACGCGTGCCCGGGTCCACCTCGCGGGTGGTGCGGGCGGGCACGATGAAGTCGCGCAGGATCAGGTTGATCTTCACCGGGTCGCGCGCGTTGGGGATGTGACCCGCGCCCTCGAACGTGATCAGGCGGCCCCGCGGTCGCCTCGGCCAGCGCGGCGCCCTGGGCCAGTGGCCGGACCAGGTCGGCGTCGCCGTGGATCACGAGCGTCGGGCAGCTCGACCCGGGCGCAGATGTCGCGGAACTGCCGGTTGCGTGCAGCGCTGCCCGATGCCCCGAGTGGTGTCGGCCAGCGTCTCCGGGTCGGTGTCGAGCGCCCAGCCGATCGTGTCCTCGATCTGCTTGGTCGAGTGCGGCTCGTTGAAGCACTTGGCGAAGAAGAACTCGAGGAACCCGCGGTAGTCGCGGCGCCAGTAGTGATGGTTGTACTTGGCCCAGCCCTCGTCGATCTCGAGCAAGTCTTCGAAGGGCGAGATGTCGCGCTCGGGGTGGCCGGGCGCCAGCCCGACCGCAGGCGCGATGTAGACGACGCCGTCGACCCGGTCGCGGGTGCTCGGCGGCCAGGATCGTCGCCCACAGCGCGCCGCACGAGAGCGCGACGAGCGTCGCGTGCTCGGTGTCGGTGGCGTCCATCACCGCCAGCGTGTCGGCGGCGAACTCCTCCGGCGTGTAGGCCTGGGCGCCCGCCGGGCGATCCGAGCGCCCGTTGCCGCGCCCGTCGAAGGTCACGACCCGGCAGTGGCGGGCCAGGTACGGGATCTGCACCTTCCAGAAGCGCGAGTGGACGATCGATCCACGTCGGCAGCAGCACGAGCGTCGGTGTCGCCGTCGCCGTAGCGCCTCCCAGTACATGCGCACGCCGTCGCGCACGACGTATCCGGTCTTCATCCGGATAGCGCGCCCGCGACTGCTCTGCGCGTGCGCTGCGCTCTAACACAGTCATCGCTTCGCCGATCCTCTCACGAGGGAGCTGGCGCCCGCGAGCGTTTTCGCGCTCGCGGGCGCCTTGCCGCCCCTACGGCCGCGCCTCGAACACCTGATTGAACGGCGTCTCGGCCACGCGCCGGAAGCGGGTGAACCCACCGGCTGTGACCACGTCCCGGATCCGGGCCTCACCGGCCTGCGCCCCCAGGGCCAGCCCGACCTCCTGCGAGAGCGAGGCGGGCGTGCACAGCAGCGTCGAGAAGGCGTAGTAGGCGCGGCCCACGGGATTGAGGTTGTCCTCGACCCGATCGCCGGCCGCCGGCTCGACGATCATCCACGTCCCGTCCTCGGCCAGCGTCCTGCGGACGTGGCGCGCGGCGCCGACCGGATCGCCCATGTCGTGCAGGCAGTCGAACATCGTGACCAGGTCGTAGCCCTCGCCCGCGTACTCGGCCGCCGGCGCCGCGTCGAAGCGAATCCGTTCCGAGACGCCCGCCTCCCGCGCGCGCTCCCGCGCCGTCTCGATCGACCCTGGTGGTAGTCGGCGCCGAGGAACGTCGATTTGGGGAACGCCTGCGCCATCAGGATCGTCGAGGCGCCGTGGCCACAGCCGACATCCGCGACCGCGCCGCCGTGTTCGAGCTTCTCGACGCACGCCGTCGAGCGCGGGAAGCCACTCGGCGACCAGATGGGCGTTGTAGCCCGGGGCGGAAGAACCGCTCGCATCCCTCGTGCACGTCGTGCACGTGGTCGCCCCAGCCGATGCCCTCGCCGGTCCGCGCCACCTCGGTGATGCGCGGCGAATCGAGCACCGACCCGACCGCGATCTGGAAGAAGCCCGGGAGGTAGGCGGGGCTGGTCTCGTCGGTCAGCGCCACCGCCTGCTCGGGGGCGAGGCTGTACCGGCCGCTGCCTCTGGGTCATAGGCGACGAAGCCGCCGGCCGCCTGCGCGTTCAGCCACTCGCGCACGTACCGCTCGGCCGTGCCGGTGGCGTCGGCGAGCTCGCCCGGGGTGAGCGGGCCGGACTTCGCGAGCGCGCGGTACAGGCCGAGCTTGTCGCCCATCACCACCAGCGCCGCGTTCAAGCGTCGCTCCGACCTCGTCCACGGCGCGGAAGACGAACTGCATCAGCTTGTCGCCGTCGACCGCGACGGGTTCATTGATTGTGGCCATCGTGCCCTCCAGAGTTGGTTGCCGAGCGACCGTAGGCGAGGGGACCTGCGGCTCGCTTCCGGGGGGCACCTAGTCTTTCAGGAGCGGCTCGTAGAATCCGCATCATGCTGCTGGGGCGCGATCGCGAGCAGCAGGAGATCGAGCGCGTGCTCGGCGCTGCGCGCGCCGGAGCCAGCGCCATTCTGGCGTTGGTCGGCGAGCCGGGGATCGGCAAGACGGTGCTGCTCGACCACGCCGCACGAGCGCGCCGGCGGGATGCGCGTCCTGCGCGCCCGAGGGATCGAGTCCGAGGCGCAGATCCCGTTCGCCTCCCTGCTCGAGTTGCTCCGCCCGGCTCTGGTGATGCTCGACCAGATCCCTCGCCCCCAGGCCAGTGGCGCTCGAGGGCGCGCTCGCGCTCCGTCCCGCGCGAGGCCCAGGAGCGCTTCGCCGTGGGCGCCGCGACGCTCAGCCTGCTCGCCGCCTATGCCGAGCAGGGACCGCTCGCGATATTGCTCGACGACGCTCACTGGCTCGACGACTCGAGCGCGCAGGCGCTGCTGTTCGCCTTCCGCCGCCTGTTCGCCGATCCGATCGGCGTGCTGATCACCGCGCGCGACGACGAGCCCTCGCTGCTCGACGGGGCTGACCTGCCGACCCTGCGCCTCGATGGTCTGTCGGGTGACGAGTCGGTTGCGTTGCTGCCCGAGCTGGCGCCCGAGCTCAGCGGACGCCTCCACGAGGCCACGGGCGGGAATCCGCTCGGCCTGATCGAGCTGGCCCAGGAGGCCGATCAGCTCGAGCTCGCGCCGGCCGGCGCGCCGGTGCTCCTTCCCGGCAAGATCGCCCGTGCGTTCCTGCGGCGCGCTGAGGGCCTGGAGGCGCCGACGCGCCGTGCGCTGGTGCTCGCCGCCACGAGCGACAGCCGCGATCTGGCCACGATCGAGCGCGCTGCGCGCAAGCTTGGACTCGACATCGCGGCGCTCGCGCCGCGCGCAGGATGCGGGACTGATCCGGATCCGGGCCGGCGAGCTCGACTTCCGCCATCCGCTCGCCCGCTCCGCCATCTACGCGCAGGCGCCGGTCGAGCAGCGGCGGCGAGGCGCATCGAGCGCTGGCGGACGCGCTGCCGGACCGTGACGTCGACCGCCGGGCCTGGCATCTCGCGGCCGCCGCCGCGGGCGCGGACGAGTCCGCCTCGGCCGCGCTCGCCCAGGCCGGCGCCCGCGGCCGGGACCGGAGCGCCTATGCCACGGCCGCCGCGGCGTTCGAACGCGCGGCGAAGCTGACCCGCGATCGGGAACGCGCCGCCGCCCTGCTCTCGGAGGCGGCCGACGCGTCGTGGCTGGCCGGGCTGGCCCAGCGCGCGACGCGGCTTCTCGACGAGGCGCGCGCACTGACCGGGGACGCGGCACGGCTCGTGCGGATCGATCAGCTCGCCGGCCACATCGCCACCCGCGTCGGGCCGGTGTGGCGGGGATACGAGATCCTGATCGACAGCGGCCGAGCGCGCCGATCCCGAGACGGCGATCATGATGCTCGCGGATGCGGCGGGAGCCTGCTTCGTGGCCGGCAAGCCGCGCGAGATGCTCCTCACCGCGCAGCGCGCTCGCGACCGCCTGCTCCTCCGATCCGTCGGACCGGGCGCGCTACCTGGTCGCCCTGATCAACGGCATGGCGCACACGCTGGGCGGCAATGCCGAGGCCGGCGCCGAGGCGTTACACGAAGCGGTGGCGCTGGCCGAGGGCTCGCCGAAGCTCCGCGAGGACCCCGCGCTGCTGCCCTGGCTCGTGCTGGCGCCGCTGTTCCTGCGCGAGCGCAGCGCCGGGCGCGCCGTGATCGAACAGGCGCTCGAGGCCGCGCGGGCGCGCGCCGCGGTGGGTGCGCTGCCGTTCCTGCTCAACCTCGTCGCCCGCGATCAGGCGACGAGCGACCAGCTGGGCGGTGGCGGAGGCCACCCACACCGAGGCGATCCAGCTCGCCCGCGAGACGGGCCAGCGGTGCGAGCTCGTGTTCGGGCTCGCCGATCACGCCTGGCTCCAGGCGCGGCGCGGCCGCGCCGAGCAGTGCCGCGCGCTGGCCGCCGAGGCGCTGGCGCTGGCCGAAGAGCTCGGACTGGCCCTGTACGAGATCTGGGCGACGGCAGCGCTCGGCGAGCTCGCGCTGGGGGCAGGGCAGGCGGACGCCGCCGCCGGGCATTTCGAGCGCCAGCAGCGGCTGATCGACTCCCTCGGGATCACCGACCCGGACGTGTCGCCCGCCCCCGAGCTGGTCGAGGCTTACCTGCGGCTGGGGCGCGAGCAGGACGCGAGCGATGGCGGCCGCGCGGTTCGAACTGCTGGCCCGGGCCAAGGGCCAGCCCTGGTCGCTGGCGCGTGCCCTGCGCTGCCGGGCCATGCTCGCGGACGAGTCGGAGTTCGCCGAGCGCTTCGAGGAGGCGCTCGTCGGTGCACGAGCAGACCGCCGACGTCTTCCAGGCCGCGCGCACGCGGCTGGTCTACGGCGAGCGCCTGCGACGGTCCCGGCAGCGGATCCGCGCCCGCGAGCAGCTCCGGGCCGCGCTGGAGACGTTCGAGCGCCTCGACGCGGCGCCCTGGGCCGAGCGCACGCGCGCGGAGCTGGCCGCCTCCGGCGAGACGCTGCGCCGGCGGGACCCGAGCACGCGTCGACGAGCTGACGCCTCAGGAGCTTCAGATCTCGCTCCTGCTCGCCGGGGGCAAGACCACGCGGGAGGCCGCGGCGGCGCTGTTCCTCAGTCCCAAGACGATCGAGTACCACCTGCGGCAGCGTGTACCGAAAGCTCGGCATCGGCTCGCGCGACGAGCTGGCGCGGGTGCTGGCCGGGCGCAGGCGCCGGAGCGAGGAGCAGGCGGCAGGGTCAGCCGGGGAGCCAGGGGTCCTGCCAGCCGCCGAAGCCCTGGGTTAGCCGCTCGGCCTCCTCGGGCCCCCAAGATCCCTTGGCGTACGGCTTGACCTCCGGCGGGGAATCGAGCAGCGGCTGCAGGATCCGCCACGTCTCCTCGACGCCGTCCTGGCGCGTGAAGTGGGTGCTGTCGCCGACGAGCGCGGCGTGGAGCAGGACCTCGTAGGGCGTCGCGCCCTCGCCCCCCTGGTCGGCGAACTCCATGTCGAGCTCGATCTCCGCCGGTCCCTGCTTGTCGGCCCGCTGGGCGTCGAGGATGATCCGGACACCGCTGTGCGGGTCGATCCTGACCACGATCTGGCTCGGCTCCGGGCGGCGGTGGCCCGGATCGACGAAGTGGAGCCGCGGGGGATGGCGGAACACGAGCCGGAGCTCGGTCTCGGTGGCGGCCAGCGCCTTGCCCGTCCGGATGAAGAACGGGACGCCGTCCCAGCGCCAGCTCTCGATCTCGAGCCGCAGCGCCGCGTAGGTCTCGGTCGTCGAGTCCGTGCGCGACGCCGTCGATGTCGCGGTAGCCCTCGTACTGGCCCCGCACGTAGTGGGCCGGGTCGGCGTCGGCGATCGCCTTGAACACCGCGATCTTGGTGTCCTTGAGCGTCTCGGGGTCGCGGCCGGCGGGCGGCTCCATCGCCGCCGCGGCCACCATCTGGAGCAGGTGGTTGACGACCACGTCGCGCAGCGCCCCGACCGGGTCGTAGAAGTGACCCCGGTCCTCGACCCCGAACTTCTCGGCCATCGTGATCTGCACCGAGGCGATGTGGTTGCGATTCCACACCGGCTCGAGCATCGTGTTGGCGAAGCGCAGGTACATGAACTCGTCGAGACCCATCTTCCCGAGGAAGTGGTCGATCCGGTAGAGCTGGGACTCGTGCGAGGTACTTGTGGAGGTCGGCGGCGAGCTGGCGCGCCGAGGCGAGGTCGTGGCCGAACGGCTTCTCGACCACCACGCGCTGGCCGTGACTCACCAGGTCCGCCTGCGCGAGCCCCTTGATCACGGTCGCGAACAGCGCCGGCGGGATCTCGAGGTAGAAGCGTGGGGTTGCGGGCGTCGCCGAGCGCCTTCTTCACCCGCTCGTACGTGTCGTCCTTGCCGAAGTCGCCCTGGACGTAGGACAGGCGCTTGGCGAAGCGCTCGAACACCTCGTCGTCGATCTGCTCGCCGCTCTGCTCGATCGACTCCCGCGCGCGCTGCCTCAGCTTGTCCTCGTCGAAGTCGTCGACCGCGACGCCGATCACCGGCAGGTCGAGCAGCCCGCGCTTGTCGAGGCGATACAGCGAGCGGAAGGTCATCTTGCGCGCCAGGTCGCCGGTGATGCCGAACACGACGAGCGCGTCGGCGGCGTCGGTGGAGGCGCTCATCGCCGGGCCTTCGCTCCGCTTTCGCGATGTCAGCCCGCGCTCGCGCAGCGCGAACGCGGCCTTGATGTCCTCAGGCGTGACCGCGCCATCGTCGCGCCCGGTCTCGAGCACGCAGGGGAGGCGGTCGAAGCGAGGCTCCGACAGGAACGTGGCGCACCCGCGCTCGCCCAGCTCGCCCTGGCCGAGCACGGCGTGGCGGTCGCGGTTGGAGCCCAGCGGCGTCATCGAGTCGTTCACGTGCAGCGAGCCGAGGCGATCGAGCCCGACGATGCGGTCGAACTCGTCGACCACCTCGGTCGAGGGCCGCGGGGGTCCGTACGTCGTATCCCGAGGCGAGCAGATGGCAGGAATCCAAACACACTCCCAGCCGGCTCGAGCCGCCGGCCGCGCCGAGCAGCTCCGAGAGCTCCTCGAACGAGCGCCCGAGGGTGCCGCCGGCGCCCGCCGTGTCCTCGAGGTGCAGATCGCAGCCGTCGGTCTCGGCCAGCGCCTCTCTGATCACCTCGCCCGCGCGCCGGATCGCGCTCGGCACGTCGCCCTTCTTCGCCGAACCGGGGTGGAGGACGACCCCGACGGCTCCGATCCCGCGCCCGACGCGCAGCGACTGGATCAGCGAGGTCAGCGACTTCGAGCGCATCTCCTCGTCCTCAGAGGCGCAGTTCAGCAGGTACACCGCGTGGATCAGCACGGCCTCGATCGGGCTGCTCTCGCGCGCCTCGCGGAAGGCGGCGAAGTCCTCCTCGCCGTACGCCGTGGGGCGCCACATCCGCGGCGACTGGTTGAAGATCTGAATCGCCTGGCAGCCGCGTTCGACGCCTCGCTCGACGGCGCGTGCCAGTGAACCTGCAGGAGATACGTGGGCGCCGATTAGCATTGTTCAGAGTTTGTTATGGACGACCGCGATGCTCCAGTTCCTAGAACTTCGACTCAGGGGCTTCGGAGCGGGCGCGGGGCGAGTCGGACGCGGAGCGTGATGCGGGACCTTACCTGCCGGTTCGGCCGAGGCCGACCGCCCGCGGCGCAACAATCCCTAAATACACGTCGTACATCTGCCGATAGAAGGCACGAGGCGGGTAGCCAACGAAATGGAACCACCTTCCGCTCCCTCTGACACCCCGCCCGACGCTCCTGACCGTCCGAACCCGAGCGAGTCCCCTTTGGCCACGGTAGCTGCCCCCACTCCTCTTCCCCTTCCGTCGACGACGACCCCCGATGCCTACGTCCCGCGTGAGCGGCGCCACAACGAGGGTCACGGCCGGCGTCTGACCGCCGCCTTCGAGGCGCTCGAGGCCTTCCCGATGCTGGCCGAGTCGCGCAACCGCGTGATGGCGCTGTTCGAGGCCGGCGAGCCTTCGACGGCCGACGTCGTAGCCGCCGTCGAGGGCGACGTGTCGCTCGCCGTCACCGTGCTGCGCCTGGCCAACCAGGTCGAGGGCCGGACCAAGAGCCGCGTCGAGAGCGCCGTCCAGGGCGTCGAGGTCCTCTCGGCCCGGACCGTGCACACGATCGCCTCCCGCGCCCGGACGTTCGACTTCTTCGAGCGCTCCACGGTCTGGCAGGGCATCCCCGAGCGCTTCCGCCTCCACGCCGTGGCCACCCAGCGCGCCGCCGATCGTCTCGCCCGCGAGCTCAACTACGAGTCGCGCGACCGCCTGATGGTCACCTCTCTGCTGCACGACATCGGCAAGCTCGTGCTCGTCCACGCCTATCCCGGGCTACCCGCGCCAGATCCACGCCGAGGCGCGCACGCCCGAGGACCGGATCCAGTCCGAGCGCCGCGAGCTCGGCGTCGACCACGCGCTGGTCGGCGGCGTCCTGGCCCGCCGGTGGGGCCTGCCCAAGTCGGTCGCCAGCGTGATCGAGCGCCACCACTCCGACGAGTGCGAGGGCGAGGCCGCGCTCGTGCGCCTGGCCGACATGCTCGCCCACTACGTGGTCGGTGGCGCGGTGTCGCCGTCCGAGCTCCTGAGCGTCGCGCGCATCGTCGGGATCAAGCCCGCCCAGCTGCGCACGGTCATGTACGACCTGCCGCTGCCCAGCACCGGCAACCGTCCCCGTCAGATCGATCCCTGCCCGATGTCGACCCGCGAGGTCGACGTCCTGCGCCGGCTGGCCAAGGGCATGGTCTACAAGCAGATCGCCAACGAGCTCGGTCTGTCGACGAGCACGGTCCGGACCCACCTGCACAACGTGTACGGCAAGCTCGGCGCCATGGACCGCGCCCAGGCCGTCCTCATCGCCACCGAGCGCGGCTGGATCTAAGTCTCCGGCCTGGCGGCCTGGCAGCCTGGCGGTCTGGCGGCCTGGCGGCCGGGTCGGCACTCGGCGCCCCGTGCCGGCGGCCTCGCGCCCAACCGGGCGCGCTCACGCGTCTCAACCGCGTTTCCTGGCAACTATTCCGTGTTTTGTAGGTCGGTCGCATCGGCGTGCCATCATCAGGCGCGCCGATGATCTCGATCACCACCAAGTCTCCGTACGCGCTGAGTGCTCTGGTCGAGCTCCATCAGCGCGGTGACGCCTGCCCGGTGCCGATCGCCGATCTGGCCCGCCGCCGCGAGATCCCGGTTCAGTTCCTCGAGCAGCTGTTCGCCAACCTCCGCCGCGCCGGCATCCTCCGCTCCCAGCGCGGCGTCAAGGGCGGCTACTCCTTCGCCCGTCCCGCCGGCGAGATCACCGTGCTCGAGCTCGTCGAGCTCCTCGACGGTCCCGTCGGCCGCGGCGCCGCCGGCGTCTTCGCCGACGCCGCCCGCGCCGCCCGCTCGGTGCTCGCCGAGTCCACGGTGGCGGACGTGGCCGAGGCCGAGACCCGCGCCGCCGGCGCCCCGATGTACCACATCTGACAGCCGCCCTCACAGCTCGGTTCGGCGCCTCGCCGGTACGCTGAGCGGGCGAAATGGCGCGAATCCCGACCAACATTGCCGATCACGTGGGTCGCACCCCGATGGTGCAGCTCACCCGGATGGCGCCGGAGCTCGACGTCGAGCTGTTCGCCAAGCTCGAGGCGTTCAACCCGGGCGGGAGCGTGAAGGACCGCATCGGCGTCTCGATGATCGAGGCCGCCGAGCGGGAGGGCCGGATCGAGCCGGGGGCGACCACGATCGTGGAGGCGACGAGCGGCAACACCGGGATCGCGCTCGCGTTCGTGTGCGCGGCCAAGGGCTATGACCTGGTCCTCACCCTGCCGCAGGGCATGAGCCGCGAGCGCGAGGGCCTGCTGCGCCTGTACGGCGCGCGGGTCGAGGTGACCGAGTCGCTGGGGGGGATGACCGAGGCGGTGCAGGCGGCCCGGGCGCTGGCCACCCGCGACGACGTGTTCCTGCCCGACCAGTTCTCGAACCCGGCCAACCCGGAGGTCCACCGCCGCACCACCGGCCCCGAGATCTGGGAGGCGCTGGACGGCCGCGTCGACGTGTTCGTAGCCGGGGTCGGCACCGGGGGGACGATCACCGGGCGCGGGGGAGGTGCTGAAGGAGCCGCAACCCCGGCTGCCGGCTCGTGGCCGTCGAGCCGACGCCTCCGCGGTGCTCTCCGGCCGCCCCGCCGGGCCGCACAAGATCCAGGGCATCGGCGCCGGCTTCGTGCCCGAGGTGCTCAACCGCGAGCTGCTCGACGAGGTCATCGCGGTCGACGACGAAGCCGCGATCGAGACCGCGCGCGGCGCTCGCGCGGCGCGAGGGCGTGCTGGCGGGCATCTCGGGCGGGGCGGCGGTGTGGGCGGCGCTCGAGCTGGCGCGGCGCCCCGAGTGCCGCGGGCGCCGGATCGTGGCGATCCTGCCCGACTCGGGCGAGCGCTACGTCTCGACGCCCTTCTTCGCGCCGTAAGCGGCCGAGACCGTGGCGCCAGCTACGCTTTCGGCGATGGGGCTGATCGCGCGCACTGCGGCGGAGATCCGGCGTGACGTCGCGGCGGCGCGCAGCCGCGACCCGGCGGCGCGAGGGGTCGGCACGCTCGAGATCCTCGCCACCTGGCCGGGCGTCCACGCGCTGCTCGCCCACCGGGTCGCGCACGCGCTGCAGAGCCTCGGCGTGCCGTTCCTTCCCCGTGTCATCGCCGCCGTCAGCCGCGCGGTCACCGGCATCGAGATCCACCCGGCGGCGAAGATCGGCGACGGCTTCTTCATCGACCACGGCATGGGGGTGGTGATCGGCGAGACGGCCGAGATCGGCAGCGACGTCACCCTGTATCAGGGGGTGACGCTGGGCGGCACCGGGTTTGCCACCGGCAAGCGCCATCCCACCGTGCGAGGACAACGTCACGATCGGCTCGGGCGCGAAGCTGCTCGGGCCGATCACCGTCGGCCACGGCTCGAAGATCGGCGCCAACAGCGTGGTCATCCACGACGTTCCGCCCAACTCCACCGTGGTGGGCAACCCGGGCCATCCGGTGCGCGTCGAGGGCCGCCGCCCCGAGGGCCCGGACGCCGACTGGGTCCACCTGCCCGACCCGATCGCCGACGCCCTCAAGGGCCTGGCCGTGCGCATCGCGGCGCTCGAGCAGGCGCCGGGCGAGGACCAGCGCGGCGCCCGACAAGGTCCGTCGAGCTCCGGCCGGAGCCGACGGATGACGGTGCCGACGACGCCGCGTGCGAACCGCTCGGTCGGCCCGAACCCGGCCGGCGGCTAGTGCCGCTGCTCCGGCTAAGCGCCGAGTCGGCCGGCTCGGCGATGACCGGCGGCAGCGGCGACTCGGGCGTCCTCATCTCGCTCATGTTCAGGCGTGCCTTGACCAGGTACAGCGGCCGGTCCTTGACCTCGTCGTAGATGCGCCCGACGTACTCGCCGATGATCCCGATCGCGATCAGCTGGATGCCGCCGAGCAGCAGCACGGCGATCGTGATCGACCCGAAGCCCGGGCAGGTAGGAGCCCGAGGATCCGCAGGACGACGACGACCGGGATCGCGATGAACGCGAGCGTCGAGATCAGGAACCCGAGCAGCGTGGCCAGCTGGAGCGGCCGGTGCGAGAAGGACGAGATCGCGTCGAGCGAGAAGCGGAGCATCTTCGACAGCGTGTACTTGGTCTCGCCGGCGTAGCGAGGATCGCGCCGGTAGGGCACGGCGGCCTGCCGGTAGCCGACCCAGACCGTCATCCCGCGCAGGAAGCGGTTGCGCTCGCGCATCGAGAGCAGCGCGTCGAGCGCGCGCCGGTCGAGCAGGCGGAAGTCGCCGGAGTTCGTGCTGAAGCTCGACCTGGGCCAGCTTGTCGAACAGCCGGTAGAACCAGCTGGCGGTGGCGAGCTTGAAGCGGGACTCGCCCTCCCGCTCCTCGCGCACCGCGTAGACGACGTCACAGCCGGCGCGCCAGTGGTCGAGCATGCGGACGATCAGCTCGGGCGGATCCTGAAGATCGGCGTCGAGCATCACCACCGCGTCGCCGCGGGCGTGGTCGAGGCCGGCGGTCAGCGCGGTCTGGTGGCCGAAGTTCCGGGACAGGTAGACGACGCGCACGCGCGGATCGGCCGCGGCCATGTGGTCGAGCGCGATCGGCGAGCCGTCGCTGGAGCCGTCGTCGACCAGCACGAGCTCGAACGGCACCCCCTCGAGCGCCGCGCAGACGCGCGTGTAGAACTCCTCGATCGTCGCTTCCTCGTTGTACACGGGCGCGACCACGCTGAGCAGCTCGAGCGGCCTCGAGCCGGTGTCGTCGTAGTGGAGGGGGGCGCTCATGGGTGCATCGCCTTCACAGGTTGAGGAAGGTCGTGCCGTGCGGAATGTACCCGAGCAGCTGAATGAACATGCACCACTCCGGTCATCACGATCGCCACCGGAGCAGCCGGCGGTCGCGCCCGAGCGCCGCCAGCGGCATCAGCCATGCCACGTACCACGGCAGCAGCGAGCTCGCCGTGGCCAGCATCGCCACCGTCGCCCACCCCGCGCCGGCGATCCAGTCGAGCTCGCCCCGCCACACCCTCCGCACCAGCCAGGCAGGTGACGGCGACGAACACCACCGCCAGCACGTCGCCGGTGATGTGCGCCGATCGTCCCGAGGCCCGAGGCGGCTCGAGACGAAGCCGGGGATGCTGTGCCAGTCGCCCTCGCTCTGGCTCTGCTGGACGGTCACCGCGAGGTGCAGGATCCCGCCGCCGAAGACCGCGAAGGACACGGCGGCGATCACCGCCGCCGCGACCCCGGCGCCGAGCAGGATCTCGCGCCGGCGGCGCCGCGCCAGCGGGCTGCCGGTCGCCGGCGAGGGCGAACGGGCAGCAGCAGCCCGGCCGTCAGCTTGATCGCCAGTGGCGAGCACGAGCGAGCCGGCGCCCGGCGCGATCGCGGTGCTGGAGGATCAGCGCGATCCCCGCCAGCAGCACGGCCAGCATCAGGAGGTCGTTGTGGCCGCCGCCGACGCCGTAGACGACGAGCAGCGGGTTCAGCCCGACCACGCGCGACCGCCTTGACGGGATCGACCCCGCGCATCCGCGCGATGTTCCACACCAGTGCCACGATGGCGAGGCTGGCGCACGCGGCGATCGCCTTGTAGGCGAACGCGCTGGCCGCGATCGACAGGGGCGCGAGCAGGTAGCTGAGGACGGTGAAGACCGGCCCGTACGCGCGAGGGGATCGTCACCCACTTGGCGCCGATGAACGGATAGACCGGATCGAGCGCGATGGCGTGCGGCCCGTTCAGGTACGGGTTGGCGCCGTACAGATGCGCCGATCCGGGCGTAGGCCTGGTAGCTGAAGACGTCGGTGGAGAGGAGCGGCGGCGCCAGCAGGACGAGCGCGTGGAAGGCGGCGATGCACATCAGCACCGAGCGCGCCGACAGCCCGGCCGTGCGCCTGGACCGCGATCGACGTAGCAGGCGAACATCACCGCCAGCACGCGCCACGGCACCCGCGACGTGGAGGTCGATGCCGATGCCGGCGAACGGACCGGCGAGCCAGCGCGGCATCGGCCGCACCGACTCGGGGAGGAACGAGTCGGTGCGGGCGGCCGAGATCGTGATCAGCGTCGCGCGTCACCAGCAGGCCGCCGAGCGCGAGCAGCCCGGCGCGCCCGCGGGAGCGGGTGGCGGCGACGTCGAGGTCGGACCGTCGCGAGCTCGAATGCGCCGCTCTGCGTGGCCCCGAGCGGGCTCTGAAGGCTCATCGGTTCAAGGATGCCCGCACCCCCGGCGGATGCGGGTTGATTCGAGGTTGCGATCACGTTAGGGAACATTTGTGCCGGACCAACCTTCACGAGCTTTAACGTCCGGCTGAGCGCCGGGCACGCCGGACGGCTGCGGCCGCGCTCCAGCGCAGCCGCGGGACGAGCCACATCGCCTCGAAGGCGATCCGAGCCGACATCTTGCTTGTACCCGCTTCGCGGTCCCGAAAAGTGATCGGCACCTCCCGAACGCGGAACCCGGCCAGCACGGCCCGGTAGGTCACCTCGATCTGGAAGACGTAGCCCTCGGCCCGGATGCTCTGCGGCTCGATCGCCTCGAGCACCTCCCGGCGGATGCATTTGAAGCCGCCGGTCAGGTCGTGGACGCCGACGCCGAGGACCGCGCGCGCATACACGCCGCCGCCGTAGCTGATGAGCCGGCGGAGCGAGGCCCCAGTTCTCGACCGCGCCACCGCGAACGTAACGCGAGCCGAGCACGAGGTCGGCGTTCTCGGCGGCCTTGAGCAGGTGGGCGATGTAGGTCGGGTCGTGGGAGAAGTCGGCGTCCATCTCGAACACGAACTTCGCGCCACCGTCCAGCGCGCGGGCGAAGCCGGCCAGGTAGGCCTGGCCGAGGCCCGCCTTCCCCTGCCGGTGCAGCACCTCCACGGGCAACTGCCGGGCCAGGCTCTCGGCGATCTCGCCGGTGCCGTCGGGCGAGTTGTCGTCCACGACGAGGATCCGGTAATCGCCGGAGGCCAGCGGACTCGAGCTCGCGCGCGGTGGCGCGGACGATCGCCTCGACGTTCTCGGCCTCGTTGTAGGTGGGGATCACGACCCAGATCCCGGCGCTCATCGCGGGGAGAGACTAGAGGGCGCGGGGGCTGGAGCGCCGGTGGCGGGGAAGCGGGGCCCTCAGCGACGCACGTACGCGACGCGATTCCAGCTCGGCTCGGGCGCGAGCTCGATCCGCTCGCCGCCGCGCTCGGGCTGGATGTAGACGAACGTGCCCGACTCCTCGTCGAAGGAGAAGTCGAGCTCGCCCTCCTTGACCCGCTGGTCGAGCCACGCGCCGCGGAAGATCAGCCGCCGGAGCCAGTGCACGAGCGAGCGCTCGGAGGGGCCGACGAGCTCGGGCCAGCAGTCGTTCACGTGCTCGCCGAGCGCCGACGCCGGCTCGGCCACCTCGCCGTTGACGACGAGGTTGATCAGGTCCTCGGCCTCGTCCTCCTCGACCGCGCCGCCGAGCAGGAATCCGAGCTTGCGGGCGGCCTGCTCGCAGCGCTCGCGGAAGTCGCGCTCGTTGAACGTGAACCGCAGTTCACCGTACTCGAGCACGAAGTCGTTGCCAGAGCTGTAGTTCCCGCGCCGGTACATGAGGCGTCGGCATCATATGGCCGTTTCCTGCGCCACCGCAGCCATTGAACGCGATGTTGCAGCCGAGCGCCGCGGAGAGTGATGCCAGATCACCCGGAGGGGGGTGAATCTACTCCTCCGCAGGCTATCTCTGGCATGGAGCCACGCACCACGATCCTGGTCGTCGAGGACCACCGGCCCACCCGGACGTTCCTGGCCGACAACCTCTCGGCCGACGGCCACGACGTGCTCGAGGCCGAATCGATCGCCGACGCCCGCCGGCTGATGGAGACGGCCTATCCGGACGCGGCGATCGTCGACCTCGGGCTCCCGGACGGCGACGGGCTCGATCTCCTGCGCCAGGTGCGGGAGGCCGACCGCGTCGCCGGCGCGCTCGACCCCGACCTCCCGCTGCTCGTGCTCTCGGGCCGCAGCGGCGATCTCGACCGGCTGCGCGGGTTCGACCGCGGGTGCGACGACTATGTGGTCAAGCCCTTCAGCTACCAGGATCTCCGCGCGCGGCTGGGCGCGCTGCTGCGCCGCTCGCGCCGGCGCCCGGGGATGGGCCGGATCCACATCGGCCCGCTCGAGATCGACTCGGTGGCGCGCCACGTCCGCCTCCACGGCCAGACGGTCGAGCTGTCCAAGAAGGAGTTCGCGCTGCTGCGCGCGCTCGCCGGCGACCCGACCCGTGTCTACACGCGCGAGGAGCTCCTGCGCAACGTGTGGGGCTTCCGGACCATGTGCGCGACGAGAACCCTCGACTCCCACGCCTTCCGCCTGCGCAAGAAGCTGAACGCGGCCGGCGACCGGTTCGTGGTCAACGTGTGGGGGGTCGGGTACCGGCTGCTCGATGGGGGCATCGACCGATGATCGGGCTCGTCGGCTGGGCCGCGGCGACGCTCGCCAGCGCGATCGCGGTGGTGGCGTGGCGACGGCTTGGGCCGGCGCATGGAGCTGACCGCACGGGCGACGCACGAGCTGCGCGGGCCCCTGACCGCGGCCCGGCTGGGGCTCGAGCTGGGCGCGCGGACGGGGGAGCTCTCGCCGGCGCGGCTGCGCGCGATCGACGTCGAGCTGGCGCGGGCGGCGCTGGTGCTCGACGAGCTCACGGGCGGCGGCGGCGCGCCGCGGCGTGACCGGGTCGACTTCGAGCAGGTGCTCACGGATTCGGTCGAGGCGTGGCGAGGCAGCGCGGCGGCCCGGGGAGTCGCGCTCGAGCTGGAATGGACCTGCGGGCCCGCGTACGTCCGCGGCGACCGCCTGCGGCTGGCGCGCGCGACCGGGAACCTGATCGCCAACGCGATCGAGCACGGGGGAGGGGCGGTGGTGGTTCGCGGTCGCGTCGACCACGGCTCCGTGCGGATCGAGGTGATCGATCGCGGACCGGGGCTGCCCGCCCCCGTGGCCGCGCTGGCGCGCCGCCCCCGCGCCGGCCGCGGCCACCGGGGGCGCGGGCTGGCGATCGCCGCCGGCGTGGCCGAGGCGCATGGCGGCCGGTTGGCGGCGGCGCCGAGCGACCAGGGCGCCCGGCTCGTGCTCGAGCTGCCGCTCAGCTCCGGTGCGCTCGGGCGGACGCCCGTGGCCGGCTAGCCCGGATCTCGGGCACGCCTTCGCTCACGCGGGGAGGGGCTTGGGAGAAAACTGCCTCCATGCTGAAGTTTTCTCCCAACCGGTGCCGCCAGCACACGCTCCGGATGGAACCGGAGCCCTGCTGCAACCCGGCGCCCATTTCGCGGTGCTGCACGTTGTCGTGCGTCATCCGGTGGCCCCTCGACCCTCCGTAACCGCCCGCCACGCGGGCGATGGGGCAAATCGAGGCCGTCGTGGGACCGGTGGTGGGAAATGGGTTGCATTGTGGGAGATGGTGGGTTAAAAGTGGGAGTCGCAATGCGGGACCCGGGTGGCAGGGCTCCTCCCACCCAGCCACCCGGGTCCAGATTTCGGTCAGCCGAATGAGATCCCTTGAGCTTCCGCGGAACCTTCGAACACGCGCTCGACGCGAAGCACCGGCTGACGGTGCCGGCGAAGTTCCGCGCCGCCCTGGCCGCCGGCGTGGTGCTCGCCGCGTCGCACGAGGCGACTCCGGGCTCGCCGCGATGCGTCTCGATCTGGACTCCCGAGAGCTACGACGCGTTCACGGCCGAGACGCTGAATGGGCTGAACCCGGTCTCGCCGAAGGCGCGCGAGCTGAAGCGGTTCTTCTTCAACTCGTCGTTCGACGCCGAGCTGGACTCGGCCAACCGGCTGATGATCCCGCCCCCGCTGATGCGCTACGGAGCCCTCGGCAAGGACGTCGTCGTCACCGGCTCGGGCGAGTGCATCGAGGTGTGGGACCGGAACGCCTACGACGGCTATCGCGAGGACATTCTCACCCGTATCCCCGACATCGCAGCGAGCCTTGGCCACACTGATTGACATGACACAGACCCACGTCCCGGTGCTTGCCGGCGAGCTGATCGGCCTGATCGATCCGCAGCCGGGAGAGATCGCGGTCGACTGCACGTTCGGTGGCGGCGGCCATGCGCGCCTGATCGGCGCGAGGCTCGGACCGGCCGGGACGCTGATCGCGATCGACCGCGATCCCGCCGCCGAGGAGCGCTTCAGCGAGGTTGCGGCCGAGCTGGCGTGCCAGACCCGCTTCATCCGCGCCGACTTCGCCAGCGGGCTGCGGCAGCTGAGCGATGAAGGAGTGGAGGCGGACCTGGTGTATCTGGACCTCGGCATGTCCTCGATGCAAGTCGACACGTGGGAGCGCGGCTTCTCCTACTCCTACGACGCGCCGCTGGACATGCGCATGGATCCCGACCAGGAGCTGACGGCGCGCGACATCGTCAACGGGTGGGAGGAGCGCCGCCTCGTCCGACTCCTGCGCGACTACGGCGAGGAGCGCTACGCCCAGCCGATCGTGCGGCACCTGGCCCGCGCCCGCCGGCGCGAGGAGATCGCCTCGACGCACCAGCTCGTCGACGTCATCAAGGCCGCGGTGCCGGTGCCGGCGCAGTTCGCGGGCGGCCATCCGGCGCGCCGGACCTTCCAGGCGCTACGGATCGCCGTCAACGACGAGCTGACCCAACTCGACTCCGCGCTGCCGATGGCCTTCGACGTGCTGCGGCCCGGTGGGCGGCTCGCCGCGATCTCCTTCCACTCGCTCGAGGATCGCCGCGTGAAGCGGTTCCTGGTCGAGCGCGCGCGGGGCTGCGTGTGCCCGCCGGAAATTCCCGTCTGCGTCTGTGGTCATCATCCCGAGGCGGAGTTGTTGACGCGACGCGCGGTGGCGCCCAGCCGCGGCGAGGTCGAATCGAATCCGAGGTCGAAGTCGGCGCACCTGCGGGCCGCTCGAAAGCTAGAGGTCGAGGAATGAGATTGAGCGCGATCACCCCCGCCGGCCGCCAGCAGGGGGACACGCGCTCGGGTCCGGCCGCCACCAGGCCGCTCGCCGTCCGGCCGTCCGCGCGCCCAGCCGTCGGCAGGGCCGCCGCCGGCAGTCCCGCCGGCGCCACCCGGACTGCCGCCCCCCCTCGGACCGGCCGGCGCCACTCGGACCGCCGCCCCCGGCCATCCCCGCCGGCTGCGCCCGGCCAAGGCGCCAACCGCTCCGCGCCGCGTATCCGGCCCCGTCGTGCGGGAGCGGACCCCGGCCGGCGCCGGACAGGCGCCACCGCGCGGCCGCTCGCAGGCGCCCCCTCGGCCCCGGCCCGAGGCGCCAACACGTCCCCGCCCGCAGAAGCCGCAGAAGCCGCAGAGGCCGCGGCCACAGACGCAAACCCGTGTCCGCACCCAGACGCAAGCCGGCGGCCTGCAGCACGTCCGTGCGCGAGCCGGAGCGTTCCTGCGCAACCTGCCCGACCACCGGCTGATCGACCGGCTGGTTCGGGGACGGGCGTGGATCCCCGTGCTCGGGCTGATGCTGGCGGGGATCGTCACGATGCAGGTCGAGGTGCTGAAGCTCGGCGCCAGCGTCGGTCGCTCGATCGAGCGCACCTCGACGCTTCAGACGCGCAACGAGCTGCTCAGGGCCAACGTCGCGTCGCTGAGCGACGACGGACGGATCGAACGTCTCGCCGCCGGGATGGGGTTGATCATGCCCACGCCGGGCTCGGCCGGGTTCCTTTCAGGCGCGAGCGTGTCGAAGGCGATCGCGAACATCCATGCGCCGAGCTCCTCCACGTTCCTGGCCTCCACGGGCACGAACGGGTCGGTGGCGGTGACCGACATCATGTCGGGCACGAGCGGCGTGATCGCCGCCAACCTTCCCGGTCAGGCAGGCTCGTCGAGCGGCGGAACCACTTCCAGCACGGGCACGTCCACGGCCGCGACGGACACGACGAGCGCCACCGGCGCCTCGACCGCGACCGCCCCCTCGTCGACCGCTGCCGCCTCGACCACCGGCGCCTCGACCACCGGCGCCTCGCCCACCGAGGCCGCCCCCACCGCGACCTCGCCCGCTGTAAGCGGCACAGCCGTAACGCAATCGCAGCAGAGCAGCAGTAGCACCGGGGGGTAGCGCGATGGCGCTCATGGACCGCCGGATCGGCTATCTGTTCGTGACATTCGTCGCGCTGCTGGCTATCGCGCTGCTGCGCGCGAGCTATCTGGGCGGAATCCGGGCCGCGTCGCTCAGGAAGGAGGCGGCGACGCAGCAGGTGACGACGACGGTGATCCCGGCGGCCCGGGGCATGATCACCGATCGCAACGGCGTGGAGCTGGCGATCAGCGAGTCCGCGGACGATGTCGTCGCCGACCCGTACCTGATCAAGAACGCGGTCGGGAGCGCACAGCACCTGGCGCCGCTGCTGGGCAAGCCGGTGCTGAACGTGATCACGTCCCTGACGAAGCCGCACAGCGGCTTCGTGTACCTCGCCCACCTGCTTCCCGCGGCCCAGGCGCAGAAGATCTCGAAGCTGAACCTCCCGGGCATCTCGCTCGTGCCGGAGACGATGCGGACGTACCCGCGGGCATCGGCGGCCGCGCAGGTGCTCGGCGCGGTGGGCTGGGGCAATCGCGGACTGAGCGGGATCGAGTACCTGTACAACAGCGCGCTGCGGGGGACCGACGGCGTGCGCAAGGTCGTCAGCGATGCCAAGGGCCAGGCGATCCAGATCAGCGATCCGCGATCGACCGAACCCGGCAAGACGGTGGAGCTGACGATCGACGCCGCGCTGCAGGACGAGGTCGAGCAGGTGCTCGCCGGCGTGGGTGAGACGTACTCGCCGAAGGGCGCCACCGCGATCGTCATGAATCCCAACGACGGCGAGATCCTCGCGCTGGCCAACTGGCCGCCGGTGAACGCCAACAGCCCGTCGGCTGGGCCCTCCGGCGCCGACCAGGACCGTGCGGTGTCGTTCAACTACGAGCCCGGCTCCACCTTCAAGGCGGTCACGGTCGCGGGCGCGCTCCAGGACGGCGTGGTCACGCCGCAGACCCAGTTCCCGATCCCGCCCGTGCTCCAGGTAGCCGACCGGCAGATCCACGACGCCGAGGATCACGGCTACGAGACCCTGTCGGTCGCGGACATCCTCAAGTACTCGAGCAACATCGGCGCTGACGAGATCGGCATGAAGGTGGGCGCCAAGCGGTTCGACTACTGGGTGCACCAGTTCGGCTTCGGCGCGCCGACGCACGTCGATCTGCCTGGGGAGCAGAGCGGCATCGTCCTGCACTCCTGGCAGTACTCGGGCTCGTCGATGGGCAACCTGCCGATGGGTCAGGGCGAGTCGGTGACCCCGATGCAGATGGCCGCGGCCTACTCGGCGATCGCCAACGGCGGCGTGCTGAGGCCGCCGCAGATCGTGAAGGCGATCGGGGGAAAGCCGGTCCCCACGCCGGCGGGAAAGCGCGTGATCTCACCCAACACCGCCGCCGAGGTCCGCGACATGCTTCGCGGGGTGCTCGCGGATGGCGGTACGGCCTCGGGGGCAGCGATTGCCGGCTACGACCTGTCGGGCAAGACCGGTACCGCGAGCGTGGTCGTGAACGGCAGGTACTCGCAATCGGCGTATATCGCGTCGTTCATCGGCTTCGTGCCCGCGCGCGCGCCGAAGCTGCTCGTGGCCGTGATGGTGGACGAGCCCCAGGGCTCGATCTACGGCGGCTCGGTGGCGGCGCCGGCGTTCCAGAAGATCGTGGGCTGGGCCGTGCCCTATCTGGGCATCTCGCCGCGCTAAGAGCCCTGAGTCCCGCCGAACGTACGCGCCAGCGACGCCAGCCGCTCGTCCCACTGCCCGCCGACGTGCGCCATCCACGACACGGCGTCGGAGAGCGGCTCCGGGGTCACCCGGTAGCGCACCTCGCGGCCGGCGGGAACGCGCTCGAGCAGGCCGGCGTCGGTCAGTGTCCCCAGGTGCTTGACCACCGCCTGGCGTGAGATGGGAAGCCGGCTGGCGAGCTCGGTCGCCGTCGCCGCCGGCTCCTCGGCGATCGAGGCGAGCAGCGCGCGGCGGGTCGGGTCCGACAGGGCACCGAATACGGCGCCGGCCGGGTCGGGTGCCTGGGGGCTCAAGGCCGGCGCACTAGGCAGCGACGAGCGCGGGGCCGAACGAGGGACCGCTCACACCGGGTAGGGGAACGCCGACGAGATCGAGCAGCTCGAGCGGACGGGTCTCGGCGATCCGCAGCCGGCTCACCGCGTCCTGGGCCTCGACGGTGAGCTCCACCCGGCTGGCCGGCTCGCCGTCGGCCGCCCACCAGAAGATCAGACGCGCCCGCCGCGCCGCCTCATCGGGCACGACGACCTCCTCGACCCAGCCGGTCCTCGCCTCGCCGTCGAGGCAGAAGCGAGCTTCCCCGCCGGTTCGCAGGTCGAGGTTGACCTCATCGGCCAGCCAGCCGTCGGCCGTCACCACGTCCCAGACGTCCTGAACCGACGCCGGGAGCAGCAGCTCGCGCTTGACGCACTCCGTCATGTCGTTCCTCTCGATCTCGCACATAAGCGCAACCATTCGGTTGCGCGTCTGCTATGTTGGCTCGCAACCACTCGGTTGCACGATATCACCCGCGAAGGAGGACCCCATGCCACTCGTTCCCATGGTCGTGGAGCAGACGGCGCGCGGCGAGCGCTCGTTCGACATCTACTCCCGGCTTCTCAACGACCGGGTCGTTTTCCTCGGCGGCCAGGTCGACGAGGAGACCGCGAACCTGATCGTGGCCCAGCTCGTCCATCTCGAGTCCGACGACCCCGACAAGGACATCCACCTCTACATCAACTCGCCCGGCGGCTCGATCTACGCCGGGCTGGCCATCTACGACGCGATGCAGTTCATCCGGCCCGACGTGCAGACGATCTGCTACGGGATCGCGATGTCGATGGGATCGCTGCTGCTCGCCGGCGGCGCGCCGGGCAAGCGGATGGCGCTGCCCAACAGCCGCATCCTGATCCATCAACCCTCGGGCGGGTTCGAGGGCCAGACGACCGACATCGAGATCCACGCGCGCGAGGTGCTGGCGCTCCGTGCGCGCGTGGACGAGATCTACGCCAGGCACACCGGGCAGTCGATCGAGCGTGTCCACGCCGACATGGAGCGCGATCGCTTCTTCACCGGCGAGGAAGCCGTCGCGTACGGCCTCGTGGACCGGGTGCTCGACCATCGCGAGCCGTCGCGCAACGGACGCGGGTTCGGGCGGGGCTGATCCTTTCGGTCAGCCCTCGCCGTCGGCGATCAGGCGCGTGAGCTCCTGGCGAGAGGCGATGTCGAGCTTCTGGTAGATGTGGCGCAGGTGGTACTCGACCGTCTTCGGGCTCACGTACAGCGACTCGGCGATCTGGCGCGTGGTCAGGCCCTTGGCGGCGACGTCGGCCACGCGCCGTTCGCTCGGCGTCAGTGACTCGAGGCCGCTGAGCATCGCGCGCCTCGGCCGAGCGCCGGCCGCGGCGAGCTCCGTGCGCGCGCGCTCCTCGAGCGCGGTGGCGCCGCCGCGGTGACTCAGCTCGAGCGCTCGGCGGAGCGGTTCGCGCGCCGCCGACGCGCTGATTGGCGCGCCGCCGCGCGGCGCCCAGGTCGAGGAGCGCGCGGATCTGCTCCAGGCGCGCCGAATGCTGATCTCCGGTCCTGACGGCCTCCTCCAGAAGCTCGAGTCCCCGGTCACCTCGTCCGGCCAGCCCGAGCACGCGGAGGTTGCGGATGATGATCCGCGTGACCCCGGCGGTCCGCGCCTGCTCGAGCTCCGCCGCGGCGAGCTCGCTGCGCTCGCTCGGGATCGCCCAGCGCCAGGTGGGCCAGCGCCGCGGTGGAGCGCCACGCCACCACGCCGGGACTGATCTGACCGAAGCGCCGCTCGAGCTCGGCGCCGGCCGCGAGCGGCGTCCTCGAGGGCCTCGGCCGGCCGTAGCTGCGCCAGCCGTAGCTGCGCCCGCACGTCGAGCAGGAACCCGAGCTCCGGGTTCTCCCGGGCGTCGAGGTGATCGATGATCGACAGCGCCGTCTCGGCCTGCTCGAGCTGCCCGGTCGCCAGGTGGCAGCAGGCGATCACGCCGTAGGCCGTGCGCACGTATCCGTGCGAGCCTGGGCCTTCGGCGTCGAGTGCGGCCATGCGCCGCCGTCGCGCTCTCGGTGATCCGCCCGGCGGCGTACAGCGGCCAGGCTCGGCAGAAGCTGGCGAGCAGGTAGGCGTCGGACGGCGCGTCGATCGCCTGGGCACGGGCCGCCTCCAGCCACGCGTCGCACAGGTCGAAGTCGCGCTCGAGCTCGTCGACGAACAGCAACGCGCCGGTGAGCATCGGCCAGGTGAGGAGATCGACCGGGTCGGACTCGACGCCCGCGCCGGGCCGGGCCAGGTCAACCAAGCGGAGCACCTCCGGTCGGCCGGCGCCACGCAGCGCGCTGTCGAGCGCCAGATGCGCCACCGCACGTCGCCGCGCCGGCGTCGGCGCGCCGGTGATCGCCTCGAGCGCCTCCGCCCGCCGCCGCGCGTCATCGCGCCGCTCGGGCACGAACAGGGCGGCGGCTACATACGCGGCCTCGAGCTCCTCCGCCTGGTCCCGGTCACGCGGATCCATGTCCGCCAACGCTCCGGCGAGCACCTCGGCCGCGTCGGCGAAGCGCTGCTGGCCGTGCAGCGCGAGCCCCTGGGCCAGGGCGAGCTCGGCGCGCCGCGGAGCCGCGTCGACCACGCGCATCGCGTCCTCGAGCCGCGCGAGCGCGCCCGGGAGGCCGGCCGCGGACTCGGCCTCGGCGAGCTCGGCGAGCACGTAGGGATAGGCGTCGGGTTGCGGCTGCTCGGCGAGCGCTCGGCGCAGGAGCCGAACGGCGCTCTCGGCCGCCCCGCGCGCCACCGCATTGCGTGCCGCCGCGCGCAGCGACTCCACGGCGCGCGGATCGGACTCGGCGGGCGCCGCGAGCAGGTGCGCGGCAACCTGCTCGTCCGGCGCCCCGGCCGCGGTCAGGATCATCGCCGCGCGGCGGTGGGAGGCCGCGCGGTCCAGCGGCGACATCGACGCCTTGACGGCGGCCACGATCAGCGGATGCACGAACGCGAGCGGCGCGCCTGGATAGAACAGCTGGCGCAGCCGCGAGCGCGTCCGCGCCGCGAAAGGTCTGCCGCATGGTCAGGCCGCTCAGCCGCGCGACCTGTTCGACCGGGGCGCCGTCGCCCAGCACCGCCACGGCGCGCGCTACCGCCCGCGCTTCGTCCGGGAGCGCCGCAAGCCGGACGAGCACCGCGTTCAGCACCGACTCGGGCGCCAGCTCGTCCAGCCGCGCCGCGGTGTCCGCGTCCGGCGGCTGATGCTCGACCTCGACCTGCCCGAGCAGCTCGGTGAGCAGGAACGCGTTGCCGCCCGTGACCCGCGCGCAGGCGCGGCAGAAGGCCGCGTCGGCTTCCGGGAAGCGGGCCTGCACGATCGCGCTGACCCCGGCATCGGTGAGGGACCCCGGGCGCAGAAGCGAGTCCGCGGCCGTGTCGCGCAGGGCGGCGAGCGCCTGCTCGTCGGCGATCGTCTCTCCCGGGCGGGCGGCCACGACGAGTCCGATCGGCAGCTCGGCGATGCGTTTGGCCAGGTAGGCGAGAAAGCGCAGCGACGGCCCGTCGGCGCAGTGCACGTCGTCGACGAGCATCAGCAGCGGCGCGCTCGAGGGATCGTCCGAGCTCGGCCCGACGAGGTTGCGCACCAGCCAGAACAGCCCCTGCATCATCGCGTAGCCGGGATCCCCGCCGCCCTCGGCGCCACCGGACGGCGCGGCCCCGCTCAGCAGCTCGGCCGTCGCGCGGTGCGCCGGGCCGTCCGCCAGCCGCGCCCGCTCGTCGGGGTCGGCCGCCATCCACCGCGGCTCGAACAGCTGGATCGCCACACCGAAGGGAAAGTCCCGCTCGAGCTCGGTCGCCTGCGCTCCGAGGACCTGCATGTCGGCCTCGCGCGCCATGTCGCCGGCGGCGGTCAGCAGCCGCGACTTGCCGAGCCCGGCGGGCGCCTCGAGCACGATCACGCAGCCTTCGCCGGCGCGGACGTCGGCGAGCCGCTGTTCGAGCAGGGTCAACTCGTCCTCGCGCTCCACGAGGACACCACGCAGCCCTAGGCCGCGTCCCCTACGGCGTAATTGCACACGTCCCTGCACGGGCGGCTCCCGATCCACCATTTACCCGAGTTTAGGACGAGCTAAGCGCCACTCTGATGAGGTTTTAGGAGGTTTGCGGCCGGCACGAGCACCGCACGGCGTGACCGCGCCCAACACTACACTCGCCCTCGATGCGTCTGGAGAGTGTGATCGCCGGCGCGCCGGCGGCCGCGAAGGCCTCGAGATCTCGGGCCTTGCCTACGACGCCCGTCAGGTCGCGCCCGGCGCGCTGTTCTTCTGCGTGCCCGGCTTCACGCGTGACGGACACGACTTCGCGGTCGATGCGGTGGCCCGCGGCGCGGTGGCGCTGGTGGTCGAGCGTCCTCTGAACCTGGAGGTCCCCGAGATCCAGGTGCCGAGCGCCCGGGCAGCGATGGCACCGGCCGCGGCGGCCTTCTACGGCGATCCCGACCGCCCAGCTCGCGCTGGTCGGTGTCACGGGCACCAACGGCAAGACGACGACGGCGTTCCTGATCCGCTCGCTCCTCGAGGCGGCCGGCCGGCCGACGGGCCTGCTGGGGACCGTGACCAGCGTGATCGGCGGGGAGGAGCGTCCGGTGGAGCGCACGACGCCTGAGGCGATCGACCTCCAGCGGACGTTCCGGGAGATGCTCGACCCGGGGCGACGTGGCGTGCGCGATGGAGGTGTCCTCGCACGCGCTCGCCCTGCATCGCGTGGATGCCGCGCACTTCGCGGCCGCGGTGTTCACCAACCTGACCCAGGATCACCTGGACTTCCACGGGACGATGGAGGAGTACTTCCAGGCCAAGCGCCGGCTGTTCGCCGCCGGGCCCGGCGTGTCGGTGCTGAACGTCGACGACGATTACGGCGCCCGGCTCGCGGAGGAGCTGCCCGGAGCGATCACGTTCGCGCTCGAGCGCGACGCCTCCTACCGGGCCGCCGACGTCCGGACCGACGTGAGCGGCTCGCGCTTCACGGTGGACGCGCCCGATGGCCGGTTCGAGCTGAGCTCCCCGCTGCGCGGGCGCTTCAACGTCTACAACGTGCTCGGCGCCCTCGCCGTGGCGCGGGCTCTCGGCGTCTCCGCGGAGACGTGCGCCGCCGCGATCGAACGCGCCGGCCAGGTGCCGGGCCGCTTCCAGACCGTCGACGAGGGCCAGGATTTCGCGGTCATCGTCGACTACGCGCACACGCCGGACTCGCTGGAGAACGTCCTCCGGGCGGCGCGGACACTGACTACGGGGCGGGTGCACGTCGTGTTCGGATGCGGGGGCGACCGCGACCGCGGCAAGCGACCGATCATGGGCCGGATCGCCAAGCGGCTGGCCCACCGGGTGATCGTCACCTCCGACAACCCACGGTCGGAGGATCCTGAGGCGATCATCGCCGAGATCCTCGAGGGCAGCGGGCAGGACGTGGAGCACTTCGTGGGGCGGCGGGAGGCGATCGCGCGAGGCGATCGCCGGCGCGGAGCCCGGTGACGTCGTGGTGGTCGCGGGCAAGGGCCACGAGCAGGGTCAGGAGTTCGCCGGCGGGCGCAAGCTCCCGTTCGACGACGTCACCGTCGTGCGCGAGGCGATCCGCGGGCCGGCCGTGGTCAGATGAGGGGTTGGAGCCCGGAGCGCGTCGCTGAGGCGGCGGGCGCGCGTCTGGCATTCCGGGGGCGGAGTCCGGCCGCGGGCCCCGAGCGCGCCACCGTCGACTCCCGCGCCGCCGACGCCGGAGCTCTGTTCGTCGGCCTGCCCGGACAGAACGTCGACGGCGGAAGCTTCGCCGCGCAGGCGCTCGCCGGCGGCGCGTGGGGTGCGCTGACGACGCCCGGCCATGCGGCGGATGCGACCGCCGTCGGGCGTGGAGCCGTGCTCGTCGCCGACGATACCCTGGCCGCGCTTCACCGCCTGGCCCGCGCCTGGCGGCGTGAGCTGGGCGCCAAGGTGATCGGCGTGACCGGCTCGACGGGGAAGACCTCGACCAAGGACCTGCTCCTGGCGGTGCTCGGCCCGCACCGCCGGACGGTGGCCTCGCGCGCGAACCTCAACACCGAGATCGGCCTGCCCCTGGAGATCCTGTCCGCGCCCGCCGAGACCGAGGTGCTCGTGCTCGAGATGGCCATGCGCGGGACAGGACAGATCGCCGAGCTCGCCGCCATCGCGGAGCCGGACGTCGGCGTGATCGTCACGATCGGTCCGGTGCACCTGGAGCTGCTCGGGACGATCGAGGCGATCGCCGCGGCCAAGGCCGAGCTCCTGGCCGGGCTGGCGCCCGGATCGGTGGCGGTCGTGCCCGCGGGGGAGCGGCTGCTCGCTCCCCATCTGCGTGCTGATCTCCGCACGGTGACGTTCGGCGAGGGCGGAGATGTCCGGCTCGTCGCCGCCGACGACGAGCGAGTGGAGATCGACGCCGAGGGCGAGCGGATCGCGCTCGACGTGTCGTTCACGCAGGCCCATCTCCGGCGAAACCTGCTTGCCGCCGTGGCCGCCGCGCGCGCGGTCGGAGTCCATCCCTCCGGACGCGTGGTCCTCGCGCTCTCGCCGGGCCGCGGCCAGCGTGTGTCCCTGCCGAGCGGAACCACGCTCATCGACGACTGCTACAACGCGAACCCGGTGTCGATGCGGGCCGCGCTCGACGAGCTCGCCACGATCGCGTCTCGCCTGGGGGCCCGCCCGGTGGCGGTGCTCGGGGACATGCTCGAGCTGGGGCCGGAGGAGAGGGAGTTCCACCTCGAGATCGGCGCATACGCCAGGGAGCGCGGGGTGCAGGCGCTCGTGGCCGTGGGCCGCCTGGGTCCGGCGCTGGCCGAGGGGTTCGGCGGGCCGGCCCAGCTCGCCGGCGACGCGGCCGAGGCGGCGGCGTTGGTTCCCGAGGCCGTGACGCCGGGCGACGTCGTGCTGGTCAAGGCCTCGCGCGGCGTCGGCCTCGAGCTGGTGTGCCACGCGCTCGAGGAGCGCGTGGACGGCCCTCAGGCCGTGACCTGAGCTCGGCTGTGCGCCGAGCAGCGTGCGCAGCTTGCGCAGCGCGCGAGAGGTGATCTGCTGCGACGTTGGCCAGCGTCAGGCCGAGTATGGGCGCGATCTCGGCCGCGGTCAGATCGCCGCCGAAGCGGAGCGCCAGGACCTCGCGCTCGCGGTTGGTGAGCTCCGCCAGGGCGTCGCTCAGCTCGGGCGAGCCGAGCACGCGCTCGTCGGGCCCGGGGGCGGGAGCCAGCCAGCGGTCGTCGATCGCCTCGACGAGCACCGAGCGGTCGCGACGGCGGTAGTCGACGAGCAGGTTGGCCGCGATGGTGAGCAGCCACGCGCGCTCCGAGCCGCGCCGGGGATCGAACCGGCTCCAGCCGCGCAGCGCCCGCTCGAACGTCGCCTGGGTGAGATCCTCGACCGCGTCGCGGTCGGACAGCCGGTAGGCGAGGAACCCGTAGACCCGCCACACGTGCTCGTCGTAGACCCGCGAGAAGCTCGGTTTTACGCCCTTGATGTCGATCGCCTCTCGGTCTCCTCGCCCTCGATCAAGGCTACAGCGTAAGGCGGCGAAAAACGCTCCTATGGGTAGCTTTCGTCGCGATCTTTAGCTATTGCAAATGTCGTAGACGAATTGACAAAAATGGCAGCTAGATCTAGATTGTTGACCGAGGGGCATACCCGTCCCGGCGCGGTGGCCGGAGCGGGCCCGACAACACATTGCGACGCAAGGAGGAAGTACGCGGTTGTTGACTGGGATTGGGGAAGGCGGTCCGCCACGCCGGCGGATCATTCCCCGCGTAGCCGTGGTCGGCCTGGGCTACTGGGGACCGAACCTGCTCAGGGTGATGATCGAGCGGACCGACGTCGACGTCCGCTGGATCTGCGACCTCGACCAGTCGAAGCTCGACCGGCTCAGCCGGCGCTATCCCAGCGTGCAGCACCACCCGCCGGATCGAGGACGTGCTCGACGATCCCGCTGCTCGACGGCGTCGTCCTCGCCACGCCCGTGCACACCCACTACGACCTCGCCCGGCGTTGCATGGAGGCGGGGAAGCACACGTTCGTGGAGAAGCCGCTGGCGCCCTCCACGGCGCAAGCGACCGAGCTGATCGACTATGCGGCGCGGCGCGAGCTCGTGTTGATGTGCGGTCACACCTTCCTCTACAGCCCGCCCGTGCGGCGAGTGAGAGAGCTGATCGATCAGGGCGAGCTCGGCGACATCTACTTCATGTCCTCCAGCCGGGTGAACCTGGGCCTGCACCAGCGCGATGTGAGCGTGGTGTGGGACCTCGGTCCGCACGACTTCTCGATCCTCCTCTACTGGCTGGGAGTTCCGCCGAACGAGATCCGCGCCACCGGCCGCGACTCGATCGTGCCCGGGATCACGGACGTCGCCTTCGTGACCATGCAGTTCGACTCGGGAGTGATCGCCAACGTCGAGCTGAGCTGGCTCGCGCCGAGCAAGCTCAGGCGCACGGTGATCGTGGGCTCCAAGAAGATGGTCGTCTACGAGGACGGTAGCGCCGAGGCGATCAAGATCTACGACCGCGGCGTGGACTACAAGGACCCGCAGACGTTCGGCGAGTGGCACCTCTCGTATCGCAGCGGCGACATCCTGTCGCCCAACCTGCCCAACCAGGAGCCGCTGTCGCTGCAGGTGGGCGCCTTCGCGCGGGCGATGAGCACCGGAGAGCGGCCCGAGTATCCGCTCGAGCTCGCCCTCCAGGTCGTGCGCCTGGCCGAAGCGGCCGAGCAGTCGCTCTCGAACGGCGGATTCCCGGTCGAGCTCGACGAACCGCTGGTCGGCCTCACCGCATAACCGCGGGGCGGCCTCGCGCATAATCGGGGCGTGACAGCGCGCGGGCCCGAGCTGGTGGTCGTCGGCGCCGGCGTCGTCGGCCTTGCCACCGCGCGCGAGCTCCTGCGCCGGCATCCGGCGCTGCGCCTGACGGTCCTCGATCGCGAGCGCGAGGTCGGCGCCCACCAGACCGCGCACAACAGCGGGGTGATCCACGCCGGGATCTATTACAAGCCGGGTTCGCTCAAGGCCCGGCTGTGCGTCGAGGGAGCCCGTCGGCTGTACGAGTATTGCGAGGCGCACGGGATCACCGCGGAGCGCTGCGGCAAGCTCGTGGTGGCCGCGACGCGGGATGAGCTTCCGCGGCTGGATGAGCTCGAGCGGCGCGCACTGGCCAACGGCGTGCCCGGGCTGCGCCGGATCGGTGGCGAGGAGATCGCCTCGATCGAGCCGCACTGCGTCGGAGTGGCCGCGCTGCACTCCCCGAACACCGGGATCGTCGACTTCGGCGAGGTGGCTCGCCGGCTGGCCGAGGACGTGCGCGAGGCGGGCGGTGAGATCCGGCTCGGGACGGAGGTCAAGGACGTGCGCGGGGCCGAGCTCGACCTCGATTCCGGGGCGATTCGGGCCGAGCAGGCGATCTTCTGCGCGGGCGCCTGGTCGGACCGGCTGGCCGCGCGCGCGGGCGTCGAGCTGGACCTGCGGATCGTGCCCTTCCGCGGGCAGTACCTGCGCCTGAGGCCGGGCGCCCGCACGCTCGTGCGCGGGCTCATATATCCGGTGCCCGATCCCTCGCTGCCGTTCCTCGGGGTGCACCTGACCAAGCACGTCTCCGGCGAGGTGCTGCTGGGGCCGACGGCGCTGCTCGCGGGCGCCCGGGATGCTTATGAGCTCCGAACCGTGCGGGGCGCCGACGTGCGCGCCGCGGCCGGCTGGCCGGGAACCTGGCGCATGATGCGGCGCTTCTGGCGCGCCGGCGTGGCCGAGATGGCCCACGCCGCGAGCCGCCGGGCGTTCGTCGCCGCCTGCTCGCGCTACGTGCCCGAGCTGCGTGTCTCCGACGTCGAGCCGGCGTTTGCCGGAGTGCGGGCCCAGGCCGTGCGCCGGGACGGGAGCCTCGAGGACGACTTCGTGTTCGCGGGCGCCGGCCGCACCCTGCACGTGGTGAACGCGCCCTCGCCGGCGGCCACGTCCGCGCTGGCGATCGCCGGCGTCATCGCCGATCGAGCCGACGAGGCGCTCGATCTCGCGAGACGCGGTTCGCGGTTCTCGGCGCCCGGGTAGACCTCACCCACCGTGTGGGACCGGGCTTAAAGCAGGTCATCCGGACTGCCGATACAGTTCGAGCCGTTCAGGCCGAGTCTCGCGGCCTGCTGCGCGGTACGAAATCCCCCTACATCGACTCGGCGATGGGAGGAACGATGCTCCACGTCCGCAAGGCCGTCGTTCTCGGCCTGTGTCTCATCAGTCTTCCGCTCATGGCGGCTGCTCCCGCAAGCGCGGCGCGCAGCGGCGGTCAGCCCGGTGCTCTTCAACCGCGAGGAGTATCAGTTCACGCCGGCCACGCTGCGCACCGACGCTCAGCGGTACAGCGTCATGGTCATGGGGTCCGCCGACGCTCGCTTCGTCCGGCAGCTCCACCGCCTGAATCCGCGGCTCCAGATCCTGATGTACCAGAACGTGCCGTTCTCGACGACGACGCGATCAGACCGGCGGCATGAATTGCACGACGGTTCCGCAGGACCTGGCTCATCCCGGCTGGCTCGCGCGCACGGCGTCGGGCGCGCCGGTCACCGGCGGCAATAACTACAGCACCAACGTCGGAAACCCCGGCTACCAGCACGCCTGCATCACACACGCCATCGCGCTCGCCAAGTCGCACGGATTCGACGGGATCTTCCTCGACGGCGTGTGCGCCAGGTTCTCGTGGACCGTGCCGAGCGGCGTGACGCGCGCACCCGGTGCAGTTTCCGACCGACGCCGCGTACCAGTCGGCCGTCTACTCGCTGCTCTCCTACGCCGGCCCGGCCGTGCACGCCGCCGGCCTGAAGCTGTACGCCAACGTCTCCGCCGCCGACAGCGCGCAGTGGGCGAAATGGAACGGCCCGCTCGACGGGGCGATGGAGGAAGCGTGGACCGACGGCGGCCTCGGGCTTGCCGCGGAGGTTTGGTGGTGGCGCGAGAAGCTTGCCGAAGTCGGCATGGTCACAGGCGCACGGCAAGTACGTGCTTCTCCACTCCTACAACCGGACCGAGAACGGCAACACCTTCGGCTTGGCCGCGATGCTGCTGCTCGCGGACGGTTATGCCAGTTACTCGACCTCGACCACGTACGTGACTCGCCCGACATGGCTGCCGGAGTACACGACCGCGCAGCAGCTTGGGGCGGCGCGCGGTCGCGTACCGGATCCGCCGAAACGGCGTCTACGAGCGCGTCTTCGCGCACGGAATCGTCCTCGTCAATCCGAGCCGCCACCGGGTCCGCCGCTTCTCGCTCGGAGGACGCTATTCCGGCTCGCATCTGAGGCACGCCAGCGCCGTCGCGCTCGCGCCGCTGAGCGCGTTGATCCTTGACCAAGGGCTGACGCGGCCAGCGGAGGTTCGGACGATCGGCTCCGGGTCGACGAAGCGAACCCAGCTTCACCCAGTTCGGTCAACCCAGCGCTCGCGGACGGTGGGTCGCCGTGCTCATCATGGTGGCGTACACGCTGATGGTCGGCGCATGGGTGATGTCCACCCGGCCCCTCGCGGCGCCCGATGAGGCTGCGCATTACCTTCGCGCATTGACGATCACCGACGGGACCTTACTCGGACCCAAAGATCCCAACACCCTAGGTCCAATCGAGGGTCCGATCAGCCCGACGGGGCGTGCCTGGCAGCAGCGGACCAGCCGCGGCGTCCTCGTCAGCCGCCCACCTATCGCCACCCGGCGCCAGATGCCTCGACGGCCGCCCGAACCTGCACGGGTCTTGCGTCGAGTCGACCTACACCGGCAACTACCAGCCGCTCCCCTACTTGCTGCCGGCGCTTGGCTTGGAGGCGTCACACCATGTCGCGTCGGCGACCTGGCTCGCGCGGGGTGCCTCGGCGCTCGGGACGATTGCCTTTCTGGTCCTGGCGATCGCGGTGCTCTGGGATGGGACGCTTATATCAGTCCTGGGGTTGGTGATGGCGGTGACGCCCATGGTCCTCTTCGTGTCATCAGTAATCAGCCCGAGCGGCCTGGAGATTGCGGCGAGTGCCGCGTTCCTGGCTTCGCTCTTGCGAGCGTACAGGGCGTCCGGGGAGTCCGGGGCGTCCGGGGCGTCCGGGCTTCCGGCCTCCGGGGCCTTCGGGTGTGGGCTGCGGTCGCGATCAGCGGGGCTGCCACTGTGCTGAGCTGGCAGCTAGGTCCGCTGTTCGGGCTTATCGATGTGGTCCTGTTCTGCCTGTTGGTCGGACGTCGGATGTTCGCCGAACTCGCTCCGCCGCCATTCGACTCGATTGGGCATTACGGTCGCTGTGCTCGTTCTCGGCCCTCGTTCTTGTACGCCCTGTTCGTTGCCGCGGCCGACGAGGCGAACACCACCGTGGCGCTTCATCATCTCGGTGACCTGCACTCGGGGTTCAACACGCTGCCGGACGTGCTGCAGCAGTCGGTGGGCGTGTTCGGCCGTCTCGACGTGCCGCTGCCGAGCGCGGTCGAGATCATCTGGTATGCGCTCGCCGGTGGGTCGGCATTCTTGCGTTCGCCGTGGCAACAGGTCGGGAGCGCCTGGCGCTCCTCGGGGCGTGCGCGCTTGCAGTGCTCGTGCCCACGCTGTTCGAGGCGTTCGTCCAGATCCACACGGGCTTCGGGCTGCAGGGCCGCTACGTCCTGCCTGTGCTGATCGCGATCCCGTTGCTCGCTGCAGAGGTCCTGCGGTCCCGCGCGCCGAGATCGACCAGACTGGATCCCGGCAGCTGCTATAGCTGCTGCTGGCGGCTCTGCAGCTGGTCGCATGGTGGGTGAATGCGCGCTTCGTCGGCCGGCCGTCCCGGCTCGATCTGGTTTCTCAACCATGCCGCTTGGTCCCCTCCGCTCGGATGGTGGCCTTGGGTGATCCTGGCGCTCGCGGGTGCGTCCCTGCTGGCTCTCAGCGCGTTGGTGAGCGCACTCTCGTCGAGGCCGCCTCTCCTTTCGGCAGCTCGCTAACGATCAGGCGGTGGCACGCATGATCAGCGAGTAGCGCTCGACCATGTGTCGCCACGCCACCGAGTGGCGATCATCGTCCTCGTCGGTCCGATCGACGATCTCGCTGAAGCCTGCCTCGGAAAGCGCCCACCTGAGCAGCTCTCGGTCGAACACGATCTGATGATCCGATCGCGCTACGAGCTCCTCGGGCGCTCGCGACTGCGGGTTGCAGTACATCCCCAGCAGGGATCCCGATGAGCGGCCACTTGTCCGGCACGCTGGCGGTCCGCAACGCCGCCGAGATCGCGGGACCGTTCGGAACTGAGATGTGCGCAGCCCCACCGCGGATGAGTACCCGCCGCCATTCCCGGAGAGTGTCGAGCAGATACCGGGGCTCGACGTGCTCGAGCGCATGGATGGCTCGCACTTCCTCGGCGCAGTCATCGGGCAGCGGCAGGTTCCACATCGGCGCGACGGCCTCCAGGTGACGCGCTTGCCACGAGACGTCGATATGGAAATAACCAGGCGTCGGATGCGCGCCGGACCCGATCTCCACGCGCAGCTGCCCGGGTGGAGTCGTGCGCCAGGTGCTGGCGGCGGCGTGAAGTCATGCCCGCGCGATCCCGCAGGCGCCGGCCGGCCCCACGTGTCCTCCACACCGCCCTGCGCACTTCACGTACTCGCGCCCTCATCATCGCCCGACGTTACCCGAACGTGCTAAGTCCACTCAATCCGCGACCGCTGCGCCGGCGCCTCGATACGAATAGTCAGCGTTCGCCCGGCAACGGGACACCAAGCTCGCGGTAGCACGCGAGCGTCTTCTCCGTGGCCACCTCGACCCGGAACGGCACGATGCTCTCGCGACCGTTGCTCCGCCGGCGCTCACGGATAAGCCGGACGATGTCTTTGGCTAGCGCCTCGACTCGAGGCTCGCACGTCGCCGAGACCTGCACGCCCTTCAGCAGCTGCGGCGATATCGCCCGACGGGGGTGGCCAACACAGGAAGGTTGCAGGCCATGGCCTCCTTGATCACGTTGGGGGATCCCTCGCTGGACGAGGTGTGGAGGAGCAGATCCGCGGCGCTGTAATACAAGGGGCATATCGCCGGGTGGAACCTCGGTCAGCGCATACCAGCGCAACTCCGGGCAGTTCGAGACCGGCGACCTCGACGGCCTGCTTGGCCAGCCAGTGGCGCTTCATCGCGCCGCTCCCGGCGCTGATCACCGTCGGCACGTCCTCCGGCCAGCCAAGCGCGACGCGCGCCTGCGCGCGATCGATCGGCCGGAATATCGTCGGATCGACGCCGTCGGGGATCACCCAGTTACGTGCTTGCACGCTGTGCGGCAGCACGCTTTCATCTCGTCGGTCTTCGTCGTTGTCGCAGTCATCAGCCGCGATGGGCGCGCAGGACCCGGCTTCGTAGACGGACCGCGAGCTGCTCGGCGAGCCCGCCGTAGCGCGGGCAGAGCAGGTCCGGTGCCCCAGTAGGTGCCGAGCACTGGAACGCCCCACGCGAAGCGGGCCACCACCGCAGTCTCGCCGCCGTGGCTGTGCACCAGCCGGTACTTGCCGCGACGCGCGAGCGGGAGCAGTGCCATCGCGGCGCACGCCATCAGGTAGACGTGCTTGCCCTTTTAGCCGCGCACGTACAGCAGGTCGGTCTTCACGCCTGCGGACTCCAGACCATCGACCGTCGACGCGCATGAACGGCGCGCGGGTTGGGCCATCGCGGTCGGGCCAGTAATTGGTCACGGTGAGAATGTCGGCGTCCTCGGATTGGCGCTCCCAGGTGACCCAGCCGCGTGCGTCGACGTAGTGGATGAACTTCGCGGCGAGCCTGCGGCCGACGGGTTCGCGCCGGCGCCGCGCCTGGTCGCGCGCGCTCGGCTCAGCGCATCCAAGTAGGCATCCGTCATCTGCTCGGCATCCCAGCCCTGCCGGCAGCGGGCGCGTCCTGCGCGGCCCAGACGTTCGCGCAGATCGCAGTCGCCCGCGAGGCGGACCAGCGCGTCCGCCAGCGCTTCGGGATCGGCTGGCGGCACGAGCAACCCGCTCTCGCCGTCGACGACCATCTTCGCGATCCCGCCGACGTTCGTCGCGAGCACCGGAAGACCGGCCGCCATGCCCTCGAGGATCGCCATCGGCATCGCCTCGTGCGCGCTCGTGAGCGTGAGCACGTCCGCCGCCTGTAACAGCCGGGGGACGTCGTCGCGGTGACCCAGCATACGAATGGCCGGATCGCCCTCGGCGGCTTCGCGCACGGCTACGCGCTCGGGACCGTCTCCCACGACCACGCCGACCAGCTCCGGGCAACGCTCTCGGGCGCGCAGCACGCCATGGACGAAATCCCTGATCCGTTTGACCGGCCTCAGCGACGCGACGATCATCGCGACCACGGCGTCGTCCGGCAGCTCCAGCTCACGGCGGACCTCCAGCCGCGCCGTCGTCGGCGCATCGTCAACCTGACGCCGTTGGGGATGACGTCGATGCGCTCTCTCGGGCAGCCGTAGTCGAGCCACTGCTCGCACTGTTCGTGCGAGACGAGAATGACCGCCGTCAGACCCGCCGCGCCAGCGCCCCGATCATCGCGTGCCGCCGGCGCGACAGCTCGACGCCGACCCCGCGGTGGTCGTTGTAGACGTGCGCGGCGCCGCGCCAGCGTGCGAGCGCGTGACCGACGTAGATCCCGCTCACGCCGCGGCTCACGATCACCTCGGGCACGAACTCCCGGACGAGGCGCGATCTCAGCAGTGGACCGAAGTGGAACCGGTGGCGCATGTTCGCCACTTCGACGGGTACCCCGGCCGCGCGCAGCGGCTCCACGAACGGGCCGCCCGAGTCGAGCGCGAGCGCGCGGGCGTCGACGCCGCGCCGCCGGAGCGCCGGCAGCAGGATCGTAGCCTGGCGCTCAGCGCCTCCTGCGCCAAGGCTAGGGGTGATGTAGAGCACCCTCATCGCTGGCCGGCGTCGGCGGCGCGACCATGAACGCCGATGCCCCCGTTGTCCACCCACCAATCTTCTGTATCATCCATCACGTATTGGGGCCTCACGGAAGTGGGAGAGGGCGCGTCATCTAGGCGCAACGAGTTGATGGCATTCTCGAGGCAAGGACGGGGGAGAACGGAGTGACGGACGGTCTCAGGAGCGACGCGAATGCGCTGCGGCTGCTCCAGATACTTAAGCGTCGCTGGTGGGTCGTCGTGCTCATCGCTGCGATCTCGACGGCCGGAGCATATGGGTTTGCCAAGCGCCAACCCAAAGAGTACTCGGCCACGGCGGCGCTTCTATTCCAGAACTCGCAGCTCGATCAGCTGATCGTGGGCAACCAGGTGATCGCTTCAAATCCTGACCCGACGCAGGGACGCTGCGACCAGCCAGGCGCTCGTCGAGCTTCCCTCGGTCGCTGCGCTGGTCGCACAGCAGCTTGGCATCTCCCGCCATCGAGTCGTATCGGAGGTCAGCTTCGGCTCGGACTCCCAGTCCAACGTCTTCCCGGTTACCGCGACCGACCGCAGCCCGAAGATGGCTGCTCGGATCGCCAACACCTACGTCCAGGATTACATCCTCTTCAGGCGGCGTGCGGACCAATCGCAGCTGGCGCAGGCGGAGCAGCTAGTCAAGGCCCAGGTCGCCGAGATCCCCCCCTCGCAAGCCAACTCTTCGCTTGCCCAGAGCCTGAGGTCGCGAAGCTACGAGCTCAGCCTCGTCGCCTCGCTTCAGACTGGGGACGCCGAGCCGGTGCAGACCGCGGACCCGCCGAAGTCGCCCTCCTCTCCAATCCCGCTCGCGGACGCGCTGATTGGGCTCGCGCTCGGACTGATCATCGCCGGCCTCCTCGTTTTCGCGCTCGAGCGCTTCGATCGGCGGATCAAGAGCATCGAGGAGGTAGAGGAACTTCTCGGCGTCCCGATCATCGGCATGATCCCGGCGAGCCAGAGCCTCCGCGAGTCGCCCGCCGCCGGTACCCTCCGGGAGCAGGAGGCGTTCCGGATGGTGAGGGCGCAGCTTCGTTACTTCGATGTCGACCGGGACATCCGCCGGATCCTGATCACCTCTGCCGATAGCGGCGAGGGTAAGTCGACCCTCTCGCTGAACCTCGTCCGCGCCGCGGCCAGCGGCGACGATAGGCGCATCCTGCTGATCGAGGCCGAGCTGCGCCGCCCATCGGTAGGCCGCATGATCGGCCTCGGGCCGCTGGCTGGTCTTGCGGAGCTGCTCAGCCATTCTCAGGACCTGGCCTCCGGGCTGAGGGAGCTGGTAGTCAGTCCTGGACAGCCGGACGATGAGTTGATCCCGGCCGGGTTCGACGTGCTGGTGGCCGGCACCCCACCGCCGAATCCGCTCGAGCTGCTCGAGAGCCGGCGGATGAGCGAGCTGCTCGAGCTCGCGGATTCGATGTATGACCTCGTGATCATCGACACGCCGCCGATCGCCGTGGTCGGTGACGCCATCGCGCTCGTGCACCAGATGGACGGAGTCGTCGTCGTCACCCGCATCGGATACACGCGGCGCGACCACGCCATCAGCGTGATCAAGCAGCTCAGGCATCTGAGAGCGCAGCTCTTAGGCGTCGTCGTTAACGGAGTTCGTAGCGGCCAGAGTGACTACTACGGGTACGAGGCGTACGCTCCGGCCGAAAACAGGTCTCCGGCTCGGCGCGAGGGACGCAAGGGGCGGCACCTGACGACCAGGGGCAGGTAGCGTCCGCGCCGCCACGGCGCGCTCCGCGATGTCAGCGCTCGGCCTCAGATCAGGTGCTCGGTCGCGGGCTTCGGCGACGGCAGCGCTGGCGGCGGCTGCGACGGTTGTCGCAGCTGGGGCGATCGCAGGCCGGCTTGCGATCTCGCATTACGGGCCAATCGCGGTCGAGCTCACGGCCGGGCTCCTGGTGTTGGCCGTAGTCACCGCCGTAATCGCCCGAAAACCGCCGCTCGGGGTGGCGTCGATTGTCGCCGGCTTAGTGATGATTCCCAGCTATGCGGCTCCGACGGTCGCGCACGTGCTGTTGGAACCGGCACTCGTGCTGTCCGCGATCGTCGCGGCTTTGTTCTTTCTGATGACAATACCGGCGGGTCGAACGAGAATCTCGCCTGTCGACTCCTGCGTGCTGCTGCTGATGGTCGCGATGACGGTCGCGGTACTCGCCGGTCCGCGGTCGTTGAAGGACGAGATCCCGCAGTTGTGGCTGTGGCTGCCGCCGTACTTCGCCGGGCGCATCATCGGAATCCGGAGGCCGCTCAATCGGACGCTTGCAGTCAGCGTCGTCGCTGGCGGCCTCGTCCTGGCGCCGTTTGCGGTTGCCGAAGCGCTCGGGCTCGGGAGTCCGTTCTTCTCGGCTGCCAACGTCGGTAACCCGGCCGCCAACCAATGGAATCAGCCACACCTTCGTGGGGGAGAGGCATTCCGGGTGCAGACGTCCTGGGGTCACCCGATCGCATACTCGATGTTCATCGCGGCCGCGATCGTATTCGCGATCATCCTCCTGGCCACCGCCAAGGACGTCAGGCAGCGGCGCCTATACCTGTTTGCGAGCGCGGTCCTGCTCGTCTGCGAGGCTCTGACGCTGTCGCGGTCCGGCTGGGTCGTAATCGCCGTCGCGACCGTGATCCTGGCCGCGGAACGCGGCCGGCACGCGGCCAGCAGGATGGCGCGCCGCGCGATCCTTGCCGGCGTCTGCGGCTTTGTCGTGCTCGCGCTCGCTGTGCCAAGCGTGGCAGCGATCCCCCTGTCGCTTGTCGGGCTGCAGAGCGACAACAGCTCGGGTACGACTCTTCAGCAATCGACGAGCTATAGGACCAGCTTGTATGTCACGGCCTTTCAGCACGGGGTCGCGTCGTGGTTCGGCAACCGGACCAGCAAGCTGGCGAACACGGTAGAGACCTCCAACACGTCGGTCGACAGCGAGTACCTCGTGCTGCTCGACAAGTGGGGTGCGCTGGTCATGATCGCCTTTCTGCTGGTGGTCGGCGCCGTCGGGGTGCGGGCGGTGAGCGCAGCGCGCGAGCACGACGACGAGTGGTCGCGCGCATACGCCGCCACGGCGGTCGCCCTCGGAGTCGGCCTTGGCTCCGTCGCGCTCATCACGCAGCAGGAGTATTTCATCTGGTTCATGTTTGGCCTGGCGGCGGTCCCGAGTGCGGGAGAGCCGCTGTTCGGGGTTCGCGGCGACAACGGGCGCTGGCACTTCGCCGAGCGCGGCGTCGCGCAGAGCGACGTTGCCAAGACGAACGCTGCGCTGGTTCTCCCGGCGGTCCGGCGCTACTGGTGGATTGCTGCCGCGGGCGCCGTCGTCGGCGCGTCCCTGACGGTCGCGATCCCGCGCTTGTCGCCGACCCAGTACACCGCGACGTCGGCGGTGCTGTTCCGGACGCCAGATTTCGGCCAGCTCTTGTTCGGCCAGAGCCTGGATTCATCCGCAGCTCCAACGGACCCGGTCGGCGAGACCCAGGCTGCCCAACGCCAGGCGGGGACGAACCTCGACGCGCTCAGGCTGCCGGTCGTCGCTGCCGAGACCTCGGCCGCGCTCCGCGGCGTGCTCACTCCCAAGCAGGTCGCTAAGCAAATTCAGGTATCCGAGATCGAGCAGTCAGACGTCTATGACATCCAAGCGACCGCGTCGCATCCAGGACTCGCGCGTGCTCTTGCCGACACCTACCAGCGCGAATTCCTGCTCCAGGCCGCTCACGATGCCCGAGAGCGAATCGACGCGCAGATCAACGTCGGCTACGCGAGCCTTGGGGCGATGACCGCCGCAGAGCGCCAGGCGCCATCGGCGGTCTCACTGGCGGCCTCGCTCCGAAAGGCCGCCGTTGTAGCCTCGCTCGAAACCGGAAACGTCGAGGCGATTGCCACCGCGACCGGCGCCCCATCGACGACCGTTACGGTGAAAAGGCGCACGATCGGATATGGCGCGCTGATCGGCTTGGCGGCCGCGATCATTCTCGTCACCTATCTCGCGCGTCGAGACCGCCGCCTGACAGATGTCGGGGCGATCGAGGAGGCCTTCGCCGCGCCGGTACTCGGCACAGTTCCCAGGATGCCCGGCCGTCGACGGGGCGAACGCGATCTCGCGGCCTTTGGGTTGTTACGCACACGGCTTCGATACTTCAACCTCGACCGGAGACTCGACGCGCTGCTGCTCACTTCCACGGGTCACGGGCACGGCCGGACAGCGGTCGCGTACGAGCTCGCTGTCGCGGAGGCCCGAGCGGGCAACGCGGGAGTCCTCCTGATCGAGGCCGATTTACGTCATCCCACGCTTCGCCCGGTGCACGAGGGGATCGACGGCCCGGGTCTGGCCGAGGTGCTAAGTCGTATGGCTCCCCTCGAGGAGGCGATCCGCGAGCTCGACGTTTCCTCTAGGGGACTAGAGGCGAAGATCTCGTTGCTCCCCGCGGGGGGCGTTGCCCCGAACCCGACTAAGCTGCTCGACAGCGACGCAATGCAAGAGCTGCTGCGAACGCTTCGCCAGCAGTTCGACCTGGTCATCATCGACAGTCCACCGGTCTTGGTGGTGCCCGACGCGATCCGGCTGATGAAGGTGGTGGCGGGCGTGGTGATCTTTACCCGCCTGGGTGAGATCAAGCGGCACGAGGCGCGCGCACTCCATGAGCGCCTCGCAAAGCTCGACGCGCGCGTGCTTGGCGTGATCGCCGACGAACCGTCCCGCTCGAAGTCTCGGGCAGCCCGGATGCTTGTGGCGCTGCGCCGCCGCGCTTTGGTGTCGTGAACCCGAGGTTTCTCGCGCGATCGGTTTCACGGTGCGTCCACTCGACCCGTGCAATCCCGCTGCTAGTTCGCGGGACTACCCGACCTCCTGCAGGATGTACCCGCTAGTCGGTCCCATGGAGACCGTAGAGGCGTTCGTCAGGCCCGACCCCGAGTAGACATGCCCGCCGAGCGAGAACGGGCTGACGGATTGTCCTGTTGGGTTGACCAGGACGATCCCCTTCGCGAACGCTCGCTCGTAGACGCCATTTGCGAGCTGGAAGTACGTACCGAGGGGCGCTCCGAGCTGCTGCGCGGTGGTGTACTCGGGGTACCACGTCTCGTAGTTGGTGTAGTTGCCGTTCGCGGTCGAATAGCTGGCGAGCCCACCGGCCGCCAGCATCATCGACGCGAGCCCGTAGGTGTTGCCGGCCTCGGTGGCATCGTAAGAGTGCAGGATGGTGTACTTGCCGTGCGCCTCGTCCCAGCCGAGGTTGGCGATCTGCGCCGGCCATGTCGAGACGCCGCCTAGTAGGTCGTTCGGTTGGCCTGTCCACGCCTCCTCCTCGGCGCCGTCGAGTGGGGCGCTCCAGGTCTGCCACAGGCCACCACCCGACGCCGCCGTCCCGAAGACCGAAAGATTGGCGAACGCCAGCAGTCCGTGCGCGTGAAACGCGGCCGCGGCATTGGCGAGCATGTTGGTCATCGCTGCCTGCCACGCGGCGGTCGTCGGGTACTTCGACGGGAGAGGCGCTCCGGCGGCCATCTCCCAGGCCGGGGTGGCGAGGATGTCGTCCAGGAAGATGCCGTCGAACCCGTACTGCTTCGCCAAAGCGATGGCGTGCGCGAAGCAGGCCTGCTGGTAGCTGGGGTCGTCGGGGTCCATCAGGTAATTGCCGGCTGCGCGCGAGGGGACCGGGTTACCCGAGGCGTCGTACAGGAACCAGCTGGGGTGGGCCAGGTCGGACTGATACGAGGTGCAGACGGTCCAGCCGTCCGAATCGCCGGGCTTCGAGAACCACGTGTGCTGGTAGACGAGGATGCGGAGGTTCGGGTTCGCCGCCTTCAGGAGCGGGACGAGCGCGTAGTCGGTGCTTTGGAGAACGATGACCTGATAGCGCTGTGCCTCCTGCGCGTAGGACAACAGGCTCGAGTACGAGTACGTCTCGCGGTTGAAGAACACGACGGGCGATCCCGCAGGCCCACCAGAGGACGCGCCGGGGGGGCTCATGAGCACGCTCGTCGCCGGCGCCGCGCTCGACGCGTGAGCGATGCTCGACGCCTGGTGCGCCGTGCTCGGCGTCGATTGGCGCGGGTTGCGGACCGTGATCCGCACGCGTGCGATCTCCATGCGCCGGTTGGCGTAGTAGACGCGGACAGCGAGTACGTGTGCGCCGTTGCGAAGCGCGCGCGTGTTGAGCAATCCGTTGCGCCCAAAGCGGAACGGACGTCCGCGGGCCGTCCATCGGGTTCGGCCGTCGACCAGGAACACCACGCGGCGAGCGCTAGCCCCTGTACCTCCGACGACGAACCGCATCTCTCCCGTGACGACCCGCATCGTTGGTCTGTGGATTCTGATGCGCGCGGACGCGTTGCCCGCGAGCGCCGGAGTGACGAATAGTGTGAGCGCGCAAACGAGCACGGTGCGCGCACCGGTGAAACGTCGGAGCATGAGTGCCTGCCGCAGATCCGGCCGCCGAGAAGGAGCGGGAATGACGAGGGGCCCGGCGGGTCTCGCCGTGCGTTACTACGTCCTCTTCGTCATTCCGTCGCTCGCCCCTCGCCCATCCGCCCGCCGCCCTCGCACATATGTCCAGGCCGCATGTTTCGCGACGCGCCCAACGCTGCGGGGCGACTGTGCCTTCGCACCGCCCGCCAGGCGATGTGATCAGCGGGAGCAGGAACCCTTATCAGCGGGAGGAGATCAACTCGCGATACAGCTCGATCGTCTGCGCTGCGGTGCTCTCCCAGCTTCGCGGCGCGGCCAGCTCACCAAGCACCTGTTCGCGGACGGCGAGATCGTCGTCGATGTGCGCGAGGATGGTCTCGGCGAGCGCGGCGTCGTCACCCGGCTCGACGATGTAGCTACGCTCCAGCGCCAGGTCAGGCAGCCCTCCAACCCGGCTAACAACGAGTGGCACGCCATAGCCAATTGCCACGCTGCCCGCGCCGGTCTGCGAGGCCTGGGTATAGGGAAGCACAGCGAGCGACGCCTGGCGGAAAAAGTCCTCAATCGACGACTCCGGCAGGTAGCCCCGATGCACCTGCACGCGACTGTCCTCGACCTCCACTGGCGAGTCTCCTTCGCCTGCGATCAATAGGCGCACCTCCGGACGCACCTCCCAGACGCGACGTATTGCACGCGCCAGGACCTCCAGCCCCTTATATGGCGCAAGCCGACCGAAGAATGCGACGGCGGGCTCGGACGGGGGCGGCAGCGGCGCCGGCTGAACGTCCAGGCCGTGAGGGATGACCGCGCACCGCTGCGTTCTGCGCAGCTGAACCTCCTCACGCAGTCGCTCGCTGTGTACGACGATCACCTCGGCCCGAGCGCGCCAGGCGTCTCGCGATCCGCGCAAGAGCCAGCGCTTGCGGAGCGGTGCTGTCGGCTGCCCAGGATGCGGAACTGGATCGTGGAGAGTGAGGAGTGTGGGGATCCCTCGGGTAACCAGGAGCGCCCTGGGGTCAGCGCCGTCGTGCGCGTGAACGACGTCGGGGGCGAACTTCGAGATTGCGCGGCGGATCGTGGCTAAGCGCAGGGCGCTCAGCGGATCTGAAAGGCGACCCGGGATCTCCAGAGGTTCGGCGCCTGCGTCGCGCGCAAGACCGATGGCGACACTCCTTTCTCGCCAATCGCCGCCGAACTCAGCCGCGTGGGAGCGGCACAGCAGAAGCACGTCTGCGCCTGCGCGCACGAGCCCGGCGGCCTGGGCGGCGGCGTACTTGAGAAACCAGTCGCATGTCAGGACGACCCTCACGACGATCGCTCATATCGGCGGGCGGGGCCGTCCAGGCCACTCCGCCACTTGAGCTCAAAAGGCAGAACACCGGGCGATGCGGACACTTGGGGTGACCCGGAGCGCCTCCAGGCGTGAGATCGTCGTTTCACGACCAACACTCGGCCGACACGATCAGGAAGTGCCAATGCTCACGTCCGTGGCGCATGTCTTGCCAAACGCCGCCTCGGTGCTCTGGGGCTGATCGGCGCGGACAACTCGAGTCGGACATTTGCAGTGATCAGAATGATTTCTCAGTGCGAGTCAGTGGTGCATCTACAACCGGCCGCGCGTCGCTACTTGTCACGCGGACGGCCGGATCCAGGCGAGGCGAGGCAGCCTTCTGGTGAGCGTTGGCGGCAGGCGTCCCTCCCTGATCGCCCAGATCATGCACCCGCCGAGGTAGGCCATCGACAGGACCACGAACACGGCCGCCTCCACGCCGCGGCCATGGACGAGGTGGGAGTAGGAGATGATCGCGACGGGCGCTGCGAGCAGGGTGTAGACGCGAAGCGCCGGAGCGATCGCGCCGACGTATGAGGAGGCGGGCAGGGAGAAGCGGCGGTGGACGAGGATCGTCTGCGCCACCGAGCCCGCGCTCAGGGCGATGACGGTTCCGGAAAGCACGCCCCACACCCCGAACACCGGCGCCAGCCCCGCGGTCAGCGCGATGTTCGCGATGCTCGCCCCAACCGCCGACTTCGCCACCACGCCCGGATCGCCGGCGGCTACCGAGACGGCGTAGCTGACGCCGGTGGACACTGCGAGCAGGTACGCACTGGCGAGGGCCACAAGTACCGCGACGGAATTCGGAGGCGCATGGGAGAGCCATGCCGAGAGCAGCAATGGCGCCGCGGCCATCGCAAGCAGAACCGGCGGGAACGACACGGCGGCAGTGACCTCGTTCAAACGCGCGTACCGCGCCCGCACCCGATCGAGCCCGAAATGCGTGAACATCGACGTGAGCTCGACGTTCACCGCCGACACAGCATAGATCCCGATCGTGCGGATAGCGATCGCCACCCGGTTGGCGAGCTCGTACGCGCCCGCCGCGGCTGGCCCGACCGCGAACGCGATCACCACCTTGTCCGTTTCGTAGTTCACCAGCGTGGTGATACGTACGAGCTGCGTCTTGAGCGAGAAGCTGAGGAAGCTTCGCACGCGACTGAGCTCGGGCATGGCCAGAGGCGGCGTTCCTTCGAAGCTGACCACGAGCGCCGCCATCACGAATGTACTGAGCAACCCCGCGCCCGCGTTGGCGAGCGCGTATCCGGGGAGCTTCGCGCCGAGGGCGATCGAGCCAACACTCGCAACGAAGTTGATCGTCGCGCCGATCACGATGGCGACATTTGGCACCACCATGCGCCGGTGGCCAATCGGATAGGCGCCGATTACGCTGGAGGCCATCGCGGAACACAGGATCAGAACGCTCGAATAGGCGATCACCCGCATGTGCGCCACCGACACGCCATGGAGCGCATGGGCGAGCGGCGCGGCTCCTAAGAACCCGGCTATGCCGAGGGCGATGGCGATCAACAGGACCGACGCCCAACCAATTGCCAGGTATTGGCCACATATCCGCCGATCGTCCTCGTGCACCGCGATGTATCGCGAGAGAGACGCGCCCACTCCCAGATCCATCAGGGCGGCATACTGCGCGAGCGCTCCGGTGAGCGCCCAGATGCCGAAGTTCCGAAGTCCCAGCCCAGCGAGGATGACCGGCGCGGACAGGAAGCTGAACAGGTAGCCGCTGAGCGATCCGGCCGACTGCGCGATCGTGTTCCGGATGAGCGACTCAGCCCGGTTAGCGTGCTTGCTCACGACTCCGACCGCGGGCGCTGGGATCAGCGCGTGCGAGCGCGACGTTCGCGGGCTCGCAGACCGCGGGAGGGTGAGACAGCATCCTCCGCTCGACGGTAATGTTGGTAGTCAGCGCCCGGATCATTGGACGCCCGGACGCAGGTCACGGCCACGCCGAGGCTTGGTGTTGAGACTGCACAAGCGCTCATTAGTTCAGCGGAGGGTCTTCCTGCCGACGCCCAGGCGGTTGACCGACCCAAGGCGCCCGTAGCGCGGCGACGAGCGATGTGCCGTCACGCTCCCCCCGCAAGGCGGTCGGACACATGAAACCCCCTCCCTACAATCCGTTCACCGGTCTACGATCGCGCCGTCCGTACGTCTCCGACCTGTCTCAATCGAAGACTAGGCATGATACATCCTGAGCGAAAGGGCGGCACGAGTACTCGCCGCGCGCTACCCGAGGGAACGCGCGACGATCTGGAGCCGATGCCGCTTCCTGGCGACGAGCTTCACGTCTGGCAAGCCTCGCTGGATCGTGCACCGGAGGTGACGGCGAAGTTCCGACGCGTTCTTGCTCCTGACGAGCGGGAACGGGCGGAGCGCTTCCATCTGAGACACGTCGGGGCTCGATACGTGGTTGGCCGCGGGCTGCTCCGCGTGCTGCTGGGCCGCTACCTGGGAGCGTCGCCACATGAGATCGAGTTCACCTACGGCGAGTACGGCAAGCCGCTCCTGTCCGGCAAGGGGCCCTGGTTCAACCTCGCCCATTCTGGCGCCGAGGTCATGATCGCCTTTAGCTCGCGCGCCGAGGTGGGAATCGATGTCGAAATTGCGGACAGGGGCCACGCCCGCGACCGGGTCGCCGAGCGATTCTTCTCCCCACGAGAGGTGCGCAGTCTGCGCTCGCTGCCCGTGGAGGCGCAAGCTCGCGCCTTCTTGTCGGCTGGACTCGCAAGGAAGCTGTCCTGAAAGCCCGCGGTGACGGCTTGAGCCTGCCCCTGAACAGCTTCGATGTCGCCCTCGCGCCGGACGAGCCTCCGGCCGTCCTGCGGACGGCATGGTCGGATACCGCGCCGACGGAGTGGAGCCTGGTCGATCTGAGCACGGGCGACGGGAGGATCATCGCGGCCGCTGCGGCCCGCTGCCCCGGATCGCTCGTAATCGTCCGGCACGCGGACGAGCTCGTCGATCACGAAGCGTCTTCCGCGCGGTCTGCTAGGAGGCGGTCAGGCGCGGCGACAACTCGAGTGTCAGCGCTCGGCGAGCCGGTTGTCGCTGGCGCGAGGGGGACATCTTCAGTAGGCTTCTGAACCTGGGGCCACGGAGCGAGCCCGAATGCGCACGATCGAGGGGTCATGAGATATCAGCGCGTAACGCGTGTGCCGAGCGGGGGGCGGAGCCGCTCGAGGAGCGTCGCCGGGCTGCTTCTCCTCGACCCGTTCCTCGACACGCCTCTCGCCGACACCGTGGACGGGTCGCTGACGGACGCGTCTCTCGCCGGCGGCGTGCGCGCGTCGGGCATCCGCGACTACCGCACGCGGCGCATGCTCGTCGCGGGCGACCTGCTCGCTCTGCTGGCCGGCATCGGGTCGTGGCCGCTGCTCGGTCTGCGCGGGTCGGGCTCGGACGCGCTCTGGGCTCTGATCACGCTGCCGGTGTGGATCGCCCTGTTCAGGGCCTACGGGGTGTACGCGGCCGGGTCGCGACGCGTCGGCTACGCAACCGTGGACGACATACCGCCGCTCGCTCACGCCTTCCTGCTGGGCACCGTCGTGACGTCGCTGTTCCTCGAGGTGAGTCCGGCGGGCATGCCGTCGGCGTCGGAGATCGCCGCCTTCGTGGCGGTGGCGTTCGCGCTCGCGCTCGCGTTCCGTGTGCTCGTGCGCAAGCTGGCGCTGAGGCTGTTCGGCGCCGAGCGGGTCCTGTTCGTCGGCAGCGGTCAGATGACGCCGATTCTCGTGCGTCAGATGCTCCGCCAGCCGCGGTACGGACTGAAGCCGGTGGCCGCGCTGACGCGCCTCGAGAACGAGATGTGGCCGCTTCCGCTCGCCGATGCCGGCGCCCTGGCGGACGTCGACCCCGCCGCGTACATCATCGAGCAGCGGATCGAGCGGGTGATCGTGTCGGCCGAGGGCGTCGACGACGAATCGCTGCTGGAGCTGATCAACGTCTGCCGTCAACTCTGCGTGAAGATCAGCGCGCTGCCGTCCCTGGCCTCGATGATGGGTCCGGCTGCGACCGTGGACCACCTGGAGGGGATCACGCTGATCGGCATCAACACGCCGTCGCTCGCCCGCTCCAACCGCGATCTTCAAGCGAGCGATGGACATCGCCGGCGCCTCGGCGCTGCTGCTGGTCACCGCTCCGCTCTGGATCGCGGCGGCCATTGCGATCAAGCTCGAGTCGCGCGGGCCCGTGCTGTTCCGCCAGAGCCGGATCGGGCGCGGCGGCAGGCCGTTCCACGTGGTCAAGTTCCGCACGATGGTCGCCGACGCGGAAGCGCGCCGCAGCGAGCTGCTCGAGCACAGCCGGCAGAGCGAGTGGCTCGACCTCGAGCACGATCCGCGGATCACGCGCGTGGGCCGTTTCCTTCGCATGACGAGCATGGACGAGCTCCCGCAGCTCTCGAACGTCCTGCGCGGCGACATGAGCCTGGTCGGGCCCCGGCCGTTGATCGCCGAGGAGGACAAGAACGTCAACGGGTGGGCGCGTGGCCGTCTCGACCTCACGCCCGGGATCACGGGCGTGTGGCAGGTCATGGGCCGGACGCAGATCCCGTTCGAGCAGATGATCATGCTCGACTACCTGTACGTCGCGAACTGGTCGGTCTGGACCGACATCAAGCTGATGCTCCAGACGGTTCCAGTCGTCCTGATGCGCCGCGGCGCCAACTGAGTTGCATCTCGCCGCGGTCGTCCTCACCCTCGGCAAGGACGACTCGTATCGGGCGATCGTCGCGGACCTGCTCGCACAGGGCGTGCCGGCCGAGCGGATCTGCGTCGTGCACAACCCGCTGTCCGTCGACGAGGCGCCGGTCGAGGTCCCCCCGGGAGCACAGGCGCTCAGGATGCCGCACAACCTCGGCTATGCCGCCGCGATGAACGCCGGACTGCGCCATCACCTCGAGCGGGGCGCCGATTGGATCTGGCTGCTCACGCAGGACGTCCGGCTGCGGCAGGGAGCCGCCGACGCGATGCGCGCCGCGGCCGAGACCCCGGACTACGGGGCCCTGGGCCCGAAGTTGCTCCAGGCCGGGACGGAAGCCGTGTTCTCGCTGGGCGGAGCGCGCACGCGCTTCGGCTGGCCCTACAACGAGGGGTTCGGCCGCCGGCTGGGGGATCTCGAGCGGACACCCGGAGCGGTGCACCGCTGCGCCTGGGTCGACGGCTCCTCGATCATGCTGCGCTCCCGTGCCCTGCGAGACGTCGGGCTGTACGACACCTCGCTGTTCGGGTATGCCGAGGACGCGATGCTGTGCCTGCGCCTGGAGCGGGCCGGATGGCCGGCCGGGGTCGTGCAGGACGCCGCCGCCGAGCAGGTCTCCGGCCAGCTCTCTCGCCCTGGGCTCTCCTCGTACCTGATCGCGCGCAACTGTCTGCGCTACGCGCGCGCGGCCGCCGGACGGCCGGCGATCGCCGCACTGCTCGCGCGCTACCTACGGCAGACGGTTCATCAGCTGCGCGTCGCCGTGACCGGGCCGCGACGGCGCGTCGCCCTGATCCAGTGCTACGCGACGTGGGCCGGCGCGCTCGCCTTCTTCGCCGGTCGCACCGGACCGCCGCCCCCGCACCTGCCGGGCCGCGGCGAGCTGGGAACCGCGCTAGGCGGTGAGCCCGCTCGGCGCGAACACGAACGGGAGCTCCGCCGCCACCTCGCTCAGCCGGGGTGCGGTGGCGTCGCGCTGCGAGACCGTGAGCTCGCCGAGCGGCAGCGGCCACTCGATCGCCAACCTCCGGATCGTCGTAGGCGATCCCGCGCTCGGTGGCGGTCGCGTAGTAGCCCGACTGCATGTACATCACGTCCGCGACGTCGCTGAGCACGCAGAAGCCGTGCGCGAACCCGATCGGGCAGTACGTCATGTGGAGGTTGTCCTCGTTCAGCTCGAAGCCCTCCCAGTGCCCGAACGTGGGCGAACCGCGGCGCAGATCGACGACGACGTCGAAGATCGCGCCGCGCGCGCAGCGCACGAGCTTTGCCGCGCCGGCGCCGATCTGGAAGTGCATGCCGCGGAGGACCCCCCGCGAGGAACGGGAGTGGTTGTCCTGCACCATCTCCTCGGTGACCCCCAGCTCGGAGAACTCGCTGCGGCGGTAGGTCTCGCAGAAGAAGCCGCGCTCGTCGCCGAACTTGCGCGGCGCGATCAGCATCGGCCCGTCCAGATTCGTCTCCAGTACCTCCATCGCAGGCAGCTAGGGTATCCGGCAGTGGCCGGGATCGAAGGTCAGTTCACGGAGCGCTTCTCCGGCGTGGCCGAAGCGCTCGCCCGCAATCTCGACCAGGGCGTCGACGTCGGCGCGTCGGTCGCGGTGGTGCTGGACGGCGAGCCGGTCGTCGACATCTGGGGCGGCTACAAGGACGCGGAGCGGACCGCGCCGTGGGAGCGGGACACGATCGTCAACGTGTTCTCGACCACCAAGACCATGACCGCGCTGTGCGCGCTGATCCTGGCCGACCGGGCGGAGCTCGACCTCCACGCTCCGGTCATCCGCTACTGGCCCGAGTTCGGCCAGGCGGGCAAGGAGCGGATCGAGGTCCGCCATCTGCTCGGCCACACCGCCGGTCTCTCGGGTGGCAGGAGCCGCTGGCGCTCGAGTCGCTGGCCGACTGGGAGCTGTGCGTATCGCTGCTCGCGGCGCAGGCGCCGTGGTGGGAGCCGGGCACCGCGTCGGGCTACCACGCGGTCACCCAGGGCTACCTGGTCGGCGAGCTGGTGCGGCGGGTCACCGGCCAGTCGCTCGGGCAGTTCTTCAAGCAGGAGATCGCAGCGCCGCTCGGGGCCGACTTCCACATCGGCCTGCCGGCCGAGGCCGACGCGCGCGCGGTGGCGCTGATCCCGCCGCCGCCGGCCGACCTGCAGCGCGTCGGCGCTCCCGGAGATCGGCCTGCGCACGCTCGCCAACCCCGTGATCACCGGGCGAGGTCACCGGCGCAGGAATGGTGGCGGCGGGCCGAGATCCCCGCCGCCAACGGCCACGGGAACGCCCGGTCGGTCGCCGCGATCCAGTCGATGTCTCCTGCGGCGGCGAGCTCGGCGGCAACCGATTCATCTCGGAGGAGGGGATCGCGGCGATCTTCGAAGAGCAGTCCAACGGCCGCGACCTCGTCCTCGGCGTCCCGCTCCGCTTCGGCATGGGCTACGGCCTGACGAGCGAGACGATGCCGATGGGCCCGCGATCGTGTGCGTGGGGCGGCTACGGCGGCTCGCTCGTGCTGAACGACCTCGATGCCCGGCTCACCGTCGCCTACGTGATGAACCGGATGGAGGCCGGCCTGGTGGGCGATCGCGCGCGGCGCCTCGATCCTCACCGCCGCGGTGCTGGCCATGGCCAAGCGCTGAGCCGTTGTCAGCTTTTCGCGGGCTCGCGCGTATCTAGCGACATGAGACCTCCGCTGATCCTGGCCGCGGCCGTGGCGCTGGCGCTTCCCGCAAGCTGCGGCCGCAGCCCCGAAGTACTACATCCCACCCGGCAACTCGAGCGGGAGCGAATACGTCGAGAGCGTCCCGACCGCGGGCGGGAACAGCCCGACGAGCAAGCTCGGCGGAGGGCACGGCACGGGCACGAGCTCCGGCTCGGGGGGCGCCCTCTCGCAGCCACACCCAGTCCTCGCTGAAGAAGTACGGCGCGGTGGGCGTGCAGGCCGCCACGTTCGCCAACGAGACGGCCCCGGCGGGCCAGGGATCCTCCACGGGCAGGCGCCGGCGCCGGCGACGCGAACGGTCCCGGCAGCGGCGGGTCCGGCGGTGCGCGCGGCGGGTCGGGCGGCGCGGGTGGCGGGTCCGGGACCGGCGAGTCGGCGAGCGGTGCGGGCTCGACAGGATCCGGCACCGGCTCCGGCGGCTCCTCGCCGGCCCTCTCGGTGGTGCGGTCGGTGACCGGCCTCGGCGGCCATGGCGGCTCCGGGCCTGCTCCCGCTGGTGCTGATCTTGACGGCCCTCGGCATCGGCGCGATCGCCCTGCGCCGGCGCCACGCGAGCTGAGGCGGGCGTGGAGGCCGCGCTTTCACGCACCGCCGCCTCGCGCCTGCCCTGGCGGATCTCGATCGACGGCCGGATCTTGTGGATCTGGGCGCTGTGCGCCGGGCTCGTGCTCTACCTCGGCCTCGACGGTGGCGGCTACGACCTGGTCGTGCGCAGCGACGCTGGCGTGGTCGTGTGGTGGATCGTGCTCGTGGGCGCGGCGTGCGGGGTGCTGCCCGCGGCCCGGCTGTCGCGGCCCGCGTGGGCCGGGGTGGCGCTGCTCGGCGCCTTCCTCGTCTGGAGCGCGATCGCCTCCGGCTGGTCGCTGAGCTCCGAGAGCTCGCTCGCAGGAGGTCTCGCGGCTGGCTGCGTACCTCGGCGTCCTCGTGCTGGCCCTGATCAGCCGCGGCGACCGCCGGCGCGGGCTGGCGCACGCCGATCGGAGCCGTCGCCACCGCGATCGCCGTGCTCGCCGCGCTCGCCCTGGTCTCGCGACTGCGTCCCGGGGCGTTCGCCGGCGCCGGCACGACGGCGACGTTGCTCCCGGGAGCGCAGGGCCGGCTGAGCTGGCCGCTCAACTACTGGAACGCGCTCGCGGCGATGGTGGCGCTGGGGCTGCCGCTGCTGCTGGCGATCGCCACCTCGGCGCGCCGGCTCGCCGTCCAGGCGCTGGCCGCGGCCGCGCATCCCGATGAGCGCCCTGTGCGGATACCTCACCTTCTCCCGCGGCGGCGCGATCGCCACCGGGGTGGCGCTGGTCGCGTTCCTCGCGCTCGCGCCCGAGCGCATTCCCGAAGCTGGCCACGATGCTCGCGCGCCGCGGCCGGAAGCGCCGCCCTGATCGCCGGGGCGGTGCACCGGCACGCCGTCGAGCAGGGACTGACGGGGCCGGTGGCCCGTCATCAGGGCTCGACGCTGCTCGTCGCGGTGATCCTGGTCTGCGCCGGCGTCGCCCTCGCGCAGGTCGGGATCGGACTCGCCGCACGCCACGGCACGCTCCCGCGGCTGGCTGGCGCGTCTCGCCCGGCCGCGCGCGGGCGCTGCTGGCCGGGGCGGTGGTCCTCGCCGTCGCCGTCGCGCTCGCCGTGCACGTGCCCGTCGCGGCTCGACCACGCGTGGCACCAGTTCCAGCGGCCCGAGGCCGCCAGCCTCCACCAGGACGCCCTCGGCCGCTACGGCGCGCTCAGCGGCAACGGGCGGTACACGTACTGGAAGACCGCGATCGACGCGCTGCCGGGCCACACCGTGGGCGGATGGGGCCCGGGAACCTTCCAGCTCGTGTGGCTCCCGCGCGCCACGAGCGCCGACTACGTCGTGAACGCCCACTCGCTCTACGTCGAGACGCTCTCGGACGTGGGCGTGGTCGGGCTGGTGCTGCTCGTCGCGTTCCTCGTCGCGATGACGGCGGCCGCCGTGCATCGCGTGGTGCGCAGCCGCTTCGAGCAGCGGATGCTGGCCGCGGCGGTGGTGGCGGCGACGCTCGCGTTCCTGACCTCGGCCGCGTCGGACTGGGTGTGGCAGGAGCCGGTGCTGCCGGTCGCCTGGCTGCTGCTCGTCGCCGCGACGCTCGACGCCCGCTCCGGCTCTGCACGCCCCCGGCCGGCGCGCCGGCGCGCCCCGTCCCGCACCCGGTCCCGCCGCCCGCGTGGCACGGACCTGGGTCGTGCGCGCGGCGGTGATCGCTCGTGGCCTCGCCTGCCTGGCCGCGATCGGCATTCCGCTCGCCACCACCAACGCACTCCGCGCGAGCCAGGCCGACGCGCAGGCCGCGTGAGCAGTCCGCCGCTCTGGCCGATGCCCGAACCGCGCTCCGGATCGAGCCCGGCGCCGCCTCGGCCGCGCTCCAGGCCGCGCTCGTGCTCGAGCAGCAGCACCAGCTCGCCGGTGCCGTGGCCGAGGCCCAGGCCGCGACGCGGGATGAGCCGGCCGACTGGCAGGCGTGGCTCGTGCTCTCCCGCCTCGAGGCCGAGTACGGTCATCCTGGGCCGTCCGTCGCCGCGTTCGCGCGGGCCAGGGCGCTGAACCCTCAATCCCCCGTATTCCACTCATGAGCGATCCGTCTCGATCCAGACGCCTACCTAGAAGCCAGCGAGCGGGAGCTGGGCGAGCACGCTGGCGAGCGAGCGCGCGCTCCCCGCCACAGAGTTCCGCGGCGCCCTGGGCCGCCGTCTGGTCGCCCGAGGATCCGGGCTTCGGGCCGCGCCCCGAGCATCTGCGCCGGACGGTGGCGCTGTACCTCGCCGGCGGCGGGGCGCTCGCCGGCGCTGGGGCTCCTCCAGGCTGTGGGGGTGCTCTGATGCTCCACGCGATCCGTCATCGCCGGCTCGCGATCGTCGTGCTCGCCGCGCTGGCCGGGCCTCCTCGCCCTGGCCGGCCCCGCCCGCCGCGAAGCGCAAGCCCGCGAAGCACGCTCCCGCGCCCGCGCCGCTCGAGACCGGCGGCAGCACGCTCGGGCTCGGATTCACCGACGACTTCTCATTCGAGCTCTCCTCGCCCTCGTGCAGAAGCGGCGTGGCTGGGCCGGGCCCGCTCGGTCGGCTCGGGTTACGTCCGGCTCACCGCCTACTGGTCCGACATCGCTCCCGTGTCGCGGCCGCGGAGGTTCAACGGCGCGAACGCCGGCGATCGGCACTACAACTGGACGCAGCTGGACGAGGCCGTGCGCGAAGCCGCCGCTCACGGCCAGGCGGTCGTCCTGATGACGATCGGCGCGCCGCGCTGGGCGGAGCCGCGGTCGATTCCGGCGGGCGTCCGAGCCGGCACCTGGTTTCCCAACCCGGGCGACTTCGGCGCCTTCGCCCACGCTCTCGCCCAGCGCTATTCCGGCCATTTCCGCGACCCGCTGCACCGGGGCCGCACGCTCCCGCGCGTGCGCTACTTCCAGGCGTGGAACGAGCCGAACCTCCCCAACTACCTGATGCCGCAGTGGCAGCAGGTGCACGGCACCTGGCAGCCCGCCAGCCCCGCGATCTACCGCGGGCTGCTGAACGCGTTCTACGCCGGCGTCAAGGCGGTGCAGCGCGACAGCACCGTGCTCAGCGCCGGGCACCGGCCCGTACGGCGACCCGCCGCCCCCCAACGCCCGGCGAGGGGCGCATGCGGCCGGTCACGTTCCTCAAGACGCTGTTCTGCCTGACGCCCGAGCCTGAGGCCGGCGGCGTGCGCCGAACCCGCCGCACCTCGACGCGCTCGACCACCACCCCTACTCGATCGGGCCGACCGTCCCGGCGCGCAACGGCAGGCGACATCAGCGTTCCCGACCTCGACAAGATCTGGGCCATCGTGCACAGCGCGCAGCACTACCGTCGCGTCGTCCCGGACGGACCCAAGTCGCTGTGGGTCACCGAGATCGACTGGACCTCCGGCGGGAGCAGCATCGCCCGAGCGCCAGGCCGCATACCTCCCCGCCGCCTTCTACGAGTTCTGGCGCCAGGACGTCAGCCACGTGCTCTGGTACGAGGTGGCCGATCCCCCGCCGCAGCAGACCAACAGCTTCGCCACCGCCGGCGTGTACTACTCGAACGGCGAGCCGAAGCTCGGCGGCCGCGGCGTACCGGTTCCCGTTCGCGGCCGTGCCCGTCAATCACCACCGGATGGCGCTCTGGGGCAGAGCTCCCGCGCGCGGGAGCGTGTCGATCCAGAAGCTGGTCGGCTCGCAGCTGGGAGCAGATCGTGTCGTTGCGCACGAGCGCGGGCGGGATCTTCTACACCGTGGCACCCACGCGCACGGGATCGAGCTGCGGGCCGTGATCGGCGGCGACGTCAGCCCGGTCTACGTGACGAGCTGAGCTCGCGGCGGCCCGCGAGGAGCTCGCCGCGGGCCGTCCGATCCGCCTAGCCGCTGGTTACACTGCTCCGCCGGATGGGCTCGATCTCCGGGAAGGTGCTGATCGCCGGCACCGCGTCGATGCTGATCTGCCTGTTCCTCAGCCCCAAGTTCATCGAGTTCCTGCGCCGGCGGGCGTTCGGCCAGAACATCCGCGAGGAGGGCCCGCAGGGCCACCTGACCAAGGCCGGGACGCCGACGATGGGCGGGATCATCATCTTCCTCGCCTTCGCCGTGCCGTACCTGATCCTGTCCGATCACGACTGGCGCTCGATGGGCGTATTCGGCGGCGCGCTCGCCTGCACGCTCCTGGGCTTCGCCGACGACTACACGAAGATCGTCAAGCGGCGCTCGCTGGGGCTGAGGGCGCGGACCAAGCTCGTGGTGACGATCGCCATCTCGATCGGTCTCTGGTGGGTGGCCACGCAGAAGGCGCACCAGTCGACGACGCTGTCGCTGCGCTTCGTCGACGTCGGCGTGGATCTCGGCCCGCTGTTCCCCGTGTTCATCTACCTGGTGGTGGCCGGAACGACCAGCGCCGTCAACCTCACCGACGGCCTCGACGGGCTGGCCGGCGGGCTGCGCGGCGATCGTGCTCCTGGCCTACATCGGAATCGGGTTCATCTCCGGCGAGACCAACCTGACGCTGCTCGCGGCCTGCCTGGTCGGCGCGTGCATCGGCTTTCTCTGGTTCAACAGCTTCCCGGCCAGCATCTTCATGGGCGACACCGGCTCGCTCGGCATCGGCGGCGCGATCGCCGGCCTGGCGATCATGACCAACACCGAGGTCCTGCTCGTCCTGCTCGGCGGGATCTTCGTGATCGAGGCGCTGTCGGTGCTGATCCAGGTCTTCTCCTTCCAGGTCTTCCGCAAGCGCGTGTTCCTGATGGCGCCGATCCACCACCACTTCGAGCTCCAGGCCTGGTCGGAGACGAAGATCATCCTGCGCTTCTGGATCGTCGCGGTGGCCTGCGCCGCGATCGCCTTCACGGTCTACCGGCTGAGCATCCAGGGGTAGTGGGCCCCTCGACGGCGCGCCCCTCGGTCCGGTCCGTGAAGCCGCGGCCGCCGCTCCCGCCCGGCCCCTACCTGGTCGTCGGGCTGGCGCGTTCCGGCGTCGCCGCCGCGCTCGCCCTGCCGAGCGCGCGGCGAGCGCGTGATCGGCGCTCGACGCCGGCTCGGCGCGACTCGCCGGCGCTGCGCGCAGCCGCCGGAAGGCTTTCCGCGGCGGGCGTCGAAGTGCATCTGGATGCGTCAGGCGACGCCCTTGCCGCCGTCAGCGAAGCTCGGGACGCTCATCAAGAGCCCCGGCGTGCCCGCAGAACGCGCCCGCTGGTCCGGGCGGCGCGCCGCCGCGGCCTGCCCGTGCTCGGCGAGCTCGAGCTCGCCTGGCGTCTGCTCCCCAACGAGTTCATCGCGGTGACCGGCACCAACGGCAAGACGACGACGACCGAGTGGATCGGCCACGTCCACCGCGAGGCCGGACTGCCGGTGGCGGTGGCGGGCAACGTCGGCACCGCCGCCTCCTCGCTCGTCGGCACGCTTGCCCGCCGAGACGCACCGTCGTCTGCGAGGCCTCCTCGTTCCAGCTCGAGGACACGATCGCCTTCGCGCCCGGAGGCCGCGGTCCTGCTCAACCTGTCCCCGGACCACCTCGACCGCCACGGGACCTTCGAGGACTACGTCGCGGCCAAGCTGCGGATCTTCGCCGGCGCAGGGCAACGACGACGTGGCCGTCGCCCCGACCGACCTCGGCATCGAGCGACCTCGGCGGCTGCGCGCGCCGCGTGTGCTTCGGCGCCGCGCCCCAGGCCGAGCTGTCCGAGCGCGCCGGTTACCTGTGGTGGGATGAGGAGCCGCTGATCGCCAGTCCAGCGAGATCGCGCTGCCCGGCGAGCACAACCGCCAGAACGCCATGGCCACCGCCGCGGTGTGCCTGGCCCGCGGGATCGAGCCGCGCGGCCGTGGCGGGCGGACTGCGCACGCTTCGCCGGCGTGCCGCACCGCCTCGAGCTCGTCGCGGTCCACGACGGCGTGTCGCTGGATCAACGACTCCAAGGCGACGAACGTGGCGAGCACGCTGGTGGCGCTGCGGGCGCTCGCCGGCGGCGTGCACCTGATCGCCGGCGGGCGGGGCAAGGAGCAGGACTTCTCGCCCCTGGCGCCGGCTGGTGGCCGAGCGCTGCCGCGCGGTCTACCTGATCGGCGAGGCAGCGGACGAGCTGGCGGCGGCGCTGGCGGGCGCCGGCGTGCCGCTGCATCACGTCGGTGACCTCGAGCACGCCGTCGCGGCGGCGCGCGGCGGCCGCCGCTCCGGGCGAGACCGTGCTGCTCTCGCCGGCGTGCGCGAGCTTTGACCAGTTCGCCGACTTCGAGGCGCGGGGAGAGCACTTCCGCGCGCTGGTGGTGGACGGCTGATGGCGGACGGCGACCGGCGCGCGGCGACCCGGACGCAGGCGGGCGACAGCGGCGAGCGCGTCGCAGCGCCGGCGCGTGCCGCCTCCGCTCGAGCACCGGATCCTGCTCAGCGCGACGCTGTGCCTGCTCGCGTTCGGCGCGGTGATGGTCTACAGCGCCTCCTCGCCGCTCGGCGTGCTGAGCGGACGGCGGCGGCACCGGCACCGGCGAGTTCCTGCGCTACCTGCTGTTCGGCGGCGTCGGGCTGGCCGCCATGCACGTGCTCTCCCGCCGCGGCCTCGAGCATCCTGACCGGCCGGCTGGTGAACGTGCTCCTGCTCGGCTCGTTCGTCGCTCCTGCTGCTCGTGCTCGTGCCCGGGTTCGGCGTCGAGGTCAACGGCGCCCGGCGCTGGTTCGCGGCCGGCCCGATCCAGTTCCAGCCCTCGGAGGTGATGAAGCTCGCGCTCGTGCTCTACGTCGCGCGCTACCTCGCCGAGCACCCGAAGCGGCTGCGCGGCTTCCGCCAGGCGGTGGCGCCGATCGCGATCATGGCCGGCCCCGCCCTGCTGCTGATCGTCGTCGAGCCGGATCTCGGCACGGCGCTGGTGGTCGCGTTCGCGATCGCCAGCCTGCTCGTCGCGGCGGGCCTGCCGATGCGCCACCTGGCGTCTGCTGGCCGGGATCGCCGTGGCGCTGGTCGTGATGTTCGCCATCGCCCAGCCCTACCAGCGGGCGCGCCTGACCTCGTTCCTGCATCCGTGGGCGGCCGAGACGCGCTCGGCCGCGGGCTACCAGGCGGTCCAGGGCCAGATCGCGCTCGGGTCGGGCGGGCTGCTCGGCGTGGGGCTCGGCCGATCGGTGCAGAAGATCTACTACCTGCCCGAGGCGCAGACCGACTTCATCCTGGCCGTGATCGGCGAGGAGCTCGGCGTGGTCGGGATCTTCGGCGTCGTCTGCCTGTACGGGATGATCGGCTATGCCGGCCTGCGCACGGCGCGCCGGGCCGCCGGCCGGTATGCCAAGCTGCTGGCCACAGGCCTCACCTCGCTCGTTCTTTGCCAGGGGACACTCAACATCTTCGTCGTGCTGGGGATCGCGCCGCTCACCGGCGTGCCGCTGCCGTTCATCTCCTACGCCCCGACCAACCTGTGCATCATGCTGGCCTCGGTCGGGCTGCTGCTCAACATCGCCGCCCCCGGCGCCCGGCGCCTGGCGGTCGTGGATCCGCCTGCACGAGTTGCCGGTGACGCGGATCGTGATCGGCGCCGGCGGGACCGCCGGGCACGTCGTGCCCGCGCTGGCGGTAGCCGACGCGCTGCGAGCTGAGGGCGCCGAGGTCACGTTCATCGGCGGCGAGCGGGCCGAGCTCCAGCTCGTGCCCGAGGCCGGCTACGAGCTGCGGACGCTCCGCGTCGCCCCGCTGCCCCGCCGGCGGCCGATCAGGGCGGCGCGGGCCGGCGCTCGATCGACGCCGGCGCGCTGGGCCGGCGCGCGGCGGATGCTGGGCGAGCTGCGCCCGGCGGCGGTGATGGGCGCCGGGCGGCTACGTGGCGGGCCCGGTCGGGCTGGCCGCGGTGCTGCGCCGGATCCCGCTCGTGCTCAGCGAGGCCGACTCCCACCTGGGGCTGACCAACCGCCTGCTGGCACCGTTCGCGCGGCGACGTCTGCCTGGCCTTTCCGCTCGAGGGACGATCGGGCTCCCGCTACCGGGTCACCGGCCGCCCCGTCCCGCCGCCGGCCACCGACCGGCGACGCGGCTCGCGCGCGGTTCGGCATCTCCGAGGCCGAGCACGCTGCGTGCTCGTGTTCGGAGGCTCCCAGGGCGCGCGGTCGATCAACCACGCTGCGGTCGAGGCGTTCGCGGGCGCGCGCTTCCGCGTCCTGCACGCGGCCGGCGAGCGCGACCTGCCCGAGCTGCAGCTCGCCGGGCCCGCACTACGACCTGCGCGGCTACATCTCCCGCTTCGGCGAGGCGCTGCTCGGCCAGTGACCTGGTCGTCGTCCCGCGCCGGCGGCTCGATCTTCGAGATCGCCGCCCACGGCCGGCCCGCGGTGCTGATCCCGTATCCGTACGCCACCGCCGACCACCAGAGCGCCAACGCCCGGTTCATGGCGCAGTCCGGCGCGGCGGTGGTGATCCCCGACGCAGGAGCTGACCCCGGCGCGGCTGGCCGCTGAGGTGGGGCAGCTCCTCGCGGACCGCGGCCGTCTCGCCGCCATGGCGCGCGCCTCGGCGGCGATGGCCCGCCCGCAGGCCGCGCGCGAGATCGCGCACGAGGTGCTCGCGGCGGCGCGGGCAGGCGGCCTCGCCTGCGGCGCTAGCGGTGCCCGGCGTGCGCGCGGCTAGCATCGCGCCGGTGAGCGGCGTCCGCATCGTCCACCTGATCGACATGACGCCCGCCAAGGCCGGACCGGTGGAGCTGCAGACGCTTGCCACCGCGCGCCACGCGACGTCGCGCGGGTTCGAGTTCGCCGCCTACTTCAGCGGCCCGATACCGGATCACTACCGCGAGCAGATGCAGGCCCTCGGCGCACGCGTCGGGAACCTCGACGCCCGCGCTGGGAGGCGGAGGCGGCGACCATCTGCGCTCGCGAGCGGCCGACGATCGCGCACTTCCACTTCGGGCCCCACGCCGGCTTCAGCCAGGCGGCCCGCCATGGTGCTCGCGTCGTGCTGACCGAGCACTCTCCGCGGCCTCGTCGTTCCGCGCATCTGGTGCGCGTCGCCGTGCGTCACTGGCGCACGCGCCCGGTGGATCGGTTCATCGCGGTCTCCCAGTTCATCGCCCGGCAGACGATTCGCGACTTCGGGGTCCGGCGGTCACGCATCCGGGTCATCCTGAACGCCACCGACATCGATCGCTTCCGACCCCGTCCGGAGGACAAGCTTCGCCTTCGGCGCGAGCTGCTCGGGCTGGGCGAGGAGCACGTGGTGGTGACGATGGCCGCGCACATGCGGCCGGCCAAGCGTCAGTGGATGGCGGTGGTGGCGATGGCCGAGATCCTCGAAGACGCTCCGCTCGCTCGCCTCGTGCTCGCCGGTGACGGTCCCGAGCGCGAGAAGCTACTGGAGCTGGTCGACGCGGGCGGGCTCGCCGACACCGTTCAGATCCTGTCCGGCCCGAACGACGTTGCGGCGCTCTACGCGGCATCCGACCTGGCGATCCTCCCGTCGATCAGCGAGGGCCTCCCGGGCGGCGCCATCGAAGCCCTCGCCGCCGGCCTGCCGATCGTGGCCACGCCGAACGGCGGTACGCCCGAGGTCTACGAGGACGGTGTCAGCGGCATCTCGGTTCGCGACCAGACGAGCCACGGCCTGGCCACGGCGCTCACCGCCGCTGATCGCGGACGCGATGCTGCGCAAGCGGATGGGAAGAGCCGCGCGGCGCCGGGCGGAGGAGCTTTTCAGCATCGACCGCCCGGCGCGCGAGACGCTCTCGGTTTACGACGAGCTGCTCTACCGGTCTTCGCGGAGCTAGCTCCATTTTCCGGCCGCCCACTCTGCCGTTAGTACGGCCTGCTTCGGGTCCCCGGGCCGAGCCGACCGTTCGCGTTGCGCGCCTCGACCAGCGCCCGCGCCATCCAGAACGTGCCCGCGGCCGTCCCGCCGTTGCAGTGGCCGCTGCTCTCGCCCGGCACGTGGACCCAGAGGAAGGCGTCGACGAGCGGGAACCCCGTGTGCGTCGTCGGCCTCGGGCCGGCGCCTCGGCCCGGCGGGTTGCACAGGACCTCGTTGCCCTGGTGGACCGGGTCGGCGGTTTTCAGCGGCCCGCGGCCGCTGTCGGACGTGTTGACGATGAAGTGCACGCCGCCGAGCAGGTGGGAGACCTTGGTGCCCCAGCGGATCTCGTTGATCGTCCAGTTGTTGTGGGTGTCGTTGGTGTAGAAGCCGGCGATCCGGTGAATGCCGATCGCGCGCAGCACGTTCGCCGTGTACTGCGGGCTCGCCGAGTCCGAGTAGCCGCCCTCCGTGTAGACCACGGTGTGCGGGAGCGACGCGAACTGGTTGATCTCGTAGCGGAGGTCGGCCTCCCAGTCAGGCAGCCCGCCGTGCTTCGTGACGCAGCCGGAGGACCCGACCGAGTCCATCTCGACGAGGACCACGGCCGGCCGGCGGTCGATCGCCTGCGCCATCTCGGAGACCTGGCGCTCGAACGTCGGCTGGTCGGCGCGGATCGTGCTCGGGCTCGGGCAGTAGCCGTGCCGGTACAGGAACCAGGTGTTGAACACGGGGATCGATCCCGGATCGGCGCTCATGGTCCCGCACAGGAGCTTCTGCGTCTCGTCGTAGAGCGCGCCGGGACCGCCGCCCTCGGAGTACGGGGTCATCCGCATCGTCTCCGGCTGGCTGGCCAGCGTCATGAGCAGATGGACGGCGTAGGACAGCGACCGATGTCCCTTGAGCTTGCGATGGAGGCCGCCACGATTGATGCTCTGCGCGAACGCCGCCCACGAGAAGCCCTGCGCGAAGCTGTTCGGGTTACGGCCGAGCAACCGGTCGACCCCGGCGGCGTCCTCGCCGCTGCCGAGGCCCGTTGACGAAGAAGCGCGCTCCGTTCAGCGGATTCGAACCGGGATCGCTGCGGCAGACCCAGGGGGTTGGCCGGGTCGCGCGTGGCGGAGTAGGGCTCGGAGCAGAGCTGCTGCCCGGGATGCACGACGAAGGCGCGTGGGCCGCGGGACGGGGCGCTTGAAGCGGACGCGACCCCCACGGTCGCAGCCAGCGCGATGGCGACGATGGCGACGCCGAGCAGCAGTCGCCGAGATGTTCCAGGGGACATCAATACCTCCGGTCGAGTCATGGGCGGGCGTGCCCGGCCGGCCCCAGGACCTTCAGAGGCGGTGGCGGCAGACCCAGTGCGACACCGACAAGGCTTTCCCGAGGCGACCGACTCCTTCGGGGTGTGCGCCTATTGAATGGGTTTGCCGAAAATTTGCGGTGCGCTTGCGGCGCGCCGCCGTGGAAGATCGCTAATAGGGGAGGCTGGGCAGCGCCGGTCCGAGCCGCGCGTTCGCGTTCGCGGCCTCGCCGAGCGTCCGGGCCAGCCAGAACGTGCCCGACGCGGTGCCGCCGTTGCAGTGCCCGCTGCTCTCGCCGGGCACGTGGATCCACAGGAAGGCGTCCACGCCCGCGTAGCCGGGGTTGGCGGTGGGGCGCGGCCCGGCGCCGCGGCCCGGTGGGTTGCACAGGTCCTCGACGCCTTGGCGGGCCGGATTGGCGTTGAGCAGCGGACCGCGCCCGCTGTCGGAGGTGTTGACGATGAAGTGCGTGCCGCCCACCAGCCGGGAGACCTTCTCGCCCCAGCGGATCTCCTTGATCGTCCAGTTGATGTGCGTGTCGTTGGTGTAGAAGCCGCGGATCCGGCCGACGTCGACCGCCTTCAACACGCGCGCGGTGTATGCCGGGTCAGCGCCGTCGGAATACCCGCCCTCGACGTACACCACGGTGTGGGGGAGGGCGGCGACCTTGTCGATCTCGTAACGGATGTCACCCTCCCAGTCGGGGAGAGCGCCGTTGCGGGCCATGCAGTGCGACGAGCCGATGGCGTCCATCTCCAGGAGCATCACGACCGGGCGGCGGCCGATCGCCCGCGTCATCGCCGACACCTCGCTCTGGAACCTGCGGCGATGGGCCAGGATCTCGCTCCTGGTCTCGCAGTACCCGGCCTGGTAGAGGAAGTAGCTGTTGATGATCGGGATCGAGCCGGGATCGGCCTGCGTCGCGCCGCACAGGAACTGCCTGGTCACGTTGTAGATGGCCCGCGGGCTCCCGCCGCCCGAGTAGCGGCTGATCATCACGCCGACCGGCTGGCTGGCGATCTTCTCGAGCAGGCGCACCTGGCGGGCGAGACTCGGATTGCGCACGAGCTCACGGTGCACGCGGCCGTGGTTCAGCGCGCGGCGGAACCGCGCCCAGGACGCCCATCGGTTGGGATTGACGCCGACCAGCTTCGCGATGGCGCGCGCGGCCATGCCGCTGCGTGGCCCGGCCACGTAGAAGCGCGCGCCGTGCAGCGGGTCGGCGCCGGGAGCCCGCGGGAGCGCGAGCGGGTTGGCCGGATCGCGAGCGGCGGGATACCGGACGGCGCACCCCTGCCCTCGGTGGCGGCCGGCGGCGGTCGACGCGGGCGCGAGCTCGAGCGCCAGCATTACGGCGAGGCCGAGGGCCACGAGAGCAGGCAGGCAGCGACGCGATGTTCGGGGCGACATCGTCAGCAGCGGTCGTTCGCGCGGCCAGGGCATGGCCCGGGCCCGGGGGGAAAGCGAGGTCCAGCTTCTGTCGGCCGCGCACAGTACCCAGCGACTCAGACGGCCGGTGTTCAGCCGGTAAAAGGTGTCTGCAATTTGCGCAAGATTTCGCGGCCAAACCCACCGACGGAGCCGCAAGCGGCGCGTGTCGGGGCCCTCAGATAGCCTCGCCGGGCTGTGAGCAACGCGGATTGGAGCTCGCGCCGGCTGCATTTCGTCGGCATCGGGGGCGCCGGCATGAGCGGGCTGGCGCTCATCGCGCGTGCGCTCGGGGCGCAGGTGACGGGGTCCGACCGAGCGGAGTCGAGCTACACCGACCGCCTGCGCGAGCACGGGATCGTCCCGATCATCGGCCACGACGCCCGCAACGTGCCCGAGAACGCCGAGGTCGTCTACTCCACCGCGGTGAGCGAGGCCAACCCCGAGCGTCAGGCCGCGAGCGGGCCGGGAGCTGCACCGGGCCGACCTCCTCGCCCAGATCGCCGCGCTGCGGCGATGCATCGCGGTCACCGGCACCCACGGCAAGACCACGACGAGCGCGATGGTCGTGCACGCCCTGCTCCGGCTGCGGCCTCGACCCCGCCTACGTCGTCGGCGGCGAGCTGCGCTCGACGGACTCGAACGCCGGATGGGGCGACGGGGAGTGGATCGTGATCGAGGCCGACGAGTCCGACCGGTCGCTGCTGAAGCTCCGCCCGGAGATCGCCGTGCTCACGAACGCCGAGCTCGACCACCACGCCACCTACGGCTCGCGGCTCGACCTCGAGAGCACCTTCCGGACGTTCATGGCGAGCGCCACCGGGACCCCGGTGGTGTGGGATCGGCCCGAGCTGCTGGCGCTGTGCCCGCCGGGCGCCGTCGCCTACGACGCTCCGGAGCCGCTGCTCTCGGAGGGCGGGGCTCGGCTTCCACTGGCGCGGGATCGATGTCCGGCTCCAGGTGCCGGGCGCGCACAACGCGGTCAACGCCGCGGGCGCGCTCACCGCGGCCGCGCTGGCCGGAGCCGAGCCCGAACGGGCGGCCGAGGCGCTGGCGGACTTCCAGGGCGCGCGCCGGCGGTTCGAGCCGCTCGGCGAGACGGCGGCGGGCGCCGTGGTCTACGACGACTACGCCCACCATCCGACCGAGGTGACCGCGGTCCTGGCCGCCGCCCGCACGCTCGGGCCCCGGCGCCTGGTCGGTGTGTTCCAGCCCCACCTCTACTCGCGCACGCGCTCGCTCGCGCGGGAGTTCGGCGTCGCGCTCGCCGCCGCGGACGTGGCGGTCGTGCTGCCCGGTGTATCCCGGCGCGCGAGCGGGCCGAGGACTTCCCGGGCGTCGAGGGGAACCTGATCGCCGCGGCCGCGGCCGACCACGCGGGCGGGCGCGCGGTGGCGTGGCTGCCGGGCTTCGAGGACGCTCGGCGGTTCCTGGCCGCCACGCTGCGGGCCGGCGATCTGTGCCTGACGATGGGAGCCGGCAACGTCGACGCTCTGGGGCGCTCCCTGATCGGCGCCGGCGCGCGGGCCCGGCGCGGAGCGCCGTCCGGTGGGCTGACGGCCGGACCGGCCTCTACCCTGCGCGCGATGGAGCTTCCGCCCGAGGTCAGGCGCGATTACCCGCTCGCGCGGCTGACGACGGTCCGGACCGGGGGTGCCGCGGAGCTGTTCGCCCGCCCCGGCACGGTCGAGGAGCTCGAGCGGCTGGTGGCATGGGCGGCGGCGGAGCGAATCGAGGTAGGGGTCGTCGGGTCGGGGTCGAACCTCCTGGTGGCGGACGCGGGTGTCCGCGGACTGATCGTGAAGCTGGACAAGCAACTAAGCCAGATCGAGCTCGACGGGACGCACGTGTTGTGCGGCGGTGGAGCGCGGCTGCCCGCGGTCTCGGCGCGGGCTGCGCAGGCCGGCCTGACCGGGATCGAGTTCGGGGTCAACATCCCGGGCACGGTCGGCGGCGCCGTGCGGATGAACGCCAACGCCTACGGCGGCGAGCTGGCGCGGGTGCTCGAGTGGGTCGACGTGGTCGGACCCGGGGGGACCGAGCGCCGTCGGCCGGAGCAGCTCGGCTTCGAGTACCGCCGCTCGAACCTCCGGCGCGGGCGAGGTCGTCGCCGCGGGCCTCGTTCGCGCTCGCGCCGGCGGCCAGCGAGGAGGTCAAGGCGACGCTGGCCGACATGCGCGCCCGGCGCAAGGCGGCGCAGCCGTCCGGCATCAAGACGTTCGGCTCGACCTTCAAGAACCCCGAGGACCCGCGGGCCGAGGGCCGCACGGCGGGCCAGCTGCTCGAGGCCGCCGGTTGCCGCGGGCTGCGCATCGGCGGCGCCGGGTTCTCGGCCAAGCACGCCAACTTCGTCGAGAACCACGGCGACGCCACCACCGCCGACGTGATCGCGGTCATGGCGGAGGGGCGCCGCCGGGTCAAGGAGCGGTTCGGGATCGAGCTCGAGCCCGAGGTCCAGGCGCTCGGGCCGGTGGAGATCCCGGGCGACTGGGTCGCCGCATGATCGCCGCAGGAGCTGCTCGGCCGGCTGCGCCCGCGCCGCGCCCCCGCCCGGGGCGCTGCGCCGTCCCGCCCGTCCCGGACGTCCGCGCCCGAGCGTCAGGCTCGATGGGGTCGTGCCCTCGCCGGCGGCGTTGCGCGGGCTGCTCGCATCGAGGCGGGCCCGGCTCGTGGCGCTCGCGGCGGTGCTCCTCCTCGCCCTCCTCGGTGGCGGATGGCTGTGGCTGCGCGATTCCTCGCTCGTCTCGGTCGAGCACGTCACCGTGAGCGGCGACAGCGGACCGGACGCCGCGCAGATCCGCAGCGCCCTGGTCTCCGCGGCGCGCACCATGAGCACGCTCGACGTCCACCTCGACCGGCTGCGCACGGCCGTCGCGCCCTATCCGGTCGTGCGCGACGTCCGCGTCAGCACCGACTTCCCGCACGGCCTGCGGATCCACGTGATCGAGCAGATCGCGGTGGCCACGCTCGTGGTCGGCGGGCAGACGGTCCCGGTCGCCGCCGACGGGACGCTGCTGCACGACGCCGGTCCCACGCCGGCGCTGCCGATGCTCCAGGTCCGCTCCGCGCCCGGCGGGCCCCGGCTGACCGAGCCCGACGCGATGAGCGAGGTGGCGCTGCTGGCGGCCGCGCCGTACCCGCTGCTGGCCAGGATCAGCCAGGTCTCCCACGACGGTGCCCACGGCCTCACCGCCCAGCTCCGAAACGGCCCCGCGATCTACTTCGGTGACGCCAGCCAGGCCGGCGGCGAAGTGGCGCGCGGTCGTGGCCGTGCTCGCCGATCCGGGCTCCGCCGGCGCGAGCTACATCGACGTCACCGATCCGCAGCATCCGGCCGCCGGCTGCCGGCAGCGCGCGGTGGCGGCCGCGGGGCTCGGCGGTGGCGCGAGCGGCGTCGGCGAGTAGCGGCGGGCTCGGCGTCACGAGCAGCGCGAGCACCGCGAGCGCCGACGAGCAGCGGGCAGCTCCGGGGCGCGCCACGAGCAGCTCGGGCGCTGCCGGCGCTCCGGGACCGGCGCCTCCGGGACCGCCGCCTCCGGCACCAGCGCGTCGGCACGGCCGGTGGCACGGCCGGCGGGACGACCGCCGCGGACCGCCGCGACCGGCACCAGCGGCCCCTAACCCTCTACTTCAGCTTTACCCTACGAAAAGCCGAACCCTTCGGCGGCTGTCGAGAGTTCGGCGTTCTGCAACGCGCCTTGCGGGCAGGGAGGAATCGTTGACTTGCCCCATATTCAGGGCATAACGTGCGAAACTCCCGCTAAACGGCCCCACCGGGCAAACTCTTAACGCTAACTCGAGGGTCGGACGGAAATCCAATGGAAAGCAGTTACCTGGCAGTCATCAAGGTCGTCGGCGTCGGCGGCGGCGGCACCAACGCCGTCAACCGGATGGTCGACGCCGGCCTCCGCGGCGTCGAGTTCATCGCCTGCAACACCGACGCGCAGGCGCTGGCCATGTGCGACGCCGACATCAAGCTGAACATCGGCCACGAGCTGACCAAGGGGCTGGGCGCGGGCGCCAACCCGGACATCGGCCAGGGCGCGGCGGCCGAGTCGCGCGACGAGATCAAGGAGGCGCTGAAGGGCGCCGACATGGTGTTCGTCACCGCCGGCGAGGGCGGCGGCACCGGCACCGGCGCCGCGCCGGTGATCGCCGACATCGCCAAGAACGAGATCGGCGCGCTGACCGTCGGCTGCGTCACGCGGCCGTTCGCGTTCGAGGGCACCCAGCGCGCGCGCCAGGCCCAGGAGGGGATCCAGCGCCTGCGCGAGCACGTGGACACGCTGATCGTGATCCCGAACGAGAAGCTGCTGGCGATCGTCGAGCGGCGGACCACGATCCTCGATGCCTTCCGGGCGGCCGACAACGTCCTGCGCCAGGGCGTCCAGGGGATCACCGACCTGATCACGATCCCCGGCCTGATCAACCTCGACTTCGCCGACGTGCGCACGATCATGCACGACGCCGGCACGGCGCTCATGGGCATCGGCAGCGCCAACGGCGAGAACCGCGCCGCCGAGGCGGCCAAGGTCGCGATCTCCTCGCCGCTGCTCGAGGAGTCGGTCGAGGGGGCCACCGGGATCCTGCTCAACATCACCGGCGGCCACGACCTCGGCCTGTTCGAGGTCAACGAGGCGGCCGAGATCGTCCAGAGCGCGGCCGACGCCAACTCCAACATCATCTTCGGCGCGGTCATCGACGACGGCATGGGCGAGGACGTGCGCGTGACCGTGATCGCCACCGGCTTCGACCACGGCCGCGTCGGCGGTGGGCGCCGTCCGCGAGGCGAGCCCGCCCCTCCCGCCGGCGCGACGTCTCCATGGACGACCGCCAGCGCTCCTCGCTCGAGATCCGCGACGACGAGATCGACATCCCGTCGTTCCTGAAGGACCGGTGATCGGCGCGCCGGGCTGGATGCCCGGCGGTGGTGACTGCCGGCCTGGCGAAGCGGTCTCCTGGACTTCTGGAGCGGAGCGTAGGCGCCCGGAGCCGGCGCGGTTACTCGCCGCGCTCGCTAGCCTGAGCCGCCGTGTCCTCGACCGCCCCGAGCTCCCTGCGCCACACCGCCCTGTACGAGCGCCACCGCGCCGCCGGCGCGAAGCTCGTCCCGTTCGCCGGCTGGGAGATGCCGATCCAGTACGAGGGCATCCGCCAGGAGCACGTGGCGGTCCGCCGAGACGCCGGCGTGTTCGACGTCTCGCACATGGGCGAGATCGAGACGCCGGGGCCCCGAGCGCGCTCGACTTCCTGCAGACGGATCCTCTCCAACGACGTCCGGCGGATCCCGGTCGGCGGCGCCCAGTACAGCGTCCTGTGCCGCGAGGACGGCGGCGTGCTCGACGACCTCTTCACCTACCGCCTCGCCGACTGCGAGTTCCTGACCGTGACCAACGCGGCCAACCACGACAAGGACCTGCGCTGGTTCCAGGACCACGCCGGCGACTTCGACGTCGACGTGATCGACGCCGCCGACCGGTTCGCGATGCTCGCCGTGCAGGGCCCGAGCGCGCGCCAGATCGTGACCGAGCTCGCCGACGGCGCGCTGCCGCCGCGGATGCACTGCTGCGAGCGCACGGTGGCGGGGGCCTCGGCCCTGGTGTGCGGCACCGGTTACACGGGCGAGGACGGGGTCGAGCTCCTGATCGACCCGAGCGACGCCCCGCCAGGTCTGGGACGCCCTGATCGTACGCCGGCGCCGGGCCGATCGGCCTCGGCGCCCGCGACACGCTGCGCATCGAGGTCTGCTTTCACCTCTACGGCAACGACCTGAGCGAGGAGCGCAACCCGATCGAGGCCGGGCTCGGCTGGTGCTGCAAGGAGGAGACGGGCTTCATCGGCTCGGAGGCGATCGCCGCGGCCCGCCAGAACGGCACGCCGGAGAAGCTCGTGCCGTTCGCGATCGACGGCCCCGGGCATCGCGCGCGCGGGCAACCCGGTCCTCGGCGGCGGCGAGGTGACGAGCGGGACCTACTCGCCCTGCCTCGAACGCGGCATCGGGATGGCGTACGTTTCCGCGCAGCGTGCCGAGCCGGGCACGCGGATCGAGATCGACGTGCGCGGGACGCACCGCGCCGCGATCGTCGAGCGCAAGCCCCTCTACCGAAAGGGATCGTGAAATGGCGGCCGACGCGAGCTATCCCGAAGACCTGCTCTACCACCCCGAGCACGACTGGGCGCGTATCGACGGCGAGGAGGCCACGTTCGGGATCACCTGGTACGCGCAGGACTCGCTCGGCGAGATCGTGTTCTTCGACGCCCCGGACGTCGGCGCCACCCTCTCCAAGGACCAGCCGTACACCGAGGTCGAGTCGGTCAAGGCCGTCTCCGACGTGTTCGCGCCGCTGTCGGGCGAGGTCGTGGCGGTCAACGACGCGCTCGAGGGCAGCCCGGAGAAGATCAACGACGATCCCTACGGCGAAGGCTGGCTCGTGCGCGTCAAGCTGTCGGATCCCTCCGAGAAGGAGGCGTTGATGGACTCCGCGACATACCAGGAGAGCCTCGAGTGAGCCGCTACACCTCAGCCACCGAGGAAGACCGCCGCGAGATGCTCGCGGCGATCGGCGTCGAGTCGATCGAGGATCTGTTCGCCGACATCCCGCCGGCCCTGCGCCTGTCCGAGCCGCTCGACATCGCGCCGGGCGCGTCCGAGCAGGAGGTGTTCGAGGAGCTGCGGGCGCTCGCGGCGAAGAACGTCTCCACCCAGGATGAGGTCTCGTTCCTCGGCGCCGGCATGTACGACCACTACGTGCCGGCGATCGTCGACTCGATCATCCAGCGCTCCGAGTTCCTGACCCCGTACACGCCCTACCAGCCCGAGATCTCCCAGGGCGGACTGCAGGCGATGTTCGAGTACCAGACGGCGATCTCCGAGCTGACCGCGCTGCCCGTCTCGAACGCGTCGGTCTACGAAGGACCGAGCGCGGTGGGCGCCGCCGGCTACGTGGCCAAGCTGGCCAACGGCCGCGGCCGCTTCGTCGTCTCGCGCGGCGTCCATCCCCACTCGCGCGAGGTGCTGAGCACGCTCGCGCGCGGATGGGACGTGGAGGTGGTCGAGGCGCCGCTCCGCGACGGCGTCACCGACCTGCCCGAGCTCGACGAGAACGTCAGCGCCGTGATCCTCCAGCAGCCGAACTTCCTGGGCGCCGTCGAGGACATCGGCGCGATGGCCGAGCGGGCGCGCGAGCAGGGTGCGCTGACGATCTGCGCCTGCGACCCCCTTCCGCTCGCCGCTGCTCAAGCCGCCGGGCGAGTGCGGCGTCGACATCGCGGTGGGGGAGGGGCAGACGCTCGGCAACCGCCTGGACTTCGGCGGGCCGTCGTTCGGCTTCTTCGCCGCCACCGACGCCCTGATCCGCCGCATGCCCGGCCGGATCGCCGGCGAGACGCGCGACCTCGACGGCAAGCGCGGCTTCGTCCTCACCCTCCAGACCCGCGAGCAGCACATCCGGCGCGAGAAGGCGACCTCGAACATCTGCACCGCGCAGGCGCTCAACGCGCTCGCCGGCGTGATCTACCTGAGCTGGCTCGGGCGCCACGGGGTCGTCGAGCTGGCCGAGCTGATGCTCCAGCGCACCGCCTACGCGCGCGAGCGCCTGCAAGGCCTCGACGGCGTCACGCCTCATGCACGAGCAGCCCGTGGTCCGCGAGTTCGCGGTCGAGCTGGACGCGCCCGCCGACCGCGTCATCGCCCGGTGCCGCGAGCAGGGGATCAACCCGGGCTACGCGCTCGCCCGCGACTACCCGGAGCTCGAGAACGGGCTGCTCGTCGCGATCACCGAGAAGCGCACCAAGGCCGACATCGACCGCCTCGCCGACGTCCTCGGCGCCGCGGTGGAGGCCGAGCGCGAACCCGCGGAGGCGGTCAGGTGATCCGCCAGGCCGACGACACGCTCACGATCTACGAGCGCTCGAAGCCGGGCCGGCGCGCGTTCACCGCACCCGCGCTCGACGTGCCCGAGCGGCCGCTCGACGAGCTGATCCCGTCGAGCCTGCGCCGCGCCGAGCCGCCCCGGCTGCCCGAGGTGGCCGAGCCCGAGATCGTGCGCCACTACAACCGCCTGTCCAAGCGCAACTTCGACCTCGACACCGGCTTCTATCCGCTCGGCTCGTGCACGATGAAGCACAACCCCAAGCTCCACGAGCGGATCGCCGCGCTGCCCGGACATGCGGCGCTGCACCCGTTCCAGGATCCGCTGAGAGCGCAGGGCGCGCTCGAGCTGATGTTCCGCCTCCAGGAGGCGCTGGCCGAGGTCGCCGGCCTTCCCGCACGTCTCGCTTCAGCCCAGCGCCGGGTCGCACGGCGAGCTCGCCGGCGTGCTGCTCACGCGCGCCTTCCACGAGGATCGGGGCCAGCACCGGACCAAGGTGCTCACCCCCGACACCGCGCACGGGACCAACCCCGCCACCGTGACCATGGCCGGCTACGAGGTGGTCAAGGTCGGCACCGACGCGCACGGCAACGTCGACCTCGACGACCTGCGCGCCAAGGCGGACGAGGACGTGGCCTGCCTGATGCTCACCAATCCCTCGACGCTCGGGCTGTTCGAACCGGGGATCCAGGAGATCGCGCGAGATCGTGCACGAGGTGGGGGCGACGCTCTACTACGACGGCGCCAACCTCAACGCGATCATGGGCGTGTGCCGGCCCGGCGACATGGGCTTCGACATCGTCCACTTCAACCTGCACAAGACGTTCACGCAGCCGCACGGCGGCGGCGGCCCCGGCTCGGGGCCGATCGCGGTCTCGGACCGGATCGAGCCCTACCTGCCGCGCCCGCAGGTCGTCCGGCGCGAGACCACCTCCAACGGTTCCAAGCCCTACTACGACCTCGACTACGACCGCCCGAAGTCGATCGGACGCCTGCGCGGCTTCCAGGGCAACTACGGCGTGTTCGTCCGCTCCTACGCCTACATCCGCTCGCTCGGCGCGGCCGGCCTGCGCGAGGTATCCGAGGTCGCCGTGCTGAACGCCAACTACCTGCTCGCGCGGCTCCGAGCCGAGGGCGTCGCCGAGTACCTGCCGGCCGCCTACGACCGGCTGTGCATGCACGAGTTCGTGCTCTCGGGCGCCCCGATGAAGCGCGAGCTCAAGATCAAGACGCTCGATCTGGCCAAGCGCCTGCTCGACCACGGCGTCCACCCGCCGACCGTCTACTTCCCGCTGATCGTCGACGAGGCGCTGCTGGTCGAGCCGACCGAGACCGAGACCAAGGAGACGCTCGACCACTTCGCCGAGACGGTGGCCGAGATCCTGCGCGAGGCGCGCGAGGATCCCGAGGTGGCGCGCGGCGCCCCCTACACGACCCCGGTGCGCCGCCTCGACGAGGCCGCGGCGGCCAAGCGGCCGGTGATCCGCCAGCCGCTCTAGCAGTGCGGTTCGTCGTCTTCGGCGCGGGTGCGATCGGAGGCGTCCTCGGCGCGCGCCTTCACCAGGCCGGCCACGACGTCACGCTGATCGCCCGCGGCGAGCACTACCGCGGCGATCCGCGACCGCGGCCTGACGCTCGAGACGCCCGACGAGCGCGTGACGCTGCCGATCCCGGCCGTCGACGAGCCCGCGGCGATCGACTGGCGCGGCGACGAGGTCGTGCTGCTGGCGACCAAGACGCAGGACAGCGCCGGCGCGCTCGGCGCGCTGCGCGCGTGCGCCCCCGCGACATCGCCGTGGTGTGCGTGCAGAACGGCGTCGAGAACGAACGCCTCGCCCTGCGCCTGTTCGCGGGCGTGTACGGCGCCGTCGTGATGTCTCCGACCGCGCACATGGAGCCGGGGGTCGTGCAGGGCTACGGCACCAAGCTGAGCGGCGTGATCGACCTCGGGCGCTACCCGGAGGGTGTCGACGACCGCGCCGGCGAGATCGCGCGGGCGATCGCCTCCTCTCACTACGACTCCGAGGCGCGGCCGGACATCATGCGCTTCAAGTACGCGAAGCTCGTCCTCAACCTGGGCAATGCCATCAGCGCCTCTGCGAGCCTGGCCCGGCGCGCGACGAGCTGAGCGAGCGGACCCAGGACGAAGGCCGGGCGGTGCTCGACGCGGCCGGGATCGACCACGCCGCCGAGGACGTCGACGACGTGCTCGGCCGCTGGGAGCGCTACGGCGTGCGCGACATCGCCGGAAGCCGGCGCCGCGGCTCCTCCACCTGGCAGAGCATCGCGCGCGGCGCCGAGCGCGATCGAGACCGACTACCTGAACGGGGAGATCGTCCTGCTCGGGCGCATGCACGGCGCCCCCACCCCGCTCAACCAGGCGCTGTGCGAGCTCGCCGACCGCCATCTGCGTGAGCGCCGCCCGCCCGAGACGCTGCCCGTCCAGGACGTCCTCGAGCATGCGAACGTGGCATGGACGAGCTGATCGCCGCCGGAGCCCAGGCGATCGCCGCCCGGGCCGAGCGCGAGCTCGAGGCGCTGGTGGCGATCTCCTCCCCCTCGGGCGACCTCGACGGGGCGGAGGAGGCGGTGGCGCTGTGCGCCGCTCTGCTCCCCACCGAGGCGCAGACCGAGCGGGTGCCCTGCTCCACCGAGGGCAGCGCCGCCGACTTCATCGCCCGCATCCCCGGCGCCGGCGCGCGGCGGCTCCTGCTCCTCGGCCACCTCGACACGGTCATCCACCACCGTTCGCACCGGCCGCTGCGCCGCGACGGGGAGCGGCTCTACGGCCCGGGCACGGCCGACATGAAGGGCGGGGTGATCCTCTCGCTCGGCGTGGCGCGGGAGCTGAGCAAGCGCCCGGACTCATTCGCCGAGCTGTCGGTACTGCTCGTGACCGACGAGGAGTGGCGCGTGCAGGAGTTCGCGCACGTGGGGCGCTTCGAGGGCTATGACGCCTGCCTGTGCTTCGAGGCCGGGCAGCTCGGCCCGGGAGGCGAGGAGGCGGTGATCGTGCGCCGGAAGGCCGCGGGAACGCTGCGGGTGCTCGCGTCGGGCCGCGCCGCTCACTCGGGCAGCGCCCCCGACCAGGGGCGCAACGCCCTCCTGGCGCTGGCCCACGCCGCGATCGAGGTCGCGGCGCGCCACGACCCGTCCGGCGCGGACCACCTGAGCGTGGTCCCGACGATCATGCGCTCTGGCGAGGCCTTCAACGTGGTACCGCCGGCGGGCGAGCTGATCTTCGACATGCGCTCGGACCGGGTCGAGGCGTTCGAGGCGGTGCAGGCGGCCGTGCCGCGCGACGTGGACGGCGTCGGTCTCGAGCCGCGGATGGAGCGCGTGTGGCCGGCCATGGACGCGCGCGAGCGGACGGAGACGCTGCTGGGGCGCGCCAGCGAGCTGATCGGGCGCACGGTCCTCGGCGCCTCCCGGGGCGGCGCCAGCGACGCCAGCCATTTCGCCTCGAGCATCCCGTTGACGGTCGACGGGCTCGGGCCGCGCGGGGGAGGAGCGCACACCCCCGAGGAGTTCGTGCTCGCGCGCTCGCTGCGCGAGCGCGCGGAGGTGGCGCTCGCCGTCGCCACGGCAGCGCTGGAGTAGCCTTCAAGACATGAGCACGACTCCCGATCAGGCGCCGCCGCGGCGACACTCAGCGCCAGGGATTCGGCCTGCTGGCGGGAATCGTCGCCTTCATGTGGCTGGTCGAGGTGATCAACACGCTCGACTCGAACCGCCTCGACAGCGACGGCATCTGGGCGCGCAACGTGGGACGGCTGTGGGGGATCCTGACCGCGCCGTTCATCCACGCGAGCTTTCAGCACCTGATCGACAACACGATCCCGTTCGTGTTCATGGGGCTGATCATCGCCCTGGCCGGTGCGGCGCGGCTCGCCGCTCGTCACCGCGATCGTGATCGTGATCGGCGGGATCGGGACGTGGCTGGTGTCGCCCGGAGGCATCCCCACCATCGGCGCCAGCGGCGTCGTGTTCGGCTACGCCACGTACCTGCTCGCGCGCGGTTTCTTCAACCGCAACGCGCTCGAGCTGCTGACCGGGCTGATCGTGGGCGTCATCTGGGGCGCCGCCCTGCTGGCGAGTGTCGTCCCGCATCCGGGCGTCTCCTGGCAGGGGCACGTGTGCGGGGCCATCGCCGGCGTGCTGGCGGCCTCGCTGCTCAAGCGCGACCGCGCGCCCCGGGCCGGCTCGCGGCCGCCGCTCAGCCCGTCCCCCGGGCGCGTGCTGCTCAAGTAGCCCTCGACGATCTCCCTGCTAATGAGGATTTTCTCAGGCATCCAGCCGACCGGCCGAAAGCATCTCGGCAACTACATCGGAGCGATCACGCAGTACGTCGCCGGACAGGACCGCGGCGAGGCGATCTACTGCATCGTCGATCTGCACGCGCTGACGGTTCCGTACGAGCCGGCCGCGCTGCGGGTCGCCAGTTACGACGCCGCGGCGACGCTGCTCGCGGCCGGGCTCGATCCCGAGCGCTGCATCTTCTTCCGTCAGAGCGACGTGCACGAGCACACCGAGCTGACCTGGCTGCTCTCGAGCGTCACCGCATTCGGCGACCTCAACCGCATGCACCAGTTCAAGGACAAGTCGGCCGCCCAGCGCGAGCTGGTCTCCGCCGGGCTGTTCTTCTACCCGGTGCTGATGGCGGCCGACGTGCTCGCCTACCGGGCCAACGAGGTCCCGGTGGGGGACGACCAGCGTCAGCACGTCGAGCTCATGCGCGACGTCGCCGAGCGCTTCAACGCGCGCTTCGGTGAGACTCCTCGTCGTGCCCGAGGTGGTCGTGCCCAAGGTCGGCGCGCGGATCATGGACCTCCAGTTCCCCGAGCGCAAGATGTCGACCACCGGGGGCAGCCCGCAGGGCACGGTGTACGTCCTGGACGAGCCCGAGGCCGTGGCCAAGAAGATCCGCTCGGCCGTCACCGACTCGGGCACCGAGGTGCGGCGCGCGCCCGACAAGGCGGGCGTCTCGAACCTGATCGACATCCTCGCCGCGGTCCGGGGCATCGACCCGCAGGAGGTCGAGCGGGAGTTCGACGGCTCCGGGTACGGAGCCTTCAAGCAGGCGGTGGCCGACGCCGTGGTCGAGTATCTGACGCCGGTGCGCGAGCGCTACGAGGAGCTCCGGGCCGACGAGGCGCGGCTCGAGGAGATCTTCGCGGCGGGGGCCGAGAAGGCCCGCGCGATCGCCCTCGACACCCTCGAGGACGTGCGCGAGGCGATGGGAGTGGGACCGGTCCGGGTCCGGCGCTAGCCTGACCCGGTGCGCCTCGCCGACCTCGAGCTCGACCTCGACGTATTCGCCGGCCCGTTCGACCTCCTGCTCACGCTGATCCTGCGCGAGGAGGTCGACCTGCTCGAGGTCGACCTGGCCGAGATCGTCATCTCCTACATCGACTACCTGGAGCAACGGGGCGAACTGGAGCTGGAGGCGGCGACCGAGTTCCTGGTCCTGATCGCGGCCCTGCTCGAGCTCAAGTCGCGTCTGCTGCTGCCCGGCGAGGAGCAGGAGATGATCGAGCTCGACCCGGGGGAGGCGGCCGAGGAGCTGCTCGCCCGGCTGCTCGACGCGCATCGCTACCGGGCGGCGTCGAACCATCTCCGCGAGCGCTTGGCCGGGGAGGAGGGGCACCGCTTCCGCTCGGCGCCGCTGCCCCGATGGTTGCGCCGCTCCTCGCTGGCGGAAGCCGGCGCGGTGTACGACCCGACGATGCTGGCCTGCGCGATCGGCGGTCTGCTCCGGATGCCCGAACCGGTCGACGTCCGCCACATGGCCTCGCCGAAGGTGACCGTGGCCGAGCGCCTCGCGCACCTGCGGGCGCTGCTCCGGGCCGGGAGCTTCAGCTTCGACGCCGCCGTGGAGCGCGCCGACCGCGTCACGGTCGCGGTCACGCTGTTCGCCTTGCTCGAGCTCTACAAGCAGGGCGAGCTGACCTGGAGCCAGGACGAGCCGTTCGGCGAGATCACGATCGAGGCGCCCGGCCAGCCGGCGGGGACGCGGCTGACTCCGGCGGGGGCTGCGGCGTGAGCGCCGAGCTGGAGCGAACGATCGAGTCGCTGCTGTTCCTGAGCAGCGATCCGGTTCCGAGCGCCGCGCTGGCCGACGCCACCGGCGAGGAGCTGCACGAGGTCGTGACCGCGCTCGAGCGGCTGCGCGAGCACTACGAGTTCGAGCGCCGGGGCCTCGTCCTCCGAGAGCTCGCCGGCGGCTGGGTGCTCTCCTCCCATCCCGACTCCGAGGCCGCCGCCCGCCGGCTGCTGGCCAAGCCGCGCACCCCGCCACTCACCCCCGCCCAGGCCGAGACCCTCGCCATCATCGCCTACCTGCAGCCGGTCTCGCGCCCGGAGATCGCCCGCATCCGCGGCGTGGGGGCGGAGTCGGCGGCCGGCACGCTGCTCGAGCGCGGGGTGATCGAGGAGGCCGGTCGCTCCCAGTTCGGCGCCGTGCTCTACCGCACCACGGAGCTGTTCCTGCGTCTGTTCGGCCTGGCCTCGCTCGAGGAGCTGCCGCCGGTGGCGAGCTTCGATCCCTCGCCGGAGCTCGAGGAGGAGCTCCGCGAGCGGCTGCTGCGGGCCGGCGAGGCGCGCGCCGGCGCCTGAGCGGTGAGAAGCGCCCGCCTCGTCGGAGCGACGGTCGTGGTGCTCGTCGGCGTCGCGGCGTGCGGCTCCTCGGGCGGCGGATCCCGTCGTCGTCGGCCTCGTCGTCAGCTCGCTCGACAGCGTCTCAGTCCAGTCAGACCGCCTCCACGCCGACGGCCACGACTCCGGCGCTCGCCGTTCCGCCGGGCTCGGTGGCGATCGTCGCCGGCGCCCCGATCACGGTGGCGCAGTTCCACCACTGGGAGCTCGTCGCCGCGAAGAGCGAGGCGGCGCAGAGTCCGGGTCAGCCGGTGATCGTCCCCACCGATCCGCCCGGCTTCGTCAAGTGCATCGCAGCCGTGCGCAAGAGCAGTCCCAGCTTCGCCCACAGGCCCGCCACCGCGCTCAGGAGCATCTGCTCCCAGCTGTTCAAGACACTCTCCGACCAGGTGCTCGAGTTCCTGATCACGGCCGACTGGTCCCGGGACGAGGCCGCCCGGCAGGGTCTCACTCCGAGCAGCGCGCAGGTCGAGCAGACCCTGAACGCCCAGAAGCGCAAGCAGTTCCCCGACGACGCGAAATACCGGGCCTTCCTGCGAGCGACCGGGCAAACCGACGCGGACATTCGCGACCGCGTCGCGCTCCAGCTCGACACGAGCGCGCTGCTGGCGCACCAGACCGGTAGCACCGCCGCGCGCCAGGCGGCGGTGGAGCGTGAGCTCAAGCGGAGCTTCCTGCCTCAGACGCTGTGCGCGCCGCTTTACGTGATGAGCGACTGCTCGAACGACGCCGTCGGCGGACCCTGATCCGGCGTGGCCGTCGCCGGCGCGGTGGCCGCCCTCCCGGCCCGCGCCGCGAGCTGCCCGCAGGCTGCGTCGATGTCCCGTCCGCGCGTGAGGCGCACGGTGGCGTCGAGCCCGTGGCGCTCCAGCTCGGCGCGGAAGGCGGCGATCGCCTTGCGGCTCGAGCCCTCGTAGACCGAGTCGGTCGGGTTGTAGGGGATCAGGTTGACCTTGTACCTGCGGGGGTCGAGGATCTCGGCCAGCGCAGTCGCCTGGGCGTGGCTGTCGTTGATGGCGGCGAGCATCACGTACTCGACGAACACCTTGCGGCGCTTGCGCTCGTAGTACGCCTCGCACGCCGCGAGCACGTCGGCCAGCGGGTAGCGGTCGTTGACCGGCATGAGCTGCGAGCGCAGGGCCGGGTCGGCGGCGTGGAGCGAGAGGGCGAGGCGGACCGGCATCGGGCTCTCGGTGAGCCGCTCGATCCCGGGGAGCCAGCCGACGGTGGAGACCGCGGTGCGGCGGTGGGTGATCCCCAGGTCGGGTAGCCGCTCGCACGCGGCGAGCACGTTCTCGACGTTCATCATCGGCTCGCCCATGCCCATGAACACCGCGTGGTCGACGGGCCCGATCCGCCGGAAATGGAGCGCCTGGTCGAGGATCTCCGAGCGGGTCAGATTGCGGCCGAAGCGCATCTGGCCGGTGGCGCAGAACGTGCAGGTGAGCGGGCAGCCCGACTGGGAGGACAGGCACAGCGAGCGCCGGCCGTCGCGGTAGACCATCAGCACCGCCTCGACCGGCCGGCCGTCGGCCGTGCGAAACAGCGCCTTCACGGTCCCGTCCTGGGCGTGGGCCTCGCGCTCGACCTCGAGCGTCGAGAAGGGAATCGCGTCGGCGAGCTCGGTACGCAGCGACAGTGGCAGGTTGGTCATCGCCGCCGAACCCGGAGAGGCCCTGCGCGACGCCATGCCAGACCTGGCGCGCCCGGTAGCCGGGCTGACCGAGCTCTGTCAGCTTCGTTTCGAGCAGGTCGAGATCCACGCTCCCTATGGTGGCAGCATGCGGCTGGCGAAATTCCTGGCCGGCGCCGGCGTCGCCTCCCGCCGGGCCTCGGAGGAGATCATCCGGGGCGGGCGCGTGACCGTCGACGGGGCGCCGGTGACCGATCCGGCGCGGGACGTGACGGACGAGTCGCGGGTGGCGGTGGACGGGCGGCCGGTGGCGCCGGTGAGCGAGCTCGTCGTGTACGCGGTGAACAAGCCCGCCGGCGTCGTGTCCACGGCGCGCGATCCGCAGGGTCGCCCGACGGTCGTCTCGCTCGTCCCGCGCGGCCCGCGCCTCTACCCGGTCGGCCGCCTCGACATCGACGCCACCGGGCTGATCCTGCTCACCAACGACGGCGAGCTCGCCCACCGCCTGACCCATCCTCGCTATGAGGTGCCGAAGACCTACCGGGTGGCGGTGGCGCGCGCGCCGGTGCACCCCCGCGCGCTCGATGCGCTCCGCCGCGGGGTCGAGCTGGAGGACGGGGTGACCGCGCCGGCGCAGGTGGCGCGGGTGGCGGCGGACACGCTCGAGCTGACGATTCACGAGGGCCGCAACCGCCAGGTCAAGCGCATGTGCGAGGCGGTCGGGCACCCGGTCAGGCGCCTGGAGCGGGTTCGCTTCGGGCCGCTCGAGCTGGGGGATCTGCCGCGCGGGCCAGCATCGCCGGCTCGCGCAGGCCGAAGTCGAGGCGCTCGCCGCCGCCGGCGCGGGCGCGGGAATTTCGTAGACCTCGGCGCGCCCGAATCGCCGAGAGCCGAGAAACTTCCCGCTCACCGGGAGAAAGCTCGGCCTCGGTGAGATCGCGACCGCGAGCGGAACATTCTTCCCGCCCGCCGCCGCGGCCGCCCACCGCCCGCCGCCGCCGCCCCGCCGCCGCGCCGCCGACCTACCGCTGGAGCAGCAGCTCGTCGTTCCAGGGATGGGTGGTGCGGAGCGTCCGGGCGATCTCGTGCGGCGTCACCCTGATCGGGTGCGACGCCACCAGGCGGAGGATCGTGAACTGCAGCGCGTGGCGCCGCCAGACCGGATGGAACCCGCGTATCGCGTAGGACGACTGCATCGCCGAAGGCCACAGGTTGCAGGCGGCGCCCCACCAGCAGAAGCCGTCGCTCGGTGGCGAGCTGAACGACACGATGTCGAGCTCGGACACGGTGGCGCCGCTCCGCCGCACCGCCTTCAGGCCGGGCATGTACAGCCTCAGCGGCAGCAGGTCGCGGTAGTGCTGGATGAAGATCGCGCGCCCGCCCCCTGAGGCCGCCGCCCCGGTCGGCTGCACCCCCAGTACGCGCGCCACCGCGCGCCAATCCGGGCGCTGGAGGTTGCGCTCGGTGGCCACCCCGACCGCGGCCGCGACGCCGCACGCGCACAGGACAACGGCGGCGGCCACGCCCAGCCACCGCGGCCGCGGCGCCGCCATCCCGGCCGCCACCGCCAGCGCAGCCGGCATCCAGATCGCCAGCAGGTTGCGGGTGATCAGATCGTCGACGCCGACCGCGCTCACCACGAGGATGAGGATCACCCCGGCGAGCGCCAGCCCGAGAGCGAGCAGCCCGCCCCGCCGCTCCGGCCCGGCACGCCGGCTGAGCAGCAGGACCAGCCCGGCCACGGCCATCGCGAGCGCCACCCACTTGAGCACTCCCCACGCCGGCGAGCCGAAGCCGAGCACGAAGTTCGGCCAGACCTGGCCGAAGCGGTGGCCGAGCGGCGTGGTCGAGATCCAGTTGGCGAGCCCGCGGTCACCCTGGCTGAGCGCGAGTGGGATCAGCGCCACGCCGCACAGGGCAACCACCCCGACCGCGATCCGCACGCCGACCCGGCGGTGCCCGTCACGCAGCAGCCACACTGCCTGGGGCGCGATCGCCAGCACCGCGTAGTAGTGCGTGGCGAGCGCCAGGGCTGACGCCAGCACCCACGCGAGCAGGCGCCGGGGAGTCGGCTCCTCGCGCGCATAGGCGAACGCGAGCAGGGCCGCGCCCGACAGGAACACGAGCATCTCGTAGGACCGCGCCTCCTGCGAGTACCAGATCAGGAGCGGGTTGAACGCGGTCAGCGCGCACGCGATCAGGCCCGCGCGGCGAGAGATCAGCTTCGCGCCGGCCGCGTAGGCCACCGGCACGGTGGCGACACCGAAGAGGGCGGACAGCGAGCGCAAGCCGACCTCGGCATGCCCGAACACCCTCGACCAGATCCACGCCACGCAGTAGTAGAGCGGTGGGGTCGACTCGGTCTGGGGGATCAGGCCGAGCATCTTCCCGGGCGAGAACTGCACGAGCAGGGCGGTGTTGCCCTCGTCGAACCAGAAGCCCTGGTGGCCGATCCGCCAGAACCGCAGCAGCGCGGCCAGGACGGTCAGCCCGATCACGGCCAGCATCGCTCGGCTCCCCAGGAGCGACCGGGCGCGGGCCATCGGCACGGTCTGCGAAGGACCGCGTACGTCCTCGGCCACGGCGCCGGCGCTCACGCGCCGGATCTTAGGCGGCGACCCGGGCGGCGAGCCCTCTCGAGGGGCCGAAAAGCCGTTCACCACCAGGGGTTTGCCGGTGCTCCTTAACCGGATCCCAACCCGCCCGGAGGGCACTATTTATGAGGGACGGGCACACTTCGCCCGGATGCACCGTGATCGATCCCCCGTGGACCGGTCGATTGTGCTCGCTTCCGCTCCGGTGGCCGGGGCCGCGGCGGGACAGGCCGACTCCACGCTCACGTTCGGCGGGCTCGCGACGCGCGGGCGCCTGCCACGCCTGCCGCTGGCTCGCGTCGCGGCGCGGCCGGCGGCCGCTCGCGCCGCCCTCGCAGCCATGGTGCTGGGGACGTTCGTGGTCGTCGCCTTCGCCACCGGTCGTCAGAGCACGCTGGTGCCAAGCAGCTACCTCGCCTATCCCCGCTGGGAGTCCGGTCCGCTCCACGGCCTGATGCGCCACCTGCCGGCGGGCTACCTGCCGCTCAGCATCGGCTTCTCCGTCGTCGTACTGATCATGCTCGCCGCCTACGCGGTGGTGCTCACGGCGATCCGGACGCTGTCGATACGGACGATCGTGCTGTGCATCGTCGCGCTGCACGTGATCGTGCTGATGAGCCCTCCGCAGCAGCTCACCGACGTGTTCAACTACCTCGGATACGCCCGGCTCGGTGGGCTGCACGGGCTGAACCCCTACACCCACGTGATCAACGCGGAGCTGCACGATCCCGTGTACCGGTTCACGAGCTGGAAGAACCTGCCGAGCCCGTACGGACCTCTGTTCACGGCCATCACCTATCCGCTGGCGCTGTTGTCGGTCCCGCTCTCCTACTGGCTGGTGAAGGTCGGGACGATGCTGGCCAGCCTGGCGCTGATCGCGATCGTCTGGCAGTGCGCGCGCCAGCTCGGACGCGACCCGCGCTTCGCGGTCGCGTTCGTGGCGCTCAACCCGATCTACGTCATGTACGCGATGGCCGGCTTCCACAACGACTTCTTCATGCTCGTCCCGATGATCGGATCGATCTCGCTGCTGCTGGCGCGGCGCGATCGATGGGCCGGCGCGCTGCTCATGGCGGCCGTGGCGGTCAAGTTCAGCGCGCTGCTGTTGCTTCCGTTCCTGCTCATCGGCGTGCGCCAGTCGCGCCGCCGGCGCGACATCGCGATTGGCGCGGCGCTGGGTGCCGTCCCCCTGCTCGCCATGAGCCTGGCTCTGTTCGGCTTCTCGCATCCCAACCTGTCCGGTCAGACCGAGCTCCTCACCACGTTCAGCATCCCGCAGGTGGTCGGACTGGCCGTCGGCATCGGCGGCGGGGCGCCGGACCTGCTCCGCGCCGCCGGACTGGGCTTCGTGCTGACCGTCGCCTACCTGGTGCGCCGGCGCGGAGATTGGCTCTCCGACGCGGGCTGGGCCACGGTGGCGCTGCTCGCGAGCCTGGCCTGGCTGATGCCCTGGTACGTGATCTGGGTGCTTCCGCTGGCGGCGTTCGGGACGAGCCTCAAGCTCAGGCGGACGGCCATCGCCTTCACCGCGTTCCTGATCCTGACCTTCGTGCCCACGACGCCGATCACGTTCGGGTTGCTGCACCTCAACCCGATGAACAGTTCCGTCGGGCAAGCGTCGATGAAGCTCCAGAGAAAGCTCTCGCAGTAGCGCGCGGAAACTCCTTTACGCGGCGATTATTAGAGCGCTGTTAATGTCGCCCGCCAGATGCGCGTAGAGCTCGACATCGGCGACGCCGGCGGGACGACTTGGAGCGAGGGCCTGCCGCCGTTCACGCCGACCCGTCGACGACGGCCGGTCGACGGGTTCGAGCTGGCCGTGCTGGGTCTGTTCGGGCTCCTCTCGCTGTGGGTGATCGCAGTCGACCTCTGGCAGGTCGTCATGCACCATCGGGTGTGGACCGGAACCGACGGCGTCTACATCGTCGACCAGATGCAGTACCTGGCCTGGATCCGGGACGCCTCGCACCACTTCCTGACCTCGAACCTGTTCGTCGTCCAGCCGACGACGGCCGATTACTTCCAGCCCGCCGTGACGATCTCGGCCGGGCTGACCGCGCTCGGGGTGGCGCCGTGGGTGTCGGTTCTGCTCTGGAAGCCGGTGGCCGTGGTGTGCGCGTTCTTCGCGGTGCGCGCCTACGCCCGCGCGAGCCTGACGGGACGCGGAGCCAGGCGGGCCGCGCTCGTGCTCGGGCTGTTCTTCGGGTCCTTCAGCATCGTGAACGGCTCCTTCAGCGTCGTCGGCGACCTGTTCCTCGGCTTCCTCTCGTGGGGGTACACGTTCGGGCTGCTCGCCGTGGCGCTGCTGGTGTTCGCGTTGCTCGCCTACGACCAGGCCCGGCGCACCGGCCGGCGGCCGTGGCTGGCCGGGGTGCTTGGCGCGACGACGGCGCTGCTCCACCCGTGGCAGGCCGAGTTGATGATCTTGATCGTGATCGGGGCCGAGCTGACCATGTGGCGCGTGAGCGGCTGGCGGCGTCCGGCCTTGAAGCTCCCGCTCCTGACGCTCGGGTTGACCGGCGTCGCGCTGCTCTACTACCTGATCCTCGGCAAGGTCGACCCGTCGTGGTCGCTGGCCCGGGATAACAGCAAGCACGCCTTCTCGATCCTGTCGATCGGGATCGGGGTCGTGCCCCTGATGATCCCTGCCGCGTTCGCCTATCGAGGCCGCACGCCGACGTTCCTGGCCGCGGTCACCCGCATCTGGCCCTTCGGGGCGCTGCTCATCTGGGCGCTCTCGGCCTCGCAGGTCAGCGCGACCCCGTTGCACGCGTTCGACGGCATCGCCATCCCGCTGTCGGTGCTCGCGATCCAGGGCGTGCGCCGGCTCGGGTTCGAGCGCCTGCCAAGGCCGCGGCTCCTCGGAGCGCTGATCGTCGCGGTGCTCACGATCCCGGGGACGGCGCTGCTCATGCACGTCGTCGCCGGCCTGGCCCAGCCCACGCCGGGCAACGCGAACTTCATCACGGCCGACGAGCGCAGCGCGCTGCGCTACCTGGCCCACGATCCGCAGAAGGGCGCCGTGCTGACGCGGTTCTACCTCGGGACGATGGTCCCCGGCGCCACCGGCCGGAGCACGTACGTGGGCGACTGCCTGTGGTCGGAGCCCGAGTGCCTGTCCCGCGCCTACTGGACGCAGCAGCTGTGGTCGGGCGCGATCTCAGAGGCCAAGGCGCGCCGGTTCGTGCGCTCGACCGGCGCCAGGTTCGTGCTGGCGGACTGCAAAGCTCCGCCGAGCCTGAGCCGCACGCTGGCGCCGCTCACCGTCTCGTCGAGACGGTTCGGGTGCGCCGCCGTCTACGAGCTCGATGCTCCCGGGCCGCCTATGTACCCTGTACTCGATGGCCGGGGCTATGCGCCTGTTCGCGCTTCGGGGAGCCAATAGCGTCGAGGCGAACGAGGCCGCCGCGATCCTCGACGCCACGTCGGCGCTGATGGTCGAGCTGATGCGCCGCAACGAGTTGACGCCCGAGGCGATGGTCAGCTGCATCTTCACGCTGACCGATGACCTCGACGCCGAGTTCCCCGCGGTCGCCGCGCGTAACCTGGGCCTGCACAAGGTGCCGCTGCTGTGCGCGCGCGAGGTTCCTGTGCCGGGCTCGCTGCCCCGGGTGATCCGGACGCTCTTGCACTATTACGCCGACGAGGCGCACGAGCCGCGACACGTATACCTCGGCGAGGCGCGCGCGCTCCGGGCCGATCTCGAATCGGCACAATAAGCGCTTAGCGTGACTCTCGAGTTCGCACAGCGCATCCGGCGGATCCCGGTGTACCCGGTCGCGTCAGGCTACGACCTGGGGGCCGGCGTGGCGATGCTCGCCTCCAACGAGTCGTGCTTCGCGCCGCTGCCCGAGGTGGCCGAGGCCGCGGGGCGGGTCCTGACCGGCGCGAACCGGTATCCCGATCCGTCCTACGCGCCGCTGCGGCGCGCGCTGGCGGACCGCTACGGCGTGCCGCCGCAGCGGATCGCCCTGGGCAACGGCTCCTGCGACATCCTCCTCAGCGCCGGCGAGGCGCTGCTCGAGCCTGGCGCCGAGGTCATCTACGCCTGGCCCGCCTTCAGCGTCTACCCGCACCTGGCGGCCTCTTCGGGCGCCCGCGCGCTCGAGGTACGGCTCGACGGCGAGGAGCGCCACAACCTCGACGCGCTCGCCGCCGAGGTCACCGTCGCCACCCGCCTCGTGCTGATCTGCAACCCCAACAACCCCACCTCGACTGTGGTCGGACTCGACGCAATCGAGGCGTTCCTCGAGCAGGTGCCACGCCACGTGTGCGTGATCCTCGACGAGGCGTATTGCGAGTTCGCGCTGACGCTCGGCGATCCGTACGCCTCGGTGGAGCTGCTGCGCCGCTACCCGAACCTCGTGCTCCTGCGGACCTTCTCCAAGGTCTACGGGCTGGCCGCGCTCCGCGTCGGGTACGCGCTGTGTGGCAGCGAGGACTTCCGCATCGCCGTCGACCAGGTACGTCAGCCGTTCTACCTGAACGCCGCGGCCCACGCCGCCGCGGTCGAGGCGCTCCGCCACCAGGACGAGGTCGAGCGTCGCGTGGCGCGGACGCTGGCCGCGCGGATCGAGTTGGAGGAGGGGCTGCGGCGGCTCGGGCTGTGGGTGGCCGACTCGGAGGCGAACTTCGTGTGGACGCTGTTGCCCGACGAGGTCGACGATGGCGAGGTCGTGCGCGACCTGTTGGAGCGGGGAGTTCTCGTGCGGGGCGGGAGCGCGCTCGGCCGGGCCGGCGCGCTGCGCGTGACCGTCGGGACCGAGGAGGAAAATTCACGGTTCGTGCGGGCGCTTTCAGAGCTGGTCTAGGCGTGCCTCCCCGCGCGCGATCGGGAAGGATCTACACTTTGCGCAGTCGTACAGATCCAGCACGGAACGTGGGGTCGGCAAGTGAGGAGGGGCAGTGCGCACGAAGATCAGTGAGACCGGCAGCGGCCCGCAGGAGGCCGAGCTGAACGGTCCACCGCAGGGCCGCGCTGAACGGTCTCGCCATGAACGTTCAGCACGGCGCGCCGGCCGGCGAGCTCGAGCGTTCGCTGGTGGAGATCTGGCAGCGGCTCCTGCGCATCGACCACGTCGGCCTCGACGACGACTTCTTCGATCTCGGCGGTCACTCGCTGCTGGGCGTCGAGCTCGTGTACGAGATCGAGGAGCAGCTCGAGCGGGTGTGCACGCTCACCATGCTGTTCCGCAATCCCACGGTGCGCACGCTGGCGACCGAGCTCCACGCCGGCGGAGCCGAGGCGACCGAGCCGGTGGTGCTCGAGCTCGCCGGCGGCGGCGGGGGCCCGAGCGTGTTCTGCATCTGCGGCGTGCACGTCTACCAGGAGCTGGCCGAGGAGCTGGCTCCGGGCGCGACCTTGCACGGGGTGTTCCTGCCCGTCGAGCAGGAGCTGTACGCCGGCGGCCGGGGCAAGCTCTCCGTCGAGGCGATCGCCCGCCGCTACCTGGCCTCCGTCCGGGAGCACCAGCCGCACGGCCCGTACGTGCTCCTCGGCTTCTGCTTCGGCGGGATCCTCGCCTACGAGGTGGCTCAGCAGCTCCGGGAGGCCGGGGAGGAGGTGAGCCTGCTCGTGATGCTCGACAGCACCGTGGACTCGGGCATGCCGAGCTACCGGTGGCGGGTCACCCATCGCCTTCAGCAGACGGCCAAGCGCGAGTGCGATCGACTGCCGCTCATCCTGCAGCGCCGCCTGCTCGGGTCGGAGTGGGTCAGCCAGGCCAACCAGCTCGATCGGGCTCGCATGCGCATCTACCTGCGGGCGATGCGCCGCTACCGGGTGAAGCCGTACCCCGGCCGCACCGTGCTGGTCAAGCCGCCGAAAGCGACGGCGGTCCAGCCCGACTCGTCCTGGGGATGGGGCGCCTACGCCGACGACCTCGAGGTGTGCGAGGTCCAGGGATCGCACGAGACCCATCTGAAGCGCGGAAGCGCCCACCTGGTGGCGCGTGCCCTGCGCTCTCATCTCGACCGGGCGCTCGAGGCCTAGCCGCGCCGTCACGCATCTGGTAGAACATCGCTCAGCGCGATGAGCGACCCGGCCCCCATCACCACCCGCCGCTGGTCCCTCTACGCGTCCGCCCGCGCCTGGCGATTTAGCTAGGCGCTCGGCTCCTTCGCCCGCCGCGGTGCGCGACCTCGCGCCCGGCCGGGCCCGCTCGAAGGCCGAGCGCCCAACCCACCCGCGCGCCGCTGCGGGCCCGAGCGACCGCCTTCCCTACAGTTTCGAGCCGAGAAAGGACGCCGACGGGTACGCCCCGTCATCCCTTCCATGAGAACGACCATCGCCATAGCACGAGCCGCCGGTACCGCCGATCAGCCGAGCCCGACCGGATGACGCTGCGCGCGGCGGCCACAGACCGGGTACGGGACCAGCGGATCGAGCGCGTGGAGCCGCTGCGCGCGCCCCTTTCGCTGCTGGACGAGCTGGCGCTGGGCGACGACCAGGCCCAGGTGGTCCTGCATGGTCGGGACGAGATCCACGCGATCCTGGACGGGCTCGACGACCGCCTGCTGGTGATCGTGGGTCCGTGCAGCGTCCACGACGTCGACGCCACCCTCGACTACGCGCAGCGACTGAGCGGAGCGGCCGAGCGCCATCGGAGCGACCTGTGCATCGCCATGCGGGTCTACTTCGAGAAGCCGCGCACGACGACGGGATGGAAGGGGCTGATCAACGACCCCCACCTGGACGGGACGGGCGACGTCAACACCGGGCTGCGGATGGCGCGCGGCCTGCTGCTCAAGGTGCTCGAGCTCGGGCTTCCGGTGGGGTGCGAGTTCCTCGACCCGATCACGCCCCAGTACATCTCCGACGCGGTGTCGTGGGGCGCCATCGGCGCGCGGACCACCGAGAGCCAGATCCACCGGCAGCTCGGGTCCGGACTGTCGATGCCGGTCGGGTTCAAGAACCGGACCGACGGCAACGTCCAGGTCGCCGTCGACGCGGTCCGAGCGGCCGCCGTGTCGCACGCCTTCGCCGGGATCGACCTCGACGGGACGCCGGCGATCCTGTACACGCGCGGCAACCGGGACTGTCACATCATCCTGCGCGGCGGCGCCGACGGGCCCAACCACCGAGCCGAGCCGGTGGCGCGGGCGCTCGAGCTCCTGCGCGGGGCCGCGTTGCCGCAGCGACTGGTGATCGACGTCTCGCACGGCAACAGCGGCAAGGACGCGCACCGGCAGCCCACGGTGGCCGCCGAAGTGGGCGCGCAGATCACGGCGGGCTCGAGCGCGATCACCGGAGTGATGCTCGAGTCGTTCCTCGTCGCCGGCTGCCAGCGGCTGGACGACCCGGCCGGCCTCACCTACGGCCAGTCGATCACCGACGCCTGCATCGACTGGGAGACCACGGTCGACGTCCTCGACGGCCTGGCCGGAGCGGTCCGCGCTCGGCGGGCGGCGCGCGCCCTAGCCGGTGCGGCTGGCGATCGTCGGCGTCGGCCTGATCGGCGGCTCGGTGGGGCTGGCCGCGCGCGAGCACCTGCAAGCCGACGTGCGCGGCTACGACGCATCGGCGGCTGCGGTGGCCGCCGCACTCGAGCGGGGCGCGCTGGACGCCGGCTGCGACAGCGTGGAAGCGGCGGTGGCGGAGGCCGAGGCGGTGTTCGTCGCGGTGCCCGTCGGCGCGCTCGATACGTCGGTGGGGCGCGTGCTCGCCGCGGCTCCCCGCGACTGCGTGGTCACCGACGTCGGTTCCACCAAGCGCGCCGTGGTGGGCGCCAATCCGGATCCGCGCTTCGTGGGCGGGCATCCCCTGGCCGGGGCCGAGACCTCGGGGGTGGAGCACGCCCGCGGCGACCTGTTCGACGGAGCGACCTGGTACCTCACGCCGACCGGTTCGACATCCGGAATGCTCTATGAGCGGCTTCACCGGCTGCTGCGGAGCCTCGGGGCGCGGCCGGTGGCGATCGACGCCGAGACCCACGATCGCATCCTCGCCGCGGTCTCGCACCTGCCTCACGTGCTCGCCAATGTGCTCGTGTCCCAAGCCGCGCAGACGCTCGCGGCAGGCGACGAGCGGCTGCCCGCCACGGGCCCGAGCTTCCGTGACGCGACGCGCGTGGCCGGAGCCTCGAGCCGGGTGTGGCGCGATATCTACCTATCCAACCGCGATGCGCTGTGCACCGAGATCGCCGCCACGATCGAGCGGCTGACCGCGATCCGCCGGGCGCTCGAGGACGCTGACGGCGACTGGGTCGCCGCCTGGAACGACGCGGCCGCCGAGGACCGCAGGCGCCTGCTCGAGGCGCAGCTGGCGGGCGGGCCGCTGTTCGAGCTGCGCGCCTCGGTGCCGAACCGGCCCGGGGTGATCGCCCAGCTCGCGCTCGAGCTCGGCCGGGCCGGGGTGAACATCGCCGACATGGCCCTGTATCCGGCCGCCGATATGACGGAGGGCGTGGTCGCGCTGTGGGTGGCGGGCGAGGACGCGGCGGACCGGGCCCAGGAGCTGGTCGGGCGCCTCGGCTTTCCGGTGGCGCGGCCGTGAACGTCCGCTTCGATCCCGTTGGGCCGCTGCGCGGGTCGCTGCGCCCGCCGGCCGACAAGTCGATCTCCCACCGGGCCGCTCTGCTCGGGGCGATGGCCTCCGAGCCCGTCCGGATCCGCAACTACCTCGGCGCCGAGGACACCCGCTCGACGCTCGCGGCGGTCGGCGAGCTGGGGGCGCTGGTCGAGGTCCGTTCCGACGAGGTCGTGGTGCGCGGGTGCGGCATGCGCAACGCGGCCAGCCCGGTCAGGATCGACGTGGGCAACGCCGGCACGCTCATGCGGCTGCTCCCGGGCTGGCTGGCCTTCCAGCCGGGGGGAACCTTCGAGCTCGACGGCGACGCGTCGATCCGCCGGCGCCCGGTCGACCGGATCGCAGGCCCGCTGGCGCAGATGGGAGCTCGGATCGAGGCCACCGACGGCCGGTTCCCGCCCTTCACGGTGCACGGCGCCACGCTGACGGGGATCGAATACGAGCTCCCGGTGGCCAGCGCGCAGGTCAAGTCGTGCGTGCTCATCGCCGGCCTGACCACCCCCGGGACCACGGTGATCGAGCCCGTGCCCAGCCGCGACCACACCGAGCGCCTGCTGCTCCGGGCGGGGGCGCCGGTGGCACGGGAGCCGCTCCCGCGTGGGGGCTTCCGCACCACTGTGGGCAACGCCGACGAGCTCGAGCTCGACCACGTGGAGGTCCCGGCCGATCTGTCATCAGCCGCGTTCCTGATCGCCGCCGGGGTTCTGGTCAGGGACTCGCGCCTGCTGCTCGAGGGCGTCGGGGTCAACTGGACGCGCACGGGCTTCCTGCGCATCCTCGAGCGCATGGACGCGATCGTGCTGGGCGATCTGGAGCCCCCGGGCACGTTCGCGGCAGCCGAGCCGGTGGCCGACCTGGACGTGCGGAACGCTCCCATCGTCGGGACCGAGGTGGGGCCGGCGGAGGTGCCGCTGGCGATCGACGAGCTGCCACTGGTGGCGTTGCTCGGATGCTTCGCCGAGGGGGAGACGATCGTGCGCGGGGCGGCCGAGCTCCGGGTCAAGGAGTCCGACCGCATCGCCACCGTGGTCGAGGGGCTGCGCGGGCTCGGAGCCGACATCGAGGCCCTGCCCGACGGCTTCGTGGTCCGGGGCGGAGGAGGGCTGCGCGGCGGGCGCCTGGAGGCGCACGGGGACCATCGACTGGCGCTGCTGGGCGCGGTGGCCGGCCTCGCCTCCGAGGAGGGGGTAGAAGTCATCGGCATGGAGGCGGCCGCGGTGTCCTACCCGTCGTTCACGACCGACCTGGCGGCGCTCGCGCGATGACCGTCATCGCCATCGACGGTCCCGCCGGCGCCGGCAAGTCGACGGTGGCGCGGGCGCGTGGCCGAGAGGCTCGGCTACACGTATCTCGACTCGGGCGCGATGTACCGCGCGGTGGCGCTGGCGGCGCTCCGCCGCGGCGGTGAGCCGGGAACCGTCGCGCGGGACGCGGAGGTCGAGCTCGGCGACCGGGTACTGCTCGACGGCGAGGACGTCACCGAGGCGATACGCCACCCCGAGGTCTCCGAGGCCGCCTCCCGCGTGGCCGCCGATCCGGACGTGCGCGAGGCCGTGGCGGGCAAGCAGCGGCAGATCCTGACCCACGGGGACTGGGTGGCCGAGGGCCGGGACATCGGGACCGTCGTGGCGCCGGGCGCGGAGATCAAGGTGTTCCTGACCGCGGATCCGGCCGAGCGCGCCCGCCGGCGCGCCGCCGAGCTGGGCGCCGACCCCGCCACCGTGCTCGCCGACCAGACGATCCGCGATCAACGCGACGAGCAGCGGGAGCATTCACCGCTGAGGCCCGCGCCCGGCGCCACGATCCTCGACACGACGGGGCTGAGCCTGGACGAGGTCGTGGAGCGGGTGGCGAGCCTGGTCGTCTGAGTTTCCGCAAGTTCGACTGCGGGGAGACGTTTCCCCAGGCAGGGCCTACGCGAGGCCCGCCGATGCCATTCATCAAATGCGCCCTGGCAGGGGCGTACAACGAAGGGTTCCGCATGAACACACGCCTCCTCCGAGGCGCCGGCGCGTCGCTTGCGCTCGCGGCCGCCAGCCTCCTCACCTGCGGCGCGGTGAACGCGACCGCGAAGCCGATCCTGATGCCCACGTGCAGAAGGAGGCAAAGCAGCAGCGGGCCTACTGGCAGCAGCACACGCTGGCGCCTCTGGGTCCGATCCAGCCGCCGGCTCCACCGTGCCCCGAGAACGGCCTGCTTCCCTCGCCGTTCTCCAGCTGCGGCCTGCCCGAGGCCCCGGCGACGACGCTGCCCTTCCTGGGCAACATGGCCTACTACAGCGGCCACGTGGTGACCAATCCGAAGATCTACATCGTGTATTGGGGCTGGGGCGAGCCGGGGGCGTTCCCCTCGAGCCAGGCGTGCAGCTCCGAGACGATCACCGAGGGCGCGGTCGCGGCGACGCTGGCGTGCGACCCCGACGGCGCCGGCAAGTACATGGCCGACTTCGCCAATCAGCTGGGCGGCACCCAGTGGGCCGGCGTCCAGACGCAGTACTACCAGACCGACTCCTCGGGCAACAAGCAGTTCATCACCAACCCGACCGACCAGCTCGGCGGGATCTGGGCCGACGACACGAACGACATCACCGGTCTGCCCAAGACGAACGCCAGCAACCCGCCGGGAGCGAGCAACACCTATACGGATCTGGCCCAGGAGGCCGCCCGGGCCGTGGCCCACTTCGGGATCACCGACCTGAACAACGCCGACATCGTGATCGCCCAGCCGCCGAACTTCAGTGACCCGAACGCGGTCTCGACCGGCTACTGCGCCTTCCACGACTACACCTATCCCGGCGTCGAGGGCGGGCTCTACAACGGCATCCAGCAGGGCATCCAGTACACGAACATGCCGTACTCGCTCGCGATCAACTCGGGCGGGGCCAATGACTGCGGTGAGAACGCGGTCAACACCGACTCCGCCGGCAAGCTCGACGGGTTCTCGATCGTGCTCGGGCACGAGCTCGAGGAGACCAACACCGATCCCGGCGCCGAGGACGTGATCGGCAGCGGTTCGAGCGCCCAGCAGATCGGCGGCTGGTACGACGTCGCCGACGCCAACGAGAACGGCGACAAGTGCGCCTGGGTGGGCGAGAACCTGCTCACCGCGCAGGGGCCGCCGACGCCGATTCCCGGTGCCCTGGGCGACATCACCGGCAACCAGGGCGGCCGGTTCGCGGTCCAGTCGCTGTGGAGCAACGACTCCGCCGGCGGCGCCGGCTACTGCGCCGGGGCGGGCACCGACCTCCCCACTGGATAGGCGTTGCCCATGGCGGACCCGAGGCTGCCGCTAGCCTCGGGTCCGCCATGAAGGTCGCAATCGTCGGTTATCCGAACGTCGGCAAGTCCTCACTCGTGAACCGCCTCACGGAGTCCCGTGAGGCGGTCGTCCACGCGCAGGCGGGGGTGACCCGCGATCGCAAGGAGCTCGAGACCGATTGGAACGGGCGCGCGCTGACGCTGATCGACACGGGGGGAGTCGACCTCGAGGACCGCGCCGAGCTCGCGAGCGAGATCCAGGCGCAGGCTCGAGCGGCTCTGGCCGACGCCGACGTGGCCGTGCTCGTGGTCGACGCGCGCGCGGGGCTGCGTCCCGGCGACCACGACATGGCGGAGCTGCTGCGGCGCGCTCCGGTGCCCGTGGTGGTGGCGGCGAACAAGGTCGACACGGCGCCGATCTTCCGCTGGCAGCCGAGTTTCACGCGCTCGGCCTCGGCGAGCCGATCGCCGTCTCGGCCACCCAGGGGCTCGGCACCGGCGATCTGCTCGACCGGATCGTCTCGGTGGGGCCGGCGCTGGAGGACGAGCGCGAGGCCGCGTCTCGAGGAGACCGTCCGGCTCGCCGTGATCGGCCGGCCCAACGTGGGCAAGTCCTCGCTCGTCAACCGCTTCGCCGGCGCCGACCGGGTGATCGTCTCGCCGCTGGCGGGGACCACCCGCGACGCGATCGACCTTCCCATGCGCTTCGAGGACCGCGAGCTGATCCTGGTCGACACCGCCGGGCTGCGCCGCCAGGCGAAGGTCGGCGAGTCGATCGAGTACTACACGGCCCTGCGCTCGCGCCGGGCGGCGGAGCGCGCGGACGTGGTGCTCGTCGTGTGCGACGCCACCGACGGGATCACCGCTCAAGATTTTCGGATCGCGGAGCTGGCGATGCGCAGCGGCTGCGCCACCGCGCTCGTGCTCAACAAGTGGGATCTGACCGATTCGCTCGACCTCGATTACGAGCGGGCTCGCGCGCACCAGAAGCTCCGCCTGCGCCCGCGGGTGCTGACGGCCAGCGCAAAGACGGGGCGGCACGTGGAGCGCCTGCTGATCGAGGCGCTCGCGCTGGCCGATCGGCGCGGCACGCGGATTCCCGACGCCCCAGCTCAACCGCTTCCTGTCCGAGGCGGTGGCGGCGCGCCAGCCGCCCTCGGGCGTCGGGCCCCGCACCCACCGGCTGAAGCTGCTGTTCATGGCTCAGACGGAGACGCGGCCGCCCCGGTTCTCGATACAGGTGAACTCGCGAGCGCGGGTGACCCGCGACTACGCGTACTTCCTCGAGAACCGGCTGCGGGAGCGCTACCGGCTCGAGGGCATACCGCTGATCATCGACTTCGTCGAGCGCAGCGAGCGCCGCGCTCCGGCGCGGCGCGGCGTGGCCGTCTAGATCCGGCGCGGCGCGGCCGTCGGTCCGTGCGCCACCCGCCGACGTCCGGCGCGCCACCCGCCGGGGCTTGCTGTTATTGCGGGCGATGGCGACAGTCCCCACCGAGCAGCGGCGCCCCGGTTCGCGGCGGCTGATCGCGCTCGCCGGGGCGGTGCTGTTCGTGGCCGCCGTGGTCGTCGTGGTGCTGCTCCTCACGCGCGGAGGACCGCCGCCGCCGGCGAATGGAGCGGCCGCGCTGGTGCCCGCGGACGCACTCGTCTACGTGCACCTGTCGATCGACCCGCAGCGACCTGAAGTCAAGAGCGCCGTGTCGCTGGCGGCCCGGCTCCCCGACTATCCCGCGCTGGCCGCCGCGGTCACCGGACGCCTCGACGCCATGCTGGGAGGCGGCGTCGCGCTCGACTACTCGCGTCAGGTCCGCCCCTGGCTGGGTCGCGAGGCGGCGTTCGCGGTGCTGAACACGCCGGGAGCGAACGCCGGCTCGCTGATCGTCCTCGACCTCCGCCGCAGCGGGAAGCTGTTCCACACGGGCGCCACGCGCGTGGGCGCCTACCGCCGGACCGCCCTCTACCGGACCACGACCGGGACCGAGCTGGCCTTCCTCGGCCACTACCTGGTCGCCGGCCAGGACGCGAGCGTGCGCGCGGCGATCGACGTCGCGGCGGGCCGGCGACCCTCGCTGGCCGCCGATGCCTCCTACCGCGCCGCCGCGGCCGGAGAGCCGGCGGCCCGCGTGCTCGACGCCTACATCTCGGCCGCGGGAGTGAGCCGCGTGCTCGCGCCGAGGGGCGGCGTGGCCGGCGCGCTGGCGGTCCTGCTCGCGCAGCAAGGGCTGCGAGGGACCACGCTCGCGATCTCGCCGGCGGCCAAGCGGCGCCGCGATCCGCGTCCACAGCGCGCTCACCGAGGATTCCACGCGTACCCCGCCACCCGCATTCGATCCGACCCTCACCCGGCACGTGTCCGCCGGCGTGCCGTTCATGCTCGATGTCGGCGACCTCAGCCGTGCCGCACCTTCCGTGCTGGCGGCGAGCGCGCAGCTCGGCCTCCTCGGCGGTCTCGGGCCGCTGCTCAGCCGCCTGGGCGCCGCGCTCTCGAGCGAGGGCGTCAACGTGGGCAGCCTCGTCTCGATCTTCGCGCACGAGGGCGCGGTGCTGGTGAGCGCCGGCGGCGGCTCACCCGGCCTGACCCTGGTGGCGCAGACGTCTTCGCCGAGCGCCGCCCGCGCCGCGCTCGCCGCGCTCGAGTCTCCGCTGGCGCAGATCTTCAATCCGGGCGGGAGCGCGACCGGCCAGGTCCCGGAGTGGGGCGACCGGCAGGTCGGTGCCGTGACGGCGCGCCAGTTCGCGTTCGCGCCCGGGCTCCAGCTCGACTATGCGGTCCTCGATGACCAGGTCGTGGTCTCGACCAGCCTGGCCGGCATCGCCCAGGTCGCGAGCCTCGGCCACTCGCTCGCCGACAGCGCCGCCTTCCACCGCGTGTCCGCGAATCGACCTTCCCGGGTGACCTCGCTACTCTTTCTCGACTTCAGCCAGCTCCTCAGCCTCGGCGAGCAGACAGGGTTGGTGCGCAGCTCGCACGTGCGCCAGCTCGACGCGGACCTGAACCGGATCCGGGCCGTCGGCGCGAGTTCGACGAGTGGGGAGGCCGACACGACAGCGGAGCTGTTTCTCGAGATCTCATGACGACGCTATCCGACAACGAGTACCTGTTCACCTCCGAGTCCGTCACCGAAGGACATCCGGACAAGATCGCCGACCAGATCTCCGACGGCGTATTGGACGCCGTGATGCGCGACGACCCGTCCGGGCGCGTCGCCTGCGAGACGCTCGTCAACACCGGCCTGGTGGTGGTCTCGGGCGAGATCACCACCGAGACCTACGTCGACATCCAGGAGGTGGCGCGGGAGACGATCAAGCGGATCGGCTACGTCGACGCCGAGTACGGCTTCGACTACCACACCTGCGCGGTCATCAACGCGATCGACAAGCAGTCGCCCGATATCGCCCAGGGCGTGGACAAGGCCTGGGAGGCGAGGACCGATCCAGGCGACGACGACGAGCTCGACCTGGCCGGCGCAGGCGACCAGGGGATGATGTTCGGCTACGCCACGCGTGAGACCGAGGAGCTGATGCCGCTGCCGATCTCGCTCGCCCACAAGCTGGCCAAGCGGCTGGCCGACGTGCGCAAGGCCGAGATCCTGCCCTACCTTCGCCCGGACGGCAAGACGCAGGTGACGGTGCGCTACGTCGACGGCCGCCCCGCCGAGATCGAGAAGCTGCTCATCTCCACCCAGCACCGCGACGGGGCCGAGTCGCTGCTCAAGGAGGACCTGTGGGAGCACGTCGTCGAGCCGGTGCTGCCCGAGGACCTCTACGACGCGCGCAAGCTCAACAAGGGCTTCCTGGTCAATCCCGACCGGCCGGTTCGTGATCGGCGGCCCGATGGGCGACTGCGGGCTGACCGGACGCAAGATCATCGTCGACACCTACGGCGGAATGGCCCGCCACGGCGGCGGCGCGTTCAGCGGCAAGGACCCCTCGAAGGTGGACCGCTCGGCCGCCTACGCCGCCCGCTACGTGGCCAAGAACCTCGTGGCGGCGGGGCTCGCCGACCGCGCCGAGGTGCAGGTGGCATACGCGATCGGCGTGGCCCATCCCGTGTCGGTGATGGTCGAGACGTTCGGCACCGAGAAGATCGGCCGCGCGAAGATCCTCAAGCTGATCAACGACCACTTCGACCTGCGCCCGGGAGCGTTCCGGCAGTACCTGCGGCTCCACCGCCCGATCTTCCAGAAGACGGCGGCCTACGGCCACTTCGGCCGCGAGGACCACGACTTCACCTGGGAGCGCACCGACAAGGCCGCGATCCTGCGCGAGGCGGCGGGGCTCGAGGCCACCGTGTCGCGCGCGGGCTAAAGCGGCGTCATCGGATGACGGTCGTGTAGCGCGCGGTCGACCGCGCGGGCGATCCGGCGCGGATGCTCGACCCCGCTCAGCGCGAAGTCGAACTCGGCGCCGCCGGCGGTGTCGAACTCGACCGTTCCCACGCCCAGCATCCGCTGCATGAGGCTCTGGCGGCAGCGGACGTTCTGGACCCGGTCGAGCGAGGTCTCGTGGACCTCTCGTGAGAGCAGCCCGCGCTCGATCGCCAATCGCTGATCGGTGATCGTGTATGTCGTCGCGACGCGTCTCAGCGTCCCGCGCACGAGGCCGATCACGAACACGATCAGGACGGCGGCGATGACCCACGGCGCCTGGACCCGATGGTCGGCCGCTCTGCTCACGAGCCCGGCGGCGACGCCGATCACCAGCGCGACGAGCAGTCCCTTCACGTAGAAGCTGAGCATCGATCGCCATGAAGGGTGGCCGTGAAACAGGAGCTGCTCGGCGCCGGCCATGAGCGTCAGATCAGGAGACGAGGCCGATGAGCACGCACACGAGCGCCACGGTCGCGATCAGGCCGGCGAACGGCGCGGCTTCGATCGGGACGTCACCCGGTCCGGTCATGCGCCCTGGGCGGCGCGGCCGCGGCCACAGGACGGCGGCCGCCACGACCGCCGGCGAGCCGACGATCGCGCTCGCCCAGGCCCAGCCGCTCTTGCCGACCCGGCCCGCATCGAGCGTGCCCAGAAACCGCGCGCAGGCGTCGATGGCCAGCCCCAGCCCAAGGACCACGCGCCCGGAGTCGAGCGCCACCACGATCACCGCCAGGACGAGCTCGCCGCCGCAGACCAAGGCCAGCGCGAGTCCGGTCACCACGCCCACGGCGACAGACTCGGTGTGGCCGGCGGTGGCGTCGACGGGGCGGAGCGCCGCGCGTCCCCCGACGGGCGCGGGGCGGAGCCGCTCGGGTGCCTGGCGAGGGCGCTCTGGAGCAGGCGCTCTGGAGCAGGGCGCTCTGGACGCGGGCGCCGTTCGATCCGCGGGAGGCTCGGGAGCGACAGCGCGGGAAGCCTCGGCGCGCGCCGCTCCTCGGCAGGCGCGGCGGCCGTCGCCTCGGGCCGGGCGTGCTCGGGACGCGCCGGCCGCCCGCGCGCGGCGAGGGCGACGCGTGGGGCGCGTGCGGCGCGCGGCCGGACCTCCTCCGCCGGCTCGCGCCCGGGCGGCTCCGGCAGCCGGGCGATCATCCGTCCGAGCAGCTGCTCGGCGATCGCGGGATCGGCGCCGAGCTCGGCCGGCGCGAACTCGAGCAGGCGCAGGCCATGCTGGGGCACCAGCTGCGCGAACAGGTGGTCGTAGGGCGCCCGCTCGGAGTGGCAGATCACGACCAGGCGGTGGCGCGGGTAGTAGGCCTCGACGGGCAGCCACGCGTCGGCCACCCCGCCCGGCGCGCGCAGCCAGGAGAAGCGATGGCTGCGCCGGCCGACCTCGCCCAGGAGCTTGTCGCACATCTCCAGAATCACCCCGGTCGCGATCTCCTGCGCGGGCCCGTCGGCCGTCATCCTGGCCGCACTCTACCCTGCGGTCCCCCATGAACGCGCTGGAGAGCAAGCCCCCGCCGGCGATCGCGCGAGTCGAGCCGCTGACGACCACGCGGGCCGTCCGCGGCCCCTTCGACTACCGGCTCGCGGCGGGCCAGGAGACGGTCGAGGTCGGCTCGCTGCTGCGCGTTCCGTTCGGCGCCCAGACCACGCTGGGGGTGGTCACCGGGCTGGCCGCGAGCTCCGAGCTGGATCCCGAGCGCCTGGTCGAGCCCGAGGCGGTCCTGCCGGGGGCGATCCCGCCCGACCTGGTGGCGCTGGCGAGCTGGATGGCCGAGGAGTACTGCTCGACGCGGGCGCGCGCGCTCTCGCTGGTGCTGGCGCCGGGCGCGGGGCGTCCGCCGGTCCGGCCGCGCACGGTCCTGGTCGCGGAGCTCACCGAGCGTGGGCGCGGCGCGCTGGACGGCGCCGAGACGCTGACCGAGCGCCAGCGCGCCGCGCTTGAGGCGCTGGCACGGCAGGGCCCGACGCGCGCGGCAGAGCTCGGGACCGAAACGCTGCGCCGGCTCGAGCGCCGGGGTCTCGTCCAGGTCAGGGAATCCGCCCGGCCCCGCGCGGACGAGCTCGCAGTCGGCGCGCGCACGACCGAGCCGCCGACGCTGACCGACGATCAGCGCCGCGCGCTCGGCCCGATCGAGCACGCCCTGGCCGCGGGCGAGCACCGCGGCTTTCTCCTGCATGGGGTGACCGGCTCGGGCAAGACCGAGGTGTACCTGCGCGCCGTGCAGACCACGCTGGCGGCGGGGCGGACCGCGATCGTGCTCGTGCCCGAGATCGCGCTCACGCCGCAGGTGGTCGGCCGCTTCCGCGCGCGCTTCGGCGAGGTGGTGGCGGTGCTCCATTCCGCGCTCAGCGCGGGCGAGCGCCACCGGGAATGGATGGCGCTGAGGAGCGGGCAGGCGCGCGTGTGCGTGGGACCGCGCTCGGCGGTGTTCGCGCCGCTCGAGGACATCGGGCTGATCGTCGTCGACGAGGAGCACGACGGCTCCTACAAGCACGAGGGCGATCCGCGCTACGACGCCCGCACGGTGGCCACGCGCCGGGCGGCCCAGCATGGCGCCGTGCTGATCGCGGGGAGCGCCACGCCGCGCCCCGAGAGCGTCGTGGCGCTGAGGCGCCTGCGCCTCCCGGAGCGGATCGACCGCCATCCGCTGCCCCCGGTCGAGGTGCTCGACATGCGCGGCCACCACCACCCGCTCCATCCTCGCACCCGCATCGCGCTGAGCGACGTGCGCCGGGCCGGCGGCAAGGCGATCGTGCTCCTGAACCGCCGCGGCTGGTCGAACTTCCTCTCCTGCCGCGCGTGCGGCCAGGTGTGGATGTGCCCCAACTGCGAGGTGGCGCTGGTGCTGCATCGCGCCGGCGGGTTCGTGGCCTGCCACCACTGCGGGCACCGGGCGCGGGTGCCCAGCCGCTGCGGTGCGTGCGGCTCGGTCGCGCTGGCCCGGCACGGCGCCGGCACCGAGCGGCTGGAGGAGGAGCTCCGCGAGGCGCTCGGCGAGGGCTCGTTTCCGATCTTCCGCCTCGACGCCGACGCCGGCGGGCGCGACCGCCTCGCCGAGACGCTGCGGGACTTCGAGGCGGCGCCGGCGGGGGTGCTCGTGGGCACGCAGATGGTGGCCAAGGGCCACGACTTCCCCGACGTGACGCTCGGCGTGGTCATGGACGCCGACCAGACCCTGCGCTTCCCCGACTTCCGCGCCGAGGAGCGGACGTTCGCGCTGGTCACGCAGCTGGCCGGCCGCGCCGGCCGCGGCGCCGCGGGTGCAGCGGTGCTCGTGCAGACGCTCGCGCCGAGCGCGCGGTCGATCGGCTTCGCGGCGCGTCACGACTCGGACGGGTTCCTGGCCGACGAGCTGATCCGCCGCGAGGCGCTCCGCTACCCGCCGTTCGGCACGCTGATCCGCGTCGTCTGCTCGGCCGTGCGAGCCCGAGCCGGCGAACTCCACCGCCCAGGCGCTGCGGGATGCGATCACGCCGGCGGGGCCGCTCGTGCTCGGACCCGCGCCGCTCTTCCGGTTGCGCGGCCGCGCGCGGGTTCAGCTCGTGGTCAAGGCCGCCGACCGCGAGCCCGCGATCGCCGCCGTCGGCGCCGCCGTGGGGCGGCTGGCGCCGCGCGCCGCGCAATCGGGCGTCAGCGTCAGCGTGGACGTCGACCCGCAAAGGCCTAAACTCCGGGCCGTGGCCGAACACCCAGAGCTCGAGGATGCCGTCGAGGTCGAGGCCGAGCCTGAGGAGGACGAGGAGCTCGACCCCGAGACCGCCGCGCGCCGAAGCGCGGCGCTGGCGCAGATCCGCAGCTTCGGCGATCCGGTGCTGCGCACCAAGGCGCGCCAGATCGATCGCTTCGACGACGGGCTGCGCGCCGAGATCGAGCGCATGGGCCAGCTCATGGACGACGCGATCGGCGTCGGCCTGGCCGCCACCCAGGTCGGAGTGCTTCACCGCCTCCTCGTCTACCGCACCCAGATGCACGGGCCGCTGGCGGCACTGATCAACCCGGTGGTCGAGTGGGCGGGCGACGAGATCGAGGCGATGCAGGAGGGCTGCCTGAGCCTGCCGGCCGTGCTCGTCGACGTCGACCGCTCCGTGCACGTGCGGGTGCGCGCCCAGGACGAGTACGGCGAGGAGCTCCTGATCGAGGCCTCGGGCCTCGAGGCGCGGGTCATCCAGCACGAGGTCGACCACCTCGACGGGGTACTGATCCTCGACCGCACGAGCCGCGACCAGCGCAAAGAGGCGATGCGGATCCTGCGCGAGGCCCAGCAGGCCGCCTGAGCCGCACCGTTTGAGGACCGTCTATCTCGGGACTTCGGAGTTCGCGGCGGTCGTGCTGCGCCGGCTGGCCGACTCCGCGCACCGGCCGGCGCTCGTCGTCACCCGGCCCGATCGTCCGCGCGGCCGGGGGCGGAAGCTCACCTCGCCGCCCGTGGCCGACGTCGCGCGCGAGCTCGCCATCGACCTCGACCAGCCGGAGTCGGTCAACGACGACGCGGCGCGCGCTCGGATCGCCGGCGCCGAGCCTGAGGTCGTGTGCGTGTGCGCGTTCGGAGCGCTGCATCAAGGAGCCGCTCCTGTCCTCGCACCGGATGCTGAACGTGCATCCGTCGCTGCTGCCGCGGTGGCGCGGCGCCGCCCCGATCGAGCGCGCGATGATGGCCGGGGACGAGCGGACCGGCGTGTCGATCATGGAGGTGACGGCCGGGCTCGACAGCGGGCCGGTCTGCCTGCAGGACGAGGAGGCGATCTCCTCCGAGGACACGTACGGAACGCTGTCCGAGCGGCTGGCCGCTCTCGGCGGTGAGCTGCTCGTCCGCGCGCTCGGCGAGGACCCGCCGTGCGCCGAGCAGGTGCAGGACGGCGTCACCTATGCGGAGAAGATCGAGCCCGAGGATCGGAGGCTCGATCCGGCGCGGCCCGCCGATGAGCTCGAACGGGTGGTGCGGGCGCTGACGCCGCACGTGGGGGCGTTCGTCGAGGTGGGCGAGGTGCGCCTGGGCGTACACCAGGCGCGCGTGGTCGGCGCCGCGGGCCCGGCGAACACGCTGTCGGTGCAGGACGGGCAGCCCGTGCTCAACTGCGGCGACGGTGCCCTCGAGCTGCTCGTGGTCCAGCCCCCGGGGCGCCGGGCGATGAGCGGCGAGGACTATGTGCGGGGCATGCATGGCCGCGGCGAGTAGCACCCGGCGGGCCGTGAGCGCGCGCGACTGCGCCCTGCGCGTGGTGCGCCGCGTGTTCGAGCAGGGGGCGTACGCCGACCGGGCGTTCACCGGCGAGGCGGCCGAGCTCGACCCGCGCGAGCGCGGGCTGGCCATGGCCATCGCGTACGGGACGGTCCAGCGGCGGGCGACCCTCGACCACTTCGCGGGGAAGCTCTCCTCGCGGCCGCTGGCAGCGGCTCGAGCCCGCCGTGCTGGCCGCGCTCCGCGTCGGCCTGTTCCAGCTCATGTACCTCGATGGGGTGGCCGATCACGCCGCCGTCAACGAGACGGTGGCGCTGGCCAAGCGGCTCAGCCCGGGCGGCGGCGGGCTCGTCAACGCCGTGCTCCGCCGGGCCGCTCGCGAGCGCGGCTCGCTCCTGGCCGAGCTGAGCGACGAGACGCCGGCGCAGGCTTCGATCATGCACTCGGTGCCCGACTGGCTGGCCACGCAATGGTGGGAGGAGCTCGGGCCGGTCGAGGCCCGGGCGCTCCTGGCCCAGGTCAACCGGCCCGCCGAGTCGGCGCTCCGGGTCAACACGCTGTCGGCCTCGGTTGACGACGCGCTCGCCGCGCTGCCGGTGCCGGCGCGGCGCGCCGCCGAGCTTCCCGAGGGGCTGGTGCTGGAGGCGCCGTGGGACGCCCACGGCTCGGCGCTGTGGCGCGAGGGCATGGTCATGCCGCAGTCCCGTGGCTCGATGCACGTGGCGCGGATGCTCGAGCCCCAGCCCGGCGAACGCGTGCTCGACCTGTGTGCCGCTCCCGGTGCCAAGACCACGCACGTGGCGGCGCTGATGGACGATCGGGGCTCGGTCACTGCGGTCGAGCGCCACGCCGGGCGCGCTCGCGCCCTGGCCGCCACGTGCTGCCCGGATGCACGCCCGCTGCGTCGACGTGGAGCAGGCCGACGCCGCGGTGCCGCGCGAGGACGAGCCATACGATCGGGTCCTCATCGACCCGCCGTGCAGCGGCCTCGGGACGCTGCAGTCGCGCCCCGACCTGCGCTGGCGGGTGACGCCGGATTCGGTCCGGGAGCTGGCCGAGCTCCAGCACCGGATCCTCGCCGCCGGCGCCGCCGCGACGCGCCCGGGCGGGGTGCTCCTGTACTCGGTGTGCACGATCTCGCGGATTGAGGGTTCCGTCCTGATCGACCGGTTCGTCGAGCAGAATCCTGAGTTCGCGCTCGAGGCAGTCTCGGCAACTGCTCCCGCACCGCGACGGGACGGACGGGTTCTTCATCGCGCGCCTGCGCCGGGCGTGAGCGGTCACATAAAACCGTCGCCGCCGAGTCCACTACAGTCCCCTGAGCCGTGAACGACCCTGCTTTCAAGCTTGGGCCGGACTGTCCGGGCTGTGGGGAGCCCTGGTTGCGCCCTACGGCCGTGGCAGGCCGCTACCGCTGCCTGTACTGCCTGCATCGCTACGAGCTCGTATCGGTATGCCCCAACTGCGGTGAGCACTCGACGATCGTGCGGATGTCGAGCACCGCGATCGTCGCCTGCAACCACTGCCAGGGGAGCATGCTGCGGGCGGTGTAGAGCGGTTGCCCGGGAGCATCCTGCACGAGCTCAGGGTCGCGCCATCGATCCTCTCGGCTGACTTCGCGCGGCTCGGCGCCCAGGTGGAGGAGGTCCTCGCCGCCGGGGCCCGGGTGATCCACGTCGACGTGATGGACGGCCACTTCGTGCCGCCGATCACCTTCGGCCCGCTGATGGTGAGCGCGATCGCCGACCTGGTCCACGACGCCGGCGGCCTGGTCGACGTCCACCTGATGATCGAGCAGCCCGAGCGTCAGGTGAGCGAGGTGGCCCGGGCGGGAGCGGACAACATCACCGTCCACGTCGAGGCGACGCCGCACCTGCACTACATGCTGAACACGATCCGCGAGGCCGGCTGCACGGCCGGCGCCGCCATCAACCCGGGCACTCCGGCCGGCAGCGTGGCCGAGGTGGCAAAGGAGTCGCTCGACCTGGCTCTGTGCATGAGCGTGAATCCGGGGTGGGGGGGACAGAAGTTCATCCCCGCCTCGTTCGACAAGCTCGCGCGCCTGCGCTCCTCCCTCCCGGCCCACGTCGCGCTCGAGGTGGATGGCGGCGTCCACGACCAGACGGTGTGGCCGTGCGCGGAGGCGGGCGCCAACCTGCTGGTCACCGGCTCGGCCGTGTTCGGAGCCGACGACCCGGGCGCCGCCTATACGGCGCTCGCCACCGCCGCGGGCGCGGCGTAAAGCGCGCCCCTCAGGCGCTGGGCGCCGGTCCCCGGCGATACACGGCCCAGAGCAGGCCGCTCAGGACCAGGGCGCCGGTGAAGTAGCCGACCTCGACCCGCGTGACCTCGTTGGAGATCGTCGGCTCGGCCACGAGCACGACGAACAGCGCCGCCGCCACCAGCCACGCCACCGCCGCCGCCGACGCCCGGCCCCGAGCCAGCGCGGCCTGGTTCAAGGTCCCCGCGATCAGGTGCAGCCCCATGCCCAGGCCGACGATGGCGAGCCCGAACCGGGCGTAATGGAAGCCCTTGTCGCCGAGCAGCGCGTTCATCACGAACGGGCCGATGGCCAGCAGTCCCACGGCCACCGCGCCGGCGAAGGCGGCGATGATCAGCACGGTCAGGCGGATCGCCCGGTGGAACTCCTCGCCCGACTCCTGGGCGTGCAGGCCCGTCAGGTGCGGCAGGATCGAGGTCTGCACGGCCTGGAAGAGCTGGAGCGGCGCGCGCACGATCAGCAGCACGTTGAACACGAAGCCGGTCAGCCCGAGCGTGAGGTTGAACGACGAGTTGGCGGCCACGACGATCACGCCGGCGTTCATCAGGGTCTGCTCGGAGAGCATGATCGCCACCACCGCCACCGCGAATCCGGTGCCGTGCATGAGCGAGAGGTCGGTCGTGGCCTCCTCCACCTGGGCATGGGCGGGGCCCTCCCGCGCCGCGTCGGCGATCTCCACCTCGCGAGACGCGCCGGCGTCCTGCACCTCGCGCGTCGCCGAGTCGCGCCCGCGCATCCGCCGGAAGGCGAACGGGATGACGGCGAGCGATACGAACGGCGCGACGGCCATCCCCAATCCCACCGCGCCCTGGCCGGAGCCGATCCCGACCGCCACCGCGAGCGCGAACAGGAAGCGGCTCGTCGACTCGAGGAACACCAGGCCGCCGTACAGGGCGAAGCGCCGGTTGCCGGCCAGCCAACCGCGCGCGAAGTAGCTCGCCGCATAGGCCATCACGCCGACCACCAGGATCCAGTACAGAGCGCTCGAGCCGGTGAACAGACGGCGCTCGATCGTGTGGCGCAGGAGCAGCGCGACGGCCAGGAACAGCAGCGCGAACGAGGCCTGGATGATCGCCGGCACGCGCAGGATGTGACCGTGCGGCGCCGCGCGCGTGGCGGTCGGCGATCGTGCGCGAGAGCAGCTGCTCGATCGGCCGGTAGATCACCGACAGGATCACGAACATGATCGCCCAGCAGATCGAGATCCGGCTGTAGGCGCCCGGCTTCAGCACGTGGCTCGCCGTGGCCAGGTACGCGAACGTGAACAGCCCGGTCGAGGCGATCCCGATCGTGAGCACGCGCGCGCCGGAGGCGTAGTCCCTGTTGGCGGCGCCCGCCGTCGGGCGTTCCTCCGTTGCTCGAGGGCCGGGCGCGTCTCGAGCTCGCTCGCCATCAGCCGACGCGCACGAGCAGCATCGTCCACGGGAACGGCGATCGGGCCTCGACCACGTCGCCGTGGCGCTCGAGCAGGCCGATGAAGGCTCGCTTGGTCCAGTGGTTGACGTGCCCGGGCGTGTTGCCCAGATCGCGTACGTACGCGCCCCGGGCGACGTTCAGGATCCGCCACAGCGGCTCGCGCGGCACGGACACGAGCAGGTGGCGGCGGGCCACCCGGGCCATCTCGGCCACCGTCTGCTCAGGATCCGGGACGTGCTCGAGCACCTCGATCGCCGACGCCAGGTCGAACTGATCGTCGGCGAAGGGCAGGTTCTCCGCCGGCATCGCGCGGAACTCGAGGTTCTGCGCGCCGGCGCCGCTCCCACTCGGCGGCCAGCTTCGGGTCCTCCAGGTCGATCCCGACCACCGGCCGCGATGCCGAGCCGTTCGACGCCCACTGCTCGGTGAGGACGCCCTCGCCGCACCCTACGTCGAGCACGGACTCCGGGGCCGAGCGCCCGAACAGCTCGTCGAGATCTGACTCGAAGGCGGCCATCAGCCGGCGCACCACCGGATTGGTGGAGCCGTACTTGTCGAACGTGTTGCCGGTCGGGACCGCCTGACCGGTGGCGCTCATACCTCGAGCGCCTCGCGGTCGGGTGGGCCCGCGCGCCCGTCGCGGGGGTCCGGGGGCGCGGCGCCGGCGTCGCGGGACTCCGGAGCGCCCGGCTCCGGCGACCCCACCGCGATCCGATCGCCCGCCGGGTGGGTCCTCGCGGGCGCCGCCGGCTCGTAGTGGGAAGGCTGGATCCCGAGCTCGAGCTCGATCCGGCGCACCCGCTCGAACGTCCGCTGGGACAGGGTGCGCTGGGCGTCGAGCAGATCGCCGATCACGCCCAGCGAGCCGAGCAGCATCGCCCCGATGAACAGGACCGCGCCGGCGATCAGCGACTGGATGTGGCCGCGCGCGGTGTGCGGATCGCTCAGGTAGTAGATGAGGAAGCGGATGAACAGCGCGACCGCGGGCAGCCCCATGATCAGCGCGCCGGTCCAGAACACCTTGAGCGGCTGGTACTGCGAGTAGACCCGGAAGATCGACAGCGCGTTGCGCCGGACGTAGGAGGCGGTGGACGGGAACAGGCGCGACTCGCGCGTCTTGGCATTGGTACGGATCGGGACGTGGTCGACCGCCACGAGCAGCTTGCCCGCCTGGATGATCGTCTCGAGCGTGTAGGTGAAGCGCGAGACGGCCTGCATCTGGAGCGCCGCCTCGCGGTTGTAGGCGCGGAAGCCGGAGGTGGTGTCGGGGATCTCGGTGGCCGAGGCCTGGCGCACGACCCAGGACCCGAGCCGCTGGAGCAGCTTCTTGAAGCCCGAGAACTCCTCGATCGTCTGCACCTGGCGGTCGCCCACCACCATGTCCGCCGCCCCGCGCACGATCGGCTCGACCAGCTTCGGGATGTCACCGCCCTCGTACTGATTGTCCGCGTCGGTGTTCACGATCACGTCAGCGCCCAGCTTCAGGCCCGCGTCGAGGCCGGCCTGGAAAGCGGCAGCGAGGCCCTTGTGATTGGTCAGACGAACGACATGATCGACGCCGTTCTCCCGCGCCACCGAGACCGTGTCGTCGGTCGAGCCGTCATCGATGATCAGCCACTCGACGACGTCGAAGCCGGGCACCTCACGGGGGAGCCGGCCGAGCGTGACGGGAAGCTGGGACTCCTCGTTGAAACAGGGGATCTGGATGATCAGCTTCATGGATGGGACGAGCCCGCCGGGGGCTGGCGGGTGAGCGACACACGGTAGCGGGATACTCGCCGGAAGCAGATGGACACCGCCACCGTCAGCCCGCCCGCAGGCCCATCGCTCGAGGCGACCGGCCCACCGCCGCGCGCGCGCCGGTTTCCCCGTCCCGCGGCCGCGAGCCTGCACATTCCCGCCCTCGTCCTGCTCCTGCTCGCGACGCTGGCGCTCCGGCTGTGGGGCGTCAAGACCGGACTGCCCTACAGCTACAACTCCGACGAGGCGACGCACTTCGTGCCGCGGGCGGTCGGGTTCTTCTCGCACGACCTCAACCCGCACTACTTCCTCAACCCGCCGGGCTACACGTACCTGCTGTACATCGTGTTCGAGCTGTGGTTCGGCAGCGCCGACGCGGTCATGCGCAGCTACGCGGCCGATCCCACCACGGTGTTCGTGGTCGCTCGGGTGGTGGCGGCGGTGCTCGGAACGGCGGCGGTATGGCTTACGTATCTCGCCGGCGCGCGGTTCTTCAACCGCACGGTGGGGCTGCTCGCGGCGGCGATCTTCGGCCTCGCCTTCCTGCCCATCTTCTACAGCCACTTCGCGCTCAACGACGTACCCACGCTGGCGCCGGTGGCGCTGGCCCTGTACGCCTCGGCCGGGGTGATGCGCCGCGGCCGCCGGCGCGACTACGTGCTCGCGGGCATCGGCGTCGGGCTGGCCGCCGCGACCAAGTACACGGGCGGGTTCACCGCCTTCTGCCTGATCGTCTCGGCGGCGTGCGACGGCGCCGATGGGGCGCTGGCGCAGTCGGCGCGGCGGCTGGCGCTGGCGGTGGGCGTGGCGCTGGCCGCGTTCGTGCTCGCCAACCCGTACGCGCTGATCCATTTCTCCGACCTTCCAGGCGGGCGTTTCCCAGCAGGCCTCGGAGGCCGCGGGCGCTGATCCGGTGAAGCTGGGCACCCGGCCCGGCAACGGCATCGGCTACTACCTGTGGACGTTCACCTGGGGGCTCGGCTGGGGGCCGTCGCTGGCCGCCGTGGCCGGCGGGATCCTGCTGATCGTGCGCCGGCGGATCGGGCTGGCGCTGGCCCTGATCCCGGTCTGCATCGCGTTCATCGTGTTCATGGGCGACCAGCAGCGCTACTTCGGGCGCTGGCTGATGCCGATCTTCCCGATCGTCTCGCTGCTGGCGGCCTACGCCGCGGTCGAGCTCGTCCGCTGGCTCGCCCGCGTCCGCGGGATCCCGGTCCTCGTCGGCGGGGCGGTGGCAGCCGCGCTGCTGCTCGGCCAGAGCCTCAGCGCGGTGCTCCACAACGACGCGGCCCTGTCCCGTCCCGACACCCGCAACCTGACCCGCGCGTGGATGGTCTCGCACGTGCCGGCGGGCGCGAGGGTGGTGATCGAGCCGCTCGTGCCCGACGCGTGGTCGACCGACGTCGGCCGCTCGCTCACCGTGACCCCCACCGGGGAGCGCTGGTGGCGCTATCCCACGTGGCTGACCGACGTCGACCAGCATCTGCGGCCCCTGCCCAAGGGCCAGCTCCGCTACGTGGTCGTCGACCAGTACGAGCGCGTCCTGCGCCCCCAGCTCCTGAACGAGTACGTGAAGGGCGGCTACTGCTGGGTCGTGCTCGGCTCGCTGCAGGCCGGGCGCGCGTTCGCGCAGCCCCAGGACGCGCCGCAGGCGATCGCGTACTACTCGCAGCTCGCCGAGCGGGCCCGCCTCGAGTACCACGCGAGCCCGTTCGGAGCCGGCGCCCATCCCGTCCCGTTCAGCTTCGACTGGTCGATCGACTACTACCCCCGCCAGTACCGCCGGCCCGGCCCCGAGATGAGCGTGTACCGCCTGCGCGGTGGCGGTGCTGCGGGAGCGCTAGAGGCGTGGCGGCGCCGGGCACGGATGCTCCGGCGCAACGGCCCCACGGACGCCGGGCGCAGCCCGGCCCCTATGCTCCGTTACGGACCGCCATGCCGCTCCAGCCAGACATCGATCGCCGCCACCTCGCTCGCGCGATCGAGCTGGCGCAGCAGGGGCGAGGGCGGGTCAGCCCCAACCCGCTGGTCGGCGCCGTCATCGGGCGCGACGAGGAGGTGATCGGCGAGGGCTTCCACGGCCAGCTCGGGGGCCCGCACGCCGAGGTCGAGGCGATCACGGCCGCCGGCGAGCGCGATCTGGGTGGCGCGACGATGTACGTGTCGCTCGAGCCGTGCTGCCACCACGGCCGTACGCCGCCGTGCACCGACGCGATCCGCAGCGCCGGCATCCGCCGGGTGGTCGTCGCCTCCGACGATCCGAGCACGCACGCGGCCGGACGCGGCCTCGGGATCCTGCGCGACGAGGGCGTGGAGGTCGTGGTCGCGGACGGCGATCTGGCCGAGCGCGCCCGCCTGCTCAATCAGCCCTTCCGCAAGCGCTCGCGCACGGGCTGCCCGTGGGTGCTGTTCAAGTCGGCGATGACGCTCGACGGCAAGGTCGCCACCGGCAGCGGCGACTCGAAGTGGATCTCGGGCGAGGAGAGCCGGCGCGTGGCGCACCACTGGCGCGCCGAGTGCGACGCGGTGGCGGTCGGGGTGGGGACGGCGCTCGCCGACGACCCGCAGCTCACCGCGCGGGTGGACGGCGTGGCGCGCCAGCCGCACCGGATCGTGTTCGACTCGCTCGCGCGGCTGCCGCTCGACTCCAAGCTCGTCACCACCGCTCGCGACATCCCGCTGATCGTGATCGTCTCGCGCGCCGCGCCGCGGGCGTCCACCGACGCGCTCGAGGCGCACGGCGCCGAGGTGATCGTGGCCACGGGCGAGCACGAGCCGGCGCGCGTGCGCTCGGCGCTCCAGCAGCTCGGCTCCGCGGAGATCAGCTCGATCCTGCTCGAGGGCGGCCCTCACCTCGCCGGCGCCTTCTTCGACGCCGGCGAGATCGACGAGATGCGGCTGTTCCTGGCGCCGCTCGTACTGGGCGGGCGGACCGCGCGTGATCCGCTGGAGGGCGAGGGCGTGGAGATGATCGCCGACGCTGTGCGCGCTCTCACCCTCGAGTGCGAGCAGATCGGCGAGGATCTGCTGGTCTCGGCCCGGATGAAGGAGTGGTGAGCGGTGTTCACGGGGTTGGTTCAGAGCTTGGGGAAGGTGATCGAGGTCGATCGCTCCGACCAGGGCGCGACGGTCGCGATCTCGACGCCGCTCGCCGCTGAGATCCGCCCCGGCGACTCGGTGGCGGTGAACGGGGTGTGCCTGACGGCCACCGCGGCCGCGGATGAGCGGTTCTCCGCCGAGGCCATGAACGAGACGCTCGCGCGCACCTCGCTGGGCGCGCTCGAGGTGGGCGCCGAGGTCAACCTGGAGCTTCCGCTGCGCGCCACCGACCGCCTCGGCGGCCACGTGGTGCAGGGCCACGTGGACGGCCTGGGGACGATCGCGCGTGCCGAGGACGACGGGTTCGCCCGGCGGATCGAGATCGAGGCACCGGACCAGCTCCTGCGCTACATCGTGGAGAAGGGCTCGGTGGCGGTCGACGGCGTATCGCTCACCGTGACCGAGCTCGGCAGCCGCGCGTTCTCGGTGGCGTTGATTCCCGAGACGCAAGAGCGGACCAACCTGGGCGGGGCGCAGCCCGGAAAGCGAGTGAACCTGGAGGTCGACGTGTTGGCCAAGTACGTAGAGCGACTGATGAGGACGGCGGCATGACGAGCATCAGATCACCCTTCGCGACGATCGATGAGGCCCTCGATGATCTCCGCCAGGGCAAGATGGTCGTCGTCTGCGACGACGAGAACCGCGAGAACGAGGGCGACCTGACGATGGCCGCGCAGTTCGTCACGCCCGAGGCGATCAACTTCATGCGCAAGGAGGGCGGGGGGCTGATCTGCCTGGCGCTGACCCCCGATCGCTGCGACGAGCTCGGCCTCGACCTGATGGCGGCCAAGAACGAGTCGGCGTTCGAGACCGCGTTCACGGTCTCGATCGAGGCGCGCTCCGGCGTCAGCACGGGCATCTCGGCGGCGGACCGCGCCCACACCATCCAGGTCGCGATCGATCCGGACACGAGCCCCCGCGAGCTCGTCCAGCCCGGCCACGTGTTCCCGTTGAAGGCGCGCGCCGGCGGCGTGCTCGAGCGGGTCGGGCAGACCGAGGCGGCGGTCGACCTGGCGCGCGCCGCCGGGCTGATCCCGGCCGGCGTGATCTGCGAGATCATGAACGACGACGGGACGATGGCGCGCGTTCCGGACCTCAAGGTCTACTGCGAGCGCCACGGGCTGAAGATGATCACCGTGGCCGACCTGGTCGCCTACCGCCGGCGCACCGAGAAGCTCGTCGAGCGGGTGGTGGCGACCAGGCTCCCCACCGCGTTCGGCGACTTCACCGCGGTCGGCTACCGCTCGCTGGTCGACAACAAGCACCACGTGGCGCTGGTCAAGGGCGAGGTGGACGGGACCGAGGACGTCCTCGTCCGGGTCCACTCCGAGTGCCTGACCGGCGACGTGTTCCACTCGCTGCGCTGCGACTGCGGCGAGCAGCTCGAGTCGGCGCTGTCGATGATCGAGCGCGAGGGCCGCGGCGTGCTGCTCTACCTGAGCCAGGAGGGCCGCGGCATCGGGCTGCTCAACAAGCTGCGGGCGTACAAGCTCCAGGAGGAGGGGCTCGACACGGTCGACGCCAACCTCCGCCTGGGCCTGCCCGGCGGACCTGCGCGACTACGGCATCGGCGCCCAGATCCTGGTCGACCTCGGCCTGAGCAGCATCCGCATCCTGACCAACAACCCGAAGAAGATCTCGGGGATGGCCGGCTACGGACTGTCGGTCACCGACCAGATCCCGATCCAGCACGTGCCCAACCCGCACAACGAGGCCTACCTGCGGGCCAAGCGCGACAGGCTCGGGCACACCCTCCACCACCAGGGGCTGGCGCTGGACGAGGAGATGCTCCACGGCGAGCACGAGCACGACCGGCGCCGCACGCAGCCCGAATGAGCCTTCGCGTCGCGCTGTGCGTGGCCACCTTCTACGAGGAGCTGGCCGCGAAGCTCGAGGCCGGCGCGCGGGAGGCTCTGTCCTCCTGTTCGAAGGCGGCCGAGGTCGACCGGTTCGAGGTGCCCGGCGCGTTCGAGCTGCCGCTGACGGCGGCGTACGCCGCCCGCTCGGGCCGGTATGACGTGGTGGTCTGCCTGGGCGCGGTGATCCGCGGCGAGACCGACCACTACGACTACGTGTGCGCCGAAGCCGCCCGGGGGATCCAGCAGGTTCAGCTCGAGACCGGCGTCCCGTGCGGGTTCGGCGTGCTCACCGTCGACACCATGGCCCAGGCGCTCGAGCGGGTGACCGGTGGGTCCAAGCGCGACACCGGGCGTCACGCGGCCGAGGCGACGCTGGCCTCGCTGGCGGTCAAGGAGCGGCTGGCCGCGCCCGCTCGCGAGCGCGTCTGATCAGCGTCTGACGGCTAGTCGCCCTGGTTGTTCCCGCCGGATCCGGGGTCGCCGGCCGGACCAGGCGGTCCTCCGGGCGAATGGCCCCCGTGATCGTCTGCGCGGGCGGCTGCCGGAGGGCTCGCCGCGGAGCCCCCGGACGCGTTCGCCTTCTGCCCGAGCTCCCGCAAGGCGAGTTGCAGCTCGGTGCGAACCACGCCGGTCTGGTTGGGGATCTGCATCCGCTGCCACAGCACCTGCACGGCCTGCCGAGGATCGCCGGCGAGCCGCAGCGAGTGCCCGAGGTCGAACAGCGCGTAGGCATACGTGAGGCTCCCCGCGGGCGACGCGGCCAGCGCCTGGCGCAGCACCGGGATCGCCGCCTGGTAGTCGCCGCCCGCCATCAGCGCATGGCCACGCGTCTCGAGCGCGTCGGCGCTCGGTGGGCGGCGGCGTCGTGTGCGCGGTGGTGCTCGCCGTCGACTGCGTATGCGTGGGCGCCGGCGCGGGCTTGGCGGCCGGCTTCGCGGCGGCCGGTTTCTTCGGCGCGGCGGCGTGCTTGGCCGGGGCGCGCCGCCAGGGCCTGGGAGTGAGCGCTCGCCTGGATCTTCTTCGAGGGACCCTGTGTGGCCAGGATCGCCGCCACCGCGATCGCACCCGCGGCGAGGGCTCCGAGCGCCACCGCCCGGGGACGGGCGTAACGCGAGGCCACCGCGGCGCCGGTGCGCGAGCGGGCGGCGTGGGCGGGCTCGACCGTGGGCCCGGTGCGCGCGCGGGCGGCCCGAGCCGGCTCGGCCGCGGCCGCGGCTCCCGCGAGCGCGCCGGCGCCGAGGCCACCGGCGGCCGCCGCCCGGCGCGGGGCGCGCCGTCCGGGCGCCGCACCGCGCTGAACACGGCGGTCTTCGGCTCGGCGGCCGCCGAGCCCAGCGCACGCTCGAGCGCCTCCGCGAACGCGCACGCGGTCGGCCAGCGATCCTCCGGCGCCTTGGCCATCCCGCGCGCCAGCACGGCGTCGACGGCACGTGGGAGATCCCGGCTGCGCGCGCTGGCGCGCGGCGGCGCCTCCTCGAGGTGCTGGCGCGCCTGCGCCGCGACGGGCTCCGCAGTGAACGGCCGCTCGCCGACGAGCAGCTCGAACGCCGCCACCGCGAGCGAGTAGCGGTCGCTGGCCTCCGTCGCCGGCCGGCCCACCGCGCGCTCGGGGCTCAGATACCCGGCGGTGCCGAACACCTGGTCGCTGCGCGTGATCGTGTCGTCGGTGCCGATCCGCGCGATCCCGAAGTCGGCCACGTGGAGCACGCGGTCGCAGTCGAGCAGCAGGTTGGCGGGCTTGATGTCGCGATGGATGACGCCGCGCCCGTGCGCGTAGTCGAGCGCGGAGGCGGCCTCGCGGAGCCAGCGGATCGCCTCGTCGCGGCCCACCTCGCCGACGCGCAGGGCGTCGGCCACGGTGCCGCCGGGCAGGTACTCCATGACGATGAACGGGCGCCCGTCGAGGGCGCGGCCGACGTCGTAGATCGTGACCACGTGGCGGTGGCCTGAGAGGCGGGCGGCGACGCGCGCCTCGCGCTGGAAGCGCCGCACCGAGGTGGCATCGGTGGCGTAGGGGTCGCTCAGCAGCTTGACGGCGACGCGGCGGCCGAGGACCTGATCCTCCGCGCACCACACGGCTGCCATGCCTCCCGTGGCGATCCGGCGAACCAGCTGATAGCGCTCCGGCAGTTCCATTCGCTCGAGCACGCTACCGACCCCGTCGGCTCTTCTGCCCATTGGGATCACTCACTACCCCACCTCCGGGGTTCGAACCCATGCCTGTGGTTATACTCGCCCACCGATGGCCAAGGTGTGTTACGTGTGCAAGAAGGGCCCTGCGTTCGGCCACAGTCGCAGCCACTCGATGGTTGCGACCAAGCGGCGCTTCGATCCGAACCTGCAGCGCGTGCGGATCGACGATCAAGGCACGCCGCGCCGGGTCTACGTCTGCACCCGCTGTCTCAAAGCCGGCAAGGTCCTCAAAGCTCGTTAGGGCGCGTGCAAGCGCCCTTGCACAAGTGACGGTCGGCACGTGTCCGACCCCAGCATCGTTCGTTTCCGGGCCATCGTCCAGGCCGGCCTGGCGGAGCTCGAGGCCCGCCGCGAGGAGGTCAACGACCTGAACGTCTTCCCGGTCGCCGACGGCGACACGGGCGACAACATGGTGCTGACGCTGCGCGCCGTGCTCCAGGAGCTCGACCGCCTGGCCGGCGCCTCCGAGGACCGCACGATCGACGACATCGGGCGCGAGGAGATCGTCGCCTCGGTGGCGCGCGCCGCGCTGCTCGGCGCCCGCGGCAACTCGGGCGTGATCCTCTCCCAGCTGATCCGCGGCGCCGCCGAGGAGCTGGCCAGCCGCCCGGGCGAGCTGGTCGATCCCGGTGCTGATCAGCGCCGCGCTGGCCCGCGCCTCCGACCAGGCCTACGGCTCGGTGCGCGAGCCGGCCGAGGGCACGATCCTGACCGTCGTGCGCGAGATGGCCGTCCGCGTGGCCTCCGAGCTCGCCCACATGCGCGACGCCCGGCTCGGCCCCGACGCCACCGACGAGGACCAGAACGCGGTCATCGCCGAGATCATCGAGAGCGCGATCGAGGCCGGCCAGGACTCGGTCAAGCGCGGCCCCGACCTGCTGCCGGTGCTCCGCGAGTCGGGCGTGGTCGACGCCGGCGGCTACGGCCTGACCGTGCTGCTGGCCGGGATCGTCGGCGCCCTGCGCGGCTCCGAGCCGCCCCCGCTCGAGCACCACGCGCCGGCTCGGGTCACCCATCCCCAGCACGCCTCGACGCACGTACCGCTACTGCACGAACTTCGCGGTCACCGGCACCGGGCTCGAGCAGCGCCGGTTCGTGCCGGCGCTCGAGCGCCTCGGCGACTCGGTCCTGGTCGTCGGCGACCAGACCACCCTCAAGGTCCACGTGCACACCGACGACCCCAACGCGGCCACGGCGATCTTCGCCGAGGTCGGGTCCGTCTCCCATCTCGACGTCGCCGACATGCACGCCCAGATCCGCCGCCGCGACGCGCGGCTGACGGGCGACGGGCACGGCGACGGCGCGGCGCGGTCGGCGGTGTGCGGCGCGCTCGCCGTGGTCGTCGGCGACGGGATGCGCTCGCTGTTCGAGAGCCTCGGCGTGCGCACGCTCGATGGCGGCCCCACGCTCAACCCCTCGACCTACGACCTGCTCGCGGCGATCCACGCGTCCCCGCCGAGGAGGTCGTGGTCCTGCCCAACAGCGCGCAACGTGATCATGGCCGCCGAGCGCGCGGCCGAGCTCTCGGACAAGACCGTGCACGTGGTCGCCTCCCGCTCGCCGCAGGCGGGCCTGGCCGCGGCGGTGAGCCTCGACCCGTCGCGTCCGGCGCGCGAGAACGCCGCCGCGATGGCCCAGACGCTCGAGCGCGTCCGCACGGGCGCGGTCGCGCCGGCCGCGCGCGACGACGTCCAGGGGCGCTTCCGCGAGGGCGACGCCGTCGGCTTCATCGACGAGCAGATCATCGCCTGGGGCCGCCCGCGCGAGGCGCTGCGCGGCGTGCTCGAGGGCCTGGCCGAGAACGCCGAGCTGATCACCTGCCTGCGCGGCGTCGACGCCCCGCTCGAAGACGAGGCGGTGCATGCGCTCGCCGCGGGCGAGGTCGAGTTCGAGCTGTCCGACGGCGGGCAGCCGAGCTACTGGTGGCTGCTGTCCGCCGAGTAGACCGATCCGGGCCGCCCGGCATCATCTCCGTAGCCGTGGTCCCCACGGCGTTCGGCAGCCCCGAGCCGCTCGACGGCGGCGAGCTCGCCGACGCCCCGGTCCGCTACCCGCGGCCGTCGCGGCTCGGCCGTCGCGCTGAAGTGGCCGGGGCCGAAGGCGCAGCACGGCGCCGAGACGCTGGGCCTTCTGACCGTCGGCGACCTGCTCGAGCACCTGCCGCGGGACCGCCGCGAGGCGCGGGCGGTGGCGGAGCTCGCGGTGGGGGAGACGGCCACGGTCGTGGTCGAGGTGCAGAGCATCGCCTCGCGCTCGGTGCGCCGCCGGGGCATGCGGCCGCTCGTCGAGGCGACCGTGGGCGACGCCACCGGGACGATGAAGGCCACGTTCTTCAACCAGCCGTGGCTGGTCGAGCGCTACCCGCGGGGCACGCGGCTGGTGCTGCACGGCAAGTACCAGGCCCGCAACCGGTTCGGCGTCCAGTCGCACGCGCGCACCGTCGGAGGCGCGTGGCCGGCGGCGCGGTGCGGTGGCGCACTACCCCGCCACCGAGGGTCTCACCTCGACCCAGATCCTGGCCCTGGTCCGCGAGCACGCCGGCGCGCTGCGCGAGGTCATCGAGCCGCTGCCGGCCGCGGCTGCGAGCGGTCGAGCGGCTGCCCGACCGGGCCGGGGCGCTGGCGGCCTGCCACTTCCCGCGCGGCGAGCGTCGACTTCGACGGCGGCGCAGCGCCGGCTCGCCTTCGACGAGCTGCTGCTCGGCCCAGCTGGCGCTGCTGCGCCGGCGCGCCACGCGCCGGGAGGCGAGCGCGGCGCCGGTGCTCGACGGCGAGCGCGAGCTGACCGCGCGCTGGCTCTCGGAGCTGCTGCCCGTTCCCGCTGACCGGCGATCAGCGCGCGGCGCTGGAGGCGATCGACCGCGACCTGGCCGCAGCCGCGGCCGATGCAGCGGCTGCTGATGGGCGAGGTCGGCTCGGGCAAGACCGTGGTGGCGCTGTACGCGCTGCTGCGCGCGGTCGAGCACGGCTACCAGGGCGCGCTGATGGCGCCGACCGAGACGCTCGCCGACCAGCACTTCGCCACGATCCAGGCGCTGATGCCGGGCGAGGCCGTGCCGGCCGGGCTGCTGACCGGCTCGACGCCGGGCCGCCGGCGGGCGGACCTGCTGGGCAAGCTCGCGAGCGGCGAGCTGTCGCTGATCGTGGGCACCCACGCGCTGATCGAGGACGCGGTGTCGTTCGCCCGCCTGGGCGTGGCGGTGGTCGACGAGCAGCACCGCTTCGGCGTGCGCCAGCGGGCCGCGCTCGACGCCAAGGGCGCCGACGGCGAGAGCCCCCACGTGCTGCACATGACCGCCACGCCGATCCCGCGGACGCTCGCGCTGGCCAGCTACGGCGACCTCGACCACACCGTGCTGCGCGAGCTCCCCCGCGGCCGCCAGCCGATCGAGACGTTCGTGTGCGCCGACCGACGCCGAGCGGGCGCGCGCGTACGAGCGGGTGCGCGAGGAGCTGCGCGCCGGCCGCCAGGCGTTCGTCGTCTGCCCGCTGGTCGAGGAGTCCGAGCTCCTGCAGGCGCGCGCGGCCACCGCCGAGTTCGAGCGGCTTGCGGACGGGAGAGCTGCGCGACTTCCGGGTGGTGCTGCATGCACGGCCAGCTGACCCCGGCGCTCGAAGCAGGCGGCGATGGCGTCGTTCGCGGCCGGGGAGGCCGACGTGCTCGTGGCCACCTCGGTGATCGAGGTCGGCATCGACGTGCCCAACGCCACCGTGATGCTGGTCGAGGACGCCGACCGCTACGGGATCTCGCAGCTGCACCAGCTGCGGGGGCGGATCGGGCGCGGGCGGCACGCCTCGCTGTGCCTGCTGTTCGGGTCCAAGGACGTCGCCGCGCCTGCGCGCGCTGGCCGTCGCACACCGACGGCTTCCGCTGGCCGAGATCGACCTCGAGCTGCGCGGGCAGGGCGAGCTGGTGGGCACGCGCCAGCACGGCGCGGCGCCAGTTCAGGGTGGCCGAGCTGCCCGCGCGACGCGGAGCTGCTCGAGCGGGCGCGCCGTCAGGCGCGAGCGGATCTTCGACTCCGACCCGGCGCTCGAGGCGCCCGAGCACGCGCTGCTCGGCGACGCGCTGGTCCGGGCCTACGGCGCCGAGGCCCGCGCTCCGATCCGGGCGTGAGGGTCGTCGGCGGCATCGTTCGGCGGGCGGACGCTGGTGGCGCCCCGGGGCCGGGCCACCCGGCCCACGCCCGGAGCGGGTGCGCGAGGCGCTGTTCTCGATCCTCGGCTCGGTGGCCGGACGCGCGGGTGCTCGACCTGTTCGCCGGGCTCGGGGGCGCTGGCGCATCGAGGCGCTGTCCCGAGGGGCCGGCGTCGGCGACGCTGGTCGACTCCTCCGAGGCCGCCGTGGCGGCGATCCGGCGCAACCTGGCGGCGCTCGGGGTCGACGCCGAGGTGCGCCGGCAGAGCGCCCTCGGCGTTCCTCCAGCGCGCACGGGCCGCGCGGCACCAATACGATCTCGTCTTCCTCGATCCCCCATATCGCCACGCGGGCGCCTTGCGAGCGCGAGCTCTCGGCGGCGCTGGCGCCGGTGCTGGCACCCGGCGCTCGCGTCGTCGCCGAGAGCGACCGCCGGGACCCCGCTGGAGCTCGATCTGGCCCTGCTACGACGAGCGCCGCTACGGCGACACCCTGATCCGAATCTATGGCCCCCGATAACCGATCCGCAGTCTGCCCCGGCACGTTCGACCCCGTCACCTACGGGCACCTCGACGTGATCGCGCGGGCCTCGGCGATGTACGACACGCTGATCGTGGCCGTGGTCAACCTCCCGTGGCGCAAGGGCAAGACGCATGTTCACGGCCGAGGAGCGGATCGCGTTCATCGAGGACGCCACGCGCGAGCTCGGCAACGTCGAGGTCGAGCCGTTCAGCTCGCTGCTCGTCGACTACGCGCGCGAGCGGGGCGCGATGGCGATCGTCAAGGGCCTGCGCGCGATCTCCGACTTCGAGTACGAGCTGGAGATGAACCAGCTCAACCGCACGCAGGCGCCCGACGTCGAGTCGGTGTACCTGATGACGTCGGCCAAGTACAGTTTCCTCAGCTCTAGCGGTGTCAAAGAGCTGGCCACGTTCGGCGGCGACATCAGTGAGCTGGTCCCCGACGAGGTGGCCAAGGCCTTGCAGGAACGGCTTAGCCGCTGACGAAACAGAGGTTTTGAGATGGACGTCCTGGTACTGATCGACAAGCTCGACGATCTCGTCCACAACGCGAAGCCGTTCCCCCTCACCGACCAGGTGCGCGTGGACAAGGAGGAGATCTACGACATCCTCGACCAGATGCGCGCCACGATCCCCGAGGAGATCAAGCAGGCGCGCTGGATCGTCAAGGAGCGCCAGGAGATGCTCGCCGAGGCCAAGCGCGAGGCCGAGCGGATCGTCAAGGAGGCCCGCGAGCGCCAGGAGCGCCTGATCTCCGAGGAGGAGATCACCAAGCAGGCCGAGCGCGCCGCCGAGGACATCATCGAGGACGCCCGCGCCCGCGAGCGCGAGATCCGGCTCGGCGCCGAGGACTACGCCGACGAGATCCTCAACACGCTCGAGGTCAACCTGTCGAAGTTCATCGCCGCGGTCCGACGGGGCCGCGAGCGGCTCGCCGGCAAAGAGGAAGAGCCGGCCGAGGTCGGTTAGGCGTTTGGGGGCCAGCGCGCCGCGCTTCGCGCCGCGCGACCGGGCGCTGGGATAAAACTCGCCCCATGCTGAGTTATCTCCCAAGCGCCCATGATCGAGGTCCTCGAAACCGACATCACGAAGCTCGAGGTCGACGCGATCGCCAACGCGGCGAACACGCGGCTGATGCACGGTGGCGGGGTGGCCGGGGCGATCTCCCGCGCCGGCGGGCCGTCGGTTCAGCGCGAGAGCGACGAGAGGGCGCCCGATCGGCCTGGGCGAGGCGGTCGAGACGAGCGGCGGCGAGATGCCCTGCCGGTGGGTGATCCACGCCGCCACCATGCACCTCGGCGGCCCCACCTCGGCCGAGATCATCCGCGACGCCACCGCCAGCACCCTGCGCAAGGCCGACGAGCTGGGGGCGAGTCGCTGGCGCTGGTGGCGTTCGGCACCGGCGTCGGGCGGCTTCCCGGTGGACGAGGCGGCGCGGATCGAGGTCGAGGAGGTCCGCCGGCACCTGGACGGCGGGAGCGGGCTGGAGCGGGTGGTGTTCGCGGTGCGCGGCGGCGGCGCGCGCGAGGCGTTCGCCGAAGCTCTAAAAGTTTGAGCAAGTTCCTCTCGCGGGAATCGTTTCAGGGAACGCAAGTCAAACCCTGAGAGGTAGGTTCGTCGATGTCCCGCGCCTTCTCGCGCGCCCTGCTGGGCGCTTGCGCCATTCTGATCCTCGCGCTCGGCATGACCAGCGCCCAGGCCAAGCAGGCGAAGCCGGCCGCCCGCGTGTGGTTCCCCCACAACCTCCTGGCGCTCAACTACGCCACCAAGCTCGGCGCAGCGAGGCCGTCACAGGTGATGCAGATCGGCATCGGGTTGAAGGACCCCCATCCCGCCGCCGAGGCCGCCTACCTCGCCGCCGTGCAGAACCCGCGCAGCGCGCAGTACCGCCACTTCCTCACGCCGGCCCAGTTCGACTCCCGCTTCGGCGTGTCCAAGGCCGGGTTGGCACGGGTCCTCTCCTGGCTGCGCGCGGGTGGTGCCCACGTGCGCAACACCTCCGGCGCACGGAACTTCGTCGAGTTCTCGGCCACGGCCAAGCAGGTGGACAAGCTGTTCGAGACGAAGATCAACCGCTACTCGGCCAAGGGCACGTCGTTCCTGGCCAACGCGACCCCGCCCAGCGTGCCCCGCGGGCTGAACGTGCTGGCGATCATGGGCCTGAACACGCTCGTGCACCCCACCACGCCGCTGGCGGACGCGACGCGGTCGAACCGGGCTCCCGGATCGAAGGCGCTCGGACGCTCCACCGCGCCCGCCTCGCTGCCCTCGGTTCCGGGCGAGAGCCAGTTGCTCGGCTCGCTTCCCGGCGGGCTCGGCTCGCTTCCCGGCGGCCTCGGCTCCACGGCCGGCTCGAAGGTGAGCCAGGCCGCCGCCGGCACGCCGGTGATTCCGGCCGAGCTGAGCCCTCAGGACATGTGGTCGATCTACGACATGCCCTCGAACAACGAGGGCCAGGGACAGTCGATCGCCGTCATCGGCTCGGGTGACTCGAGCACCACGGTCAAGGACCTGGCCATCTTCGAGTCCCAGCACGGGCTGCCCCAGGTCCCGGTGAAGGTGACCGACATCCCGGCCGACGGCGACTTCTCCGACACCTTGGGGAACGTGGAGTGGGAGCTCGACACCCAGTCCTCGACCGGCGTGGCGCCGGATGTCAAGCAGGTGCACCTGTACTTCGGCGAGCACCTGATCGACCCCGACGTCGAGGAGGCCTTCGCCAAGTGGGTCGACGACCCGAACGGGCCCAAGCAGGCCAACGCCTCGTTCGGGGAGTGCGAGACGACGCCCGCGAACGCCACGCTCGAGAGCACGATCCCGACCCAGTTCAACAACAACGAGGACTACAACGCCTTCTACGGCACCGGCGCGCCGGACAACCTGGAGCCCGTCGCCCAGCAGACGCTCGAGCAGAGCGTGCTCGAGGGCCGCACCCTGTTCGCCGCCACCGGGGACACCGGGTCCTCGTGCCCCGTGCTCGTGCTCGGGCCGATCGCCGGCGCGGGCAACGGCGTCGCCAACCAGGGCGTGCCGATCGTCAACTATCCGGCGGCCAGCCAGTACGTGACCGCGGTCGGCGGCACGGTCCTCTACCCCGACGGCGGCAACCCGCCGCAGCGGGCGCTCGAGTATCCGTGGCCCTACACCGGCGGCGGGCAGAGCCTCTTCCTGCCCGAGCCGGCCTTCCAGAAGGCCGACGCGAACGTCAACCGGCCCTGCGCGACCGACCTGAACGGCAATCCGAACACCGCCGGCACCACCTGCCGCGGCATCCCCGATGTCGCCGATGAGTCCGGCGACATCGCCACCAGCTCCTACGACATCTACAGCGACGAGCTCGGTGGCGCCTCGAGCGAGGGCGGCACCAGCCTGGCCTCGCCGCTCATGGTGGGGATGTGGACGCGCATCCAGGCCGCCTCCCGGGGCGGCACCGGGTTCGCCGACCCCGACATCTACTCCGTCGCGGGCAACGCCACCGCGTACGCCCGGGACTTCAACGACTACCCGGCCGGCACCAACGGCACCTACCAGGCCACCCCCGGCTGGGACTACGTCTCCGGCTGGGGCACGCCGATCCTGGCCCCGCTGATGCAGGACATCGACGGCCGGACCGCGCCCATCGGCTGATTTGCCCCCCAAGGCCGGAAGGGCTGTCGCCGCGCCCCAGCCTCAGCCCTTCCGGCCGCCCCTCTCGGGGAGGTTCAGCGCACTTCGAAAGAGCTGAGGCCCTCGGGCTCCTCTTCCCGGACCTCCACGTCCTCCACGTCGGCCCGTGAGGGGCCGTCGTGGAGGAACTTCAGCACCCGCTCGACCGCATCGGCAGGGCCCTCGAGCACCGCCTCGACCGCGCCGTCGGAGCGATTGCTGACCCAGCCGTTCACGCCCTGCTGCTCCGCCTGCTCGCGCGTGGAGTCGCGGAAGAACACGCCCTGGACGTTTCCGCGGACGATGACCCTGCGACGGACGGACCCCTCGGGCACGGGCGAATTCTTGCAAGCTGCGGGCCATTCCGTCCGCGCCGCGCGCCATCCTCGGACGGCGATGAACGCTCTCTGGCTCCTGATCGGACTGTTCGCCGGCGCCGCCGCGGTGGCGCTGGTGCTCCGTCCCCGGCTGCGCGCGCTGGCCGCGCACTCGGCGCGGGTGCCCGAGCTCGAGCGGGAGCTGATGTCGGCTCGCCACGAGCTCGAGCACGAGCGCGCGCTGGCGCACGAGCGGATCGCCGCGGTCACCGACGCGCAGGAACGCCTGTCCGCCTCCTTCAAGGCGCTCAGCGCCGAGGCGCTGCAGTCGAGCATGGCGCAGCTCTCCGAGCTGGCGCGCGGCCAGCTCCGGGCGGCTCAGGCGGAGGCCAAGGGCGACCTGGACCAGCGCCGGCAGGCCGTCGAGCAGCTGGTGGCGCCGCTCAAGCAGCAGCTCGAGCGCGTTGACACCCAGCTCGAGCGCCTGGACCAGGAGCGGCGCGAGTCGCGCGGCCGGCTCGAGGCGCAGCTGCGGACGCTGGCGGAGACCGGCGAGAAGCTCCGGACCGAGACGGGCGCGCTGGTGACCGCGCTGCGCAAGCCGAACGCGCGCGGCCAGTGGGGGCAGATGCAGCTGCGCAACGTGGTCGAGCTGGCCGGCATGGTCCGGCACTGCGACTTCCGCGAGCAGTCCTCGGTGGCGGGCGACGAGTCGGTGCTGCGCCCCGACCTGATCGTCAACCTGCCCGGCGGCAAGCAGGTCGTGGTCGATGCCAAGGCGCCCCTTCAGGGCGTGCTCGACGCCTACGAGGCGCGCGACGAGGAGGAGCGCCAGCGCCACCTGCACGACCATGCGCGGCTGCTGCGCAAGCACGTGAAGGCCCTGGCCGAGAAGGCGTACTGGGCCAACCTCGACTGCACACCCGACCTCGTCGTGATGTTCCTGCCCGGCGAGCACCTGTACGGAGCCGCGCTCGAGGCCGACCCGGCGCTGATCGAGGACGCGATGGCCCGCCGCGTCCTCGTCGCCACCCCGACGACGCTGCTGGCCATGCTCCGGGCGATCGCCTATGGCTGGCAGCAGGAGCGGGTGGCCGAGTCCGCGCAGGCCATCTCCGATCTGGGCCGGGAGCTCCACGGGCGGCTGTCCAAGCTCTCGGGCCTGTTCGGCACGCTCGGCTCGCGCCTCAACAGCGCGGTTCGCGCCTACAACGAGACGGTGGGCTCCTACGAGGCGCGCGTCCTGCCGGCGGCGCGGCGCTTTGCCGACCATGGCGCGGTGGCGGAGGGACGCGAGCTCCCGGAGGTCGAGCAGGTGACGGTCAGCGCGCGCAGCGTGCACGCCGCCGAGCTGGGGGACGAGCGCGGGCGGCCGCCGCGGGGGGCGCGGGGAGGATCCGTGGGTCGAGCAGCTGACGCTGCCGCCGCGTCGCCTCCGCGCCGCCGAGCAGTAGCCGGGCCCCGGCACCGCGCGCGCCCAGCGCCCGCGCTCACGCCGCGCCGCCCCTACGCCGCACCGTCGGCTCACGCCGCGTCCGCGTCGCGCTCCTGCCACCACCGCCGCAGATCCTCGCGCTGGTGGGGCAGGGGATCGGCCGAGGGCTTGCGCGCCTGCACGTGAGCCAGTGCCTCGTCGATGTCGATGCCGACCCGTACCGCGATCACCGCCGCGGCCACCGCAGCCGATCGCTGCCAGCCCGCCCGGCAGTGCACGTACGTGCGGGCTCCCTCGTCCAGCCACTGGTTGACCTCGCGCACCGCGGTCTCGAGCGCCGGCGCCGGAAGGCCGCCGTAGTCGAGCATGCTGATGCGCTGCTCCTCGATCCCGGCCCTCTTCAGCGCCTCGCTCCACCGCCTCGCGCTCTCCCCGCCGGTACTCCTGGTCCTCGGCCAGGTTCAGGACCCTCCTGACGCCCATCGCCGAGAGCATCGCCACGTCGGCGGCGTCGAGCGGATACGCGCCGACGATCAGGTCGTCGAGCACGTCCGCAAAGCCGTATGTGCGAAACCACTTGGACATCGAGCCTGGAATGATCGCGGTTCGTCTCGGATCGTTCCCATTCCGAGTCGACCGACTCTCCTCTCCGCGCATGCCCGAACTCGCGAGCAGAACCACTAAGCTCGATGGTATGGCCCTTCGATCTGACACGTTCGATCTCGGGGGCTTGCGTCTCAGCTCGGGAGAGGGCCGGCGCCTCGATCTCCAGGTGGCGATCGACCCGTTCACGCTCGCGGGCGAGACCTATCCTGTCGCGCCCGCGCTCGTTCCGGTGCGGGTCGACGTGTCACGGACGACCGGCAACGGGGTCGCGCTGCGGTTGCGCTTCGAGGCGACGCTGGAAGGCCCGTGCATGCGCTGCCTGGAGCCGGCATCGCCGGTGTTCGCCGTCGATGCGCGCGAGGTCTCCCAACCCGGCGAGACCGAGGACCTCGAGTCTCCCTACGTGGAGGACGGCGTGCTCGACCTCCGCGCCTGGGCGCGCGACGCCCTCGCCTTGTCGCTCTCCGACGACGCTGCTCTGCCAGGAGGACTGCGCCGGCCTGTGCCCGGTCTGTGGCGAGAACCTCAACCTCGCCGGCGCTGAGCATCATCACGAACGGCCGCCCGACCCACGGTGGGCCAAGCTCTCAGAGCTCCGCTTCGAATAGCCGCGCCCGGCGCCGGAGCCCGCGCTGGCTACACTGCACGCGCATGGCGGTCCCCAAGCAAAAGCAGTCGCACGCCCGTACCTCCCAGCGACGGGCGCAGCACAAGGTCAGCGCGCCGGGCTACAACGCCTGCCCGCACTGCCACAGCCCGCGCTTGCCGCACCGCGTCTGTCCCGAGTGCGGCTACTACAAGGGCCGGGAGGTCCTGGCGCCCGACTCGGGTGAGTCGTCCGTCTAGCTCGCGGCGATGATCACCGTCGCCGTGGATGCAGGCGGGGCGGACCTCGGTCCCGCCGAGGTCGCCGCGGGCGCGGTACAGGCTGCCGCCTCGGGGATCCGCGTGCTGCTGTTCGGTCCCGCCGCTGAGATCGGGCCGGTCCCCGCCGGCGTGGAGGTGATCGACGCGCCGATCTCGATCGCCAAGGCCGCCGACCCCGCCTTCGCCGTACGCTCGACCCCCGAGGCCTCGATCGTCCAGGCCGCGCGCGCCGTCGCCGACGGCCGCGCCCAGGCGCTGGTCTCCGGCGGCTCGACCGGCTCCGCCCTCGCCGCCGGCCTGTTCAACCTGAGGCGCGACCGCGGGCATCTATCGCCCGGCGCTCGCCCTGCCGGTGCCGATGCCGGGCGCCTCACCCGTCCTCCTCCTCGACGTCGGCGCCAACGTCACCTGCCGTCCCGAGCACCTGGTCCAGTTCGCGCACATGGGCTCGGGGTTCGCCGCCGCGGTGATGGGCATCGAGTCGCCGCGCGTGGCGCTGCTCTCCAACGGCGAGGAGCCGGCCAAGGGCACGCCCGAGCTCGTCGCCGTGCACGAGCAGCTCGCCGGCATGCGCGGCACCGGCCTCAACTTCGTCGGGAACATCGAGGGCACGCAGGTGACCGAGGACCTTGCCGACGTCGTCGTGATGGACGGCTTCACCGGGAACATCACCCTCAAGCTGATCGAGGGCGTCTCCGGCCGGACCATGCGCGCCATCCGCGACGCCGCGATGAGCTCGCTGGCGGGGCAGGCTCGGCGGCCTGCTGCTCGCCCCGGCGGTACGCGCGCTGCGTGAGCAGATCGATCCCGAGGCGCCCGGCGGGGCCTACATGCTGGGCCTGCGCCAGCTCGGCGTCGTCGCCCACGGCCGCTTCACCCGCCGCGGGTTCGCGCGCGCGATCGAGGTCGCGGCGCGGGGCGTGCAGGAGGACGTGATCGGCCGCACCCGTGAGGCGCTCGTCCAGGCCGAGGCCCTGCGCCCGTCGCCCGGCGGGGGCGACGCCCCGCGGGCGAGCGGCGACGGCCCGCGGGCGAGAGCGGCGGCGCCCACACCGGCTCGTCCGAGCATCCGGCTACGGTGTCCGAGCGATGAACCGCGAGCAGATATTCGCGCTGATCCGCGAGCACCTGGCCGCCGAGCTCGAGGTCGATCCCGGGATCATCACCGAGCAGACCCGCTTCAAGGAGGACCTCGAAGCCGACTCGCTCGACCTCTACACGCTCGTCCAGGAGCTCGAGGACTCCTACGGCGTGAAGATCTCCGACGAGGAGGCGGCCAGGATCCTGAGCGTGCGCCAGGCCGTGGATTTCGTGCTCGCGAGCGGAGCGGCCGATGCGCACTCCTCCGCGGCCACGACCCCGGGCGCAGACGCTGAGTGAGCGGCCGGCGCGCGGCGCCAGGAGCTCACCCGGTCGGGTGGAGCGTGCTTCGTCTGGCGGACGCCGCCGGACCGCTGCCCACGGCCGCGAAGCGGGTAGCAGGTTGGGAAGCAACCAGGAAGGCCGCCCGATCTCCTCCGAACAGGACCCCGGAACCCGCGAGCCGCATGGCAAGCTCCGCGAGCTCCTCGACCAGCTCGAGGACGAGCTGGCCACGCGGGTGTTCACCCACGCCTCCTGGACCGCGAGGCGCTCGGACTCCTACGAGCGGCTGGCCTTCCTCGGCGACAGCGTGCTCGCGCTGGCCGTGACCGCCCACCTGTACCCGCGGCTCGAGGCCGATCGCTTCGGCGCCGGCCGCCTGACCAAGATCCGCGCCCAGGCCGTCTCGGGCCGCTCCTGCCGTGCCGTGGCCGAGCGGATCGGCGTGCCCGAGCGGCTGCGGGAGGCCGCTCCGGCGAGCGCCGGCTCGAACGTGCGCGCGCTGATCGGCACCGAGCGCGTGCTCGCCTCGGTGATCGAAGCCGTCATCGGCGCGTGCTATCTCGAGTTCGGATATGAACGAACGGCCGAGGCGGTGGTGGAGGCGTTCGCGCCCGAGATCGACGACGCGCTCGAGCATCCCGTCGACTTCAAGTCGGCGCTCCAGGAGCGGCTGGCCCGCCGCGGCGAGCTCGTCAGCTACGACGTGGTCGACGAGCAGGGCCCGCCGCACGACCGGACCTACTCGATCAGCGCCACCATCGACGGCGTCGAGGTGGGCCGCGGAACCGGACGCAGCAAGAAGGATGCCGAGCAGGAGGCCGCCCAGGCGGCGCTCGACGCCGTCGACTGAAACGCGACCGCCATGTACCTGAAGTCGATCACCCTCAAGGGCTTCAAGTCCTTCCCGGACCGCACGCGGCTCGAGTTCGGTCCGGGGTCAGCGTCGTCGTCGGCCCGAACGGATCGGGCAAGTCGAACATCACCGACGCGGTCCTGTGGGCGCTCGGGCGAGCAGTCGCCGATCGCCGTGCGCGGCCAGTCGATGCAGGACGTGATCTTCGGCGGCGCGCCGGGCGCCAGGCCGCCCGCGGCGCCGAGGTCGAGCTCGTGCTCGACGACAGCGAGGGCTCGCTCGGCCTCGCCACGCCCGAGGTCTCGATCCTGCGGCGGCTCGACCGCAGCGGGCGAGGGCGAGTACCGCCTCGCCGGCGCGCGCTGCCGGCTGGTCGACGTGATCGAGGTGCTCTCGGACACCGGCCTGGGCAAGGAGATGCACTCGGTCATCTCCCAGGGCCGGGTCGAGTCGCTCGTGACCTCCAAGCCGCGCGACCGGCGCCTGCTGATCGAGGAGGCCGCCGGCCTGGGCAAGCACCGCAAGCGCCGGCGTCGCGCCCAGCTCAAGCTCGCCCGCACCCAGGACAACCTCGACCGCGCGCTCGACGTCGAGCGCGAGGCGCGCTCCCGGCTGCGTCCGCTCAAGCGCCAGGCCGAGGCGGCCGAGCTCCACGCCCGGCTGGAGCGCCAGACGCTCGAGGCGCGCTGGGAGCTCGTCCGCGACGACGTGCGGGCCGAGCGCGAGGCGCTGGCCGCCGCCCAGGCCGAGGCGGCGCAGGCGCGGGAGCGGCGGGCCGCGGTGGAGCAGCAGGTCGAGGCGGTCGCCGCCCGGCGCGAGGCCGCCGAGGAGGCCCTGGCCGCGCGGAGCGCCCAGCACGAGGAGCTCTGCGCGGCGAGCCTTCCGCGCCCAGTCGGCGGCCGAGCGAGTCTCCTACCGCACCGACTCCGTCAGGTCCGCGCACCGCGGCATCGAGGACAGGCTGGGCCGCGAGCCGAGAGCTGCTGGGCGTGCTCGAGGCGAGCGCCCCCGCCGAGGCACGCCGGACCCGCAGGCGGGCGAGCGCATCGCCGCGCTCGAGGCCAGCCTGGCCGCGCTCGAGGCCGATCGCCAGGCCGAGCTCGCGCGCGAGCTCGCCGGCCTCGAGGGCCAGCTCGCCGTCGCCGGGGAGACGCTCGCGCAGCGCGAGTCGGTGGTCGAGGAGCGGCGCCAGGCGCGCGAGCGGGCCGAGGCCGAGCTCGAGCGCGCCCGGGCGCTCGTGCGCGAGGCCGAGCGTGCCGTCGAGGCGGCGCGCCGGGAGTCGGCGCGCGTCGGCGGCGAGCTCGCGGCGGTCAACCAGTTCCTGCGCAGCCAGAGCGCCGCGCTCGGCGGCGCCTCCACGCTGGCCGACCGCCTCGAGGTCGAGCCGGGCCACGAGCTGGCGCTGGCAGCGGCGCTCGACGGGCGGCTGCGCGCCTCGATCGCCGCCGATCGCGCCGGCGCCGGCGCCATGCTCGACAAGCGCCGGCGCCGACGGCGGGCGGACGCTGGTCGCCGCGCCCGAGGTCTCCGAGCAGGACGGCGAGCCGGCGGCGCCGGCGCCCGGAGCCGTGCCGCTGCTCGACCGGGTCCGCGGCCCGCACGACGCGGTCGCGCTGGCGCGGGTGCTGCTGCGCGACACCTGGCTCGTCGAGTCGCTCGACGACCTACCGGACTCCTTCACCGGCGTCGCGGTGACCGCCGCAGGCCGCGTCTGGTCGGCCCCGGGCCGCGAGCTTCGCCAGGCGCCGGCGGCCGGCGAGGAGCGCGTCCTGGCCCAGCGAAACCGCCGCGAGGAGCTGATCCGCGCCACCGAGGCGGCCGCGCAGGCCGAGCAGGCGGCGAGAGCCGAGCTCGAGCGCCGCGCTGCCGGCGCGGCTGACGCGGACGGCGAGCGCGACCGGGCCGTGGCCGCCCATCGCGACGCCATGCGCGAGCGCGACGAGTCGGCCGAGGAGCAGCGGCGCCTGGAGGCCTCGATCGCCCGCCGGCGCTCCGCGCCCGACGACAGCCCGGCCGCCGCACGCGCCCTTGCCCTTCAGGCCGAGCTGACCACCGAGCGCTCGAAGCTCGAGCGCGCCGAGCGCGAGCGCGCGGAGCGTCTGGGCCGGATCGACCGCCTGCGCCGGACGATCGACCGCGATGAGCGGCTTGCGCCGTGCGTCGCGGGCCTGATCGCGGCGCTCGAGGGACTGGCCGAGGCGATCGACGAGCGCCGTGCCCGGTTCCAGGCCGCGCTGGCCGAGGATCGGCAGGCCGGCGAGCACCTGGCCGCCGAGCTGCGGGCGTGCGCGCAGCAGGAGGCGGGCCTGCACGCGCAGCTTCACCGCGAGAACGAGGCGCTGACGGCGGTCGAGGTCCGCGTGCAGCGCATCAGCGACCGCTGCGCCGACATCCAGGAGGAGCTCGCGCGGCTGGCCGCTCGTCTGGAGCTCGCCGCCGAGCCCGCCACCGAAGCGCTGCCCGCCGAGGAGCGCGAGTCGCTCACCACCCGGCTCGAGCGTCTGGCCCGGCGCCGCGAGCAGCTCGGGCCCGTCAACCCGCTCGCCCAGCAGGAGTACGCGGAGGCGGTCGAGCACGTCGAGGAGCTCGAGCGCCAGCGGTCCGACCTGGAGACGGCGCTGCGGGAGCTCGAGAAGCTGATCGTCGACACCGATCGCCAGATCCGGGAGACGTTCGAGCAGACGTTCGCCGCCGCCGCGCGCAACTTCGAGGAGGTCTCGGCTCAGCTGTTCCCGGGTGGCCGCGGCCGGCTGCGCCTGGTGGCCGAGCGCGACGGGCCGGCACGGGTCCTCGGCGGCAACGGCAACGCGCCCGACCCCGATTCAGCGGAAGACGCGGTGGAGGCGGCCGCCGAGGCCGAGGTCGAGCCCGAGGAGGACCTGCTCGGAGTGGAGATCGAGATCACCCCGGCGGGCAAGGACATGAAGCGGCTCTCGCTGCTCTCCGGCGGCGAGAAGTCGATGACCGCGCTCGCCTTCCTGTTCGCCGTGTTCCTCGCCCGGCCGTGCCCGTTCTACATCCTCGACGAGGTGGAGGCGGCGCTCGACGACCTCAACATCGACCGCTTCCTGCAGCTGCTGCGCACCTACTCGCGCCACGCCCAGTTCATCGTGGTCACGCACCAGAAGCGCACGATGGAGGCCGCCGACTCGCTGTACGGCGTGTCGATGGGCGGCGACGGCATCTCCAAGGTGATCTCGCGCCGGCTGCCGCCGGCCGAGCAGGCCGCGTAAGGTCGCTCGCATGGCGCGGGACTGGCGGGATCTGTTCATCGTCGATGGCGCGCCGCCGGCCGACGAGGGTGGCGAGCCGGCCAAGGAGGAGCGCCGCCGCGGGATGTTCCGGCGCCTGCGCGAGAACATGCGCAAGACCCGCCAGGCCCTGGCCACCGAGATCCAGGCGACGCTGTTCGAGGACCTGAGCGACGAGACGTGGGAGCGCCTCGAGGAGGCGCTGATCTACGCCGACGTCGGCGCGCGCACCACCGCGCAGGTGGTCGAGCAGCTCGAGCGCGAGGCGACGGCCGGATCGATCACCGGCGGCGAGGCGCTGACCAACCGGCTGACCGAGCTGCTGGCCGGGATCGCCAAGACCGGCGATGACCACATCGACCTTCGCCCGAACCCGACCGTGATCCTCGTCGCCGGCGTCAACGGCACGGGCAAGACCACGACGGTCGGCAAGCTGGCCTGGCACCTGAGCAAGGAGCTCGGCCGCAAGGTCGTGCTCGGCGCCGCCGACACGTTCCGCGCCGCCGCCGTCGAGCAGCTCGAGCTGTGGGCGCAGCGCGCCGGCGTCGACTTCGTCAAGGGGCCTCCGGACACCGACCCGGGCGCCGTCGCCTACGACGCGATCGCCACCGGCCGGCGCGAGGGCGCCGACGTCGTGATCATCGACACCGCCGGGCGCCTGCACACCCAGGACGACCTGATGGCCGAGCTGGCCAAGGTTCGCCGGGTGATCGGCAAGCAGATCCCCGAGGCCCCGCACGAGACGCTGCTCACGGTTGACGCGACGACGGGCCAGAACGGGCTGCGCCAGGCCCGGCTGTTCTCCGAGGCGGTGGCGGTCAGCGGGCTGGTGCTGACCAAGCTCGACGGGACCGCCAAGGGCGGGATAGCGCTGGCCATCGCCCACGAGCTGGGGATCCCGGTCAAGCTGATCGGGGTGGGGGAGCAGCTGGAGGACCTGCGGCCGTTCGACGCCGACGAGTTCGCGCGGGCGCTCGTCACCTGACAGCGCCGGCGCGGCCGGTCCCGAGAGATAAGCTGGGAGCGACCATGTTCGACTCCCTCGCCGAGAAGCTCCAGGCCACGCTGTCCGACGTCCGCGGTCGCGGCACGCTGACCGAGGACGACATCAACGCCGCCATGCGCGAGATCCGCCTCGCGCTGCTCGAGGCCGACGTCAACTTCAAGGTCGTCAAGGGCTTCACGAACGCGGTCAAGGAGCGCGCGCTCGGAGCGAACATCATCGGCCAGCTCAATCCCGGCCAGCAGGTGGTCAAGATCGTCTCCGACGAGCTCACGGACCTGATGGGCGGCGCCTCGCGGGAGCTGTCGTTCTCGCCCCGGCCGCCGACGGTGATCGTGATGGCCGGCCTCCAGGGCTCGGGCAAGACCACGGCCACGGCCAAGCTGGCGCGCTACCTGCGCGAGCAGCACGGCTCCTCGGTCGCGGTCGCCGCGTGCGACGTGTACCGCCCGGCCGCCGTCGACCAGCTCATCAAGGTCGGCACCCAGGCGGGCGCGGCCGTCTACGAGCAGGGGACCGACCGCGACCCGGTCAAGATCGCCGCCTGGGCCCGGGACCGCGCGATGTCCGAGGGCAAGGACGTGCTGATCGTCGACACCAGCGGCCGCCTGCACGTCGACGAGGCGCTGATGGCCGAGCTGGCCAACATCAAGAAGGCGGTCAACCCCCACGACGTGCTGCTCGTGGTCGACGCCATGACCGGTCAGGACGCCGTCCACGTGGCCGAGCAGTTCGCCGAGGTCGTCCAGTTCGACGGCGTGGTCATGACCAAGCTCGACGGCGACGCCCGCGGCGGCGCCGCCCTGTCGGTCAAGGCGATCACGGGCAAGCCGATCCTGTTCGCCTCCACGGGCGAGAAGCTCGACCAGTTCGAGCGCTTCCACCCGGACCGGATGTCCCAGCGGATCCTCGGCATGGGCGACGTCATGACCCTGATCGAGAAGGCGCAGGACGCCTACGACGATCAGCAGGCGGCCGAGCTCGAGCGCAAGTTCCGCAAGCAGGAGTTCGACCTCGAGGATTTCCTGAACCAGCTCAAGCAGATCCGCCGGCTCGGACCGCTCCAGTCGCTGCTCGGGATGATCCCGGGGATGGGCAAGGAGCTGCGCGGGGTCAAGGTAGACGAGCGCCAGTTCGACCAGATCCAGGCCATCATCCTGTCGATGACGCCGGAGGAGCGCCGACGCCCCGAGCTGATCAAGGGCTCGCGCCGGCTGCGGATCGCCAAGGGCTCGGGCACCAACGTGCAGGCGGTCAAGCAGCTGATCAAGCAGTTCGAGCAGATGCGCAAGGTCATGCGCCAGGTGGCCCAGGGGCGGATGCCCGACCTCGGGGCGCTGATGCGCCAGGCGCGCTGACTCGCGGCACGCTAACCTCGTCGATCGCTATGTCAGTACGTCTCCGGCTCACCCGCATCGGCGGGCGCAAGAACCCTGTGTGGCGCGTGGTCGTGGCCGACCAGCGCTCCAAGCGCGACGGTCGCGTGATCGAGACGGTCGGGCACTACAACGCCCAGACCGATCCCTCGACGATCGTGCTCGACGAGGAGCGCGTTCGCGATTGGCTGGCCCGCGGAGCGCAGCCCACCGACACCGTTCGCAAGCTGCTGAGCACGCAGGGCATCCACTAGCGCGCATCCCGTGAAGGAGCTGCTCGAGTATCTGGCGCGTGGGCTGGTCGAGCATCCCGATCAGGTCAGCGTGAACGAGGTCAACGAGGACGACGGCGCCACGGTGCTCGAGCTGTCGGTGGCCGACGAGGACTACGGCAGCGTGATCGGACGCGGAGGGCGCACCGCCTCGGCGCTGCGCACGCTGGTCAAGACCGCGGCGTCGAAGGAGAGGCGCCGCGTGTTCGTGGACATCGTCGACTCCTGATGCAGACGCCGCGCCTGGCTGCGGGCCGGGGTGGTGGGCCGCCCGCACGGGCTCGACGGCAGCTTCTACGTCGTAGAGCCGGCGCCCGGGCTGCTGACGCTCGGCTCGCGGGTCTCGGTGGCCGATCGCGAGCTGCGGATCAGCCGCCGAGCCGGCACCGACGCACGGCCGATCGTCCGGCTGGAGGGTCACGAGGACCGCGACTCGGCCACGGCGCTGCGCGGGACGGAGCTACTGGTCCCACGCGGCGACGCGCCCGAGCTCGGTCCCGACGAGTGGTGGGCCGAGGATCTCGAGGGCTGCCGGGTGCACGATGGCGCTAGCCCGGTGGGAACCGTGCGGCAGCTGCTGGCGCTCCCCTCGTGCGAGGTGCTCGAGGTGACGCGCGACGGGGGCGGCGACGATCTGCTCGTCCCGCTCGTGAGCGACGCCGTGCGCGAGGTCGACCTCGAGCGACGCGAGATCGACGTCGATCTCCGGTTCCTCGGCGAGGCCTGACCTCGTGGAGGTCGACGTCTTCACGCTGTTCCCGGATGCGTTCGGATGGTTCGAGCGCCAGCGCCACGTGGCCAACGCGCTCGCCGCAGGGCATGGCCTGGGTTACGTCAACTACCGCGATCACACGCCGCTGAGGGCCGGGCAGGTCGACGACATGCCGATGGGCGGCGGCGCCGGAATGGTCCTCAGGGTGGATGTCGTCGAGGCGGCGCTGCGGGCGCGCTACGACGTGGATCCGGTCGAGCTGCCGGCGAGGCGGCGAGTGATCGCGCTCACGCCGGCGGGACGGCTCCTCGACGACGAGCTGGTCGAGGAGCTGGCGCTCGCGCCGGCGCTCACGCTCCTGTGCGGCCGCTACGAGGGCTTCGACCAGCGCGTGATCGACCATTTCACGAGCGACGAGATCTCGATCGGCCGGTACGTCCTGGCCGGGGGCGAGCTGCCCGCGATGGTCGTGTGCGACGCGGTGATGCGCAAGCTGCCGGGGTCGCTCGGCCACGCCGACTCGGCGGTGGAGGAGTCCTTCAGCCGTGCCCTCGGCGGAGCCCCCGAGTACCCGCACTACACGCGCCCGGCTGATTTCCGGGGCTGGCGCGTGCCCGACGTGCTGCTCTCCGGCCACCACGCCCGGATCCGCGAATGGCGCCTCGAGCAGAGCCGAGCCAGGGCGCGGGAGGCAGGACGCGGAAGCGGTCAGCTACCATAGGCCCCCGCGTGGGAAGGCAGGCGCTGACGTGCAGCCCGGCCAGCGCGCATCGCCGGTGCCGCCGGCTCAGCCAATTGCCATGAGCACCGTGATCGACAGCCTGGAGCGCGCTCAGCTCCGCCGTGTACCGACGTTCGACGCCGGTGATCGGTTGCGCGTGCATTTCCAGGTGATCGAGGGCACGCGCCGGCGCACGCAGGTGTTCGAGGGCGTCGTGATCAAGCGCCAGGGCCACGGCGCGCGCGAGACCTTCACCGTCCGCAAGCAATCTTTCGGCGTGGGGGTGGAGCGGACGTTCCCGCTTCACTCGCCGAAGATCGAGCGGATCGAGGTGGCCGCGCGCGGCGACGTCAGGCGCGCCAAGCTCTACTACCTGCGCGGTCGCGTCGGCAAGCGCGCACGGGTACGCGAGCGCCGGAACACCGGTCCGGAGGAGGCCATTCAGCGCGAGTTGCTGTACGGACCGGAGGCAGAGCCGGAGCCCGAGGCTGGGGAGGCCTCACCGGTGCAGCAGGATGCGGCGGCTGGGGAGGCCGATAGCGCCGCGCCGGTGCAGGACGATTCCCCGACGGCGGCTGCGGACGCCAGTCCGGCGGAGCAGTCCGCCGGCCCCGACGCCGGGTGACGGCAACCGGCAAGCCGTTTGACGCGCTGGCTGGCCGGACTCCGGATCGGAATCCGGTGGCCGCGGACTGCGGTCGTGCGTCATGAAGGGCCTGATCGAGCTCGTCCTCACGGTGGCGATCGCGGTCGCGCTCGCGCTGCTCATCCAGGCGTTCATCGTCAAGCCGTTCCGCATCCCCAGCGCCTCGATGGTTCCCACGCTCGAGGTCAACCAGCGGGTGTTGACCAATCGCCTCGATACCAAGCCCAGCATCGGCGACATCGTCGTGTTCCATCCCCCTGCCGGCGCCGATCCCGAGGCCACGCCGATCTGCGGCAATCCGAACGAGGGCACGGGCCGCGACCAGCCGTGCGACAAGCCCACCCCGGCCGAGTCACACCAGACGCCGTTCATCAAGCGCGTCGTCGGGCTCCCGGGCGACCGCATCCAGATCTCGAACGGGCACGTGATCCGCAACGGCGTTCGCGAGAAGGACAGCTACATCGCGTCGTGTGCGGGAGGACAAGGGTGCAATTTCCTCACTCCGATCGTCATTCCGCCCGGCGACTACTTCATGATGGGCGACAACCGTGGCGATTCAGACGACAGCCGCTACTGGGGCCCCGTCCCGGGCCAATGGATCATCGGGATCGCCTTCTTCACGTACTGGCCGCCGGACCGGATCGGCTTCCTCTAAGCCCCGCAAGCGCGCGGGCCGCGGGTCGCGCGGCCGGCGGCTGTTCGCGTTCGACCGCGAGCTCGGCACGCGCTTCGTCGCAGGGGCGGACGAGGCCGGCCGCGGATGCCTGGCCGGCCCGCTGGTCGCGGCCGCGGTGCTGTTCGATCTGGAGCGGGTCGGCCCGGGTGAGGTTCGCGCGCTGCGCGCGCTCAACGACTCCAAGCAGCACACGCCGGAGGGCCGCGCCGAGCTGTTTCCGCTGATCATGCGGATCGCCGCCCGGGTGGCGATCATCACCCGCTGCGCGCCCGGCATCGACGCCCGCGGGCTGCACGTGACCAACCTGGCCGCGCTGCGCACGGCACTCCAGCGAGTGGCCTGCCCCGATTGCATCTGCCTGAGCGACGGGTTCCCGGTGGCCGCGTTCGAGCACGAGCAGCGGGCGGTCATCGGCGGCGACGCCAAGAGCGCGGCGATCGCGGCCGCCTCGGTCATCGCCAAGGAGACGCGGGATCGCTACATGCGACGCGCCGACCTCGCCCATCCGGGCTGGGAGTTCGCCCAGCACGTCGGCTACGCCACGCCCGAGCACCGGGACGCGATCGAGCGCCTCGGAGTGTCCCCGCTGCACCGGCTGTCGTTCCAATCAGCGGCCTACCAGCAGCTCTCTCTGTAGCTCAGAACGCATCCTCGACGTGCTCGATGCGCACGAGCGCGCCGTCCGAGTCGAACGTGACACCGATGGCGTCGAACCGGATCCGCTCGGCGTACGGCCGGTCGGTGCGCTCGACCAGCCACTGTCCGGCCATCTTGCGCACCTGCGCGCGCTTGCGGTGATTCACCGCCTCGAGCGGCTCCCGCCCGCGTGGGGAAGGCGCCTCGTCTTGACCTCGCAGAACACGAGCGTGCTCCCGTCGAACGCCACGATGTCGAGCTCGCCCCACCGGGTGCGGTAGTTGCGCTCGACGACTTCGAACCCGCGCCGGCTGAGGTGCTCGGCCGCGAGCTGCTCTCCGAGCCGGCCGAGCTGGTGACGGACGTCGCTGGTCACCGTCGCGACGCTACGGACGGACGGGTGACACGTGGGTGACGGCGTGCGCCAACTCTGCTGCGGCCCGGCGCCGGCGCGTGCGCAGAATCGTTGCGCGGCGTCACCCACGTGTTTCGGGCGCGGGCGTAGCGTCGGACGCCATGCTCGCGCGCATCGCCACCTTCGCGATCGACGGCGTCGATCCGCGCCAGGTGCTCGTGGAGGTCGACATCCGCTCGGGCCTGCCCACGTTCACGATCGTCGGGCTGGGCGACGTGGCGGTGCGGGAGTCGCGCGACCGGATCCAGTCGGCCATCCTCAACTCGGGCTTCGAGTTCCCGCGCCGGCGGATCACCGCCAACCTGGCGCCGGCGTTCCTGCGCAAGGCGGGCCCCGGCTTCGACACGGCGCTCGCGCTCGGCGTGCTCGTGGCCTCCGAGCAGGTGCCGGCCGACGCGGCTGCGGCGTACGTGGTGTTCGGGGAGCTCTCGCTCGGCGGCGAGCTGCGGGAGTCTCCGGGCGCGCTCGCCGTGGCCGAGGGCGCGCGCCGGGCCGGGATCGCCCGGCTGATCGTCCCGCGCGCGCTGGCCCGCGAGGCGGCGATCGTCGAAGGGGTGGAGGTCGCGGGCGTCTCGAGCCTGGGCGAGGCGGCGGCGCTGCTCCGCGGCGCCGATCCGCCGCCGCTTCCGGCTCAGGCGCCGTCTCGGAACGGCGCCGAGATGCAGCTCGACCTCGCCGACGTCCGCGGGCAGGCCGCGGCGCTGCTGGCGATCCAGATCGCCGCTGCCGGGGGTCACAACCTGCTGCTCGAGGGGCCGCCGGGCACGGGCAAGACGATGCTGGCCCGGCGGATCCCGTCGATCCTGCCGGCGATGACGCGGGACGAGGCGGTGGAGGTGACGCGCCTGCACAGCGTGGCCGGCCTGCACACCGGCGGGCTGATCGGCACCCGGCCGTTCCGGGCGCCGCACCACACGATCTCCCCGTCGGGGCTGGTGGGCGGCGGTGTGACGCCGCGTCCGGGCGAAGCGACGCTCGCCCACCACGGCGTCCTGTTCCTCGACGAGCTCTCCGAGTTCCAGCGGCCGGCGCTCGACGCGCTCCGCCAGCCGCTCGAGGACGGCCGCGTGACGATCGTGCGCGGCCAGCGCGCGCTGATCTTCCCGACCCGCTTCATGCTCGTCGCCGCCACCAACCCCTGCCCGTGCGGCTACGCCGGCGTGGGCGATCGCTGCCAGTGCCTGGAGGCCGACCTGCGCCGGCATCGCCGGCGCCTGAGCGGCCCGCTGCTCGACCGGATGGACCTGCTCGTGAACGTCCAGCGCCCGAGCGAGGCGGAGCTCCGCTCCGAGCCGGTGGTCGACTCGGCCACCGCGCGAGCGCGCGTGGCCGAGGCGCGGGAGCGCCAGCGCCGGAGGCTCGGCGGGGCGCGCTGCAACGGCGAGATGGAGGCACGCGACGTGCGCCGGCACGTCCGGCTCGAGCCCGCCGCCGCCGAGGTGCTCGGGCGCGCCTATGCCGTCGGCGCGCTGAGCGCCCGCGGGCGCCACCGGATCATGCGCGTGGCGCGGACGATCGCCGACCTCGAGCACCACGACCGGGTGACCCAGGACGACGTCCTGGCCGCTCTGAGCCTCCGCCAGCGAGGGTCCGACGACGCGTCGCTGGCGGCATGATCGCGGCCTGCGCCTCCTGCCTGGCCCGCGCCTGGCTGCTCGCGCGGCTCGGAGGCCATCTCGAGCAGGCGCGAGCGCAGATCGACCGCGTGCTCGCGCTGCGCGACGAGGAACTGATCGCGGCCGTGGGCGGCCGCCACCGGGCACAGATCGAGGACGAGCTCGACCGGCTGGACACCGAGCAGATCCGCGCCGGCGTCAGCGCCGGGGTCGATGCGATCTGCCGCTGCAGCCGGCTCTACCCGGAGTCGCTGCTCGACCTGGACAGCGCGCCCGCCGTGCTGCACGTCGCCGGCGGAGCCGAGCGCCTGCAAGCGCTCCTGGCCGAGGATCCGGTGGCGATCGTGGGCGCCCGCCGCGCGTCGCCCTACGGCCTCGACGTCGCCCGGTCGCTGGGCCGGTCGCTCGCGCGCAGCGGACTTACCGTGCTGAGCGGCATGGCGCTCGGGATCGACTCCGCGGCCCACGCCGGCGCGCTCGACGCCGGAGCGGCGACCGTCGCCGTGCTTCCCGGGCCGGCGGACCGGCCGTACCCGGCGCGCAAGCGCGGGCTTCACCGCCAGATCGTCACGCGAGGCGCCGCGGTGTCGGAGCTGCCGCCGGGCGCCACCGTGTGGCGCTGGACGTTCCGCGCCCGCAACCGGATCATCGCCGCCCTCGCCTCGACGACGGTCGTGGTGGAGGCCGGCGAGCGGTCCGGCTCGCTGCTGACGGCACGGTTCGCCGAAGAGCTCGGCCGGCCGGTCGGAGCGGTCCCCGGCCGCATCACCTCGCCGGCGTCCGCCGGGTCGAACGCGCTGCTGGCCGCCGGCGCCTACGTCGTCCGCGGCCCTCAGGACGTGCTCGACCACCTGTTCGGCATCGGCCGGCGGAGCGCCGCGGGCGGAGGATCGCCGCGCGACGCTCACGCCTGAGCTGCGCCGGCTGCTCGCCGCGCTCGGCGACGGCCACGACACGGCCGGCGCGCTGCGGCGGGCCGGGTTGCCGGCGCAGGAGGGGCTGACGGCGCTGGCCGAGCTCGAGCTCGCCGGCCATAGTCCGCCGCGGGCGCCGGCGGCCGCGTTCCACGTCGTGCCGTGGGCAGGTGCCGGCGTCGATCGCTCCGCTCGACGCGCTCGCCCCCGCGCCCGCGCACTACCGCTCGGCAGCCCACGACTGACCCTCGCCATCCCGCGTCCCGTCGTCCTGACGATCGCCGGCTCGGACTCCGGCGGCGGCGCCGGCATCCAGGCCGACCTGAAGGCCTTCGCCGCCTGCGGCGTCCACGGGACCTCGGCGATCACCGCGATCACGGCGCAGAACACGGTCGGGGTCACGGCCGTTCACCCGATCCCGCCGGAGATCATCATCGCTCAGGTCAGGGCCGTGCACGACGACATCGGCGTCGACGCGGTCAAGATCGGGATGCTCGGCAACGTCGCCACGATCGAGGCCGTCGCCACCGCGCTCGACGAGCTTCCGGAAGGCACGCCGGTCGTGCTCGACCCGGTGATGGTGGCGGAGTCGGGCGCGGAGCTGCTCGAGCCGGCCGCCCGCGACGCGCCTGATCGAGCGCCTGCTCCCGCGCGCCACCGTGGTCACGCCCAACGTCCCCGAGGCCCAGGCCCTCACGCACAGCGACACGGACGACGTCGACGAGCTGGCGCGCGCGATCAGGGCGCTCGGCCCGGCAGTGGTCGTCGTCACCGGCGGCCACCGCGAGCAGGCCACCGACACCTTCTTCGACGGCGAGCGGCTGGTCGCGCTGCCCGGTCCGCGCTACGCCGCCGGCGCCGCGCACGGCTCGGGCTGCACCCACTCCTCGGTCCTCGCCGCTCGGCTCGCGCTCGGCGACGATCCGCTCGACGCGGCGACGGCTGGCGAAGGAGCTCGCCGCGCGCGCGGTGCGCGACGGGCTGCGCGACGTCGGCGCCGGCGCCGGGCCCGTCGACATCCTCGGAATCGGCCGTATGCGGGAAGATCCCGCGCAGCGTCTGGAACGCGGGCCTGAACCATTTCAATCGCCGCGGATCCGGCGGCGAGGCGTCCGCCTTTTGACATAATCGAGGGGTGCGCTTCCTACGCATGAAGCCAGGCCACGGAGAGGTGCTGATCGCTGAAGGCGATGTCGAGCGCGCAGAGGACGAGCAGCGCATGATCGAGGAGTTCAGGCGCCAGCTCGACGCCGGACTGTGGGCGGCCGTGCCGGTCACCGGTCCGCGAGGGCGCCGCGAGTCGATGATGGTCCGCTCGTTCGAACAGATTCCTCGGGACGCCGACCGCGTGATCTTCTTTCCGCGGGCGGCGGGCGGCAGATAGGCCGCCGCCCCGGCAGTGGTACTCGCGCTTGCCGCCACCGCGCTCGTCGCGATCGCCCTGCTCTCCGATCTGATCATCCCGCGGCTGGAGGAGGGCTGGTCGCGCCACCGGGCCCGGCGCCAGCGCGCCCCCTCCGTCTCCTATGACCCGGGGCGCGAGCGGCGTGCCGAGCAGCGCGCCCGGGCGCTGCTGCGCTCGTGCGTCAACGAGGAGGAGTGGGCGATGTACCGCGACCTCGGCTTCCTGCGCGTCTGGGGCGCCCAGGCCGACGGTCCCGACGAGGCCGGCGGGACCGGTGGCGCGCCGTACGCCTACCTGATCTACCCCCACCGCCCGATCCTCGCCTACCTCGCGCAGACGCACCGGCTGCTGGGCGAGTACTGCGTCGAGTTCCTCGACCAGGAGCGCCCCTACGGGAGCGCCCGCCTGCCCGACTCCGACGACGTGCTGGCCAAGTGGATGGCGCTCACCGGCGACGAGCGCCGGCTGCTCTCCAGCGCCAACATGCACCTGCCCGGGCCGCCAGCTCGACCCCGCCCAGGTCACGCGCGACCTGTGGCGGCTCAAGCAGTGGGAGCGGGCGCGGATGCGCGACGCGGCCACGCGCGCCCCGTTCCCGCAGTAGCTCCCCGCTACAGTCCGCTCGCCGATGGCCGCTCCCCTCGATCCCAAGCACCGCAGCCGCGCGCTCACGGAAGGGCCCGGAGCGCGCCGCCGCCCGCGCCTACCTGAAGGGCATCGGCTACGACGACGAGGCGCTCGGCAAGCCGATCATCGGCGTGGCCAACACGTGGATCGAGACGATGCCCTGCAACTTCCACCTGCGCGCGCTGGCCGCCAAGGTCAAGGAGGGGATCCGGGCCGCCGGCGGGACGCCGATGGAGCTCAACACGGTGGCGATCTCGGACGGGATCACGATGGGCACGCCCGGGATGCGCGCCTCGCTGGTCAGCCGCGAGGTGATCGCCGACTCGATCGAGCTCGTCTGCGATGCGCACGCGTTCGACGCCGTGATCGCGATCAGCGGCTGCGACAAGACGATCCCGGCCACGGTGATGGCGCTGTGCCGGCTGAACCTCCCGAGCGTGATGCTCTACGGCGGCTCGATCTACCCGGGCCACTACAACGGGCGCGCAGATCACGATCCAGGAGGTGTTCGAGGCGGTCGGGGCCCACGCCGCGGGCCGGATCACCGACGAGGAGCTGACCGCGATCGAGGACGCGGCCTCCCCAGGCGCCGGCGCCTGCGGCGGCCAGTTCACCGCCAACACGATGGCGATGGCGTTCGAGGTGCTCGGCATCTCGCCCGCCGGCCTCAACATGGTCCCGGCCACCGACCCGCACAAGCACGACGTCGCCGCCGATGCCGGCCGCCTCGTCATGGACGTCCTGAAGCGCGGCCAGCGCCCGAGCGACATCATCACCCGCGAGGGCCTCGAGAACGCGATCGCGGCGATCGCCTGCAGCGGCGGCTCGACCAACGGCGTCCTGCACCTGCTGGCGGTGGCCAAGGAGATGGGCGTCCCGCTCGACATCGACGACTTCGACCGGATCAGCGAGCGCACGCCGCTGCTGTGCGACCTGAAGCCGGGCGGGCAGTACGTCGCGCCCGACCTGTACGAGGCCGGCGGCGTGCCCCTGGTGCTGGCGCGCCTCAAGCAGGCCGGCCTGCTCCACGACGACGCCCAGACCGTCACCGGACAGACGATCGGCGAGATCGCCGACGCGGCCGAGGAGACGCCCGGCCAGAAGGTGGTCCGCCCGCTCGAGGACCCGATCAAGCCCACCGGCGGCCTGGCCATCCTCCGCGGCAACCTCGCCCCCGAGGGCTGCGTGGTCAAGCTGGCCGGCCACGAGCGCCGCAAGCACGTGGGGCCCGCGCGGGTGTTCGAGTCCGAAGAGGACGCCATGCGCGCCGTGACCGAAAGCGCGATCGAGGCCGGCGACGTCGTCGTGATCCGCAACGAGGGGCCCGCGGGCGGCCCCGGGATGCGGGAGATGCTCGGGGTCACCGCCGCCCTGGTCGGCCAGGGGCTGGGGGAGGAGGTGGCGCTGATCACCGATGGCCGCTTCTCCGGCGCCACGCACGGGCTGATGGTCGGCCACATCGCGCCCGGAGTCGGTCAACGGCGGGCCGATCGGTCTCGTCCGAGACGGCGACGAGATCACCCTCGATGTCGACTCCCGCGTGCTCGACGTGGCCCTCGCCGACGACGAGATGTCCAGCCGGGCTGACCGTACCAGCCCCCGGAGCGGCCGTATCCCGGGCCGGCGCTGGCCAAGTACGCGCGGCTGGTCTCGAGCGCCTCGGAAGGCGCGATCACGCGTTAGCGGTATGCAGACCGCGGTTAGGGTCTGCTTAGCCGCGCATCGCCCGGCGCGGACGCGCGTTAACACCCCCGAATCGATCGCGGCGCCGTCGGGCGCCGCCCGACAGAGGGGAGACCTCTCGATGTTCAAGAAGACACGCGCGCTGAGCGTGATCGTCAGCGCCATCTGCGCCGTCGCGCTGCTGGCGATGGGCGCCACGGCGCTGGCCGCGACCGGCAAGTCAAGGGCAAGGCCGACAGCGGCATCCAGCACGTCGCCATCACGCACGACTCAGGCGGCTTCGAGTACAGCGCCGGCGATGGCACGGACAAGGTCCTCGGCGCCACCGCGGTGACCTACAAGCTGAAGGCGACGCCCAGCGGCACCGGCAGCACACTGAAGCTCACCTCCAAGCCGGTCGTCCTCTACACGAGGACTGGCAGCCTGACCGGTACCGGTTCGGCCACGCTCGTCGTCACCGGACCGAGCACAGCCACCGTCAAGGACGGCAAGCTCATCCTGACGAAGGGCGCCGGGGGCCAGAAGGGCCACAGCTTCGTCGGCACCTTCAGCGGCTCCGGCAATCCGACGACCGGCATCTACACGTTCCACTACAAGGGCACCTACAAGTAGCGATGCGCGCGCGGGCGGGGGCCCACGAGGTCCCTGCCCGCCGGCGTCCTGCGAGAATCGCCGGGAATGGCAGACCCCGGCGAAACCGAGCTTCCGGACGGAGCCGGGACCGACCTCGCGCCCGTCGTCAGCGCGGAGGAGGAGCTTCGCCGCCACCTGCCCGGCCTCGAGCCCGACCGCCAGGTCACCGACTGGGGCCGCTCGGAGCGGGTCGAGGGCTTGGTCGACCGGACGCTCTACCAGTTCCTCTACCACTACTGGTTCCGGGTGGAGGTCGAGGGAGTCGAGAACGTCCCGCGCGAGGGTGGCGCGCTGCTGGTGGCCAACCACGCCGGCGCCGTCCCGCCCGACGGCGCGATGATCGCCAAGGCGATCCGCGAGGAGCATCCCCGTCCGCGCCCGGTCAGCTTCGTGACCCAGCCTCGGCTGCGCGACGTGCCCGGCGTGGGCATGCTCGTGACCAAGATCGGCGGCGTGGCCGATCACCCCGCCAACCTCCACCGGCTGCTCTACGACGAGGGCCAGCTCGTGCTCGCCTTCCCCGAGGGCGCGCAAGGCGCCGGCAAGCCGGTCAGCGAGCGCTACCGGCTGCGGCCGTTCGAGGACGCCGGCCTCGCTCCAGGCCGCGATCACCGCCGAGGTGCCGATCGTCCCGATCGCCGTCGTCGGCTCCGAGGAGGCGGCGCCGGTGCTCGCCCGGGTCCCGCTCCTGCGGCGCCTGCGCGTCTGGCTCCGGTGCTCCCGCTGCCGGCGAAGTTCGCGATCCGCTTCCTCGAGCCGGTGTTCGCGCGCCGGGCATGGGCGAGGCGCGCGTCCGGACGCTGACCCACGACATCCGCGCGCTGATCCAGGAGAACCTGCTGGAGATGGTCGCGGCCAGACGCAGCGCCTGGCTTGGGTAGTACCCGGGGAATGGAGTCACGCCGGATCCTGATCACGGGCCTGTCGTCGTACCTGGGCGGCCGCCTGGCCCAGGCGCTCGAGCGCGAGCCCGAGGTCGAGGCGCTCATCGGCATCGACGTCGAGGACCCGCGCCACGAGCTCCAGCGCACCGAGTTCGTGCGCGCCGACATCGAGCCGGGCCCCCTGCGGCGGATCCTCCGCGCCGCCGCGATCGACACCGTCGTCGACACTCGGCTGATCGCCGACCCGCTGCTCGCGCCGCTCGACCGCGCGCACGAGGTCAACGTGACCGGGACCGCGAACATCCTCCAGCCTGCGCCGCGGCCGGCCGAGACCCTGCGCAAGCTCGTGTTCAAGTCCTCCGCGCACTACTACGGCTGGGGCCCCGGCCAGCCCGCCTTCATCACCGAGGACACTCGAGCGCCCGGGGCGCCGCGCACGGCGATCGAACGCGACGTCGTCCGAGGCCGAGCGCGCGGTGGCCGAGTTCGGAGCGCCCGCCACCCGGACCGCACGGTCACGGTGCTGCGGCTCGCGGACGAGATCGGCAGCGAGCGCCGGAGCGCGCATCTCGCCCTGCTCGGCCTGCCCGTCGTGCCCTCGATGCTCGGCTTCGACCCCCGGTTTCAGTTCGTCCACGAGGACGACGTGGTCGGCGCGCTCGCCCACGCCGCCCGCAGCGAGCTCCCCGGCGCCTACAACGTCGCCGCCGACGGCGTGCTCGTGCTCTCCGAGGTGGTGTCGCTGCTCGGGCAAGACGATGCTCCCGGTGCTCCCGCCCTGGGGCACCGGCGCTCGCCGCGACCGCGCTGCGCCGTCTCGGCCTGCGGATCCCGCTGGAGATGGTCCGCCAGCTCCGCTACGGGCGCGGCCTCGACAACCGCCGGCTGAAGGCGAGCGGCTACGCCTTTCGCTTCACCAGCCGCGAGGCGGTGCTGCGGCTGCGCGCCCAGCAGCGGTTGCGGCCGCTCCTGCGCAGCGGAGGCGAGGACTACCGCTACGAGCCCGACGTCGAGGAGTTCCTGCGCTGGAGCCCGAGCGTGCAGTCCGCGGCCACGCGCGCGGCCCCCGCTGCCGCCGGACGATCACGAGCGCCTCGCCGGCTACGACGGGCTGAGCGCGACCGAGCTGATCGAGATCATCCCCTCGCTCGAGCCCGACGCGCTCGAAGAGCTCCACCGCTACGAGACCGCCCACCAGGCGCGCCGGACGGTCCTCGCGGCGCTCGAGCGGGCGCTCGCCGTGCAGCGGTCTGGATGGTGCGCGCAATTAGTGAAAGACTCGTTGCAGAACCTCCCGTCATGGTTGATTGACCGACGACCCTGACCGGTAGGATTCGCGCACAGTGGCGCCCGTCTCATACCTACGCCCCACGGCTGACCCGCGGGGGCGAGCCCCAGAGCCGGCCGCGGCCTGGCTGCCGCGCCTCCCGCGACCGGGGTCCCGGGCGCTACGTGGCCGGAGGCGATCTTCGTGCTCGTCGTCGCCGGGGTCGCGGCCGGCGGCGATCGCGCTTCGCCACCTCCCGCGCCAGCCTGTCGAGCGACCCGACCGCCCTGGCCAGGATCGACCTCCCGCTCGGCGGCGGGTCATCGAGAACGTCAGCGCGACCGCCGGGCCGGGACAACCACTCGATCGCGGTCACCCTCAAGGGCCACCAGATCTGGCCGACCCGGCTGGTCCACGCCGGCGAGCAGGTCACGATCTACGCCACGGTCAAGCGGCCCGGCTCGGTGGGCTGGCTCGGCGGCGGCACCGAGCGCCTGACCCTCACGCTGACCGCGCCGACCGCGCAGCCGACCCAGCAGTACGTGACGCTCGCGGGCCACGCGCCGCTGCAACATCCACTTCGACACGTCCGGTGGCCGCGGTGGCCTCGGGCGCCCAGGGCCACCTCCAGCGCCAGGTGCTGGCCTGCGCCGCAGACCGAGATCACGCTCGACCGGACGGCGTCGGCGGGCTCGGTCTGGGTGGCCGGCGCGCCGCGCTCCTGGGAGATCGCCGCGCCGACGCTCATCAGCTGGTTCCCCGCCGGCGCCGAAGGCCTCTGCTGTCGCCTATCCGCCGCCCGGTTCGACGATCGGACCCTCCACGCCGATCACCCTGACGTTCTCCAAGCCCGTCGACCAGGCGCTCGGCAAGGCGCTTCCGCCGGTCAACCCGATCACGCCGGGGACGTGGCACCAGCTGAACGCCCACGCGATCGTCTTCCGCCCCGAGGGCTACGGCTACGGCCTCGGCGCCAAGGTCAACATCCCGCTGCCCGGCGGCGTCCAGCTCGCCGGCGCGGCCAATCCGTCCACCGGCACCTGGAACGTGCCCACGGGCTCGACCGCTGCGCCTCCAGCAGCTGCTCGCCAAGCTCGGCTACCTCCCGCTCCAGTTCAACGGCCGGTCGGTGGCGGGCACGCCCGGCGGCGCAGGAGGCGGCGGCGATCCATCCGCCGCAGGGCTCCTTCGCCTGGCGCTGGGGCAACATCCCGTCGGCGCTGAAGCAGCATGTGGCAGCCCGGGACGGCCGGTGAGATGACCAAGGGCGCGGTGATGGCGTTCGAGAACGACCACGGCATGACCGCCGACGGCGTGCGCCGGCGCCAGCGTGTGGAAGGCGCTGATCGGCGCGGCCGTCTCCGGCCACGGCTCCTCGTTCGGCTACACGTTCGTGCAGGTCAGCGAGGCCAGCCCCGAGAGCATCGACGTGTGGCACAGCGGCAAGACGGTCGTGACCGGCCCGGTCAACACCGGGATCCCGGCGGCGCCGACCGCGCAGGGCGTGTTCGCGGTGTTCGAGCACGCGCCGTCGGTGACGATGAGCGGCACCAACCCCGACGGCAGCCACTACAACGATCCCGGCGTGCCCTGGGTCAGCTACTTCAACGGCGGAGACGCCCTGCACGGCTTCGAGCGCGCCTCCTACGGCACCGCGCAGAGCCTCGGCTGCGTCGAGATGCCGTACTCCGAGGCGCACGACGTCTACCAGTACACGCCGATCGGCACCCTCGTCGACGTCAGCTAGCTAGTGGCGAACCTGGAACCGGCCTGGCAGGCCGCGATCGAGGCCTTCGAGGCCGATCTGAGCCGGCGCGCGGTGGCCGAGAAGACGCGCGCGCGCCTACGCGATCGACGTCGCGCAGTTCGGCCAGTGGGCCACGCGCACGCGGCCGGATCCCGCCACCATCGACGTCCGCGCGCTGCGGCGCTACGCCGCCGGCCTGTCCGAGCACGGGACGCGCCGAGCCACCGTGGCGCGCAAGCTGGCCGCGCTGCGCGGGCTGTTCCGGGTCCAGGTGCAGCTGGGGGCGCGGCGCGAGAACCCGGCCGAGCTGCTCTCCTCGCCCAAGCGACGGCCCGCCTGCCCCGGGTGCTCAAGGCCGCCGAGGTGGCCGACCTGCTCGACGGGATCCCCGCCACCACCCGCTCGAGCTGCGCGACCGGGCGCTGTTCGAGCTCGCCTACGCCTGCGGGCTGCGGGCCGAGGAGCTCGTGGCGCTCGAGCTGCACTCGGTCGACTTCGACTCCGAGACGGTGCGCGTGGAGGGCAAGGGCGGCCGGACCCGGATCGTGCCGGCCGGCGAGCACGCGCTGCGCGCGCTCGAGCGGTATCTGGCCCAGGGCCGCCCGCGCTCGACGCCGGCGAGTCGGGCGCGCTGTTCCTCTCCAAGGCGGGCCGCCGGCTCTCGACCTCCGACGTGCGCCGGCGCCTGCGCACGTGGGCGCGGCAGGCCGCCGCGCGGCGTCCGGCGCTGGGCGACGCGCATCCGCACGCCCTGCGCCACTCGTTCGCCACGCATCTGCTCGAGGGCGGAGCCGACCTGCGGGCGATCCAGGAACTGCTCGGGCACGCGGCCATCTCGACGACGCAGGTCTACACTCGGGTGGAGGCGTCGCGTTTGCGGTCCGCTTACGCACGCGCTCATCCCCGAGCGTGATCCCTGGGGGGAGAACTGGAAACGAACGTCAAAGCGATCGAGCTTCAGGATCTGTGGCGGCGGTACAAGGCCACGGGCGACGACCGGGCGCGCGAGCGGCTGGTCGTCGCCTACTCGCCGCTGGTCAAGTACGTGGCGGGCCGGATGAGCTCGGGCCTTCCGGCGCACGTCGAGGAGGCCGACCTCATCTCCTACGGGCTCGGAGGCCTGATCTCCGCGATCGAGCGTTTCGATCTCACGAGGGAGATCAAGTTCGAGACCTACGCGATCACCCGCATCCGCGGCGCGATCATCGACGAGCTCCGCACGCTCGACTGGGTTCCCCGCTCGGTCCGGGCGCGGGCCCGGGAGATCGAGCGCGCCAACATGAAGCTCGAGGCGCGCTTCCAGCGCGCGCCCACCGACGAGGAGATGGCCGGCGAGCTCGAAATGAGCGTGTCGGACTTCCAGGACGCGCTGCTCCAGATCTCCAACTCCACGATCGTCGCGCTCGACGAGCTGTGGAACGTGTCGGACTCCACCGGCGACCAGGTCTCGCTGCTCGACACCCTGGCCGACCGCGGCGCCCCCGATCCCCAGCACCTGGTCGACCAGTCCGAGCTGCGCGACCGGATCGCCGACTCGATCGCCGCCCTGCCCGAGCGCGAGAAGCTCGTCGTCGCTCTCTATTACTACGAGAACCTGACCCTCAGGGAAATCGGCGAGGTGCTCGGCGTGACCGAGTCGCGCGTCTCGCAGCTGCACACCAAGGCCGTGCTGCGCCTGCGCTCGAAGCTCCAGGGCGAGCTCGACTAAGGCCGGGCCGCAGCGGCGGTGCCCGCACCGGCTCCGGCCGACGGACGCTGCCGGCCCAGAGCCGGTGCGACCGCCCGCAGGCCCGCGCATCCGGGCGGCACTCCGGCCCGTCGCGCGCGGTATCGTCGCGTCACCGGACCCGAGCGAGAGGAGAAACGCATGCACAAGGCCGCGGATCGCATCCGCAACGTGGCCCTCGTCGGCCACCGCGGCACTGGCAAGACGTCGCTACACGAGGCGCTGCTGTTCCAGGCCGGCGCAGTCAACCGCATGGGATCCGTCACCGACGGCACGACCGTGTCCGACGCCGACCCCGACGAGAAGGCCCGCCAGATGTCGATCTCCGCGGTGCTCGCCTCGTTCGAATGGCAGGACCGCAAGGTCAACCTGCTCGACACCCCCGGCGACTCGAGCTTCATCGCCGACGCGCTCGGCGCGCTGCGCGTGTGCGAGTCGGCCGTGTTCGTGGTCAACGCGGTGATGGGCGTCGAGGTGCACACCACCCGGCTCTGGCAGCGCGCCGCCGAGCTCGACCTGGCGCGGCTGCTGTTCGTCAACATGCTCGACCGCGAGCGCGCCGACTTCTTCCGCACGCTGGACTCGCTGAAGTCCGCCTTCGGCCAGCACGTCGTCGCCACCGAGATCCCGATCGGCTCCGAGCACGAGGTCAGCGGCGTGATCGACCTGGTCGACATGAAGGCCTACGAGTACACCGGCGCCGGCCGCGAGAACTGCAAGGCGATCCCGATCCCGGACGAGCTCGCCGACCAGGCCCAGGAGTACCGCGAGAAGCTGATGGACGAGGTCGCCGAGGGCTCCGACGCGCTGATGGAGCGCTACCTGGAGGGCGAGGAGATCTCCCACGAGGAGATCGTCACCGCGCTCAAGGACGGGACCAACCACGGGGCGATGTTCCCGGTCACCTGCGGCGTGGCCACCCGCAACCTGGCCACCAACCGCCTGCTCGACGCGATCGTCGAGGACCTCCCCTCGCCGGTCAAGCACGGCGGCCTGGACGTGGGCGAGGTCACGCTCGAGCCGGTCGAGGACAAGGAGCTGTTCGCCTACGTGTTCAAGACCCGCGCCGACCCGTTCGCCGGCCGGATCAACCTGTTCCGGGTCTACCAGGGCGTGATGAAGCAGGACTCGCAGGTCCTGAACACGCGCACCCACACCAAGGAGCGCGTGGGCACGCTCGTGACCTTCGAGGGCAACCAGACCGGCCACGCCAACGAGTTCGGCCCCGGCGACATCGGCGCGGTGGCCAAGCTCAAGGAGACCAAGGCCGGGGACTGGCTGGCCGCGCGCGACGAGCCGATCTCGATGCCCTCCATCAAGCTCCCGTCGCCGGTGATGGCGTTCGCCGTCGAGCCCAAGAGCAAGGGCGACGAGGACAAGGTGTTCACCGCCCTGCGCCGCCTCCAGGAGGAGGACCCGACGATCGACCTGCACCGCGACGCGCAGACGGGCGAGCAGATCGTGGCCGGGCTCTCCCAGGTCCACGTCGAGGTGATCGTCGAGCGGCTCAAGTCCCGGTTCGGGGCCGAGGTCAACCTCAAGCCGCCGCGGGTGCCCTACCAGGAGACGATCAGAAAGCCGGCCAAGGCGCACGGGCGCCACAAGAAGCAGACCGGCGGGCGCGGCCAGTTCGGCGACGTGCACATCGAGATCGAGCCACTGGCGGACGGAGAGTTCGAGTTCGTCGACGCGATCAAGGGCGGGGTCGTGCCCCACGGCTTCATCCCCGCCGTGGAGAAGGGCGTGCTCGAGGCGATGCAGGAGGGGGTCGTGGCCGGATACCCGACCAAGGGCGTGCGGGTCCGGCTCTACGACGGCTCCTACCACACGGTCGACTCCTCGGAGATGGCGTTCAAGCTGGCCGGGTCGCTGGCCATGAGGCAGGCGCTGGAGCAGGCCGGCGCGGTGCTGCTCGAGCCGATCATGCTGGTCACGGTCAACGTGCCCGAGGACGCGGTGGGCGACGTGATCGGCGACCTGAACTCCCGCCGCGGACGGCCGCTCGGGATGGAGCCGGTGGGCGCCGGGATGACCGAGGTCAAGGCCGAGGCCCCGATGTCCGAGATGCTCTCCTACGCGCCCGATCTGCGCTCGATCACCGGCGGCCAGGGCGAGTTCACGATGGAGTTCGTCCGCTACGAGGAGGTCCCGGGCCACCTGGCCTCGAAGGTCGTGGACGAGGCCCGCGCAGAGAAAGAGGCCGTCAAGGCGTGAGCTCGACACCGCCTGGCTAGCCGCTACTCTCGGCGGGCGTGGTTACCAGGGATATTCGCCCCTCCACGGGCTACACGATCTGCGACGTCTGCGGCCGCACGCTCCTGCGCGGCGAGCGCGATCACGTCTACCTGGACGGGGGAGCTCGGCGCTCGGTGTGCGAGCTGTGCACGACCCGGGCGGTCCAGGAGGGCTGGATCCGGGAGGGGACGCTCCCGCCGCGCGACGGGCGTGACGGCGGCTCCGATCGGCGCCGGTCGCTGATCGGCCGGCTGAAACGGCGCCGGGAGCGCCAGCCGGATTCCGAGGCCGAGTTCGGCGCTCCCGAGCCGGCGTACGAGGAGGAGGCCTGGGAGCCGGAGCCGGAGCCTCCGCCGCCTCCCGCGCCACCGCGCCGCCGGCTGCGTGAGCGACCGCGGAGCGAGCCGCCCGCCCGCGAGCCGCGGCGCGTCCACGCGGTGCCGACGAGCGACGGGCACAAGATCGCCTCCGCGGTCGAGCTGTTCAACGGGTCCGAGCATCGGCGGACGGTGGCGGGGGTGGCCCGGTCGCTGGGGCCACCGGACGTGACCGTGCGTCCCGTCGCCGCCCGGCCGAGCGTCGTCAACGTGGTCGTGGCGTGGGAGCTCTGCTGGTACCGCTACGAGATCGATCTCTCCGACGACGTTCCGACCGTGCGCGTGGCCGATCAGGGCGTCGAGCTCGACGAGCTCGCGCCGGAGGAGCGCGAGCCGAACGCCGCGTCCGACGAAAACGGCTCGCTGACGCTCGCGGGCTGAACGGCTCCCCAATCCACTGGACAAACGTCTGATGGCGAGTCCATTGGGACCGGGCTACCATCGGCCGCCTCCCATGAGCAACCGCCGAGTACTTCCGTGATCTACTGCGTCGTTCCCGAAGCCCTGTCCGACGTGCTGTTCGAGAAGCTCGAGCAGTACTACGCCGACGATCCGAACGTGACCGTGATCGTCGATCGCCGCCACACCTCGCGGCGTGACCGCGGCTCGTCCGGAGGCGGAAACCGCGAGGTGCGCGACCGGCGGCGCCCGCGGGTGACCGGCGAGCTCCCGCAGCTCGCCAACGACTGACGGGCCATCGGCTCTCCTTGAAGCTCGTGATGCACGTCGACGGCGGCGCGCGGGGCAATCCCGGACCGGCCGCGGTCGGCGTGGTCATCTCCGGCGCTGACGGCGAGGTCCTCGACGAGATCGCCGAGCCGATCGGCGTGGCCACGAACAACGTGGCCGAGTATCGGGCCGTGCTCCGCGGGCTCGACCGGGCGCGCGCGCTGGGGGCGACCGAGGTGGAGCTGATCGGCGACTCGCAGCTCGTGGCACGCCAGCTGACCGGGGCCTACAAGGTCAAGCACCCGGCGATGAAGCCCCTGTACGAACAGGCCATGAGCGCCTTGCGGCAGTTCGAGCGGTGGCAGATACGGTCCGTTCCCCGTGCGGAGAACGCGCGCGCCGACGCCCTGGTCAACGCGGCCCTCGACGGAGTGGGGTGACCCGCGGTGCGCCCGCGGGCCGTCTGCGGCATCATTGATGACGGTCGGGGCACAACGGAAGGCGTCGGGGGTGTAGTGAGACACGGTGAACGCATGGTCAGGCTGCTGGTTGCCAGCAGCATCGTGACGCTGCTGCTGTGCCTGCTCGCGCCCGTCGCGGCCCAGGCCGCCGCCTCGAGCTCGACGCTGACGATCACCGCGCCCTCGTCCTCGCCGTACCTGATCGACAACCAGGTCACCGGGGCCGAGCAGATCTCGCTCGCCGGCACCACGCTGGGGCTCGCGAACTCGAACGTCGACATCAAGTGCTACTCGGGCAGCGGCTCCCAGACGCTCGCCACGGGCGTGCACGTCGCCTCCGACGGCACCTACCAGCTCAGCGATGCGACCTTCCGCGGAATCTCGCGCCAGACGTGCGTGCTGCGCGCGGTCCCGGCGGGAGACACGACGGACTACGCGCCGGGCAGCTCCGCGCCGTACTCGGGGCCGGTCCTGGACCTCGGTCAGGCCAGGCAGACGACGGTGGCCAGCGGCCCGAACGCCGGCAAGCTCGAGTACTACGACCTGTACGACTCCCAGCCCGCCGGCGCGTTCGAGTACGCCAGCCTCGGCGGCTGCTCGATCAGCGAGTCCTACGACTACGACCCGGTGACCTACGGGTCGATCGGGCAGTTCGACAGCGAGTCGCTCGACTTCTGCAACGCCTGGTTCTCGTGGGCGAACGGGGGGATCAAGGCCGGGCAGGCCCCGCCCACCCGCTCGGAGCTCCAGGTGGATGGCGTCGACGCCTACGTGGCGGGAAACGCCTTCGGGATCAACGGGCTGAGCACGGCCAACAACTCGGGCTTCCCCTCCCTCACATACTCCTACTCGATCGATCCCGCCACCGGCGACCTGTCGCTGACCGAAACCGATCAGGTGGTCCGGTGCAGCCCCGGCGGGGTGTTCCCGCCCAGCTCGGCGAGCTGCTCGAGCTTCGTCCCCACCGGGGTGCAGGTGGCCATGCACATCGACCAGGACCAGAGCGGGCGGGTGGTGAAGGTCCTGCAGTGGTTCCAGAGCACCGACGGAGCCGCCCACACCGTCGATGCCCTCGAGGACAACGACTTCTACCATCCCAACCAGGACGGTGAGCTCGACTTCCCGTGGACCGGCAGCGGGATGCAGCCCTACACGATCCCGGGCCAGGCCCTGCCCGGCCCGAGCGCAGCCGGACCGGGTTCGTTCTTCGTCAAGGGGTCCGCGTCGGTGCCCGACGGCAGCGAGGCCAGCCCCCAGGGCCAGGTCACCTTCTCCAACCCGCCCTCGAGCGAGACGATCGTCGCCACGACGAACAACGCCGTCCAGTCGAGCCCCACGGCGGCGATCAGCTGGGTCGACCTCCACTACACGCTCACGATTCCCGCCGGGGGCTCGGTGCCGCTCGGCTTCGCCTACTCGAACGGCTACTCGGCCGCTCAGGCGGCCTCGGACGCCGGCTCCGCCCAGGCCGGCTTCCGCCCGACGGTCTCGATCTCCTCGCCCCAGAGCGGGATCGACACCGCCCACCCGACCGTGAGCGTGTCGGGGACCGCCACCGACGCCACCCTGCTGACCGGCGTCACCGTCAACGGCCACGCCGTGTCGGTGGCCGCGAACCGCACCTGGAGCGCGGTGGTGGGACTCACGCCGGGCCTGAACACGATCACCGCCGTGGCGAGCAACCTGTTCGGGAACAAGGCGCAGGCCCAGACGACTGTGGTCTACGTGCCCGCGCCGGCCTTCGCGGGCCTGCATCAGGCGCACCGCAAATGGCGCGAGGGAGGCCCCCGGGCCCGGCGCGGGCATCCCCGGCCGCCGATCGGCACGGCCTTCTCGTGGAAGCTCAACGAGCCGGCGCGGCTCCGGTTCGTGTTCACCGAGCAGGTGGCCGGGCGCCGGTCGAGCGGCCGATGCGTGGCGCAGAACCGCCGCAACCGCCGGCACCGTCGCTGCATGCGGACGATCACGCTCGGCACGCACACCGTGTCGGCCGGGACCGGCTCGGGGCGGTGGTCGTTCAAGGGCCGGATGCCCAACGGGCGAAATCTGAAGCCGGGGACCTACACGGTCACGATCGTGGCGACCAGCCCGACCACCGGGGCGCAGTCGAGCCCGACCCACCTGCGCTTCACGATCGTCCGCTAGCCCGCGCAGTCCCCGCGCAGCCGTTTTTTCGCGGGGGCGCCGGGGTAGCCGAGGCAGCGTGAGCTCGGTCGATCAGACGGCCCGGCGGCTGGTTGGGCAAGGCCAGGGGCACCTCGTAATCAGCCTGTATCTCGATCTCGATCCGGAGCGCTTTGCGACGGCGCCGGCCCGCGCGTCACAGATCCGCTCGCTGATCGACGGAGCCGCGCGCGACGTCGATCGCCGCAGCGACCTCAGCCACGACGACCGGTCAGCTCTGCGCGAGGACCTGGACCGCGTCCGCGACTACCTGCTCTCGCGCGAGCCGCCGTTCCAGGGCGCGCGTGCCCTCGCCGTGTTCTGCTCCGGCCGCGAAGACCTGTTCGAGACCGTCCAGCTGCCCCGCCCGGTGGAGGGGCGCGTGATCATCGAGCACAGCCCCTACGTCGAGCCGATGGTCGCCACCGCCGGACAGCGGCGGTGGGCAGTCGTGCTCGCGAGCCGGCGCGATGCGCGGATGTTCAGCGGCACCGCCGACGCGCTCGAGGAGCGCCACTCCTTCCACGACGACGTCCACGGCCAGCACGACCAGGGCGGCTGGTCGCAGCCCCGCTACGAGCGCAGCGTCGAGAAGGAGGTCGACGACCACCTCCGGCGGGTGGCCGAGCTGCTCGACCGCAGCGCTCGCCGGCAGCGCTTCGACCGGCTCGCCCTGGGGGGTCCATCCGAGATCGTGCCGCGCCTGCAGGGGATGCTCTCCGAGGAGGTCCGTGGCCGCCTGGTCCAGGGACGTGTGGAGGTCGACGTGGCGAGCTCGACCGGTGACCAGGTCCAGGCCGCGCTCTCCCCGCTGGTCGAGGAGGACGAGAAGCGCTTGGAGAGCGAGGCGCTCGACCGTCTGCGCGCCGGCGTCGGGGGGAGCGGGCGTGCGGTGGGCGGACCCGAGGGAACGCTCGCCGCGCTGAACGAGCGGCGCGTGGAGAAGCTGCTGCTCGCGCCCGACTTCGATGGCCAGGGGCACCGCTGTCCGTCGTGCGGGCTGCTCACTGTTGACGGGGACGGCACCTGCCCGGCCGACGGGACCACGCTCGAGGACGTCGAGCATCTGCGCGAGGCCGCGGTCGAAGCGGCCCTGGCCCAGGACGCCGAGGTGATGGTCGTGCGCACACCACCCGGATCTGGGGCCGTTCCGCGGCATCGGCGCCCTGCTGCGCTTCTAGTTGGCGCTAGTCGCCCTAGACGCCGAACATCTCGGGCAGCCGGACCGCCACCGCGAGCTCGCCTTCGATCTCGGCGCGATTCTCGAGCAGCGGCTGGGCTGGATCGAGCTCGCCGGCGATCACGCGCATGAAGTCCGCCAGGCGGAGCCTCAGGGTCAGCGCGGGAGCGCCGGCGGGTCCGCGTCGGGCCCGGGCGCGACCGGCCGCGATCTGCACCGTCCAGACGGCCGTCTCGGTGGCGGTGGCGAGCTCGTACGACACTGCCCCCTCGAAGTCCTGCGGCGGCCTCAGGATCGAACGCCAGCGCCATCCCCGTGAACAGCGCCCGCTGCGCCATCGGAGACCCGAAGCGGCGTTCGAGCTGCGCATCGTCGGCGCCGGCGACCAGCCGGGCGAGGATCTTCAGCGCACCCGCCCGCAATCTATTTTGCGCGGCGGGCCGGTTCGGTGGCACGGCACGCGATGTTATTGGCGCTCGTTGTTACTCTCCGTCTCGTGACCGACGCCCTGACCGAGCTCAGCGAGCGGCTCCAGGATGCCGCTCAGCGGCTGCGGACCGGAGATCTCGATCCCGAGGCCACGTTGGCCCTGCTCGAGGAGTGCTCGAACCTGGCCGCCGAGGCGAGCGCCCAGGTCGATGAGCACGCACGCGCGGCGCTCGAGCCGCTACCGGATCTCCCGGGCCAGCTGCCGCTGCCGGCTGCGTAGTGCCCCGGACGGCACAGTGATGCACCGGGCGCTTCCCGCGCCGGCCTACCCAGAGCATCTTCGTGCCGAGGTGGAGCGCTACCTCGAGTCGCTCGCATTCTCCACCGAGCCCGCCACGTCGGGGCTCGAGGAGGCGATGCGGTACTCGCTGCTGGCCGGGGGCAAGCGGATCCGCCCGGTCCTCGCCCTCGGGACGGCGGAGGCGATCGAGCGCGCCCCGCGCCTGGGTGTTGCCGCTCGCCGGCGCGCTTGAGCTGATTCACACCTACTCGCTGATCCACGACGACCTGCCGGCGATGGACGACGACGATCTACGCCGGGGCAAGCCGACCTGCCATCGGGTGTTCGGCGAGGATGTGGCCATCCTGGCCGGCGACGGGCTCTACGCCGAGGCCTTCTCGCTGCTCCTGTCCGAGCAGGAGGCCGATCCTGCCAACCTGATCGCGGCGGCCCGTGAGCTGGCCGGGGCCACCGGGGTCCGGGGGATGGTCGGCGGGCAGTACATCGACGTCTCGGGTCGTGCCCCGTCCGGCGCGGACGGGTTGCGCCGCTTACACGAGCTGAAGACGGGGCGGCTGATCGCCGCTAGCATCGAGTGCGTGCTCCTCCTCGCCGGGTCCGCCGAACCTGGAACAATGTCGAGCTTCAGAGCCTTCGCTGACGAGCTGGGCGTGCTCTTCCAGATCGTGGATGACATCCTCGACGTGACGGGATCCCAGGAGACGCTCGGCAAGCAGCAGGGCAGCGACGAGCGATTGGGGAAGCGCACGTACGTGACCGAGTTCGGCCTCGATGGGGCCCGTGAGCTGGCCGAGCAGTCGCACGACCGGGCGCGCGCCGCGCTAGCCGAAGCGGCCCCGCACGACGTCCAATGAGCTCCAGACGATCACCGACTTCATCGTCGCTCGAACCTTCTGACATCAACCGCCCAGTGCAAGGTCCCGGATGCCCAACCTTCTTCAACGGATAGACAAGCCTCAGGACCTGCACGGCCTGAGCGACGACGAGCTCCAAGGCGTCGCCCAGGAGGTGCGCGAGCACATCATCAACACCGTGGGCGAGATCGGCGGCCACTTCGGCGCGAACCTCGGGACCTGTGAGATCGCCGTCGCTCTGCACTCCGTGCTCGATTCCCCGCGCGACAAGATCCTGTGGGACGTCGGCCACCAGGCCTATCCGCACAAGGTGCTGACCGGCCGGCGCGATCTCCTGCACACGATCCGCAAGTACGAGGGCCTGGCGCCATTCTGCGCCATCCACGAGTCCGAGCACGACATCATGGGCGCCGGCCACGCCTCGACCGCGATCGGTTACGCGGTGGGCCTGAAGGAGGCCATGCGCCGCGGCCACGGAGAGGACGCGAACGTGGTGGCGGTGGTCGGCGACGGGGCGATGACCGGTGGCGTGGCCTTCGAGGCCGTGCACCAGGCCGGCGGGCTGGCGACGCCGATCGTCGTGCTCCTGAACGACAACGGGATGTCGATCGCGCCCAACGTGGGCGCGCTGTCCCGGTACTTCAACCGCGTGCGGCTTGAACCCGAAGCTGTGGCACGCCCGCGAGGAGGTCGAGGAGGGGCTGACCAAGCTCCCGGCCGGAATCGGGGCGGCGTTCGAGCGCTTCGGACCCCACCTGAAGGAGTCGCTGAAGGCCTTCTGGGCTCCCGACATGTGGTGGGAGGAGCTCGACTTCGCCTACATCGGCGTGATCGACGGCCACGACGTGCGCGCCGTCCGCCGGGCGCTGCGCGAGGCGCTGACCGCCGAGCGACCGGTCGTGATCCACTGCGCCACCGTCAAGGGCAAGGGCTTCGCGCCGGCCGAGGAGGGCGGCCTCGAGGGCATGGAGAAGTGGCACGCGGCCAAGCCCAAGTCGATCTGCAACGGCGCGCCGGCGGCCCCGAAGCGCAAGCCCACGTTCGGCAAGCCCGCCCCCCCGCAGTACACCCAGGTGTTCGGGAACGCCCTGGTTTCCGAGTGCCGGCGCGACGAGCGGATCCTCGGGATCACGGCCGCGATGAACTCGGGCACCGGCCTGAACATCCTCCAGCACGAGCTGCCCAACCGCTACTTCGACGTGGGGATCGCCGAGCAGCAGGCGGTGCTGCTGGCCTCGGGTCTGGCGCTGCAGGGCGCCAAGCCGGTGGCCGCGATCTACTCGACCTTCCTCCAGCGCGCCTACGACCAGATCGTCCACGACGTCTGCCTGCAGAGGCTGAACGTCGTGTTCGCGATGGACCGCGCCGGCCTCGTCGGCGACGACGGCCCCACCCATCACGGCGTCTTCGACATCGCCTACCTGCGCTGCCTGCCGAACATCGTGCTGATGGCGCCGCGCGACGAGGCGATGCTCGTCCACATGCTCCACACCGCGCTCGTATACGACGACGGGCCGGTGGCGCTGCGCTACCCCCGCGGTGAGGCCGTCGGGGTCCCGCTGCCGGCCGAGCCGGAGGCGCTCGAGATCGGCAGCGGCGAGATCCTCCGCGAGGGCGAGCGCGTGGCCCTGCTCGGGTACGGCACCGGCGTGGAGAAAGCCCTGGAAGCGGCGGACATCCTCGCCGACCACGGGCTATATGTGACGGTCGCCGACGCCCGCTTCGCCAAGCCGATCGACGTCGGCCTGGCCGCCCAGCTCGCCGCCGAGCACGACCTGCTGGTGACCGTCGAGGAGGGCGTGCTGGCGGGCGGCTTCGGCTCGGCGGTGTGGGAGAGCCTGTCCGACGCCGGACTGGCGGGCGGGGGGGCCCGCATCCTGCGCGTCGGCCTGCCCGACCGCTACGTCACCCACGGCTCGCCGAAGCTGCTCCACGAGGAGGTCGGGTTCACCGGCCGGCGCATCGCCGAGCGGATCGAGGCCGCAGTGGCCGAGTGGAGCGGCGCCGCCTTCAGATAGCCGTCTAGTCGGCTCCAGGTTTTGCGCGCGCGTGCCGACATTGCGCGTGAGATGTCTGTGCAGCCGCTCAGAGCCGAGGACGCCCAGGCCGGCGAGCAGCCGCGCGAGGTGTTCATCTCGCGCCAGCCGGTCGTGGACGGGGAGATGCGGGTCACCGGCTACCGGGTTTCGTACGCGAGCGCCTACGCGCGCAAGGACGACGAGCCCTCCGCCACGCGGCTGTTCGGCGACGTCCTCAGCGTGGTCGGTCTCCAGGAGCTGGTGGGGGACAGCCTCGCGCACCTGCCCGTCTCGCGCGAGCTGCTCCTGACTCTGGGCATCCCGCCCGTCCGGCCCGACCGGGTCATGCTGCGCGTCTCCCACGAGATCGCCACCGATCCCGAGCTCCGCGACGTGCTCGAGGGGCTGGCCAGCCGCGGCTACGCGCTGGCGCTCTACGACCTGCCCGGGGCCGACTTCGAGCCCGAGCTGCTCGAGCTGTTCGGCACGGTCGAGATCGACCTGACGCGCTCGACCGAGCGCGACGCGGCCCGCGCGGTCAAGCTGATCCTGGCCGGCCAGGCGACGCCGCTCGCCGTGGGACTGCCCGACCACGAGGCCTACGAGTCCGCCAAGGAGCTCGGTTTCCTCCTCTTCAGCGGCAAGTTCTTCAACACGCCGCGGATGAACGCCGTGCGCGACGTGCCGGTCGCCGGCATGAGCACGCTCGTGTCCCTCGTCCGCCTCCAGGGCGACAAGGCGAGCATCGAGGAGCTCGAGCGGGTGATCGACCACGACGTCGGCCTCAGCGTCAAGCTGCTGCGCTACATCAACTCGGCCTACTTCGGGCTGCGCAGCAACATCGCCTCGATCAAGCAGGCCGTGATGATGCTCGGCGCGCGCGGAGTCTCCCGGTGGGCGCTGATGATCGCCCTGACCGGCGGTCCGAGCACGCCGCGCGAGCTGGCCGTGACCGCCCTGACCCGGGCCCGGATGTGCGAGCTGCTCGGCATGAGCCGCGGCGACGTCGGCGCGGACGAGCTGTTCACGATCGGCCTGCTGTCCGTGGCCGACGCGCTCCTGGACCGCCCGCTCGAGACGATCGTGGGCGAGCTGCCGCTGGCCGACTCGGTGGGGGCCGCGCTGATGCGCCGCGAAGGCCCCGCCGGCGCGATCCTCCAGGCCGTGATCGACTACGAGATCGCCAACTTCGGCACCCAGAGCGTTCACACGCACCGGGCCGCCGTCGGGATGGCCTACATGGACGCCCTGCGCTGGGCGCAGGACACGCTCTCCGCCGCGGTCTAGACCCGCGTTAAGCGGAACGACCCGCCAGAGGCGGGCCGTTCCAGGGAGGAGAGATATGTGTCTGCGTGGTGGTTCGGAGCCAGTTTCGGCTGTGCCGCGTCCTGCGGCGTCTCCGAACTCGTCTTAATGGTTCCTCCCCGCGGCGCGCCGTCACTGTGAGGTTTGTCACTGTCCGCGACGAGGCGGGCCGTGCCCGCCGTGCCGCTTGACGTACCGTTCCCGCCGGATGAAGCGCGTTCGGCTCGACAGCCTGCTCTCCGAGCGCGGGGTCTATCCGTCACGGGCCCGCGCCGCCGCCTCCGTCCTCGCCGGCGACGTCATGCTCCTGCCCGGGCGCCGGCGGGCGGAGAAGCCCGGGCAGCTCGTGCCCGAGGACGTCGAGATCGAGGTCGCCGCGGCGCCGCAGTTCGCCTCCCGCGGCGGGATCAAGCTGGCCAACGCGCTCGATTCCTTCGGCCTGCCGGTGACGGGCCGGCGCGCGCTCGACGTCGGCGCCTCGACGGGCGGGTTCACCGACTGCCTGCTCCAGCGCGGCGCGGAGCACGTGGTGGCGCTCGACGTGGCCTACGGTGAGCTCGACTGGCGGCTGCGCTCGGACCCGCGCGTGACGGTGGTCGAGCGCCGGAACGCGCGTGCCGTGCGGGTGGACGAGCTTCCCTACCGTCCGGACCTGATCGTGATCGACGTGTCCTTCATCTCACTGGCCAAGGTGCTGCCCGCGGTGCTGGCATGCGCGGCCGAGGTATTCGACTGCCTGGCGCTGGTCAAGCCCCAGTTCGAGGTGGGGCGCGAGCAGGTGGGCAAGGGCGGAGTCGTACGCGATCCGGGGTTGAGGCGATCGGCGCTGGTCGCCGTCGGCGAGGCGGCGCGCGGGCTCGGCGCCTCCGTGCTCGGTTACGCCAGCTCGGGTCTGCCGGGGCCGAAGGGCAACCTCGAGTCGTTCGTGTGGCTGGCCGAGGCAGTCGCGGGCGGGCGCCGTCTCTGATCTGGTGCAGGCCGCGGCCCGGGTGGAGCCGAGCCGTGAACCCCGTCAAGACCGCCACCGTGATGACGCACCGCCGGCCCGCCGAGACCGGCCCCGCCCTGACCACGCTGCAGCGGATGGCCGAGGAGGCCGGCGCGGTGCTCCGTCTCGACGAGCAGGAGACCCGCAAGCACGAGCTCGAGCCGGCGCCCGGGCTGGAGCTGGACGCCGAGGTGCGCACGGACGTCGACATCTGCTTCGCGCTCGGGGGCGACGGGACGGTCCTGACCGCGCTGCGCACCTACGCGGGGACGGGAGTGCCCGTGTTCGGCGTCAACTACGGCGAGATCGGCTTTCTCGCCACCGTCGACCGCGACGATGCCGAGGAAGGGTTCGGGCTGGCCTTCGAGGGTGAGTTCGAGACGCTGGCGCTGCCGGGCATCGGGATCTCCGGAAGCGCCGGCGACTGGATGGCCATCAACGACGTCTCGATGCACCGCCAGCAGGGCAGCCGGGTGGCGGACCTCGCGTACGCGGTGGGAAGCGACGAGGTCGGGCGGGTCCGCTGCGACGGACTGGCCATCGCCACCCCCGCCGGCTCGACCGGGTACAACCTGGCCAACGGCGGGCCGGTGATGGCCTGGGGCGTGGAGGGCTTCGTGGTGTCGTTCATCGCGCCGCACTCCCTGACCGCGCGGGCGCTGGTGGTGGCGCCGAGCGACGTGATCGTCGTCCACAACCACTCCCGCGAGGAGCCCGTCGACGTCACGGTCGACGGCCGGCCCGTGTGCGTGCTGCCGCCGGGCGAGAAGATCGAGGCGCGCTTCGTCCAGGACCAGGGCTGCCTGGCCCAGGTCGCCGGCGCGACGTTCTACCAGCGCCTGCGCGCGAAGTTCGGCCGGCTCGCGAGCGCCCGGTAGGGCGGGCGGTCCGCCCGGGTAGGGCCGCCCGGGTAGGTCCGCCCGGGTAGGGCTGGGCGGGTGCCGCGCTGGGGCGTGCTGGATTTGGGCCGCGATCCGGACCAAATCGAGCACGGATGGCTGCCTGAGCCCCGGCCCACAGGATCCGTCACCCCCGCCTGGTACACCCACGCCATGCTCCACGAGCTGCGCGTCGAGAACCTGCTGCTGCTGGACCGGGCCGAGCTGCGGCTGGCCCCGGGGCTGAACGTGCTCACCGGCGAGACCGGCGCCGGCAAGACCCTGCTCGCGCACGCGCTCGACCTGCTGCTCGGCGGCCGCGCCCGGAGCGGGATCGTCCGCGCGGGCGCGGCCGAGGCCTACGTCGAGGGCACGTTCTCGCTGCCCGCGCGAGATGCCGCGCCCGGAGCTGCTGCCCGGCCGACGCCGAGGAGATCGTGCTCGCCCGGCGGGTGTGGCCCGACGGTCGCACCCGGGCCTATGTCGGCGGGCGCTCGGCGACGGTGGCCGACCTGCGCGAGCTGGGCGGCCGGCTGCTCGCCTTCTACGGCCAGCACGAGCACCGCCGGCTGATGCTCTCGACCGCGCAGCTGGACATCCTCGACGCGCACTGCGGCCCGGCCCAGGCGGAGCTGCGCGCGCGACTGGCCGCGGCGTACGAGCGCGTCCGCGGGCTGGAGGCGCGCGGAGGCCGAGCTGAGCCAGCTCGCCGGCGCGCGCGAGCGCGAGCTCGACCTGGTGGCGTACGAGCTCGAGGAGATCGAGGCGGTGGCGCCGAGACAGGAGGAGGCGGACGCGCTGGCGGCCGAGCGCGACCGGCTACGCCACCTGGAGGCGCTGCGCGAGGCGGTGGCCGGCGGCGCCGAGACCCTCAGCCCGGAAGACGACGGGGGCGTCTGCGCGCTGCTCGCGCAGGCGGCCCGGCCGCTCGAGGGAGCGGCCGCCATCGACCCTGCGCTACAGCCGCTCGCGACGCGGCTCGACGCGCTGCTGTACGAGGCGCAGGACCTCGCCGGCGAGCTGCGGGCCCAACTCGCGAGCCTCGAGGGCTCGCCGGGCAGGCTCGAGCAGGTCGAGGAGCGGCTGGCCCAGTTCGCGCGGCTCGAGCGCAAGCACGGGGGGACGATCGAGGAGGTCCTCGCCCACGCCGAACGTTGCCGCCGGCGCCGGGACGAGCTCGCCCACGCCGACGAGGCGCTCGAGACGGCGCAGGCCGAGCTGGCGCAGGCGCGGGCCGAGCTCGACGAGCTCGCGCACCGAGCCCGCGCGGCGCGGGAGCGGGCCGCGCCCGCGCTCGCCGAGGCGGTACGAGAGCGGCTGGCCGAGCTGGCCATGCCCGACGCGCACTTCGAGGTGGCGCTCGGGGAGCGGGACGAGGGCTGCGGCCCGCGGGGAGCCGACGCGGTCGAGCTGCTGATCTCGCCCAACGCCGGCGTGGCGCCGGCGCCGCTGCGGGAGACCGCGTCCGGCGGCGAGCTCTCGCGCGTCATGCTCGCGCTGCTCAGCGTGGCGCACAGCGGGCCGGGCGAGCCCGAGAGCGGGCCGATGCTCGTGTTCGACGAGATCGACGCCGGGATCGGCGGCCACACCGCGCGCGCGGTCGGCGAGCACCTGCGGGCGCTGGCCGCCGGCCACCAGATCCTCTGCATCACGCACCTCCCGCAGGTGGCCTCGCTCGCCGAGCGGCACTTCACGATCAGCAAGGACGCCGCGACCGTGCCGGCCACCACGCGGGTGACCGAGCTGGCCGGCGAGGCGGTCGTGGCCGAGCTCGTGCGGATGCTCGGCGCCGGCGAGGGCGACCGGGCGGCGAGCCGGCACGCGCGGGAGCTGCTGAAGGCCGCATAGAGCACACAAATCGCGCGGGCAACCCGCGCGGTTCGATCCGGCACCCGCGCTACCGTCAGGCCGTCAACTACACTCGAGGTCGATCGGATGGCTCCAGGCGAGACGCGGTTCATCTTCATAACGGGCGGAGTCGTCTCCTCACTCGGCAAGGGGATCGCAGCGGCGTCGATCGGCCGGCTGCTCGTCGCACGCGGATTCGACGTTCAGCTCCAGAAGTTCGACCCGTACATCAACGTCGATCCCGGGACGATGTCGCCGTACCAGCACGGCGAGGTGTTCGTGACCGAGGACGGGGCCGAGACCGACCTCGACCTCGGCCACTACGAGCGCTACACGAGCGCCAACACGAGCCGCGCCTCGAACGTGACCGCGGGCGGGATCTACAACAGCGTGATCCGGCGCGAGCGCCGCGGCGACTATCTCGGCGCCACGGTGCAGGTGGTGCCGCACATCACCGACGAGATCAAGCACCGGATCAAGCTGATGGCCGAGTCGAGCGACGTCGACTTCGTGATCACCGAGATCGGCGGGACGGTGGGCGACATCGAGTCGCTGCCGTTCCTCGAGGCCATCCGCCAGTTCCCGGTCGACGTCGGGCGGCGCCGGTGCATGTTCATCCACCTGACGCTCGTCCCGTGGATCGGCCACGCCGGCGAGCTCAAGACCAAGCCGACGCAGCACTCGGTCAACGAGCTGCGGCGCATCGGTATCGCGCCCGACATGGTGCTGTGCCGCTCGGAGTCGGTCCTGTCCGCCGACATCCGGCGCAAGATCGCGCTGTTCGCGAGCCTGCCCGTCGAGGCCGTGGCCTCCGGCCACGACGTTCCGGACATCTACCAGGTTCCGCTCGTCTTCCATCGTGAGGGCGTCGACGACTTCATCCTGCGCGAGCACTTCGGGCTCGAGGCGCCGGAGCCCGACCTCGCGCAGTGGGAGGGCATCACTCGCCGTGCCGCCGAAGCCACCGAAACCGTCCGGATCGCGCTGGTGGGCAAGTATGTCCGGCTCGAGGACGCCTACCTGTCGGTCGCCGAGTCGCTTCGACACGCCGGCGTGCACCATGGCTGCAAGGTCGAGATCGACTGGATCGACTCCGAGGCGGTGGGCGATCCCGCGGTGGCGGCCGCGCTCGAGCAGGCCAGCGGCATCCTCATCCCCGGCGGGTTCGGAGGGCGCGGGATCGAGGGCAAGATCCGCGCGGCGCAGATCGCGCGCGAGCACGGGATCCCGTACCTCGGCATCTGCCTCGGCATGCAGATCGCGGTGTGCGAGTTCGCGCGCCACGTCGCCGGCATGGACGGGGCCAACTCCACCGAGTTCGACCTCGAGACCCCGTTCCCGGTCATCGACCTGCTGCCCGAGCAGAAGGAGATCGCCGACATGGGCGGGACGATGCGCCTCGGCGCCGACCCGGTGAAGCTCCACGACGGGACCCGGATCCGCGAGCTGTACGCCGAGCCGGTCGTGTACGAGCGCCACCGCCACCGCTATGAGGTCAACAACCATCTGCGCAAGCGGCTCGAGGCGGCCGGGCTGAGATTCTCGGGCACCTCGCCGGACGACCGGCTGGTCGAGGTGATCGAGCTTCCCGCCGACCAGCATCCGTTCTTCGTCGCCTCGCAGTACCACCCCGAGTTCAAATCGCGTCCGGAGCGTCCCGCTCCGCTGTTCCGCGAGTTCGTCGGCGAGGTGCGCGCGTACGCCGAGGGCGGCGCGGTGGCGATCGGCCGGGCGGCGACGCCGCCGACGACGTCACCGGCGGGGACGGGGCGGATCGGCGGGATCCCGCGGCGGCGCGCGTGCCGTCGTGACGTGAGGCGGACGAGCGAGTCCGAGCGCGCGCGGCTGCACGAGACGTTCGCGACCCTGTGCCGGATCGAGAGTCCCTCCGGGCGTGAGCGGGCGTGCGCCGACTGGGCGACGGCCGAGCTGCGGTCGATGGGACTCGACGTCGAGGAGGATGGCGCCGGACCGCGCCGCCGGATCGGACGCGGGCAACCTGCTGACCAGGCTGGCCGGGACCGGATCCGACAGCATCCTGCTCTGCGCCCACCTCGACACCGTCCCGCTCACGGCTCCGATCGAGCCGGTGGTGGTCGACGGCGGGTGGGAGAACTCAGGCGACGGGATCCTCGGCGCGGACAACAAGGCCGCGGTGGCGGTCATGCTCGAGCTCGTGCGCTCCCTCTCCACGCGCGAGACGCCGCCGGCGGTCGGGATCGAGCTCGTGCTCACCGTGTGCGAGGAGGTCGCGCTGGCGGGGGCCAAGGAATTCGACGCCGGACGCCTGCGGAGCCGGTTCGGCTACGTGTTCGACCACGCCTCGCCGATCGGCGAGATCGTGCTCGCCTCACCCAGCCACTACCGGATCGTGGCCGACTTCCACGGCCGCGCCGCTCACGCCGGGCTGCGCCCCGAGGCCGGGCGCAGCGCGATTCAGGCCGCCGCGCGTGGCATCGCCGCGATGGAGCTGGGCCGGCTCGACGCGGAGACGACGGCCAACGTGGGCACGATCCACGGCGGCACCGCGATCAACGTCGTGCCCGAGCGCTGCCGCGTCGAGGCCGAGACGCGCAGCCTGGACGACGCGCGCGTCGAGGCGGTGGCGACCGAGATGGTCGATCACCTCCAGGATGCCGCCAACGCCGGCGAGTGCGACCTCGACGTGACCCTCGAGCACCTGTTCCAGGGCTACCGGGCGCGCCCGCGCGCGCCGCACGTGACGCTGGCCGAACGAGCGCTCGCCGCCTGCGGATACGAGCCGAAGCACATCATCACCGGCGGCGGGTCGGACGCCAACGCGTTCGAGGCCAGCGGATTCACCTGCGCGAACCTGGCCAACGGCACCGAGCGCAACCATCAGCCCGACGAGCGCGTGAGCATCGACGCGCTCGAGGGCATGCTCGAGGTCGCGTTCGCGCTCGTGGAGGAGGCGGCGGCACTGTGAGCTCCGAGTTCGAGCTGATCGGCGAGGAGACCAAGTGGGAGGGCAAGATCTTCCGCGCCGGCGTCGAGCGCTTCCGCCACGCCGACGGCAAGGAGGTGACCCGAGACAAGGTCTGGCATTCGGGGCGCCGTCGGGATCGTCGCCGATCGACGATGAGCACGTGTGGCTGACGCGCCAGCCGCGTGAGGCGATCCGCTCGCCCGACTCGCTCGAGATCCCCGCGGGCAAGCTCGACGTTGCCGGGCGAGTCGCCGCTGGAGACGGGCAAGCGCGAGCTGGCCGAGGAGATCGGCAAGCAGGCCGGGCAGTGGGAGGAGCTCGACCGCCTACTACAGCAGTCCCGGTTTCACCGACGAGCGCGTGTGGCTGTATCTGGCGACCGATCTGTCCGACGCCTCGGAGGTGGGCGAGGCCGAGGAGGACGAGCGGATCGAGATCGTCCCATGGCCGCTCGACCGGCTCGACGAGGCGATCGCGCAGTGCGAGGACGCCAAGTCGCTGATCGGGCTGCTTTGGCTGGCACGGCGGCTGGGACGCTGAGCATTCCGCGCCCCGCCGGCGCGAGGACTGAACGCCCGGCAGGAGCCGCCACTGCGCATCGCGAATACGCCGCCCATGGCTGCGACGGAGGCTCCCGGCAAGACACCCAGGCTGATCGACCTGACGCTCGACTTCCTGGCCCACCTCGAGCTCGAGCGGGGACTGTCGCGAAACACGCTCGAGGCCTACCGCTCCGACCTGCAGCAGTTCGGCGATTTCCTGGACCGCCGCGAGCTCGACCCGCTGACGGTGGGGCCGACCGACCTGAACGAATTCGTCTCCGAGATGGCCACCGGGTCCGAGGGACGCCGGCCGGTGGCGCCGGCCACGCTCCAGCGCAAGGTCGCCTGCCTGCGCTCGTTCTATCGCCATCTCCGCCGCGAGCAGACGATCGACCACGATCCGGCGCGCGACCTTCGCGGTCCGCGCGCCGGCGGACGGCTCCCCAAGGTGCTCACGCGCGACGAGGTGATGCGCCTGCTGGCCCAGCCGGAGGGGCGCTCGCCGGCGGCGCTCCGCGACCGTGCGCTGCTGGAGACGATGTACGCCTGCGGGCTGCGCGCCTCTGAAGCGGTCACGCTCGAGCTGGCGGCGCTCGACCTCGAGGACGGGCATCGTCCGGACCCGCGGCAAGGGCTCGAAGGAGCGGATCGTGCCGTTCGGGCCAAGGCGACCGACTCGCTCGAGCGGTATCTGCACGAGGGCCGGCCGCGGCTCGTCGGCCTGCGCGATGAGCCGCACGTGTTCGTGAACCTGCGGGGCGCGCCGCTCACCCGCCAGGGGCTCTACAAGATCGTCAAGCGGCACGCTCGCGCTGCCGGGCTCGAGCACCGGATGAGCCCGCACACGCTGCGCCACACGTTCGCCACTCACCTCCTGGCCGGCGGTTGCGACCTGCGCTCGGTGCAGGAGATGCTCGGGCACGCCGACATCGGCACGACGCAGATCTACACGCACCTGTCGCCCGAGCGACTGCGCGACGTGTACTTCGGATCGCACCCGCGCGCGCAGATCAAGCGCCCGTAGCGCGTGCCAGAATCGCGCGGTGCAACCTCGGGCGGGAAGGCGCGCCTTTGTCGTCGTGCTCGACGCCTGCGGCGTCGGGGCCCTGCCTGACGCCGCCGACTACGGCGACGCCGGGACGAACACGCTCGGCCACCTGGCTCAGGCGGCGGGCGGCCTGGACCTGCCCACGCTCGCCGCACTCGGCCTGGGGTCGGTCATCCCGCTCGAGGGCGTCGCCCCGGCGGATCGGTCGGTGCTCCACGGCCGTCTCCACGCCCTCGGCTTCGGCAAGGACTCCACGGCCGGTCACTGGGAGCTGATGGGCGTGGTCCAGTCCCGGCCGTTTCCCGACCTATCCCGCGGGGTTTCCGCCCGAGGTGCTGTCGGTCGTCACCGTCGCCGGCGGCCGCGGGGTGCTGTGTAACGCTCCCTGCAACGGGATCGAGGCGATCGAGCGCTACGGCGGCGCCCACCTGGAGAGCGGCAGCGTGATCGTGTACACGAGCCAGGACTCGGTGCTCCAGATCGCCGCTCACGTCGACGTCGTCGAGCCCGGAGAGCTCTACCGGATCTGCGCCGAGGTGCGAGACGGGCTCCCACCCGAGCACGCGGTGGGGCGCGTGATCGCCCGGCCGTTCGCCGGGGCGCCTCCGGCGTTCAAGCGCACCGACGGCCGGCGGGATTTTGCGCTCGCGCCGCCCTCGCGCAGCTACCTGGAGGAGCTCCAGGCGGCGGGTGTCGAGGTGCACACGGTGGGCAAGGTGGGGCAGCTGTTCACCGGAGTCGGAATCGACGTGCAGCACCCGGGTGCGACGAACGCGCGAGCGTTGGCGCAGACGACCGAGCTGATGGGCTCGCTGGAGCGCGGCCTGGTCTTCACCAACCTCGTCGAGACCGACCAGGTGTACGGCCACCGGCACGACGTCGCCGGCTTTCACGGCGCCCTACGCGAGATCGATGCCACGGTCGCGCGGTGGCTCGAGCAGCTACGCGACGGGGATCTGCTGGTCCTCACCGCCGATCACGGCTGCGATCCAGCCTCGCCGCGGACCGACCACACCCGCGAGCACGTGCCTCTGCTGGCGCGCTTCGCCGGCCACGGGTCGCGTCGCCACGATGGGCCCCTGGCCGACGTAGGCGCTAGCGTTCTGGACTGGCTCGCCGGCCGCGAAGCACCCTCGCTGGCGGGCCGCTCGTTCATCTAAGCGCAAGACAGGGAGAAGATCTTGGTCGCCCACGCGGACGTCAGTTCGGCCGTCGACGAGTTCATGCAAGGACTCGTGAAGCGCAATCCCGGAGAGGAGGAGTTTCACCAGGCGGTGCAGGAGGTGGCTGAGTCGGTGATGCCGTTCGTGCTCGAGCACCCCGAATACGCCGAAGCGCGAATCCTGGAGCGCATGACCGAGCCCGACCGGATCGTGATCTTCCGCGTCGCCTGGGAGGACGACGAGGGCAACGTCCGCGTCGACCGCGCCTGGCGGGTTCAGTTCAACAACGCGATCGGCCCTTACAAGGGCGGCCTGCGCTTCCACCCCAGCGTGAACCAGAGCGTCCTCAAGTTCCTCGGCTTCGAGCAGTGCTTCAAGAACGCCCTCACCGGACTGCCCATGGGCGGGGCCAAGGGTGGCGCCAACTTCAACCCCAAGGGCAAGTCCGATCGTGAGGTGATGCGCTTCTGCCAGGCGCTGATGTCCGAGCTGCATCGGCACATCGGCGAGGACGTCGACGTGCCGGCGGGCGACATCGGCGTCGGACGCGCGCGAGATCGGCTACCTGTTCGGCGAGTACAAGCGGATCGCCAACCGCTTCACCGGGACGCTGACCGGCAAGGACCGCAAGTTCGGCGGGAGCGTCGTCCGCACCGAGGCGACGGGCTACGGCGTCGTCTACTTCGCCCAGCGGATGCTCGAGCACGCCGACGACAATCTCGAAGGCAAGACGTGCGCGATCTCCGGCGCCGGCAACGTGGCCATCTACGCGGCCGAGAAGGCGCTCGAGCTCGGGGCCAAGGTCGTGACCATGTCCGACTCGGGCGGCACCATCCACGTCCCCGACGGCATCGACGCCGACAAGCTCGAGTGGATCCGCGAGCTCAAGGAGGATCGGCGCGGCCGGATCTCGGAGTACGCCGACGAGCACGGGGGCGAGTACCTGGAAGGGGAGAAGCCGTGGCGGGTGCAGTGCGACGTCGCGTTCCCGTGCGCCACCCAGAACGAGCTCGACGAGGACGACGCGGAGACGCTCGCCGAGAACGGCTGCCGCGCCGTGGCCGAGGGCGCGAACATGCCGAGCACCCGCGAGGCGATTCGCGTCTTTCAAGACCGCGACGTGCTGTTCGGTCCCGGCAAGGCCGCGAACGCGGGCGGAGTCGCCGTGTCCGGGCTCGAGCAGAGCCAGAACGCGCTGCGCATACCGTGGGACCGCGACCAGGTGGACGAGCGCCTGCAGCAGATCATGTGCGACATCCACGCGCAGTGCGTCGAGTGGGGCGAGGACGACGGCGGCCCGGTCGATTACGTGCGCGGCGCCAACCTGGCCGGCTTCAAGCACGTGGCTGACGCGATGCTGGCCTACGGCATCGTCTGACCCGGGCGTAGGGATGCCCGAGCTACCCGAGGTCGAGACGATCCGCCGCCAGCTGGCGCCGGCCGTGGAGGGCCGGACGATCGTCTCCGCCTCGATCCTCGATGCGCGGTGGACGCGGCCGGCCGCGCCCGGGCCGGTGGAGGAGGCGCTGCAGGGCGCGTTGGTGCAGGAGCTCGGGAGGCGCGGAAAGTACCTCGTGTGGTCGCTCTCCGGGGAGCGCTACCTGCTGATGCACTTGCGGATGACGGGCACGCTGCTGCTCGACCCGGACGCGGACCCGCCCCACACGCGAGTGCGCATGGAGCTCGACGACGGACACCGCCTCGTATACGTCGATCCGCGCCGCTTCGGCACCGGTCACCTGGTTCTCGGAGCGGCCGCGCGGGACGCGTACCTGGATGCGCGCATCGGGGTCGAGCCGCTGACCGCGGCGTTCACCCCCGAGCATCTGCGGGAGATGGCCCGCGGGCGCGTGGCGCCGGTCAAGGCATTCGTGCTCGACCAGCGGCGCATCGCCGGGGTCGGGAACATCTACGCCGACGAGGCGCTGTTCCGCGCGGGCGTCCATCCGCTGAGGCCGGCGGGCCGCCTGACCCGCGGGGACTGGGTTCGGGTGCACGAGGGGATCGAGGCGGCGCTCCAGGCCGGAATCGACGCCAAGGGCGCCTCGATCGACGACTACCGCCACATCGACGGTGCCCGCGGCGCCTTCCAGGACCAGTTCCTGGTGCATCTGAGGGCGGGCCAGCCGTGCCCGCGATGTGGCCGGCCGATCCGCAAGATCGTCGTCGGCGGCCGCGGGACGTACGTCTGCGAGCACTGCCAGCCGCGCCCTCGCGCGCGGCGTGGCGTCAGGCCACGAGCAACTGCTTGAGGCTGCCGTCGCGGTCGGCGGCGCGCAGCTCCTCGAAACCTCCGAGCGGCTGTCCGTCGATCACGATCTGGGGGAAGGTGACCATCCCGGTCATGCGGGAGAGCTCCGCACGACTGTCCGGGTCGCGTGCCAGATTGATCTCTTCATAGGCGATGCCACGACGCGCCAGCAGCGTCTTCGCGCCAACGCAGAACGGACAGGCCTCGGTTGTGTACAGCATTACCGATGCCATAGCTTCACTTAGTATAGCGCCGCGATTCATGGGGCTGGCGGCGGCGCGCCGGCGCGCGGCGGGATCGCACGATGCCGGCGCCGCTGAAGACCGATGCGATCGTGTTGCGCTCGATCCGCTACGGCGAAGCGGATCGCATCCTCCACGTATATACGCCGCACGGCACGGACGGCTGAACGCGATCGCCAAGGGCGCCCGCCGATCCCGCAGCCGCTTTGGGGCCCGGCTCGAGCCGTTCTTCCGCATCCGCTTGGTTCTCCACGTCAGCCGGGGCGACCTCCATACGGTCACCGGCGTGGACACGCTGGCGGCGTATCCGGCTCTGCGCGAGCATGCCGCCACACTCGACGCTGCGGCCCGGGCCTGCGACGCGGTGGCGCGCCTGTTCGAGACTCCCGAGCCGCACCCGGAGGTCTTCCGCCTGCTCGAGAACGAGCTGGCGCTGCTCGACGCCGACCACGCGCATGCGCGGCCGGCCAACGGCTTGGCCTTTCGCCTGAAGCTGCTGCTCGCCGCCGGGATCCTCCCGCAACTCGGGTCGTGCGCGGGTTGCGGCGAGCCCGAGCACCTGCGCGCCTTCTCGGCCGCCGCCGGCGGCGTCGTCTGCAGCTCGTGCGAGGCGGCGTCGTTTCCGCTCGGGGAGGAGTCCTACGGCTTCCTGGTCGGAGCGGTGGGTCAGCCGCTGGCCGACGCGCCCGACGCCTCCGAGCTCGCCCTGCGCCAGGCCGAGCGGGCGATCGGCGAGACCGCCGAGCACCACGCGCACGTGCGCCTGCGCCCGCTCCTGCGGGTGTGACGAATTTGCCACGCGCCATACCTCGCCGGGCGCGCGCTGTCAGAATCGAGGGCGTGGGCGAGGATCTTCTGCTGGCGGGCTACGAGCATCCCGATGGTCCCGTGGCCGCGGGCTTCGCGCAGCGGATCCAGGCGCGGGAGGCGACGCGAGCTGGCGCCGGCGGCCACGCGCTCCTATCCGGCCGCGCGCCTTCGTCCCGAGGCCGACTGCGGTCTGCGCACCCCGTTTCAACGCGACCGCGACCGGATCGTCCACTGCAAGGCATTCCGCCGGCTCAAGCACAAGACGCAGGTGTTCGTGGCGCCGAGCGGCGACCACTACCGCACCCGCTTGACGCACACGCTCGAGGTGACACAGGTCTCGCGGACGGTGGCGCGGGCGCTGGCCCTGAACGAGGACCTGGTCGAGGCGATCGGACTCGGGCACGACCTGGGTCACCCGCCCTTCGGCCACATCGGCGAGGAGGCGCTCGACCGCTGCCTGTCCGAGCGCTTCGGCGCCTCGTTCCTGCACCACGAGCACTCGCTGCGGGTGGTCGACGTGCTCGAGCGCGACGGCCGCGGGCTCAACCTGACCCACCCCGTCCGCGACGGCATCGTCAGCCACTCCGGGCCGAGCCAAGGAACCAGAGACGCTCGAGGGCAAGATCGTCCGGCTCATGGACCGGGTGGCGTACATCAACCACGACATCGACGATGCCGTGCGGGCTGGGGTGATCTCGGGAAGCGATCTGCCGCGCGGCGCGATCGAGACGCTGGGGGACACCGGGCCGCGCCGGATCGACACGCTCGTCCACGACCTGGTCGAGCACTCGGAGGCGGAAGGGACCATCGTCCAGGGCGAGCTGATCGGCGGAGCGATGGCCGAGCTCCGCTCGTTCATGTTCGAGCGGGTGTACCTGGGACCCGAGGCCACGCGCGAGCATGCCAAGATCGACCTCGTCGTGCGCACCCTGTTCGATCACTACTGCGCCCATCCGGAGGAGATCCCGGCCTCGATCCCCGCGGACACCCTGGCGCGAAGGGTCACCGACTATCTCGCGGGCATGACCGACCGGTTCTGCATCCGGCGCTTCGAGGAACTGACCGTGCCGGTCGCCTTCGCGCCGTGACGCGCTACACCCCGGACTCCCGCGACCGCGTCCGCGACGCGGTCGACATGCTCACGCTCGTCGGCGCGCGCACCGAGCTGCGTCGCGCCGGCGTCAACAGCTACTTCGGCGTCTGCCCCTTCCACGACGAGCGCACCGGCTCGTTCCACGTCAGTCCCGACGACAAGCTCTACCACTGCTTCGGCTGCCAGGCCTCGGGAGACGCCTTCAAGTTCGTCATGGAGACCGAGGGACTCGACTTCACGGGTGCCTTGGAGGCCCTGGCGGACCGCTTCGGCGTGCAGCTCGAGACCCTCGACGAGGACCCCCAGGCGATGGCGCGCCGGCAGCGCCGGGAACGGTGGTATTCGCTGCTGGGCCGCGCCGCGGTCTACTACAGCCGCTACCTGTGGGAGGCGCGCGAAGCGGCACCGGCGCGCGAGTACCTGCTGGGCCGCGGCCTGCGCGAGGAGACGCTGCGCGAGTTCCGGGTCGGCTACGCGCCGAGCGCGTGGGACCGGATCCTCACCGCGTCGCGCCGGGCCGGCTTCAGCGACGAGGAGATGCTGGCGGTGGGTGTGGCGCAGCGCTCGAAGTCACGGCCCGGCCAGGTCTACGACCGCTTCCGCGAGCGGATCATGTTCCCTTCCGCCGACGCCCGCGGGCGCGTGCTCGGGTTCGGCGCGCGGGCGATGCGCGAGAACCAGCGCCCGAAGTACCTCAACACCTCCGACGGTGAGCTCTACCACAAGCGCGAGATCCTGTTCGGGGTCGACCTGGCGCGCGCGGCAGCCGCGAAGGCTGGGCGGATGATCCTCGTCGAGGGATACACCGACGTGCTTGCTCTGCACCAGGCAGGGCTTCGGAACGCGGTGGCGATCATGGGGACTTCGCTGACCGACGAGCAGGTGGCGGAGCTGGTTCGGATCGTGGGGGAGTGGGACATGACGAAACCCGGCCGCGGGTTCCTCGAACTGTGCCTCGACGCCGACCGCGCCGGCCAGGACGCGATGCTCCGCGCCGCACAGCTCGCGGAACGTGGCAAGCTCCGGCTGCGCGTGGTCCCGCTGCCGGCAGGAGCGGATCCCGGCGGAGCTGATCCAGCGCGACGGCGCCGAGCCTCTGCGCGAGCTCGTGGCGGCGTCGGTGCCGTTCGTCGAGTTTCACGTCGACCGGATCCTCGAGAGGGCCGATGTACGCACGGCCGAGGGCAAGGACAGGGTGATCGCCGAGCTCGCGCCCGCGCTGAATCTCGATGCCTATTCGGGCGTGCTCCGGGAGGAGCTCCCACGCCGGATCTCCAACCGGCTCGAGCTCTCCGAGAGCCAGTTGGCGAGTCTGCTCACCGCGGCGCACGCGTCGGGCGAGACGCGAACCGCCGGAACCCCCGGTGCCCCGACGGTCGCGCCCGGGATTCGGGTGATCGATCAGAGCACACGCGCCGAGCGGGCGTTTCTGGCCCTGTGCGTCGCGCTGCCCGACCTCGGCGCCGCGGCGCTCGCCCGCGTCGACTCCGACGAGCTGCTGACGAGCGAGGTGTTGCGCCGGGCGGCGCGCCATCTGGCGCCGCGGACGCACACGCCGCTGGCGGATCTGCCGCGCGACGACGAGGAGCTCGCCCGCACCGTGGCCGACCTGGTCGATCGCGCCGGCCGCGCCGGTACGGTCGGCGCCGCGCGCCTGGAGCACGCGCTGCTCGTGCTCGAGCGCTCCCGGCTCGACCGCGCGATCCGCCGCGCCCGCGCCACCGGCGGGACGAGCATCACCGCGCTGGCCCAGGAGCGCGACCAGGTGCTCGAGGCGATCCACAAGGTGGTGGCGCAGCTCGAACAGGCGGTGTGAGGTGCCGGGCCGAGCGCCGGACGGGCCGCGCTCCCACGACCGCCGCGCTCCCGGTGGACCTCGTTCTCGCCGACGCTGGGGATCCCAGCCGCGGACCCTGTACGAGGAGGGCAACCCGTCCCACCGCGTCCGCGTCGAGCACAACCGTGACACGCTCCTGATCCACCTGAGCGGCGAGGACGGGCGCGGCTGGCATCGGTGATGGCCGTCGATCGCGCTTCCGCGCAGGATCGGGCGGTGGGTGGAGGGCGCGGCGCCTGACCAGCCTGAGCGCACGCCACGAGCGCGGGCCGGACGACCTAGCTGCGCCGGCTTGCGCGGCCGATCACGGTGCGTTCGAAGCGAATTCGTCACTCGAGGGTCGCGGCTACTACCGCTGCAAGCGATGCCGCTGTCGAAGCGGTCGTCGCGTCGGCGCCGAAAGCTCAAGGTGATCCTCGTTGCAGAGGCCGGCGGCTGCTGCGTGATCTGCGGATACGACCGCTACGTCGGCTGCGCTCGAATTCCACCACCTGGATCCCGCCAGAAGCGCTCTGGAGATCAGCTGCAACGGCGTCACGCGTCGCTCGAGTCGCTGCGTGCCGAGGCGCAGAAGTGCGTGCTCGCTGTGCTCGAACTGCCACGCCGAAGTCGAGGGTGGGCATGACCGGTTCCCGCTACAAGTTCGGGCGATGCGGCCGGACATCTATCCACTACGTAGAGTCCGGGCTGGCTCAATACACCATAATCCGGGGTAACTCAATTGGCAGAGTGCACCGGCTGTTAACCGTGATGTTGTGGGTTCGAGTCCCACCCCCGGAGCTCCCAGGTAGAGTCGAGCCATGAAGCTCTACGTCTGCTACGGCACCTGGAAGCCCGCCCCGCGGCCGGGGGGCCACCCGTGCGGGACCGCGTACCACGCGCTCGTCGACGCCGGCCATAAGCCGGAGGTCGTCAAGACCTACGGGCTCGGGATGCTGCCCGGCGTGTTCAACCAGACACCCGGCCGGCGCGAGGTCAAGCGGCTGACCGGCAACAACTGGGTGCCGGTGCTGGTCACTCGACGACGGCACGGTGATCCAGGGCTCGCGTGAGATCGCGGACTGGGCGGCGGCGAACCCGCCCGTCGGCGCCCGCCGGATGACGGCGCCGCCGCATGAACGCGGGCTCCCGATGAGCGCGACCTCGGGTCGCGCCCCGCTCACGGTGGCGGAGCTCGAGCACTGGGTCGAGTCCGGCGCCACCTGGCGCGCGGTCGAGATCGAGGACGCTCGCGCGGTCGTGGAGCTGTGCACCTGCTACGGCGAGCCGGTCGACCTGCGCGAAGGCGTCGGCGACGAGCTCATCGAGTACGTGCGAGCTCGGCGCGAGCAGCTGACCGCCAGCGCCTCGACGAGCTCCGCCGCGCGCGTCGCCCCATCGTGCGCCGCCGCCCATGCCGCCAGCTCCCGCGCACGCTCCGCCACCGACGCATCCGCCAGCGCGTGGCGCACGGCGAGCCGCAGCGTACGCGGGCCGAGCAGCCGCCAGGGCAGGCGCACGCCGGCGCCGGCCCAGTCCACCCGCGCCGCGTTCTCGGCCATGTCGCCGGCGTGGGGAACCGCGAGCACCGGCGCGCCGGACGCCAGCGCGCGCACCATCGTCCCGTGCCCGGCGTGGCACACCACCAGGGCGCACCGGGGCATCGTCTGCGAGTAGGAGATCCACTCGACCAGGCGCGTGTTCGCGTCGACGCGCGCCGGACCGGGCAGGGGCCGGCGGTTCCACGTCGCCAGCACCCTGATCGGCTCGCCCGCCAGGCCCTCGAGCGCTGCGCGGAGCAGCCGGTGGTCCGGATCCTGGGCGGTGGACGGGGCCACCAGCACGAGCGGCCCGTCCCCGGGCGGCGGATCGATCCGCTGATACGGCGGCTCCCACGTCAGCGGACCCACCACGTGCGTGCCGTCCGGCCACGCGCCGCGGATATTCGAGCTGGGGGAACGTCCCGACCATGCACAGCGCCTGGCTGAGGCCGCCGTGGAACCGCTGCACCGGCGCGAGCCCGAGCTTCGCCCGGGTCTGGTTGAGCTCCTCGCGCCCCTGCCTCAGCCCGTCCTCCATGCGACGGCCCGCCGCCGTCCACATCGCGCGTGCCCATCGCGGTCCGCGGGAGCCGGGCGCCGAACGCGTAGGGGGGAAAGCCGGGCGCGACCTCGGGATAGACGTGCGGGATCAGCGTCGCCACCGGCAGCCCCTCCAGCTCGCCGGCGAGCGCCGGCGCGAGCGTCAGGATGTCGTGGACGACCGCGTGCGGCTCGAACGCACCCAGAGAACGCCTCGTGTCGCGCGCGGAGACGAGGATCGCCTCGTGCTGGGTCAGGGGCGCCTGGCCGGGCGCGAACACCGGATACTCGGGCGCCGGCACGAACTGGATGCCCTCCGCCTCCACGTAGTCGCGCCACCGCGTCCAGGTCTCGAGCGCGACCTCGTGCCCGCGCGCCACCAGCCGCGAGCCCAGGGCCAGCATCGGGAAGGCGTGGCCGGGCTCGCCGAACGCGCCGAGGAAGAACCGAAGTCGCTCCTTCACGCTGATGCAAGGCTCCTTTCGCGCCCAGGAAATTGCTTGTCGGTCCCGACGGCGAGGGGTACAGTGGCGCCGCCTGGACGCCCCGGGCGGGAACCCTATGCGAACCATGCGCCGAACGAGCATCGAAGGCCTCCGCCGGGCAATCGACTGCCTGCCGACCGCGGACCAGGCGCGCGATGCTCGCAGGGCATCGAGACGAACCCGATCATCGTCGGCGCCTACACCACGCGTGACGGCATCTGCCCGATGCTGGCCGCCCACCGGGCCGGCGGTCGGACCGACCTGATCGCGTTCGCGCGGGCGTGGGACAGGGTGACGCTGGCCGGCCGCCGGCGGCCCAAGCCGCGCCGTGCCACCGAGCGCGAGCTGCTGATCCTGCGCAGCCACCTCGAGGCCAGCCTGCTCGAGGAGAGCGGCGCCGGCGCCCTGGCGAGCGCGATCGCCGAGCACCGCGAGCTCGTGGCCCGGCGCCCACCGCCGGCGAGCAGTCGCCCGGCGAGCAGCCGTCCGGCGCGCTCGCGCCCCGGCGACCCGGACCGCCGCGCCGAGCTGCGCGCGAAGCCCGGCTGGGCCTGGACGCGCCTGTTCCGCCGCTACGACGACTACGAGCGGGCGCTCGAAAGCTTGGCCGAGCGAGAACGCCCCCTCGAGACCGCCCGGTAGAACGCTTACGTACCGGCTGGGCCGGGAAGGGTACCGGCATGCCGCTGCAATCCTTCAGAAGGCTCGTCGGCCATGCTCCGTCGGTGATCGACGGCGTGGCCGCGATCGGCAGGAACTGGGTCTCCGAGATCGCGGCGCTGCGCCACGGCCTCCCCGAGGGCAGCGTCGACGAGTGGAACCCGCAGTACGTCAAGCGCGCCATGTCGGTCATGGGCCCGCTGCTGCGCTACTACTTCCGCGGCGAGGTCCGGGGCCTCGAGAAGATCCCGGCCGAGGGGCCGGTGCTGATCGTGGGCAACCACTCGGGCGGGACGATGATCGCCGACACGTTCGTGTTCACGATGGCGTTCTACGACCACTTCGGCGTCGAGCGCCGCTTCCACCAGCTCGCGCACGACATCGCGGTGAAGTTCCCCGGCACCGGCCTCCGTCCGTTCGGCGGGGTCAACGCCTCGCGCGAGAACGCGATGGAGGCGTTCGACAAGGGCGCCGCCGTGCTCGTCTACCCGGGCGGCGACTACGAGACGTTCCGCCCGAGCTGGCACTCGGACCAGATCGAGTTCGGAGGTCGCCAGGGCTTCATCAAGCTCGCGCTCGAGGCGGGCGTCCCGATCGTCCCCCTGGTCGCCATCGGGGGGCAGGAGTCGGGACTGTTCCTCACGCGCGGGGAGCGGGTGGCACGCGCGCTCAAGCTGGACAAGAATGCACGCCTGAAGGTGCTGCCCGTATCGATCGGGCCGCCGCTCGGCATCAACATCCTCGACTTCCCGCTGCGCATCCCGCTCCCGGCCAAGATCACCATCGAGGTGCTCGACCCGATCGACCTCGAGCAGCGGTTCGGCGCCGAGCCGGACCCGGACGAGGTGTACGACGAGGTGACGAACCACATGCAGGACGCGCTCACGTCGCTGGCCGAAGAGCGCACCCTGCCGGTTGTAGGCTGAGCCGATGCAGAGCCTGGAGCTGACCGGATACAGCGCTCCCGGCTTCGAAGAGGTTCTCACCGCCGACGCGCTCGAGTTCGTGGCCGAGCTCCAGCGCGAGTTCGGGCCCCGGCGCACGGAGCTGCTGAAGGCGCGCGACGAGCGCCGCGAGCGCCTCCACGCCGGCGAGATTGCTCGACTTCCTCTCCGACACGAAGAAGGTCCGCGAGCGGCAAGTGGAAGGTCAAGCCGGTGCCCGACGACCTCCAGCAGCGCTGGGTCGAGATCACCGGGCCGACCGACCGCAAGATGACGATCAACGCGCTCAACTCGGGTGCGGACGGGTTCATGGCCGACTTCGAGGACGCCAACGCCCCCACCTGGCGCAACATGGTCGACGGGCACATCAACCTGCGCGACGCGATCGACGGCACGATCACCTACGCCGGCTCGGACGGCCGCCGCTACCACCTCGAGGAGAACCCCGCCACGCTGCTCGTCCGCCCCCGCGGCTGGCACCTCCCCGAGCGCCACCTGCTGGTCGACGAGGAGCCCGTCTCGGGCTCCCTGTTCGACTTCGGCCTATACGTCTTCCACTGCGCGCGGCGACTGCTCGAGAAGGGCTCCGGCCCGTACTTCTACCTGCCCAAGATGGAGTCGCACCTGGAAGCGCGCCTCTGGAACGACGTGTTCAACTTCGCCCAGGACGCGCTCGGGATCGAACGCGGCACGATCAAGGCGACGGTGCTGATCGAGACGCTGCCGGCGGCGTTCGAGATGGACGAGATCCTGTACGAGCTGCGCGATCACTCGGCCGGGCTGAACGCCGGCCGCTGGGACTACATCTTCTCGGCGATCAAGTGCTTCCCCGAGAACCCCGACATGGTCCTGCCCGACCGGGGCGACGTGACCATGACCGTGCCGTTCATGCAGCGCGTACACGGAGCTGCTCGCGGCCACGTGCCACAAGCGCGGCGCCCACGCGATGGGCGGGATGGCGGCGCTGATCCCCAGCCGCAAAGGCGACGAGGAGGCGAACGAGAAGGCGCTCGCCAGCGTGCGCGAGGACAAGGAGCGCGAGGTCGGCCAGGGCTACGACGGAACCTGGGTCGCGCACCCGGACCTCGTCCCGGTGGCGCGCGAGGTGTTCGAGAAGGGCCTCGACGGAAAGCCCAACCAGCTGGGCAAGCAGCGCGACGACGTCGAGGTGAGCGCCAAGGACCTGCTCAACCTCGTCGCCACCCCGGGCAGCATCACCGAGCAGGGCCTGCGCACCGACGTCAACGTCGGCTTCCAGTACGTCTCGTTCTGGCTCGGCGGCCGAGGGGCGGCGGCGATCAACTCGATGATGGAGGACGCCGCCACGGCCGAGATCTCGCGCACGCAGATCTGGCAGTGGGTGCACCACGGCGCCAAGCTCTCCGACGGCCGCGAGGTCACCCGCGACCTGGTCCGCGAGATCCTCGACGAGGAGACGGCCAAGATCCGCAAGAGCGTGGGGGAGGAGACCTGGTGCGCCGGGCGCCCCGCCGAGACGCGCGAGATCTTCGAGCGCGTCGCCCTCGATCGCAAGCTGCTCGAGTTCCTCACGCTGCCCGCGTACGAGTACCTGGACTAGCCCGGCTGGATGCCGGGCTGTGGTGCTGCTAAGGCACCATGAACGACAGCGCCCCGGACTGAAGCAGCACGAGCACCGCCATCAGCAGCACGAGCACGACGCTCCAGCCGATCACCTTCCGGAAGATGTCGCCCTCCTTGCCGCCCAGGCCCACCGCGGCGGCACCGATGGCGAGGTTCTGGGGCGAGACCATCTTGGCCAGCACGCCGCCGGAGCTGTTGGCGCCGGCCAGCAGCGTGGCCGACAGGCCCGCCTTGTGGGCGGCCGCGACCTGAAGGGCGCCGAACAGCGAGTTGGTCGAGGTGTCCGAGCCGGTGACCGCGGTGCCGAACCACCCGATCAGCGGCGAGAGGAAGGCGAAGAACCCGCCCGCGCCGGCGGCCCAGGTCCCGAGCGTGATCGTCTGGCCCGAGAGGTTCATCACGTACGCCACCGCCAGCACCGCGGAGACCGTGAGGATCGCCCACTTGATCTCGTTCAGCGTGCGGAGGTAGACCCGGATCGCGCGCATGGGGTGCACGCGCAGGACGAGCGCGGTGAGCACGCCCGAGACGAACAGCCAGGTGCCCGCCGCGGTCAGCCAGGTCGAGCTTGAAGGTCTCGCTGGTCGGGGCCTTGCCCTTGGCGTTGATCACGTGCAGCCCCGGCCACAGGAACACGCTGGTCGCCTTGTCGAGCTCCTTGTTGATCGAGGTGATGCTCGTGATGCCGAGCGCGGCGATGATGATCAGGTAGGGCATGAAGGCCATGATCAGGTCGCGGCGCGGTAGCGGCTCGCCGTTGTCGGCCCGCATGCGCCGCTCCAGAGCAGGGTCGGCGGCCGCTCCGCCGGCGATCGCCGGACGGCGAGCCACCGCCGCGGTGCGGCGACGCCGGTGCGCGCGGCGACCACACGCGCAGCAGCAGGACGAGCGGCGCCCGCCGATCCAAGCGCGGCGATGATGTCGGTGAGCTGGATCGAGACGTAGTTCGAGACCGCGAACTGCAGGACCGCGAACACGACGCCCGCCGGTCAGCGCCGCCGGCCAGGCCTCGCGCAGTGCGCGCCGCCCGTCGACCATGAAGATGAGCACGAACGGGACCAGCAGGGCCAGGAACGGCGTCTGGCGCCCGACCATCTGGCCGAGGCTGTGGACCGGCAGCCCCGTGACCTGCGCCAGCGTGGTGATCGGGATGGCGATCGCGCCGAAGGCCACGGGCGCGGTGTCGGCCACCAGCGCGACCGCGGCGGCGCGCACCGGACTGATCCCGAGCCCGACGAGCATGATCCCGCAGATCGCCACCGGCGTGCCGAAGCCGGCGAGCGCCTCGAGCAGCGCCCCGAAGCAGAACGCGATCACCACCACCTGCACGCGCAGGTCGTCCGAGATGGCGCTGAACGCCCGCTTCAACACCGCGAAATAGCCCATCTCGTCGGTCATGTTGAAGATCCACAGGGCGTTGACGACGATCCACATGATCGGCCAGAGCCCGAACGCGGCGCCCTCGGCGCCGGCGTCGAACGTCTGCCCCACGGGCATGGAATACACGGCCAGGGCGATGATGATGGCCACGCCGAGCGTGATCACCGACGCCAGCCACGCCTTCATCCGGAACGCGCCGAGCAGGATGAACAGCGTCAGCAGCGGCAGCGCCGCGAAGATCGAAGTGACTCCCAGCGAGTGGGAGACCGGGTCGAGAACCTGCTTATACATGTTGGTACCTCCCTCTGGAGGACCGTCCTACCCGCGGGCGCGCGGGCTCATTCCGGTGGTTCAGAGACCGCCGGCGAGCACCTGCGCGCTGTGCAGGGCACGTCGCCCGGTGCCGCTGGCGATCTGGGTGCGGCACGAGAATCCGTCGGCGACCACGAGCGTCTCCTCGGGCGCGCCTCGGACGGCGGGGAGGAGCACGCGCTCACCCGCCCTGACCGAGACGTCGTACTGGTCGCCGGCCACGTAGCCGAACGACCCGGCCAGCCCGCAGCAGCCCGAGTTCAGCACCTCGACCTCGACCCCGGCGCGCGTCAGAAGGTCGCGCTCGCCGTGGATCCCCATCAGCGCCTCCTGGTGGCAGTGCCCGTGGAGGAGCGCCCGCCGCCCGACCCGCGGCGGCTCCCAATCGTGATCGGCCAGCAACTCGTCGAGCAGCACCGTCTGCGCGCGCAGCCGCTTGGCGTGCTCGTCCCCTGGCATCAGCTTGTAGAGCTCGTCGCGCAGCACCGAGGCGCAGCTCGGCTCGAGCACGAGCACGGGGATCCCGGCCGCGATCGGCTCCGACATCGCGTCGAGCAGCCGGCGGAGCGTCCGCCGCGCCGCCCTCAGCATTCCGAAGTCGTACAGGGGCCGCCCGCAGCACAGCCCCGGCGGGGGCAACTCCACCGCGAACCCGGCCGCGTCGAGCACCCGGAGCGCCGCCTTGCCGACGTCGGGCTCGAACAGGTTCATGAACGTGTCGGGCCACAGCACGACGCGCGGGCGACCGTCGGGCGGCGCCGGACGGCGCTGCGCCTCGAACCAGGAGCGGAACGTCTGGCGAGCAAAGCGCGGCGCCTCGCGCTCCTCCGCCAGGCCGATCAGCCGCTTGCCCATCGGCGCCAGCCACGGGGCGTGACTCACGGCGTTGGCCAGCCGGGGAGCGCGGGCCGCGGTCCGCCCCCACCAGGGCAGCCCGCCCATCACGTAGTGGTGAAGCGGCCTCAGCCGCCGGGCGTAGTGGTGGGCCAGGAACTCCGCCTTGTAGGTCGGCATGTCCACCTGAACCGGGCAGTCGCCGGTGCAGCCCTTGCACGACAGGCACAGGTCGAGCGACTCCTTGACCGCATCGGCGCGCCACCCCTCGGTCAGCGGGTCGCCCTGGAGCATCTCGAGCAGCAGCCGCGCTCGGCCGCGGGTCGAGTGACGCTCTTCGCGGGTGACCTGGAAGCTCGGGCACATCGTCAGGCTGCCGAGGTTGCGGCACTTGGCCATGCCGAAGCACCGCTCGACCGCGCTCGCGAACGACCCGCGGTCGTCGGGATAAGCGAAGTGCGTCTTCAGCTCCGGCGGCCGGTAGTCGGGACCGAGCCGCAGCCCCTCGTCGAGCTTGACGTCCCCGATCAGCCGGTTGGGGTTCATCTTGCCGTCGGGATCCCAGATCCGCTTGAACTCCCGGAAGTCCTCCATCAGCTCGGGGCCGAACATCCTCGGCAGGAGCTCCGCCCGTCCGTGCCCCTCGCCGTATTCGCCCGCCAGCGAGCCGCCGTGGGACACGACGAGGTCCGCCGCCTTCTCCATGAACGAGCGGAACGTGCGCACCCCCTGCGCCGTCTTGAACTCGAAGTCGATCCGGGTGTGCACGCACCCCTGGCCGAAGTGGCCGTAGTACACGCACCGGTAGCCGTGATCGTCGAGCAGGCGCGCGAAGTCGCGCAGGTATGGGCCGAGCTTGTCGGGGTGTACCGCGGCGTCCTCCCAGGCGCCTTCGGATTCGAGAAAGCCGGGCGACCGGCTGTCGCCCACGGCGCTTTCACGCACCTTCCAGACCTGCGCTTGCTCGGGGTACTCGATCAGCAGCCGCGAGTCCAGAGCCGGTCCGCTCTCGCGGATCGACTCCAGCGCCCGCCGAGCCTTGGCGGTCGCCTCGTCGGGGTCGTCGTCGCCGAACTCGGCCAGCAGCCAGGCGCCCCCTTCGGGCAGCGAGGCACGCTCCACCGCCAGCCGTCCCTTGAACTCCATGCTCTCGGTCAGCAGCCGGTCGAAGCCCTCCAACCCGATGGGACCGGTGGCCATGATCGCCGGCACGTGGTCGGCGGCCTCGAACACGTCGCGGTAGGCGAGTATCACCGTGCGCCGGTGCTGGGGACTCGGCACGAGCCGGACCGTCGCCTCGAGCACGTTCACGCACGTCCCCTCGGAGCCGACGAGCGCCCGCGCGACGTGGAAGCCGCTCTCGCGGAGCAGCTCGTCGAGGTTGTAGCCCGACACGCGCCGCGGGATGTCGGGGAACTCGGCGCGCACCCGGTCGCCACAGCGGTCGCGCAGGTCCCTCAGCGCGCGGTGGATCTCCGCTCTGCGCCCGCCGGCGGCGATGACCCGCTCGAGCTCCGCGTCCGGGACGGCGCCCACCCGCATCCGCGTCCCGTCGTACAGCAGCACGTCGAGCTCCTCGACGTTGTCGCTCGTCTTGCCGGCCATGATCGAGTGGGTCCCACACGAGTTGTTGCCGAGCATCCCCCCGAACGTGCAGTACTCGTGCGTGGCAGGATCGGGGCCGTAGGTCAGGCGGTGGCGCTCGGCGGCGTCGCGGAGCTGGTCGCAGATCACCCCGGGCTGCACCCGGGCCCGCCGGCGCTCCGGATCGAGCTCCACGATCTCGTTCATGTACTTGGAGTAGTCGAACACCACAGCGACGTTCGTGCTCTGGCCGCTGGGAGCGGTGCCGCACCCGCGGGGGAGCACGGGCGCGCCGTGCTCGCGGCACAGCCGGACGCCGGCGATCACGTCCTCGGCGTCGCGCGGCACCACCACCCCGATCGGCACCGAGCGGTAAATCGAGAAGTCGTTGGCGTACATCGCCCGCGACCCGGCGTCGAAGCGCACCTCGCCGCTGATCGCGCTCCGTAGCGAGCGCTTCAGCGAGGAGACGTCGACGTCAGCGGCTGCGGACACGCGAGGGGACGATATCCGTCCTCCCCCGGCTCAGCGGAGGTTCATGGTCAGCCGGATGACGGTCCCGAGAGCGCTGGTCCGCGCCTGCACGAGATCGCAGAGCTGGTTGACCATCCACAGCCCGAAGCCGCCGTCGGCGCTGAGCGTCGGCAGGTGTCGCCCGGCCAGGGGATCGGCGATGTGGCCGGGATCCTCGAGCTGGCAGACCACCTGCGCCGAGGTCGTCCACAGGCGCATCAGCCCACGCGCGTGCGCGTGCTTGATCGCGTTGGTCGCCACCTCGTTGACCGCCATGACGAGGTCGGCCGTGCGCTCCTTCGAGAGCCCGGCCGCGGTGCCCTGGCGACCGGCGGTCGAGCGTACGGCGGACAGGTCGTCGAGCCCGAACGCGAACCGGGTCGCTGCGACCGGCGGCTCGGGCAGGGGCCGGTCGGCGGCATCCGGGACGGCCGGGCCGGTGTATGTGCGCGACAGGGAGCCGTGTCCGTCCCCGTGGACGATCCAAGGATGAGTGAGCTCGGCCTCGTGGAGCACCTCGGGTCCGAGGCCGACCGCGTCGTAGAGGCACAGCACGCGGATGGCCGCTCCTGGCCAGGCCAGGTTGATCAGCGCCTCGTGGCGTGTGGCCTCGCGGATCTCCTCGGGTGAGCGACCGGGCCAGATCGGCTCACCGACGTAGTGCAGCTGGGTTCCGCCGTGGCGGGCGAGCAGCTCGTGCACCGCGGGAATGATGCGGGCCGGATTGCGCCCGATCTCGAGCATGTCGAGCATCTCGATGTCGTCGCTGCGGGGACCCAGGTGGTCGCGGAGCAGCCGGCAGCGCGAAGGCGGCACCGCGACCGCGACCGGCTCGCCTGCCTCGAGGCCGGGTGCGACGAAGTGCGCGACGCCCGCGACGTAGTCGTCGTCGTCGCGGTAGAACAGCGCCTGATGTGCGTGCGCGTGCGTCGATTCTTCGGCGTGGACGGCCTGAGACATATCGAATCGGTAGATGGCCCAACCCGCACCCCGTTACGGGCCCATCGTTTGGGTACTACCCCGAGACGGGGGATTCAAGCGCCCGCCGCAGTGCCTCAGCCGCCGCCCTTTTTGGCCTTGGGGGCCTTCTTCGCCTTCCCCGGAGGCGTCCCCCCCTGGCCGGGCGGGACCGGCTGCGCAGGAGTGGTGGCGGGCGTCGTGGCGGTGGTGCTCGCGGGGGTGGTGACCGTGACCGTCGTCGTCGGCGTCACCGTGGTGGTGCTGTGCGTGGGCGTGCTCTGCGTCGTCGAAGACCGTGACGTGGTCGACCGGGCCGGGGGCGTGGTGGAGGTCGACTGTGACGAGGTCGGTGTGCCGCTCCCCGTGGCCAGGGCCAGCGCGGCGATCAGGGCCACCAGCGCGATGGCGAGGAGCCCGATCACGAACCGGACCCACGACGGGCCACCGCCGCGGTCGTCGGAATCCGGCGCCCGCGCCGGAGCCGGCCGGGCCGCAACCGGCGCCGGTGCCCGGGCCGCGCCGAGCAGCTCGGTGGCGGCCGTCGGGTCCATCCGGGCCGTGGCCGGCGTCACGGACGCCGGGGCCGGCGCGCCTCGGAGCCGATCGCGCACCTCGGCGGCGCTCTGCGGCCGGTCGGCCGGCGCCTTGGCGAGCATCTGGAGCACGAGCGCGTCGAGCTCCCGGCTCACGCGACCGTTCACCTCGCTCGGAGGACGTGGTGTCGCGTTGACCTGCTGATGGAGCACCGCCGCCGGCACGTCGCCGCGGAACGGCGGTCCTCCGGTGAGCATCGCGTACAGCAGGCAGCCGAGCGAGTAGACGTCAGAGCGAGCGTCGACGGGCTCCCCGAGCGCGTGCTCGGGCGCCATGTAGGCGGCGGTGCCGAGCAGCGAAGCCGTCCCCGTGATCGAGGCGCCGTCACCGACCCGGGCAATCCCGAAGTCGAGCACCTTGACCACGCCGGTGCGCGCGATCATCACGTTCCCGGGCTTGACGTCGCGGTGGACGAGGCCCGCGCGGTGGGCGGCGTCGAGGGCGTCCGCCGCCTCGGCGCCGATCCGCGTGGCCCGGTCGGGCGCGAGCGGAGCCTCGCGGGCGATGATCGTGGCCAGGCTCTCCCCGTCGACGTACTCCATGGCGATGAACCGCTGGTCGCCGTCGACGCCGGTGTCGTAGACGGTGACGATGCCCGGATGGACGAGCGAGGCGGCCGCGCGCGCCTCGCGCTCGAAGCGCGCGATCGTGCTCGGGTCGCCCTCGGCGAGCGCCGCGGACATCACCTTGACGGCCACCGTTCGCTGCAGGACGCGGTCGGTGGCGCGGTAAACCGTGCTCATGCCGCCTCGGCCGATGACCTCCTCGAGCCGGTAGCGGCCAGCCAGCGTGGTCATGGCTCCATTGTGCCCGGGGCGCCCGACAGCGTCCGGCAGGCGGTTGTCCGTCCGCGGCGTGGGCGCCGGAGCCCTAGGCCGCGACGGCCGCCGGCAGGTCGACCAGGTCCTCCGCGTCGAGCCCGAGAAACGCCTGCACGACCGCTGGATCGAACTGCCGATCGGCAAGCCGGCAGATCTCGGTCACCGCCTCGTCGCTCGACCAGCGCAGCTTGTACGGCCGCGTGTGGGTGAGCGCGTCGTACACGTCGGCGAGCGCGACGATACGGCCGCTCAGCGGGATCTCCTCGCCCCTGCAGCCCGGCCGGATAACCGCTGCCGTCCCACCATTCGTGATGGGTCAGCGCGATCTCCTCGGCCAAGCGCAGCACGTGTCGAGGCGCTGCCGGCCAGGATCGCGGCGCCGGTCGCCGGATGGCGCTTGACCTCCTCGTACTCGGCCACGGTGAGCCGGGTGGGCTTCATCAGGATGGCGTCCGGAAGCGACAGCTTGCCGAGATCGTGCAGCGGCGCGGCCTGTTCGATCAGCCTGGCATCCGAGGCGGGAAGGCCCAGCCGCTCGGCGATCAGGAACGAGGTCCGGGCCACGCGGCCGGTGTGCCGGTGCGTGCCGTCGTCGCGATATTCGCCGGCCAGGGCAAGACGCTGGAGCGTGTCGAACCGGGCGTCGTCGAGCTCGCGATAGGCCATCACATTGGCGATGGCCACGGCGCTCGAGTCGGCGAGCGCCTGCAGCACCTCGACCTCCTCGAGCGTCGGGGAGTGAGGGTGCGCCCAGTAGGCGCCGATGGCGCCGAGCGGATCAAGCCGCCTGATCGCCACCATCGCCAGGCTCTTGACGAAGGTGGATCGATAGACCTCGTGGGGCACGCGCTCGTCGGCATAGATGTCGGGGATGATCGCGGGCTCACCGTGGAGCATCACCCAGCCGCTGACGCAACTGTGCATCGGGAAGCGCAGGCCCTTCCAGAGGGGAGCGACGGAATCCTCCTCGGCGTAGAAGCACTGGTTGCCCTCGCGGAGCACGAACGTGGTCCCGTCGGCGCCGATCAGCCGGCGGGCGGCGGTGCCGACGATCCGCTCGATCTCCGGAAGCGACCGGGCCAAGGACAGGCGCTGCACGACCCCCACGAGCTCGCCGGCATGGTCGAGGTGAGCCCTCGCGGTGAACGTGAGCGCCCGCCGCTGATCGGGCGCTGCGCCCTCTTGGATGACGGTTGTCGCTTTTGTCTGCGTCATGGCAGCTGGTTCGACCTTGGGTGGAGTCTTTCCTTAAAACGACCACTTTCGAGAGAAATGGCGATAACAGGCGGAAGTTGAACCCCGGGCAGGCAAAAAGCTGACAAAAAGAGCGCAATCCGCTCGGTTATGTTTAGCCGCGGCTCCTCGCGCCAAGTCACCGGGGCATGCGTGCTCTGCTTACAGCCGCTTTCGCGGCGCTCGCGCTGGCCGCGGGCCTCTCTGAACTGCTCCGCGGCTGTGGCCGGAGTCGCCAACGCCGGGGTGGCGGACGCGGCGGCGAGCGACCCGCTGGCCGGGATTCCGTGGGGCAACTACACCGGCCGCAACGACGAGGTGTTCCCGGCCTACCGGCAGGCGAGCGGCGAGGACAAGCGGCTGCTCGGCCTGATCGCGCTGCGCCCGCGCGTGCGGTGGTTCGGGTCGTGGTACCCGGACTCGCAGGCCGAGTCGACGGCACGCGACTACATCGCCAACGCCACCCACGGCAACCCGAACGCGCTCGCCCAGCTCGCGGTCTTCCGCCTCGTCCCCTGGGAGGGCGCGGCGTGTCATGCAATCGCGAGCACCGCTCAGGCGTCCAGCTACAAGCAGTGGATCGATGCGTTCGCCGCCGGTATCGGCAGCTCCCGCGTCGCGCTCATCCTCCAGCCCGACCTGCCGTTCGAGGAGTGCGTCCCCCATCATTCGCAGCTGCCGCTCCAGCTCGTGGCCTACGCCGCGCAGCGGTTCAGCGCGCTGCCCCACACCAGCGTCTACATCGATGCCGGCGCCGGCGACTGGCCGACGGTCCGGGCGGCTACGTCGATGCTGCTCGGAGCGGGCATCCGCTACGCGCGCGGCTTCGCGCTCAATGCCACCCACTACGACAGCACCGAGCGCGAGATCCACTTCGGCGCCAAGGTCGTCGGCGCGCTCGCCGGCCACGGCGTGCGCGGACGCCACTTCGTGATCAACACCTCCTCCAACGGGCGGGGGTTCACGTTCCAGCAGTACCACGGCGTCGAACTTCGACAACGCCGCGGTGTGCCGGAGCCGCGCCTCGCGCCGCTGCGCCACGCTGGGGATCCCGCCGACCACCGACGTGGCCAATCCGCGCTGGGGGCTGTCCCCCGGCGCGCGCACGCAGGCACGGCGGTTCGTCGACGCGTACCTGTGGATCGGACGGCCCTGGCTCGACAACCAGGCCGACCCGTTCGATCTCCAGCGCTCGCTCGCGCTGGCGCGCACCACGCCGTTCTGAAGCGCGCCTAGGTCTCGACCTGGTAGAGCGAGACGCGTACCGCCACGCCCGCGCTCCACGACTTGTAGTTGGTCGCCTCGAGCAGCTTCAGGTGGGGGTCGTCGTAGAGCGCCTTCGACCAGGCAAAGCCGTCCTTGCCGATCAGCTTCAGATACACCGGGCTCTTCTGGATCGAGGTGGGGGTGACCAGCAGGATCCGCTGGCCTGGGCGCAGTCGATCGACCATCGGCATGAGCACCGTCTTCACCGACGATCGCTCGAGCTTGGCGAGCGCACCCCGCCAGTCGACCACGTGTGGGTCGGGTACCGGGCCGATCGGCGTTCCGAAGTGCTTCACCGCCGGGAGGTAGTAGGAGATCGTCGGCACCTGCTCGGGCTGCGCGGAGAGCACGAGCGGATCCGATCTCAGGTGGTCGCGCACGATCGCCGCCACCGCGCCGACATTGCTCTTGGCGTCGGGCGAGCGGGGAACCGGGTCGAGCACCCACCAGCAGGCCACGAGCGCGAGCGCCACCAGGCCCAGCCGCCCCGCTCGCGAAAGACCCGAGGCCGAACAGCAGGAGCAGCGGCCCGACGATCGCCGCCAGGTAGCGGATCGCCCAGGCCGGCGTGATCTTCGAGTAGGCCCAGGCCAGCAGCAGGGTCCCGAGCCCGAGGATCGCGAGCGCCTTGGCCATCAGCAGCAGGCGCTCCTGAGCGGTGCCGGGCTGGCGCAGGGCCCAAAGACCGGAGCCGCCGGCGAGCAGCAGGGCGGTGGCGCCGCCGCGGCCACCGGCGAGCGAGTACAGCCCCTGGCTCAGGTTCCAGAGCACCGGGGGCAAATCCCATGGCGCCCCGGTGTGCCGGGCCTGGTAGACGAGCGTCGGCAGCCACGGCGCGTAGAGCACGGCGACGCCGGCGAACGCGATCAACCCGTCGCGCCACAGGGCGCGACGGGCCGCGGGCTCGGCCGAGCGCACGCACAGCAGGAACGCCGCAGCGGACATCAGCGCGAGGAACAGCGCCCAGTTGTGCGTGTACAACGCCGCCGCCATCGAGACGACGAACACGGGCAGGTACCGGCGGCGCCGGCGCACGAACGCGTGCAGGAACGACGCGGCGGCGATCAGCGTCAGCAGCGCCATCAGCGCGTACATCCGCGTCTCCTGCGCGTACGTCGTGAGATATGGCAGGCCGGCGGCGAGCCCCGCGCAGATGAGCCCGGTCCGGCGGTCGAACAGGCTGGCCCCGGCCCAGTAGGCGACGGGGATCGTGAGCAGCGCGAAGATCAGCGACAGCTCGTGCGTGGCCACCTCGCCGCGCCCGCGGATCGCCATCCAGACGTGCAGCACGAGGTAGTACAGCGGCGGCGAGCCGTCCTGGCCGAGCAGCGACGGGATGTGGGTCAGGTGGTGCGAGGCGATCCCGACCGACAGGCCCTCGTCGATCCAGTAGTAGGCCCCGATCGTCCGCGTGCGCAGCCAGAGTGAGATCCCGATCAGGACCGGCAGGATCACCAGGGCGTGCCAGCGGGTCAGCTCGAAGTTGGCGAGGCGAAGCCGGAGGCGGTCGCGAAAGGTGGGCGCCGCTCCGTCCGCGCTCGGGCGCGGCGGAGTCAGCACAGGGAAGGTATCCGTGGACATGGAGGGACTGGTGGCGCGGGCCGAAGGAGTGGGACGATGTGGGGTGCGCCATGCCTCGGGAGCCCGTCGTGCTCCGCGAAGCATCGACAATATTGCCGTATCCAGCGGCGAACTGCCCTCGCGCGGCGGGCCCGGAGCGTCGTGTTCGGCTGCAAGTGCGAAGTGACACTTGTCCAGCGCCGCCGCTACCTTCACCCGAAGGCCGTGTTAGGAGTACGCGAGTGAAGCGCAGAGGCACTCATCGGACCTGGGGTCTGGCGCTGCTCGTGACCGCGTTCGTGCTCCTGTCGGTGCCCGGAGCGGCCGTCGCGCAGGTGGCGGTGCGGAACGTGAGCTATCACGGGTACGTCGTGACCGTCCCGCGCGACTGGCCGGTGTACAACCTGGCCAGCGCGCCGGCGACATGCGTGCGGTTCGACCGGCACGCCCTGTATCTCGGTACTCCGTCTTCCCTTCAGCGCTGCCCCGCGCGCGCCCTGGGTCACACCGAGGCGATCCTGATCGAGCCGTTGGCCAGGCGCGGGCCGCGCGCGAGCGCTACAGCCGCATCGCTCCCCGCGTTCGACTTCGCAGGCCACGAGCTTCCGCGTCCCGGCGGCCGGCGTCGTCGTGGCGGCGACGTGGTCGGGCTCGGAGAGCGTGGTGACGCGCGCGCTGCACCGTCGTTCGCTGCCGGCGAGCCCGTCACGCCGGCCGGCGGCGCGGACGAAGGCCCTCCGCGCCGCCCATTCGTCCTCGGCGGTCTACAACGGGCTGGGCTTCGATGCCTGCGCCGCGCCCTCGCAGAGCCAGATGACCGCGTGGGGATCCTCGCCGTACCGCGCGATCGGCGTGTACATCGGGGGCGTCAACGCGGCGTGCTCCCAGCCGAACCTGACCAGCTCCTGGGTCAGCACCCAGGTCGCCGCCGGCTGGCACCTGATCCCGACCTACGTCGGGGTCCAGGCACCGAGCAACAGCTGCGGCTGCTCCTCGATCACCCCGAGCCAGGCCTCGGCGCAGGGCACGGCGGCCGCCAGCGACGCGGTGAACGACGCCGCCGCCATCGGCGTGCCCGCCGGCAACCCGATCTACTACGACATGGAGGGGTACAACCGGACCAGCGCCAACACCTCGGCGGTGCTGTCCTTCCTGTCGGCGTGGACCGCGCAGCTTCACGCCGAGGGCTACGCCTCGGGCGTGTACAGCAGCGGCGCCTCGGGCATCACCGACCTCGTCCAGCAGCAGGGCACCGGCTACCTCGAGCCCGACGACATCTGGGTCGCCGACTGGAACAACGAGCAGACGACGGACGACTCCTACGTGCCGTCGTCGGACTGGGCGAATCAGCAGCGCCTGCACCAGTACAAGGGCGCCCACAAGGAAACCTACGGCGGGGTGACGATCGACATCGACAACGACTATCTCGACGGAGCGACGGCCGACACGAGCAGCGGCGCCGTCAGCCTCGCCGAGCCCTCCACGCCCCCCTCGCTCACGCTCACCCCGCTGGCCGACGGGACGACGAACGTGTCGGCGAGCTGGACCGGCGCCTTCGGCGTCAGCGCCTGGAGGATCCTCGCCGGCTTCGACCCGACCGGAGCGACCCTCGCCTCGGTCGCGCAGACGCCGGCGAAGGGCGCGACCACGCGGCTCACGGTGCGCAACGGATCCCCCTACTTCGCGGTGCAGGCGCTCGGTTCGAGCGGCCAGGTGCTGTCCACCTCGTCGGCGGTCGCGACGCCGCCCCACGTCTCGTTGCTCGGTCCCGGCAGCTACGCACCGGCCAAGGGCGGTCTCGCCGGCCTCCCGGTCGGCTGCTACACGGGGGCTCAGTGCCACGTCAAGCTGACGCTCCGCTCCGGGCGCACGGTCGTCGCGAGCACCGGCAGCGAGTTCATCGGGACGAACAGCGCCGGGCTCGCGTACTACCGCCTGACCGCGCGCGGGCGCTCGCTGCTCGCGCACTCGAAGGGCAATCGTCTCGCTGTCCAGGCGACGGTGCGCGACATCTCTGGCGCGACGGCCACGATGAAGCTGAGCGTGATCGCGGTCTCGACGAGCGGTCGCGCGCCGGCCCACCGCGTCGTGCAGAGCTCGACGCTGCGCGTCGTCAATCCGGTCGACTACGTGTCGCTGCACGGCGTGGGTGGCGTCCTCACCGCCTGTCGCAACACGACGGTCTGTCACATCGCCACCACGCTGAAGATCGGCAACGTGGTCATAGCGCACACCGGTCCGGAGAACCTCGGCGCGAACGAGGCCGGCTACCTGATCTTCTCGCTCTCCGCGCGCGGCCGGACGCTGCTGGCACGCGCACACGGCAACCAGCTCGGTGCACAGCTCACGCTGACCAACGCGGGTGCCACCACGACGACCCGGATCGTGCTCGTCCGCTTCAGCTGACGCGAACGGTGAGCCGCTAGCCTCGCCGTCGTGCCCGGCATCAGCATCGAGGGGCTGAAGAAGTCCTATCGCATCCCTCATGGCGTCGTGCACGCCGTGCGCGGCATCGACATGACGATCGCCGAGGGGGAGACGGTCGCGCTGCTGGGGCCCAACGGCGCGGGGAAGTCGACGACGATCGACATGCTGCTCGGGCTCACCCGCCCCGACGGCGGGGAGGTGTCGCTGTTCGATCTGTCTCCGCGCGAGGCGGTCGACAGCGGTCTGGTCGGCGGGATGCTCCAGTCGGGCGCGCTGATCCGCGACCTGTCGGTGCGCGAGCTCGTCGCGATGGTGGCCGCGCTCTATCCCGATCCCCTCGACGTCGACGAGGCGCTGTCCGTGGCCGGCCTCGAGGGAGCAGCGAACCAGCGCACGCACAAGCTCTCGGGCGGCCAGACGCAGCGGGTCAGGTTCGCCTGCGCGCTCGTGGCCAACCCGCGCCTGCTCGTGCTCGACGAGCCGACGGTGGCGATGGACGTGGAGGGTCGCCGCGACTTCTGGGCCACGATGCGCGGCTATGCCGGCCGCGGCAAGACCGTCCTGTTCGCCACGCACTACCTCGAGGAGGCGGATGCCAACGCCGACCGGGCCGTGCTCATGGCGCAGGGTCGGATCGTGGCCGACGGACCGACCACCGAGATCAAGGCGCGGGTGGGCATCCGGACGATCCGGGCCACGCTCGAGCACGTGACGACGGATGAGCTGGCCGGCCTCGCCGGCGTGTCCACCGCCGAGCGTCACGGAGACGCGGTGATCCTGAGATGCACGAACTCGGACCGCGCGATCCGCGAGCTGCTGAACCGCTACGACGCGGCGCGCGACATCGAGATCGCCGGCGCCGGCCTCGAGGAGGCGTTCCTGCAGCTCACGAGCGATGCCGGAGATGAGCTCGCCGCGGGCGAGACGAGGACGGGCACGTGAACGCGGTGCTGTACACGCGCTACGAGCTGCTGCGGGCGTTTCGCAACCGGCGCTTCTTCGTGTTCTCGTTCGGCTTCCCGCTCGTCCTCTACTTCGTGATCGCAGGCCCTCAGCGCAGCGATCACGACTTCGTGAACACGGGGGTCTCCGCGCCGCTCTACTACATGGCCGGCCTGGCCGCGTTCGGGACGATGATGTCGATGATCTCCAGCGGGGCCCGGATCGCGGGGGAGCGCCAGGCTGGGTGGACGCGCCAGCTGCGCATCACGCCGCTGTCGGTGCGGGCCTACTTCCGGGCCAAGGTGCTGACGTCGTATGCGATGGCGATCACGAGCATGCTCCTGCTGTACATCGCGGGAGCCGCGCTCGGGGTGAGCATGCCGGCGCGGACCTGGCTCGAGATGACCGGGCTCATCCTCGTCGGGCTGCTTCCGTTCGCGGCGCTCGGAATCGCGCTCGGCCACATGGTCAACGTCGATGCGGTTGGACCCCTGACCGGCGGGACGGTGTCCCTGCTGGCGCTCATCAGCGGAACCTGGTTCCCGGTCACGCACGGGTTCCTGCACGACCTGGGGCAGTGCTTCCCCTCCTACTGGCTGGTGCAGGCGGGCCGGCTCCCCGTCGACGGCCACGCCTGGGGCTCGACCGGCTGGCTCGTGGTCCTGGGCTGGGCGGTGGTGCTGGCGCTGCTGGCCGGGTTCGCCTACCGGCGCGACACCAACCGGGTCTAGTGCACTAGCCGCTCATATCGACCGCGTACACGTTCACCGGCTCGACGGTGACCACGACGCGGGTCTCGCCCGGCTGGTCGTGGACCTTGAGGTCCGCGTCGTACTTGGCCCCGACCCGCCGCGCGAACGCGTAATCGTCGTCGGGCTCGATCCGGGCGTTGCCCCGCACCTCCAGGTAGCGGTAGGGGTTCTCCAGGTCGAGGATCAGCAGGCTGCACTGCGGGCGCCGGCGGAGGTTGCGCGTCTTCAGCCGGGACGTGTTGAGCGAGAGCTTGAGCTCTCCGTCGTCGTGCAGGAACCAGATCTCGGTCAGCTGCGGCACGCCGCTGGGCGCCGACCGTCGCCAGCGTGGCGAACTGCGCGTCGAGGAGGTCACGGTGGGATTCGGGGAAGTCGGTCATGGCGTTGATTGTCCCGGGCGGGGGGATCGGACCTGCGCTTGGGCGGAAACTCGCACATAGACCGAGTTTTCTCCCATCCGCCGGTCCAGCCCGGGTTACGTGGTCACCAGCAGCACGGCCACGAACGCCAGGTAGGCGGCGATGATCAGCGCCCCCTGGAGGCGACGCAGCCCGCTTGGCGAGGTAGGCGCTCCCCAGCGCGAACACCGTCAGCCCGAGGTACCACGCCGCCACGAGCGTGGCCTGACCCGACTGTCCGCCCAGCCCGGCGAGGCTGGCCGGCACCAGCAGCCCGACGGCCACGTTGAGCGCGTTGCTGTTCATCGCCGTGCTGAGCGTGGCCGCGCCGCGACCGCGCACGGCGAGATAGATGGCGGCGACCGCGTTGGGCAGGCTGGTCACGCCGGCGAGGACCAGCCCACCGGTCACGATCTCGGGTACCCGGTGGCGGGTCCCGAACGTCGCCGCGGCTCGCTCCATGACGATGCTGCCGCCCACCACGACGAGCATGGCGGCCAGGGCCACGAGCGCATCGCGCCGGCCTCCGGCACGGGCCAGCACCGCCGCCTCGACCTCGATCTCCTCCTCGGCCACCGCCTGGCTCAGCCATCTGGTCCAGGACGCGGGCAGCCGAAGCCGGACCAGCCGCTCGTGACCCAGGCCGAGCAGCGCGAGGTAGGGAACGAGGATGGCAGCGGCCACGAGCAGCCCGGCGGCGGGCGAGAGCAGCCCCAGCACGACCACCAGGCACACCACCGCGATCGGCAGCGCGACCGCGGCCTCGAGCACGATCACGCGGCGGTGCAGCCCGATCACGCCCGCCACGAGCGCGCCCAGCCCGAGCAGCGCGGCCAGGTTGAACACGTTCGAGCCGATCACCACGCCGGCGCCGATGCGCGACTGGTGGCCGGCCGCGGCGGTCACCGCGGCGGTGATCTCGGGCGCGTCGGCGGCCAGCGCCGCCACCATCCCCAGCAGCGCCTCCTTGAAGCCGAGCCGCGCGCCGAGGCGCTCGATCCGGGAGACCAGCACCCAGCTCGCGCCGAGGCTGATCGCCGCGCTGAGCACGAAGAGCACCGCGAGCAGCGCGTCAGGCATCGGCGCTGAGGGGCGGCATGAGGACGGCGTGGGTGGCTAGGCGGTGGACCATGGCGGCGTCTCCCAACGAAGGGCACGCCGACCAGACTTCCCGGCTCTCCGCCGGCCAGCATACCCACGCCGCGGCAGCTCAGTCCGCCGCGGCCCGCGCGGCTTGGAACGGAGCCCGGTCGAAGACGAACCAGCTGTGGCTGATCTTGCCGTCGCGAACCGTGACGCACTCCGCGCCCGGCGCGCTCTTCACCGGAGCCGTCTCGGTGTCGTACATACCAGCGCCTTGTCCTCGTCGCCGAAGGCTGCGATCAGCTCGGCGCGCACCAGGATCTGCACGAACGGACCCATGAACGCGCGGTATGCCTCGGCCCCTTCGATCCGTCCGGCCGGCGCCTCGCACACTATGTCGTCGGCGATGTAGCTCATCGCCCGGTCGAAGTCCTTGCTCGTCCAGGCCTCGTAGTAGGCGAGCGCCACCTGCAGCGGGTTCTCTGGGCATATTGCCTGCTCCTTCGCGTCGAACTTGGCGGTCTGCTCCTTCGAGACACCTCCGTCCACGGAGAAGGAATCGGTCGATTCGCCTGGCACGATGGGTGCGTGCACGAGCGCTTGCTGGAGAACGCCCGCGCGGGCGACGAGCGCGCGTTCGCGGAGCTGACCCGTCCCTACCGGCGCGAGCTCCAGTTCCACTGCTACCGGATGCTCGGCTCGGTCCAGGATGCCGAGGACATGCTCCAGGAGACGCTGCTCGCGGCCTGGCGCGGCCTCGACGCCTTCGCGGGCCGCGCGTCGCTGCGCGCCTGGCTCTACCGGATCGCCACCAACCGCTGCCTCAACGCCCTGCGGGACGCGGGCCGCCGGCCGCCACCGGCACCCGAGCCGCCGTTCCAGGTCCCGGAGCCCACCGGATGGGGTGATCCCGGGTGGCTCGAGCCCTATCCGGACGCCCTGCTCGGCGTCTGGTCGACGCTGCGCCCGGGCCGGAGGCGCGCTACGAGACGCGCGAAGCGGTCGAGATCGCGTTCATCGCCGGTCTGCAGAGGCTTCCGCCGCAGCAGCGGGCGGCGCTGGTGCTCCGCGACGCGCTCGGCTTCCCCACCGGCGAGGTGGCTCGGATGCTCGAGGCGAGCGAGGCGGCCGTCAAGAGCGCGCTGCAGCGGGCCCGGGCGACGCTCGCGCAGCGATCGCCGCGGGCCACGCTCGAACGCGCGCCCGCGCCCCGGTCACAGACCGAGCGCCGGCTCGTCGACCGCTTCGCCGAAGCGTTCCTCGGAGCCGACGTCAGCGGCCTGGTCGCCCTGCTCACCGACGACGCGTCGATGACGATGCCACCGGCGCCGCACGAGTATCAGGGCCGGGACCCGATCGCCGTGTTCCTGCGGGCCAGCTTCGCCTATCGCGGCGAGCGGCGGGTCTACCTGCTCCCGACCCGCGCCAACGACCAGCCGGCGTTTGCCTCCTACGTCGAGGATCCGCGCGCCGGCACCGCCGGCCCCGGCGGCCTGATCGTGCTCACGCTCCGCGGCGAGCGGCTCGCCGCGATCACGCGCTTTCACCTCGATCATCTGTTCCCGCGCTTCGGCTTCCCGCTGACGATTCCGGCCGATTGATCACAGCTCCGGAGGCGGCGCTCGAGGAAGCGGCGCTCGGGCTCCGACGGGGTCAGATCGAGCGCGCGCCGGTAGGCCTCGCGCGCTTCGCCCGGGCGGTCGAGCCGGCGCAGCAGCTCGGCCCGCGTCGAGTGCAGGTAGCGGTAGTCGCCGAGCTCGAGCCGGTCGACGATCTCGAGCGCCGCCAGCGGCGCTCCCGCCTGCGCGACCGCCACCGCCCGGTTGAGCTCTACGACCGGCGATCGGGTGAGCTCGGCGAGCTTCCCGTAGAGCGCGACGACTTCGCTCCAGTCGATCTCGTCCTCGGCCTGGAGCGAAGCGATCGCCGCCTGCAGCACGAACGGGCCGCTGCCCGCGCAACGCGATCGCCCGGTCGAGCGCGCCGCGCCCGGCCGCGATCTCGCCCGCGTCCCACAGCGAGCGATCCTGGTCGGCCAGCAGCACCAGATCTTCGCCGCTGAACCGAGCCCGCCGGCGCGCGTGGTGGATCAGCATCAGGGCGAGCAGCCCGTGCACCTCCGGCTCGTCGGGCATCAGCCCGGCGATGAGCCGGCCCAGGCGGATTCCCTCGGCGGCCAGGTCGACGCGGCCGCCGTAGCCCTCGTTGAAGATCAGGTAGACGACGGTGAGCACGGCGCCGAGCCGATCGGGCAGCAGATGGTCGTCGGGTACCGCGAACGGAATCCCGCTCAGCCTGATCTTCGCCTTGGCGCGCGATAGCCGCCGCTTCATCGTGTCCTCGGACACCAGAAAGGCACGAGCGATCTCGTCGGTCGTCAGGCCACCCAGCGAACGCAGCGTGAGCGCGACCTGGGCCTCGGTGGCCAGGGCGGGATGGCAGCAGGTGAAGATCAGCTCGAGCCGCTCATCCTCGATCACCGCATCGTCGAGCTCATCCACGGTCACCTCCGGGACGTCCAGCAGCTGGACCTTCTGCGCCAGCGTGCGCTCGCGCCGGATCCGGTCGATGGCGCGGTTGCGGGCGGTGGCGAGAAGCCAGGCGACCGGGTTGGCGGGTGTGCCGTCCCGGGGCCAGCGCTCCGCCGCCACCGCGAACGCCTGCTGGGCCGCCTCCTCGGCCCTTTCGAAGTCGCCGAGGAAGCCGACCAGCGAGGCCAGCGACGCGGCCCCATTGCTCGCGGAAGACCTGTTCGAGTGGGGCTATGGGTACTCCACCAGCGGCCGGACCTCGACCGATCCGCCGAGCCGCGCCGCGGGGACCCGCGCGGCGACCTCGAGCGCGGCGTCCACGTTGTCGAGCTCGAACAGGTAGTAGCCCGCGAACACCTCCTTGGTGTCCGCGAACGGCCCGTCGGTGGTCAGCGTCCGCCCGTCCTGGACGCGCACCGTCGTGGCCACCTCGGCCGGCTGTAGCTGAGCGCCGTCGTAGCACCCCGGACGCTCCCGGATCGCGAAGTACTCCTGGCTGATCGCCTGCCGCTCCTCGTCGCTCATGTCATCGAGCGAGCTCGGTCCGGTATAGATCAGCAGCGCGTACTTCATGTGTCACCTCCTGCTCGTGGGTGGGTTCAGTGTCCTTGAGACGAACCAGCCCCGCCGGAGGGGACAGCAACTGGCGGCGCCGCGATCACGCCGGCGTGAACGCGTGCTCCTCCCAGCTTCCCGTCCGCCGGTACCCGACCTCGGCGTAGATCTTGTTCGACGTCGGGTTGGCCAGGTCGGTGAACAGCATGCACGCGTGGGCGCCGCCGGCCAGCGCGCGCCTGCTGGCCGCCGCCACCGCGCTCCCGGCGTAGCCGCGCCGGCGGCGCTCCGGCGGCGTGTAGACCGGACCGACCCGGACCACGCCGGCGACCGCCTGCTCGATGCCCAGCATCGACGCGGCGCCGCCGTCCTCCCACACGAACAGCGAGCCACGGGCCAGCCGCCCGTCGACGAGCGAGGCGGCCAGGTCGGCACCGGTCAACCCTGCCTCCACGGCGAAATCGCGCATCCATCCCACGAGCAGCGTGCGGTCCTCGCTGGTCGCGACGCGCAGCGTCCCGGCGGCGGGCCGCGGCGGGTCGCGCACCTCCTCCAGCACGTGCATCGCCTCGCGCATGCGGCAGGACGCGGCGCCGCCCGTCTCGGCCGCCCAGGCGCTCGCGACCGCCCGCGCGGTGCCCGTGGGTCGCGCTCACGCCCGGGACGTCCGGATCCTCCGCGAGCCACTCGCGCACCAGCGGCGGGGCGCAATCGGCCGGCCATTCGCTCGTGAGCAGCGGCCAGGGCGGCGTACGGAGCGCCGCGCATCGCACGGCGCCCCCGCCGTCCTCCACGCCGTATGCGAACAGCGGCCGCGTCGTCGAGTGAATGCGCTCGTGCACCTCGCCAGCACGGTCGCCAGCAGGTTGCACTCGAGCGAGCCCTCGAGAACCGGTCGTGCCCGATGGCCGAACTCCTCGGCGTCGCGCGTGAGGACGATCTCCACGGCTCTCACCCCGCCTGGACCTATGCGCTACCCGGGCCGAAGCGCAGCTGATCCCCATCCATCAAGGCGATCTTAGGCCGCGGCGCTCGGCGAGGGGGAGAGATGGCCCGACTGGGACTCGAACCCAGGACCGACGGATTATGAGTCCGCTGCTCTGACCAACTGAGCTATCGGGCCGTGCCGCGCGACGCTACCAGCGCGCGGTACCCGACGGCGGCGGCTTGAGGTACGCTCCAGCCAGATGTTGATCCCTGCTGATGCCGCCCTCGGCCAGACGCTGGCGCTGATCGCCACGTTCGGGGGGGTCGGCGTGTTGGTGAACCTCCTGATCGTCTACATCATCGTCCAGGTCCTGGGCGAGCGGAGGGAGAATCGGGAACACAACCAGGGCGGCGGCGAACTGAGGTAGGACCCTTGCGCCGGAGGCTGTCCGGGAGTCTCGAGCTCGACGACGACCGCGACCGCGTCGACGCGGATGCCGTTCACCGCTACCTGAGCGAGCAGTCCTACTGGGCGAGGGGGTGCTCGCGGGAGACGGTGACGCGGACGATCCGCGAGGCGGCCCGCGTGGTCGGGCTGTACGACGGAGCTCGCCAGATCGGGTTCGCCCGGGTGCTCTCCGACGGCGTGAAGATCTCGCACCTGTGCGACGTGTACGTGCTGCCGGCGTACCGGGGGCAGGGGCTGGGGATCGAGCTGGTGCGCGAGGCGGTCGAGAACGGACCGCACGCGAACCTGACCTGGACGCTCAAGACCAAGGACGCTCACGGGCTCTATGAGCGCTTCGGATTCCGGGCCCCGAACGAGGGAATCATGGAGCGCCACGCCTCCGGCTGAAGGAACGCCATGGGGCGGCGTCGAAACAGACGCTGCCCATGAAGCCATCATCCAGCTCGACCGCACCGCCTGAGCCGCCCCACGGCCATCTGGCGCTCTCGACCTATATCCGCTCGCGTTTCGACGACTTCTCGCGCTCGCAGAAGGACGTCGCCCAGTACATCGTCGACCATCTCGACGAGGCCGCCTTCCAGACCGCGGAGGAGCTGGCGCGCCGCGCCAGCACGTCCTCCAGCACGGTCGTGCGGTTCTCGCAGGCGCTGGGCTTCGAGGGGTTCCCCGAGCTCCAGCAGGCCGCCCGCGACGAGTACCGCCGCCGCCCGCCGGGAGCCGCCGACGCGCTCACGGCCGCAGCGCCGCTGTTCTCGCTCGACCACACCGAGTTCGAGGCGGCGCTGGCCGCCGACCACGTCAACGTCGAGGACACGGCGCATAAGCTGGCCCGCGGCGACGTGGAGGCGGCGATCGACGCGATCGTCTCGGCCGAGAAGGTGCTGATCGCCGGGACCGACCAGATGGCGTTCTTCGCCAGCTATCTGCGCCACCTCCTGATGCTGCTCGACCTGCGCGCCGAGATCGTGGCCAGCCCCTCGCAGGAGGCCCTGGGTCGCCTGAGCCGCATCGACCAGAACACGCTCGTCATCGGCCTGTCGGCCGGCCGCCCGCACCCGCTGATCACGCGGACGATGAAGCTGGCGCGCCACCGCAAGGCGACGACGCTGGCGATCACCGATGCCACGCTGTCCGAGGTGGCACGGCTGGCCCGGATCCGGCTCTACTACTCGTCGAACACGCCGGCGTTCGTGCGCTCGCACACGGCGCTGCTGTCGCTGATCCAGGCCCTCGCCTACGGCGTGTACGCGCGCGACGCCCAGCAGTACGACGTGCGCATCAAGGCATTTCGCCTGAAGTAGTGCCGCTCGTCCACCACGAGCAGTGCTTCGGGTGTGGGCGGACCAACCTGTTCGGCCTGCTGCTCGAAGCCGAGCTGGTCGGGCCGGGCACGGTCGTCGGCCGCTGCTTCATCAAGCAGGACCACCAGGGGCAGCAACGGGGGCGGGCCCACGACGGGATCGTCGCCACGGCGCTGGCCGAGGCGATGGCGTTCGCATGCGGCGACGGGTCCCGGGCGCAGACGCTCGAGGTGACGCTGCAGGGCAGCGCGCCGGTGGGGGCATACCTCGATATCGAGGCGTGGACGGAGCCTGGAGAGGGCGCGGTGACCCGCGCGGCGGCGAGCGCGACCTCGGAGGGTGTGCAGGTGGCGCGCGCCACGGGTACCTTCCGCTCCTGACGGACCCAACGAGGAGAGAAGCCCGACATGCCGCTCAACCTGACCAACCAGATCCTGAAGGAGCACATCGTCGACGGTGAGCTCAAGCCCGGCCGGCCGATCTCGATCCGCATGGATCAGGCGCTGCTCCAGGACGCCACCGGGACGATGGCGTTGATGCAGTTCGAGGAGCTCGGCGTGCCGCGCGTGCAGGTGGAGCGCGCGGTCCAGTACATCGACCACAACGTCGTCCAGCTCGACTACAAGAACCCCGACGATCACCGCATGCTCCAGGCGCTGGCGCGCAAGTACGGGCTGCACTTCTCCCGGCCGGGCAACGGGATCAGCCACTACATCCACATGGAGCGCTATGGCAAGCCCGGGCAGACGATGCTCGGAGCGGACTCGCACACCGTCCAGGCAGGGTGCATGGGCATGATCGCGATCGGGGCCGGCGGCCTCGACGTCGCGGTCGTCCTCGGTGGGCACCCGTACGAGATCTCATGTCCCGAGGTGGTCGAGGTCAATCTCGAGGGCGAGCTGAGCCGCCCCTGGGTCCAGGCCAAGGACATCATCCTCGAGCTGCTCCGGCGCCTGAGCGCGAGCGGCGGCAAGAACAAGGTGTTCGAGTTCACCGGACCGGGCACGGCCGACCTGAGCATCCCCGAGCGGGCCACGATCGCCAACATGATCGCCGAGCTCGGCGCCACCGCGGCGGTGTTCCCGCCGGACGAGAAGACGAAGGAGTGGCTGAAGCGCCAGGAGCGCGAGGACGACTTCGTCGACGTCGGCTCCCGAGGACGGGGCCGACTACGACGACCGGGTCGAGATCGACCTGAGCGAGCTGGGGCCGCTCGTGGCCAAGCCCCACAACCCGGACAACGTCGTGCCGGTGGAGGAGGTGGCCGGGACCGAGATCGCGCAGGTGTGCATCGGCTCCTCGGTCAACTCGGGCTTCAACGACCTGGCTCTGGCCGGCGCGATCCTGGCCGACAAGGACGGGCAGATCGTGCACCCCAGCCTCGCCGCCACCGCCACGCCGGGCTCGCGCCAGATCCTGGCCGCGATCGCCGAATCCGGGGTGTACCGCCAGCTCTCCGATGGCGGCGTGCGCATGCTCGAGCCGGTGTGCGGACCGTGCGTGGGCATGGGCCAGGCGCCCCCGTCGGACTCCAACTCGCTGCGCACGTTCAACCGGAACTTCCCGGGCCGCTCCGGCACTCCCGAGGACTCGGTGTTCCTGTGCTCGCCCGCCGTGGCGGCGGTGTCGCTGCTCAGCGGCAAGATCTGCGACCCGCGCGAGTACGGCGACCCGCCCGAGCTGCTGCCGATGCCGGAGCTCAGGCCCTACGTCGACGACGTCCACATCTTCGCGCCCGCCGACGAGGAGGAGGCCGAGAAGATCGAGATCCCGCGCGGGCCGAACATCAAGCGCCCGCCCGAGCACAAGCCGATGGGCGACTCGCTCGAGGCGTGCATCGCGACCGTGCAGCCGGATGACATCTCCACCGGGGACCTGGCACCCGACGGGGTCGAGGTCATGTCGTACCGCTCGAACGTCCCGGCGATCGCCGAGTTCACCTTCCGCCAACGCGACCCCGAGTTCCGCAAGCGCATGAAGGAGTGGGGGAGCGGCTTCATCGTCGCCGGGGACAACTACGGCCAGGGCTCCTCGCGCGAGCACGCGGCCATCGCCCCCCTGCACCTCGGGGTCAGGGCGGTGATCGCCAAGTCGTTCGCCCGGATCCACCGGCGCAACCTGATCTCGCAGGGAATCGTCGCGCTCACCTTCAAGGACGAGTCCGACTACGACAAGGCCGAGGTCGGCCAGAAGTGGTCACTGCCCAAGATCCACGAGGAGCTCGAGGAGGGCTCGGACACGATCACGGTCAAGATCGACGGCGACGATGAGATCACGCTGACCCACGACTTCTCCGACTCCGAGCGCGAGATCCTGCTCGCCGGCGGGCTGCTCTCCTACCTGCGTGACCAAGATAAGAACGGCTCCGGCGACGACGACTGATCAGCGCGGAGCCACGTACAGCGCCTGCACGGCGCGGCCCACCCGGCCGCGCTCGTCGTAGAGGACGCTCTCGGCGGTTCCGATGCCCCCGGGGGCGAGGATCGTCTGGGACTCGAGGCCGATCCACTCCCCGACCGGGTCCCGCTCGATGTAGAGCGTCAGATCCGGGTTGATGAACAGGTAGTCGTCCCAGGAGAGGATCGCGCTGATGCCGTTCCCGAAGTCCCCGGCCGCGGCGAGGCGCTGGAGCGGCGAGGCCTCCTCGCCGGCCACGAGCGGCACGCGCATCCGGAACCAGCCCGTGGCCGGCCCGCCTCCGAACCGGCCCGAGACGAACCGGATCTCGATCGCGTCCGGCGCGAACATCGGTCGCAACGGAGAGTTGGGCAGGTGCTCGCGGCCGTGCTCGGGCCCGGGCGGAGGCGACGACGGGGTGGTGAGACCGCCGGCATCGGCACGCTGGACGCGCAGCGCCCGCGCCCGCACCACCTCGACGCCCTCGTCGGTCAGGAGCGAGCCCTCCAGCAGCTGCACCCGCCGGCCCGGCCGCACGACCTCGACCCGCACCTCGAGCTCGCCCAGGGGCACCGGGCGCAGGAGCTCGTAGGTCACCCGCGCCATCGACAGCCCGGGATCGCCCGGCATCGACTCGAACGACCGCATCAGCAGCGCGGCGGGAGCGCCACCGTGCTGGGCCCAGCTGTACCACGGAGCGCGGGCCAGTTCGGTGGCGGCAAAGCGTCCATTTTGTCTCAGAAACACCGCCGCCTCGGCCATGGCGGCACACGGTATCGCCCGGCTACACTCAGCCCCGAGATGAGCGTCGAACCCCCTCGCGACGAAGCCACCTTCACCGTCAAGGCCGGTTTGGCCGAGATGCTCAAGGGCGGCGTGATCATGGACGTGGTCACGCCCGAGCAGGCCAAGCTCGCCGAGGACGCGGGGGCCGCGGCCGTGATGGCGCTGGAGCGCGTGCCCGCCGACATCCGCCGCGACGGCGGCGTCGCCCGGATGTCCGATCCGGAGATGATCCAGGGCATCCAGGAGGTGGTCGACATCCCGGTCATGGCCAAGGCCCGGATCGGGCACTTCGCCGAGGCCCAGGTGCTCGAGGCGCTCGAGGTCGACTACATCGACGAATCCGAGGTTCTCACGCCGGCCGACGAGGCGAACCACATCGACAAGTGGGCGTTCAAGATCCCGTTCGTGTGCGGCGCCACCAACCTGGGCGAGGCGCTGCGGCGGATCGGCGAGGGCGCCGCCATGATCCGCTCCAAGGGCGAGGCGGGCACGGGCGACATCGTCGAGGCGGTGCGCCACCTCCGGTTGATCCGCTCGGAGATCCGCCGCCTGACGATGCTCGACGCCACCGAGCTCGCGGCCGCCGCCAAGCATCTTCAGGCGCCGCTCGAGCTCGTGCGCCAGGTCGCGGCCGAGGGCCGGCTCCCGGTTGTCCTGTTCTGCGCCGGCGGCATCGCCACCCCGGCCGACGCCTCGCTGGTCATGCAGCTGGGCGCCGAGGGCGTGTTCGTCGGGTCGGGCATCTTCAAGTCGGCCGACCCGGAGCGGCGGGCCCGCGCGATCGTCGAAGCGACGACCCACTATCAGGACCCGGCGCGGGTGGCCGCGGCCTCGACCGGCCTCGGCCAGCCGATGGTCAGCCTCGAGACGTCCAAGCTCGAGTCCGAGCAGCTGCTCGCTCCGCGCGGCTGGTAGGCCCGATGGCCAAGGTGGTCGGGATCCTGGCCCTGCAGGGAGGGTTCGAGGCCCACGCGAAGATCCTCCGCGCGCTGGGCGCCGACCCGCGCGAGGTGCGCGTCGTCGAGGACCTGGAGGGCCTCGACGCGCTGATCATCCCCGGCGGCGAGTCGAGCGTGATGACGTTGGGGATCGAGCGCGAGGGTCTGGCCGATCCGCTGCGCGATCTGGTCGCGGACGGGACGCCGGTGCTCGGAACGTGCGCCGGCATGATCATGCTCGACCGCGGGCATCTCGGCGTCCTCGACATCGCCACCCGTCGCAACGCGTTCGGCCGCCAGCGTCACTCGTTCGAGGCCGAGCTCGAGCTCGACGGGGTCGATGGCGGCCCGCTGCACGCCGTGTTCATCCGCGCTCCATGGGTCGTCGAGACCGGACCCGAGGTCGAGGTTCTGGCCCAGGTGGACGAGCACCCGGTGGCGATCAGGCAGGGCAACGTGCTCGCGGTCGCCTTCCATCCCGAGCTCGCCGGGGAGACGCGGCTGCACGAGCTCCTGCTGACGATGCAGCGGCGCCGCGCTGCCGGGCTAGCAGCGACCGGCGGGCTCGCGCTCGCGCTGCGAGTAGGTCCGGAAGGCTTGCTCGAACGCGGCCCAGTCGAACTCAGGCTGGCCGTCAGGCGCGGCCGGCGGATCGGGATCGACCGGCTCCTCGGGCGGGCTGGGTGGATCGTCCGGCGTGGCCCCGCGCGAGAGCCACGCGGCGAGCGCGGCGACGCCCGTACCCCCGGCGCACACCGCGGCGGCGAGCACGCGGTGATGCGTCAGCCAGGCGAATGCACCCACCCCGTAGAGGGTGATCGCGGAGAAGATCAGACGCTGCAGTTGCCCCTCGGACAGCGACTGCCGCGGGGCCCGCCCGAGCAGGCTGAGCAGGATCGCGCTGCCGAGCATCAGTGCCAGCGCCAGCTTCCACGCATCTGCCGAGTGCACAACCATATCCCTTACCCGATTAACGGCAGACCCGTCCAGACTTTCAACCCCTCTGCGCAAATTCACACGACTAGACCGTGACGCATGGTGTTCTCGCTGACCGCGCGCGGCTCGACGAAGTGGCGCAGGTAGTCGGGGCCGCCGGCCTTGCTCCCGGTCCCGGACAGGCGGTTGCCGCCGAACGGCTGGCGGCCGACCATCGCGCCGGTGATGCCGCGGTTCACGTACAGGTTCCCCACCGGGCTTCGCCGCCGGACGTAGCGAACGGTCTCGGGGTCGCGGGTGAAGAGTCCGCCGGTGAGGGCGAACGGAAGCTCGTCGACCAGGTCGCACGCCCGCTCGACGTCGCGCACGCGCTCGATCGCCAGCAGCGGCCCGAAGATCTCCTCCTCGAGCACGGGCGACCCGGCCGGCAGGTCGACCGCCACGGTGGGCGGGGAGAACCAGCCCGCGCCGGCGGCGGGGTCGACCCGCGCGGCGATCCGCCCCGACCTCGCCGCCAGCTCGCCGTAGCGCGCCACCCGCTCCTGGGCGGACCGCTCGATCACCGGCGGGACCTCGGTGGCGAGCTCCTCGGCCTGTCCGACGACGAGGACCTCCACGGCGCCGGCCACGCGCTCGATCAGCGCGTCCGCCACCGCCTCGTGCACGAGCACGCGGGCCGCCGCCGAGCACTTCTGCCCGGCGTACCCGAACGCGGATGAGACGATCGCCGGGACCGCCTCGTCGAGGTCGGCGTCGGCGTCGACGATCACGCAGTTCTTGCCGCCCAGCTCGGCGACCACGCGCTTGATGTGCTTCTGGCCCGGCGCCGTGTCGGCGGCCGCGCGCACGATCTCGAGGCCGACCGGAAGCGAGCCGGTGAAGGCGATCGTGGCGACCGTGGGATGACGAACCAGGGCGGAACCGACCTCGCCGTCGCCCGGCAGCAGCGCGAGCACGGCGTCGGGCACGCCGCCGGCGCGTAGCGCCTGCACGACGCGCAGCCCGCACGCCGGCGACTGCTCCGCCGGCTTGAGCACGACGGCATTGCCCGTGACCAGTGCGGCCGCGGTCATCCCGCACGGGATGGCGATGGGGAAGTTCCACGGGGCGATCACCGCCGCCACGCCCCGCGGCGCGTAGTCGAGCTCGTTGCGCTCGCCCGGTACCTGCACCAGCTCGGGCCCGCGCTCGAGCCGGGTCGCCTCACGCGCGTAGTACTCGAGGAAGTCGATCGCCTCGCAGACGTCGGCGTCGGCCTCGCGCCAGGGCTTGGCGCACTCGCGGACCTCGAGCGCGGCCAGCTCGAGCCGGCGCTCGCGCATCCACGCCGCGGCGCGGACGAGCGCCCCGGCGCGCTCATCGGCGCTCGTCGCGCTCCAGCGCCGGAACCCGTCCTGGGCCTCGCGCACGGCCGCCTCGACGTCGCGCTCGCCGGCCTTGGCGGCGGAGGCGACGACGCGCTCGGGATTGCCGGGGTCGGTCGACACGAGCTCCTCTCCGTGCCGTGTCTCGCGGCCCGACCATTACCGGGACGCGCACCGGGAGCTGAGCGTCCACCTTCGCCAGTGCGTCGGTCAGCTCTGCCCGGACCGCCGCGCGCCGAAGCTCCAGCACCGGTTCGTTGGCGAACGGGGAAAGCATGGTGGCGACGTTAACAGCGCGCTGACATAATTCGAGCCGTGGAGACCGGGGGCAGCTCTGGGGAGGTCGAGGCGCTCCGACGGATCGAGGCGGCCGAGGAGCACGACGTCGTCGAGCAGGCGCTCACGGCCGCCCGCGAGCGGCTGAGCATGGACGCCGCCTACGTGACCACGATCGACTCCGGCAAGCAGACGATCGAGGCGATCGTCGGCGAGACGAACGCGCCGATCGGCGACGTGTCGGAGCTGCCGCTCGAGGAGACCTACTGCGCCCGGATGTTGAATGGCGAGATTCCCAACATCGTCCCCGACACCCGCTCCAACCCGGTACTGAGCGATCTGGCCGCCACGCAGTACGTGGGCGCGTACGTGGGAGTGCCGGTTCGCCTGTCGGACGGGCGGGTGCACGGGACGCTCTGCTGCGTGAGCAACGAGGCGGCCGATGGGGTCGGCGAGGACGAGCTGCGCTTCATGGAGGTCCTGGCCGGCATCGTCGCCGCGCGGATCGAGAAGGCGCAGGGCAACCTGTCCCGCCTCACCGAGCGGCTGAAGATCCCGGCGACCGTAGCCGGCGCTCAGGGCGCCGCCAGCAGCTCATCCAGCGGAACCCCGCGCGCCTGCTCGTGCAGGAAGCTCTCGTTGCTCGTGTTCTCGAGTAGCCGCCGCACCAGGTAGGCCATACCGGCGACGAGGTCGCCGACCGGGCAGTACGCGCGCACCCGGAAGTCCAGCGAGGCGAGCGCGTCCTGAAGCTCGTCGCCCAGCCCACGGAGGACCTGGAGCTCGAGGTCGCGGTCCTCGGCGCCCAGGCTGCGGTTGACCGCGATCGCGTGGGCGACCGAGCGCAGGTTGTGCGAAGCCACGGCCACGCGCACCGACGGACGCGCCTCGAGCAGCCGGCGGGTCAGCGTCTCGAAGTTGCGGTCGCAGTCGGCCTTGACCTCGAACACCGGAACCGACCAACCGTGCTGGCGCGCCTCGACGAGCTCGTGGTCCCAGTAGGCGCCCTTGACCAGCCGGACCTGGAGCGGGGGCGTCCGTTCAGAGCTCCGGGCCCAGTCGAGGATCGTGGTCAGCTGCTCCGGCGAGTCGCGCAGGTAGGCCTGGAGCACGAGCCCGGCCGAGGGGCCCTCGCGGAACTCCTCCTCGGACAGCAGCTCGAGCACCAGCTCGAGCACCGCCTCGCGCGTGTCGAGCGACTCCATGTCGATGTGGACGTGGGCGCCCAGCTCGCGGGCGTGTCCGAGCAGCGGCCGCAGGCGCTGTGCCGCGTCGAGCCGGCCGAGCTCGGGCGCATCGGGGCGCAGCCGCGGGGTCAGCGCCGAGACCTTGACCGACACGTTGGCGCGCGGGATCGCCCCGACCGTGTCCTGCTCCAGCACCGGCCGCTCCGGCCAACCGCGCGCCGCCACCGCCAGCTCTCGCAGGGCATCGTCACACCGTGCGGCGTAGCGATCGGCCTCGGCCTCGGTCACCGTGGCCTCGCCGAGCAGGTCGACCGAGCTCGCCACCCCCCGTTCCCACAGGCCGCGCAGGCCGCCGAGGGCGGCGGACGGGCTCTCGGCCACGATGAAGCGGTGGGCCATGTGCCTGACGCCCGCCGCGGCCGCCGCGCCCAGTGCGGTCCGGCCCGGCTTGGTGTGGGCGATTCGCATGGCGGCGGCGATCGGCGCGGGATGCTTCGGGACCTCGTCGAGGAAGGCGAGCAGATGCCGCGCCAGATCGTCGAGCGAGCGGCAGGCGGGAGTGACGTCGACGAACCGGAACAGCGCCGCCCGCAGCTCGCGGTCGCCCGAGGCCAGGTCCATCGCGCGCGCGTCGAGCGCTCGCAGCGGGTGACGGCTGTTCGAGGGGAACGCGTCCGCCAGCTCGGCCCCGATCGAGCGGATGTCCTGCTCGAGCGCCTCGCGGTCCGGCGTCTGCGCCGGCGGGGCTCACGGCGCAGGGGACGGCGCCGGCCGCTCGGCGGCCGCTCCCGCCACCGGCGGGCGTGGCCCGCTCGATCGCATCCCAGCCCATGTCGGCGGCGCGCTCGCGCGCGTCGGCTGCCCCACCGCCGCGCAGCCCGAACAGCCGCTTGGCGAACAGGAGGTAGACGACGATCACGATGTTGATGATCATGCCGACGATCTTGAGCACCGTCGCCTTGTGCGCGATCTCGTAGACCTCCGGGACGAGCAGGATCGTGGTGGCGATGAAGGTCAGGTATTCCGCCCAGCGCTTGGCGAGCCACAGCCCGATCGCCTCGACACCCTCGAGCAGGGCGTAGGCGATGAGCACGATCCCGACCGTGTGCAGCGTGCCCGACCGCAGCGCGAACAGCTTGTTGAGCTCACCGACGAAGCCTCCCTGCTGCGAGTACTGCACGGCTCCGCCGGCGGCGCCCTCGAGGTCGGTGACGACCCGGTAGAACTCGCGGCGCAGGCTGCCCTCGTTGGCCGCGACGGCCAGCACGGCGATCCCGAGCAGCCCCAGGATCAGGAAGTGGAACACGCGGTCGACCGCGATGATGCGCAGCACGACCTTGTCGCGCAGCGCCTTGCCGCGCAGCGGCACCTCGATCTCGGTCTGGTCGGGCGGGTGGCGCCGGGCCGGCGCCTCGGGTGACGGCAGCGCCACCCACGCGTCGCAGCGCAGGCAGCGATGCCAGCGCGCCTCGCCCTCGTCCCGCGCGAGGACTCGAATCCTCCGGGCGCAGCTCGGCGGCGTCGGTGCCGACCAGCTCGTGGCCGCGGAAGCCGCATGCGACCAGCTCCCAGTCGATCTTGTGCCAGGAACGGTCGGTTTGCGTGCCGGGGGGGCGCTCCATCGCGCCTACGGTACCCACGCTCAGAGGATGTTCACCGCTCGCGCCACCACCAGCCCGATCGTCACCAGCGCGGCGAGCGCCTGGGTCGGCCATCAGCGTCTTCGCGAACGGCGTCAGGGGCATCGTGTCGGTGGGGCTGAACGCGGTGGCGTTGGTGAACGAGACGTAGAGGTAGTCGATCATCCCCGGCTCCCAGCCCTCGCGGCGCGTGGTCGGGGTCGCGTCATCTGCGGAAACAGGAAATCGGGCGTCGTGGTGTGCCCGGTGCGCCGGGCCAGCGGGCCTCCCTGGTCGAGCTCCCAGTACCACAGCCCGAACAGCAGGACGTTGGTCACCCACAGCGCCATCCCCGAGAAGATCAGCGGCCGCCCGTTCCCGACGGTCGTGGTGCAGGAGGTAGTGGACGAGGAGCACCAGCGAGACGACGTTGGCCGCGCTCACGATCCCGATCAGCGCCAGCGCCAGCTTGCGGCGCACCGGCGAGTGGCGCAGCCGGGGATTCGGCTCAGCCGCCACCAGGCCGACGAGCAGCACTCCCTCGAGCGCCGGCAGCAGCCAGCTGGGACCGATCGTGAGCTTGTCGGGCAGCACCAGGTCCGAGGAGGATCGCGGCCAGGACCACGAACTGGGGCTCCCAGTAGGGCAGGCGCTGGTCGAGCGCGACGATCAGCGCCGGCTTGGCGCGCCTGGGCCGGTGGGTGCCTCGTTCCGGTGGACATGCGTCGCGCGAGATCGTCCCACGCGTCCCCGATGGCTCCGCTCAGGCGGCCGGGAGCAGCGGGCCGCCGCGGAGCATCTCCGACACCTGCGCCGCGGGCAGCGGCCGCGAGAAGTGATAGCCCTGCGCCAGCGGACAGCCCAGCGCGAGCAGCGCGTCGGCCTGGGCCTGCGGTCTCGACGCCCTCGGCGATCACCTCGAGCGACAGCGCGCGGGCCATGGCGATGATGGCGTCGGTGATCGCGCGTGTCGCGACCGTCGGTGCCCAGGCCGTCGACGAACGAGCGATCGACCTTGACCGCGTCGAGCGGCAGGCGGGTCAGGTAGGTGAGCGACGAGTAGCCCATGCCGAAGTCGTCGAGCACGAGGCGGACGCCGAGCGCTTTGAGCGCGTCGAGGGCGTCGTGGAGCGCGTCGAAGTCACCCAGCATCGTGCTCTCGGTGATCTCGAGGCTGAGGCAGACCGGGTCCAGGCCGCTGGCCTGGAGCGAGCGCAGCACGAGCTCGGGCAGCTCGCTGCCGCGCGATCTGGAGCGCCGAGAGGTTGACCGAGATGCCGACCGGCGGCTCGTCGGGCCGCGCGCCGGTACCAGTTCGCCGGCCTGACGGCAGGCCTGCTCGAGCACCCAGCGGCCGATCGGCTCGATCAGGCCGTTGGCTTCGGCGATGGGCAGGAACTCGGAGGGCATGACGCGGCCGCGATCGGGGTGCTCCCAGCGCACGCAGCGCCTCGACGCGACCTGATCGACCGTCGGCTGAGCGACACGATCGGCTGGTATTCGAGCCGCAGCTCGTCGCGCTCGAGCGCTCGCCGCAGATCGTTCTCGACCCGCAGGCGGGCGATCGCGCGGCCGCGCATCACCTCGTCGAACAGCTCATAGCGGGCCCGGCCGCGCTCCTTGGCCCGGTACATGGCCGCATCGGCGTCCCGGATCAGCTCCGCGGCCAGCTCGCCGCCGCGGGCCAGGGCGATGCCGACGCTGGCGCTGACGAAGTGCTCGTTGCCGTCCAGGACGAAGGGGCGCGAGAACGCGGCGGCGACGCGCTCGGCCATCTGGATGGCGTCGCGCTCGTCGGCGATGGCCTCGAGCAGGATCCCGAACTCGTCCCCGCCGAACCGGGCCACCGTGTCGCTCGCGCGCACCGCCTGCTTGAGCCGGGGCGCCGCCGCCGTGAGCAGCTCGTCGCCGACGTGGTGGCCGAGGCTGTCGTTGACCAGCTTGAAGTGGTCGAGGTCGAGGAACAGGATCGCCGCGAGGCCGCCCCGTCGCCGCAGCGCGGCCAGGGTGTGGTCGAGCCGGTCCAGGAACAGCGCCCGGTTGGGGAGCCCGGTGAGGCTGTCGTGGAGGGCACGATGGCGGATGTCGTCCTCGATCGCCTGGCGCTCGAGCGCGTCGGCGAGGACGTTGGCCAGCGACTGGAGGAAATCGACATCCCCCGCGTCGTACTCGCGAGCCCGCACGGAGTGGGCGCCGAGGATCCCGAACGGCCCGCGGCTGCCCTCGATCACGACGACGATCCCGCTCTGGATGCCCATTCGCTGGATGGCCGCCGACTGCGCGAACGGCTGGGGCTCGGCCCAATCCTCGACCACCACCGGCTTGCCGCCCAGGATCGCGAAGCCCGCCTGGGATGCGCTGCCGCCGGGGAGGGTGACGTCCGTCACGTCCGGATCGGGCCAGCCGTAGCCGGCGCGGACCGCGAACCCGCTCTGGTCGGGCAGGAGCTCCGCCACCCCCACGAGGTCGGCGCCGAGCGTCTCGGCGGCCACCGACACGGCTCGCTGCATGAGCTCCGACGTGGTCGCGCCCTCGAGCGCGTGCTCGCCGAACTTCGCCACCGCCGCCTGCTGGGCGGCGCGGCGCTCGAGCACGGCCTCGACGCGCTTGCGCTCCGTGACGTCCGAGAGGACGCCGTGCCAGCGCAGCGTGCCGTCGTCGAGCTCGACCAGCGCGGCGTCGTCGCGGATCCACACCTCGTGACCGTCGCGGTGCAGCATGCGATATTCGATCGCCGTGGGGTGGCCTTCGTCGGTGGCGTGGCCGGCCTCGGAGTCGAGGACCCAGTCACGGTCCGCGGGATGCACCCGCGCCACCCACAGCTCCGGATCGGCGAGCCACTCCTCGGCGCGTGAAGCCGAGGATCGTCTCGATCTGCGGGCTCACGTAATGCCAGCGCCCAGCCGGGCCGATATCCGCGATGTAGACGATCGCGGGCAGGCGCCGCAGCAGCTCGGGATGGTCGCGCGCGACCAGTATTTCGTTCGCCGGCCGCCCCGTCGGGCGGTGCCGACGATGGATCGCCAGCTTGCCGGTAACCGGACATAGTCCGGTCGTATCGGCATTTCAGGCCGCTTCCATGAGGCCTGAGTAGGGTTGGTCAGGGTTCGGACGATGCCGCGAACCGCACGATCGCTTCCTCGTCGCGCTCGGCGACGTCGCCCGACAGGGCCAGCAGGTCGAGATGGCCGAGCACCTCCGACAGCGTGAGATAGGCCTGCGTCACCGCGACGTTGCCCCACATCGCCACCGCCAGCTCGTAGGCCGTGAGTGGACCCCTCTCGAGCAGCCGGCGGATCTTGCGCGCCCGGCGCTGGTGCATGCGCAGCCGCTCGTCGATCAACGCCCCGTGGTCGACGACCGGCGGGCCGTGCCCGGCCAGCACGAGCTCGGCCGGCAGCTCCCGCGTGGCGCGCAGCGAATCGAGGTACTGGAGCAGCGCTCGCGGCCGGTGCTCGGGATCGCCGTCGCCGGAGAGCGGGCGCGAGAGGAGCGGATTGGAGGAGATGCTGGCCAGCAGATGGTCGCCGGCGATGAGGATCCCGCGCCGCTCGTCCCAGAGCAGCGTGTCCGAGGGGCTGTGGCCGGGCCGGTGCAGCACCCGAAGCGTCCGGTCGCGCAGGTGGAGCTCGTCTCCGTCGTGGAGCTCTCGGGTGACCTCGGCGCTCGAGCCGAACGCGCGAAACGCGGCGGCTGTCGTACCCAGCGCGGTGGTCAGATCGGCGGGGATGCCATGGCGGCGCATGATCGCCTGGGCGAAGCGATCATCGTCCGCGGCGCTCTTCTGGAAGCTCCGCAGATACGGGGCGAGCAGGTGCAGCGCGGCTATCTCGGCGCCCGAGCGGCGGGCCAGGATCTCGACCAGCCCGAGGTGGTCCATGTGCTGGTGGGTGAGGACGATCAGCTCGAGGTCCTCGACCCGGCGCCCGAGGCGCTCGAGAGCCTGCTCGAGCTCGTCGAGCGCCTTCCCCGAGTTCGGACCGGTGTCGATCAGCGTCAGCGGCTCGTCTTCGATCAGGTAGCAGTTGACGCGCCCGACCAGGAACGGGGTGGGCAGCGTGAGCAGGTGGATGCCGGCGCGGGCGGCCCGCGCCAGCGACTCCTCCGCGCTGGGGGCGGAGGCGACGGGCTCGCCGTTCACGAGCGGATCACGGAGAGGACCTCGTCGCGGCGGCGCTCCATGTCCTCGGTTGAGCGCAGCGACTCGAGGCACAGCCGCAGCAGCGGCTCGGTGTTCGACGGGCGGACGTTGAAGTGCCAGTCGTCGTATTCGACCGACAGCCCATCCAGCCGGTATTGGCGTCCGTCCTCGTACTTGGAGGCGAGCTCCTCGATCCTGGCCTCCTGGTCGTCGACCTCGGAGTTGATCTCGCCGGAGATGAAGTAGCGCGAGTGGTAGGGCTCGAGCAGCTCGGACATCTTCACCTCGCGACGGGAGAGCAGCTCCAGGATGAGCAGCGCCGGCAGCGTTCCCGAGTCGGCGCAGTAGAAGTCGCGGAAGTAGTAGTGGCCCGAGACCTCGCCGCCGAAGGTCGCGTGCTCCTCGCGCATCCGGGTCTTGAAGAAGGCGTGGCCGACCCGGTTCATGAGCGCCCGGCCGCCCGCCTTCTCGACCACGTCGGCCACTGCCCGGCTGGCGCGCACGTCGTAGAGGATCGTCGACTCCGGGTGCTTGCCCAGGATCGACTCGGCCAGCAGCGCGGTGAGGAAGTCGCCGTCGACGAACGAGCCCGTGTCGTCGATGAAGAAGCAGCGGTCCGCGTCGCCGTCCCAGGCGATGCCGAGATCGGCCTTCTTCTCGACCACCTCGCGCATGATGAACTCGCGGTTCTCGGGCAGAAGCGGGTTGGGCTCGTGGTCGGGGAAGTTCCCGTCGGGCTTCCAGTAGGCCGTGATCAGGTCGAGGCCGAGCCTCTCGAGCAGCGGGCCGACCATCGGTCCGGCCATCCCGTTGCCCCCGTCGAGCACCACCCGCAGCGGCTTGACCGCGCTCGCGTCGATCACCTTCAGCACGTGCTCGTGGAAGTCGTCGTAGATCTCGACCTCTTCGACGCTCCCGCCACCGGGGGCGTCGCCGAGGCCGGCCTCGATCTTGTCCTTGACCTCCCCGATCCCCGCGTCGCCGGAGAGGGCGAGGGCGCCGCGGCCCACGAGCTTCGCGCCGGTGTACTTCTTGGGGTTGTGCGAGGCGGTGCACATCAGGCCGCCGTCGAGCTCGCGCGACCCCACCAGGTGGTAGAGCATCTCGGTTCCGACCTGGCCCGCGTCGAGCACGGCGGCGCCCTCGGCGCACATGCCGTCTCTATAGGCCTCCGCGAGCTCGGGCGCGGTCAGGCGCATGTCGCGCCCCAGCCCGAGACGGAGCTCGGAGGTCTGCTTGTCCTCGAGGTCGCCGATCACGCGGGCGAACGCGCGGCCGATGAGCCCGGCGGTGTCGGCGTCGATGTCCTCGCCGTAGACGCCGCGGATGTCGTAGGCCTTGAAGATCCCGGGATTGGCGATGGCGCCCATGGCGCCTGATCCTACCCGGGCCGTCGGGGATAATCCGCCGCCGTGGCCACCGCGAGACCAACCGTCGCGATCCTGTGCGGCGGGCGCGGGACGCGCCTCCAGGGCCACGACCGCTCGCTCCCCAAGCCGCTGGTCGAGATCGGCGGACGGCCGATTCTCTGGCACGTCATCCAGATCTACCTGGCCCAGGGCTTTCGCTCCTTCCTGCTCCTGACGGGTTATCGGGGGGAGGAGATAGCGTCGTTCGTGGCGTCGGCGGGCTGGCCCTCTGACGCGTCTGTGCGCTGCCTGCCGACCGGCATCGACACGCCCACGGGCGGACGCGTCCTGCGCGCCGCCGAGGCGCTGGACGGGGCCGCCTTCTGCGCGACGTACGCCGACGGCGTGGCCGACATCGACCTCGAGGCGCTGCTGGCCTACCACCGCGGCCACGCCCGCGCTGGCCACGATGACCGTGGTCAGGCCCAGGCTGCCGTTCGGGGTGGCCGAGATGAACGGCGACGGTGTCGTGCGCGGCTTCGTCGAGAAGCCGCGCAGTGAGCATTGGGTCAACGGCGGCTTCTTCTGCTTCGAGCCCGGCGGCGGCGGAGGTGTTCGCCCCCGACAGCGTGCTCGAGCACGAGCCCCTGCAGCGACTCGCCGCCGCCGGGGAGCTGCGCGCATTCCGCCACGAGGGGTTCTGGGACTGCATGGACACCTACAAGGACGCGATCGAGCTCGGCGATCTGTGGTCGGAGGGCCGGGCGCCCTGGAAGCGGTGGACCTGACCGGGCGACCGGTGCTGGTCACCGGCGCGTTCGGATTGATCGGGGCCTCGCTGGTGGCCGCGCTGCTCGAGCGCGGGATCCCGGTGGTCGCGGTGCGCCGGGACGAGCCCACGGTGAGCGCGCTCGAGCTGCTGGGGTTGGACCGGCGGATCGACGTGGTCCACGGCGACGTCTGCGACGAGGGGCTGGTGGCGCGGGTGCTGGCCGAGTACGAGGTCGAGAGCGTGTTCCACCTCGCCGCGCAGACCCTGGTGGGTCCCGCGCGCCGGGCGCCGGTGGCCACGTTCGAGACCAACATCCGCGGCACATGGCTGGTGCTCGAGGCCTGCCGTCTTCAGGGAGTCGAGCGAGTCGTGGTGGCCTCGTCGGACAAGGCGTACGGACGGCACGCGGATCTGCCCTACACCGAGGCGCACGCTCTGCAGCCGATCTACCCCTACGACGTCTCGAAGGCGGCCTGCGATCTGCTCGCCCGCTCCTACTGGCACAGCTTCGGGCTGCCGGTCGCCGTCACGCGGCTGGCCAACGTGTACGGCGCCGGGGACACCAACCGCTCGCGGCTGATCCCCGAGGCCGTGTGCGCCGCACTCGCTGGGCGGGCGCCCGTGCTTCGCTCGGACGGCTCCCCGGAGCGCGACTTTCTCTACGTGGAGGACGCCGCCGCCGCGTATGTGGCCGTATGGGAGGCGCTCGGCCGGCGGCGTGGGGCGGGGCGAGGCGTTCAACGCCGGCGGGGGCAAGCCCTGGCGGGTGGGGGAGGTGGTGGAGCTGATCTGCCGCTTGGCCGGGAGCTCGGTGGCGCCCGAGGTGCTCGGCGCCGGGACCCCCGAGGGCGAGATCGACCGCCAATGGCTCGACTCCTCGAAGCTGCAAGCCGTGGCCGGGTGGTCGCCGCGGGTGGGGCTCGAGGAGGGCCTCATGCGCACGATCGACTGGTACCGCGAGCACGCCTTCTAGACTGCCAGGGGCATGTCCGGGCACTCCAAGTGGCATTCGATCAAGCACAAGAAGGCCGTCGTCGACGCGCGCCGCGGCCAGCACTTCACCAAGCTTGCCCGCGCGATCACCGTCGCCGCGCGCGAGGGTGGCGGCGACCCGGATGGCAACCCGTCGCTCGCTCTGGCCATCCAGAAGGCGCGCGACGCCTCGATGCCCAAGGACAACATCGAGCGCGCGATCGCCAAGGGCACGGGCGAGGGCGTCGATACCGACAGCATCGAGAGCGTCCTGTACGAGGGCTACGGCCCCGGCGGCGTGGCCCTGCTGATCGAGGCGCTCACCGACAACCGCAACCGGACGAGCGCGGATATCCGCCACGCCTTCAACAAGCACGGCGGGAACCTGGGCGAGCCCGGCTCGGTGGCCTACCTGTTCGACAAGCGCGGCGTGATCGTGGTCGACGCGACGCGCTACGACGAGGAGGACCTGATCCCGGCGATCGACGCCGGCGCCGAGGACATGGTGCTCGACGACGACGTGTTCGAGGTCATCACCGAACCGAGCGATCTGCCGGCTGTGCGAGAGGCGCTGGTGAACGCCGGCGTCGAGATCGACAGCGCCGAGCTCACCCAGCGGCCCAAGTCGCGGGTGCCGGTCGAGGAGGGCGACGCGGTCAAGCTGCTGAAGCTGATCGACGCGCTCGAGGAATCAGACGACGTCGGCGCGGTCCACGCCAACTTCGACGTTGATGCGTCCGTGCTCGAGCGGATCGCCTCCTGAATCGATCCCGCTAGCCTCAGGCGCCGTGACCAAGCGAACGCTCGTACTTGCCCTTGCCATGCTGATCGCGCTCGGCGTGTCCGCCTGCGGAAGCTCGAAGAAGGCTCCGGGCGTCGAGGAGGCGCCCTCCGCCGGCATCACCTCGGTGCCCGTGACCACGCAGACGACCACGGCGACCACGCCCACCACGGCCACCACGCCGGCGGTCAAGCCGCCCCCGCAGCTGGCCAAGAAGCCGGTGGTCACGGTCCCGAAGGGCGCGGCGCCGAACCATCTCGTGGTCAAGGACCTGATCAAGGGCACCGGGAAGGCCGCCACCACCGGCTCCACGATCACCGTCAACTACGTCGGCGTCCTGTACAAGACCGGCAAGCAGTTCGACGCCTCGTGGACCCGCGGGCAGCCGTTCAGTACGCCGCTGGCCAACGGCCAGGTGATCCCGGGATGGGTGCAGGGGATTCCCGGGATGAAGGTCGGCGGCCGGCGCGAGCTGATCATCCCGGCGTCGCTGGCCTACGGATCCAAGGGCGCGGGTTCGACGATCCCGCCTAACTCGCCGCTCGTTTTCGTCGTCGATCTTCTTTCCGTTTCCTAGCCTCAGAGTCCTTCTCGTCCGAGGAGCCCAGGGGTCGCGCTCGGTGGAGCGCCACCTGGCCGTCCACGCCCTTGAGCCTGTGCTTGCGCGCCGATGACCAGTCGAAGTCATCCGCCGTCGCATCGCGGACGTCCTGGGTGCAGAGGACACTCCCGGGGCGGGCGACCCCGGTGACGCGGCTGGCCAGGTTCACGGCGTGGCCGTAGTAGTCGCCGGCGCGTTGCAGCGCGGGGCCACAGGCGATGCCCGCGCGCACGGTGGGAAGCCCCGCCTCCTCCACGGCCTCGGTCAGCTTGAGCGCGGCCGCCACCATCGGCTTGGCCTCGGAGCTGACGAACATGGCCGCGTCGCCGATCGTCTTGACCAGCCGCACCGGACGCTCGGCCACTTCCGCCGCCAGCTCGGCCAGCTTGCCGGCGACGCCGCCGAGCTCGCTCGCATCCATCTCGCCGCCGAGCCGGGTGAAGCCGACCAGGTCGGCGAAGCAGACGACGATCTCCTGGGCGCCGGCGATCGCGCCCTGCTCGCGCTCGACCCGGCCGATCATCCCGCGGCGCACGCTCTCGCGCAGGTGCGCCTTGTAGGCGGCGGCGAGGATCGGCGTCAGTGCGTCGCTCATCTTCTCGGCGAGCTCGGGGAAACGCGTGGCGATCTCCTGCTCGGTGTCGCCCGGTTTGAGGAACGCTTCGACGAACGCGGCGGCGGTGGTGGCGGCCAGGCGGGCCATGCCCTCGCCGAGCACCCGGGTGATCTCGGCGATCGCCTCCTCCTCGAACCCGGCGTCGAGCGACAGCCGGATCGACTCCGCCGCTGCCAGGTCCTCCTCGCGGAACACGCACTCGTCCGGACCGGGCTCGGGGAGGCCCAGCAGCCGCCGGAGCCGCAGGATCTTCTCGGCCGGCAGTCCGGTCTTCTTCTCGAGCTCCTCGGCGTCGTACTGCCCCTCGAGCATCCGGTCCACCGGCAGCAGCGCCAACCGGTTCTCCTCCACCGCGTCCTTCAGATCCTTCTCGCTGAAGCCGGCGTCGGCCAGCTCCTGGAGCAGGCGCTCGCGCGCGTCGCGCTCCTTTCCCTCGAGGCCATCGAGCAACCCGGCGGCGGCGAAGTCCATATCGGGATCCTCTCCTAAATCCAGGGTCGAGGGCGATGAGCTAGCATCGAGTGCCCTCGCGGTTGCCATTCCGCCCGGTGGATTTGCCCGGGACGGTGGACCCGCCTCAGTCCCGCCCACGATCCCTTGCTCGGCAGATGCTCTCGATCCTGATGCCCGTCTACAACGAGCGCGAGCGCGTCGAGCGAGCGATCTCGGAGGTGCTGGCGACCGAGCTGCCGACCGACTTCGAGCTGATCATCGTCAACGACGGCTCCACCGACGGGACGAGCGAGATCTTGCGGGGCGGGAGCTGGGACGGACGCGTGCGGCTGTTCGAGCACGACGTCAATCAGGGCAAGGGCGCGGCCATCCAGACCGCACTGCGCGAGGCCCGGGGGGAGTTCGCCGCGATCTTCGACGCCGACCTCGAGTACGACCCGAGCGACCTGGCGCTGCTGATGCCTCCGCTGCTCGACGGTCGCGCCAACGCGTCCTTCGGGGTGCGCGCCTTCGACGGCTACACCAGCCACTCGTTCCTGTTCGTGCTCGGCAACAAGGGCGTCACGCTTGCCTGCAACGTCCTGTTCAACGTCTACCTGCACGACATCATGACCTGCCACAAGATGATCCGGACCGATGTCTTCCGCAGCCTGCCGCTGCGCTCGCCGGGGTTCGCGATCGAGCCCGAGATCACTGCGCGTCTGGTCCAGCACGGCGAGCGGATCTTCGAGGTCCCGGTGCACTACCGAGCGCGCGCCACCGACGAAGGCAAGAAGCTGACCGCATTGGACGGCTTCCGCGTGGTCGCGACGCTGCTGCGCTGCCGGTTCACCGATAGCTGATCAGATGGCGGGACGGGCGGCGATCGAGACACCCGCCGAGCCGGCGGTGGCCCCCGCTCGCGCTGAGCCACGCGTGCTCGGGCTGGGGCGGGCGTGGCTCGCGGACCCGTTTCTGCTCGCGGCCGTCGGGTGTCTGCTGCTGGCGGCGCTGTCGGCGGCCGTGTTGCCCACGGTCCCCAGCTACGACCCGTGGTCGTGGGTCGTATGGGGGCGGGAGGTGAGCGATCCGCACCTGAGCTTCGTTCTCTCCGGGGGCCCGTCCTGGAAGCCGCTCCCGTTCATGTTCACGACCGTGTTCGGGCTGTTCGGCGGGGCCTCGCCGACGCTGTGGGTGATCACGGCGCGGGCGGGGGGGCTGCTCGGGCTGGTGGCGGGGTACCGGCTGGCGTCGCGGCTGGTGTCCCGCGGTGCGACTTCGCCGGCCTGGGCCGGTCCGGTGGCGGGCGTGCTCGCCGCGGGCGCGCTCCTGTTGACCCAGGACTGGTTCTACTACATGTTCCGCGGCACCTCCGAGCCGATGCTGATCGGGCTGTCGCTGTGGGCCGTCGACCGTCACCTCGCCGGGCGCCACTGGTACGCGTTCGTGCTCGGGGTCGGCGCGTCCTTGATCCGCCCCGAGGCGTGGCCGCTGATCGTCGCCTACGCGGGGTGGATCGGCTGGCGCGACCGCCGGCCGCTGGTCTGGGCTCTGCTGGGGGTCGGACTGGTGGCGATCCCCTTCTTCTGGTTCGTGCCGCCGTGGGTCGGCTCGGGCAGCCCGTTCCTGGCCGCGCAGCACGCCAAGGCCTACAACGGGCATCTCGGCGCCAATCGCCTGGTTACGGTGCTTCACCGGGGGGCGGACCTCCAGACCGTGCCGGTGCTGGTCCTCGCCCTCGTGGCCGTGGTCGTGTCGTGGTGGCGCGATCGCGATCGGGTCCTCGCCGGCCTGGCGCTCCTCGCCGCGGCGTGGTGGGTGATCGTGGTCGGGATGACGCTCGACGGCTATCCGGGTCTCGAGCGCTTCTACCTGCCGGCGGCGGGCGTGGCGTGCGTGCTGGCGGGAGTGGGAGTCGCGCGGTTGGCCGTGCTCGCCGGCGAGGCCCTGGGCGCCCGTGGCCGGGCCGGGCTCGCGCTCGGCGGGGCCGTGGGCGTCGTGCTCGTCGCCGCCGTCGTCGCCCTGAGCACGACGCGGATCGACACCGCCCGCGCGCAGGAGCCGACCGCGTCGCAGGCGGTCACGCGGCTGGATCAGCTTTCCGCCGCGGTCGCCGCCGTCGGAGGGCACCGTGGCGTATACCCGTGCCGCTCGAGCTTCACCGCCGTCAACCACTCGGTGCAGACCGCGCTGGCCTGGAAGCTCCACGTGACGCTGGAACGGGTGGGGACCACGATGACGCACCCGGGGCTGATGTTCATCGGACCGCACGACACGATCGACGGTGGCGTGCCGGCGGTGTCCCACCGCCTGCGCGTGGGCCCGGTGATCGCCCGCGTCGGCGTCTGGCGGATCTACCGGGTGACCGAGCCCGGCCACTCCACCGCCTGCATCGGCGCCTGAGGCCTCTTCTCCCTCCGCGCGCCGTCTCTCGGGGAGGCGTCCGGGCGGGCGCGGAGAATCACGTCCCGTGGTCGTCCTCGGCATCGATCCCGGCACCGCCAGCACCGGCTTCGGCGTGGTGGAGGGCTCCGGGTCTCGCCTGCGCGCGCTCGCCGAGGGGGTGATCCGCACTCCGGCCGGAGTCCCGCTCGAGCGCCGGCTCGCGGACATCCATGCCCACGTGGTCGAGCTGCTCGAAGCCCACGCGCCCGACTCGGTGGCGATCGAGGAGCTCTACTTCGGCGCCAACGTCCGCACCGCCTTCGCCGTCGGCCAGGCTCGCGGCGTGGTGCTGCTCGCCGCCGGCCAGCGGGGCATCCCCTCGCACTCCTACACCCCGCAGCAGGTCAAGGCCGCGGTGTGCGGCCACGGCCGCGCCGACAAGGCGCAGGTGGGGCGGATGGTGGCCCGCCTGCTCGCCCTGTCGGCCCCGCCGACGCCCGACCACGCCGCCGACGCGCTGGCGGTGGCGATCTGCGACCTGAACCGAGCGCCGCTGGCGCGGCGCTGTCGGAGCGGCCACGTGATCGCGCTCGTCTCGGGCACCGTGGCGGTCCGCCGCGGCGACCACGTGGTCGTGGACTGCGGCGGCGTCGGCTACCGCCTGTCCGTCTCCGCGGAGACGCTTCGGCGCGTTCCCGCCGTCGGGCATCCGGTCGTCCTGCACAGCCACATGGTCGTGCGCGACGATGCGCTGCTCCTCTACGGCTTCGCGACCGAGGAGGAGCGCGAGCTCTTCCTGATGCTGCTCGCCGTCCAGTCGGTCGGGCCCAAGGTGGCGCTCGCGGTCCTGTCCGCCGGTCCGCCGCGCGAGCTTCTCAGGGCCCTGGCCGCCGGCGACGTGCCGCGGTTCCAGGCGGTCCCCGGCATCGGCAAGCGCACGGCCGAGCGGATCATCGTCGAGCTGCGCGAGAAGGTCGGCGTGGAGCTGCCCGAGCGAGCGATCTCGGTGGCGCGGACGGACGATCCGCGCGCGCTGGCCCGTGAGGGCCTGCTCGAGCTCGGCTACACCGCCGCCGAGGCCGACCACCTTCTCGACGGCGCCGACGGCGACGCGCCCGAGGACCTGATCGCCCACGCGCTGAAGGCCGCCCGCCGATGACTCGCGTCCAAGATCCGGAAGCCCTGCCCGACGAGGACCTCGATCGGTCCCTGCGCCCTCGCCGGCTCGAGGACTTCGTCGGCCAGGAGGCGCTCAAGGACCAGCTGGCGGTGTCGATCGCCGCCGCGGCCAGCCGGGGCGAGGCCCTCGACCACGTGCTGCTCGCGGGCCCGCCCGGGCTCGGCAAGACCTCGCTGGCCCAGATCGTCGCCGCCGAGCTGGACGTGCCGTTCGTCCAGACGGCCGGGCCGGCGCTCGAGCGCAAGGGCGACGTCGCCGCGTTCCTCACCGCGCTCGAGCCGCGCTCGGTGTTCTTCGTGGACGAGATCCACCGCCTGCCCCGCGCGCTCGAGGAGACCTTCTATCCGGCGATGGAGGACGGTTGCCTGCCGATCACGGTCGGCCAGGGCGCCGGCGCGCGCGTGGTCACGCTGGACCTGCCCCCGTTCACGCTGGTCGGCGCCACGACCCGTACCGGGCTGCTGACCACGCCGCTGCGCGACCGGTTCGGGATCCAGCACCGCCTGGAGCACTACGGGCCCGACGACCTGGCCACGATCGTGCGCCGCTCGGCCCGGCTGCTCGACGTGGCGGTCGAGGAGGGTGGCGCCTGGGCGATCGCGCAGCGCAGCCGGGGCACGCCGCGGGTCGCCAACCGCCTGCTCAAGCGCGTGCGCGACTACGCCGAGGTGCGCGGCAGCGGGGTCGTCACCGCGGATGTCGCGGCGGCCGCGCTCGACATGCTCGAGGTCGACCACGAAGGCCTGGACCGGCTGGACCGGGAGATCCTCCGCGCGATCTGCGAGAAGTTCGGAGGGGGGCCCGTGGGGCTCTCCACGCTGGCGGTGGCGGTGGGGGAGGAGCAGGACACGATCGAGGACGTGTACGAGCCGTATCTGCTCCAGCGCGGCCTGATCGAGCGCACGCCCAGGGGGCGAGCCGCCACCCGTCGTGCCTTCGAACACCTCGGGATCGAGCGGCCTGGCTCTTCACTGACCCTTATCTGAGGCTGAGTATCCTCGACGGCGATGGCCCGTGAGCACTATTTCATCTGCCCGCACTGCGGCCACCGGTCGATGGGCACCGACCGCAACGCCGGCTTCCGGCGCGAGGCCAGGGGCTGCGACAAGTGCGGGTTCGCGTACCTGTTCGAGCTGCTCGACGACTACTACCCGGCGCCGAACGCGGCGTTCTTCTCCTGCGACTCCGACGGGCGGATCGTCGATTGCGGCCGAGGCTCGTTCGAGCTCACCGGCCTCAAGACCGAGCAGGTGATCGGTCGCCCGATCAAGGATGTTCTCGGGCTGCGCTTCGACGATGGCTCCGACCACGTCGGCACCGCGCTCGAATGGCAGGTCCGCGTTCAGGGCAAGCCCGTGCAGGTGAACGCCGAGCGCGATCTCCCCGCCACCGCCGTGGCCGACATCTTCCCCGCATATGACGACGAGGAGGGCGGCCTCCTGCTCGTCCTCACGCCCAGCAACCACCGCTGAGGAGCGGCGTTAGCATCCAGTCGAGCGATGTCCGATCGCCAGCGCAACGGCTTCATCCTGGTCCTGGTCGTGGGCCTGATCCTCGCCTCCCTGGTGGTGATCGTCGGCGTCCCGGGTGCGGTCAAGCACAAGAAGACCCAGCTCGGCCTCGACCTGAAGGGCGGAGTCCAGCTCGTCTACCAGGGCAAGCCGACCGCCCAGTCCGCGGTCACCCCGGCGGCGCTCAACCGCGCGGTCGACGTGATGCGCAACCGCGTCGACTCGCTGGGCGTCTCCGAGCCTGAGATCTCCACCGAGGGCAGCAACCTGATCTCGGTCGGGCTGCCCGACGTCCAGAACACCAAGCGCGCCGAGCAGCTCGTGGGGACCACCGCGCGGCTCGAGTTCTACGACTGGGAGGCCAACGCCATCCTCCCGAACGGCAAGCTGGCGTCGAAGGAGCTTCAGACCCAGGACGCCAATGCGGTGGCGATCAGCCAGGGCAACAGCGGCGCCTCGCCGGGCTCCCCGGGCTCGGGCAGCATGTCGCTGATCCAGGCGGTCAAGCTGGCGGCCAAGCAGCCGACGTTCGCGAGCCCGCACAACGCCCGCAGCGGGCCGGAGTACTTCATGTTCGCCAAGGCGGGCAGTGCAGCCTGCACCGCCGCCGCGCGCTACTACCACACCACGTTGCAGGTGGGCCAGACCTGCTTCGTCGCCGGCCCGGAGGACAGCCCCTCCGATCTGGACTCGGCGCTGCCGACCGGCGTGAGCGCCTCCGCCCCGGGACTCCAGAGGTACACGGTTCCGCGCGGCTGGGTGGTCCTCCAAGCGGTCCCGGCCGACTTCAGCCACGAGCTCGCCTGGAGCAATCCCTCGGCGCAGTACTTCGTGCTCAAGGACAACGTCGCGCTGTTCGGCAACGACATCACCAACCCGCAGCAGTCGACCGACCAGAGCGGCCAGCCGGACGTCAGCTTCGGCTTCACCTCCAAGGGCAAGACGGCGTTCCAGAACGTCACGGCCGCGATCGCCCAGCGCGGTGACCTCGCCAGCGGCCTCGGCCAGACGCTCGACCAGCACTTCGCGGTCGCGCTCGACACGCAGCTGATCACGGTCCCGTCGATCGACTTCAAGCAGTACCCGACGGGCATCCCGGGCGACAACGGAGCCGACATCACGGGCGGCTTCACGATCACCACGGCGCAGAACCTCGCCACCCAGCTGCGCCTCGGCGCCCTGCCCATCAACCTCGCGCTGATCTCCCAGTCGCAGGTCTCCGCCACCCTCGGCAAGCAGGCGCTCAAGAAGGGCGAGATCGCCGGCCTGATCGGCCTGCTCGCCGTGATGATCTTCCTGCTCGCCTACTACCGGGTGCTGGGCCTGATCGCGACCGGCGGCCTGATCGTGTACGCGCTCTACTTCTTCGCGCTGATCAAGCTGATCCCGATCGTGCTGACGCTGCCCGGGATCGCGGGCCTGATCCTGACGATCGGCGTCGCCGCGGATGCCAACGTCGTGATCTTCGAACGCGTGAAGGAGGAGATCCGCAGCGGCCGCTCGATCCGCCAGGGGATCGTCACCGGCTACAGGAAGGGCCTGACGGCGATCATCGACGCCAACGTGGTCACGATCATGACCGCGTTCATCCTGTTCGTGCTCGCCACCTCCGAGGTGCAGGGCTTCGCCCTCACCCTGGGCATCGGCACGTTCGTGTCGCTGTTCACCGCGGTGATGGCCACCCAGGCGATCCTCACCACGATGGGGAACTCGCGCGTCATCTCGAGCCCGTCTCTGCTCGGCGCCTCGGGGGACAAGCGCACCTGGCGCTTCGACTTCATGGGCGCGAGCCGCTACTTCTTCACGCTGTCCGGCGTGATCCTCCTGATCGGCGCGCTGGCCCTCGCCGGCCGGGGCCTCAACCTCGGCATCGACTTCACCTCGGGCACGCGCATGACGGTCGCGCTCGAGCAGAACGTGAGCCAGCCGCAGGTCAGCTCGGTGGTCGGCGCCGCCGGCGCCGGCAGCCCCGTCGTTCAGAAGGTCTCGAACCCGGCACTGGGCAAGGACGTCTACCAGATCTCGGCCAAGAAGCTCCAGCCCACGGGCTTGAACCGGGTCCAGGACGCTCTGCAAAGCCACTTCGGAGTGCGCCCCGGCACGTTCAGCTCGACCTCGGTCGGACCCACGTTCGGGGCTACCGTGGCCAACAGCGCGGTGATCGCGATCATCGCGTCGCTGCTCGTGATCTCCGCCTACGTGGCGCTCCGGTTCGAGTGGAAGTTCGCCGTCCCGGTGCTGATCGCCCTGGCCCACGACCTCCTCATCACCAGCGGCGTCTACGCCCTGACCGGCCGGGAGGTGACGACAGCGACCGTGGCCGCGCTGCTCACCATCTTGGGCTACTCGATGTACGACACGATCATCGTCTTCGACCGAGTGCGCGAGAACATCCCGCGGATGCCCCGAGCGGCGTTCACGCAGATCGTCAACCGCTCGATGGCCGAGGTGCTCACCCGCTCGCTGGCCACCACCTTCTGCACGCTCATGCCGATCGCGGCCCTGCTGGTGTTCGGTGGCGTCTCGGGATCGTCCGAGCTCCAGGACTTCGCGTTCGCTCTGCTCATCGGCGTGGCCTCCGGCGCCTACTCCTCGATCTTCATCGCCTCCCCGGTGCTCACCCACTGGAAGGAGCGCGAGTCCGTCTACCGCAACCGCCGGCACCGGATCGAGGCCGAGCTCGGCCACGTTCCCGCCTACGCCGGCGTCGCCGCCGACGTGGAGCCGGTGACCAAGCGCCCGCGGCGCACCGGCCGCATCACCCAGCCCGCCCCGGAGGCAGTGTCCCCCGCCGAGTTCGAGGAGATGAAGCGCGAGCTCGGTGTCGAGCCGCCCCCGCCGAGCCGGCAGACCTCGACCCGGGCCGCGACCAAGCGCGCGAACGCAGGCCGAGCAGACCGACGTGGCACCCGCACCCGCACCCGCGCCCGCGCCACCGCGCGCCCCCCGCGCCGGCGACGGCAACGGTGGCGCCGGGGACGACCTCGGGACTGGGGACGGCGTCGGAAACGGGGCCGACGGCGGCTCCGCGCCCGACATCCCGGAGAACGAGGGCGTCGCGCGCACGCCGAAGCCGAAGCGCCCGCCGAAGTCCCGCCAGCGCAACCGCCGCCACGGGAGGCGCCGCTAATGGGGCTGCTCACCTGGGCCGTGATGGGCATCGCCCTGTGGCACTTCACGATCTGGCTCCCCGACCGCCACTGGGGCGGGATCGTCGGGTCTTTCCTGGGCGCGCTGATCGGCGCGGCGGCCTTCGGCTGGATCGTCAATGGCTTCTCGATCCCGGGGCGCCATGACACCCATCTCGTCACGGCCCTGGAGGCCATTCCCGGCGCCCTGATCGGGATGGCGCTGATCTACGCCGAGGGCATCCGGCGGGAGCGCGCCGCCGCGGCGGCCGCCGCCGCCTGATAGCTCCAACTCTCGTAACGCGCCGCAACAACCTCCGCGCGGGCGGCGCCGGACCCCGGGGATCCGTCGGGGCCGGCACATACGCTGCTCGCCATGCTCGAGGCAGCCACCGTTCCCGCCGCCGCAGCGCCCCCGGCGCCGGCCACGCCCGCCGCGCAGGCCGGGCTCCACCTGGTGACCGACCCCGAGCCGCGCCCCGCCCCGGCATCCGCGACCGCGCCGGCCCCGCGCCTGGAGATACCGCCCTACGACCTGGCCGCCGCACTCGAGCTCGAACGCGAGCTCGGCGTCAGCCACGCCCTCGCCCAGGTACTCGTCCGCCGTGGTCTCCGCGATGCGCGGGCCGCACGGCACTTCCTCGAGGCGGCCGAGCGTCACGACCCCCGCGCCTTCGGCGGGATCGACCGCGCGCTCGAGGTGATCGAGCGGCAGATCGCTCGCGGCGGGCGGATCACCGTCCACGGCGACTACGACGTCGACGGCGTCTGCGCCACCGCGACGCTGGTCCGGGCCCTGCGGGACCGCGGGGCGAACGTCGGGTGGTTCCTGCCCTCGCGGATCGACGACGGCTACGGGCTCGCGCTCGAGACCGTGCGCCGGCTGGCCGCGCGCGGCACCGAGCTCCTGATCACGGTGGACTGCGCGATCACCGCGGTGGACGAGGTCGCGGCGGCGCGCGCCGCCGGCGTCGAGGTCGTGGTCACCGATCATCACGCCCCGCGCGCGGATGGGCGTCTGCCCGATTGCCCGATCGTCCATCCCGCCGTGTGCGGCTATCCGTGCGAGGAGCTGTGCGGGACGGGGGTGGCCTACAAGCTGGCCGAGGCGCTGGGAGCTCGCACCGCCGGCGAGGACATCGAGCTGGTGGCGCTCGCCACCGTGGCCGACCTGATGCCGCTGCGCGGCGAGAACCGCCGGCTCGTCCGGGAGGGCCTGGCCGCGATGGCGAACACGGCCAAGCCCGGGTTGCGGGCGCTGATGGCCGTCTCGCGCACCGATCCGAGCGGTCTCGACGCGGCCGCGCTCGGGTTCCGGCTCGCGCCCCGGATCAACGCCGCGGGCCGGCTCCGCCGTGCGGACGCCGGGCTCGAGCTGCTGCTCACCGAGGACCCGGCCCGCGCGCGCGAGATCGCCGCCGAGCTCGATTCGGTCAACCTCGAGCGGCGCGCCGTCGAGCAGCGAATCGTGTGGGAGGCCGAGGCGCAGGTGGCCGAGCTGGGAGAACGTCCGGCCTACGTCCTCGCCGCCGAGGACTGGCACCCGGGCGTGATCGGGATCGTCGCCTCGCGCGTCGTGGAGCGCCACCACCGACCGGCGATCCTGGTCGCCTTGGACGGCGAGCTCGGCACCGGCTCGGGCCGGAGCATCCCGGGCTTCGACCTGCTCAGAGCGCTGCACGCCGGCGGCGCGCACCTCGAGCGCTACGGCGGGCACCGCGCCGCGGCCGGGCTGACGATGCGCCGGAATGAGCTCGAGGCGTTCCGGGCCGCGGTCGAGCGTCACGCCGAGGCGGTGCTCACCCCGGAGCTGCTGGAACGAGTTCAACGGGTGGACGCGGTCGTGTCCGGGGCGCAGCTCGGGCTCGAGCTCGCCGAGGAGCTGACCGCGCTGGAGCCATGCGGGGTCGGAAACCCCGGCACGACGCTGCTCGTTCCGGGCGCCCGGTTCGAGGACGTGCGGACGATGGGGGAGGGCCGGCACGCGCGGTTCTCGGTCAGCTCCGCCGGCGCGCGGGCGCGGGCGGTGGCCTTCGGGTGCGAGGGACGGCTGCCGGTCGACCCGGGCGAGCCGGCCGACGCGAGCTTCCGGCTGGAGCGCAACGTGTGGAACGGCGCCGTCGAACCGAGGCTCGTGCTGCGCCACGCTCGGCGCTGCGAGCCGCCGCCGATCGAGGTGCTCGGCGAGCCCGAGGACTTCCTCCGGTCCGCCTTCGCCGAGCTCGACGCGCCGCTCGAGGGCGCGTCCGCTCGAGCGCCGCGCCCCGCCCCGCCGATCGCCGGCTGCTCGATCGCCGTGGGGAGAGTCCCCTAGCCGTGCTCCACGACGCGCTCGCCGCCGGCGGCCCGGTGCTGGCGATCTGCGCCGACGTCCCGCGCCGCCTGGCCGGGATCAGCAGCCGCATCGGCGGCTTCTCGCTCGCCTCCTACCACGCGCTCCAGGGGCATCCGGAGCCGCTCGAGCGCTTTACGCATCTGGTGGCGCTCGATCCGCCCGCGCAGAGGTGCGACGGGGCGCTGCTCGAGGCCGGCGCGGGGTTCACCCATTGGGTATGGGGAGAGCCTGAGCTACGCTTTGCTGAGCAGATGCACGAGCTGGAGTACGGTCTTCGCGCTTCACTCGCGTCCCTCTACCGGGCCCTACGGGGCGCGGTGCAGGGTGACCGGCGAGGAGCTCGAGCGCCTGCTTCGCGGTGACACAGAGCCAAGCCGCCCGGCGCGTCTGGCCGGCAGGCTGATCAGGGTCCTCGCGGAGCTGGGGCTCGTCAGCCTCGACCGGGAGCTGCAGGCCCTGGCCATCGCCGGCTCGGCGCCCACTCAGCTGGAGCGCTCGCCGTCGTACAGGGTCTATGCCCAGCGACTGGAGGACGGACGGCGATTCCTGAGCAGCGCAAATCTGAGACCAAGCGGCTGAGCCGAGCCTCGGCCGAGGTCAAAGAGCGGCCGCCGATCGATCGGGTCGAGAGCGCGGTGGCGGTCCCGGCCGTCGAGCGCGCCGAATTGACCGCTGAGGAGCGCACGCTCCTGAGCGACCTGTTCGCGATCGTCGAGGAGCACACGCACCAGGCCGCGATCAGGGTCGACCGCGACCGCGTCGAGGAGGCGTTCGTCTACGCCTGCGTGCACCACGCCGACCAGCGCCGCAAGTCGGGCGAGGACTTCATCGTGCACCCGGTCGGGGTGGCCAAGATCTGCGCCGGCATGCGCCTCGACACCGAGACGCTGTGCGCAGCGCTCCTGCACGACACGGTCGAGGACACCTCGGCCTCGCTCGAGGAGGTGCAGGAGGCATTCGGCGAGGAGATCTCGAGCCTGGTCGACGGCGTCACCAAGCTCACCGGCCTGACCTTCCAGTCACGCGACGAGGCGCAGGCCGAGAACTACCGGAAGATGATGGTCGCGATGGCCTCGGACATCCGGGTCATCCTGATCAAGCTGGCCGACCGGCTGCACAACATGCGCACGATCGCCGGCCTGGCCAAGCAGAAGCAGATCGAGAAGGCGCGCGAGACGCTCGACATCTACGCGCCGATCGCCCACCGGCTCGGTATCCACGCGATCAAGTGGGAGCTCGAGGACCTCGCCTTCCAGACCCTCCACCCGCGCAAGTTCAACGAGATCAAGGGGCTGGTGGCCCAGCAGCGGGCCGAGCGCGAGCGCTACATCAGCCAGGCCGGCGACTACCTGTCAAAGGAGCTCGACGAGCTGGGGATCGAGGCCGAGATCTCCGGGCGCGCCAAGCACTTCTTTTCGATCTACTCGAAGATGACCAAGAAGGGGCGCGAGTTCAACGAGATCTATGACCTGACCGCGATGCGGGTGATCGTCGGCTCGGTCAAGGACTGCTACGGCGCGGTGGGCGTGATCCACTCGCTGTGGAAGCCGCTGCCGGGGCGCTTCAAGGACTTCATCGCGATGCCCAAGTTCAACATGTACTCGTCGCTGCACACGACGGTGATCGGGCCCGAGGGCAGGCCGCTCGAGATTCAGATCCGCACCCGCGAGATGCACGACCTCGCCGAGTACGGGATCGCGGCGCACTGGATGTACAAGGAAGGCACGCGCGGCGGGTCCGAGTCCGCGGGCTCCGACGGCAAGCTCAAGTGGCTTCGCTCGCTCCTGGACTGGCAGCAGGAGGAGGCCGATCCCCGGGAATTCATGGAGACGTTGAAGGTCGACCTCTTTGAGGACGAGGTCTTCGTGTTCACGCCCAAGGGCGAGGTCAAGTCGCTCGCCGCCGGCGCCACCCCGCTGGACTTCGCCTACGAGATCCACACCGACGTCGGTCACCGCTGCGTAGGCGCGAAGGTCAACGGCAAGATCGTGCCGCTCTCCTACCAGCTGCGCTCCGGCGACATCGTCGAGGTCCTGACCTCGAAGCGCGAGCGTGGCCCCTCGCGCGACTGGCTCGCGCTGGTGCGCACCACCCGCGCCCGCAACAAGATCAAGGCGTGGTTCAAGGCCGAGTCGCGCAAGGACACCGAGCACACCGGCCGCGAGCTCCTCCAGGACCACCTCAAGAAGCAGGGTCTGCCCGCGCAGAAGATCGTCGGCTCGACCCTGCTGGCCGACGTGATCCGAGAGATGGGCTTCCGCAAGGCCGAGGACTTCTACATCGCCCTCGGTGGGGCCAAGATCTCGGCCAAGGTCGTCGTCAACAAGGTGATGCAGCTGCTCAAGCAGGGCGAGGCCGCGGAGTCCGAGCCCACGGCCGCCGACGACCTGCTCCACACCCGCCGGCGCCGCTCGCGTCCGACCACCTCGTCGAGCCGCTACGGGATCTCAGTCGAGGGGATCGACGAGGTCATGCTCCGCCTGGCCAAGTGCTGCCGGCCGGTCCCCGGGGATCCGATCGTCGGCTACATCTCGCTCGGGCGCGGCATCACGATCCACCGCGAGGACTGTCCCAACGTGGTCGTGCTCAAGCGCGACCCGGACCGCTTCACCGAGGTGGCCTGGGACGGCGACGCCGACACGTCGTTCCGCGTCGAGCTCGAGGTCGATGGCTGGGACCGCCACCGCCTCCTCGAGGACATGTCGCGGACGTTCGCCGAGGCCGGCATCAACATCCTCGAGGCGCGCTGCACCGTCACCCACCCGATGGTCAAGAACCGGTTCGTGGTCGAGGTGGGGGATACGCGCACGCTCGACCAGACGATCAACCGGCTGCGCAACATCGACGCGGTGTTCGACGCCTACCGCGTCACCCCCGGCGCCGGCTAACCCAACTCAGCTCCGCGGCCAGGCCCTCGCCCGCCGTCCCGACCCGTCGGCCGCTCGGGCCCCCGCGCGCCGTCCCGCGGCACCCGCCACCTGCCGTGCGGCACCGCGGGTGCGACTGGCGGCGCCGCGGCCTGCGCTCCATCCCGCGCCGGCGCGGTCACCTGCGCCGCCTGCCCCGCCTGCCGCGCCGGCGGCGTGACCTGCACGATCTGAACGCTCGCCCGCGGATCCTTCGCCATCACGACGGCGCGGCCGCGGGGAAGGGTCATGATCGTGTTCGGGTGGACGATGAACCGCTCGACCTGGCGGCGCGTCCCGCGCCCGGTGTCGTAGCCGAACGGCGCATCGACGTAGCGCGTCTCGTCCCAGACCATCTCGGTGCCGATCATCTGCGCCACCATCAGCGCCGACTGGTGGACGTCCTGGCGGTGCACGAACTTGATCGTGGTGTTGCCGAGGATCTGGTCGCGCAGCCCGCGCGAGGCACGCTCGAGGTCGACGAGCTCCTGAGTGGCGACGAGCACGCACATGCCGGACTCGCGGCCGCGCGTGAACAGGGCGGCGAGCTGATCGCCGCCGAGGGCGGAGAACTCGTCGACGGCCACGATGGCCGGCACCCGCCTCGTCTCATCGGCGCTCAGGCGCCCGCCGGCGGCGGCGACGAGATCCTGGATCACGAGCGTGCCGATCTGCGCGGCCAGGCCGCCGTAGCTGCTCGAATTGAGGCTGAACAGGACCACGTCCGGCCCCGACAGGGCCGCGTGCACGTCGATCGTATGCGCCGCCTCGCCTGGCGTCAGGTACCGGCCGACGTGCGACTCGGTAACCACGGCCAGCCGCGTGCCGAGCCCGCGGATCGCGCTCAGCTGGTCGGGCGTCAGCTCCGACACGTAGTCCTGGACCCGCTCGGCCAGGGGGCGGGAGACCGCGCGGAGCACCCTCGACAGCCGCCTCGGATCCATCAGTCGCACGACCTCGTCGAGGGTCGGAGCTCGGTCCGGGTGCGCCTCCTGGAGCACCTGGAGGACCGTCTGCACGTACCGCTCAGCGGCCCGCTTGTAGTGCGGCTCGGTGAACCGCTCGGTGGCGATCAGCTTGTCCTTGAGCTCGGTGGCGTTGCCATGGCCAAGCGGGTTCCAGTGCGACGGGCCGTCGGGGCTCCACAAGCGAAATGGCCGCCCCGCCGCCGCTGCCGCCTCCGCGAGCACGCGCGCGAACGACGGCGAGCCCTTCAGGTCGATCGCGACGACTGGTCCGCCGCGCCGGATCTGCTCGGTCAGCAGCCGGAGCATCGTCGTGGACTTGCCCGAGCCGCTGGCGCCGAGGATCAGGCCGTGCGCCGAGAGCTGCTCGTCGGACACCGCGACCGCCCGCCCCGCCCGGTCGCGCCCGAGAACGAGCGCGTTCGGGCCGGCCGCCGGCGCGCGGCCGGCGCGCCACCGCTCGGCGCGGCGAGCCATCCGGATCAACCGGTAGGCGAGCCCGGCGAGCGCGAACGCGGTGAGCACGGGGGTCGCGGTGGCGGCGGGCGAGGCCATGATCGCAGCGAACACGAGCAGCAGCCAGTAGGGCCGGCGGCGCGGAGGCGGTGGCGCCCTCACAGGCCCCGCCCCACGGTGCGTCCGACGTCCGGCGTTGCCCGCGAGCGGGCAGGCCGCACCCGCTCCCGCGTCCGTCCCGCGGCCGGCGCAGGCGAGGCCAGCTCGTCTCGCACCAACTGAACGTGCACGAGATCGCTGATTCCGAGACGGCGTGCCGCCCTCAGCACCGAGCTACCCATCGTCCGGTTGGGCACCAGATAGAGGACGGCATCGACCCGCCCGTCCGCCGCATAGCCTCCGAGGATGCGTTCGAGGCGGGTCCGGCTCTTCGCGGTCAACTCGAGCTCGATCGCGACGGTGCGGCCGTCCTGCCGGCGCAGCAGCAGGTCCGGGTAGTGCAACCGCTCGCGCCCGCCGCGGCCGACGCCACCGAGCCGCACGGCGAACGGCGGGCCCGCCCGCTCCCGAGCCTCGTCGTGGGAGCGCATCTCCCGCTCGGACACGATCTGGCGCAGCGGGCCGAAGATGCCGTCGCGCGCGGCCAGCCATAGCCAGGCCACGCCGACGTCGTGCTGGTAGGCGCGAAGGCCCTGGCCGGGGGGCCCGAGGCCGCTGCCGATGACGGCAAGGCCCTTGCTCCGGATCCGGTAGCACGCCGGCTGCTGGTCGTACACGCGCTGGCGGCGGAGGAATCCGCCCCCGGCGAGTCGGCCCAGGATGGCGGCGGCACGCTCCTCCCCGACGCTCAGAAGGGCGGCGACGTGGCCGCTGTGCACCAGGGGATGGTGGGCGACGAACCCGAGCAGCACGCGATCGCGCTCGGTGATCACGACCGCCGGCCGGCGTCGGGGACGTCGTTGCTCCACGCTCGTATGAGCCTGGAGCGGCCGAAGTTCACCCCCCAGCTGCGGGGATTAGTGACCGGGGTGCGGCAGCGAGCTCGTGTCCACGACCTCGAAGTCGCTGCCGTGGAGCTGGTCGAGCAGGTGCAGAGCGTCGTTGTTCCAGCCGGAGTTGGGCGCGCCGGAGATGTACCACGGCGAGCCGTTGTCGGCCAGGATCATCCCGTAGCGCTTGAGCGCCTGGGCGACGATCCGGGCCTGCCGCGGCAGCCCGGAGATGTTCACGCTCGCCTTGAGGCGGACCCGCAGCCCCATCGGAGGGAAGGGGCGGCTGCACGTCGAGTCCCCGGTCGCCTCGTGACGCGCCGGGTATACGTACCGCGCCGCGGTGCAGGGGGCGGTGAAGCGGAGCGCGTGATCGATCGACCCCTTCTTGACCTCGTCGTAGCGCGCCAGCCCGGGCAGGATCGGCAACCCGGCCGCATCCGCCGAGGTCCAGCCCGCCGGTCGCAGGTGGTTGGAGCGGAGGTTGAAGATCGCGCCGGAGCCGGCGTGCCAGGACTGTCCGCCGGACACGGGGTGAGCGTCGTACAGCTCGTAGTCGCGGCAGGTGTCGCGATTGACCACGATCACGTGCCGGTCGCCCGTGGAGCGCGGGCCGCCCTCGATCGGGACGTTACGCGGGATCGGGTACGGGCCCTTGTCGGATTCGGAGGCGTAGTCGAAGGTCACGCGCACGCGCCGCGTGCGGTTCGAGACGACGGCGTAGGGGATGCCGATCGGCTCACCCGCGTACAGCCCCGACCCGAAGTCGGGATGGACCGGGGCACCGGAGCCGATGCTCGCGATCAGGCGCCCGGAGTTCCTCGCCACTGGAAGCGTGTCCACCCGCTGGTTCCACGGGTTGTTGGCGGGGAACACCGGGCACGACGCCGCCCCCGGAAGGCGGTGTGCGCCGGCCAGTGCGGGAACTGCGGCCAAAGCGCAGCAGGAGAGGAGGAAGACCGGCCGGCGCACGACGGGATGCTAGGCGCCGATGCCCGTCACTAGGCGACGACTGCAATACCGCGCGGGGTTATCCCGAAGAGTGCCTCGTGAACCTCACCGATGTAGTCGCCGTCGACCTGAAGTGGCATCGGCCGGTCGTCGAGCGAGCGCAGCTCGAGGTGGGTGACCCCGGCGAACGGCTCGACCTGCCGGTGGCGCACCACGCGTGCGCGCCGCGACAGCGCTCGCCAGATGATCGTCGGCACGTGGATCGGCCGCGCCGACCGTAGGACGATGCCGGCGAGGTCGCCGCTGTCGAGCTCCGCGCCCTCGCCCATGTGCACGGGACGGTTGCCGAAATACGTGTAGGGCGATGCGTTCTGGACGATCGCCGTCACGCCCTCGATCCGCTGCTCGCCGATCCGCGCCTCCATTCGAACGGGGTTAACAGGTAGCGGCGGTTGAACGTGTTGACTCCCGTCCAGGCGTAGTACCACTCGCCGATCCTCGCCTTGAGCCTCGGATGGGCGTCGACGCGCGCAACCACGCTGGCGTCGAGACCGGCGCCGGCCGAGAACAGGAACTTGCGGTCGTTGACGTAGCCGAGGTCGACCCGGCGGGGGCGCCAGTCGTCGGCCAGCATGAGCAGGTGCTCGGTGGCATCGACCACGTCCGTCGGGATGCCGAGTATCCGGCAGTAGACGTTGGTGCGTCCGCCGGGAAGGCAGGTCAGCGGCGTGTCCGAGCCGACCAGTCCGTTCGCCGCCTCGTTGACCGTGCCATCGCCCCCGAAGGCCACGACCACGTCATAGCCCTCACGGGCGGCCTCGCGGCACAGCTCGGTGGCGTGGTCGCGCGCCTCGGTATCGATGGCGTCCACCTCGTAGCTGCCGCGCAAGCGCGTACACGACGAGGTTCTTCAGGCGGTCGGAGACCGTCGTCGCGTACGGGTTGACGATGATCAGCATCCGCTTGGTCGGCGCCGGACGGCCGATCCGGAGAACCGCCTCCAGGCGCTCGAGTGGATCGGACGAGGTGGCGGCCATTGCGTAAGGATGCCGCATCTGAGCCGGAACGGCTCAAGACCGGACGTCTATATGCCGACTTGTGCGGGTATACTGCTGCTCACATAGCTGTACGCATCCAGAGGGGTGGAGGGATATGGCCCTGCGAAACCCCGGCAACCTCCCGAAAGGGAAAGGTGCCAATTCCATCAGGCTCCAACTACAAAATGGCCTGGGAGATGTGGAATAGGCGGTTTCAACGACCTCCGACCACAGACCCCGGCGGAGGTTTTTTCACATATGCCGCCAGAGTCTCTTCGCTGCAAGGAATGTAAGACGACCTACGCGCTGGAAGCGCGGTACGTGTGCGAGCGCTGCTTCGGTCCCCTCGAGGTCGCGTACGCGCCTCGTGACGAGACCGATCCGGCCGCGCTGCGTCGCCGGATCCAGGCCGGTCCTCATTCGCTGTGGCGCTACACCGACTTCCTGCCCGTGCAGGCACCGCCGAAGGGCACCCTGCCGGCGGGATGGACCCCGCTGCTGCGCGCCGACCGGCTCGCCGAGCACCTCGGCCTGCGCGAGGTGTGGGTCAAGAACGACGCCGCCAACCCCACGCACTCGTTCAAGGACCGCGTGGTCTCGGTGGCGCTGGCCCGAGCCCGCGAGCTCGGCTTCCAGACCATCTCCTGCGCGTCGACCGGGAACCTGGCCAACGCCGTGGCCGCCCACGCCGCCGCCGCCGGCCTCGAGTCCTACGTGTTCATCCCGTCCGATCTCGAAGAGCAGAAGGTGCTGGCCACCGGCGTGTACGGGACCAACCTCGTCGTCCGTGCGGGGCAACTACGACGACGTCAACCGCCTGTGCACCGAGATCTCCGGCGAGCACGACTGGGCCTTCGTGAACATCAACATGCGTCCGTACTACTCCGAGGGCTCGAAGACGCTCGCGTTCGAGACGGTGGAGCAGCTCGGCTGGGCGCTGCCCGACCGCGTCGTCGCCCCGATCGCGTCGGGCTCGCTGTTCACAAAGATCGCGCGCGGGTTCGAGGAGTGGCTCGAGCTCGGGCTGGTCGAGGGGACGCTGCCCACGTTCAACGGCGCGCAGGCCGCCGGCTGCTCGCCGGTGGCCACGGCGTTCGCGGCCGGGCACGACGTGTGCCGTCCGGTCCGGCCTAACACGATCGCGAAGTCGCTCGCCATCGGCAACCCGGCCGACGGCCCGTACGCGCTCGACCTGGCCCGCCGGACCGACGGCGGGATCGACTCCGTCACCGACGACGAGATCCGCGAGGGCATCAAGCTGCTCGCCCGGACCACCGGCATCTTCACCGAGACCGCCGGCGGCGTCACCGTGGCCGTGCTCTCGAAGCTGGCCCAGCGCGGGGAGATCGATCCCGACGAGCGCGTCGTCGCCTACATCACCGGCGAGGGGCTGAAGACGCTCGACTGCGCCCGCGGCACGTTCGAGACCTGGGAGATCGAGCCGACTCTGGCGTCGTTCGAGCAGGCCAGCGAGCAGCTGGCGACGGTGGCGTGATGGCGACCGAGGCGTGATTAGACTCCCCGCGCATGGCAGTCACGGTCAAGATCCCGACTCAGCTTCGCGCTGCCACTGACGGCGACTCGACGGCCAGCGTCGATGGGTCGACCGTCGGGGAAGTGCTCGACTCGCTGTACGACCGCTACGCCGAGCTGCGCAGCCGAATCGCCGAGGATGGCGGGCTGCGCCGCTTCGTGAACGTGTACGTCGGCGGCGAGGACATCCGCTTCCTCGATGGCCTCGAGACCCCGGTGTCGGACGGCGACGAGGTCACGATCCTGCCGGCAGTCGCCGGCGGCTGAGAGCAGCTCAATCAGCCGCACTCGCTCTCCTGGCCTCGTTTTCGCCGGCCCGCCCCGGGTAGCCAAATCTCCGTAACCCCGGTAAAGGAGAGCCACATGGCAGATGAACTCAAGGGCAAGAAGATCGCGTTCCTGTTCACCGAGGGCGCGGAGCAGGTCGAGGTGACCAAGCCGCTCGAGGCGGTCAAGGACGCCGGCGCCGACGTCGACATCGTCTCGCTCGAGAAGGGCGAGATCGAGATGTGGAACCACTTCGACAAGGGCGACAAGATCGACGCCGACAAGGCCGTGGCCGACGCCGACGCGTCCGACTACGACGGGCTAGTCCTCCCTGGCGGAGTCGCCAACCCGGACCAGCTGCGCGCCGACGAGGACGCGGTCAAGTTCGTGCGCGACTTCTTCGAGCAGAACAAGCCGGTCGGCTCGATCTGCCACGGTCCGTGGCTGCTGGTCGAGTCCGGCGCGGCCAAGGGCCGCAAGGTCACCTCGTTCCCGAGCATCAAGACCGACCTGAAGAACGCCGGCGCGGAGTGGGTCGACGAGGAGGTCGTGGTCGACAACGGCCTGGTCACGAGCCGCAACCCGGACGACCTCCCCGCGTTCTGCTCCAAGATCGTCGAGGAGTTCGCCGAGGGCAAGCACGAGCAGGAGCTTGCCGCCTAACTCCGATCCTGACGCAGGCCAGGCGTCCGACGAGGGGGCGCCTGGCCGCGACGAGACGTCCCGCGAGCGCCTCGACCGCAACACGATCGAGCTCGTCAACGAGCTCCGCGTCGCGGGCACCGGGATCCAGGTGCTGCTCGCGTTCCTGCTCGTGGCGCCCTTCAATCAGCGCTTCAAGACCCTGACCGGGTTCGAGCGGGGCGACTACTTCGTGACGCTGGTGTGCATCGCGGTGTCGGCCGTGCTGCTGATCGCGCCGTCGGTGCACCACCGGCTGCTGTTCCGCGAGGGGGAGAAGGGCTACGTGGTCAAGCTGGGCACGCGCATGGCCATCGTGGCCGCCGGCTTCCTCGCCCTAGGCCTGACCGGAATCCTCGTGCTGATCACCCACATGATGTTCGGCGGCGCCTACTCGATCGTCGCGGGCGTCGTGGCCGCGGGCGTGCTGGGCACGCTGTGGTTCGCGGTGCCGCTGCGCCAATTGAGACGCTGAGGGACGCCGGTGCCGGGCACGGACGCCCGGCGCAACCGGCCCCAGGGATGACGCGCGCCGCAGGCGCGCGGCCCAGTCTCAGCCGAACAGCGGCAGCCGCCGGCGGCGGGCCAGCGTGTCCATGCCCGCCTGGATGCTCTCCTGCACCTCGCGGTACTTGCTCTCCACGTACTCGTCGTCCTCGGCCCGGTCAGGATCGGAGTCGATCTCGATCGGGTCCTGGAAGGCGGTGCGGATCTTCGTCGGGAGCGGGATCTCGGGGAGCAGCGCCGGCGAGATCCCCCAGGGCACCTGGAGGGCGATCGGGAGCACCTTGATCCGCGCGACCTTGTCGAGCTGAAGCGCCTTGGCCAGCCGGCGGCCGGTGGTCAGGACCGGCATCGAGTCCGGCCCGCCCACGGTGGCGATCGGCACGATCGGCACCGCGCTGCGAATCGCCAGTCGCACGAAGCCCATCCGCCCGGCCAGGATTGCCTCGTCACGCTTGGTCCACGGCCGCAGCGAGTCCTTCTCGCCGCCCGGCCACAGCGCCACGTCGTGTCCCGCCGCGAGCGCCCCGGCGATGCTGTCGGGAGCGGCCGGGAGCACGCCCATCTTGCGGAAGTACGCGCCGATTCCCGGCAGCGCCATCAGGGCGTCGTGAGCCGTACCGTGCAGCGGCCGCTCGGAACCGAAGTGCCGCCACCACTGCGCGCCGATCGTCCAGGCGTCCCACACGAACGGGGCGCCCGAGTGGATTCCGATCAGCAGCACCGGCGACTCGGGCAGCTTCTCCCACCCCTCGATCTCCATCCGGAACCAGTAGTCCATGAGCGGGTTCCACAGGAACTTCTGGCGCTCGAAGAACTTCCAGTCCGGACCCTCGAGATTCCACTGCGAAGCGCGATCGGCGACCCATCCGGCGACGCCGGACTCTTGATCGCGCTTCTCCTGGATCTTCTCCCGGGCGGCCTCGGCGTGCTGCTCGGCCTGCCGCCGGCGCGAACCGTCACCGTTGGTCTGCTGCTGTCTGCGTCGTGTCAGTCTCGCTCACGCTTGCCTCCCTCGCGTAGCGCGTGTTCTCGGGTCCTACCCGTGCCCTCTGATTACAACCGCGGGGCCCCGGGCAACTGCAAGCGCAGATGAAGCTCGGCTATTTCCTCTCGTGCGAGGAATGGGGTGCGCCTTCACGGTTAGAAGCCGATCGGGACAAGCCCTTCCTCAAGCCGGATGATCAGACGGCTTTGGATCGTGACGCTCGGCGCGCTGATCGGCGGCGGGTTCTACATGCTGCTGATCGACACCGCGAGCCTGCCCGAGCTCTATGTCCTGGCGGGTGTTGCGCTCCTGTGGGCTGTCTTCCTCGTCTCACGCGAGCAGGGTTTCATCGAGGCGCGGCTCAAGCCGCGGGTTGTTGCTCAGCGTCTGGCGGCTCATCTTGCAGATCCCGCTGGACATCGCCTTTCTGTGCTGGGAGGCAATCGCGCAGCTGGTCGCGCCCGCGTCCGCCGCGCGGATCGTTCCGGACGGCGCCGTTCGGGGCGGGGCAGGACACCGCTCATGACGTCGGCCGGCGCGCCGTGGCGGAGGCGATCGGGTCGGTGGCGCCGAACACGATCGTGATGGGCGTGGACCCCGACGCGAGCTTGATCGTCCACCAGCTGCAGCGACAGGGTCATCCGAGGACCTGGACGTACTGAGGCTGGGATGAACGAGTGGGAGATAGCGGCTGTCGTGCTGGGGGCTGCGATCGTTCCCTGCCTCGCGGTGTGCGTGCTGGACCGGCGCCATCGGCGTTGGCCGCGCTCGAACTCGCGGGAACGCTTCTGACCACCGCCCTGATGGCACTGTGCGAGGGCTTTCACCGCCAGCCGTTCATGGACCTCGCGTTGCTGTTCGCGCTGATGTCGATGATCGGCGCGATGGTGTTCGCGCGGCTCATGGAGCACGACCTGTGAGCCTGAGTCACACGATTGCGACGATGCTTCTCGTCGCTGGGCGACGCTCGAGATGTTCGCCGTACTCGGCGTGCTGGTGATGCGCGACGTGTTCGATCGCCTGCACTACGTCGGCCTGGCCGGCTACGGAGCGCTGTCGATCGGGATCGCGATCCTGGTCCGGGAGTCGTTCTCGCTGATCGGGGACAAGGCGCTGGCCACGGGGCTCGTGCTCCTGCTGATCGGGCCCGTGCTCGTGCACACCACCGCGCGCAGCTTGCGCACACGCGAGCGCGGGCGACTGGCGAGGGCCTTCGAGTCGGGGGGCGAGAGCGGCGATGACCGCGATGCAGATCGTCGGGCTGCGTGGCGCGTGGCGCTCGGCGGCACCGCAGTCGTGTTCACCCGCGACGCGCTGCGCCAGACGATCGTGCTCGGGATCTACGGGATCGCGCTGACGTTCCTGTTCCTCGTCTTTCAGGCGCCCGACGTCGCGCTGTCGGAGATCGTCGTGACCAGCGTGGGGCTGCCGATCATCATCCTCGCCGCCCTGCGCAAGATCCGTCACCAGGAGCACGGCGGGCCAAGTCGAGGAGGACGGGGAGTGAGCCGCCGCGGTCCGGCTGGGCCTGTTCCTGGTCGCCGGCGCCGGGTTGCTCGCCGTGCTCCTCATCGGCTTCACCGGGCTGCCGTCCTTCGGCCACGCGCACGAGCTCTACGGCGCGCTGGTCAACCGGGTCGAGCCGACGCTCCGTCACGCCACCGACATCGTCACGGCTCTGAACTTCGACATCCGCGCCTTCGACACGCTGGGCGAGGAGTTCATCCTGTTCGCGTCGGTCACCGGGGTCACCCTGCTGCTGCGCCAGCTTCGCGATGAGGACGAGGACCGATCAGCCGACGCCCGGGATCGAGGAGCACCGGTTCGCCGGGCGCCAGCGACGGGCTGAAGCTGGCCTCGCTGATCCTGATCCCGCTGGTGTCGCGTTCGGCGCCTATCTGGTGTTCCACGGCCAGCTGACCCCGGGCGGCGGCTTCCAGGGCGGCGTCGTGCTGGCGGCCGGGCCGATCGCGATCCTGCTCGCCGGGCGCTACCTGTCGATGAAGCGGGTGGCGCCCAAGCGCCTGGCCGAGAGCGCGGACGCGATCGGGGCCGCCGCCTACGCGCTGGTCGGCTTGGGCGGGCTGATCTTCGCCGGCGTGTACCTGAAGAACTTCCTTCCGCTGGGCAGCCCGGGCAAGCTTCTCTCGGCGGGCATGATGCCGCTCAACAGCATCGCGGTGGGCCTCGAGGTGACCGGCGCGTTCCTGATGACCTGGAGCGAGTTCCTCGACCAGACGACGTTCGGCCGCCGCCGAGCGGCTGAGGCCGTCGATGAGCTTCCTTCCCTACGCCGTCGCCGCGTGGCTGTTCGTGATCGGGCTCTGGGGCGTCGTCTCGAGTCGGAACCTGGTTCGCACCGTGCTGTCGCCTGACCGTCGTTCAGTCCTCCACCTATCTGCTGCTGCTCGGAGTCGGCTATCGCGGCGGCGGCAAGGCGCCGATCGTGGCCGACATTCCGGCCACGCTCGCGGCTCGTCGACCCGGTCGTGCAGGTGCTGGTGCTCACCGACGTCGTGATCGAGGCGACCGTCACCGCGCTCCTGCTGGCGCTCGTCGTGCAGGCGCACAAGCGTTTCGGCAGCGTCGACCCCGCCGACCTGCGGCCGCTGCGGGACTGAGGCTCTGCTCGCCATGACGCATCTGTCCGCGCTGCCGGTGGTCGTCCCGTTCCTGGTCGGGCCGCTGCTCGTCGCGGTCGGGTTCTTCGCCCCGCGGTGGGCTGAGGACACATTCGGCGCGATGACGGCGATCGCGGTGACCGCGCTGTGCGTGCTGCTGGCCGTCCATGCGGGTCGGGCACCCGTTCGCCTACTGGCTGGGCGGCTGGCGACCGCGCACGGGGTCACGATCGGGATCTCGCTGTCGATCGACGTGCTGGGCGCGGGCTGGCCGCGTTCGCGGCGCTGATGGTGAGCGCGGCGCTCGTCTACTCGCTGCGCTACTTCGACGCGATCGAGGGCCTGTTCCACGGACTGATGCTCCTGTTCATGGCCGGCATGGTCGGCTTCTGCCTCACCGGCGACCTGTTCAACCTGGTCGTGTTCTTCGAGGTGATGAGCGCAACCGCGTACGCGCTCACGGCCTACCGGATCGAGGAGCAGGCCCCGATCCAGGGCGCGATCAACTTCGCCATCACCAACAGCATCGCCGGCTACGCGATGTTCCTCGCCGTGGCGCTGCTCTACGCGCGCACCGGGGCGCTGAACATGGCGCAGATCGGAGCCGTCCTGGACGGCCACAACGCCGACCCTCTCGTCGATCGTCGCGATGGTGCTGCTGTTCGTGGGGTTCCTGACCAAGGCGGCAGTCGTGCCGTTGCACTTCTGGCTGGCCGACGCCCATGCGGTGGCGCCGGTCCCGGTATGCGTGCTCTTCTCGGGCGTGATGGTCGAGCTCGGCGTGTACGCCGTCGCGCGGCTGTACTGGGTGGTGTTCGCCGGGACCGCTGGCCGCGCACGCCGCCGCGGTGCGCGCGATCTTCGTCGCGCTGGGCGTGATGACCGCGTTGCTCGGCGCGACCATGTGCGTCCTGCAGCGCCACATCAAGCGGCTGCTCGCGTTCTCCACGATCAGCCACGTCGGGCATGCTCGTGTGCGGGTTCGCTCTGCTCACCGGCAAGGGCCTCGCCGGAATCGCGGTGTACATCGTCGGCCACGGACTGACCAAGGCGGCGCTGTTCATGTGCGCCGGCGTCCTGCTGCACCGGTTCGAGACCGTCGACGAGTACGACCTGCACGGGCGTGGCCGCGAGGTGCCGATCGTCGGTGTGCTGATGGTGGTGGGCGCGCTGCTGCTCGCCGCGATCCCGCCGTTCACGACGTTCATGGGCAAGTCGCTGCTCGAGGCGGGTTCCTCGGCCGTGGGCGGCTACGGCTGGCTGATCGCGGTCTACGTGTTCGTCTCGGCGCTACCGGGGGCGCGGTGCTGCGGGTCGCGGGGCGCGTGTTCCTGGGCTGGGGCCCGCGCGGAGGGACCGCACCCGGAGCAGGCGCGCGCAGCTGAGGAGCGCGTCAGCGAGGACATCGGCGGGCGCGATCATACGCCGCGTGCTCATGGTGGTCGTGCCCGGCGGTGCTCCTCCTCGCGGCGCTCGTGCTGGGGTTGATCCCGGGTGCCGTGCCGGGCGTCGAGCGGCTGGCGGCCGGGTTCGTGGCGCACCGTGACTATGCCGCGTGGGTGCTCCACGGCAGGCACGTGGGGTTGCCCGTCGTGCCGCCCAGCCATGTCAGCGTCGACGACTACCTCTACGGCTCGCCTCCGTCGCCGGCGCGGTCATCGCCGCCGGGCTCGGGCTGTTCGGGCGGCCGTCTGCGGGAGTCGCTGCCGGGGTATGTTCAGAACCGGACCGGGGCGCGGTGGCTGTCCTGCGCGGCCTGCACAACGGGCCACATCGGCGACTACATCGCCTGGTGGAGCGCCGGCGCGAGCCTGGTCGGTGGCGTCTGCCTGATCGCGCTCCGGTGATGGGGCGGCGAATGCCCGCGGCGGCCGTGTTGCTGCTCGTCGCGGCGCGTGTTGCTGCTCGCCGCGGGGTGCGCCCCGCCCGGCACCTCGGTTCAGAAGATCCAGGCCGCGAAGCTCGGGGTCGCCACGAGCAGCATCTCGGCGGCGTGCGGGTACGCCTGGGAGGCCACCGCGTTCGGCGGACCGCACGCGCCCGGGCTGGCGGCCCAGGAGTCAGCGGCGACGGCGGCGGCGCACAAGCTGGCCGGCGTGTACCAGCACAGCCCGAGCGAGCTCTACGAGGGTGAGAGCGTCGGCTCGATCGTGAGCGACACGGTCAGCCTGCTCGACGAGTGCGGCCTGCCCGGGGCCAAGCGGGTTCTGCAGGATGCGCTCGCGGGCCGGCGGTGATTGCCGCACCGTTTGCTCGCGCGCTACTCGCGGGTAACCTGCGAACGCAAGCGATCAGGAGGAGGGACCGATCGATGTCAGAACTCACGGACAGGATCACGGGCAGGGTCAAGAAGGCCGCCGGCGACTTGGTCGACGACCCCGGCCTGCGCGAGCAAGGCGTTCGGGACGAGCGAAAGGCCGACGCCAAGGAAGAGCTGGCGCGAGCTCAGCACAACGCGGACCAGGCGGCCGAGGAGGTCGCACGGCTGGAGCGCCAGACTGCCAGCCGATCTGGCTCGGCCGGCGCGACCGGCGCGGGTGCCGGCGATGCCGCGGGAACCGCGCCCGCCGCGGATCGCGGAGCTGCGCCGCACCGAGCGACCGCTAGGCGAAGGCCTCACCCCAACCCGGGAGCGCTGGACCCGGTCGCGCGCCGCCGCGGCCCCGACGCTCATCTCTGTAGTTGCGTTGCGAGCCTGAGCGCGTCTCCGCGGAAACGCGCAACCTACGGTTGCGTCTCCGCGCGAGGGCGATAGGCCCGCGGCTCGGATCGCACCGTCGCGCGCGCGGCGCTTCGTGGCGCGTGTTCCGTCCGCGCCAACTCGTAGCATACGAACATGTGTTCGCTAGCTTCTGTGCTCGCACCCGCCGAACCGATGCTCGGCCGGATGACACAGTTGGAGCAGCTCGAGCGGGAGATCTGCGAGCTCGCAGCGCACATCGAGGCGGCCACGTGCCGCTGGCTCGAGCTCGTGGCCGAGTTCGATGAACGCGAAGGCTGGGCGACCTGGGGCTTCAAGACGTGCGCACACTGGCTGGCGTGGCGCTGCTCGCTCGCGCCGGGCGCCGCACGCGAGAGAGTGCGCGTGGCGCGCGCATTGCGTGAGCTGCCGCTCGTCCGCGAGGCGTTCTCGGCGGGCGAGCTTTCCTACTGCAAGGTGCGGGCGATCAGCCGGGTCGCCGGGCCCGAGACCGAAGAGGACCTGGTCGATATCGCGCGCCACGCCACCGGTGCGCAGCTCGAGAAGCTCGTTCGCGGCTATCACCGCGTACTCGCGGCGAATCTGGATGCTGCTGAGCACGTGCACGACCGGCGCTACCTGAGCTGCAGCTGGCAGGAGGACGGCTCGCTGCATATCAGCGGCTGCCTGAGTGCTGAAGACGGAGGTCTGCTGCTGGCGGCACTCGGCGCACACGAGCGTCCATACGAGGAGGGCGCAGATCCGCTGGCGGCGCGCCGCGCCGACGCGCTGATGGGCCTTGCGCGGTGCGGGCTCGAGGCGCCGGCCGAAGGGCGAGCTGGCGGCGAGCGCTGCGAGCTGGTCGTTCACGTAGACGTCCAGACGCTGGCGTCAGAGCAGGTGTGCGAGCGGGCGGAGGTCGAAGACGGTCCGGCAATCGCTCCGGAGACCGCGCGGAGACTTGGATGCGATACGGCCGTCGTTCGCATCCTGGAGCGCGACGGGAAGCCGTTATCCGTCGGGCGCCGGACGCGCACGATCCCGCCGGCGCTCCGTCGCGCGCTGCGAAGTCGCGACCGGGGCTGCCGTTTCCCGGGCTGCGATCACCAGCGGTTCCTGCATGCCCACCACATCCACCACTGGGCGCGCGGAGGACCTACGGCGATCGACAACCTGGTCCAGTTGTGCTCGTTCCACCACCGGCTCGTCCACGAGGGCGGATTCCGGGTGGAGCGAAGCGGCAGTGGCCTCTGCTTCCGCAGGCCGGACGGCCGGGTCGTTGTCGACGCGCCGCGCGGCGGCTGTGCCAGAGGGCCGACGCTGGAGGCTCAGAACCGGGCGCGCGACGTGTGTCCTGACGCGTACACGATCCGGCCACGGTCGGAGGGAGATCGGCTCGACTACGGGATCGCCACCATGTTCCTAGCCGCCCGCGCGCTGGCCGGCACCTGACGACCGGCCACTGGTGGCGCCGGCTACTGAGGGCGGCCGGACGCCACGGCCGCGACGATCTGCGCCGCGCGTCCGTTGTCGTCCTCCACCATCGTGGGGAGATGCTCCTCGAGGCTGCCGTGGAGATGCCACTCGTCCCCGTGGCCGGTGACGAGGCCGTTGTGGGCGAGACGAGCCAGGGCGTGGGAGACGGAGGGGCGCTCGGCGCCGACGAGCTGGCCCAGGAGCTGGTGGGTGAGCGGGAGGGGAAGGCGGATCCCGCCGGGCTCGACCCTTCCCCATCGCCCTCCGAGGTGCCAGAGGAGCAGGGCGAGGCGCGCCTCGAGCCGCGGGTGGGCAGCGATCGCGCGCTGGACGTTCAGGCTGACCACGCGATGGCCGGCCCGGCGCATGAGGCCGTGGGTGACTTGTGGCCAGAAGCGCACGCGCTTGGCGAAGGCGCCGTCGAGCAGCGCGAAGCGGACCGGAAGCAGCGCGCGCCAGGAGACGTCGCACCCCAGCAGCTGATCCGCTCGGGCTCCCCACAGCGGCTGGAGCAGGTCGCCCGCGCCGAGGAGCTCAGCGCTGACGCGCTCGTCGACTCGCACCCCCAGCGCCACCACCCCCTTTAGCAGCAAGAGCCCGGGGCCGCTGCTGGCGGTGGCGAACCAGTCGTCGAGGACCAGCCGGCCGGCGCCCAGCTCGAACGTCATCACGGTGGCGGCTGCGCGCGCCGGCCGCCGCGCGTCCGGCTCCAGCTCGTCGGCCAGGTCGGCGTCGAGATCGAGCAGGCAGCGGACCGACGCGGACCGCCCCAGGCTCCGAGTCCCGTCAGCGACCGGCGTCGATGCGTCAGCCGGGCGGCTTCTCGGTTGAACGTCAAGTCCCTGGGCCACAGCCGGTCCTCTCCACGACGGCATGGGTTCCCCGGTCAAGTCCAGTCTATGACGAACCGTTGGCGGGCCGCAACGGTGGTAAGCCGGATTACCGTCAGTCGGATTACGGGGCCTCCCAACGGTCTCCGAGCCGGTGATATACCCCCGACCGGGACGAAGCAGAGGAGAGGCAGATATGTGCTTGGCGATTCCCGGCCAGGTCGTGGACATAGTCGACCCGGTCAATCAGATCGCCAAAGTCGATGTCGTTGGTGTGCGCCGGAACATCAACGTGAGCCTGCTCGCAGGCGAGGGTCGAGGCGTGCAGCCGGGCGACTGGGTCCTCATCCACGTCGGGTTCGCCATCTCGCGGGTGGACGAGGCGGAGGCGCACGCGACGCGGGCATTGCTCGAGCAGATGGGCCAGGAGTACGAGCAGGAGCTCGAGGAGCTGAAGGCGAGCGTGATCGAGTGACGCCAACGCTCGCGGCGTCGACCGAAAGCGTGGCCTTCGATCACACCGCGCCCGTGTGCGACGAGCATCACTGCATCACGTGCGGCGACGACGGCGTCCCGATGACCGTGCTCCGGGTCGACGCGGCGCGCGGCCTCGCGCTGTGCGCCGCCGAGGATGCGCAGAAGGCGACCGTCGAGACCGCGCTGGTCGAGCCGGTGGCGCCGGGGGACCGGCTGCTCGTGCACGCCGGGACGGCGATCGCGCGGGTGGCAACGTGAAGTACGTCGACGAATTCCGTGACGCGGAGCTCGGACGCGCTGTCGCCGCGGAGATCCTCTCGCGGGTCGAGCCGGGCCGCCACTACAAGTTCATGGAGGTGTGCGGCGGTCACACGCACTCGATCTACAAGTACGGGATCGACGACCTGCTGCCGGCGAACGTGGAGCTGGTGCACGGCCCGGGCTGCCCGGTGTGCGTGATCCCGATGGGGCGGGTGGATGACGGGATCGCGCTGGCCCATCGCGAGAACGTGATCTTCACGTGCTTCGGCGACATGATGCGCGTGCCCGGCTCCGACGGCAGCCTGCTCGACGCCAAGGCGCAGGGGGCGGACGTGCGGATGGTGTATTCGCCGCTCGACGCGCTGCGGATCGCCAAGCAGAACCCAGATCGTGAGGTCGTGTTCTTCGCCATCGGGTTCGAGACGACCGCGCCTTCGACGGCGCTCACGCTCAAGCGGGCCCGCGCCGAGCAAGTGACGAACTTCTCCTGCATGTGCAGCCACGTGACGATCGTGCCGCCGCTACGCGCGCTGCTCGAGTCCCCGGACCTGCGGCTCGACGGGTTCATCGGCCCCGGCCACGTGTCGACGGTCGTGGGCGCGCGGCCGTTCGAGTTCATCCCCGTCGACTACGGCAGGCCGGTCGTGATCGCGGGCTTCGAGCCGCTGGACATCCTGCAGGCGATCGCGATGATCCTGCGCCAGCTGGACGATGGGCGCGCCGAGGTCGAGAACCAGTACACGCGCGTCGTGCCCTACGACGGCAACCTGCGGGCGCTCGAGGTGATGGCCGAGGTGTTCGAGCTGCGTCCGCACTTCGAGTGGCGCGGGCTCGGATTCATCTCGCACAGCGGCCTGAAGCTGTCCGATGCCTACGCCGACCTCGACGCCGAGCGGCGATTCAGCGTTCCGGGCGTCAGGGTCGCCGATCCCAAGGCCTGCCAGTGCGGCGAGGTGCTCAAGGGCGTGATCAAGCCGTGGGAGTGCAAGGTGTTCGGCACGGCGTGCACTCCGGAGCGACCGATCGGCACGTGCATGGTCTCCTCGGAGGGCGCGTGCGCTGCGTACTACAACTTCGGACGCTTCGCCCGCGAGCGCGAGGTGGTGTGAGTGGGCGCGATCTCCGAGCGCGAGCAGAAGATCCTCGGGATCATCGAGACCGCGCGCGGCAAGCGGCCGAAATTCCGCGATGAGCAGATCAACATGGCGCACGGCGCCGGCGGTAAGGCGACGCAGACGCTGATCGAGGGGCTGCTCGTGCCGGCGCTCGGTGGCCCGGCGCTCGAGCAGATGGCCGACGCCGGCGCGTTTGCGAGCGGCGGCGCGCAACTTGCCCTGACCACCGACTCCTACGTGGTCAAGCCGCTGCGCTTCCCCGGCGGCTCGATCGGCGAGCTGGCGGTCAACGGGACGGTCAACGACCTGGCGGTGGCCGGCGCGCGGCCGCCGCCCTCAGCCTGGCGCTGATCCTCGAGGAAGGCGTTTCCGCGGAAACGCTCCGGGCCGAGGTCGAGGCGATCGCGCAAGCGGCACGAGACGCACAGGTGCAGGTGGTCACGGGCGACACGAAGGTCGTGGAGCGGGGCCATGCCGACGGGATGTACATCTGCACCGCGGGCGTCGGCGTCCGCGATCCGCGCGCGAGCCTCAGCCCCGCCGGCCTCAGGCCGGGCGACCGGATCATCCTGTCCGGCTCGATCGGAGAGCACGGCACGGCGATCATGCTGGCGCGGGGCGAGTTCGAGCTCGACGCGGAGATCGAGTCCGACACCCGCTCGCTGTGGCCGGCGGTGGACGCGCTGCTCGACGCCGTCGGGCCGGAGCTCAGGTGCCTGCGAGACGCGACCCGCGGTGGCGTCGCCTCCGTGCTCAACGAGCTCGCGCGGGCCTCGCAGGTGTCGATGATCGTGCGCGAGGGGGAGATCCCGGTCAAGCCGGCGGTGGCGGGCGCCGCCGAGCTGCTCGGCATCGACCCGATGTACGTCGCCAACGAGGGCAAGCTGGTGGCGTTCGTGGCGCCCGGGCGCAGCGGACGAGGCACTGCAAGCCCTCAGAGCGATCCCCGGATCGGAGGACGCAGCCGAGATCGGCGAGGTGCGCACCGAGCCGCCCGGGATGGTGCTGGTGCAGACGGCGTTCGGCGGGCGGCGGGTGATGGACCAGCTCGTCGGCGACCCCCTCCCGAGGATCTGCTGATCCGGATGCACGAGCTCTCGATAGCGGACGCGGTGGCGGAGGTGGCGCGCAGGCACGCGAACGGACGCCGGGTGACGCGGGTGGAGCTCAAGGTGGGCTACCTGCGGCAGGTGGTCCCGTCCGCGCTCGAGTTCGCGTGGCAGCTGATCACCGAGGGAACGCTGCTCGAGGGCGCGGAGCTGGTGATCGAGGAGATCCCGCCCCGGGGGCGCTGCCGGACGTGTGAAACCGAGACGACGATGGAGAGCTTTCCGCTGCAGTGCGGACGCTGCGGCGGCCTGGACCTGGAGCTGCTGGCCGGCGAGGAGCTGCTGGTCGACGCGCTCGAACTCGAAGACGACCCGCAAACAACCGAAGACGACCCGCTTCTCATGACGGGAGGGATGGCCCATGGCAGTTGAGCAGTCGACAGGCTCCGGCGTGGAGGAGGTCCACATCCTCTGGATCTCGGAGGGGATGAGTTGCGACGGCGACTCGGTGTCGATCACCGCGGCCGGCCAGCCGGGGATCGAGGACGTGCTGCTCGGCGCCATCCCCGGGCTGCCCAAGGTCAACCTGCACAACAAGGTGCTCTCGCCGACGCTGGGAGGCGAGGAGTTCCTCGCGCCCTTCCGGCAGGCGGCGCGGGGCGAGCTCGATGCGCCGTTCGTGCTCGTGATCGAGGGCTCGATCCCGAACGAGAACATCAACGGAGAGGGCTACTGGACCTCGTTCGGCAACGACCTGGCGACGGGCGAGCCGCTCACGCTGAACTGGTGGATCGACCAGCTCGCGCCGAAGGCGTGGGGGGTGGTGGCGATCGGCACCTGCGCCACCTACGGCGGGATCCACGCGATGGCGGGAAACCCGACGGGCTGCATGGGCCTGGCCGACTACCTGGGCTGGGACTTCCGCTCGGCCGGCGGGCTGCCGATCGTCAACGTGCCGGGCTGTCCGGTGCAGCCGGAGAACTTCATGGAGACGCTGACCTGGCTGCTCTACCAGGCCGCGGGCCTGGCTCCGACGATCCCGCTCGACAGCGCGCTGCGGCCGCAGTGGATCTTCGGCAAGACCGTGCACGAGGGTTGCGACCGCGCCGGCTACTACGAGCAGGGCGACTTCGCCGAGGACTACAACTCGCCCAAGTGCCTGGTCAAGCTCGGTTGCTGGGGGCCGGTGGTCAACTGCAACGTGCCCGAAGCGCGGGTGGATGGCCGGCATCGGCGGCTGTCCGAACGTGGGCGGGATCTGCATCGGCTGCACGATGCCCGGCTTCCCCGACAAGTTCATGCCGTTCATGGACGCGCCGCCCGGCGGCGGCCTGTCGTCGGCGATCACCGGCGTCTACGGCCCGATGATCCGCAAGCTGCGCGGCATCACCAACAAGACCATGAACAAAGAGACGAAGTGGCGTCACAACCGAGGAGAGCTGACCACCGGCTACAAGCCCCGCTGGGGCAACTGATCCCTCGAGGACTGAAAGGAGCGACGAAATGGCAGCTACACGCGAGAGGATCAGGCCCGAGGCCGGCAAGCTCGTCGACATGGCGTGGGACCCGATCACGCGGATCGTCGGGAACCTCGGCATCTACACGAAGATCGACTTCGACAATCGCGAGGTGGTCTCGTGCAAGAGCACCTCGTCGCTGTTCCGCGGCTACAGCGTGTTCATGAAGGGCAAGGACCCGCGGGACGCGCACTTCATCACCAGCCGCATCTGCGGCATCTGCGGCGACAACCACGCGGTGTGCTCGTGCTACGCGCAGCAGATGGCCTACGGGGTCAAGCCGCCGCCGCTCGGTGAGTGGATCGTCAACCTCGGCGAGGCGGCCGAGTACATCTTCGACCACATCATCTTCCAGGACAACCTGGTGTTCGTCGACTTCTGCGAGCAGATGGTCAAGGCGACCAACCCGAGCGTGTGGGCCAAGGCCGAGAGCGCCGAGGCGCGGCACGCCGACGTCCACGGCTACCGGACGCTCGGCCGACATCATGCGCTCCTACAACCCGTTCACGGGCGAGACGTACAAGGAAGCGCTGCACATGAGCCGCATCGGGCGGGAGATGATCTGCCTGATGGAGGGCCGCCACGTGCACCCCTCGACCGTCTATCCCGGCGGTGTCGGCACGGTCGCCACGCCGACGCTGCTCACCGACTACCTGAGCCGGCTGCTGCGCTGCCTGGACTTCATCAAGAAGGCCGTGGCGATGAACGACGACGTGTTCGACTTCTTCTACGAGGCGATGCCCGGCTACGAGGAGGTGGGCCGCCGGCGGATCCTGCTCGGCTGCTGGGGCGCGTTCAACAACCCCGAGCACTGCACCTACGAGTACAAGACGATGCACGACTGGGGCAACGAGATGTTCGTCACTCCGGGCGTGATCGTCGACGGCGAGCTCGTCACGACCAACCTGGTCGACATCAACCTGGGCATCCGGATCCTGCTCGGCTCCTCCTACTACGAGGACTGGACGAACGAGGAGATGTTCGTCCCCCAGGACCCGCTCGGCAACCCGGTCGACCGGCACCACCCGTGGAACCAGACGACGATCCCCAAGCCCCAGAAGCGCGACCTCGACGGCGGCAACTACTCGTGGGTGATGAGCCCGCGCTGGTATGACCAGCGCACCGGGAGACCACCTCGCGCTCGACACCGGCGGCGGCGCGCTGGCGCGACTGTGGGCGACGGCGCTGGCCAACAAGGTCAAGACGCCGTTCGTCAACGCCACCGGCAACTCGGTGCTGATCAACCTGCCGCAGACGCCGAACACGCCCGAGCAGACGCTCGAGTGGAAGGTCCCGCAGTGGTCGAACGCGATCGAGCGCGACCGCGCGCGGATCTACTTCGTCGCCTACGCGGCGGGAATGGCGCTGTACTTCGTCGACCAGGCGTTCAACGAGATCCGGGCCGGGCGGACGAAGGTGTTCGAGGACTTCGACGTCCCCGACGAGGCGATCGGGTGCGGCTTCCACGAGGCGGTGCGCGGCGTGCTCTCGCACCACCTGGTGATCCGCGACGGCAAGATCGCCAACTACCACCCGTATCCGCCGACGCCGTGGAACGGCAGCCCGACCGACGTCTACGGGACCCCCGGTCCCTACGAGGACGCCGTCATGGGGCAGCCGATCTTCGAGGAGAACGACCAGGACAGCTTCCGCGGCATCGACATCATGCGGGCGGTCCGCTCGTTCGACCCGTGCCTGCCGTGCGGCGTGCACATGTACCTCGGCGGCGGCAAGACGCTGAGGACGGTGCACCAGCCGATGTTCGGCGAGCACAGCTAGAACATGGAGACGCAGGAGCTCGTGGCCGACGTCGAGCGGCTGCTCGAGGACCTCGAGACGCTGGCCGACCCCGTCGCGCGCCAGACCGCGACCGGGCGTCGTGCAGGCGCTGCTCGAGCTGTACGGCGCGGGCCTCGAGCGGATGGTCGAGGAGATCGCGCCTCAGCGACGGCAGCGGCGAGATCGCCCAGGCCTTTGCCGAGGACGAGCTGATCTCGCACCTGCTGCTCCTCCACGGGCTGCACCCGGTCCCGTTGCAGGCGCGCGTCCTCGACGCGCTCGGGGAGGTGCGCCCCTACCTGGAATCGCATGGCGGCAACGTCGAGCTGCTCGAGGTCGACGGCTCGACGGTCCGCCTGCGCATGCAGGGCAGCTGCAGCGGCTGCCCGTCCTCGGCGATGACGCTCAAGCTGGCGATCGAGAACGCGATCCAGAAGGTCGCCCCGGAGATCGAGGAGGTGATCGCGGAGGAGGCAGGAGCGCGCCGCCGCCGGCTCGCCGCTGCTTCAGATCGAGCTCGCCCAGCGGCCGCGCCGGCGATCGACGGGGCGTGGACGACGATCGGCGGGCCTGCCCGACGCTGGCGCTCGGGCGGTGTCGTGGTCAAGGAGATCCAGGGCACGCCACTGGCCCTGCTGCGGATCGGCGCCGGCTCGTACGCCTACCGCGCGCAGCTGTCCCGCCTGCGAGCGTTCGCTGGACGGCGCCGCGCTGAAAGGCACGAGCTCACGTGCGCCGGCTGCGGCAACCGCTACGACGCGCTGCGGGCCGGCCGCGGGCTCGATCTCCCGGAGCTCCACCTCGAGCCCGTGCCGCTGCTCGAGGGAGAAGACGGACTGGTGAGAGTTGCCCTCCCTGCGCTCGCCTAACGACGCCGGCCTCGCCTCGCCGCGCCTGCGCCGTCTCGTCCGGGACGGCCCGGCGCAGCGGCCGCACGACCGGCAGCCGAGGAGCTGTGCGAGCTCTGCGGCCGGGCCGTGCCGAGCGAGCACCGCCACGTGCTCGACCTCGAGACGCGCGCAGGTCCTGTGCGCCTGCCGGCCCTGCTCGCTCCTGTTCGACCGCGAGCGCCGCGGGCGGCGGGCACTACCGGCTGATCCCCGAGCGGCGCCTGCGGCTCGACGACCTCGAGCTCTCCGACGTCGACTGGGAGCAGCTCCAGATCCCGGTCGACATGGCGTTCTTCTTCCACAGCTCGGCCGCCGGCCGGGTGATGGCGTTCTATCCGAGCCCGATGGGGCGCCACCGAATCGCAGCTCGAGCTCGAGCGCCTGGGACCAGATCGAGGCGGCCAACCCGGTCCTCGCGAACGCTCGAGCCCGACGTGGAGGCGCTGCTGGTCAACCGCGCGCGCGGCGCGCGCGCGCCAGTGGCTCGTGCCGATCGACGACTGCTATCGCCTGGTGGCGGTGATCCGGACGCGGTGGCGGGGCTTCACCGGCGGCAAGGAGGTGTGGCTCGAGCTCGGAGCGGTTCTTCGACGATCTCGACCGGCGATCCCGGTCCTACGCGACATGAGAGGAGACGTGATGGGGCTGTTCAGCAAGGGTGACGTGAGCCCGGATCTGCCCTCGCACACGAAGGGCATCAACCAGGGCAACGCCAAGGGCAACTACGACAAGATGGCCGGGCACAAGCCCGACGGCAGATCGACCGCGGCGCGCTCGACCGGCGTCAACGCCAAGGCCGAGGAGCCGATCGACCCGAGCATGCCGAACCTCTCCCCGGCGTAGCGGAGCGGCCGTGTCGGTCGAGCGAGCCCGCACACCGGCGCCGCCGGTGGTCCCGCAGCTTCAGTTCGCGGTGGAGGGCTGCGGGCCGCTCGACTACGCGGCGGTGCCGACGCTGACGTTCGCGCTGCGGATCGAGGAGGCCGACGGGCTGCCGATCCGCTCGGTGCTGCTCGACGTGCAGATCCAGATCGCCGCGCGCGCCCGGCGCTACGGCGAGGCCGAGCAGGGCCGGCTGCTCGAGCTGTTCGGCACGCCGGATCGCTGGGCCACCACGCTGCGCACGCTGCCGTGGACGCGCGCCACCGTCGTCGTGCCGCCGTTCGACGGCCGGACCACCGTCGACCTGCAGATCCCGTGCACCTACGACCTGGAGGTCACGGCGGCGCGCTATCTGGCGGCGCTCGAGGACGGCGAGGTGCCGCTCGAGCTCATGTTCAGCGGCTCGGTGTTCTTCGTCGGCGCCCGAGCGGGATCCTCCAGACGGCGCGGATCGCCTGGGACAGCGACGTCAGCTACCGGATGCCGGTGAGCGCGTGGCGGGCGGCGATGGACCGTCACTTCCCGAGCGCGGCGTGGCTTCGCGCTCGAACCGGGCGAGCTTCGATCGCCTCAGCGCCTACAAGGCGCGGCACGCGTTCACGAGCTGGGACGCGGCCATCGACTCGCTCCTGGAGGCGCCGTGACCCCGACCGACCCGGTCACGGGCGATCGCCGACGCCGTCCTGTACGAGGGCTACATCCTGTGGCCCTACCGGCGCTCGGCGCTCAAGAACCGCCGGCGCTTCACGTTCGGCGGCGTCTACCCGCCGGCGCACACCGCGGCCCACCCGGACGACCCGGCGAGCATGCAGACCGAGGTCCTGGTGACCGGAGCCGGCGAGGTGAGCGTCACGGTCCGCTTCCTCCAGGTGGTCGAGCGGACGGTCCTCGACGGCACGCGGCGAGCCGGTCGATCAGCTCGAGGTCGATGGCGAGCTCTATCTCGACCTGGCAGGAGGCGGTCGAGCGGGAGATGCGCGGCGCCGGGGCCAATCCGGATCGCGGCGGGACAGGAGCGCGAGGAGCTCGGAGCGGGCGCCCTGCTCCGGAGCTGGGAGGCGCTCGACGGGACGGTGGCGGTGAGTGAGACCCCGCTCGACCGCCGGCTTGCGCCGCATAACGGTCACTGTCCGCAACACGACCGCCTTCCCGCCCGGCGGCCCCCGCGAGCGAGGCGCTCAAGCGGACGTTCTGCTCGACCCACACGCTGCTGCGCGCATCGGAGGCCGAGTTCGTCTCGGCAACGGACCCGCCAGAAGCGCTCGCGGCGGCCGCGGCCGAGTGCCGGAACGTCGGGACCTGGCCCGTACTGGTCGGCGATCCGGGCCGCCGCGACACGATGCTCTCCTCGCCGATCATCCTCGAGGACTATCCGCGCGTGGCGCCCGAGAGCCCCGGCGACATGTTCGACGGCGGCGAGATCGACCAGCTGCTGATCCTGAACATCCTCGCCCTGACCGACGAGGAGAAGGCCGAGATGGCGGCCACCGACCCGCGCTCGCGCGAGATCCTCGAGCGCGTGCAGGCAGCTCACGCCCGACCAGCTGATGGCGCTCCACGGGACGGTCCGATGAGCCACGGCTACTGGGAGGAGCTCGAGCGCCCGGGTCCCGACTGCGTCGAGGTCGGCGAGCACGAGCTTCGCGCCGGGAGCCGGGTGAGGCTCCACCCCAACCCCGGCGGCGACATCTGGGACCTGGCGCTGGCCGGGCGCACGGCGATCGTCGAGGCGGTCGAGCAGGACATCGAGGGCCAGATCACGCTGGCCGTGGTCGTCGAGGACGATCCGGGGCGGGAGCTCGGGTTCGCGCGCCAGCCCGGGCACCGCTTCTTCTTCACGCCCGAGGAGGTCGAGCCGCTCGGCCGCGGAGGAGGCGAGGCCGGAAGCGCCGAGGATCCTCGATCGCGGGGATCGGCAACGTGTTCCTGGGCGACGACGGCTTCGGCGTCGCGCTGGCCGACCGCGTCGCGCGGCGCGCGCTCCCCGCAGGTGTGGAGGTGGTCGACTTCGGCATGCGGGGCATGGACCTCGCCTTCGCCATGCAGGACGGCTACGACGCCGTGGTCATGCTCGACGCCACCCCGCGCGGCCAGGCTCCCGGAACGCTTTACGTGATCGAGGTGGACCCGGCCGAGGGAGACCCCACGCTCGACACGCACGGCATGGACCCGGTCAAGGTCCTCGGCCTCGCCCGGACGCTCGGCGGGACTCCGCCGACGACCTACGTCGTCGGCTGCGAGCCACAGACCCGGATGACCGGCGAGGAGGACGAGATCGTCGCGCGGCTCTCCGAGCCGGTACGCGCCGCCCTCGATCCCGCCGTCAAGCTCGTCGAGTCGCTGCTGCGAGACATTCGAAACCCACAGGAGGTATCGACGTCATGAGTGAGATCCGCATCCCGGTCCCGATCCTGCTGCTGGCGATCGTGGGGGCGATCGTCGCCGCGGTGGCGGCGCAGCTGCCCGAGATCCAGCGCTACCTGAAGGTCAAGGCGATGTAGCCATGCACCGGACCAGGGTCAGGATCGTCGAGGACGCCCTCGACGCCAACAACACGATCGCGCGGGCCAACCGCGAGGACTTCGACCGCCACGGGGTCACCGTCGTGAACCTGATGAGCGCGCCCGGCGCGGGCAAGACGACGCTGCTCGAGCGGCTCGCCGGCGACTCACCCGACGGCCTGCGGATCGGCGTGCTCGAGGGCGACGTCCACGGGTCGCTCGACGCCGACCGGCTGGCGCACCTCCACGTTCCGGTCGTCCAGCTCAACACCGACGCCGGCTTCGGCGGCGAATGCCACCTCGACGCGAACATGGTCCGCTCGGCGCTCCCGGCGCTGCCGCTGCACGACATCGACCTGCTGGTCATCGAGAACGTCGGCAACCTGGTCTGCCCGGCGGAGTTCAGAGTCGGCGAGGACGTGCGGGTGATGGTCTCCTCGGTCACCGAGGGCGAGGACAAGCCGCTCAAGTACCCGCTGATGTTCCGCGCCTGCGAGCTCGTGCTGGTCAACAAGATCGACCTGCTGCCCCACATCGACTTCGATCTGGGCAAGTTCCTCTACCACCTCGAGCAGGTTCATCCCGGCGTCGAGCGGATGCTGCTGAGCGCGCGGACGGGCGAGGGGATCGAGGCGTGGCGAGATTGGGTCGCCCAGGTCGCCCACCGGGAGCGGGCGCTGGCGTGAACGCGCCGGCCGCACCGGCTCGCGGAGGGCGCCTCGAGGCGCTGCTCGAGCAGCGCACCGACGCCAACCGCCGGTTCTTCGCCGCAGGAGGCCGAGCGGCTGGCGCGCCTCTGCCACCGCATGGCCGAGCGCTTCGCCCGAGGTGGGCGGCTGATCGCGCTCGGGCGCTCGCCGGCGGCGCGCTCCGACGCTCGCCACGTCGCGGTCGAGTTCGTGCACCCGGTGATCGTCGGCAAGCGCGCGCTGCCGGCGCTCGGCGCTCACCGGCGAGGGAGACCTCGAAGGCACAGCTGCGGCCCGCTGGCGCGGGCCGAGGACATCGCCATCGCCTTCGGCGCCGAAGATGACGGGGGCGAGGCCGCAGCGGGCGCTCGCCCGAGCGGCGCGCTCGCGGCTGCCTGACCGTCGCGTTCGCGCCCGCCGGCGCCGAGTGGGAGTTCGACCCGCCCACGCCCGACCCCTACGTGCGCCAGGAGCTGATCGAGACGCTCTACCACGTGCTATGGGAGCTCGTGCACGTGTTCTTCGAGCACCGCGGGCTGCTCGAGGGTCGCCGGCCGCGCCAAGCGCACGACGCCGGCGCCTCGAGCTTCCTGTACCCGTTCCTGGCCGAGCGCGGAGACCAACCTGGACCAGGTCCTGGACGACGTCCGCCGCTCGGCGCTGATGAAGGCCGAGGAGGTCGGCGCGCTGCGGGCCCAGACCCTGAGCGAGAACGCCAGGGCGCTGCTCGACGCGGCGGCGTCGCTCAGGGACCGGCTGGACGCGGGGCGGCGCGCTGCTCGCGCTGGGTAACGGCGGCTCCGCCACCGACGCGATGGACGTCGTGGCCGACTTCCGCGCCGGCGGATGCGCCGCGCATCGACCTCACCGAGGATCCGGCCATCCTCACCGCGATCGCCAACGACATCGGCACCGAGGCGATCTTCGCCCGCCAGGTGATCGCCTACGGGTCGCAGGAGGACGCGCTGCTCGCGCTCTCCACCTCGGGAAACTCCGTCAACGTGATCGAGGCCCTGGCGGAGGCGCGCCGACGGGCACTCATGACGATCGCGCATGGTCGGCTACGACGGCGGCCGGATCGCCGCCGAGCAGCTGGCCGACCACGTGATCGTGACGCGCTCGGAGCACATCCCGCGGATCCAGGAGGCGCAGGCGAGCGCGTACCACACGCTGCGGGAACTGGTCGGGTGAGCCTCACCGCTCAGGACACGCCGCCGCAGGACGCGGCGTACGGATCGAGGGCACCGTCCAGGGCGTCGGCTTCCGGCCCCACGTGTACCGGCTGGCCCGCGAGCTGGGCCTGACCGGGTTCGTGTGCAACGACGCCCGCGGCGTGCTGATCGAGGTCGAGGGCCCGGCGGCGAGCGTCGAGCGGTTCCTGGATCGGGTGCTCGACGAGGCGCCGCCGCTGGCCGTCGTCGAGCGCGTGGCGCAGGAGGAAGCGAGCCGTCCTCGGCACGACCGCGTTCGAGATCGTGCCGAGCCTCACCGGCGGGCCGGTCGAGGCCCCGGTCACCCCCGACAGCGCCACCTGCGAGGCCTGCCTGCGCGAGCTGTTCGACCCGCGCGACCGCCGCTACCGCTACCCGTTCATCAACTGCACCGACTGCGGGCCGCGGTTCACGATCGTCCGGGGCGTTCCCTACGACCGGCCGACGACCACGATGGCGGGCTTCGCGATGTGCCCGGACTGCCGGCGCGAGTACGACGATCCGGCCGACCGCCGCTTCCACGCCCAGCCCAACGCCTGCCCGGCGTGCGGGCCGTCGCGTGGCTCTCGCTCGATGCGCGATCGGCGCGCGCGCTGACGGCCGACGACGCGGTCCGGGCGGCGGCCGACGCACTCCGGGCGGGGCGGATCCTCGCGCTCAAGGGGATCGGCGGCTACCACCTGGCCTGCCGCGCCGACGACGAGGACGCGGTGGCGGCGCTGCGGGCGCGCAAGCACCGGGAGGACAAGCCGTTCGCGCTGATGGCGCGCGACCTCGACGCGGCGCACGAGCTCGTCGAGCTCGATGCCGTCGCCGCGCGAGCTGCTGACGAGCCCGCAGCGGCCGATCGTGCTCGCGCCGCGCCGCGCCGAGGCGCCGGTATCGCGCGTCCGTCGCGCCGGGAGCCCCCGAGCTCGGCGTGATGCTGCCCTACTCGCCGCTTCACCACCTGCTGCTCGGCCGACGCCGGCGCCACGCTCGTGATGACCAGCGGCAACGTCTCCGACGAGCCGATCGCCTACCGCGACGACGACGCGCTCGCCCGGCTGGCGCGGATCGCCGACCTGTTCCTGGTCCACGACCGCCCGATCGAGACCCGCACCGATGACTCGGTGCTCCGCGCGCGCGGGCCGCTGTTCCTGCGCCGCTCGCGCGGCTATGTCCCCGCGAGCCTGCCGCCGCCCGCGACGCCGCGCCCGCTCCTGGCGTGCGGCGCCGAGCTGAAGAACACCTTCTGCCTGGCCAAGGGCGCGCGCGCCTGGGTCTCACACCACATCGGCGACCTCGAGAACTACGAGACGCTGCGGTCCTTCACCGACGGGCATCGAGCACTTCAAGGCCCTGTTCGACGTCGAGCCCGAGGTCGTGGCCCACGATCTGCACCCCGAGTACCTGTCGACCAAGTACGCGCTGGAGCAACCGGGCGTCGAGCTGATCGGCGTGCAGCACCACCACGCCCACCTGGCCGCGTGCCTCGCCGAGCACGGCGAGCGCGGCCCCGCGATCGGCGCGATCTACGACGGCACCGGCTACGGCACCGACGGCACGGTGTGGGGCGGAGAGCTCCTGCACGGCGACCTCGCACGGTTCGAGCGCGTCGGCTCGCTGCTGCCCGTGCCGATGCCCGGCGGAGCACAGGCGATCCGGCAGCCGTGGCGGATGGCCGCCGCGTGGCTGCTGGCGGCCGAGCGGTCGCGACGACCCGCCCCCTCCGCGGCGCTCGCCGGGCATCGGCCGCGACTGGGATCAGGTCTGCGAGCTGGCGCGCAGCGGGCGTGGCCTCGCCCGCAGACGACGAGCATGGGCCGCCTGTTCGACGCGGTCGCGGCGCTGTGCGGCGTGCGGACGACGATCAACTACGAGGGCCAGGCGGCGATCGAGCTCGAGGCGCGCTGCGACCCGCACGAGCGCGGCGCGTACCCGATCGCGGTCCAGGACGGCGTGATCGACCCGCGCGAGGCGATCCGCGCGATCGCGCGACGTGGCCGCCGGCGACAGCGTCGCGGCCGTCGCCGCGCGCTTCCACAACGGTCTGGCCCGCGCCACGGTGCGAGGCCTGCACCCGGCGCGGCCGAGGCCGAACGCGAGCGACCTGGTCGTCCTCTCAGGCGGCGTGTTCGCCAACCGGCGACTGCTCGCGGCGTCGACCGGCGGCGCTCGACGCGCGGCGGGCTGCGCGTGCTGGTCCCCCGGCGCCTGCCCGCAGACGACGGCGGGATCTCCTACGGCCAGGCGGCGGTCGCCGCGGCGAGGATGGCGGCGTAGATGTGGCGCGCACTCGACCGCGGTCAGCGCCGGTCGCTCGGGGCGATCGCGGCCGGCGGTGCTCGGCCTGCACGCGCTCGGGTTCTTCCTGCTGATCGCGCTCGTGGCCCCGCACCACTACGAGCTCGGGCGCTCCGGCGCGTTCGTGATCGGAACCGGCCTCACCGCCTATACGCTCGGCCTGCGCCACGCGTTCGACGCCGACCACATCTCGGCCATCGACAACACCACGCGCAAGCTGATGGGCGAGGGCAAGCGCCCGATGAGCGTCGGGTTCTGGTTCTCGCTCGGCCACTCGACGGTCGTGTTCGTGCTCGCCTTCCTGCTCGCGGCCGGCGTCAGGTCGCTGAGCGGGTCGGTGCGGCAACCGCGGCTCCCGCCTGCACGAGCTGACCGGGGTGATCGGCACCAGCGTGTCCGGCGGCTTCCTGTACCTGATCGCCGGACTCAACCTGGTGGTGCTGTGGGGGATCGTCCAGGTGCTGCGCGAGATGCGCCGCGGCCGCTATGACGAGGCGCGCCTGGAGGCGCAGCTGACGTCGCGCGGGCTGATGAACCGGTTCTTCGCTCGTCCGGCGCGGCTGATCACGAGGCCGTGGCAGATGTACCCGGTCGGCGTCCTGTTCGGCCTCGGGTTCGACACCGCCACCGAGGTGGCGCTGCTGTTCCTGGCCGCCGGCGCCGCCGGGGCGGGGCTGCCCTTCTACGCGATCCTGTGCCTGCCGATCCTGTTCGCGGCGGGCATGTCGCTGCTCGACACGATCGACGGCTCGTTCATGAACTTCGCCTACGGCTGGGCATTCTCCAACCCGGTGCGCAAGCTCTTCTACAACATCGTGATCACCGCGCTGTCGGTGGCGGTGGCGCTCGTGATCGGGACCGTCGAGCTCGCGGGGCTGCTGGCGCAGAAGCTGAACGCGCAGGGTCAGTTCTGGGCCTGGCTCGAGCACATCGACATCGGGTCCCTGGGCGTGATCATCGTCGGGCTGTTCCTCGGGACCTGGGCTACTGGCGCTGTCGATCTGGCACTTCGGCCACCTCGAGGAGCGCTGGAGCGCGCCGCCGGCGGGGAACTAGGCCAGCGGCGTCTGATCGAGCTTCGAGCGAAGCTCGGCCACCGACTCGTACACCTCGATCGCGCCGGCGTCGCGGAGCTCGTCGTCGCCGAAGCCGCCCGTCCGCACCGTGATCGTCTTCACGCCGGCGTTCTCGGCGGCGTGCACGTCCCAGGGCGTGTCGCCGACCATCACCGCCTCATCGGCCGAGCCACCGGAGCGCTCGAGCGCAGCGTTCACGAGATCGGGCTGCGGCTTGGTCTCCTTCACGTCGGCCGAGGTGGTCCAGGAGTCGGCGAGCTCGCGCGCGTCGAGCAGGTCGAGATACTTCTCGACCTCGTCGTCCTTGGCCGAGCTGGCCAGGACCACGGTGTGGCCGCGCCGCTTGAGCTCCTCGATCAGCTCGCGCGCGCCCTCCATCGGCTCGACCTCGTCGATCAGCTCGAAGTAGAGGGTCTTCTCGGCCGCGCGGATCTCGTCGCCGTGCTCGCGCTCGGTCTCCTCGTCGGTGAGCGCGCCGACGAGCTGGTCGCCGCCCATCCCGATGTGGCGATGGATTCGCCAGATCGGGAGCACGATCCCGCTCTGGCGGAACGCCCGGTACCACGCGATCGCGTGGTGGTAGTTCGTGTCGACGAGCGTCCCGTCTATGTCGAGCACCGCAACGGCCATGGCCGCGCTGGTACTACCCGGCGCCCCGCAGCTAAACCCGTCCCAACCGGGTATCCTCGGCTGATGGAGGGGAATGCACGAATCCAGAATCAGCCCAGGCGTGCTCTACCGCACCGTGCTTCTCGCGTTCGGCCTCGTCGTGCTCGGGCTGGTCTTCCGGCAGCTGATCACGCTCGTGCTGGCCGTGCTGATCGTGGTCATCATCGCCGCCCCGCTGTCGGCGTTCGCCACCTTGCTGCAGCAGATTCAAGATCCCCCGCGGCGTCGGCGCGCCGCTCGGCCTGCTGATCGGGCTCGCCGCGATCGGAGGGCTCGTGGCCTCGGTCGTCCCGGTGTTCTCCCACGAGGTCAACCAGTTCTCGAAGTCGCTGCCCAGCATCGTGGCGGCATTGGGCATCGGCTCGGCCGGTTGACCGGGACCTCGCAGAGCCACCTCGGCCAGCAGCTCCAGCACTTCGTCAACGGCTATACGCAGCATCCGCAGAAGCTGCTCGGCCCGCTCGAGTCGATCGGCGCGAGCGTGGCGGCGGCGGTCGCGGCGATCATCGTGGTCCTGCTCACCGCGCTGTACACGGCGATCAAGCCCCAGCCGCTGGTGGACGGCGTCGTGCGCGTGGTCCCGCCGGCGAAGCGCGCGGAGGCCAACGCACATCCTGCGCACGGCTGCGTACCGCCTACCTCGGCTGGCTGCGCGGGCTGGTCATCGGGATGCTCGTGCTCGGCGGCCTCACCTACGCTGGGGCTGCGCATCATCGGCATCGGCTTTGCCGAGTTCTTCGCCGTGTTCACCGCGATCGCGATGATCGTCCCGTACTTCGGCGCGCTGGCCAGCATGATCCCGCCGGTGCTCTACACGCTCACGATCTCCCCGGGCAAGGCGGTGATCGTGGCCGTGCTGTACATCGTCACCCACCAGGTGGAGAGCAACATGATCCAGCCGCTCGTGGTGGCCCGGGTGGTCGAGCTCCACCCTGCGGTGGTGGCGATCGGCGTGGTGGCGGTCGAGACGCTGTTCGGGTTCGTCGGGCTGATCGTGGCCGTGCCGATCCTGGTGACGATCAAGATCCTGATCGAGGAGCTGTGGATCAAGCAGGTCGAAGGCGGCGGACTCGAGGTCGCCGTGGACTCGGTGGGCGGAGCGGCCGACGAGATTGTCACCGTGCCCGCCCGGCACCTGCGATTAGGCGTCGCTCGCTGACGGCTGCGCTAGCTCTTCATCTCGGCCAGCGTCCGCTCCAGCGCCTCCATCAGGTCGGGCACCGCCTCGGGCTGCTCGACGGTCTTGGGCGCCTTGATCGTCTGGCCCTTGCGCTTGCGGGCGACCACCTTCTGCAGCCGCTCGCGGTAGCAGTCCCTGTAGCGCTCGGGCTCCCAGTCGACCGACAGCTCCTCGATCACCGCCACCGCCGCGTCGAGCTGCTTCTCCGTCGGCTTGTGCGCCTTCTGGTGGGCGTCCTCGACGTCCTTGGTCGGACGCACCTCGTCGGCGAACAGCATCGTGGTCAGCGTCAGCACCCCGTCGCGGACGCGGACGATCGCCAGGTACTCCTTCGCGCGCATCACGAACCGCCCGAGCGCAGCCCGGTCGGTCCGGCCCATGACCTCGGTCAGGAGGCGGTAGGCGCGGGTCGCGCCGTCGTCCTCGGAGGCGGGGAGCAGGAAGTAGGGATGGTCGAAGTAGATCGGGTCGACGTCGGCCAGGTCGACGAACTGCTCGATGTCGATCGTCCGCGTCTTCTTCGGCTCGGCCGCCTCGAGCTCCTCGTCGGTGATGATCACCTGGCCGCCGTCCTCGAGCTCGTAGCTGCGGGTGATCTCCTCGTAGGGAACCTCGACGTCCTCCTTCTCACACCAGCGCTGCACCTCGATCGGCGCGCCGTCGGGCTCGTGGAGCTGGCGGAAGTGCAGGTCCTGGTCGCGCACGGCGGTGACGAGCACGACCGGCACGTTGACCAGACCGAAGCTGAGCGAGCCTGTCCACAGCGACCGCGGCATCAGCCCTTGCCCTTCTTCCGCCCGCCTCCGAGACTGGCTTCGAGCGCGGCCATCAGATCATCGCTCTGCTCGGGGTCATCGGCGGCCGGGCAGCTCGATCTCCTCGCCCTTGGCCTTGCGCTCGATCATCTTCAGCAGGCGCTCGCGGTAGGTGTCCTTGAATGCGCTGGGACGGAAGCGGTCGTGCAGCGACTCCACCAGCTTGCCCGCCATCTCGACCTCGCGCTTGGTTGGCTTGCGGCTGGGCTCGGAGACCTCGAGATCGCCGGCGTCGACCAGCTCGTCGGCGAAGCGCATGGTGTGGAGCGCGAGCGTCCCGTTCACCGGGCGCACCGCGACCAGGTACTCGCGATTGTGGAACACCCAGCGGCCGATGCCGGCGCGGTCCGAGCGCTCCAGCGCGTCGTGCAGGAGCCGGTAGGCATCCTCGCCATCGTCGCCCGCGCCGAGGTAGTAGGGCGGTCGAAGAACACGGGGTCGATGTTCTCGCGGCACGACGAACTCCTCGAGCTCGATCAGCCGCGAGCGCTCGCCCGCCGCCGCGTCGATCTCCTCCTTGCTCGAGCATCACGTACTCGCCGTCGCGCACCTCGTATCCCTTGGCCACCTCCTTGTAGGGCACCTCCTTGCCCTCCTTGGAGCAGATCCGCTTCTGGCGGATCCGGGCGCCGTCCTTCTCGTGGACCTGGTGGAAGTGGACGCTCTTGTCCTCGATCGCCGAGTGCACCTTGATCGGGACCGCGATCAGGCCGAAGGTGATCGTTCCGTTCCAGATCGAGCGGGGCATGGGTGTCGGCTACCCCCGGCGGATGCCCTCTCAACCGTTTACGAGGCCGCCGTGCACGGTATCGATGGAGGGAAAGCCGACTCTGGAGAAGACCATGGCCCCGAACGACCTCGACGACCAACTGATCAAGTACCTGACCGACGCGCATTCGATCGAGCAGCAGGCGCTCGAGCAGATGAAGCGCGCCCCGGACATCGCCGGCGATCCCGCGATCTCAGAGCAGTTCTCCCAGCACCTGACCGAGACCGAGCAGCACGAGCAGCGTGTGCGCGAGCGCCTGGAGGAGCTCGGGCGCCGAGCCCCTCGACGCTCAAGGACGTCGCCGGCAAGGTGACCGGCATCGGCTTTGCCCTGTTCGCCAAGTTCAACCCGGACACGCCCGGCAAGCTCGTCGCCCACGCCTTCTCCTACGAGCACATGGAGCTGGCCGCCTACGACCTGCTGGGCCGCGTCGCCGACCGCGCCGGCGACGCGAGCACCGCCACGCTGGCGCGCGAGATCGAGGAGCAGGAGCGCGCCATGGCCGAGCGGCTCGAGGCTGACTTCGACCGCGCGGTCGAGGCATCGCTGCGCGAGCTCTCGCCCGACGACATCGGCAAGCAGCTCGACAAGTACCTGGCCGACGCCCACGCGATCGAGGCCCAGGCGATCCAGCTGCTGGACAAGGGCTCCTCGATCGCCGGCTCGCCGGAGCTCTCCGCCGCCTTCGCCGAGCACCTGACGAGACCCACGAGCACCAGGGCCTGATCGAGGGCCGCCTCGACGCTCGCGGCGCAGAGCCCGTCGAAGCTCAAGGACGCCGGCGCTGTCGCTGGGCGCGCTCAACTGGGGCGGCTTCTTCGGCGCCCAGCCCGACACGCCGGCCAAGCTCGCCGGCTTCTCCTACGCGTTCGAGCACCTGGAGATCGCCTCCTACGAGCTGCTGCGCCGGGTCGCCCAGCGCGCGGGCGACGCCGAGACAGTGCGCGTCGCCGAGCAGATCCTGGCCCAGGAGCGCGCGGCAGCGGAGCGGATCCACTCGCTGTTCGATGCGGCGCTCGATGCCGCGCTCGAGGCGCAGGGCGTGGGGGCGGCACGATGAAGGCGGTCACGTTCCACGGCAAGCGCGACGTCCGCGTCGACGAGGTCCCCGATCCCCGGATCGAGCAGCCCACCGACGCGATCGTCCGGATCACCTCGCAGCGGCATCTGCGGCTCGGACCTGCACCTCTACGAGGTGCTCGGCCCGTTCATGGACGAGGGCGACATCCTCGGCCACGAGCCGATGGGCATCGTCGAGGAGGTCGGGCCCGAGGTCACCCACATCAAGCCGGGCGACCGGGTGGTGATCCCGTTCAACATCTCCTGCGGGCACTGCTACATGTGCGACCAGGCGCTGTACTCGCAGTGCGAGACGACCCAGGTCCGCGAGCAGGGCAAGGGGGCCGCGCTGCTCGGCTACACCAAGCTCTACGGCCAGGTGCCGGGCGGGCAGGCCGAGCTGCTGCGCGTGCCGCAGGCCCATTTCGGTCCGATCAAGGTGCCCGAGGGCCCGCCCGACGATCGCTTCGTGTACCTGTCCGACGTGCTCCCGACCGCCTGGCAGGCGGTGGAGTACGCGGCCATCCCGGGCGTCGACGGCGTCAACCGGCTCGGCGGGACCCCGAGCCCGGGGACGGTGGCGGTGTTCGGCCTGGGGCCGATCGGCCAGATGTCCGCGCGGATCGCGCTGCACCGCGGCGCCGGCACGGTGTTCGGGATCGACCTCGTGCCCGAGCGGCTGCAGATGGCGAGCGAGCACGGGATCCACGCGATCGATCTGCGCGAGCACGGCGACATCGCCGAGGCGCTGCGCGAGCTCACGGACGGCCGCGGTCCCGACTCGGTGATCGATGCCGTCGGCATGGAGGCGCACGGCGCGCCCGTGGGCAAGCTCGCCCACCAGCTGGCCGGGATGCTCCCCGACGCAATCGCCGCCAAGGTGATCGAGAAGGGCGGGGTGGACCGCCTCAGCGTGCTCCACGCCGTCGATCGACGTCGTCCGCCGCGGCGGCACGATCTCACTGAGCGGCGTGTACGGCGGGATGGTCGACCCGATGCCGATGATGGACCTGTTCGACAAGCAGATCCAGCTCCGGATGGGCCAGGCCAACGTCAAGCGCTGGATCGACGAGATCCTGCCGCTCGTCCAGGACGAGGACGACCCGCTCGACGTCGAGGGCCTGGCCACGCACAAGCTGCCGCTGTCCGAGGCGCCCCACGCCTACGAGATCTTCCAGAAGAAGCAGGACGGCGCGATCAAGATCCTGCTGCAGCCGTAGCCGCTTACTGGCGGGCGCCGATGCCCGTCAGCAGCTCCCGCAGGCGCGCCGGCGCGGTCGTGCCGCGCGCCAGCGGGGGCGTATCGAGGTCGCGCCGGCCCGCATCCCGGCCAGCAGCTCGGCGAGCGCGTCGGTCGCCTGGTGCTGCGGCGTCCAGCCGAGCTCGCGCCGGGCCCGGCCGGTGTCCATCAGGGGCACGGCGAGCGCCATGTCGAGCCAGCCCGGCTCGGTCGGCGTGAGGCGCAGCGCGTAGGCGCCCGCGGCGCCCGCGCGCAGCAGCGCCGCCGGCAGCTTCACCGGCCGGGCGCGCAGGACCTGGCCGAGCTCGGCCGGTCCGATCACGGGCTCGGCGGCGACGTTGAACGCGCCCCGGGCGTCGGTGGCGACGATCGCCCGCCGGTAGGCGTCGCCGACGTCGAGCGAGTGGACGGCCTGGAAGCGCAGGCGAGGAAGGTCGGGCACGATCGGGATCAGCTGCGGGCGCAGCAGCGACCCGGGGAGGAACGGGCCGGCGAACAGGCGCCTGATCTCGGTGGCGGCCTCGCGCTTGAAGATCAGGCCCGGGCGCAGCCGGACCACGCGCAGCTCGGGATGCTCGCGCTCGAGCCGGTCGAGCTGGCGCTCGACCGCGACTTTGTGGCGCGAGTAGAACGAGGTCTCGATGCCCTCGGTCGGCCACGACTCGTCGACCAGCCGGTCCTTGGGACCCGGTGAGTAGGCGCCGACGGAGGAGGCGTACACGAGCGCCGGAACGCCGGCCTCGACGACGGCGCGGAACACGCGCTCCGAGCCGATCACGTTGACGCGATAGGTCGTCGACTCGTCGCGGCCGGGCTGGATCAGCCAGGCCAGATGGACGACGGCGTCGGCGCCGCGGAGGAGCGGGACCAGGTCCTCGCGCGTGATGTCCGCGCTCTCGAACCGCGTTCGCGGGTAGGAGCGCTCCGGCGCCCGCCGCGCCACGGCCACGATCTCCTCGACCGCGGTCTCGCCGGCGAGCGCGTCGAGCACGCTCGTGCCCACGTTCCCGGTCGCTCCGATCACCACGACGCGCATTGCCGCTGGTTACCCGCGGCGCGTCGCGCAACCTGGGCCCGACGCGGGCGCGCCCGGCCGGCGCGCGAGCAACGGAGCGTTTGAGGCGAGCGGGGCCGGGAAACCTCGTCGCAGATGAGCACCTCAGAGGACAAGCCGCCGACCGGGTTCCCGGAGCCACCAGGTGAGGATCCCGGCGATGTCTCGCACGACCGAGACCCGCACCACGTGCTGAACAACCCGGTGGGCGAGCCGGACCCGACGGAATGGCCCGACCCGTACGAGCAGCGCCCGGATCCGCGGGATCCGCCCGATCCGGACCATGCGCCGTTCGGCGAGCAGCCTCATCCGCGACCGGGAGCACGAGCACGAGCGAGCCGCACCCGTCGCAGGATCCCGAGGCTGAGCCCTGGGAGGGCCCGAAGCGCGACAAGGTCGACGAGTAGACCCGCCGCCGGCTTCCGGCGGAACGAGGCCCACGTTTGCTCTCGAACACTTTAGCCAGGCTTCACACAGGCCGCCGTCAGTTTCGGCTAACGTAGGGGGGGACATATGGAGTTATTCGCCGAGTGGACGCGGCTCGGAACGCGTCACGGGGCGAGGATTCAGGTAGGGACGGACACGGCGCCGTGAGAAGCGGCCGTTGGACGGACCTCCCGTCACCACGACTACGACGGAGGCCGTTCAACTTTGTCCTTGACAGCAATTCAAGCGGCGCGCGAGCCAGTGCACCGACGAGGAGCTGTTCGCCGCCTATCACGAGGAGGGCGACCTCGAGGCTCGCGAAGCCCTGACCGAGCGGTTCCTGCCCTTCGCCCGCAAGCTCGCGCTTCGCTACAGCTATACCGACGAACCGATCGACGACCTGGTCCAGGTCGCCTCGCTCGGCCTGCTCGGCGCGATCGAGCGCTTCGAGCCCGGCCGCGGCAACAAGTTCACGAGCTTCGCCGCGCCCACCATCCTCGGCGAGCTCAAGCGCCACTTCCGCGACAAGGGCTGGGCGCTGCACGTCCCGCGCGACCTCCAGGAGCGTGCGCTCGCGCTGAGCCGTGCGACCGAGCGACTCTCCAACTCCCTCGGCGCGCTCGCCCACGATGGAGGAGCTGGCGGAGGCGCTTCACTGCTCGGTCGAGCAGGCGCTCGAGGCGAGCGAGGTGGCGCACAGCTACTCGCCGGCTTCGCTCGACGCGCCGGTCTCGCGCGAGGGCGAGGAGTCGGCCGCGCTCGTCGAGCTGATCGGCTCCGAGGACGACGGCTTCGGGCTGGCCGAGAGCCGCGACGCCATCGCCGCCACGTGGCGCTCGCTGTCCGATCTCGAGCGCGAGGTCGTGGCCCTGCGTTTCGCCGAGGGGCTCACCCAGCGCGAGATCGGCCAGCGCATCGGCTACTCGCAGATGCACGTCTCACGGCTCCTTCGCCGCTCGCTCAACCGGCTGATCTCGGCTCCTCGAGACGACGCGTGAGTCCCGGCTCACGCCACCCGCGGCGGGGTCCGGCTCTGGACCAGCGACGCCTCGAGCTCGCCCGGTAGCCGCTCGAGCTCGGCGCCGGCGGCCAGCCACCGCTCGAGCCGAGCCCGCAGCGTCTCCCGCGTTCGCTCGTCGGACGTGACGAGGACGGCCAGGCCTCGCACCCGCCAGGCTGGTGCGGGGCGCGCAGCGTTGCCGCACCGACTCGTAGCGCTCCCCGAGCGCCGCCCTGCCACCACTCCTCGTCCGCCGTGCGCAGCGCGTCGACGATCAGCTCGGCCCAGCGGGCCGCGGCCAGGCGGCGAAGCCTCGGGCCGAGCCACTGAGCCGCCTCGCCCGTCGAGCGGCGCGCACGCGCACGCCACGAGCAGCCGGGCCCGCGACAGCTCTGCCTCGTCCCAGCGGGGGGCGGACCCCGGGAAGCCGAACCACTGCCAGACCCGCGCCCCGCCGGCGGCGGCCGCGCGGTCGGCCTCGCCGGCGGCGAGCGACACGAGCCGCTCGAAGTCCGGCAGACGCTCGAACAGCCGGCGCACCTCCTCGACGTCCGGCGGCACGCCCGCGCGCTCGCCGCGAAGGGCCGCCACCGCTACCGCCGCCGCGGCGAAGGCCTCGTCGAGCGTACGCCGGCGATCCATCGCGCTGATAGCGCTCGACCGCGGCATGCAGCGCCACGGCGTGCCGCGACGGATCGAGCGCCTCGAAGCTCCCCTCCTCAAGCGGCTGGCTCACCGCGCGAACGCTAGCGGCTGGCGGTAGCCACGCCGGCGGATTGCCGCGCAGTGGCCTCGGGTAGCGCGAGGGCATGCCTCAAGAGCTGAACGTTAAAGACCTGAAGATCACCAGTCCCGCCTTCGATCACCACAAGCGGATCCCCGACCGCCACACCTCGAACGGCGAGGATGTCGCGCCGGCGCTCGAGTGGTCGGGAGTGCCCGAGGGGACGAAAGCGTTCGCGGTCGTGGTCCACGACCCGGACGCGCCGCTGGTCGACGGCTTCACCCACTGGGTGGCCTACGGCATCCCGGGCGACGCCACGGGCCTGCCCGAGGGCGGCGGGCGACGTCACCCAGGGCAAGAACTCGATGGGCAACGACGGATACATGGGCCCTGCCCCGCCGCCCGGCCACGGCAGCCATCACTACTACTTCTGGGTCTACGCGCTGGACGAGGACCTCGATCTCGAGCCGGGGCTCGACCGGCGCGCGCTGATCGACCGGATCGAGGATCACGTGATCGAGCAGGCGCGCCTGGTCGGGACCTACTCCAACCAGGGCTGACGGCCGCGCGCCGACCGCTCGCGCCGCGCTGAGGCGGCGCCGGCGGTCACGCGGCCCCGGCGGGTGCGCTGGCGAAGTAGGTGGCGCACATGTCCTCGTCGCCGTGCTCCTCGGCGGCGCGGGACATCTGCTCGCGGATCACGCCGAACAGCGGGACGTCGACCCCGTGGCGCTCGGCCGACTCCTCGACCAGGCCCGCGTCCTTGGCCGCCAGCGTGAGCCGGAACATCGGCTCGAAGTTGCGCTCGAGGATCGCCTTGCCCTTCATCCGCAGGTAGGGGAGGTCCAGCGTGCCGCCTTCGACCGCGTCGAAGATCAGCGACGGGTCGATCTCCAGTGCCTGGGCCAGCGCGATCATCTCGGCCGTGGCCTCGGTCACGGTCAGCACCCAGCTGTTGCACACGACCTTGAGCCGCGTCCCGGCGCCGGCCTCGCCGACCCAGATCGTCTTCTGCCCGACGGCCTCGAAGATCGGCGCACCTCGTCCGCCAGATCGTCCGGGCCGGAGGCCAGCACCACGAGCTTGCCCTCCTCGGCCGGCTGCTTGGTGCCCAGCACGGGCGCGTCGACGAACCTCACGTCCCGCTCGCGGGCCAGCTCGATGCACCGCTCCGTCCCCGCCTCGCCGATCGTGCTCATCTGAAGCCACAGCCCGCGGTCGCCGAGCCTCCCGAGCGCGTCCGAGACGGACTCGATCACCGCGTCGGTGTCGGCGAGCATCGTCAGCACCACGTCGGCGCCCTCGGCCGCCTCGGCCGGCGAATCGCACACCGTGACGCCGTCTTCGGCGAGCGGCTCCGCCTTCTCCCGGGATCGGTTCCACGCTCGCACCGTGAACCCGGCCTGGGCGATGTTGCGCGCCATCGGCCGGCCCATCGTGCCTCCCGCGCCGAGCACCGCCACGGTCTTCTCATTGGCCATCAGGCGGTCCCTTTCGATTTCGGTTTCGTCACGGCCAAGCCTTACCCGGCCTTCGGGGGCGGTAACGCGGGCGCCAGCGCGGCGAGCGCGTCGGGACGTCCGCGCGCGGTCCGCCAGTAGAGTCCGCGCGGATTAGCGACAGCACCGTCAACGCCGGCTTTCCGGCCCATGGCGTCTTCCTCGCCTCCCGCGACGCCGTGGTCATCATGGGCGCCGACGGGCTCGTGCGCGACTGGAACCCGGCCGCTTCGAAGATCTTCGGCCATCCGCGCGAGCAGGCGGTCGGCTCGGAGCTGGCCGACCTGGTCATCCCGGGGCCGCTGCGCGCCGCCCACCGCAACGCGCTCGAGCGCTACCTCGAGACGCGAGACGCCACGATCCTCGACCGGCGGCTCGAGCTCACCGCGCTGCGCCGCGACGGGACGGAGTTCCCGGTCGAGCTCACCGTCACGCGGCTTGGCGAGCGCGAGCCGCCGCTGTTCGCCGGCTTCGTGCGCGACCTCAGCGAGCGCGGCGCCGTCGCCAACCGAGAACGCCCGGCTCCAGCAGCGCATGACGTTCCTGGCCCAGGCCGGGCTGGCGCTCGACAGCTCGCTCGACCTGCACGAGACGCTGACCAACCTGACGCATCTGACCGTTCCCGAGCTGGCCCAGCTGACGGTGATCGACCTGCTCGACGACGACGGCATCGTGCGAAGGGCGGTGGCCGCAGCCCGAGACCCCGAGACCGCACGGGCGGTCGAGCTGATGCGCCGCGAGCACCCGCTCGGTCCGGGCAGCGGCCATCCGGTGGCCGAGGTGCTGCGCACGGGCAGAGCCGATCCTGCTCCCCGAGATGACGGAGGACTTCCAGCGCGGATCGCCGCGGGCAGCGAGCACTTCGCGCTGATGCGGCGCCTGCGCTACCACTCGGCGATCGTGGTGCCGCTGATCGCCCGCCAGCGCGTGCTCGGCGCCCTCTCGCTGCTGCGCATGGACGACGGGGCCCCCTTCGACGCGGACGATCTCGTGCTCTGCGAGGAGCTCGCTCGTCGCGCGGGACTGGCGATCGACAACTCGCGGCTGTTCGAGGCGACCCGCCGTCTCGCGCGGACGCTCCAGGAGAGCCTGCTCCCGCCAGCCTTCCGCACATCCCAGGAGTGGGGATCACCGGGCGCTATCGTCCCGCCGGTCAGGGCCAGGAGGTCGGCGGCGACTTCTACGACGCGTTCGCGATCGACGCCAGCCGCTGGGGGATCGCGATCGGAGACGTGTGCGGCAAGGGGCCGCGCGCGGCGGCGCTCACCGCGCTGGCCCGCTACACGATCCGCGCGGTGGCCGGCTTCGACCCGGCGACAGTGCTGCGCCGGCTCAACCGCGCCGCGCTGCGCGACCGCTCCTCGCCGGCCGATCGCTTCCTCACCGCCGCGTTCGCGGTGGCGGCCAAGCGAGGAGATCGGCTGGAGCTCCACGTGGCCGCCGGCGGCCATCCGGCGCCGCTCGTGCTCCGAGCCGGCGGACGGGCCGAGGAGCTGCCGGTGGCGGGCCCGCTGCTCGGCGTGAGCCCGGAGGTCGACTTCACCGCCGCGCGGACCGTGCTCGATCCGGGGGACACGATGCTCCTCTACACCGACGGGCTCACCGACGCCCGCGCGCCGGACCACATCCTCAGCGAGAGCGACCTGCTCGAGCTCCTGACGCGTGCCCGCGCCCAGGGCCTTGCCGGCGAGCCGCTCATGGAGTTCCTCGAGCACGAGGCCACCGGCGGCGCTCGACCCGCGCGACGACATCGCGATGCTGCTCGTCGAGGTGACGAGCTAGAGCGTGTCCTCGGCCTTCTTGTAGGCGATCTGGAGCACGTCGGCGCCGAAGAAGATCGTCAGCACCGAGGCCACCCAGCGGGTGAACCGTGGCGCCACGAGCAGGCCGGCGGTGAGGAACGCGCTCGTCCACATCCCGAGGCAGTAGGGGCAGACGAGCAGCTCGCCGATGACCCGGCGCAGGCCGCGGCCGCGGGGCTCCTCGGACACCTCGCCCGGGCCGGCGCCGCCCTGGTAGCGGGCGAACGGGGCGCGGATCGCGCTCGTGACCTTGTCCTTGGCGATCAGGCGGGACGCCTTGTGGCTGGCCAGGGTCAGCAGAACCAGATCGCGACCGTCGATGCGGTCGGGAAGCTCGCGGCCGGAGCGGCGAAACCAGGCCGCGAACGTCGTGGCGAGGCTCAGGAACACGCTCATCAGGACGCCGTAGCTGGCCAGGGGCTTGTCCTCCTCGGGCGAGTAGCCCGCGAACACGGCGTTTTCGTCGGCTGTCTCGGTGTGGACGCTCATCGTCTCCTCAGCTTACCCAGGCTCATCCGGCCACCGCCGCCAGCAGGTCGCGCAGCTGCGCGGCGTTGCGGACCGAGTAGTCGCGATAGCAGTTGTTCATGAGCAGGTGCGTCTCGCGTCGCCTGCTCGAGCCACCTCGCGCACCTGGTGGGCCAGCTCCTCGAGCTCCTGTTCCGAGTACAGGTAGCGGAAGCGCTCGGCCGCCGAGCCGCGACGTGTCCGACCAGGTGCTGTCGGAGCGGCCGTGGAAGCGGACGCACCAGCAGCTCCGGATTGGTCACGGCCATGATCCGCGGCAGCTCGGAGACTTGCGGGCGCGTCGACGCAGACGAACACGAGGCCGTGTTCCTCGAGCATCCCGAGCGTCCGCTCGCGGTCGCGCTCCTCGGCCAGCCATCGCGGCGAGCGGAACTCGACCGCGACCCGGTAGTCGGGCAGGCGCTCGCGCAGCGTCTCGCACCTCGGCGCGGTTCTCGCGCCGCGGTCCGAACCATGGCGGGTACTGGAACAGGACCGAGCCGAGCTTGCCCGCCTCGTGCAGCGGCCGCAGCGCGTCGGCGAAGCGCCGCCACGCCTCCTCGAGCGCCTCGGGGTCGAGGTGGTGGGGGTAGATGTTGCGCTTCTCCGCGACATCGGGGGCAGCGCGTCGCGCAGGTCTCGCCACAGCGACTGCGGCCGCGTGGGGTGGCCGGTGAGCAGCGAGTACGCCTTGACGTCGAAGCGGAACCCGTCCGGCGTTCGCTCCGCCCACAGCCGCGCCTGCTGCTCGGCCGGCGGCGCGTAGTAGGTGGAGTCGATCTCGGTGAGCGGGAACTGGGCGGCGTAGTAGCGCAGCCGCTCCTCGGCGCTCATCGTCTTGCGCGGGTACCAGTCGGCGTCCTGGACGAGCGTCCGGTCGGTCCACGAGCAGCTCCCGGTCAGGACCGTGTGTCCTTTGATCGAGATACCTCTACCAAGCTTCTGCGGTTCGTCGGCCATGCATTTCAAAGTCTGACGCGAGGGGTAGTAGCGACGCATGGTCCTTCTCGTCCCGCTGCTCGTGGTCGCGTTCGCGGTGGGCGTCCGGCTGTCGATGCCGGTGGCGCGCCGGCTGCGCATGACCTTCGCGCTCCGGGGCGACTGGTGGACGGGCTTCGAGCGCGAGTTCCGTGCCTACGCCAGCCGGGCCTGGGAAGCGGCGCGCGAAGCCGAGCGCAGCAGCTGACGAGCATGCCTGCCGGCGACCGTGTCGCCTGCCATCCAGCCGGGTAGGCCCCGCGCTATGTCTTCTTCAGACCCCGATCCCGCCGAGCTCGAACGCCGCGGCCAACGCGAGGCCGACAAGCTCGAGGATCGGAGCAACGAGCTCGGGCAGGAAGTCGACGACGTCAGCCAGGACTGGCAGCAAAAGCGCGCCGACGAGGGCATTCCCGGCGCCAAGGCGCCCACGGAATCCGACGAGGCGGACGAGGAGTCCGACGAGGAGGGCGCCGGCAAGGACGAGGATTCCGACTCCGAGAGGACGAGGACGAGGACTCCGAGAAGGACGAGGACTCCGACGAAGGACGAGGACTCCGACGAAGGACGAGGACTCCGACAAGGACGAGGACTCCGACTCTGACAGGACGACGACTCCGACACGCGACGAGTGACGAGACCGCAGGACTAGCTGAAGACCTTCGGCTAGGTGCGCGGGCCGCGCACTGTCCGAGCGCGAACCTAACGGCGGTTTCTCCTTCACCCGGCGGGGTACCCGGGGCCCCAGCGATGCCGAGCCCTCGCCGCCTGGTCCCCCCGTTCTTCCGGCAGCTCGCGGGCGACCGGCTCGGGCTCGGGCGGGCCGCGCAGTCGGCCCACTCGGAGCGCTTGACCCCCCGCACGCGGACCGCGGACAAGGTGGTGCAGTCGATCTGCCCGTACTGCGCCGTCGGGCTGCGGCCAGAAGGTGTACGTCAAGGACGAGAAGGTCATCCAGATCGAGGGCGACCCGGACTCGCCGATCTCCCGCGGGCGTCTGTGCCCGAAGGGGTCGGCGTCGGAGAAGCTCGTCAACTCGGCGATGCGCGAGACCAAGGTCCAGTACCGGCGGCCCGGGGCCACCGACTGGGAGCACCTAAGCCTCGAGCAGGCGACCGACATGATCGCCGAGCGGCTGATCCGCGCGCGGGATGAGACCTGGGAGGAGGAGACCGAGGACGGCGAGCCGCTCAAGCGCACGCTCGGCATTCACTTCCTCGGCGGCGCCACGCTCGACAGCGAGGAGAACTACCTGATCAAGAAGTTCTTCACCGCTGCCGGGCGCGTGTCGATCGAGAACCAGGCCCGCATATGACACAGCTCGACGGTCCCCGGTCTGGGGACCTCGTTCGGGCGCGGCGGCGCCACCACGTTCCAGCAGGACCTGCAGAACTCCGACTGCATCCTGATCATGGGCTCGAACATGGCCGAGCAGCATCCGGTCGGCTTCCAGTGGGTGATCGAGGCCAAGGAACGGGGCGCGAAGGTGATCCACGTCGATCCGCGCTTCACGCGCACGAGCGCGATGGCCGACCTGCACGTGCCGATCCGCGCCGGCAGCGACATCGCGTTCCTCGGCGGGATCGTCAACTACATCCTCGAGCACGACGCCTGGTTCGCGGACTACGTGCGCCACTACACCAACGCGCCCGTGATCATCAAGCCCGGATACCAGGACCCGGAGGAGAACAGCGGATTCTTCTCAGGCTGGGACCCCGAGAAGGGCGTCTACAGCATCGACACCTGGGGCTACAACGAGACCTCGGGCGAGGCGACCGCCGGCAAGACCGAGCAGACCGCCGACGTCTCGGGCGAGCAGGCCCACGGCGCACACGGGATGAAGCTCGAGGGGGGCGAGCCGCCCGACTACGACGACAGCATGCAGGACGAGCACTGCGTGCTCCAGATCCTCCGCCGCCACTTCGCGCGCTACACCCCGGAGCTCGTCTCAGAGCTTTGCGGCTGCTCGCCCGAGGATTTCCTGAAGGTCGCGAGAGCGTTGTGCGAGAACTCCGGGCGCGAGCGCACCTCGGCGCTCGTCTACGCCGTGGGCTGGACCCAGCACACCGTCGGAGTCCAAATCATCCGGACCGCGTCGATCATCCAGCTCTTGCTGGGCAACATCGGCCGGCCCGGTGGCGGGATCCTCGCGCTGCGCGGCCACGCCAACATCCAGGGCTCGACCGACATCCCGACGCTCTACAACATCCTGCCGGGATACATCCCGATGCCGCACCCCCAGCAGCATCCCTCGCTTGAGAAGTTCGTCGAGTTGAACGGCCCGGACACGGGAGCGTGGGGCGACCTGCGGCCCTACATGGTGTCGCTGCTCAAGGCGTGGTGGGGCGACGCCGCCACCGAGGAGAACGAGTTCTGCTTCCAGTACCTGCCGCGCATCAACGGCGACCACTCGCACTACGCGATGATGCTCAAGGCGCTCGACGGCGGCCTGAAGGGCATGTTCGCGGTCGGGCAGAACCCGACAGTCGGCTCGGCGAACTCCAAGCTGATCCGCAAGGCCCTGTCCAACCTCGACTGGCTCGTCGTGCGTGACTTCCAGCCCACCGAGACGGCGCTGTTCTGGCAGGACTCGCCCGAGCACGAGTCGGGGGAGACGCGCGCGGAGGACATCCAGACCGAGGTGTTCTTCTTGCCGGCCGCCGCACACACCGAGAAGGACGGAAACTTCACCAACACCCAGCGGCTGCTCCAGTGGCACCACAAGGCGTGCGAGCCGCCGGGCGACGCGAGGTCGGAGCTGCACTGGATCTACCACCTCGGCAAGGCGATCCGAGAAAAGCTCGCCGGCTCGAACGACCCCAAGGACCGGCCGATCCTCGAGCTGATGTGGGACTACCCGCTCCAGGGTCCCCACGGCGAGCCCGACGCCGAGCACGTGCTCCAGGAGATCTCCGGGCGCAAGGCCGACGGATCGTTCCTGGCCAGCTACGACGAGCTCAAGGCCGACGGCTCGACCACGTCGGGCTCCTGGATCCACTGCGGCATCTACAAGGACGGCGTCAACCAGTCGGCGCGCAAGAAGCCGCACACCGAGCAGAACTGGATCGCCCCCGAGTGGGGCTGGGCGTGGCCCAAGGACACGCGGATCATCTACAACCGCGCCTCGGCCGACCCCGACGGCAAGCCGTGGTCGGAGCGCAAGAAATACATCTGGTGGGACGCCGAGCAGGAGCAGTGGACGAGCCTCGGCGACTCGCCCGACTTCCCGCCCACCAAGGCGCCGGACTACCGGCCGCCCAAGGACGCGAAGAAGATGGAGGGGATCCGCGGCGACAAGCCGTTCATCCTTCACCCCGACGGACGCGGCTGGATCTACGCCCCAACCGGGCTCGTCGACGGGCCGCTGCCCACGCACTACGAGCCGCAGGAATCGCCGGTCTCAAATCCGCTCTATGCCCAGCAGCAGAACCCCACCCGCCAGGTCTTCCACCGGCCCGAGAACCCCTACCACCCGACCGCGGGCGAGCCGGGCAGCGAGGTCTTCCCGTTCGTGCTCACCACCTACCGGCTGACCGAGCACCACACCGCGGGCGGCATGTCGCGGACGGTTCCCTACCTGGCCGAGCTCCAGCCCGAGTTCTTCTGTGAGGTCTCCCCGCAGCTGGCCGCCGAGCGCGGGCTCGAGCACGGCGGGTGGGCCACGATCGTCACCGCGCGTCAGGCGGTCGAGGCGCGGGTCATGGTGACTGAACGCGTCAAGCCGCTGCAGATCCAGGGGAAGACCATCCATACCGTCGGCGCCCCGTACCACTGGGGCGGCGTCGGCATCGTCACGGGCGACTCGGCCAACGAACTGCTGCCGCTCGTGCTCGACAACAACGTGCACATCAACGAGTACAAGGCCGCCACGTGCGACATCCAGCCCGGTCGCCGGCCGAGGGGCCGTGAACGTCTTGACCTGGTCGAGGAGTATCGGAGGAGAGCGGGAGGTCACGGCATGAAGCTTGAAACGACCGCGTGGCCCGGCACCTATGGCGAACAGGCCAAGCCGCGCATGGGCTTCTTCACCGACACCTCGGTGTGCATCGGTTGCAAGGCGTGCGAGGTGGCCTGCAAGGAGTGGAACCGGATCCCGATGTCACTCGAGGGCTTCACCGGCAAGTCCTACGACAACACGGTCGATCTCGGGGCCGACACCTGGCGCCACGTGGCGTTCATCGAGCAGAAGGTCCCGGCCACCGTCCACGACGGCGCCGGCTTGGTTCACGCCGCCGAGCGGGCGACGGCGATCGACGCCGGCGTGCACACCTACCAGGAGGGCGACGGCTTCCGGTGGCTCATGGCCTCCGACGTGTGCAAGCACTGCACGGACGCCGCGTGCCTCGAGGTCTGCCCGACGGGCGCGCTGTTCCGCACCGAGTTCGGGACGGTGGTGGTCCAGGAGGACATCTGCAACGGCTGTGGCTACTGCGTGCCGGCCTGCCCGTTCGGCGTGCTCGACCAGCGCGAGGACGACGGCCGCGTATGGAAGTGCACGCTGTGCTACGACCGGCTCAAGGACGACAAGGAACCCGCGTGCGCCCAGGCCTGTCCCACCAACTCGATCCAGTTCGGCGAGCTCTCCGAGCTGCGCGAGCGGGCCGAGCACCGTCTGGCCACGCTCCAGGAGGCCGGGCAGGAGCGGGCCCAGCTGTACCTGGCCGACGACGACGACGGGGTCCACGGGGCCGGCGCCTTCTTCCTCCTGCTCGATGAGCCCGAGGTCTACGGGCTGCCGCCCGACCCGGTCGACACGCGAGCGCATCTGGGGGAGATCTGGGGGGCCGCCGCCGTCGCCGGGGTGGCGCTGGCCGCGGGACTGGCCGCCGCGGTGTTCGGTGCAAGACGGTGAGCGACACCTCGGCCTCCTACTACGGGCAGCCGGTGATCAAGAAGCCGGTGTGGACGTGGGAGATCCCCACCTACTTCTTCACCGGCGGAATGGGCGGGGCCGCCGCGGGGTTGGCCTTCCTGGCCGGCGTGCGTGGCAATGACACGCTTGCTCGGCGCAGTTGGGGCGTGGCGCTCGCGGGCGTGAGTGTCAGCCCGGTCCTTCTCATCTCGGACCTCGGCAAGCCGGCGCGCTTTCTCAACATGCTCCGGATGTTCAAGGTGACCTCCCCGATGAGCGTCGGCTCATGGGTGCTGAGCGCGAGCGGCGCCACCACGGCCGCCGCGGCCGTGAACGCGTGGACGGGGCTGCTCCCCCGCACGGCCCGCGTCTCGCGCCCCGCCGCGGCCCTGTTGGGCCTGCCGCTGTCGACGTACACAGCGGCGCTGATCGCCAATACGGCGGTTCCCGTGTGGCACCAGGCTCGGCGCGAGCTCCCTTTCGTGTTTGCCTCGGGCGCCGCGCTCAGCGCGGGCGCTGCCGTCGTCGTCGTCACCCCGCCGGAGCACGCGGCGCCGGCACGGCGGCTCGCCCTCGGCGGCGCGGCGCTGGAACTGATATTGAAGGAGGTGATGGAGAAGCGGCTCGGCGAGGTCGGCGGCCCGTACGAGGAGTCGGTCGCGGCCAGGACGACGATGCTCACGCGTGTGTGCACGCTGGGAGGCGCAGCACTGCTCGCGGCTCGCGGCGGCCGATCTCGGGCCGCCGCGGCCCTGGCGGGGACGCTCCTCTGCGCCGGCGCGCTGGCCGCCCGCCTCGAGCATCTTCCAGGCCGGGTTCCAGTCGGCGGCCGACCCGAAGTACGTCGTCGGCCCGCAGCGCGCCGCGATCGAGCGCGGCGAGCGCCGCGGGGCGGCGCGCCGGACGCCGAAGGTGGCCAACCCGGATCACGCCACCGGCTCTCCGGCGAGCGGCGTGGCCCCGCAGCAGGCACAGCCGGTGAGCGCGCGGAGTCGGGAGCCGCTTGTGAGCACGGGTCGGGCGCCGGCGCTGATCAGCACCCGACAGCAGTACGACCACCTGTTCCACATCTATCTGCCGATCGCGATCGGCGTGTTCGCCTTCATCGTCCTCGTCACGGTGCTCGCGGTCCTGATCTACCGGCGCCGCCCGCGGGAGCGTGCCGCCCGCTGGCACGAGCACAATCCGCTGGAGGGCACCTACGCCGTGGTGCTGGCCTGCACGGCCGCGTTCCTGCTCTACCTGACCTTCGGTGCCGAGCACAAGGTCGACACCGTGGCCAACCAGGAGCGGCCGGCGGTGGTGATCAACGTCACCGCCTCGAAGTGGGAGTGGACGCTGTCATATCCGGCCTACGGGTTCAGCGTGCGCAGCGGCACGGTCGGGCGCCAGCCGTTCGTCGTGCCCGTGAACGAGGCGATCCGCTTCAACCTCTACTCGGCCGACGTGATCCACTCGTTCTGGATCCCGGCGCTCCGCTACAAGCACGACGCGATCCCCGGCCGCGTGCAGGTGACCACGCTGACCTTCACCAAGCCGGGCGCCTACAGCGGGCAGTGCGCCGAGTACTGCGGGCTGCGCCACGCCGACATGGTGTTCACGTTCCACGCGGTCAGCTCGAGCTCGTTCGCCGCATGGGCGCGGAGCAAGGGGACGGCGGCGCCATGAGCACGACGACGGTCCGCGTTCCCGCGGACCACGCCGCACGCCCGGCTGGGTCGGCGCGCTGACCAGCACCGACCACAAGCGCATCGGCCTCAACCTCGGTATCTGCTCGATCGTGTTCTTCGTCGCTCGGGCGGGATCTTCGCGCTGCTCGATGCGCACCCAGCTGGCGCAGTCGAACATGCAGTTCGTCTCGGACAACTCCTACGACGAGCTGTTCACGATGCACGGCTCGACGATGATCTACCTGTTCGTCGACGCCGATGGCGATGGCGCTGGCGACGTATCTGGTGCCGCTGCAGATCGGGGCGCTGCGGATGGCGCTGCCGCGGCTGTCGCTGGCCGGGTTCTGGACCTGGCTCTCGGGCGGGCTGATCATGCAGGCGAGCTGGCTGACCGCGGACGGTGCGGGACGCGATGGCTGGACCGCGTCGTTCGCCCCTTTCGCAACGGCACCAACACGCCGGGAGTGGGGCAGGACTTCTGGGTGATCGGGGTGATCCTCGTCGCCGTGGGCATGTTCGCCATGGCCGCGGCCGTGCTGGCCACGGTGGCGCGCCGCCGGGCGCCGGGCATGTCGCTGCTGCGCATGCCACGTGTTCACCTGGACCGCGCTCGTGAGCGTGCTGATGGTCGTCGCCGCGTTCCCGATGCTCGTCGTGGCGATGGTGCTGCTCTACATCGACCGGCACGGCGGGCACATTTACACCGGGTTCACCGGCGCGATCGACTACCAGGACCTGTTCTGGTTCTTCGGCCATCCGGTGGTGTACGTGATGTTCTTCCCGTACCTGGGGGCGGCGGCCGAGGCGATCGCGGTGAACGCGCACAAGCGCTGGTTCGGCTACGTCGCGTTCGTCGCTTCGATCATGACCTTCGCGGCGCTGTCGATGGCGGTGTGGTCACACCACATGTACGTGACCGGCGGGGTGACCAACCAGTACTTCGCCTTCACCTCGACAGCGCTGCTGATCCCCGCCGGGATCGAGTACTTCGACATGATCGGCGACGCTGATCGGCGGCTCGATCGTGCTGCGCACCTCGATGCTGTTCGCGCTGGCGTTCTTCCTGCAGTTCCTGATCGGCGGGCTGACCGGGATCTGGGTGGCCTCGCCGGTGCTCGATTACCACGCCTACGGCAGTTACTTCGTCGTCGCCCATTTCCACTACACGCTGTTCGCGGGCAGCATCTTCGGCTTCTTCGCCGGCGTCTACCACTGGTTCCCGAAGGTGACGGGCGCGATGCTCCGCGAGGGGCTGGGCAAGCTCCAGCTCCTGGTCATGGTGATCGGCACCAACCTGACCTTCTTCCCGATGTTCTTCCTCGGCGAGGACGGAATGCCGAGGCGGATCTCGCGCTATCCGACCCATCCCGGTTGGGGCACGCTCAACGAGCTCGAGACGATCGGCGCCGGGATCATCGCGCTGGGCGTGCTGATCTTCCTGATCAACGTCGTGGATCTCGCTGCGGCGCCGGATCCCCGCCGGCGACGATCCCGTGGCTCGGCCACACGCTCGAGTGGGCGACGTCCTCGCCGCCGCCGCCGCTGAACTTCGAGCGGCCGCTGCCGCCGATCCGCTCCTACGCGCCGCTGCTCGACCTGCGGCACGAGGCCGAGGATCGCGAGCGCGAGCGCGAGCGCACGGAGACGCCCGCATGAGAGGAGGGGCGATCCCGGTGATCGCCTGGGGCACGATCCTGCTCGTGCTGGCGATCGGTAACGCCGTCTGGGACTCCAAGCCCGTCAACGGCATCGAGGCGTTCGCTGCGTCGCTGATCGTCTACGTGCACGGCGCTCCTGCTCTGGCTGGCACGCCGCGACGCGATCAGGCGCGGACCGCCGCCACCGGAGACCGAGCTCGAGCCGGTGCCGCAGGCGAGCACGGGCGCGGTCTTCATCGGGCATATCGCGTCGCGCACGATCCTGTTCGGGCTCGCCTGGTCGAAGTTCTTCGTGTACTTCGGCGCCGGGATCCTGCTGCTCTCGCTCGGGCGGCTGGTGGTCGAGCTGCGCTCCGAGCGGACCACCAACCGGCGCGTCCGTCAGGAGCTCGAGCGGCGATGAGCGCCGCCGTCGCTGCCCTCGCTGATCTTCACGCCACTGGCAGCTCGCATGGTCGCTCGAGGTCGAGGCGGCCGCGGCCGCGGCCCTGTACCTGTGGGCGGTCCGTCGCATGCGCGGCGGCCTGGCCGCTGCGCCGGACGCTCTGCTTCCTGGGCGGGATCGGCTGCGCGCTGGTGGCGCTCCAGTCGGGGATCGACGCCTACGACGACCAGTTGCTCTCGGTCCACATGGTCCAGCACATGCTCCTGCTGATGGTCGTGCCGGCGCTGCTGCTGGGCGGCCAGCCGGTGCTCCTGGCCCTGCGCGCCCTGCCGCCGCGCCGGCGCCGCGGGCTGGCGAGGGCGCTGCAGCGCGTGCGCCCGTACCTCGGCCCGGCGCCCTCGCTCGCCTTCTTCTCCGCGGTCGTCGTGCTCACGCACCTCTCGTCGTTCTATGACGCGACGCTCCGGCATGCCGCCCTGCACGACCTCGAGCACGCGCTGTACGTGATCGCCGGGCTGCTCATCTGGTGGCAGATCCTCGACGTCGATCCCGTCCCTCGCACCGGCTGGGCGGGCTCGGGAGGCTCGTCTACATGATGGCCGCGATGGCCCCGATGGCGCTGGTCGGGGCGTACCTCAACCGCCACGCCACGCTCGTGTACGCGGCGTACGGCCCCCCGGCCCGCGCGCTCGGGATCTCGGCCCTGAACGATCAGGCCCAGGCCGGAGCGATCATGTGGGTGGCCGGCGACGTGATCATGGTCGTGGTCGGGCTGTGGGCGGCGCTGGCCGCGCTCGTGGCGGACGAGCGGCGCCAGCAGGCGCGCGAGGCACGCGAGGGCGCGCCGGCGTGCACGAGCCGCGTGGGAGGACAGCGCTCGTGAGAGGCGCTGACGCCGGCTGACCAAGCGCTCGCGGGTCCCGCCCGCGCTCCGCCTCTCGCTCGCGGTGATCCTGGGAGCGCTGGCCCTGGTCGGACTCGCCGTCCCCGCCTCCCAGGGCCAGACGGGGCCGAGCGCTCTTCCCGGAGCGTCATCCGTGACAGGGCCGACGGCGCCCGCGAAAGCTCCGGATCCGCCCGGGCCCGGAAATCCGACCAAGACCTTCCCCGAGCTCCCCGGCGCTCCTCACCGAGGGCTTCGATCTCTACCAGCGCAGCTGCTCCTCGTGCCACGGGCTCGCGCTGAACGGCACGCCGGGCGTGGCGCCGTCGCTGCGCGGCGTCGGGCCGGGTCCGGTCGACTTCTATCTCTCGACCGGCCGGATGCCGCTCGAGCAGCCGAAGGAGGAGCCGCTGCGCAACCCGGCGCAGTTCAACCGCACACAGATCGACGCGATCATCGACTACGTCAGCTCGTTCGGCGGGCCGTCCGCGCCGACCGCGAACCCCGCCAGCGGCGACCTCTCACTGGGCCTGCACGAGTTCACGCTCAACTGCGCCGGCTGTCACCAGGTGGTGGCCCGCGGCGGCCTGACCGTGAACGTCCCCGTCCCCGACCTGCTCGAGGCCACGCCTCAGCAGATCGCCGAGGCGGTGCGGATGGGCCCGTACCTGATGCCGCACTTCGACGCCACCCAGATCAACCAGCACCAGCTCGACTCGCTCGCGCGCTACATCCTGTGGACGCGCCATCCGGACAACGCGGGCGGGTGGGGGATCTACAACATCGGCCCGATCCCGGAGGGCATCGTCGCCTGGTTCCTCGCCCTCGCCGCGATGGTGCTGGTGGCGCGCCTGATCGGAGAACGACTGGCATGAAGGAGGCCGCTCGATGAGCCCGAGCCCGGACAAGCCCTCGCGCCTGGGCCGGATCGCCCGGACCGCTGGGAGCGCTGGTGGCGCTTCGCACGGCGGCCAGGACAGCCATCCGTCGCGAAGCTCCCGGTCCCGCGCCCGAGCCCGCCGTCGATCCGTCGGAGCGGATCGTCCCGGCCAGCCGGCGGGCGGAGACCGTGGTGGCTGTGCTGCTGCTGCTGGCGGCCGTGTTCGGGTTCGGCTTCGTCGTGATCTTCATCGTGCTCGGTACCAACACGCAGCTGCTTGGGCTGGCCATGGGAGGGATGCTCGTGCTGCTGGCCGCCGCGGCGATCGTCGCCGGCAAGCTGGTCGTGCCGCAGGAGCAGAGCGTCGAGGAGCGCGATCCCCTGCTGGTCGAGGAGGAGGCCGAGGAGGTCGTCGAGATGATCGAGGCCGGGGGGGAGGGCCTCTCGCGCCGCGGGCTGCTGGTGGGCGCCGGCGGAGTCGCGGGCGCCGCCCTGGTCGCCGCCGCGGCAGCGCCGGTCGCCTCGCTCGGGCCGACGCTCGAGGGCATCCACAAGACCCCGTGGAGCCGCGGCGTGGGACTGGTCGACGACGCCGGCAAGCCCTACCGCGCCGACGACATCCAGATCGGCACGTTCTACACGGCCCTTCCGCAGTACGGACAGGCGGAGCAGTTCGGGTCCGGGCTGCTCGTGGTCAGGCTCCCGCCCGAGTACCTGCACCTGCCGCCGGCCCGGCAGGACTGGGCGCCCGACGGGATCGTCGCCTACTCGAAGATCTGCCCGCACGCCGGCTGCGCGATCTCGCTCTACCGCTATCCGACGTTCGCGCCGACGAGCGAGCCGAAGCCCGCCTTCACCTGCCCCTGCCACTACTCGACGTTCCTCCCGGGGGAGGGCGGTCGCTGATCTTCGGTCCCGCCGGGCGATCGCTGCCGCAGCTGCCGCTGATGGTCGACGCGCAGGGCTACCTGCGGGCCGCCGGGCCCGTTCCACGAGGACATCGGCCCGTCGTGGTGGAACGTGCACCGGGGCGAGTCGTGAGCACGCACCGGAGGCCGCGCCGTGAGCGCCGTCGAGCGCGCCGCGCACCGCCGCTTCCTGCGCGGCATGCGCTGGCTCGAGCAGCGCGTCGGCGCCGCCCCGGCGATGAAGTGGACGCTTCGCTACGTGTTCCCCGACCACTGGTCGTTCCTGCTCGGGGAGATCGCGCTCTACGCGTTCATGGTGCTGGTCGGCACCGGGATCTTCCTCGCGCTCTACTACGTCCCGAGCGACTCGCAGGTCATCTACCACGGCTCCTACGTGCTGCTCGCGGGCCAGCAGATGTCCGAGGCGTACCGGTCGGTGCTCAACCTCTCGTTCAACGTCCCGGCCGGCCTGCTCTTCCGCCAGGTCCACCACTGGGCGGCCGACGTGTTCGTCGCCTCGATCGTGCTCCATCTGTGCCGGATCTTCTTCACCGGCGCCTACCGCAAGCCGCGCGACCTCAACTACTACATCGGCCTGCTCATGCTGATGCTGGCGATCCTCGAGGGCTTCGCCGGCTATTCGCTGGTCGACGACCTGCTGTCGGGGATGGGGCTCGCCATCGCCTACTCGGTCGCCATGTCGATCCCGGGCATCGGCGCCCAGCTCGCCTACCTGGTCTGGGGCGGGCAGTTCCCGGGGTCGAGCCAGTTCCTCCCTCGCCTGGAGATCGTCCACGTGTTCCTGATCCCGATCCTGCTCATGGTGCTGATCACCGTCCACCTGGCGATGATCATGCGCCAGCACCACTCGCAGTTCCCCGGGCGGGGCCGGCGCGAGCGCAACGTGGTGGGCACGCCGATGTGGCCGGCCTACGCGCTGCGCTCGATCGGGCTGCTGCTCGCGGTCGCCGGGGTCCTGTTCCTGGTCGGCGGCCTGATCCAGATCAACCCGATCTGGCAGTGGGGCCCGTTCCACCCGTACCTGTCGGAGAACGGCGCCCAGCCCGACTGGTACATCGGCTGGCTGATCGGCGCGCTGCGCCTGATGCCCAACTGGGAGCCGGCGATCGGCAACCGCACGCTCGTCCCCAATCCGTTCTGGGGCGGGGCGTTCTTCCCGCTGGTCGTGTTCGGGGTGATGTTCGCGTGGCCGGCGCTGGAGCGGCGCTTCACGCGCGACCAGCGACGCCACGATCTGCTCGACCGCCCGCGCGATCACCCCACGCGCACCGCGATCGGCGCCGCGTTCCTGAGCTGGGTGGTGATCATCTTCGCGGTCGGCTCGACCGACCGGCTGTTCTTCCGCATCCACATCTCCTACACGGCGCAGATCCACTTCTGGCGGGTCGGCGTGTGGGTGCTGCCGATCATCATCTTCTTCATCACCCGCAGCGCGTGCCGGTCGCTCCAGCGCAGCGCGACCCACCCGCTGCGCGCCTGGGACGGCGCGGTGGTGCGCCGCGGACGCGGACGGCGCGGTCGAGCTGGTCGGCGAGAGCCCGGACCGGATCACCGCAGGTCCCGACCGAGCCCCCGGTCGGGAACCGTCCCGGCGGAGTCTCGCGAGTACGAGCGCTCAGCGCATGATCCCGGTGTGGCCGAGCGAGTACCGCCCCGGCTGCGGCCATACGCACAGGCCGTGTGGCCCCTCGCCGACCGGGATGCGGGCGCGGAGCCGGCCGGTGCGGGTGTCGATCGCGTAGACCTCGGCGTTGTAGCGCCCGCTCAGCCACAGGGTGCTGCCGTCGACGGACACCCCGCCCATGTCGGGACTCGCGGGCAGCGGGATCCGCCACGTGGCCACGATCGCGCCGGGTGGCGAAGCTCACCACCGAGATCGTGCCGGCGGAGCGGTTGGAGACGTACAGCAGGCGTGGCGTCGCGGCTCGGATACAGCCCGTGCGCGCCCGCCCCGGTGTGGAGGAAGCCGATCACGCCGAAAGCTCTGCGGATCGATCTCCCACAGCCCGCCGCCGGCCTGATCGGCCGTGTACAGCGTGCGTCCGTCGGGCGAGAGCTTCACGTCCTGCGGAGACGCGTAGCCGTGATCCAGCACCAGCGTGCGGATCACGCGCTGGGTCCGCAGGTCGATCTCGATCATCCGGCCCGCGAACTCGCAGCTGGCGAACATGTAGCGACCGTCGGCGGAGAAGTCGGCGTGGTCGACCCCGGCGCAGTGCGGCACCTGCAGCGAGTGCACCAGCGCCATCGTCTGGGGATCGCGGAAATCCAGGCGCTCGAGGCGCTCCGCGACCACGATCGCGTAGCGCCCGTCGGGCGTGAAGTACAGGTTGTAGGGATCCTCGACGTGGATCGGCCGTCCCGGCCGGCCGGTCAGCGGGTCGATCGGCGTGAGGCTGTTGCCGTCGTCGTTGTCGACGTAGAGCGTCTTCAGGTTCCACGCCGGGGTGACGTGCTGGGGCAGCGCGCCGGCGGCGAACTGGCCGACGACCTTGAGCGTGCGCTGGCTGATGACCGTGACCGTGTTGCTCATGCTGTTCGGCACGTACACGAGCGCCGGGTCGGCGCGCACGGCCGGCGCCAGGTCGCTCGGGCCGTCGGCCGCGTAGACGTTCGACGACGAGCTTGACGGGCGGCGACCCCGGCGCGTCGGTGGTCGGGAGCGTCTCGCCGGCGGGCGTCGCCGCCGGAGTTGCTCCGGTGGCTCGTCGAGCCGCAGCCGGCGGCGAGGAGCGCGGCAACAATCAGCGTCAGGGCTACCTGGCGCACGGGGCGAGGGTTCGGGGACGCGGTCAAATGAGCCTAAGGGGCGGGTGAGAATACGCTCAGTGCCTTACCCGCCGAGGGGTTCCGAGCGACCATCTTGGGCTACGCTCGCCCGCATCCGGCGCCCGGCTGTCACAGCCCTGATCCTCCTCGCCCTGCCGTTCGCGGGCTGCGGTTCCTCCTCGAGCTCCACCTCCAGGGCTCGCGCGCCGGCCCGCGCTCATCGTGCCGGTTCCGCAGTTCGCGCTCGTCCCGTCGCGCTGCGCTACCGGCCGCTGTTCACGCTGCCCGCCGCCGTGCAGGATCCGGCCACGGCCTTCCTCGGCGGTGGCCGCTTCGTACTGCTGGGCGGAGTCACGCCACAGGTCACCTCGACCGCGGCGATCACGGTGGCGAACGCCCACGGCCCCGTGGCCAGCGCCAGCCTCCCCGGGGCCCAGCACGACGCTCAGGCCGCCGCCCTGGGCGGCTCGGTGTACGTGTTCGGTGGCGCCGAGTTCACCCAGTACGACCACATCCTGCGCTTCGACCCGAGCTCCAGGTCCGTCTCGCCGGCGGGGACGCTGCCCACCACGCAGTCCGACGTGGCCGTCACGCGTGTGGACGGAACCGCCTACGTGGTCGGCGGCTATGACGGCTCGAACGCGCTGGACACGATCGTCGGCTGGACGCCGGGTGGACAGGCCCATGTCGTCGCCCATCTCCCCGTCGCGCTGCGCTATGCCGCGGTGACCGCCGTGGCGGGGTTCGGTGCTGGTCATCGGCGGCTCGACGCCCACCGGCGCCAGCTCCGCCGTCTATCGCTTCCAGCCGGCCACCGGGAGCGGTCCGGCAGATCGGACGACTGCCACGGCCGATCACCCACGGCGGGGCCGCCGTGATCGGCTCCACCGTGTACCTGGTGGGCGGCCGCGGCGACAGCACGACCTCTCAGAGCTCCGGGATCTGGGCCATCAATCCGGCGACCGGCACGGTCAAGCCCGCGGGCCATCTCCCGCAGCCGCTCTCCGACGCGGGCGTGATCTCGCTGGGGGGCACGATCGTGGTCGCCGGCGGCCGTGCGCCCGCCGGCACGCAGGGGGCTGTGGGCGAGCTCGTTCCCGCCGGCTGATCAGCGGCGCCGCTGCAGCGCGAACACGTAATCGACCACCGCCGAGAGCTGAGCGCGGGTGAGCGGCCGCCGGACCGGCATCTCCCGCGTGAACTCGATCAGCTGCTGGCGCGAGATCCGGTAGCCGAGCAGGTCGCCGCCGACCCGGTGGCGCGACTCGTTGCCGATCGCCGAGTGACATGCCGCACACTCGGCGGAGAACACCTGCGCTCCCGAGGGCCGCGCCGAGGCGCCGCCGCAGCCCGCCAGCCCGCAGACCAGCGCCACCAGGGCCAATCCCCGCATGCGTTGCACCGCCGCAGCGTACGACGCGACTCGCCTCGCCGCGCCGGCCTGCTCTCGCGTTCACGGCCCAGATCGCGGGTACAGGAAAACGTTCGAACCGAACAAGGAGAAACACCCATGTCCAGTCAAGACAACCCGGAGCGGACCTCCGGGGGCCTCGTCGGCAAGGTCGTCGGCCGCGTCAAGGAGGCGGTCGGCGCCGCCACCGGCAAGGACGAGCTGGCCCGCGAGGGCCGGCTGCAGGAGGCACAGGCCGACGCCCACCGCGAGGCGCGGACAGCGCGCAGCGAGGCCGCCCGCAGCCAGCAGGAGGCGCAGCTGCGAGCGGGAGCAGACCGAGACCGAGATCGAGCGTGAGCGGCTCCAGACCGAAGTCGCCGCGCAGCAGCGCGAGCAGCAGATCGAGCAGGAGCGCGCGCAGGCCGAGCAGCAGGCCCGCGAGGACGCCGAGCGCGAGCAGGCCCAGGCCGAGCGCCTGCGCGAGGCCGAGCACACCGCCGCCGAGCGCACCGAGCGCGAGGCCGAGCACGCCCGCGTGGCCGCCGCCAAGGACGCGGTGGCGCTCGATCGTGAAGCCCGGGAGGCGCAGGAGCGTGCCAACCGGATCGACCCCGAGGAGCAGTCGATGAAGATCCGCACCATCCCCAGCACCGCATTCACGAGCTACCTGCGCCTGGTGCGCGTCCCGATCGACGCCGCGATCGGAGCCCTGCCAGGAAACCGCGAGGCGCGCAAGCTCGCCGCCGATCGCGCCGACGCGACCGCCCGCTCGGCCGCGGCGACGATGTTCGGCGATACGGAGCTGCGCGAGGACGCGCGGCGCCGGCGCGCCGCGGCCGACGAGCGCGGCCGGGCGCTGAAGCTGCGGGCCGAGGCCCAGCGCCGCGGTCAACAGGCCGACGCCGCCGTCGAGCAGCGCCACGAGCAGGCGCAGAAGCGCCGCCGCGCAGGCCGACGAGCGCGCTCAGGCCAGGCGCCAGAGCGCCAAGCAGACCGAGCAACAGCGCGCCCGCCGGGCCGAGGCGGCCGAGCGCAAGCGCGTCCAGTCGGTGCGCCAGGCCGAGTCCCGCGCGAAGGAGCAGGTCGAGCAGCGCGCCGCCAAGGAGCGGCTCGGGGCGCTCGAGAACCAGGCCGAGGCACAGGAGGAGCGCGAGCAGGCGCTGACCGAGAGCGCCGAGGCGCAGCGCTGGGCGAGGCGGCCGGCCGCGTCAAGGCCGAGCGCAAGGAGAACGGAGCAGGCTGAGCCTGCCCGTCCGTCGCTAGCGGCCGCCGTTACGGGCGGCCGCGGCGGCGGCGCCGGCGCCGGCCACCGCCGCGCCCAGTCCGGCCAGCACCAGCCCGCGGCGCTTGGCCAGCTCGTACTGGGGGCTGAAGCTGTGGGCCTGGTCGTCGAACGGCCCGTGGGCGCCGCGATCCTCGTCGACGGGCTCGAACAGGTTGTCGTGCCCGCGCGGGTCGAGGTCGTGGTCGGTCATCTGCTTCTTGTAGCCGATCTTGGCCAGATAGCGGTCGAGGATCCAGGGGGCGACGCGCTCGCCGAAGATGTTCATCACCGTCGGGTAGCCGACGTAGATCTGGCGGCGCTTGTGATGCGCGGCGTGGTGGATCGCGTCCGCCGCTATCTCGGGCTGGTAGATCGGCGGCACCGGCATGGTCTGCTTGGGCAGCTTCGTCCGGCCCCAGGTGAACTGCGGCGTGTTCAGCCCCGGGAGCTGGATCATCGAGACCCGCACCTTCGACTTGTGGTGGATCAGCTCGGTGAGGATGCTCTCGGTGAACCCCTTGCACGCCGCCTTGGCGCCGCAATACGGGGACTGCAGGGGGATGCCGCGATAGGACATGGCCGAGCAGACCTGCACGATCGAGCCCCGGTCGCGCGGGACCATCCGCTTCAGAGCCGCCCGCGTGCCCCACACCATGCCCAGGTAGGTGACCTCGGTGGCGCGGCGGTACTCGTCGGGCTCGATGTCGAGGAACTCGGCGTAGACGGTCACCATCGCGTCGTTGACCCAGATGTCGATCGGCCCGAAGGCCTCCTCGACCGATCGCGCGGCGGCCTCGACCTGATCGGCGTCGGCCACGTCGAGTGGGAGCACCAGCGCCTCGCCGCCCGCCTGCTCGACCTCGCGGGCGGCCGCCTCCAGACCCGTTGCGACCGCGCGCGATCAGGCCGATGCGCGCGCCGTCGGCGGCGAACCTGCGAGCGGCGGCGCGGCCGACTCCGCCGGAGGCGCCGGTGAGGACCACGACCTCGCGTTGCTTGGGCATCCCGTCTCCTCTCTCACAAAGAAAAGCGCCCGGCGCGCTCGCCGCAGAAAGCGGGACGCGACCGGGCGCTGACTGAGGCTTTGCGCGCTAGTTGGTCTTGCGCTCGAGGTTGGCCACCTCTTCGGCCTTGGCGTCGGCGCGATCCTGCTCGCGCGCCAGCTCCTCCTTGGCCTCGCCCTTGCGCTCCTCCTGCTTGCCCTCGCGGCGCATCGAGGCGCTGTCGGTGAGATCGCCCGCGGCCTGCTTGACGCGTCCGGTGACCTTGTCGGTGAGTCCCATTCGGGTCTCCTCTGTTTCGAGGTCGTGGCTTAGCTACCCGCGAGTACGGCAGGAAAAACGCGTCGCCTACTGCTGGCGCGGCGGTATCGGCCAGCCGCTCGGGCGAGTTCGGGGCGTGGCCGCTGTCCTCGCGGAAGTTGTGGGGAAGCGGGCGGTTCGTGCTCGGATGGCATCGGTGTCAACGCCGAGCGCTCAGCGCGCGGCCCAGCTGGTAGATGAGGGCCGAGACCGCGATGATGACGGCGATCGGGACGAGCACGATCGTGAAGATCCGCCACCCGCGATGCCGCCGACGATGCCCACGAGCAGAGGAACGCGGCAACCATGTAGATCCACATACGGGTTTGCTGTACCCGGGCGACCGTGGATAACCGTTTCGGGTAGTCCTCGGCCGTGCCCGCGACGACTACCCGGCGATCGGCGACTACGCGCTGATCGGCGACTGCCACAGCGCCGCGCTCGTCTCGCGCCGGGCGTCGATCGAGTGGTGCTGCCTGCCGCGCTTCGACTCGGGCAGCGCCTTCGGCCGGATGCTCGACCGCGAGCACGGTGGCCACTGCTCGATCACGCCCACCGACGGCTCGCCATGGGAGTACAGCCGGCGCTATCTCGAGGACACGCTGATCCTGGAGACCACGCTGCACGGTCCGGCCGGAGAGGCGCGCATCCTCGACTGCTTTGCCGTGCACGAGAGCACCCGCTCCACGCCTCACCGCCAGATCGTCCGCGTGATCGAGGGCGTGCGTGGCTCGATCGAGTTCGAGCTCAACGTCGCGCCGCGGTTCGACTACGGACAGGTCAAGCCGTGGATCCGCCGGCACGGGCACCGCCTGCACAGCGCGATCGGCGGCAACGACGGTCTGCTCGTTTGGTGCGAGCAGGAGCTGCGTGAGGATCCCGATCACGAGCTGGTGGGGACGGTCACGGTCGGCGCCGGCGATCGCCTGCGTCTGTCGCTCATCTACTGCCCGCCCGAGCTGATCGACGCGCAGTCCTACGAGGAGCCCGACGCGGGCTCGCTCGACGAGGCGATCGAACAGACCCGGGCCTGGTGGGTGGAATGGGCGGAGGGTCTCACCCTGGGTACGCGCGACGAGCCGGGGGCGCGGCGCTCTGCGCTGACGCTCAAGGCCCTCACGCACGTGCCCACCGGCGCGATCGTGGCCGCGCCGACGACCTCGCTGCCCGAGGTGCTCGGCGGTGAGCGCAACTGGGACTACCGCTACGCCTGGGTCAGGGACGCCAGCTTCAGCTCGCGCGCCTTCGCCGAGCTGGGGGCGGTGGACGAGGCCGACGCCTTCCGCGCCTTCATCATGCGCTCGGCCGCCGGTCACGCCGGCGACCTCCAGGTGCTCTACGGCGCCGGCGGCGAGCGGCGGATCCGCGGCGCCGTTCTGGCCGGACTCGAGGGCTACCGGGGCTCGGCCCCGGCGCGCGCCGGCAACGACGCCACCACGCAGCTTCAGCTCGACGCCTACGGCGAGCTCGTGAACCTCACCTGGCGCTGGCACCGGCGTGGCCATTCGCCGAGCGACGACGACTGGCGCTTCCTGGTCTCGCTGATCGATCACGCCGCGGAGCACGCTTCCAAGCCCGACTACGGACTGTGGGAGTGGCCGGGGGACCCCGAGCACTTCGTCCACTCCAAGGTGATGTGCTGGGCCGCGCTCGAGCGCGGCATCCGGCTGGCCGACGAATGCATGCGCCGCGCTCCGGTCCGGCGCTGGAAGCGCGCCCGCGACGAGCTGCGCGAGACGATCGAGAAGGAGGGCTACGACTCCGACCGCGGCGTCTACGTCCAGGCCTTCGGCCGCTCCGAGCTCGACGCGGCGCTGCTGCTGCTGCCCCGGGTCGAGTACGTGGCCTGGGACGACGAACGGATGCTCAGGACGATCGCGGCGCTGCGCGAGGAGCTCGACGCCGGCGAGGGTCTGCTGTACCGCTACACGCGCGACGACGGCCTTCCCGGACGCGAGGGCGCGTTCCTGTGCTGCTCGTTCTGGCTGAGCGAGTGCCTGGCCCGGGCCGGCGAGCTGCACGAAGCGCGCACTGTGTTCGACCAGGCCATGGCCCGGGCCAACGATCTCGGCCTGTTCTCAGAGGAGGTCGACCCGAAGACGGGCGAGCTGCTGGGCAACTTCCCCCAGGGCCTGACGCACCTGGCCCACATCGACGCCGCGGTCGCGCTGGCCGAGGTGGAGCGGGGGCTGTAGGCGCGCGGACATCGCCGAGTTACCGGGCTATCGAGCACGGGTAAGGCAGCCACATACAACCGAAAGGACCCGCATGAGCCAGACCGTCGGCGACTACCTCCTCGAGCGCCTCAGCACGTGGGGCGTCCGGCGCATCTACGGCTATCCGGGCGACGGGATCAACGGCATCATCGGCGCGTTCGGCCGCTCGAGCAACGGCAAGGAGGGTCCCGAGTTCATCCAGGTGCGCCACGAGGAGATGGCCGCGTTCATGGCCTGCGCGCACGCCAAGTTCACCGGCGAGGTCGGGGTGTGCCTGGCCACCTCCGGACCGGGCGCCGTCCACCTGCTCAACGGGCTCTACGACGCCAAGCTCGACCACCATCCCGTGGTCGCGATCGTCGGCCAGCAGGCGCGCGCCGGCATCGGCGGCAACTACCAGCAGGAGATCGATCTGGTCAGCCTGTTCAAGGACGTCGCCCATGAGTACGTCGAGATCGCGATGGCTCCGGCCCAGATCCGCCACCTCATCGACCGCGCGATCCGCATCGCGCTCGCGGAGCGCACCGTGACCGCGATCATCATCCCCAACGACGTCCAGGAGGCCGAGGCGGTGCCGACGCCGCCGCACAAGCATGGGACGGTCCACTCGGGCCCGGGTTACCGAGCGCCGCGCGTGCTCCCCACCGACGAGGACCTGGACCGGGCTGCCGCGGTGCTGAACGAGGGCAAGAAGGTCGCCATGCTCGTCGGCCAGGGCGCGCTGCACGCGGCCGACGAGGTCATCGAGGTCGCCGAGATGCTCGGCGCCGGCGTGGCCAAGGCGCTGCTCGGCAAGGCCGTCCTGCCCGACGACCTCCCGTTCGTGACCGGCTCGATCGGCCTGCTCGGCACCAAGCCGAGCTGGGACATGATGATGGAGTGCGACACGCTGCTGATGGTCGGCTCGAGCTTCCCCTACTCGGAGTTCCTGCCCGAGGAGGGCAAGGCCCGCGGCGTGCAGATCGACATCGACGGCAAGATGATCGGGATCCGCTACCCGATGGAGGTCAACCTGATCGGCGACAGCAAGGAGTCGCTGCGCGCGCTGAGCACCCGTCTTCAGCGCAAGGAGGACCGGTCGTGGCGCGAGCAGATCGAAGGTCAGGTGCGCGAGTGGTGGGAGCTGATGGAGAAGCGCGCCCAGCTCGAGGCCAACCCGATCAACCCGCAGCTCGTGTTCCACGAGCTCTCCAACCGCCTCCCCGACGGCGCGATCATCAGCTCCGACTCGGGCTCGTCGGCCAACTGGTACGCGCGCGACATCAAGCTGCGCAAGGGGATGATGGCCTCGCTGTCGGGCACGCTGGCCACGATGGGCCCGGGCGTCCCGTACGCGATCGCGGCCAAGTTCGCCTACCCCAACCGGCCCGTGTTCGCGCTCGTCGGCGACGGCGCGATGCAGATGAACGGGATCAACGAGCTGATCACGATCGCCAAGTACCGCCACCAGTGGGCCGACCAGCGGCTGGTCATCCTCGTGCTCAACAACCGAGACCTCAACCAGGTGACGTGGGAGCAGCGGGCGATGGAGGGCGATCCGAAGTTCGAGGGCTCACAGGAGCTCCCCGACTTTCCCTATGCCCGCTACGCGGAGATGCTCGGGCTCCGGGGCATCCGCGTGGACACGCCCGACCGCGTCGGCCCGGCCTGGGACGAGGCACTGGCATCGGATCGACCGGTCGTCTACGAGGCGGTGACCGATCCCGAGGTGCCGCCGCTGCCCCCGCACATCACGATCGAGCAGGCCAAGGCCCTGACCACGGCGCTCCTGAAGGGCGACCCCGCCTCAGGAGAGATCGTCAAGCAGTCGTTCAAGCAGAAGGCGCAGGAGTTCCTCCCCGGCCGATGAGCGGCACGCTGGCCTCATCAGTGCAGGCCACCGTCGAGGAGGTCGAGGTCGCGGCGTTCACCGTGCCCACCGACGCTCCGGAGGCGGACGGCACGCTGGCCTGGGACGCGACCACGATCGTCGTCGTCCAGGCTTCGGCCGCGGGTCACACCGGGCTCGGCTACACCTACGCCGACGTGTCCACGGCCAAGCTCGTGGATTCCAAGCTCGCCGGCGTGGTCTGTGGCCGGGACGCGATGGCGCCCCAAGCGGCCTGGGAGGCGATGGTCGAGGCGATCCGCAACCTGGGCCGTCCGGGCATCAGCTCGATGGCCATTGCGGCCGTCGACCTCGCCCTGTGGGACCTCAAGGCGAGGCTGCTCGACCTGCCGCTGTGCCGGCTGCTCGGGATGGCGGGCGACCGGGTCCCGGTGTACGGGTCGGGCGGCTTCACGGCGTACCCACTCGAGCGCCTCACCGAGCAGCTCGGCGGGTGGGTGCACGAGGGCATCCCGCGGGTGAAGATGAAGGTCGGCTCCTCGCCGGGCGACGATCCGGCCCGGGTGCGCGCCGCGCGCGAGGCGATCGGCGACGGACCTGAGCTGTTCGTCGACGCCAACGGCGCCTACAGCCGCAAGCAGGCGCTCGAGCTCGCCGAGCGCTTCCGCTCCGAGTCCGACGTGAGCTGGTTCGAGGAGCCGGTGTCCTCCGACGACCTCGAGGGACTGCGGCTGGTGCGCGACCGGGCGCCGGCCGGTGTCGAGGTCGCCGCCGGCGAGTACGGCTATGACGCGCCCTACTTCCGCCGCATGCTCGAGGCCGGCGCCGTCGACGTCCTCCAGGCGGACGTCACGCGATGCGCCGGGATCACCGAGCTCCTGCGCGTCGACGGGCTGTGCCGCGCCCACGGCGTGCCGCTGTCGCTGCACTGCGGGCCGTCGATCCATCTGCATCCCGGGGTCGCGCTCCAGCAGCTCGTCCACCTCGAGTACTTCCACGACCACGTCCGGATCGAGCACCTGCTGTTCGACGGCGTGACCCCACCGCGCGAGGGCGCCCTGTTCCCCGACCTGGAACGTCCCGGCAACGGGCTCGAGCTCAAGCGCGCGGACGCGGAGCGCTATGCGGCGGCGTAAGGGCAGCCCCGCGGTCCGGTGGTGGGGCAACGTCCGGTCGGGGCGGATGCAGCGCACGCTCGCGGCCGCCACCGCGTTCAGCGCGCTCCCACTCGGGCTGGAGATCTACTTCGAGCACTTCAGGGGATCCTTCGGCGACAAGTGGATGTGGACTCCGATCGTGCTCTCGCCGGCCCTCACCGCCGCCGGGGTGGCCGGCGTGCGCTCCGAGCGAGCGGCCAGGACCTGGCTGCCGGCGGTTTCCGCCCTGTACTGCCTGGACGGCGCCGTCGGCGTGATCACCCACGTCCGCGGAGTCGCGCGCAAGCCGGGCGGGTTCAATGAGCCGCTGTTCAACGTCGTGATGGGGCCACCGCTGCTGGCGCCGGGGTCGCTGGCGCTCGTGGGAGGCATGGGGCTCGCCGCGGCGGCGTTCGGGCGCGAGCGCTGATGTCATTTCGCCGGGCCGAGCACCTGCCGAACCTGCGGGCGGATGGGCTGCCGCCGTCCCCGGACGAGCTGCCGCGCCAGCGCAACGGCATCACCCCGCAGATGCACGGCCGCTATCCGGACTACAACGTGCTCGACGAGGCCGGGCACTGGGACGAGGTGACGCGCGCGCTGGTCACGGAGCGCGTCGACAACGTCCCGCCGATCCGGTTCTTCACCGCGTCCGAGGCGCTCGTCCTGGGCCGGTTCTGCGACCTGGTCCTGGCCCAGGACCGCGAGCCGAAGATCCCGGTGCTGAACATGGTCGACGCGAAGCTGTTCGAGGGCCAGCTCGACGGCTTCCAGTACGCCGACCTCCCCGACGATCGCGAGACGTGGCGCCGGGTGGCGGTCGGCCTCGACGCCGCGGTCCGACAGCACGGAGCGGAGGATTTCACGAGCGCCTCCGAGGAGGTGCAGGCTCGCGTGATCCAGGCGTTCTCGGAGGGCTCGTTGCACGGCCAGGTGTGGGACGAGCTGCCGCCGAGCCGGGCCTGGAAGGTGGTCACCCGCGCGATCCTCAGCGCCTTCTACTCCCATCCGTGGGCATGGAACGAGATCGGCTTCGGCGGACCGGCCTACCCCCGCGGCTACGCGCGCTTCGGCGTGGGGCAGCGCGAGTCGTGGGAGGGCGCGCCGGCGTTCGAGCGCGATCCGGCGAAGGACACAGACGGTTGAGCCGCGCCCACGAGCTGAGGACGCTCCTTCGCGGGTCGCTCCGACCGCCCGAGAACGACTCGGCTTTCCTGCTCGACGTCCACCGCCGGGCGGTCCCCACCGAGCGGATGGCGCGCTACGACGACTCCTATCCGGTCGACCTGGCGATCGTGGGTGCGGGCGCGGGCGGTGCCACGCTGGCCCAGCGGCTGGCCCGGCGCGGCTGGAAGGTCGTGGTGCTCGAGGCCGGCCCGTTCTGGGATCCCGACGCCGATTGGGTGTCCGACGAGGCCGGCTCCCACCGCCTCTACTGGACCGAAAACCGGATCATCGGCGGGACCGATCCGGTCGAGCTCGGCAAGAACAACTCGGGGCACGGCGTCGGCGGCTCGATGGTCCATTACGCCGGCTACTGCCCGCGCTTCCACCCGTCCGACTTCGAGGTGCGCACGCGCGATGGGGTGGGGGCCGACTGGCCGATCTCCTACTGGGACCTCAAGCGCCACTATGAGCGCCTCGAGCTGGAGCTGCCGGTGGCCGGCGAGTACTGGCCGTGGGGCGACCCGCACCGCTACCCGCACGGCCCGCATCCGATCGCCGGCGGAGCCGAGGCGGCGGTGGGCGGTGCGCGCAAGCTCGGGATCGAGATGCGGGTGGGACCGGTGGGGATCACCAACGGCGCCTTCGGCAACCGGCCGCACTGCATCTATCGCGGCTTCTGCCTCCAGGGATGCAAGGTGAACGCCAAGGCCTCGCCGCTGGTCACGCATATTCCGGACGCGATCGAGCACGGGGTCGAGATCCGCGCGCACTGCATGGCCAGCGCCGTGGAGGTGGATGAGTCGAGCGGGCGGGTCACCGGCGTGCGCTACATCCACGACGGCTCCGAGCATGTGCAGCGGGCGGATGCGGTGGCCGTCGCCGGCTACTCGGTCGAGACCCCGCGCCTGCTCCTGAACTCCACGAGCCGGCGCTTTCCGCACGGCCTGGCGAACTCGGGCGACCAGGTCGGCCGCTACGTGATGGTGCAGGGCGCGCCGCAGGTCGCGGCGCGCTTCCCCGAGGAGGCGCGGATGTACAAGATGCCTCCGCCCGAGATCTGCTCCGAGCAGTTCTACGAGACCGATCCGACACGCGGCTTCGCGCGCGGATTCGCGATCCAGACCGTGGGGCCCTTGCCGATCGAGCACGCCCAGCACGTGCTCGGCCACGGGCACTGGGGCGCGTCGCTGCGCGCCTACATGCGCGACTACAACCACTGGTACACGCTCGGAGTGCTGTGCGAGCTGCTCCCCCTGGCCGAGAACCGCGTGACCGTCGTCGCCGACGTGACCGACCAGAACGGCCTCCCCGTGGCGCGGATGGACTACTCGCAATGCGAGAACGACCGCAAGAACATCGCCTTCGCCCAGCAGACGCTGAAGGACATCTTCGAGGCCGCCGGTGCGCAGGACGCGCTCGTCACCGACCGCTACGCCCACCTGGTCGGCGGCTGCCGGATGGGCTCGGATCCCGATACGAGCGTGGTCGACTCAGATCATCGCGCGTGGGAGGTGCCGAACCTGTTCATCGCCGACGGCAGCGTGATGCCGACGCAGGGCTCGGCCAACCCGGCGCTGACGATCATGGCCCTGGCCTCGCGGCTGGCGGAGAGGCTCGACGCTAAGCGGCTGGACGGTCGCTCAGCCAGTGGGCGACGTTGGTCAGGTCGGAGACGAACGCATCCATCGCCGAGCGCCGATCCTCATCCTCCGCGCGCAGGATCGCGGACGGATGGGTCGTGATCGTCACCAGCTCGGCGAGATCGGAGTCGTACGGCCGGCCCCGGTCGCGCCCGATCCGCACGCTCGAGCCGAGGAGCGCCTGCGCGGCGGTGGCGCCCAGGCACACCAGGACCGCGGGCTGCACGACCTCTAACTCCGCGTGCAGCCAGGGCAGGCAGGCGTTTATCTGCCAGCGGTCGGGCTTCTGGTGGATCCGCCGCTTGCCGCGGGCCTTGTAGCGGAAGTGCTTGACCACGTTGGTGATGTAGACGTCCTCGCGCGGGATGCCGGCGCGCTCGAGGCCGTTGTCCAGGACGCCGCCGGCGGGTCCGACGAACGGATGGCCCTCGATGTCCTCGCGGTCGCCCGGCTGCTCGCCCACGAACATGACCTCGGCGTGGCCGGCGCCCTCGCCCATCACCGCCTGGGTGGCGCCCTCCCACAGGTCGCAGGCACGGCAGTCCGGGAGGGCTCGCGTCAGCGCGGCGCGGCTGGGCTTGTCCGGGACGGGGGGAGGGGGATAGTCCATCGACCAGGCGAATCCTTACCCTGGCCATGAAACCGGTACGCATCGGCTGCTCGGGCTGGATGTACGACGACTGGCGAGGGCGCCTGTACCCGGCGCGCGAGCCCAAGCGGCGCTGGCTCGAGTGCTACGCCGAGCACTTCGACACGGTCGAGGTCAACTCGACCTTCTACCGCCTGGCCAAGCGCTCGGGAGTCGAGGGGTGGGTGGCGCAGACACCGCCGCAGTTCGAGTTCGCGGTCAAGGCCAGCCGCTACCTGACGCACATCAAGCGCCTGGTCGACATCCGCGAGGGCATCGCGCGCTTCTACGAGCCGCTCGAGCCTCTGCTGGACGCGGGGCGGCTGGGGCCGGTGCTGTGGCAACTGCCCGAGAACTTCCACCGCGACGACGAGCGCCTCCACGGCTGGCTGTCGCTGCTCCCGCCCGGGCGTCACACGATCGAGTTCCGCCACGAGTCGTGGTTCGTGCCCGAGGTTCTCGACGCGCTGCGCGCGCACGGCGTGGCGCTGACGATCGGCGACCACCCGTCGCGGCCGTTCCAGTCGTACGAGGCCACGGCTGACTGGCGCTTCGTCCGCTTCCACTACGGCAGCCGGGGCCGCAACGGCAACTACTCCGCCACCGAGATCGAGACGTGGGCGCGCCGGATCGCCCAGTGGCGCCGGCAAACTGGGGTCTACGCCTACTTCAACAACGACTGGCAGGGGTTCGCGCCGGCGAACGCCAAGGCGCTTGGGAGAAAACTCGGACTCCAGAGTGAAGCTATCTACCGAGCGCTGTCGACCGGGACGCCGAAGCGCTCCGTGATCTCCGCGGGATCGAGGTCCTCGCGGTACGCGCCGTCCTCGCCACCGGTGAACAGGAGGATCCGGTCGGCGGGAAACGTGTTCAGGGCGTCCTCGATGGCGAGCATCGGGTCGCTCTCGCCGGTGTCGCCGGTCGCCTGGATGCCGGCGGTACCGAGATCCTCGACGCTCTCGCGACGCACCTGTTCGGCCTTGGCGATCGCGTCGTCGGCGTCGGAGAACCAGAACTTGATCGGGTTGCCCTGGAGCGCCGGCGCCACGACCATCACCTCGAGGTCGTCGGTGTCGACCCCGGCGGGGAGCGCGTCGCGGAGCCGCTGGGCGGTGATCGGCTCGCTGGTCACGACGAGGAGCTTCATCGCCTCTGCACTACCCGGCTTGCCGGAGGCCACACCCGGGTAACGCGAACTCATCTCGTTCCCTGGACCACCCACACCGCCGCCCACTCCGACGCCACCGGCGCCCGGTCCGGACCCAAGCCCGCCGACGCCGGGACCCGAGCCCGGGCCGCCCCCGCCGCCGGGGCCGAATCCTCGGCCGATTTAGCCGCCGCTGGGAACCACGCGCACGCGGCTCTGGCCCGCGGCCGGCGTCCGCGCTGCGGCCCGCGGGGCGATGCCCAGCTCCTCGACCAGGGTGAGGAATGCCTTCGCGTAGGCCGAGCCGGCACATCGTGCCCGCAGCGACGGCCAGTCGATCTGCTCGCGCAGCGAGCGGACGATGCCCACGACCGGGCCATAGTCCAGGCAGTGCTCGTCCATCGAGAAGAGCATCGTGATGAGCATGTCCTCGATCGCCATGACGGGTGTGGCCACCGACATGACCGGGATCGTGTCCGCCCGCGCCAGCACCTCGTCGGTGACCTCCAGACCTGACGGGCCGAAGATGATGTCGACCAGCACGTCCTCGTTCCAGGCCTTGTACAGCCACTCCTCCGGGGGACGCTCGGTCCGCATGCCCGCGTCGCCCAGCACCTGCAGGGCGCGATCGGCGTCGCCGCGCTTGACCATCAGGTCGACGTCCTTCTGTGGCTCGGGTCCGCCGCGTGCCCACGCCGCCACGCTGCCACCCAGCATGAACGGGACGCCGTGCTCGCGCAGGGCGGCGACGCACAGCTTGAGCGTCTCGATCAAGCGCTGAAACTCGTCCGTGTGCTGCATCGCCCTATGGAACTACCCGCTGGCGGGTAGGCGACGCCCATGCGCGAAGACGACAAGCGCTGCCTGCGCATCGCCGCGGCGGGCGATCTCCACTATTCCGAGGCCCGCGCGGATGAGGCACGGCGGGCCTTCGCCGCACTGCAGGGCGCCGCCGACCTGGTGCTGCTGGCGGGCGACCTGACCACGCACGGCGAGCCCGAGCAGGCGGCCGTGCTGGCCAGCGCCTGCGCGCCGCTCGAGATACCGGTGTTCGCGGTGCTCGGCAACCACGACTGGCACGTGAACCGGCGAGACGAGCTCGTGGCCACGCTCTCCGAGGGCGGTATCCGCGTGCTGGACCGCGACTGGGCGACGTGCGCGGCGGCCGGCGTGGAGGTCGGCATCGTCGGCGTCAAGGGGTTCGTGGGCGGCTTTCCCGGCTCGCACCTCCCCGACTTCGGCGAGCCATCGCTGCGCTCGGTCTACCGAGAGACCGGCCGCGAGGTCGAGGCGCTCGACCAGGGCCTGCGCGAGATCGCCCTCTGCCCGACGAGGATCGTGCTGCTCCACTACGCGCCCACCGAGGCCACGATCGTGGGGGAGCCGCCGGGGATCTGGGGCTACCTGGGCACCGATCGGCTGGCGGCGCCGATCGCCGAGCACGAGCCCGATCTCGTGCTCCACGGCCACGCCCATTCGGGCACGTTCGAGGGCACGATCGCAGGCGTGCCGGTCTACAACGTGTCGGTGCCGGTGATCGGGCGCGACTTCTGGCTGTTCGAGCTCGACGTCTCAGCGCGGGCGCGGACGCCGATCCATTGAGGGGCGGGTGGGTAACCGCGTCCTGCTCCGGGCCGGCCTCCGCTCCGCTCCAGTAGTCCGGGAGACCGCTCCGCTTCGGCCGGCAGTCACCACGGCCGGGCTTCCGGCCCGGCCCTAATACATGCCCTCGAACAGATCGCCGTAGCGGTCGTAGATCACGTTGCGCTTGACCTTGAGCGTCGGCGTCAGCTCGCCCGACTCGACCGACAGGTCGTGGTCGAGGATCACGAACTTCTTGACCTGCTCGACCTGGGCGTAGTTGGAGTTGGCGCGGTCGAGCTCCTTCTGGACCATCTCGCGCACCTCGTCGTTCTGGGCCAGCTCGCTCAGGTCCTCGGACAGGCCCTTCTCCTGGGCCCAGGGGACGATCTCCTCGGGATCGAGCGTGATCAGCGCCACCGGGTAGGGCTTGCGGTCGCCGTACATCACGGCCTGGGAGATGAACCCGGCCTGCTTGAGGTCGTTCTCGAGGTTGGCCGGCGTGAGGTTCTTGCCGCCGGCGGTGATGATGATGTCCTTCTTGCGGCCCGTGATCTTGAGGAAGCCGTCTTCGTCGAGCTCGCCCACGTCGCCGGTGTGCAGCCACCCGTCGACGAGGGTCTCGCGCGTGGCCTCCTCGTTGCGCCAGTACTCGTTGAACACATTCGGGCCCCTCATCAGGATCTCCCCGTCCTCCTCGGCGATCCGGATCTCGACGCCCGGCATCGGCGGTCCGACCGTTCCGAACTTGAAGTTGTCGGGACGGTTGACGGTTCCCACCGCGGTCGTCTCGGTCATGCCCCAGCCCTCGAGGATGAGCACGCCGGAGGCGTAGAAGAACTCGAGGATCTCGGGCGCGATCGGCGCCGCGCCGGTGACCGCCTGGCGGACCTCGCCGCCGAACAGCTCGCGGACGCGGCGGAAGACCTTCGCGTCCGCCATGTCGAACTTCCGCTGCATGTTGGCCGGGATCTCCTCGCCGTGCTGCTGGCGCCGGCGCACCTCGACCCCGAGCTTGATCGACTCGCGGAAGCGCTTCTTGTCCTCCTCGCCGGCCTGCTCCTGCATCTTCATCGCCGCGCCGTAGAGCTTCTCGTAGATCCGGGGCACCGACGGGATGTAGGTCGGCTTGGTCTCGATGATCTCGCCCAGGATCGCCTTGGTATCGCCCCCGTAGTACATGATCGTCGTGCCCTGGTCGTAGGAGGCGAGCTGCGAGGTGAGTGCGAACGCGTGAGCCAGGGGGAGGAACAGGTACGTCCGCTCGCCGGGCTCGACGAACGCGAGCTCCTCCACCATCGTGCACACCGACATCGCGTTGGCGTGGCTCAGCACCACGCCCTTGGGCGGCCCCGTGGTCCCCGAGGTGTAGATGATCGTGTACGCGTCCTCGGCGTGGACGCTCTCCTGGCGCCGGGAGAGCTCGGAGCGGTCGCCGTCGCGGCCGCGCTCGCGCAGCTCAGCCAGCGTGACCTCGCCACCGCCCTCCTCGATCCCGATCACGTGCTCGAGCGCACCGAGCTCGCCGCGGACCTTCTCGATCTTCTCGCGCTGAGCCTCGTTCTCGCAGATCACCGCGCGCGCGTCGGAGTTGCCCGCCACCCACTTGCACTCGTTCGGCGAGTTGGTGGGATAGACGGGGACGACGACGGCGCCGGCGGCGGAGATGCCGTAGCTGGCGAGCGTCCACTCGAGCCGGGTATCGGCCAGCAGGCAAACCCGGTCCCCGGGCTGGATGCCGAGGTCGATCAGGCCGAGCGCGACCTCGTCGATTGCGGCGCCGGCCTCTTCGTAGGTCATCTCGCGCCACCCGTCGCCGTCCTTGTAGCGCGCGGCCACGTGGGACCCGAACCGTTCGGCCGCCGAGGACGGCAGCGCGGACACCGTCGATGCAATCACCCTCGTATCGGCCATCAGGGTCCTCCTCCTTCTCCTCCATAGGGCAGAGCGAAAATCTCGCACCCTCATGATGCCCTAAAACACACCCGGTCCGCGGCATTCGTGCGACCATTGAACATGCTGTTCTGCTAAGTTCAACAGAACGTTATGACGTCTACCCACGCCCAGCGCCTGAGATGCGAGCCACGGTCACCGGCGCCACCGGTTTGATCGGGCGCGCGGTCACGCGCGAGCTCCTCGCTCGCGGCGACGAGGTGATCGCACTGGCGCGCGACGAAGGTCGCGCGCGCGACGCGCTGGGGTCCGACGTCGAGGTGCACGCGTGGCCCGAGCCCAAGCAGACGCCGCCGCCCCGGCCCGCGCTCGAGCGCTCCGATGTCGTCATCCATCTGCTCGGCGAGCCCGTGGCACAGCGGTGGACGGCTGCGGCGAAGCGGGAGATCCGAGACTCCCGCGTGCTCAGCACCCGCTCGCTGGCCAAGGGGCTCGCCGAGCTGCCAGAAGGCAGCGGACCGTCCACGCTCGTCTCCCAGTCGGCCACCGGGTACTACGGCCCGCGCGGATCCGAGCCGGTGGATGAGAAGACGCCGGCCGGCGAGGACTTCCTCGCCTCGGTCACGGCCGAGTGGGAGCGGGAGGCATGGCTCCTGCGCGAGCGCCTCCGCGTCGTCCTCACCCGCACCGGCGTGGTGCTCGCCGAAGGTGGCGGCGCGCTCGAGAAGATGCTCCCGCCGTTCAAGCTGGGAGTCGGCGGTCCCGTGGCCGGGGGGCGCCAGTACGTGCCCTGGATCCACCTCGATGACGTCGTCGGCGCGCTCCTGCACTGCGCTACGGACGAGCGGGCGTCGGGTCCGGTGAACCTGACCGCGCCCGCGCCCGCCACCAACGCCGAGCTCTCCCGCGCGCTCGGGCGCGCCCTGCACCGTCCCGCCCTGCTCCCGGTGCCAGGGGTCACGCTCAGGCTCCTCTACGGCGAGATGGCGACGATCGTGCTCACCGGGCAGCGCGTGATCCCCGCGCGGCTCGAGCAGCTCGGATACGACTTTCGCCAGCCCGAGCTCGAGGCCGCGCTCCGCGACGCGGTGGGCGGGGGCTGATGGCGGCGATCCTCTGGCTCCGCCGCGACCTACGCCTCCACGACCATCCCGCCCTGACCGCCGCGCTCGCTTCGGACGACACGGTCCTGCCCGTGTTCTGCCTCGACGATCGCCTCCTGCACGGGCGCCACCGCTCCGAGCCGCGCGCCCTGTTTCTGCTCGCCTGCCTGCACGAGCTCGACCGCTCGCTCCGAGAGCGCGGCAGCCGCCTGATCGTCCGCCACGGGCCGCCCGAGCGCGAGCTCCCGGCGCTGGCTCGCCAGACCGAGGCCGGCTGCGTGCACGCGAGCGCCGACGTCGGGCCGTTCGCCCGCCGGCGCGACGAGCGAGCCGAGCGCGCGCTGAGCGACGGCGGCGTGTCCGTGCTGTGGCATCCCGGCCTGTTCGTGGTCGACGATCCGGCGGCGCTCGAGACTCAGGCCGGACACCCGTACACCGTGTTCAGCCCGTTCCATCGCACGTGGCTGCGCGCCCCCCGCCGCCGCACGCACCCGGCCCCGGCCGCGCTGCCCGGGATCCCCGGACGGGTCCGCAGCGACCCGCTCCCGCGCCCGGACGAGGACCCGGTGCTACCCGGGGGAGAGGAGGCGGCACGAGCCCGGATGGAGGCCTTCCTGGACGGCGGCGCATCGGGCTACGCCGAGGACCGCAACCGGCTCGACGCCGACGGCACCTCGCGCCTCTCGCCCTACCTGCACCTGGGCTGCCTCTCGCCGCTCGAGCTCGAGCAGCGCCTGCCGGCCGGCGCCGGCGGGCGCGAGCTGCGCCGCCAGCTCTGCTGGCGCGACTTCTACGCCCAGGTCCTGCGCCACTTCCCCGCCAACGCGCGCTCCGAGCACCAGGAGCGATACCGCGGAACGCTGCGCTGGAGCCACGCCCGGCGGCGCTTCGACGCCTGGTGCGAGGGGCGCACCGGCTACCCGCTCGTCGACGCCGCGATGCGGCAGCTGCTCGCCGAGGGCTGGATCCACAACCGGGCCCGGCTGGTCGTCGCCTCGTTCCTGACCAAGGACCTGGGGATCGACTGGCGCTGGGGCGAGCGGTGGTTCATGCGCCGGCTGATCGACGGTGACGAGGCCAACAACAACGGCAACTGGCAGTGGATCGCCTCGGTCGGCGTCGATCCGCAGCCGCCGGCCCGCCGGATCTACAACCCGGCGCGCCAGCAGGCGACGCTCGATCCCGACGGGGCGTTCGTGCGTCGCCACGTGCCCGAGCTCGCCTCCGTGCCCGACGAGTACCTGGCCGAGCCGTGGACCATGCCCCGTGAGGCGCAGGAGCAGGCGGGCTGCGTGATCGGCCGGGACTATCCGGCTCCGATCGTGGACCATCTGCAGGCACGGCGCGAGGCGATCGAGCGCTACGCCTCGGCCGTCGGCTGACGTCCACCGTAACCCGCGCCAGGACGGCCAAAACCGCTGCAAATACAGCGCACGTCCTCGATCGGTGCCACAATCGGGGTAAGCGGTAGATGGAGCAACGCGCGGGTGTCCGCCGGGCAGGGTGGAAGGGCGGCGCGTGCTGAGTCAACGACATTGGCGGGAGGCCAGTTGACCGCTGACCGAGGCAAACACAATGAGCCGAAGCCTGCGCTCGCTCGGAAGCGGGATGGCGGCTCCGCTCATGCCTGGGAGACGGCGGTCCGTGCGCTGCTCGAGTCCTCGCTCGACGCGGTGATCGTCATCGACGGCGAGGGGCGCGTGCTCGAGTGGAGCAGTGCCGCCGAGCGGACGTTCGGTCGGCCGCGGGCGGAGGTCGTGGGCCGAGAACTGGCGGAGCTGATCATCCCGCCCGACCTGCGCGCCGCGCATCGCGAGGGCTGGCGCGTTTCATCCAGACCGGCCGCGGCGAGATCTTCGGCCGGCGCGTCGAGCTCGAGGCGATGCGCGTGGACGGATCGGTGTTCCCGATCGAGCTGTCGATCAATCAGATGGCCAACCCGGATGGGCTGTCGTTTCTCGGCTACGTGCGCGACATCAGCGAGCGCAAGCACTCCGAGCAGGAACGCGAGCTGCTCAGCTCCGTCGTGGACTGCTCCGACGACGCGATCATCACGGGCGCCCCCGACGGCACGATCACGAGCTGGAATCAGGGCGCCGGGCGCCTGTACGGATACAGCGCGGAGGAGATGGTCGGCCGGTCGATCGGCGTGGTCGAGCCGCGCCACCGCAAGGGCGAGGAGCGGGAGATCCTGAGCAAGGTGTTCTCGGGCGAGTCGGTGGTGCGGCTCGAGACCGAGCGGGTGCGCAAGGACGGAAGCATGATCACGGTCTCGCTCACGGTCTCGCCGGTGCGCGATGCCGACGGCCGAGTCATGTCGGCGGCGGTGATCGCGAGGGACATCAGCGACCGCAAGCGCTACGAGCAGCGCCTGCGCGATCTGGCCGACCACGATCAGCTCACCGGGCTGTTCAACCGCCGGCGCTTCGACCAGGAGCTCAAGCGCGAGCTCGCCCGCGCCGGACGGTATGCCTCACACGGCGCCGTGCTGAGCCTCGACATCGACAACTTCAAGTCGATCAACGACGCGGCTGGGCACGCCGCCGGCGACGCGGTGCTGTCCGAGGTGGCCCACGTCCTGCGCGACCACGTTCGCCCCACGGACGTCGTGGCCCGGCTGGGAGGCGACGAGTTCGCGGTGCTCCTGTCGTCGGTCGAGCCGCGCGAGGCGCGGGTCGCCGCCGAGCACCTGCTCGCGGCCATCCACAACCGCCGGGCGGTGTACGGCGGCAAGACGTTCCGGATCATGGCGAGCATCGGCGTGGCGGCGTTCGAGTCCGACGACGCGACCGCCGGCGAGGTGCTCGTCAACGCCGACCTGGCCATGTACGCCGCCAAGCGCAGCGGCCGCGACCGCGTGGTCCTCTACACGCCCTCGGAGGCGCGGCACGCGCGGGCGATGGCCAAGCTCACCTGGTCACAGCGGATCCGCGACGCGCTCGAGCACGACCGCTTCGTCCTCCACATGCAGCCGATCCTCGAGCTCGCCAGCGGCGAGGTGAGCCACGGCGAGCTGCTGCTGCGCATGCAGGGCAGCCGCGGAAAGCTGATCGCCCCGGGCGCCTTCCTCCCCGCGGCCGAGCGCTTCGGCCTGATCCACGCCATCGACCGCTGGGTGGTGCGGCACGCGATCCAGCTCCTGGCCGACAGCGATCCCGCGCAGATGCCGCGGGTCGGCGTGAACCTGTCCGGCGAGTCGGTCGTGGGCGACGCCCAGCTCCTGGCCGTGATCGAGGACGAGCTGCGCAACACCTCGGCCGATCCGGGGCGGTTGATCTTCGAGGTCACCGAGACGGCGGCCATCGCCAACATGCCCGAGGCCACGTCGTTCGCCGAGGGGTTGACCAACCTCGGCTGCAGCCTGGCCCTCGACGACTTCGGCACCGGGTTCGGCTCGTTCTACTACCTCAAGCACCTGCCGGTCCAGTACCTCAAGCTCGACGGCGAGTTCATCCAGAACCTGCCCCGCAGCCGCGTCGACGAGCACATGGTCAAGGCGATCGTCGGCGTCGCCCAGGGGCTCGGGATCAAGACGGTCGCCGAGTCGGTGGCCGACGACGAGACGATCCGGCTGCTCCAGGAGCACGGCGTCGACTACGCCCAGGGCTTTCACGTGGGCCGGCCCAGCCCGATTGCCGCCATGGCGGCGTGAACGGCACGCCGGCGGGCACGCTTCCGTGCAACGATTGACCGGAGGCACGCTGTGACAGATCGGTTCGCGACCAACACGCGCACGCTGGACAACGGAGTGGAGATGCCCCTGCTCGGGCTCGGCGTGTGGCAGGTCCCGAACGGTCCGGAGACCGAGAACGCGGTGCGCTCGGCACTCGAGGCGGGATACCGCCACATCGATACGGCCCAGGCCTACGGCAACGAGGAGAGCGTCGGCCGGGCGCTGCGCGACAGCGGCGTCCCCCGCGAAGAGGTCTTCATCACCACCAAGTTCTTCCCCCGCCACCGCGACCCGGTGGCCGAGCTCGAGCAGAGCCTGCGGCGGCTGATGATCGACCAGGTCGATCTGTACATCATCCACTGGCCGCAGGGCGGCCCGACGTGGGCGTGGCCCGGGATGGGGGAGGCGCTCCAGCGCGGACTGACGCTGGCCATCGGCGTCTCGAACTTCAGCGTCGAGGAGCTCGAGCAGGTTATGGAAGCGGGGCCGGCGGCGCCCCTGGTCAATCAGGTCCAGTTCAGTCCGTTCGAGTATCGCCGCAAGCTGCTCAACTACTGCGAGCGCCAGGCGGTGGCGGTCGAGGCGTACAGCCCGCTCGGGACCGGACGCCATCTCGATCGCTCCGAGGTGAGCGAGGTGGCCGAGCGCACGGGACGCACGCCGGCGCAGGTCCTGATCAGATGGTGTCTGCAACGGAACACGATCGTGATCCCCAAGTCGACGCACCGGGAGCGGATCGAGGAGAACGCGCGCGTGTTCGACTTCACCCTGTCCGAGGAGGACATGGCCACGCTCGACGGGCTCGACGAGACGGGCGGCACCGAAGAGGCCCGCGAGAGCAAGTGGTGGTAGCCGCGGTGGCGCGGGTCAGTCGGCGTGCAGCTCGCGCGGGTGGATCGAATCGCTGGTGTCGGCCAGGCGCCGGCCGGGCCGGCTCGTGCGCAGCGCGATGATCTCGGCGAAGATCGACACCGCGGTCTCGGCCGGCGTGCGCGCGCCGATGTCCAGTCCGCACGGGGCGGAGATCCGGGCCAGGTCCGCCTCCGCCACGCCCGCGTCGCGCAGCCGGGCGATCCGCTCGCGGTGCGTGCGCCGGCTGCCCAGCGCTCCGATGTAGCCGGCGCCGCTGCGCAGCGCGGCGAGGAGCGCCGGCTCGTCGAACTTCGGATCGTGGGTGAACACGAGCACGACGTCGCGCGCGCCGAGCTCGCGCTCGGCCATGTAGCGGTCGGGCCAGTCGACCACGACGTCGGCCACGTCGGTGAAGCGCGCGCTCTGGGCGAACGGAGCGCGGGCGTCGCAGATCGTGACCTGATAGCCGAGGTCGTGCGCCAGGCTCCCGACCGCGGCTGAGAAGTCGATCGCGCCGAAGATGACGATCTCCGGGGGAGAGGCGAAGCCCTGGATGTAGACCCGCAGCTCGGACCCCATGACCTCGCCCTGCGCGCTGTAGCGCCGGACGGTGGAGATCCCCTGGTCGAGATAGCCGAGCGCGTCGCGCGCCACCGAAGCCTCGAGCAGCTCGATCCCAGCCAGGTCGCCCACGGTCGCGTCCTCGCTCACCGCGAGCTTGGCGCCCGCGCCGGGACCGTCGAGCAACGTGGCCAGGGCGACTGGCTTGCCCATCGCGAGCGCGTCGCGCACGGCGGCGAGCGGGGCGTGGGCCTGCGGCGCGAGCTCGTGCACGAACAGCCGCACGGTGCCGCCGCACATCAGTCCGACGTCCGCCGCCTCGTTGTCGCTGATGCCGTACTGCACGACCTGCGGCGGGGCGCCGGCGAGGACGTGGCCGGCGAGCTCGACGAGCGCTCCCTCGACGCAGCCTCCGGTCACCGACCCCTCGATCCGGCCGGTGTCATCCACGAGCATCTCGGCGCCGGGGTCGAGCGGGGCGGAGCCGAGCGTTTCGATCAGGGATGCGACGACGACCCGGCGGCCCTGCTCGAGCCACTCGAGCGCGACCTGCTGGCGGGTCCTCGAGGCCGTCGCGGACATGTCCTGTCCAGGATACTCGCGCGCAGTAGGCCCTCAGCGCGACGAGCGGCGCCGCTGGGGCGCCCGGCCCGGGGGCTGGCTGGGCGGCTCGAGCGAGGGCGGGTCGGGAATCGGGTGGATCGTGGGACGCTCCTTCGTCACGCTCGACTTCTCGCCGTGGTGCGCGAACTCGAGCCGGGTTCCCGCGATCAGCGTGTACGTCGCATGGTCGTGGACCACCTCGATCTTGAGGCGCCTGCCCTGGTAGTGCATGTTGAAGGCGAGCCGGGTGAGAGCCCCGGGGAGTCGCGGGGCGAAGCTCAGGTGCCCGCCGTGGTCGCGCACGCCTCCGAAGCCGACGACCGCTGCGACCCAGCTCCCGGCCAGCGAGGCGATGTGAACGCCGTCGCGCGTGTTGTGCTCGAGGTCGTCGAGGTCCATGAGCGCGGCCTCGGTCATGTAGTCGTAGGCCAGCTCGAGGTGGCCCACCTCGGCGGCGACGGCGGCCTGGATCCCGGCCGAGAGCGAGGAGTCGCGGACGGTCAGGCGCTCGTAGTAGGCGAAGTTGCGGGCCTTCTCCTCGGCGCTGAAGACGTCCCCGCAGAACAGCAGCGCGAGCACGAGATCGGCCTGCTTGACGACCTGCTTTCGGTACAGGTCGAAGTACGGGAAGTGCAGGAGCAGCGGGTACTGCTCGGGGGTGGTGTGCTCGAAGTCCCACACCTCATGATCGGTGAACTCCTCGGCCTGCGGGTGCACGCCCAGCGACTCGTCGTAGGGAACCATCATCGCGTCGGCGGCGTCGCGCCAGCTCGCCGCCTCCTCGTCGTCCACCCCCAGCTCGGCCGCGCGCTCGGCCTGGCGGACCACGGTGTAGGCCGCGGCCCGCAGGTTCCGTTGCGCCATCAGGTTCGTGTAGACGTTGTTGTCGGCTACCGCGCTGTACTCATCCGGCCCGGTGACGCCGTCGATGCGGAACCGCCCCGCGGCGTCGTGATGGCCGAGCGAGCGCCACAGTCGCGCCGTCTCCACCAGCAGCTCCACGCCCACGTCGCGGTCGAAGTCGTGGTCCTGGGTGGCGTTGTAGTAGCGCGTCACGGCGTTGGCGATCGCCGCGTTGATGTGGAAAGCGGCCGTCCCGGCGGGCCAGTACGCCGAGCATTCCTCGCCGCTGATCGTCCGCCAGGGGAAGGCGGCGCCGCGCAGGCCGAGCGAACGGGCACGGGCACGCGCCAGATCGAGCGTGCGGTGGCGCCAGCGCAGGGCATCGCTGGTCGCGTGGGGCGCGGTGTAGGTGAGCATCGAGAGCACGAACGCCTCCGTGTCCCAGAACGTGTGCCCGTCGTACCCGGGACCCGTCAAGCCCTTGGCGGGGATCGGTCGCTGCTCGCCACGCGCGCCCGCCTGGAGCGTGTGGAACAGGGCGAAGCGCAAGGCCTGCTGCAGCTCGGCATCACCATCGATCTCGACGTCCGATCGCTCCCAGTACACGTCGAGATAGGTCCGTTGGGCCTCCAGCAGCCCGTCCCAGCCGGCGTGCTTGGCGGCGGCGAGAGCGGCGTCGACCTGCGAGCCGACCGCGTTGACCGAGCGTTGCGCCGACCAGCCGTAGGCGATGAACTTGACGATCCGCAGCGGCTTTCCGGGTGCCGCGTTGGCGGTCACGGTCAGCCGCGCCAGGTCATCGATCCGCCGGATCTCCGCCTCGGTGTCGTCCGGTCCGTCGATGACGTGGTCCATCCCGGCGCCGACGGTGAGGCCGCTCACCTTGGTGGTGTGCACGAGCATCGCGCGCAGCTCGTCTGCGCCCGCCACCCGCTGCTGCAGCGGCGCGGCCATCACCGCGGCGGCGCGTGGATCGCTCGGACCGGTCGGGAGCGCCTCGTTGGCCACCAGGTCGGATTGCAGGACCACCGGCACCGCACCGTCGATCGGCTCGACCTCGTACAGGATCGCCGCGGCGGCGCGCTGCGTGAACGAGACGAGGCGGGTGGAGGACACGCGGATGCGCCGGCCCGTGGGTGACACCCACTCGGCGCTGCGGCGCAGGACGCCGGCGCGCAGGTCGAGGCAGCGCTCGTGGCGCCGCAACTCGCCGTAGCGGACGTCGAACGGCTCGTCCTCGACCTGCAGCCGGATGATCTTGCCGTTGGTCACGTTGACCACCGTCTGGCCGGATTCGGGGTATCCGTAGCCGGCCTCGGCGTAGGGCAGCGGGCGCGTCTCGTAGAAGCCGCCGAGGTAGGTGCCGGGCAGGCCGTACGGCTCGCCCTCGTCGAGGTTGGCGCGCAGTCCGATGTGCCCGTTGCCGAGCGCGAACACCGACTCCGTCTGGGCGAGCCGGTCGAGGTCGAGCTCGGTCTCGCGCACCGCCCACGGCTCGACCGGAAACGCGGGGTGGCTGATCACCGGCGGTCGAGCAGCTCTGACAGGTCGTCCACGACCACATCGGCGCCGTGCTCGCGCAGCGCGTCCGCCTGACCCGTCCGGTTGACCCCGACGACCAGTCCGAACTTGCCGGCGTGCCCGGCCTCGACGCCCGCCAGCGCGTCCTCGTACACGGCGGCCGCGCCCGGCTCGACGCCGAGCGCCCGGGCCGCGCCCAGGAACGTGTCCGGCGCCGGCTTGCCCTTCAGGTGCTCGCGCTCGGCGACCGACGCCGTCGACCACGGTGTCGAACAAACCGTCGATCCCGGCGGCGCGGAGCACGTCGTGGCAGTTGGTGCTGGAGGAGACCACCGCCCGCGCCAGACCGGCGTCCCTGACCGCGTGCACGTAGCGGACCGATCCCTCGTACGGCTGGACCCCGTCGTCGTGGATCAGCTTCAGCACGATCTCGTTCTTGCGGTTGCCCAGGCCGTCGACCGTCTCCTTGTCCGGCGGGTCGCTCGGATCGCCTCGGGGCAGGTCGATCCCCCGCGCGGTCAGGAACGACTGCACCCCCTCGTAGCGAGGCTTGCCGTCCACGTACTCGTCGTAGTCCTTCGACCGGGTCGAAGGGCACGAACTCCTCACCACGGGCCTGGGCCCGGTCCTTCAGGTACTGATCGAACATCTGCTTCCACGCCTTGGCGTGGACCTTCGCCGTCTGGGTGAGGACGCCGTCGAGGTCGAACAGGCAGGCGGTGACGCCATCGGGCAGGCCGAGCATCGCCCTGGAAACCTAATCGATCGCACGCCGATAGAACGCGCGGACGCCGATCGTCATCAGCGCCGCCAGGGCGCCGACGAGCACGACGAGGCAGATCCACGGCTGGATGTGGGGGACACCGGGTACGAGCGCCCCGCGCATCGCCTCGCTCACGTAGGTCATCGGGTTGGCGGCGGTGACCACCTGGAACCAGCGCAGGCGCGCCAGCGAGGGCCACGGGTACTGGCTGCACCCGGTGAACAGCAGCGGCGTGAAGACCAGCGAGAAGACGATGTTGATCCGGTTGGGGACGACGAGCGTTCCCATCGCGAGGCCGAGTCCCGCTCCGAGCATGCTGCCGAGCACGAGCGCCGCGAGCAGCAGCGGGACGCCGCTCCACCGCCACGGGATCGACCCCAGCACGACGATCCCCACCGGGATCATGATCGCCGTGGCCACGATCGCCCGGAACGTCGCGAACACGACCTTCTCGATGGCGACGAGGCCGGTGGCCATCGGGGCGAGCAGCCGGTCCTCGATCTCCTTGGTCCATCCGAACTCCACCACGAGCGGGAAGGCCAGCGTCTGCATCCCGGTGATCACGGCGGTGAGGGCGAGCAGCCCCGGGAACAGCAGGTGCGCGTAGTTGCCGCGCGTATAGCCGAGCGACCCGAGCACCTTCCCGAATACGAACAGCAGGAACAGCGGCTGGAGGATCACCTGAGCCAGGAACACGGGCAGCTCCGACCAGGTGACGAACAGGTCCCGGCCCAGGACCGCTCGGAACGCGCGCGCCTGGTTGATCGACACGGCGGGCAGGGCGCTCATCGCAGGGTCCGCCCGGTGAGATGGATGAACACGTCCTCGAGCGTCGGCTTCCCGAGCTCGACCCCGCTCAGGCTCAGTCCGTGGTCGGCCAGCACGGTGGCGGCGGGCGCGACCAGCGCCGGCGCTTCGCCGGACACGTACAACCGGACGCGCAGCCCGGCCTCGTCCTGCACCGGCTCGATCCGCTCCACGTCGGGGAGCGCGCCGAGCGCGGCGGTGACGCGGCCGGCGTCGCCGTCGGCCGCGGCGGTGCTCAGCTCGAGCGTCGAGCTGCCGGGCAGGGCGCGGATCAGCTCCTGCGGCCGGTCGAGCGCGAGCAGCTTGCCGTGGTCGACGATCCCGACGCGGTCCGCCAGGGCCTCCGCCTCCTGCATGTCGTGCGTGGTCAGGATCAGCGTCACGCCGCGGGCGCGCAGCTCGCGCAGCCGATCCCACACGAACAGGCGAGCCGCCGGATCCAGGCCCGTGCTCGGCTCGTCGAGGAAGAGCACCTGCGGCTGGTGCATCAGCGCCCGGGCGATCATCACCCGCTGGGCCTGGCCGCCCGAGAACAGGTCCGGCTTCACGTCGCCGCGCTCGCGCAGACCGAACTGCTCGAGCAGCTCGTCGGCGCGCGCCTCCGCCTCGTCCGCGGGCACGCCGTGATAGGCGGCGTGAAAGGTCAGGTTGCGGCGGATCGAGATCGAGCGGTCGAGGTTCGAGCGCTGCGGCACGACCGCCAGCCGGGCGCGGGCCGAGACCGGCTCCTGAACCACGTCGACGCCTCCCACCGTGGCCCGGCCCGATGTCGGGCGCACGCGGGTCGTGAGCATTCCCACGGTCGTCGTCTTGCCCGCGCCGTTGGGCCCGAGCAGCCCGAACACCTCGCCCGGCGCGACCGCGAACGAGATCCCGTCCACCGCGTTGACCGGCGCCTTCGGGTAGTGCTTGACCAGCTCATGCACGGCCGCCGCGGGCTGAGCCTCTCCACTCACTCGGCCGAGAGTAGCCACGTTCGCAGCGGCCTCGCCGGCGGGCGCCGGCGAGCACCGGCGAGGCCGCAGTTACCCGCCGGCGCGGGTTGGGGTTATCCCATCCTCACGCCGGCGGGTGCAGGCGGGGTCGCGCCCGGTCCCGATCGCTCCCGCCGCCCCCTTTATCCCGAGCTACCTGTCGGTCCCCCCCGGGTCGACCGAGCGCAGCTTCAGCCCCCTGGTGGCTGCGCTCGTACTCAGGACGTCTTTGCCCCACTTCCCTTGTTGAAGCTCACCGTGCGCACTGGCCTCCTCCGCGTAAACGGCACGCAAAGGGGCTCGCAGCAATACGGTGACGTCGCGCTCGGCCGCTGTGCGCCGTTCTGTGAGCTGCTCCGACTGCATGGAGAGAGTGTCGCGACTGCGGCGGGGCATCACAATGACCGCCGCGGTGACACTTTTACGCCTGCGCGGTGACGTCGGCCTTACCCTTTGGAGAGTATGGCGGCGTACCTGGAGCTGTGGCGTCCTTCCGGAATCGAGCCGGTGATGCTCGACGGCGACCGCGTGACGGTGGGCGCGGAGGACTCGAACCGGGTCTGCCTGGGCGACGACGGCACGGTCTCACGCCTGCACGCCGTGGTCGAGAACTACGGCTCCGGCTGGACGCTGCGGGACCTCGGCAGTCGCAACGGCACCTACATCAACGGCCGCCGCGTGCTCGGCGAACAGGCGCTCCATCCCGGCGACGAGCTGCGCATCGGCAAGACCCGCCTCGTCTTCCGTGACCAGAGCGCGCCGATGCGGGCCGGCAAGGGGACCCAGGTGATGGATGTCGACCCGAGCCCAGACCTGACCCGGCGCGAACGCGACGTCCTGCACGCTCTGTGCCATCCGCTCGCCTCCTCCGAGCCCTTCAGCCAGCCCGCTTCGATCCGCGCGATCGCCAAGGAGCTCGTGGTCTCGGACGCCGCCGTCAAGCAGCACCTGATCCGGCTCTACGACAAGTTCGGTCTGACCGATCGCTCCGAGAACCGCCGGGTTCGCCTGGCCAACGAGGCGGTCGCGCGCGGTATCGTCATGCCGGGCGAGCTGAGCCGGATCGAGGAGCCGGCGGGCTGAGAGGAAGCCGGCGGGTAACGCCGAACTAAGGCCGCGATGCCCGACCCCGCCGATCTGCTCAAAGCCTGGCAGGACGCCGTCCGCGAGGTCGGTGGAGTGGCCGCGTCGATCGTCTCGGGCCCGGCGGGCAAGGCGGGAGACCTGCTCGAGCCGATGCAGAAGCAGGCCGAGCAGGTGCAGCGCGTGCTCGAGCGCCAGCTCGAGTTCGAGCGCGATCTGGTCACGCGCGCGATCGCGCCGGCCCGCGCGACGCTCGAGATGGCCGAGCAGGCCACGATCGCCTACCGCGCGCAGGCCAAGGCGTTCCGGGCCGCGGCCGCGTCGTTCGGACAGGTAGCGGAGCTGATGGAGCAGCAGGCCGAGATCGTCGAGCGCGTCGGCACCGCCGTGCGCGACCCGCTGTCGGCTCTGCGCGCGGCGAACGAGCAGCTGCGCGGCGAGCAGGAAGCCGTCTCCGACGACGACTGACTAGCGCGGAGGCGCCACGCGAGAGCTCGTCGGCGCGGGCGGTGTTCTCGACGATCGCGTCGATGATCTGCGGCCACAGGACCGGGGGCATGTCGTGGCCCATGCCGGGGATCTCCACCAGCCGCGCGTCCGGAATGGCGCGGGCCGTGGCGCGGCCGCCGGAGACGTTCACGAGCGGGTCGGAGTCGCCGTGGATCACCGTCGTCGGCACGCTCAGCTGCCGGAGCCGATCGGTCCGATCGGGTGCGGCCAGGATCGCCGCCAGCTGGCGAGCCGAGCCGGCCGGATGGATGCCGCGGTCGAAGCAGCGTGCACCCTGCGCGCGCTTGCGGTCGGGGTCGGGCGGATAGCGCCGCGACCCGATCTGCTGGTAGCCGGTCAGGAAGTCGTCGATGTACGCCGCGCGCTCGTACTGCGGCCGGCGGAGCAGCCGCGGCCACAGCCGCGGGTTGCGCGTTCCCGACCCGGCGGCTGCCCGTGGTGGACATGATCGAGACCAGCGACAGGACCCGGGCGGGCGCGTTCAGGGCGATCAGCTGGGCGATCATCCCGCCCATCGAGATGCCGACCACGTGGGCGGCGGAGATGCTCGAGGTGGTCGAGCAGCCCGACCGCGTCGGCGGCCATGTCGTCGAGCGAGTACGCGGCGGCGCGCTTGTCCCGGAGGAACAGCTGCAGCGGTGTTGGGCACGGGTGCCTCGCGCAGGATCGTGGAGCGGCCGATGTCGCGGTTGTCGAAGCGGATCACCCAGAAGCCGTGGGCGGCGAGCTGCTCGCAGAACGGCTCGTCCCACAGGATCATCTGCGCGCCGAGGCCCATCACGAGCAGCAGCGCCGGGTCCTGGTCGGAGCCGAAGGTCTCGTAGCACAGCTCGATGTCGCCGACCCGCGCGAACTGCTCGCCCGAGCTCATCCGCCGCCCCTCGGCGCGATCGCGGAGATCCCGGTGATCTCGCGACCCACGATCAGCGACTGGATGCTGTCGGTCCCCTCGAAGGTGAAGATCGCCTCCATGTCGGCGTGGTGGCGCGCCACGTGGTTCTCGAGCAGGATCCCGTTGCCGCCGAGGATGTCCCGCGCGTCGGCCACCACCTGCCTGGCCTTGGCCGCGTGGTTCATCTTGGCCAGCGACGCCATCCCGGGCGTGAGCCGGTCGGTCGACGCGAGCTGGCTGAGGCGCAGGCACAGCAGCTGCATCGCGGTGATCTCGGCCAGCATCCGGCTCAGCTTGTCCTGGACGAGCTGGTAGGAGGCGATGGGACGTCCGAACTGCACGCGTTCGCGCGCGTAGCGCGCGGCTCCCTCGTACGCGGCGACGGCGATCCCGAGCGCGCGCCACGCCACCGTGTAGCGCGTGCGGGTGAGCACCCGAGCCACGTCGCCGAACGCGCGGCAGCGCTCGAGCCGGTTCTCGGCCGGGACGCGCACGTCGCGCAGCTCGATCTCGGCCTGCCACACCGCGCGCAGCGAGGTCTTGCCGCCCATCACCTCGGCCTCGTAGCCGGGCGTCCCCTTCTCGACCACGAACCCGCCCACGCCGCCGTCCTCGTCGCGCGCCCAGACGAGCACCACGTCGGCGATCGAGCCGTTGCCGATCCAGCGCTTGTGGCCGTTCAGGACGTACTCGTCCCCGTCGCGCCGCGCGCTGGTCTCGAGCAGCACCGCGTCGGAGCCGTGCTCGGGCTCGGTCAGGGCGAAGGCGCCGATCTGCTCGAGCCGCGCCATCGCCGGCAGCCAGCGCCGCGCTGCTCCTCGGAGCCGAGCATGTAGATCGCCTGCATGGCCAGGTTGGAGTGGACCCCGAAGAACGTGCCGATGCTTCCGTCGGCCCGCGCCCACTCCATGTTGATCAGCCCAGCGGCGACGTCGCTGTATCCCGGGCATCCGTAGCCGTCGATCGTCCCGCCGGCGATGTCGAGCGCGGCGATCTTGGGGACGAGCTCGAACGGGAACTCGGCGCGTTCCCAGTAGCCGTTGATGACCGGGATCGACCTCCTGCTCGCAGAAGGTGCGCAGGCGATCGCGGAGCTCGCGCTCGGCGGGATCGAGCAGCTCGTCGACCAGGTAGAAGTCGGGAGGGCCGGGCTCGCTCATGTGCGGGAGAACGAAGGTACGCAGGAATACCTGTAAGGTACACGACCGTGACCTCGCTGGTCGAACGCCATCCCGCGCTCGCCCCTCGCCTCGGGGCGGGCGACACCGAGCGCGGCCAGCGGGCGCGGCTGCTGGCGGCGATGGCGGGCGTGGTCGCCGACAAGGGCTACGCGGCGGCCACGGTGGCGGACGTGGTGCGCGAGGCGGGCGTCTCCCGCACCACCTTCTATGACCTCTACGCCTCCAAGGAGCAGTGCTTCCTGGAGAGCTACCGTCACCACGTCGACGTGCTGCTCGACGCCGTGCGGACGGTGGTGCGCGAGCCCGGAGACTGGCGAGCCGAGCTCCGCGCCGGCGTGCGCGCCTACCTGCGCACGCTGGCGGCCGAGCCGCGTTTCGCCCGCACCTACCTGATCGAGATCCAGGCCGCGGGGCCGGCCGCGCTCGAAGTACGGGGAGACGCGCTGCGGCGGTTCGCCAAGCGCTACGCCGCGGTGGCCCGCGCGGCCACGCGGACTCCGCCCGACCCGGACGCGCTGCTGATCCTGTGCGCCGGCACCGAGCAGCTCTGTGCCGAGCGCGTGCGGGCCGGGGAGCCCTCCCGCCTCGGCGAGCTCGAAGACGTTTTCTGCGATTGCGCCGAGGCCGTGCTGCTCGGCGCCCACTCCCGGGAGGACTGACGTGGATTTGACCTTCAACCAAGACGAAGCCGCCTTCCGCGACGAGCTGCGGACGTGGCTGGCCGAGAACCCGCCGGGCGCGCCACCCGACGAGGAGGGGGGCCGCTTCAAGTGGGCGCTCGACTGGCAGCGGCGCCTGCACGAGGGCGGCTGGGCCGGTGTGCACTGGCCGGTCGAGTACGGCGGGCGGGGCGCGACGCTCACCCAGAGCGCGATCTTCTTCGAGGAGCTGGGCAAGGCCCGCGCACCGCTGCCGGCCAACACGCTCGGGCTGCTGCTCGGCGGCCCGACGCTGATGGTGTGGGGGACGCCGGAGCAGAAGGAGCGCTTCCTGCCGCCGATCCTGTCCGGCGAGGAGATCTGGTGCCAGGGCTTCAGCGAGCCCGAGGCGGGCTCGGACCTCGCGGCGCTCAAGACCCGCGCGGTCAAGCAGGGCGACGAGTGGCTGGTGACCGGTCAGAAGGTATGGACCTCGGCGGCGCAGTACGCCAAGTGGTGCATGCTCGTCGCCCGCACCGATTCCGATGCGCCCAAGCACAAGGGCCTCACCTACTTCATGCTCGACATGGAGCAGGACGCGGTCCAGGTGCGCCCGCTCGTGCAGATCACCGGCGACCCCGAGTTCAACGAGCTGTTCCTCGAGGAGGCGCGGATCCCGGAGGCGAACGTGATCGGCGGCGAGGGCAACGGCTGGAAGGTCGCGCTGACGACGCTGATGAACGAGCGCGCCGGCCTCGGCTTCAACCTCCAGGTGCGTCTGCGCCAGACGCTGGATGAGCTGATCGAGAGGGCGGCCCAGGATGGCGGACTCGAGGGGTCGGGCCTGGCCGAGCAGCTCGGCCAGATGCACGCGCGGACCGAGATACTGCGCTTCCTGGCCTACCGCGGGCTCACCGCGACCGAGAAGTACGGGCAGCCTGGGCCCGAGGGCTCGCTGGTCAAGCTGCTGTGGTCGGAGACCAACCAGATGGTGACCGGGCTCGCGCCGGAGATCGTCGGTCCCGAGGCGCTGACCGCCGGCACGCGGTGGAGCTACGAGCTGCTGCGCTCGCGCGGCAACACGATCGAAGGCGGAACCAGCGAGATCCTCCGGAACATCATCGCCGAGCGCGTCCTCGGCCTGCCCCGCGCCGGACGCTGAAGGAGAGCCAGCCATGCATTTCGACTTCAACGACGATCAACGGGACATCCAGCGCACCGCGCGCGAGATGTTGAGTACGCGCTCCTCGTTCGAGCGCGTACGGGCGGCGGCCGAGGCGGACGGGTACGACGACGGCCTGTGGCGGGAGGTGTGCGAGCTCGGCTGGCCGGGGACCGCGGTCGATGAGGCCTACGGCGGACAGGGGCTCGGGCTGGTGGAGCTCGCGGTGCTGCTCGAGGAGCTCGGGTACGCGGTGGCGGTGACGCCCCACCTCGGCTCGGTGCTCGCCGGCGCTCGTGATCCAGTCCGCGGGAAGCGACGAGCAGCGTGAGCGGTGGCTGCCGGGCCTGGCCAGCGGCGAGCGCCGCGGCGCGCTCGCGGTGGTGAGCGACGGCGTGGCCGAGCTCGTCCCGGACGGCGCCGGAGCGGAAGTGATCGTGCTCGCCGATCCGATGGCGGGCCGCGCCTCGGTGGAGGAGGGGGGAGCGGAGACGGTCACCTCGATCGACCCCACGCGCCGGTACGGGCGCGTGTCAGCCGCGGGCGGCGAGCCGCTCGAGGGCGACGTCTACGACGGCCTGGGTCGCGCCCTGGTCGCCGTCAGCGCCGAGCTCCTCGGCATCTCTCAGCGCGCGCTCGACCTGACCGTCGAGTACGTCAAGGAGCGCAAGCAGTTCGGCGTCCCCGTCGGGAGCTTCCAGGCCGTACAGCACCGGGCGGCGCAGATGCTCCTCGACACCGAAGGCGGGCGGGGCGCCGTCTACTACGCGGCGTGGGCCGCCGCGGGCGCGCCCGAGCGCCTCAAGGAGGCCGCCGCGATGGCCAAGGCCTGGACCTCGCAGGGGGCCAAGGCCACGACCGCCGCGGCCATCCAGCTCCACGGCGGCATCGGGTTCACCTGGGAGGCCAACCTCCACTGGCTGTTCAAGCGCGCCCAGCTCGACGCCGCCTTCCTCGGCGGGCCGTCGCTGCACTACACCCGGCTGGCGCACCTGGCGGCGCGCCAGCTCACGCCGGCCTAAGGGCTCAGCAAAGGCCCTAACTGCTCCGGGAGCGCGCTGCGCCCTCGAGCCAGCGCTCGAGGGCGTGGCGTCCCGCGGCGGTGAGCTTCCCGTCGGCGGCGATCCAATCGCGGGCGCGGAGCTCGCGGACCAGACCGAGCGCGTCGCTCGGCCCGGGGCCATCGCGATGCGCGGCGAGCGTCTCGGTGCCGGGCTCGACCGTCCACCGGCCCGACTCGAGCGCGGCCAGGGCCAGGGCCTGCTCCTCGGTCGGCATGTCGAGCGGGTGGGGCGCGGCGCCGCGCAGGGGGTCGGCAGCGGGGTCGCTCTCCCGCCACGGGTCGCCGAAACCGGGGGCGCGCTTGGTCCACGGAGCGTCTGCGCTCTGCCGCCACGGGTTTGGCACCTTGGGCATCTTGAAGTCCTCGCCGAGGTCCTCGAATCGCCGGCCCAGCCAGCTGGCCGCGCTCTCGACCCATTCCCGCGCACGGTCGGCATCGACGCCGATCGACTCCGACAGCTCGTCCATGTCGAGCTCGGCCGCCTTGCGCCGCATCGACTCGCTCAGCTCACGCGCGATCGAGCGCAGCGTGTCCTCGAGGTTCTCATCGCGTTCATCGTCTTCGAACATGCCACTGATGATGGCAGGTCCGATGCACGGCCCCTCAGGGGAGCGGGGGCAGCGGCGGAATCCCGACCGGCGGGAGCGGCGAGCTCGAGCTGGGAGTGGCGTGGAAGGTGCGGCCACAGCCGGGGAGAGCGATCGTCAGCGGGGTGGCGGTGGTGACGTTGAGCGTTACGTTGCAGTCGACGTGCGCGCGCTTCACGTCGATGGATGCAGTGGCGATGTTGACCGCGTTGATGTCGATCGTGTCGCTGCGCGCCGCGCTCGGCGCGGCGCCCCACGTCTTGCTCTGGCTCGCGTACTGGAGCGGGCCCAGGTTTCCGCCGGTGAGTGCGCCGTGACCGATCTGCGTGCTCGACGCCGCGGGGTCGCCGGCGCCGAATCCGTGCGAGAGGGCGTCGATCTCGCCCTCCGGGTCGCCGTTCGAGCTCGTGTGCGACTGGCTGTTGAACGTGAGGCCGGAGATCCAGTAGGCGTGATCGGCGACGAGCTCCAGTCCGGGCCGGTTGCGCTCGGCGTCCTCCAGGTAGGTCACGTGGGCCGGGTTGCGGTTCACGGTGGCCGTGCCCAGGAACGCGGCGGCGGGCGCGAACTGGTCGTTGACCGCGAGCTCGAGATGGCTGGGGAAGGCCGGTGAGCACTTCTGGGGGCTCGGGCTGGACTCGCACGGCTGGAACACGTCGAGCTCGTAGCGGTAGCCGAGCGAGTCGAGCTTGTTCGCGGTCTGCTCGAACTCGGCCGGGCTGACCAGCTCATCGCCCGCGTTGTTCCACATCAGCACGGGGATGTTGCGCAGCGACGCCACGGCGTCGTTGTTGGACTCGTCGCCCACCGTGGGCTGGGCCCGCGCGAACAGGTCGGGGAACTGCTCGGCCAGCTTGAACGTGCCGATGCCGCCCATCGAGTAGCCCGTGATCTCGGTGTAGGCCGGGTTGAGCTTGTAGCGCCGCGCCACGTCGGCCCACACCTCGAACACGTCCGCCTCGCCGAGCCCCTCATAGAACTGATCCGGACCGCGCGCTTCGGGCGTGATCACGATCGAGCTGACCGGGCGGCGCCCGAACTGCGACTGGTTGCGGCTGGCGGTGTACTGGTTGTAGTTGGCCGACAGCGAGTGGAGCAGCAGCGTCATCCCGTAGCCGGCCTTGGGCCGGTGGCCCGGGGGGATGTAGATCGCGTAGGGCTGGAGGCGGCCGCGGTACTCGGGCACGCACGAGGCGGGCGTGGTAGCCCCGTTCAGTCCGCACTGATTGGAGAACTGAGCGCCCGGGCCGGTCTGGAAGCGGCTCGAAAGGATCCGGTCGATCGGGCCCGACCTGGGGGATCTTCGAGTTGTCGGTCTTCCGGCGCGCCAGCTTGGCGAAGTTGACGTTGGCGAAGAACGGCGAGATGTCGCCGGCGGCCAGGGCGGTGCCCTGCTGTGAGTCGCGCCACCACGCCGGGTCGAGGAGGAACGCGGTGTTCGATCCGACGGCGGGAAACGGCTCGTGAGTCCGGAAGGCGACGTTGAAGAACGCGGCCGGGGTGCGACGGCCGTACCCGCGCCGCCGGGATGGGTGGCGTCCGCGCTCGCCTGCGGCAGCAGGTAGCGGCCGGCGCTGCCGTCCCACAGGCCGACGCCCATGGCCAGGCGAACCGTGGCGCGGCGCGGGTTCCAGTCCTTGTGCGGGACGTCGACGACGATCTGGCTCCGGCGAAGATCCACGTGGACGCTTACGGCCGGACCCTTGACCCGGCGCCCGTTGGCGGCGTGGACGAGGTCGCCGACCATCCCGCGCTGGCCCGGATGGACGGTCAGGAACAGATTGGCGGGCGCCTTCACGTTCGCGCCGTCGGGGAACGCGAACTCGTGCCCGGGCCGACCGCCGATCGCGATCGAGAACGCGACCAGCTTCGGGTTGACCAGCGTGTTCAGGGTGACCCGGAAGGCCGTTTGCTTGCGCAGCGGCTTGACCCGGAACTCGACCAGGTCTGCGGCATCGTTGTCGTAGCCCGGACCGGTCGGGTACGTGTAGGTGCCGTTCGACTTCGAGAACAGGTCGGCCTGGTTGGCCGCCTTCGAATCGTTGGGATCAGGCAGCTCCCGGGCGCCGTGATCGTCGTACAGATAGTCCTGGTAGAGGAATTCCCCTCGCCGGTACGCGGTCGCCCCTGAGACCAGGATCGGCTGCGCGCGCCACACGCCGGCGTTGCTGAGCTGCGGCGCCACCGTCGGCTTGGCGTACAGAAGCGCGGGGCCCGGGCGGGGGCCGGAGCCCGAGTAGAGCGAGACCGGCAGCGAGCGCCGCCGGGGCCGCGGCAAGCAGCGCGACCAGGATCGCAACGGCAGCACGCCTCCTCACGGCGCCGATCATACGGAATTTGGAACGTCAATGTGCTGGTGTCACATTGAGCTGAGCAGCTCTGCTCCGAGCCCGGCCCCGATCCCGTAGACCAGGTGGTAGGACAGATCGAGCGCGAGCTCCTGCGGCGGGTAGGTCCACGGCGGGGAGTAGAGGCCCATCGGCACGAGCTGCGCGTAGGACATGGCCCAGACGAAGGTTCCGAACAGGGCGCCGCGGCACACGGCGCCCCGCCGGCGCGGCGAGCCCGACACCATTCCGTACGACCACGCCCCACCCGGTCCCGTAGCTCCAGTGCATCACGTTGGTGAGAAGCGGGATGCGCTCGGCCGGCACCTCGAGCCCGAACAGCCCTTCGGCGATCCGCTTGGCGACCTGGGCGGGGACGGGAGCGCTCTCCCAGGGATCGGACGGCTGGTCCTCGCTGCCCTCCCCGGAGGATTGGAGTCGTGCTGCCAGCTCCTGCCACGCGGTCATGGCGGCGGTGCCGAGCACGCCGGCGGCGAGCCCGCGGGCGACTTTCTGTCCGAAGTGCATGGGCCGGTTTGCCCGCGCCGGCACGCGCGAAACCTCACCTCGCGCGGGCCGTGATCGCCGCCACCACCTCGCTCTTGGCGTCGGCGTATTGCTGCATGTAGGTCCAGTCGCGCTCCGAGACAGCCGCTCGGGTGCGCCGACCGTGACCTCGGCCAGCCGTCGCTGGAATTCCGCTTCGTCGGAGCCGTCAGGCACTCGTGGCGTACTGCTCGCGCTCGGCCAGCGCAAGCTCGTCGGCGTCGTGGTGTGGATCGACTCGCAGCACGAGCAGCACCAGTATCGCCGAGAGCGCCGCCGCGCAACCGCACACCACATAGCCGAACGAGTAGGCGCTCCCGAGGGCGTGGAAAGCCGTCTCCTTGAGCGGGTTCAGCGGGATCGGATGGCCGCCGGGACCGGGGGCCGTGGCGGGCACGCCGTTGGCGCCGAGCGGGCCGGACTTCACGGCCGCGATCGCCGTTTGCAGCTTCGGGCGGGCCGCCGCCGGCGCGTGTGCCGCCGCGCCGTAGAACGTGTTCAGAGCATGCTGAAGGGGCGGGCTGGAGACGAGCTTGGCGTGGATCGTCGAGGCCGCGCGGCTGAGCGCGATCGCGCCGATGATGGCCGGGCCGAGCGTGAAGCCGAAGTCCCGCAGCAGGCTGGTCGTGGCGCTCGCCATGCCGGCGAGCTTGATCCGCACCACATTGACCGCCACCGCGGTGATGGAGGAGATCGCGAGCGCGAAGCCGATCCCGACGAGCGCGAGCGGGGCGATGATCGGAACGACCGAGAGGTGGGAGACCGACAGCGTCGAGGCCCAGAAGTCGCCGGCGGCGATCAGGACGAAGCCACTGCCCAGCATCCACCGTGGATTGACGGTGTGAAGCATCCGGCTCGTGAGGGGAAGCAGAACCAGCGCGAACCCCTGGATCAGCACGAACGCGATCGATGTCCTCAGCGGGCTGAAGCCCTGGATCGAGGAGAGCCGGATGCTCGAGGAGTAGGCCGTGCCGAGGAAGCTGAACATCCCGACGACGGTGACGAACGCGGTGATCGCGAACGCGGGGTTGGCGAACAGGTCCAGCCGCAGCAACGGCGCTCGGGCGCGGCGCTCCAGGACCAGGAACAGGCCGACGAACACCACGGCGACGATGAACCCGACGACGACCTGGGTGCTCCCCCATCCGGCCGTGGCGGCCTGGATCACCGCGAACAGCAGCGCGAACAGCCCGACCGCGATCGTGATCTGGCCCGGCCAGTCGAGCGAGCGGCCCTCTGGCGAGGCCGAGTTCTGCGCGCGCAGGGCGGAGATCGCCGCGCTCAGGAGCGCCAGCGCCATCACCGCGAGGAACGCCCAGCGCCAGCTCGCGTTCGGATCCGAGCCCCATTTGACCTTGGCCAGGGCACCGCCGAGCACCGGAGACACGAACCCGCCGGTGGACAGCGCCGCGGCCCAGATCGAGATCACCTTGCCGCGCTGGCGCGCGTTGTGCGTGCCCGCCGCCACCATCGCCAGGGAGGTGGGGAACAGCGCCGCCGCGCCGATGCCCGCGAGCGCCTGGCCGATCCACAGCACGAGCACGCGGCTGCTCGTCGAGGTGGACGCGCCGGGTGTCAGCACCGAGATCAGCTCGCCGGCGGCGAGCACGAGTGCGCCACCGACCAGCAGCCGCTTTCGCCCGAACAGGTCGCCGAGGACCCCGAAGGTGAGCTCGAGCAGCGTCACCGGCACCAGGAAGGCGTCGGAGATCCAGGTCAGCTGCGACGCGGTCGTTCCGAGGTCCTGCTGGAACAACCCGTTGAGCACCGCCGGTATCGCCAGCGCCACCTGGCCGACGCACACCGCGACCGCGGCGGCCACCAGTGTGCCCGTGGTCAGCTCCACCCTGGGAGAAGCCGTGCCTGTGGGTTCCGCGCCGCTGGCGCGCGCGCTCGTGGTAGACATCTGGAACCTCCCGCTCCGTCTGTGCCCTCGGTGTTGCCCCAGGCGGCGCGAAGGCAAACCCTTATAGTTAATTCGGGTGAGCGTGCCGGGGTAAAGGGAGCCGGCAAGGTCCTGTGCGTCACCCGGAGCCGGACGCGGAAAGGCCGGCGCCTCGGAGCGCCGGCCTTGCGAGCCTTTGGCCGGTCCGCGCGGCCGCCTACGCGGCGATCGGCTGCCGACCGCGCTCCGCGCCCAGCGGCGCCCGCTCGACGGCCAGCGAGTGAACGACTCGCTCGGTCTTCAGCTCATGCGCGACCAGGCCGGTGAGGCCGAGCACGACCAGGGCGATTGCCGAGGCGAAGCCGAGCCAAACCACCGTGGTGGCGGCGAACACGAGGCTCGCGACGATCGTCCAGGTGCCGATCAGCGATGCCACGCCACCCAGGATCCGCTGGATCAGGCCGGTGCGTAGCGCGAGGCTGCCGGCGCCGAGCACGACCGCGGCGACCCCGATGGCGAAGCTGAGCCAAGCCACCGTGACCGGGAGAAAGGCCTGCGTCGCGACGACGAGAAATCCGGCGATGATGGTGAGCAGGATGTTGTAGGCGAAGCGAATTCTCATGACTGCCTCCAATGATCAGTTTCCTTCCGCTCTCTTCGCTGGGAGGGCGGATCTGCGTGCACTACGTAGTATAGACACTTATTGTTCAGGCTAAAGATCACTTGGACAGGACTTTGTCCGCCGCGCGAACCCGATAGGTTCCGCGCGTGAGCACGGCGGCTGATCCCGACCCCGCAGCAGGCTTCGCCGCCGCCTGGGAGGAGTTCGTCCTCGCCATCCGCCGGGCGCAGGCGCGCGGGCAGCAATCCGGAGAGGAGCTCACCCTCGCGCAGTACTACATGCTGTTCCCGCTGCTCAGCGACGCGACGCTGCCCGTCTCGCGGCTCGCTCAGTACGCCGGCGTCGCCGCGCCCACGGCGACCCGGATGATCGACTCGCTCGAGCGAGCCGGAGCCGTGCGGCGCGAGCGCACCCACGACGACCGGCGCACGGTCCTGATCTCGCTGACGCCGAGCGGGCGCGAGCTCATGGCGCGCAGGCAGCAGGAGCTGGCCCACCGGCGCCGCACGCTGTACGAGCGCCTCGAGCCCGACGAACGCGAGCCGAGCGAGCGACTCCTCCGGCATCTCGCGGAGCTGATCGCCGAGCTCTGAGACTGCCGCGCCCTACAACGCGGGCTGCGGCGCTTCCGAGCCCCGGCTGAGCCTCGGGCCTGCAGGTCGGGGTGGAGCCGGCCGTCCAGGACCGCGTCGGCGAGCATCTCGCCGATCAGCGGGGCGTGCTTGAACATCCGGTCGCCGGCCAGGAACAGCGCGCCGCCGGCTTCCCACACGGCGAAGCCATCCGCGCTCCAGGGCAGCGTGGTGATCCAGCAGTGGCGCGCCTCGAACGGGTTGCGGCTCGAGCCCGGGCAGGGCCCGCGCGACGTACTCCCGGTTGCGCTCGGCGGCGCCGGCGAGAGCCGCCGGGTCGAGCACGCTTCCGTCCGGCGCCACCGGCGCGTGTGTCCGAGCCCGACGGCGTACGCGCCGTTGCCGGGGAGCGGGTCGGCGTAGGCCGATTCGCGCGCTGAATGTCCCGCCGTCGAGCAGGCATGCCAGCCGCGCCGGCGGCTCGCCGCGCACGCGGTAGGACAGACGTCACCTGGGCCGACTGGGTCACCGGGAGCTCGAGCCCGGCGCTCGCGCGCCAGGCGCCGGCGTCCCGCGGCCCGCGCACACCACCACCCGCTCATGCTCGGATGTCCCGCCGCCGGCCCGCACCTCGACGCGTCGTCGCGCGTCGGGCGCACCGAGAGCACCTCATCGAACGCGAGCTGGTCCCGAAGCGCCTCGGTGAGCGCGTCGATCGTGGCCCGGGTGCGGATCGCCCCGCCGTCGGCGTCGAGCACCGCCGGGCCGTCCCACGGCGCCAGCAGCGGTAGGCACCGCGCCAGCTCGGCCGCGTTCACCGCTCGTGCGTCGATCGCCGCCCGCCCGCGTGAGGAGCTCGAGGCGCGCGTGCGCCGTCGGGTCCGATCGAGACCACCCCGTCGCGGGAGAGCAGCTCGCGGTCGAAGCTGCTCCTCCCACTCGCGCCACAGGGCGCGGGCCTGGCACGCGAACGCCACCAGGCGCGGGTCCTCGTGCGCGTGGCGGAAGATCCGCGACTCGCCCCCCGACTGGCCGTTGCCCGGCACGCCGCGCTCGTACACGCGTACTGACGGGCCGCGCCGGCTGAGCGCGTACGCGGTGGCGAGGCCGGCGATGCCGGCGCCGACCACGCCGATGTCGTCCGGCACTACTCCGGGCTCTGATCCGAGTCCTCCGCGGAATCCTGCTCGCGGCCCTTCGAGGCCCGCTCCGTCTCCTCCGAGGTCACCCGGTTGGCATCCGAATCCTTGATCGGCGCCGGCTCCTGATCGGCCTTGTCGTCGGTCTTCTCGCTCATCGTCTCTCCGTCGCTGGGATGTGCCTAGAACACGCTCTACCCGGCGGTAGCGGGAAGAATCGGTGCCGCTTCGGGGTCTTGATCTGTGCTGATCGCTCGGTGGCGACAGAGCTGCGGCCGGCGCTCCGGGGGCGCCGGCCGTGGGCCCCTGTTCGCGGCGGGCGCGCCATCGGGGTCGTTCGTCCGGTTCAGCCGTGCCGGCGCATGCTCGAGACCGAGTCGGCGTCGCCGAAGCGATCGGGCCGGACGCGCTGCTCGGGCTCGAGGTGGACGAGCACGGTGGTGCCCGGGAGCCGATCGACGATCGCGTCCTGGAGCCGGTGCGAGATCTCGTGCGCGCGCTCGAGGCTCGTGCCCGCCACGAACTGGACGTGGAGGTCGACCTCGTGATGGCTCCCCACGTGGCGCGCTCGCAGGTCATGGAATCCCACCACCTCGTCGCCCAGGAACGACTCGACCACGTCCCGTAGCTGATCGAGCTCCTCGCTCGGCAGCGTCTCGTCGGCCAGCCGGCGTCCCGCGTCCAGCAGGATCCGGACGCCCGTGACGCTGATCGTCGCCGCCACGAGCAGGCCCACCGCCGGGTCGAGCCACTTGGCTCCGGTCAGCTGGACCAGGACCAGCGCCACCAGCACTCCGAACGACACATAGGCATCCGTGCGGAGGTCCGCGCCGTTCGCTTGCAGCGCCGCAGACTCCGTCGCGCGGCCGATGCGGCGCAGGTAGCTCGAGACGACCAGGTTGATGACCGACGCGGCGGCGGCCACTCCGATCCCGATTCCGACCGAGTCGACGTGGCCTCCGTCGATCAGCCGCCGGATCGCCTCGATCGCGATGAACGCGGCGCCGGCCAGCAGGAGCAGCGCCTGCGCGCCGGCCGCCAGGTCCTCGAGCTTCTGGTGTCCGTAGCGGTGGGAGGCGTCCGCCGGCTCGTCCGCCTTGCGCACCGACGCGAACGCGATCGTCGACGCGATCAGGTCCATCAGCGAGTGCACGGCATCGCTCAGGATTCCGACGGAGCCGGTGAGCACTCCGGCCGCCACCTTGATCGCGATCAGGCACGTGTTGGACACGACCGAGACGGTCGCCGCCCGCGTCTTGGCCGGCGAGTGGCCGTCCGGCGCCGATGTCGCGATGCTCGCCATGGTCTCGAAAGGAAGTTACGCCGCCCGTCGTCCGTCCGGCGCCCGGTCCGGGCGCCTAGACGATCCGCGTGACCCAGAAGCCCTCGGCGAACGCCCGCTTCGGCCCGTGGCACTCCACGGCGTGCGACTTCGGGTACCTCGTGCAGGTCCAGCTCCCAACGCGGCCGTGGCGGAGGCGGCGGTGCGGCCAGAACGTCGCCACCACGAGCCGCGCCGCCGGGCACGTCGTGGTGTAGTAGCCATAGCTGACCTCGAGCCATCCCGGGCTGTGGCGCAGCTTCACGGGCCGGCAGACCGAGATCGCCTGATGCGGAGTCGGGGGCGGGGGAGGTCCGCCGGTCTCGCATCCGCAGCGGGGGGAGAGGCGGTGCGGGCCCGGGGCGGTGGCGCCGGCGGTGCCGGCGGTGATTGCCGCCACCGCGATGGCGATCGCCACGATCAGGCGGGCCCTGCCAGGCATCGGGGGATTCTCGCGCATATGGGCTTGACGAGCCAGCCGCAACTGGCACCGCTACGCCGGCGCAGGCACGGTGGACCCCGGTCGTAGACCGCGAACGCGCCCGGCACGATTCGAACGTGCGACCTTTCGCTCCGGAGGCGAACGCTCTATCCCCTGAGCTACGGGCGCCTGTGTCGGGTTCCGCTCCGGCGGGGGAATCCCGTGGGGAGAGCTTACCGTGGAGATCGCGATCATCTCGGACACCCACATGCCGCGCGGACACCGCCGGCTGCCCGACGAGTGCGTGGCGCGGCTGCGGGCGGCCGACCTGATCGTCCACGCCGGCGATCTGATGGAGCTCTCGGTCCTGGCGGAGCTCAGGGAGATGGGGGAGGTGGTGGCGGTCCACGGCAACGTCGACGCCGCCGCCGTGCGCGCCGCGCTGCCCGCCACCGCCGAGTTCGACGCCGGCGGTGCCCGGATCGCCGTGATCCACGATGCCGGCCCGGCGCGGGGGCGCCTGGCCCGGATGAGGGCGCGGTTCCCGGACGCCGCCGCGGTCGTGTTCGGCCATTCGCACATCCCCCTGCACGAGCGCGACGCCGATGGCTTTCAGATCTTCAATCCCGGCAGCCCGACGGAGCGCCGGCGCTCGCCGGCGCACACGATGGGATTCGCGCGCGTGCGCGCGGGCGAGGTGAGCTTCGAGCTGATCCGTCTGCGCGACTGAAGCCATTCGTTCGCGCTCACCGCGATCAAATGGCTTCACCCGAAGCGCGGCTGACAGACTGACCCCCGATGGACCTCTCGGTGTTCTTCGCCGGCACCGCCGGCTCGATCCCCACGGCCCGCCGCGGCCTGCCGGCGATCCTGGTCCGCCGGGGCGGCGACCGGATCCTGTTCGACTGCGGCGAGGGCACGCAGCGCCAGCTGGTCAGCTCGGTGGGCCTGACCGAGCTGACCGAGGTGTTCCTGACCCACTTCCACGCCGACCACTGGCTGGGTCTTCCCGGCATGCTCAAGACATTCGACCTGCGCGCGCGCGAGCGGCCGCTGGCCGTCCATGGCCCGCCCGGCCTGCGCGAGCTGCTGACCGTGGCGCAGCGCCTCGCCGGCCGGGTCCGGTTCGAGCTTCAGCTGATCGAGCTGCAGCCGGGCGAGGTGCTCCGGCGCGACGGGTACAGCATCGCTCCCGTGCCGGTGGCGCACCGCAGCCCCGCCTTCGGCTACGTCCTCTACGAGGACGAGCGTCCGGGCGTGTTCGATCCGCGGCGGGCGATCGAGCTCGGTCTCAGCCCGGGGCCGGAGTTCGGGCGCCTCCAGCACGGAGAGACAGTCAACGGCGTCGCGCCCGAGCAGGTGCTGGGGCCGGCGCGCGCCGGGCCGCAAGATCGTGATCTCCGGCGACACCCGGCCGTGCGAGACGCTGCGGATCGCCGCCCACCGCGCCGACCTCCTGATCCACGAGGCGACCTTCACCGAGGAGGAGCACGATCGCGCCGCCGAGACCGGCCACTCCACGGCCCGCGCAGGCCGCCCTGCTCGCGCGCGAGGCGGAGGTGACGGCGCTGGCGCTCAACCACTTCTCGACCCGCTACGCGGTCTCCCAGCTCCGGGACGAGGCGCGCGCCGTCTTCCCGCGCACGCTGCTTCCGCGCGACTTCGACACGATCGAGGTTCCCTTTCCGGAGCGCGGCGAGCCCGAGCTCGTCCGCTGGCACGACCAGGTGGCCTCGGAGGCAGCGGCCGAGTGAGGCGCACCTCGCTCGACCGCGTCGAGACGGCGCGGCTGGTCTGCGAGCGGCTGCGCCCCGAGCACGCGTCCGAGCTGACGCCGTTCATCCTCGACCCGCGCATCCTGCGCACCCTCTGGCCGCGCGACGAGCCGCCCACCGCCGACCAGGTGGCCGCCGGGGTCGTCGGCCAAGATCGACCACTGGGAGCGCTACGGCTTCGGCCTGTGGCTGCTGCGCGATCGCGAGACCGGCGAGCTCGTGGGGAGGGGCGGGCTCCAGTACACGTACGCCGCCGGCCTGAACGAGGTGGAGGCGGCGTGGGCGATCGTGCCGGCGCGATGGGGCGAGGGGCTCGCCACGGAGATGGCGCAGGCGGCGATCGAGGTGGGCTTCGAGGAGCTCGAGCTGCCGTGGATCGTGGCGCTGACGCTGCCCGACAACCTGGCCTCGCGCCGGGTGATGGAGAAGACCGGCTTCGCCTATCAGCGGGAGATCGAGTACGCGGGCCTGCCGCACGTGCTCTACGAGCGCCGCCCCGACGCCAGGTGAAGCCATCTTTGATCGCTCAGCGAGTAAAGATGGCTTCAGTCGCGGAGTGACGGCGCATCCGCCGGCGCTGTTACCCTCACTCCAGTCGGTTCCTTTAACCCAGTCCAGCGAGGCTAGGAAGGAGCGCGTTGATGCCGCCCGCCACGGTCGTTCTCGACCGGGATGACATGCGCCGCACGCTCGTGCGGATCGCCCATGAGATCGTCGAGAAGAACCCGGACGGCCCGATCGCGCTCGTGGGCATCCACCGCCGTGGCGCGATCCTCGCCCAGCGGCTCCACGTCCTGACGAGCGAGCTGCTGGCCACCCAGGTCCCGCTCGGCTCCGTCGACATCTCCTTCTACCGCGACGACCTCTCGATCCGGCCGAGCGCGCCCGTCGTCCACGCCACCCAGCTCGAGTTCCCCATCGACCGGCGGACGATCGTGATCGTCGACGACGTGCTCTACACCGGGCGCACGGTGCGCGCGGCGATCGACGAGATCTTCGACTACGGGCGTCCGGCCCGGGTGCAGCTCGCCGCGCTCGTCGACCGTGGCCACCGCGAGCTGCCGATCCGCCCCGACTACGTGGGCAAGAACCTCCCCACCTCCCAGGACCAGCGGGTCAACGTGTGCGTCGAGGAGGTCGACGGCGAGGACGCGGTCACGATCGGACCCGCCACCGAGCCGAGGAGGGCAGCGGCATGAACCGGCTGCCCCGCCACCTGATCTCGATCGGCGACCTCGACCGCGGCGGCATCGAGCGGATCCTCGATCGCGCCGAGTCCTTCGCCGAGGTCGCCGGGCGCGAGATCAAGAAGGTCCCCGCGCTCAGGGGCCGCACCGTGGTCAACCTGTTCTACGAGGCGAGCACCCGGACCAGCAGCTCCTTCGAGCTCGCGGCCAAGCGCCTCTCGGCCGACGTGGTCAGCATCCGCTCAGCCGGATCGAGCGTCGACAAGGGCGAGTCGCTCAAGGACACCGTCCAGACGCTCTCGGCCTACGACCCGGCCGCGCTCGTGATCCGCTCCCCGCACGTCGGCGCCGCGCAGCTCGTCGCCGGCTGGATCGACGCGGCGGTGATCAACGCCGGCGACGGCAAGCACGAGCACCCGACCCAGGCCCTGCTCGACGCGTTCACGCTGCGGCGCAGGCTCGGCTCACTCGACGGCGCCAACGTGTGGATCGTCGGCGACGTCCTGCACTCTCGGGTGGCGCGCTCGAACATCCTCGCCTTCACGCAGATGGGGGCCGAGGTGACGGTGTGCGGGCCGCCGACGCTGATCCCCCGGCGACATCGAAGCCCTCGGATGCAAGGCCGCCACCACGCTCGAGCGCCTCCACGACGCCGACGTCGTCTACGTCCTGCGCATGCAGCACGAGCGCATGCGCGACGCGTTCGTGCCCTCGCTGCGCGAGTACGCCAGCCGATACCAGATCACGACGGCGCGGCTGAGACCGGGGCAGCTGCTGATGCACCCCGGCCCGGTCAACCGGGGCGTGGAGATCTCGGGCGAGGCGATCGACTCGCCGCAGGCGCTGATCGGAGCTCAGGTCAAGGCCGGCGTCGCGGTGCGGATGGCCGTGCTCTACGAGCTGCTCGTCGGGGCGCCCCAACTGGCGGCGGTGGCGTGATGGCGCTCCACGTGCAGACCCGGCCAGCCGGCGGAGCTCCTGATCCGGGACGCCTACGTGGTCGATCCCCGCGCCGGCCTGGACGAGCCGCACGACATCCTCATCCGCGACGGCGCTGTCGCCGAGCTCGGCGCGCCGGGCGCACTGCCCGCTCCGCCCAGCGGCGACGTGGTGCACGCGGCCGGCAGGCACGCCTTCCCGGGCTTCGTCGATCCCCACGTGCACTTCCGTACGCCGGGGCAGGAGTACAAGGAGGACATCGCCACGGGCACGGCGGCGGCCGCGGCCGGCGGCTTCTGCGCCGTGATCGCGATGCCGAACACCGCGCCGGTCGTGGACGACGCGGCCATCCTGCGCTCGCTGACCGAGGTCGCATCCCGTGAGGCGAAGGTGCCCGTCGGCTTCCTGGCCGCCATCACCCGTGAGTTGCGGGGGAGCGAGCTCACCGAGATGGCCGAGCTCCGCGAGGCCGGCGCGCTCGGCTTCACCGACGACGGCAAGCCGGTGGTCTCGGCCGGGATGCTCCGCAAGGCGCTCCAGTACCAGCGCCTCGCCGGCGGGGTCATCGCGCTGCACGAGGAGGACCCAGAATTGTCCCGTGACGGCGTCATGCACGAGGGTGCGGTCTCGGCGCGCCTCGGGCTGGCCGGGATCCCGTCGCTGTCGGAGTCCACGTTCATCGCCCGCGACGGCGCGGTCGCGCTCTACGAGAACGCGCGCGTCCACTTCCAGCACCTGTCGGCAACCGAATCGGTGCAGGCGCTCGCGCACGCCAAGGAGGCCGGCGCCCGAGTCACGGGCGAGGTCACGCCGCACCACCTGACCCTCACCGACGACGTCGTGCGCACGCTCGACAGCCGCTTCAAGATGAACCCGCCGCTGCGCAGCGACGTCGATCGCCGCGCGCTCGTCGAAGCCCTGAAGTCCGGCGTGATCGACTGCGTCGCCACCGACCACGCGCCGCACGCGCGCCACGAGAAGGAGGTCCCGTTCGAGCAGGCGCCGATGGGCACCACCGGCCTCGAGACCGCGTTCGCGGCGATCTTCACCGAGCTCGTGGTGACCGGCGAGCTCGAGCTCGAGACGCTGATCGAGCGGATGACCGCGGGCGCGGCGCTGTACGACCTGCCGACGCCGCGCATCGCCCCGGGCGAGCCGGCCAACGTCACCCTGGTCGACCTCGAGCAGAGCTTCGAGGTCGGCGCCGGCGGCTACGCCAGCCGCTCGGAGAACTGCTGCTTCCACGGCCGGACGCTGTACGGGCGCGTCCTGCTCACGGTCGCCGCGGGCGCGGTCGCGTTCCGGGCGCCGATGCTGGCCGAGGCCCGCGCGCTCACGTGAGCCCCCGGCCCGCCTACGTGCTGCTCGAGGACGGCACGCGCTTCGACGGACTCGCCTGCGCAGCGGACGCGCCTGCCGTGGGCGAGATCGTCTTCACCACCTCCATGTCCGGCTACCAGGAGGCGATGACCGATCCGAGCTACGCCGGCCAGCTCATCACCTTCACCTATCCCCAGATCGGCAACTACGGCGTGTCGGAGGCGGCGATGGAGTCGGACGCGATCCACGCCGGCGCGGCGATCATGCGGGCCGCGGTCAACCGCGACGACGCGCCCGGGGCGCAGCACGCCTGGCTCGACTGGCTGACCGAGCACGGGATCCCCGCCATCACCGACCTCGACACCCGCGCGCTCGTGCGCCACATCCGCGACGCCGGCGCGATGCGCGGCGGGGTGTTCCCCGGCGGGATGTCGGAGAACGACGCGCAGGAGCTGATCGCGGCCGAGCCGCACATGACCGGACGCGACCTGGCCCGCGAGGTCACGCCGGCCGAGATGATGCTGATCGAGGGGAGCGGTCCGCGGATCGCGGTGATCGACACCGGCGTCAAGCGCTCGATCGTGCGCAACCTGGCGGCGCGGGGCGCGAGCCTCGAGCTTCACCCGTGCACGGCGAGTCCGCAGGATCTGCTCGAGAGCGGTCCCGACGCGATCTTCCTGGCCAACGGGCCGGGCGATCCGGCCGCGCTCGACTACATCGTCGAGACCGTGCGCGAGCTCGTCGGCAAGCGTCCCGTGTACGGGATCTGCCTGGGCCACCAGCTCCTGTGCCGCGCCGTCGGCCTCGAGACGTACAAGCTGCCCTTCGGCCACCACGGGGCCAACCACCCGGTCAAGGACCTGACGACCGGCCGGACCGAGATCACCAGCCAGAACCACGGATTCGCCGTCCTCGGCCCGAGCGGCGCGAGGACGATCGACCGCGACGAGCCCGTCCGCTGGGAGACCGACTTCGGCGCCGCCGAGCTCTCGCACATCAACCTGTACGACCGCACGGTCGAAGGCCTCGTCCTCCGAGACGTTCAGGGCGCCACCGTCCAGTACCACCCCGAGGCGGGCCCCGGACCCAACGACGCGCTCCACCTGTTCGACCGCTTCGTCGACGAGATCGCCGCCGCCGCGGCGCCGGCGGTGCGTGACTGATGCCGCGCCGCGAGGACATCAAGAAGATCCTGCTGATCGGCTCCGGGCCGATCGTGATCGGCCAGGCGGCCGAGTTCGACTACTCGGGCACCCAGGCGTGCCGGGTCCTGATGCAGGAGGGCTACGAGGTCGTGCTCGTCAACTCCAACCCGGCCACGATCATGACCGACCCCGAGGTCGCCACCGCCACCTACATCGAGCCGCTCCTTCCCGGCCCGGTGGCGCAGGTGATCGAGCGCGAGAAGCCCGACGCGCTCCTGCCCACGCTCGGCGGCCAGACCGCGCTCAACCTGGCCAAGGCGCTGCACGAGGACGGGACGCTCGAGCGCCACGGCGTCGAGCTGATCGGCGCCGACTACGAGGCGATCGACCGGGCCGAGGACCGCGACCGGTTCCGCCACACGATGACCGAGGCGGGCCTCAGGGTGCCGCGGAGCCTGGTCGTCCACACGCTGGCCGAAGCCCGGGCGGCCATCGACGACCTCGGCCTGCCCTTCATCGTGCGTCCCGCGTTCACGCTGGGCGGGACGGGCGGCGGCATCGTCCGCACCGAGGCCGACCTCGAGCGGATCGTAGGTGGCGGCCTGAGCGCCTCCCCGATCAGCCAGGTGCTGCTCGAGGAGTCGGTGCTCGGCTGGGGCGAGTTCGAGCTCGAGGTGATGCGCGACCGGGCGGACAACGTGGTGATCATCTGCTCGATCGAGAACCTCGACCCGATGGGCGTCCACACCGGTGACAGCGTGTGCGTGGCTCCCCAGCAGACGCTGACCGACAAGCAGTACCAGGCGCTGCGCGACCAGGCGATCACCGTGATCCGCGCCGTCGGCGTGGAGACCGGAGGCTCCAACGTCCAGTTCGCGGTCAATCGCCGCACGGACGAGATCGTCGTGATCGAGATGAACCCGCGCGTGTCGCGCTCGAGCGCGCTGGCCAGCAAGGCCACGGGCTTCCCGATCGCCAAGATCGCCGCGCGCCTGGCCGTCGGCTACACGCTCCAGGAGATCCCCAACGACATCACGCGGGCCACGCCGGCGAGCTTCGAGCCCGCGATCGACTACTGCGTGGTCAAGTGGCCGCGGTTCGCCTTCGAGAAGTTCCCCGGGGCGGAGGCCGGGCTGACCACCCACATGAAGTCGGTGGGAGAGGCGATGGCGATCGGCCGGACGTTCCAGCAGGCGTTCGCCAAGGCGCTCCGCTCCCGCGAGCTCGACACCAAGCCCGGCTCGGGCGAGCTGGACGACTGCCGCACTGCTGGCCGCGGTCGGGGTGGCCGGCTCGGAGCGCTTCGACCACCTGCTCGAGGCGCTCAGGCGCGGGGTCGACATCGATGAGCTCCACCGCCGGACGTCGATCGACCCGTGGTTCCTGCGCGAGCTGAGTGACCTGGCGCAGGATCCGCAGGCGCCGTTCGCCGGGGAGCGGACGTTCAAGTCGGTCGACACGTGCGCCGCCGAGTTCGCCGCCGAGACGCCCTACTACTACTCGGGCTGGGAGCGCCCGGGCAAGGCCGGCCCCAATCACGAGGTCAGCCGGAACGGCCGTCCCAGCGTGGCCATCCTCGGGTCCGGCCCGAACCGGATCGGCCAGGGGATCGAGTTCGACTACTGCTGCGTGCATGCCGCCGAGACGGTGCGCGAGAGCGGCCGCGACGCGGTCATGATCAACTGCAACCCGGAGACGGTCTCGACCGACTACGACACCTCCGACCGGCTGTACTTCGAGCCGCTGACGCTCGAGGACGTGCTCGGCGTGTGCGCGATCGAGAAGCCCCAGGGCGTGGTCGTCCAGTTCGGAGGGCAGACGCCCGCTGAAGCTCGCAGCGGGATTGCACGAGGCCGGCATCAACATCCTGGGCACGAGCATCGACGCGATCGACCTGGCCGAGGACCGGGGGCGGTTCGGCCCGCTGCTCGACGAGCTCGGCTACAAGGCGCCGCCGTACGCCACCGCGTGTTCGACCGACGAGGCGCTCGAGCGCGCGCAGTCGGTCGGCTTCCCGCTGCTCGTGCGGCCGAGCTACGTGCTCGGCGGCCGCGCGATGGAGATCGTCTACAGCGTCGACGGCCTGCGCGACTACCTGCTGCGCGCCACGCCGGACACCGGCAGCACGATCTACCTCGACCGCTTCCTCGAGGACTCGATCGAGGTCGACGTCGACGCGCTCGCCGACGGCGAGACGGTGTGGATCGCCGGGATCATGCAGCACGTCGAGGAGGCCGGGATCCACTCCGGCGACTCGGCCTGCGTGCTCCCGCCTCACACGCTGGGCGAGGACATGCTCGCCCAGCTGCGGGCTCAGACCGAGGGGATCGCCAAAGCGCTTGGGGTGGTCGGGCTGCTCAACGTCCAGTACGCGATCCATGGCGACGAGCTGTACGTGATCGAGGCCAACCCGCGCGCGTCGCGCACCGTGCCGTTCGTCTCGAAGGCGATCGGGCTGCCGCTGGCCAAGCTCGCCACCCGGGTGCTGCTCGGCGAGCGCATCAAGGACCTCGACCTCCCGGCCGACACCACCAACGGCCACGTGTGCGTGAAGGAGGTCGTGCTGCCGTTCGACCGCTTCGCCGGCGCCGACTCGCTGCTCGGCCCCGAGATGCGCTCCACCGGCGAGGTCATGGGCGTGGCGCGCGACTTCCCCACCGCGTTCGCCAAGGCCCAGGCCGCCGCCGGGCGCCCGGCTTCCCGACGAGGGGACGGTGTTCATCACGGTGGCCGACGGCGACAAGGCGGCCGCCACCGGCGTGGCCACCTTCCTGCACGATCTCGGCTTCCGGATCATCGCCACGAACGGCACCGCCCGCGCGATCCGCAAGATGGGGATCCCCGCCGAGGCGATCAACAAGATCGGCGAGGGCTCACCCCACGTGGTCGACTGGATCGAGCGGGGCGAGGTCGACCTGGTCATCAACACGCCGGTGGGCACGGGGGCGCGAACCGACGGCTACGAGATCCGGGCCAGCGCGATCGCCCACCGGATCCCCTGCATCACGACGATGGCCGGCGCGATCGCCGCCGCCCGCGCCATCTCGGCCGCCCGCCGGGGCACCCCCGAGGTGCTCTCGCTCCAGGAGCTGCACGCGTGAAGCGGCGCCGGCGACCGCACGCTCGCACCGTTCGGACGCCGTCGCGCTCGCATCGTCGGCTCGCGAGCAGCATGGCGCCTACGTGGTCCTCCGGTGCCTCGATCCCGCCGGCCCCCGGCCGGACGCGGGGCAGTTCTACATGCTGGCCACGGTCTCGCGCTGGGGCGGGGGAGAGGCCGATCGGCCGTTCCTGCCGCGGGCGTTCAGCGTCCTGCGCGCCCCGGCGGGCAGCGACGAGCTCCACTTCCTGATCGAGGACGTCGGCCCCGGGACCAAGCGCCTGTGCGAATCGCAAGCCGGCGACGAGCTCATGCTCGTCGGGCCGCTCGGCAACGGATTCGAGGCGCCGGACGGCGAGCGCCGGGCGCTGCTGGTGGGCGGGCGGCGTGGGGATAGCGCCGCTGGCCATCTGGCAGGACCAGCTCGCCCAGCCGCCTCGACGCGACGCTGCTCGGCTTCCGCGACGCGCCGCGCGCGGCCGGCGCGGAGCTGCTCCACGACGCGCACGTCGCCACCGACGACGGCAGCGTCGGCCACCACGGCTTCGTCACCGATCTGCTGCTCGAGCGACTCGAGGACTCGGGGCCGGAGCTGACCGTCTACGCCTGCGGACCCCCGCCGATGCTCGAGGCGGTGCGCGCGCTCGCGGCCGTCCACCTGGCGCCGGCACAGCTCGCGCTCGAGTCGGGGATGGCCTGCGGGTTCGGGGCCTGCTTCGGCTGCGTCGTGCCCACCAAGCGCGGCTACCTCCGCCTGTGCGTGGACGGGCCGGTCCTGGACGCCGGCGCGCTGGAGCTCGGTCGGAGGCTCCGGGCCATTGACACTCGATTCTGTGGCATCGAGCTCGAGCACCCGATCATCAACGCCTCGGGGACGTTCGACGCGCTCGCTGCCTATCGCGCGTTCGGCGACGAGCTGATCCAGAGCTTCCCGTTCGCCGCCTACGTCTCGAAGACGGTCACGGTGGCGCCGCGCCAGGGCAACCCGCCGCCGCGCCTGTGGGAGCTGGGCGCGGGCATGATCAACTCGATCGGGCTGCCCAACAAGGGCATCGAGCGCTACCTGGCCGAGGACCTGCCGGCGCTGGCGGAGCTGCCCGTCCCGCTGATCGTCAACGTCATGGGCTTCAGCCGCGACCAGGTGGCCGGAGCTCGTCAGCGCCGTGGCCGCAGCGCGAGGAGGTGGCCGCGCTCGAGCTCAACGTCTCGTGCCCCAACGTCGAGACCGGCCTGCTGATCGGCGCCGATCCTCGCGAGGTGACCAAGCTCCTGCACCGGCTCCGCCCCCTGACCGACAAGCCGCTGATCGTCAAGCTCACGCCCAACGCCACCGACGTCCCCGCCGTCGCCCGGGCGGCCCAGGAGGCGGGGGCGAGCGCGGTGTCGCTGATCAACACGCTCCGCGGCATGGCCCTCGACCCGGCTTCCGGGCAGCCCTGGCTGGGCGGGACCACGGGCGGTGTCTCGGGTCCCGCGGTCCGCGCGATCGCTCTGGCCCAGGTCCATGCCGTGGCCCAGGCGGTGGAGATCCCGATCGTGGGAATGGGTGGCGTCCAGAGCGGGCAGGATGCGCTCGAGCTCCTGCCGCGCCGGGGCTTCGGTCGTGGCGGTCGGAACCGAGAGCTTCAGGGACCCGGCAGCGGGTACGCGGATCGCACGCGAGCTCGAGGAACTCCGCGCAAACCGTCGCTTTGCCGGTGCCTCGGCGGGCGCGGCGCGCTCATCGCGACCTAGTTGCTAACGACACTAAAAGCCCCTGCAAATATCGGCCATTCCCGCAACCTTCCTCGACATCGCTCGACCTCAGCTTGAGGTGTGAGTCGAATTGGACAGAAATGGCTTGATCGCCCCGTCGCAGGATGTATAGTCGCCGCCCATGCCGCCGGTCAGCGAATCGCCCCCGAAGCCCATGGCTGCACCGGAACGCTCCCTAGTGCAGCGGATGGAGGCGCTTCAGCGCGCCAACGATGTACGTAGCCGCCGGGCGCAACTCAAGCGCGACCTCAAGGCCGGCCGCCAGCCGATTCACGAGCTGCTCCTGCAGCCGCCCGAGTACCTGGAAACCGCGAAGGTGTTCGATCTCCTGCTCGCGGTGCCCAAGTACGGGCGCGTGAAGGTCAACAAGATCCTGTCGCAGTGCAGGATCTCGCCGAGCAAGACGATCGGCGGGTTGTCCGAGCGTCAGCGGCGCGAGCTCGTCGCGTTCATGCGGCGGCGCTGAGCTCCAGCGCCGCCGCGTCCCGCGCCGTGCCGAAGGCGAGGGTGTTCGTCATCACCGGCCCCTCCGGCGTGGGCAAGGGGACGTTGATCCGCGGGCTGCGCGAGCGCGTGCCCGAGCTCGCCCTCTCCATCTCGGCCACGACCCGCGGCGCCGCGCCCGGGCGAGCAGGACGGCGTCGACTACCACTTCCTCACGCCGCGAGGAGTTCGAGGCGCGGGTCGCCGCGCGGCGACTTCGTCGAGCACGCCAGCTACTCGGGCAACCGCTACGGAACGCTGCGCTCCGAGCTCGAGCGCCACCTCGACCAGGGCGAGCCGGTCGTGCTCGAGATCGAGGTCCAGGGGGCGCGCCAGATCCGCGAGGCCATGCCGCGAGGCGATCCAGGTGTTCATCGCGCCGCCCTCGAACGACGCCCTGCGTGCGCGGCTGGTGGGTCGCGGCACCGACTCGGCCGAGCAGGTCGACGCGCGCATGCGCACGGCGCAGCAGGAGCTCGAGGCGCGTCCGGAGTTCGGGCACGTGATCGTCAACGACCGGCTCGAACGCGCCACCGAGGAGCTGGTGGGAATCGTCCGCGCGGCCCTGAAGTCCAGCGGTCCCGGGCGGGACCGCTAACCTTCTGTAACCAAACCACGGTAAGGACCTCCCTTGATCTCACCCCGCATCGACAAGCTGCTCGAGCACGTCGACTCCGATTACGCCAGCGTGATCGTGGCCGCCAAGCGCGCGCGCCAGATCAACTCCTACTACCACAACCTCGGCGAGGGCACGTTCGACGAGTTTCCGCCGCCGATGGTGGACACCCGCTCCAAGAACTACCTGACGATCGCCCTCGAGGAAGTCGCGCAGGGCAAGCTCAAGTACCACTACCGGTAGGGCCTTGCCGTGGCCCGGTTGCTCTTCGGCGTGAGCGGCGGGATCGCGGCCTACAAGGTGCTCGAGGCGACCCGCCTGGCGATCAAGGCCGGGCCACGCGGTACGCGTGATCCAGACCCCGGCGAGCGAGCACTTCGTCGGGCGAGCGTCGTTCGAGGCGATCACCGGCGCTCCGGTGCTCACCGGCGAGTTCGAGCCCGACCCGGCCCGCGGCGCCTACCCCGGGCGAGCCGGTCCCCGAGCGCGCGCCGATCAGCCACCTGGCGCTGGTCGAGCGGGCGGAGGTGTACCTGATCGCGCCGGCGAGCGCGAACACGCTGGCCAAGCTCGCCCACGGCCACGCCGACAACCTCGTCACCGCGGCCGCCCTGGCCGCCGCCTGTCCCGTCGCGGTGGCGCCGGCGATGAACAACCGCATGTACCTGAACGCCGGCGACCCAGGCGAACCTCGAGCTGCTGGCGGCGCGGGGCGTGACGATCATCGCCCCCGGCGAGGGCGAGCTCGCCTCGCACGGCGAGCACGGCATCGGCCGCCTGGCCGAGCCGCCGCAGCTGCTCGAGGCGTGCGAGTCGCTGCTCACGCCGCAGAGCTGGGCCGGGCACGCGCGTGCTCGTGACCGCCGGCGGCACGCGCGAGCCGATCGACAGCGTGCGCTACATCGGCAACCGCTCCTCGGGAAAGATGGGCGTGGCGCTGGCGGCCCAGGCGGCGCGCCGGGGCGCGCAGGTGACGCTCGTCGCGGCCAACCTGTCGCTGGCCCGCGCCGGCCGGCGTGCGCGTGATCGAGGTGCAGACCGCGGCCGAGCTCGAGCGGGCGTGCGAGAAGGAATTCGAGCGCGCCGACGTCCTCGTGATGGCGGCCGCGGTGGCGGACTTCCGCCCGACCCAGGCCGCGCAGACCAAGCTCAAGAAGGATCAGGGCGTGCCCAAGCTGGAGCTCGAACCGACCGCCGACGTGCTCAGCGCGCTCGCCGCAGCGGCGCCGGCAGGACCAGGTGCTCGTGGGCTTCGCGGCCGAGCACGGCGAGCAGGCGCGTCGCAGTACGGGCGGGGCAAGCTCGAGCGCAAGCGCCTCGACGCCGTCGTGGTCAACGACGTCTCGCGGCCGGGCATCGGGTTCGACGCCGACGAGAACGAGGTGACGATCGTCAGCCGCGGCCGGCGAGCGCCGCGTCGCGCAGGCGAGCAAGACCCTGATCGCGCAGGCGGTTCTCGACGAGATCGAGCGGCTGCGCGAGGGGCGGCCGGTGAGAGAGGAGAGCGGTGGAGCCAGAGCGAGCGCCGGTAGCGCCGCAGGGGTCTGAGGTACACGCCGCGCTCGCGCGGCGGCTGGCCGACAACGTCGCGCGCGCGGTGCAGGTGCGCCGGGCCACGCTCGAGCACGTGATCGTCGCCCTGCTGGCCGAGGGCCACGTGCTCGTCGAGGACAACCCGGGAGTGGGGAAGACCGCGCTGGCCCGCGCGCTCGCGCGCTCGATCGACTGCCAGTTCGCCCGGATCCAGTGCACGTCGGACCTGCTCCCGGCCGACGTGGTCGGGACCAACGTCTACGACGAGCGCGCGCACCGGTTCGAGTTCCGGCCGGGTCCGGTGTTCGCCAACATCGTCCTCGTCGACGAGATCAACCGCGCCTCGCCGAAGACGCAGTCGGGCCTGCTCGAGTGCATGCAGGAGGGCTCGGTGACCGTCGACATCCACACGCACGAGCTGGCGCGGCCGTTCCTCGTGCTGGCCACGCAGAACCCGATCGAGTACGAGGGGACCTACCCGCTGCCCGAGGCGCAGGTCGACCGCTTCATGGCCAGGATCTCGCTGGGCTACCCGACGCCCAGCGCCGAGGCGAGCATGCTCGCCGACCACGAGGCCGGCGACCGGGTCCTGTCGCTCGCGCCGGTCGCCACCGCCGGCGAGGTGCTCGCCGCCCAGGCGGCGGCGACCGCGGTGCACGCCTCGAGCGCGCTGCGCGACTACGTCGTGCGCGTGCTGTGGCGCGCGCGCGAGGACCCGCGCGTCGAGCTCGGCCCGAGCCCTCGCGCCGGGCTGATGCTGCTCAAGGCGGCCAAGGCCCACGCGATGATGCACGGCCGCGACCACGCGCTGCCCGATGACGTGCAGGCGCTGGCCGAGCCGGTGCTCGCGCACCGGCTGGTGCTCGCGCCGGAGTCTCGCGCGCGGCGCCGCCGCCGACGTGATCGCCGACGCGATCCGCTCGGTTCGCGCCTTGTGATGTGCGGCGCGCCGCGGCATGGGGCGAGCCGCCGGCGTCGCCGTGGCGCGGCGCTGGCCTGATCCTGATCGCGCTGCTGTTCGACACCGGGCCGCTGTTCGTGCCCGGCGTCGCCTTCGCCGGACTGGGCGTCGCTGACGCCGCTGTGGGTGGGCGCGGCCGCCCGCGGCGCCCGCGCGCAGCGGCGCCTCGCACGCCGACCGGGTGATGGAGAGCCAGCGGTTCGAGACCACGATCGACGTGCGACGCGGACCGCTGGGCCTGCCCGGGGGCGAGGTGTTCGACCCGGTGACGCGGAGCTCGGTGCCGCTGGGCAGCGCGCTCTCGGTGCGCTCGGGCAGCCGGCGCGCGAGCGTCACGATCGTGGCCAGCTTTCCCGCGCCGCGGGCGCAAGCTGCTGGCGGCCGCCCACGGTGATCAGCCGCGACGTGCTCGGCCTGGCGCGAGGTGGTCGGACTGGGCGAGGGCGAGCCCGACGAGCTGCTCGTGCTGCCGCGCACCGAGACGATCAACTGGATCGGGCGGAACATCGGCGCCTACTCGCACGCGTCGGCGGGCGGGCGAGCGCCGAGCCCCTCGCCGCCGCCGAGCTCGACGGGCTGCGCCCTACCGCGTCGGGCACCCCGGCATCGCGCATCCACTGGCCCGCGGTGGCCCGCGGCGCGGGGCTGCTCGAGCGGCGGATGCGGGCCGACGCCAGCACCCAGCCGCTGGTCGTGCTCGACGCGCGCTGCCCGCGAGCGCGGGATGCGAGGAGCTCGACGCCGCGGTTCGAGCCGCGGCGTCCATCGTCCTCGACGCTCGCCAAGCGCGGCGGTTGCGGTCTGCTGATGCCGGGCGAGCGGCGGCCGATCGAGATCGATCGCCGACCTGACCCGCTGGGCGGCGGCGCACACGCGGCTGGCGCTGCTGGAGGGTGGCCCGGACGCAGCGCGCGCCGGCGCTGGCCCTGGGCGCCCGCACGGGACGCATCTTCTACGTCGCGGCCGAGCCGCCGCGGCGCCTGCCCCAGGCGCTGGCGGGCCACGGACAGCTCGCCCCGGTGCTGGTCCTGCCGGCGACGGTGGATCCACGCACCCGCGGCGTGGCCGTGTTCGAGGTCGCCGGCTGCCGGGGCTACGTCCTCGGGCTCGCGCGCGCGGCGTGCGCGCGCGCGGGAGCGGGTGGCGTGAGCGCCGCCGCGCTGCCGCTGGACGGCGGCCCGCGGGCGCGCGCGCCGCGCGGCCGAAGCCGCGCCGCGCGCCCGCGCGTGCGCGTGATCACGTTCGCCGCCCTCGGCCTGTACGGGGTGCTCCGGTGGGCGACGCTGTTCGATCCGGCGCCGACCTGGCGCCTGCTCGGCCTGCTCGGGCTGGCGCTGCTCCTGGTCGTGCTCGGCCCGCTGCTCGCCCGTCGGCCACTGGGCGCTGGGGCTCGCCGCCGCCGTGGTGGCGTTCCTCGCCATGTTCCCGATCTGCGGCGTGCCGCTGTCGTGGATGCGGCACGTCCGCATCGAGCTGATCGCCAACGGGATCGGCCAGGGGCTGTCCTCGCTGCCCGCCGTGCTCCTGCCCTACAACGGGATCAACGTCTGGACGCACGTGGTCATCCTGCTCGGCGCGGGCGTGCTGCTGCTGGACGCCGCCGCTGATGCTGGCCTTCGCCGGAGCGCGTCGTCAGCGACGTCCGGCGCGCCGGCGCCGCGCTGCCGCTGATCGCGCTGGCGGTGGTGCCCTCGACGCTGCTTCACCCGCAGTTCCCCTACCTCCAGGGCGCTCCTGCTGTTCGGTCTGATCGCCGCGTTCATGTGGGGCGAGCGCATCCCGCGCGGCGACCGCGCCGCCGTGGTCGGACTGTGCGCGCTGGCCGGCCTCGGCGCGCTGATCGTCGCGCCCGACCTCGACCAGCACCGGGCGCTGGGTCGACTACGAGGCGCTCGCCGGCCGGCTCGCGCCGTCGAGCGTCGACACGTTCGACTGGTCGCAGACCTACGGGCCGATCGACTGGCCGCGCCGCGGCCGGACGGTGATGGACGTGAGCCGGCCGCAGCGCGCACTACTGGAAGGCGCGAGAACCTCGACGTGTTCGACGGGCGCGAGTGGACGACGGGCACGGTCGGACCGACGGTCAGCCCGTTCACTCGGCGTCGACGCCGCCGCCGCGCGCGCAGATGGACGCAGACGCTCCAGGTGACGATCCGGACGATGAAGATCTCGACGATCCTCGCCGCGGGCGCCGCCGCGCAGCCGGAGAGCGTCCCGAGCACGGTCATCCCCGGCGCCAGCCCAGGCACGTGGATCGCCAGCGACTCCGCTCTCGCCGGGCGACAGCTATCGCGTCACCGTGTACGACCCGCGTCCGCCGGCGGGCCAGCTCGCGCGCGCGGGAGACGCATATCCGAACGCCCTTGCCATCTACCGCACGATCGAGCTCCCCTCCTCGAACGGCTACGGCCCGCCGACCGCAGGTTCAGTTTCCGGCCTTCCACTCGGGCGAGCCGATCCTGGGCGGGCCGTTCCTGACGCGCCGGGACCGGCGCCGCCGCGGTCAGCGGGTCGCCGTACGCGAGCGCGTATGCGCTGGCGCAGCGACTGGCGAGCGGCGCGAGCACGCCGTACGCCTTCGTGGCGAGCGTCGAGCGCTACCTCGCCCAGGGCTACACCTACAGCGAGACACCCCCGCGGAGCAACTACCCGCTCGCCTCGTTCCTGTTCCAGTCCAAGCTCGGCTACTGCCAGCAGTTCGCGGGCGCGATGGCGCTGCTGCTCAGGCTGGGCGGCGTGCCGGCGCGCGTGGCGACCGGCTTCACCGCCGGGCACCTACGACGCCACGCAGCACCAGTGGGCGGTCAGCGACGTCGACGCGCACGCCTGGGTCGAGGCCTGGTTCCCGCACTACGGCTGGGTCCGCTTCGATCCCACGCCCGGCGGCCGATCCCGCGCTCGGCGGCCGCGTGCCGATCGCGCCCACGACCGACGTCGGCGCGGCGGCGCCGCTGCCCCACGGCGTCAACCTCCCCTCGCATGTGACCGCGAGCGGCCGCGAATCACGCCGCCGGCAGATCGGGCGGGGCCTCGCGCGCTGCTGCTGATCGGGCTGTCGCCGCGGGCCTGGCCGCCGCCGCGGCTCGGGCTCGCGTGCCTGGCGCGCCGGTCGCCGCCGCGGGATCGATCAGCTCGTGGCCGAGCTCGAGCGGGCGATGGTCCGGACCGGGCGCCCGCTCGCCGTCGGGATGACGCTGGCCGGACTCGAGCGGCGGGTCCGCGGCCGCCCCGAGGCCGAGGAGTACATCCGTGCGCTCCGGCTGTCGCGGTTCGGGACGGCAGGGAGCGCTCCGACGCTGCGCCAGCGCCGCGCGCTCAGAGCCGAGCTGCGCTCAGGCCTCGGTCTCGCCGGCGCGCTGCGCGCGCTGTGGGCGCTGCCGCCGCGCTGGCATGCGCCGCAGAGGCTTTCCGGCACACGCCGCGAGGCCTAAACTTCATCGCGATGGACGATGTGTATGAACTGTTCCGGCGCGGCACGGAGTTGCTAGAGGCCGGACACAACCACCAGGCGACGATCCCGCTCTCACGCGCGCGCGACCTCGCCCCCGACAAGACGTCGATCCGCGAGGCTCTCGGTCGCGCTCTGTTCCGCTCCCAGCGCTACGAGCAGGCGGCGCGTCGAGTTCGAGGCCGTGATCGAGCGCGCGCCCACCAACGACTTCGCCCAGTTCTGTCTCGGGCGCTCGCTGCAGATGCTCGGCCGCCACGCCGAGGCCCGCAAGCCGCTCGCTCTGGCCGCCTGCCTGCAGCCCAGCCGGCGCGACTACCGGATCTACCGCGACCGCGCCCGGGCGCGCGCCGAATCCGGCGCGTAGCGGGCCTTCGAACCCGAGCGGGCAGGCAGGAGCAGTGCTACTTTCAGTAGCACAGGCCGGGCGGTTCCCGGTGTAGTACCCGGAAGTGGGCGCTGCCCGCTTTTTTTTTGAGATTTGACGGTGATTTGACATTTGGAGGAGAAAGTGAGCGCACTCCAGACTGAGATCGAGGCTCGGCTCGCCACGTGCGAGCCCGATGTCGAGGTGCTGCTCGCAGAGGTCCTGTCCGGAAGCACGCTGCGCCTGTTCATCGACCACCCCAAGGGTGTGAGCCTGGAGTTGTGCGAGCGCGTCTCCGGGCATCTGACCGACTACCGCGAGCACTACGCGCTCGAGGTCTCCTCGCCTGGCCAGGACCGTCCGCTCACCAAGCCACAGCACTACTCGCGCTTCCTGGGGCGGCACGCTCGCGTGCGGCTGCGCGACGCAACCGACGGACACAAGAGCGTGACCGGGGAGCTGGTCGGTGCCTCCGACCAGGACGTCACGATCGCGGCCGGCGGAGGGATCCTGACGATCCCGTACGACCAAATCGCCCGCTCCAACCTCGTCCCCGGAGACTGACCATGTCACGCGAAATCGTCGAAGCAGTCCGTGGGCTGGCGGCAGAGAAGAACATCTCCAGCGAGAAGCTGATGGAGGCGCTCGAGGACGCGCTGCTGTCGGCGTACAAGAAGACGCCCGGCTCGGCGCCGTACGCGAAGGTCGAGATGGACCGCGACAGCGGCGACTTCAAGGTCTGGGAGCTGAAGATCCCGCCCGAGCTCGAGGAGCAGCTGCTCGTCGAGGCGACGACCGACCAGCAGCCGACCGTCGATCCCGAGACGGGCGAGATGCGCGAGCCGCCGGAGCCGGAGATCGACCTCGAGAAGCTCAAGGAGTACGAGGACGAGATCGAGACCGAGGACGTCACCCCGCACGACTTCGGGCGGATCGCCGCCCAGACGGCCAAGCAGGTGATCCTCCAGCGGATCCGCGAGGCCGAGCGGGACATGATGTACGAGGAGTACCGCGACCGCGTGGGCGAGCTGATCACCGGCATCGTGCAGCAGTCGGACTCGCGCTACACGCTGGTCCAGCTGCGCGAGCGCGTCGAGGCGCTGCTGCCCAAGTCAGAGCAGGTGGAGGGCGAGCGCTACGACCACTCGCAGCGGATCAAGGCCGTGATCAAGGACGTCTCGAACTCGACCAAGGGCCCGAGCATCATCGTCTCCCGGCGTGATCCGGAGCTGATCAAGTCGCTGTTCGAGCTCGAGGTGCCCGAGATCGCCGACGGGCTGGTCGAGATCACCGGCGTGGCCCGCGAGCCCGGTTACCGCTCGAAGATCGCCGTCGTCTCCCACGTCGACGGGGTCGACCCGGTGGGCGCCTGCGTCGGGCCGCGCGGCTCGCGCGTGCGCATGGTCGTCTCGGAGCTGCGCGGCGAGAAGATCGACATCATCCCCTACAACGACGAGCCCGCCCGGTTCGTGGCCAAGGCCCTGTCACCCGCGCGCGTGCGGGAGGTCCTGGTCGACGACGCCGGCAAGCAGGCGACGGTGATCGTGCCCGACGACCAGCTGTCGCTGGCCATCGGCCGCGAGGGCCAGAACGCCCGGCTGGCCGCGCGCCTCACGGGCTGGCGGATCGACATCCGCTCGGAGACCGAGTTCGCCGCCGAGGAGGCGCAGCACGGCTACGAGGAGGAGGAGGTCTCGGGCCGCTGCCATGCGATCCTGTCCAACGGACGCCGCTGTCCGAACGCGGCGCTGCCCGGCTCGCGCTACTGCGGCATCGAGGGCCATCAGGCGCTTTCGAGCATCGACTCCGACCGCGTCGAGGACCTGGTCAACGGCGGCGCCGCCGGCCGCTGACGCGCGACCACACGAGAGAACTAGACTCAGGTAGAGATGAACAAGCGCGTGCACGAGATCGCCAAGGAGCGCGGCCTGCCGGCCAAGCAGGTTCTCGCGCGCCTGCAGGCGGCCGGCATCGACGTCAAGGCGTCCTCGTCGTCCGTCGACGAGGCCGTGGCGGCGCGCGCTCTCGGCAACGGCGGCGGCTCGAGCGCGAGTCCTCCCGCGAGCGGCGGCGCCGGTGGCACGCCGGCCGCCCCGGCAGGTACGGGTGCGAGCACGCCACCGCCGGCGAGCCGGCCCCGCCGGGTCAAGATCGACGACAACGACGACCGGCGCGGCCGTGGTCTCCGGCGCGCGCGGGTCCTCGACCAGTGCCCGCGCGTCCGCTTCGGGCGCGCCGCCGGCCGCACCGCGGGTGGCGCCCACCCCGCCGCCCCCGGTTCAGGTTCCCGTGGACCCCCGGCGCGGCCAGGAGATGAGCCGGTCCGGCGCCGCGCAAGCCGGCTGCCGATCCACGCTCCGCCGGCGCGCAGTCCCGCTCGCGGCCGGCCGCAGGGCCAGGCCGCGCGCCCGGCCGCCGCAGCCCCCGATCCCCGCTCCGCGCAGCAGGCCCGCGATCCGCGGGCGGCCCAACCCCGGGCCGGCGGCGACCCTCGCTCCGCGCAGCCGGCCCGTGACCCGCGGGCGACGCCGCCCCGGGCCGGCGGCGAGCGCTCCGCGCAGCAGGCCCGCGCCGCGCAGGCTCGCGATCCGCGCGCGACGCCGCCCCGCGCCGGCGGCGATCCCCGCCCGCAGCAGCAGCAGCGCGCCGGCGGGGGACAGCCCCAGGCCCGCGCCGGCGATCAGCCGCAGGCGGCCGCGGCCCAGACCGAAGGCGCCGGCCCCGCGCGCACCGAAAGCTCTCCGGCTCAGGGCGACAGCGGCGCGCACAAGCGCCCGACCCGTGACTCGCTCCAGGGCGAGCGCGCACCTGGCAGCGCCGGCGGCCGCCGCCGCGTGGTGATCGACTCCCAGGCTTCGCGCCGCAGCCCGGGCGGCGGCGGGCCTCAGCAGAACCAGCCTCCACGCCGGCAGCGCCGAGGGCGCCGCCGCCGCGGCGTCTACGACGAAGAGGCCGAGTCGCGTCCCTCGCGCTCGGCCGTAGCCGAGCCCGACACGACCCGGATCAACTCCGGCTCCACGGTCAAGGACGTCGCCGAGTACCTCGACGTGCCCGTGCCCGAGGTGATGAAGAAGCTGATGGCGCTGGGCGAGCTCAAGACCCTCACCCAGACGCTGCCCGACGAGACCATCGAGGTGCTGGCCTCCGAGCTCGGCAAGGACGTGGAGATCGTCCACTCCGACGAGGAGCTCGAGGACGAGGTCGTGTTCGACGACGCCGACGAGGACCTGGTCGAGCGTCCACCGGTGGTGACGATCATGGGCCACGTCGACCACGGCAAGACGTCGCTTCTGGACGCCATCCGCTCGACCGAGGTGGCCGCGGGCGAGGCCGGCGGCATCACCCAGCACATCGGCGCCTACCAGGTCCATCAGGACAGCAAGACGATCACCTTCCTCGACACGCCGGGTCACGAGGCGTTCACCGCCATGCGCGCCCGGGGGGCCAAGGTCACCGACATCGCGGTGATCGTGGTCGCGGCCGACGACGGGGTCAAGCCCCAGACCCAGGAGGCCATCGACCACGCCAAGGAGGCGGACGTCCCGATGCTCGTGGCGGTCAACAAGGTGGACAAGGAGGGCGCGCAGCCGGACCGCGTGCGCGCCGAGATGTCGCAGCTCGGCCTCCAGCCGGTCGAATGGGGCGGCGAGACCGAGTTCGTCAACGTCTCCGCCAAGACCCAAGAGGGACTCCAGGACCTGCTCGAGACGATCCTCGTCATGGCCGAGGTGGAGGAGCTGCGCTCGAATCCGAACGCGCCCGCCTCGGGCAGCGTGATCGAGTCCAAGCTCGACCCGGGGCGCGGGCCGGTGGTGACGATCCTGATCGGGCGCGGCACGCTCGAGGTGGGCGATTCGCTCGTGGCCGGCGCACACTGGGGCCGCGTGCGCGCGATGAGCGACTTCACGGGCAACCGCGTGCAGCGGGCCCAGCCGGGAGAGCCGGTCGAGGTCCTCGGCTTCGACGGGGTCCCCGAGGCCGGCGAGCCCGTGCGCGCGGTGGAGAACGAGCGCCGTGCCCGGCAGCTCGCGAACGAGCGCGCCACGCGCCTGAAGGCGGAGTCGCTGGCCCGCCGCTCCGGCAAGCGGGTCTCGCTCGAGGACATCTTCAAGAGTGGCATCCAGGAGCTCAACCTGGTGCTCAAGGCCGATGTGGCCGGCGCGCTCGAGGCGCTCGAGGACGAGATCGCCAAGCTGCCCCAGGACGAGGTCTCGGTCAACGTGATCCGCAGGGCCGTGGGCGCCGTGACCGAATCCGACGTGATGCTGGCCGCCGCCTCGGACGCCGTGATCCTGGCCTTCAACGTCCGGCCGGTCGGCGACGCCCGGGCGGTGGCCGACCGCGAGGGCGTGGAGATCCGCCACTACTCGGTGATCTACCGCGCGATCGAGGAGCTGCGCGACGCGATGCAGGGCATGCTCGCCCCCGAGGAGGTCGAGGACACGTTGGGCAGCGCCGAGGTGCGCCAGACCTTCCGAGCCTCGCGCGTGGGCACGATCGCCGGCACGCACGTGCTCGATGGAAACATCAGGCGCGGCTCCAAGGTCCGCCTGATCCGCGACGGCACCGTCATCTGGGACGGCGAGATCGCCAGCCTCCGGCGCTTCAACGAGGACGTGCGTGAGGTCGCGGCCGGTTACGACTGCGGGATCGTGCTCCGCGATTACGCGGACGTCAAGGAAGGCGACGTGATCGAGGCGTACGCGACGCGCCAGGTCGAGCGCGAGCTCGCCTGAACCACACGCGAGTGTCCGCCACCGGCTTCGTGGCCGTGCTCGTGATCGATTTGCACTTTCCCGAGGCCGGGAGCCTCAAGAGCAAGCGCAAGGAGCTCTCCTCGATCAAGGCACAGCTGCATGGACGTCTCGGCGCCGCCGTGGCCGAGGTCGGCTTTCAGGACCTGTGGCAGCGGGCACGCCTCACCGCCGCCCTCACCGGTGGCTCACTGACCACGCTCGAGGGCGCCGTCGACAACGTCGAGCGATGGCTCGAGTCGCGCTGTCCCGACGGGGTGCGCGTGGATCGGATCGTGGCCTCGGTGGAGGACCTGTCACCATGAAACTTATTCACGATCCGGTGCAAGGGGTAGCATGACCAGCGGCCGGATGCGACGTGTCGACGAGGCGGTGCGCGCCGTTCTCAGTGACGCGATCGCAAAAGATCTCCAGGATCCGCGCGTCGGATTCGTGACTGTGACTGCTGTCAAGACCAGCCCTGACCTTCGCCATGCCCGCGTGTACGTGAGCATCCTCGGCGATGAACCGACGCGGGCGGAGGGGCTCGTCGGACTGCGCTCGGCCACCGGGTTCCTGCAGGCGCACGTCGCCTCCGAGCTGACGCTCAAGCACACACCTGCGCTCACGTTCGAGTACGACGACTCGATCGATCGGGGCATGCGGATCTCCCAGCTACTCGACGAGGGGACCGCGCCTTGAGCTCGGTGAACGGAAGCACGTCGGACCGTGAGCGCGTCCTGCACGAGCTGAAGGGCGCCGAGCGATTCGTGGTAGTCGCACACGAGAATCCCGACGGCGACGCGCTCGGGTCGTTGATCGCGATGCAGGAGATCCTCACCGCCCTGGGCAAGGACAGCCTGATGTTCATCGCGGCGCAGGAGTTCCCGCTCCCGTACGAGTACCGCTTCTTTCCACTCTCGGGGCTGGTCAACACGCCGCCTGAGGACCTGGATCAGCGGACGATCGTGTTCCTGGACTGCGGCAACCTCGAGCGCAATCCGGCGGAGGCGTTCCAGCTTCCGGGTGCGCGGATCCTCAACATCGACCATCACCACGACAACACCCGGTTCGGCACCGTCGACCTCGTCGTCCCCGAGGCCTCGTGCACGGCCGAGATCATCTGGGATCTGATGCACGGCCTCGGCGTCTCGCCGAGCGTCACGATCGCGGAGGCACTGTACGTCGGCCTCATCACCGACACCGGCCGGTTCATGTACCAGAACACGACGGCGCGGGCGCATCTCATGGCGGCCGAGCTGATCGATGCGGGGGTCGACGTCAACCAGATCTACCGGCGCGTCTATGAGGGCGTGCCCTACGGGAAGCTGGCGCTGCTCGCACGGGGCCTGGCCAAGGTCGAGCGCTACGACGGCGGCCGGCTCACGATGACCGAGCTGAACACCGGAGACTTCCAGGAGTCCGGCGCCGAGGAGAGCTACTCCGAGGGCGTCGTCGATCATCTCCGCGCGCTTCAGGGCACCGCCGTCGCCGCGCTCGTGCGCGATCGGCTGGGCGACGCGGACGGGATGCGCAAGGTCTCGCTGCGCTCGGGCGACGACCGCGTCGACGTGTCGGCGATCGCGCGCGTCCAGGGTGGAGGAGGACATCGCCAGGCCGCCGGCTTCTCGACCGCGATGGAGTGGACCAAGCTCGTGGCCTTCCTGCGCGAAGAGATCGCCGAGCAACTCGACCCGGCGTGAGCGCGGCCGGCGCAGACGGCGTCGTCCTCTACGACAAGCCGCGCCGGCATCACCTCGCACGACGTCGTGGCGAGCATGCGCCGCCGGCTCGGACGGGGCGTGAAGGTGGGACACGCCGGCACCCTCGATCCATTCGCGACCGGTCTGCTGCTGATCCTGGTCGGCCGGGCGACCCGGGTTCAGCGCTTCTTGATGGAGCTGCCCAAGACCTACTCCGTGATCGCGCGCTTCGGAGCCACATCCTCCACCGGCGACCCCGAGGGCGAGATCACGCCCACCGGCAACGTGCCCGAGGGCGACCTCGCACTGCCCACGGGACGCGTCCGCCAGCGTCCGCCGGCCTATTCGGCGGTCAAGGTCGGGGGTCAGCGCGCCTACAAGCTCGCGCGGGCCGGGATCGAGGTCGAGCTCGCAGAGCGCGAGGTCGTCGTCCACCGCTTCGAGGAGCGCTGGCGTGAGGGCGAGCGCCGGGCATTCGAGATCGAGTGCTCCTCGGGTACGTACGTGCGCAGCCTGATCGCGGAGCTCGGAGACGCCTACTGCGAGGAGCTCCGCCGGACCCGGATCGGGTCCTTCGCGGTGGACCAGGCCGATCCCGAGGGGATGATCGAGCTCGACCGTGCGCTCGCGTTCCTGCCCGAGGTCCGCCTCGAGCCCGAGGACGCCCGCTCTCTGGCCCACGGCCGCGCCGTGGTGGCGGCGGCCCCTGCCGGGCTCGTCCGCGCGACCGACGAGAGCGGCCTGATCGCCGTCGCGTCCCCCACCGAGGCGGGGGACCGGCTGCGGCCAGTCGTTGGCTTCCGCGGCTGATCTCTACATTCCCGGCCGATGCAGGTGACGATGCTCCCCGACGTCTCGCCGCGACCCCGCAGGGTCGCGGTCGGCGAGTTCGACGGCGTCCACCTCGGCCACCGCGAGGTGATCCGGGGCAGCGACACGGTCCTCACGTTCGAGCCGCATCCGCTCCGCGTGGTCAGGCCAGAGGCCGCTCCCAAGCTCCTGACCAGCCTCGAGGTCAAGGCCGAGCTGATCTCCGGGCTGGGGGTCAGCGAGCTCGTGGTGATCCCGTTCGATGAGCGCTTCGCCCAACAGACGCCCCAGGAGTTCGTCGACCAGGTGCTCGTGGGCCGGCTGCTCGCCACGCACGTCTCGGTCGGCGAGAACTTCCGCTTCGGCCATCGCGCGGCCGGCGACACGGAGATGCTGCGCGCCGACCCACGGTTCGAGACCCGGGTCGTGGACCTCGTGGAGGTCGACGGGGAGATCGTCTCCTCGAGCCACATCCGCGGCCTGATCCTGGCCGGCGAGGTGGAGCTCGCGGCGCGATATCTCGGTGCGCCGTTCCAGTTCCGCGGAGAGGTGGTGGCCGGCGACCGCCGGGGACGCGAGCTCGGCTTCCCCACCGCCAACATCGTCCCCGACGACGCGCTCGTCTGCCCCGGCCACGGCGTCTACGTCGCGCGCTCGGAGGACGCGTGCGCGGCGGTCAGCATCGGTGTGCGCCCGACGTTCGGCACCGGGCGGGCGCTCCTGCTCGAGGCCTACCTGATCGACCGCGACGTCGACCTGTACGGCAAGACCCTGCGACTCGACTTCCTGCGGCGCCTGCGCGGCGAGCGCCGGTTCGAGTCGGTGCCATCGCTGATCGACCAGATGCGCCAGGACGTCGAGCGGGCGCGGGAGATCTGCGCGGGCTGAGACCCTGCCTACCACCCCGCCTGCTAGCCTCATCCGCCGCATGACACTGACCAAGGAACGCAAGCAGGAGCTGGTCGAGCGCTTCGGGGACGGCTCCGCCGACACGGGTCGCACAGAGGTGCAGATCGCGCTGATGACCGAGCGGATCAACGAGCTGACCACGCATCTGCGGAGCAATCGCAAGGACCACCACTCGCGGCGCGGCCTGCTGATGCTGGTCGGTCGCCGGCGCCGCCTGCTCAACTACCTGCAGCGCGCCGACCTCGAGCGCTACCGGTCGCTCATTCGCGAGCTCGGCCTGCGCAGGTAGGCACGCGCGCAGGCCATGCTGGACAGCGTCATCGCGCCGGGTACGCCCGTCCCCGAGTTCACGCTGCGCCGCGAGGACGGCAGCGAGTTCACCCGCGCCGATCTCGACGCCCAGACCAACGTCCTCGTCTTCTATCCCTTCGCGTTCAGCCCGGTATGCACCGACCAGCTGAACCTGTACGAGGAGATGCTCGACGAGTTCGCCGCGCGCGGGGCCAAGCTCTACGCGGTGTCATGCGACTCCAGCTACTCGCAGAAGGCGTTTCGCGAGAAGCTCGGCGTCAGCATCGAGCAGCTCTCGGACTTCGAGCCCAAGGGAGCCGTCTCCCGCACCTTCGGCGTGTACCACCCGGGCGGATTCCCCCAGCGGGCACTGGTGATCGTCGGCCCAGACGGGGTGGTGACGTGGAGCTACCAGGCCCCGTCGCCCGGTGACTTGCCGGGTGCCAACCTGATCTTCGACGGCCTGGCCGCGTCCGCGACGTCGCCCTCGGCTTGACCGAACTCGGCTCGGCGCCGGTTCCCGGGCTTGTCGTCCGAGGACCACGTCCGAGGCCTGACCGACGACCCGCTCGTGATCGAGTACGGCGACTTCGAGTGTCCGTACTGCGCAGCGCTCTCGGCGAGGCTCGCCGGCCTGGAGCTCCGCCGCGTGTTCCGGCACTTCCCGGTCCGCTCGAGCCATCCCCGCGCCTGGCCCGCGGCGTGCGCCGCCGAGGCCGCCGCTCTTCAGGGCCGCTTCTGGGAGATGCACGACTCGCTGTTCGCCGACCCGGCCCGGCTCGAGGATCCGCACCTGTGGGACCGCGCGAACGCGCTCGATCTCGACCTCGATCGCTTCGAGCGCGACCGCCGCAGCGAGGCGGTGCGGACGCGGGTCAAGCGAGACTTCGACTCGGGCGTGCGCGCGGGCGTCGTCACCACGCCGACGCTGTTCGCCGCCGGGCGGATGCTCGCGGGGAACATCGACGCGGTCACGCTCGATCAGCTGAGCGCGGCGACAGAGCTGAGCCTGAATTATCAGGCTGCCGCCCGGTAGCCGGCGTTGCGAACGGTCTCGATCGGAGCTTCGGGCCCCAGCCGCGCTCGCAGGCGCCGGATGCACACGTCGACCACGTTCGAGCGGGGATCGAAGTCGTAGCCCCAGACCTCGGACAGCAGGCGCTGGCGGCTGATCACCTGGCCGACGTTCATCATCAGGAACTGCAGGACGCGGAACTCGCGGTCGGCCAGCTGCGCCACCGTGGTGCCGACGCGCGCCTCGCGGCGCGCCAGGTCGAGCTCGAGCCGTCCCACGCGGATCACGTGGTCGGCGCCCCCGGCACGGCCGCGGCTCAGCCACACGCGTACGCGCGCGAGCAGCTCCTCCAGGGAGAACGGCTTGGACACGTAATCGACGGCGCCGAGCTCGAAGCTCCGCAGCTTGGTCGGGAGATCGTCGCGCGCGGACAGCACGAGCACCGGCGGCGCCGGCGCCGGATGGCGCTCCCGCACCTGGCGTAGGAACTCGAAGCCGTCGCGGTCGGGAAAGAAGAGGTCGAGGACGACCAGCTCATAGTCGTGCGCGAGCGCGTGAGCGATCGCCTGGGGCACTTCGCTCACGACGTCGGCTCGCAGGCCCTCGGCGCTGAATGCGCGCGCTAGGAAGGCCCCGATCCTGGCCTCATCCTCCACGATCAATATGCGCAATTCGTGTAGGCCCCCACGGGCTCTGATATTTGATGACGCCTACATGACGGCCGCATGACAATACCGCCATCTTTAGCGATATCAAGGATTCGGGCGGTATAACAGCGGCCGAGGAGAGGGCCACTTTGAACACGCCTGGGAAAAGACTTCTTGGGGTGACGGTCGTGGCGGCCGTCGTCTGCGCGGCGATCGGCCTCTACGTCGGGCTGTACCTGACGAACGTTCCGGGCTCCGCGGCCGCCGTCCGGACCGCGAGCGGGACGAACCTGTACCTCGCGACCGTGGCGGCCTCGGAACTCAGCGACCCGCATCCCGACTGGGTGTCCTACTACGCAGTCGACGCGAACGACGGCCACTGGCGCCACGCGACGACCTTCGTCGTCCCCGCGAACACGCTCGTGCACGTCACGATCTACCAGTTCGACTCGCAGACCGGCCTGCGCAACCCGTTCATCGCGCAGGCCACGGGCACGGTCGGCGGGAACTTCCTGCTCAATGACAAGCCGACGCAGGCGATCGATCCGGACGGCGCCTCACACGTGTTCGCGATCCCGCAGATCGGCCTGTCGGTCCCGCTCGAGGGCGTCTCGGACAACGCGAAGAACCAGTGTGCGAACGCCCCGTGCCCGCTCAGCACCGCGCACGAGACGATCTCGTTCACGTTTCGGACGCCGGCCAAGGGCCTTTACCGCTGGCAGTGCTTCGTGCCCTGCGCCGCCGGCTTCATCCAAGGCTTCGGGGGCCCGATGCAGACGGTCGGTTACATGGACGGCTTCGTGAGGGTCGTCTGAGCTCGATGCCCGAGGACCGCCGCAACCACTTTCTGCGCATCGCGCTGATCTGGCTCGTCGCAACCGTGATCGCGACGCCGCTCGTCGTGCTCGTCATCGCGCCGGGACTTCCCCCCGGCAACGGGTCGGTGGAGGCGTCGGGTCAGGTCACCGACAACGCGGTGCTGCTCGGGCTGGCCACGCCGGTGGCGATGGCCGTGCTCGTGTACTTCGTCTACGCGATCGTCGTGTGGCGCGAGCGCGAGCCGGGTGTGGTGCGCGACGGTCCCCCGGTCCGGGGCGACGCCCGGGTGCAGCTGTGGTGGCTCGTCATCACGACCGTGATCGTCCTGTTCCTCGCCGGCTACGGATCGTTCCGGCTGCTCTCCGACGGGTCCGGCGGCGGTCAGGGACCGAGCCCGATCGCGGTGCCGGCCTCCGCCAAGACCGACCCGCCGCTGCAGGTGCAGGTGGTCGCCCAGCAGTGGGAGTTCACCTATCGCTTCCCGGGGTACGGCGGAGTCGAGACGCAGCACCTCGAGCTCCCGGCGAACACGCTCGTCGAGCTCCACGTGACCTCGCTCGACGTGATCCACTCGTTCTGGGCCTACCAGCTCGGCGTCAAGGCCGACGCCAATCCGGGCGTCGACAACGTCGCCTATGTGACCACCAAAGGGCCGCTCACCTTCAACGTCCACTGCGCCGAGCTGTGCGGCGTGTGGCACGGCTACATGTTCGACACGGGCCGCGTGGTGGGCAAGGCGCAGTTCGCGGCGTGGATCGCGCAGCAGCAGACGCAGAACGCACCGGCGACGAAGGCGCTGTCGCCGTATTCCAAGCAGTACTTCCCGGAGCCGCAGAGGAGAGGTGGATGACGACGATCGCGGTACCCGTGGCGCGCCGGCCGATGTGGCGGCGGCTGCTCGGCTTCAACCTGCTGAGCGCGATCGTGCTCGGGATCGTCGGCTGGTACATCGGCTACGTGATCGGCGACCACATCCACGGCGCGAACCTCGCGTACTACTCCGACCAGGCGGACCAGAACGACGTGGCGATCATGCTCGGCTACTTCTGCGGGGTGATCGGCTTCCTGGTCGGGCTGGGCTTCGCGAATTACCCGGTCAAGCGGATGCTCGGCCACCCGCCGACCCTGGCCGAGCGCGAGAGCGTCGAGGCGCACGGCGCCGCCCGGTACTTCGCACTGAGCACCGATCACAAGGTGGTGGCGATCCAGTACCTGGTCGGAATCGGCGTGTTCTTCTTCGTCGGCGGGCTGAACGCGATGTTCATCCGCACCGAGCTCCTCCAGCCGAACACGCACGTGTTCGGGGCCAACCAGTACCTGACCCTCGTCGGCATGCACGGCTCGATGATGATGGGGATGATGACCTCGGCGATGCTCGGCCCGTTCGCCAACTGGGTCGTGCCGCTGATGATCGGCTCGCGGAGGATGGCGTTCCCGAGGATCGAGGCGTTCACCTTCTGGCTGCTCATGGCCGCGGGCGTCATCCTCGTGACGACGATCTTCTTCGGCGGGTTTCAGACCGGCTGGACGGGCTACCAGCCGCTCGGCGACCAGAACACGGCGGGCTACGACGCGTACATCGGCTTCTTCGCGCTCGTCGGAGTTTCGATGTGCCTGCTCGGCTTCAACCTGCTCGCGACGATCGTCACCATGCGCGCGCCGGGCATGACCTGGTCGCGCCTGCCGATCTTCGTGTGGAGCGTGCTCGCCACCGCCGCGCTGATGATGCTCGCGGCGCCGATGCTGATCGCGGCGCTGCTGATGGGGACGATGGACCGCACGGTGCAGACGACCTTCTACGTGGCGGGGTATGGCGGCAGCTCGTACCTGTTCCAGAACCTGTTCTGGGTGTTCGGGCACCCGGAGGTGTACATCGTCGCGCTGCCCGGCTTCGGCATCGTGCTCGAGCTGCTGCCGGTGTTCGCGCGCAAGCCGCTGTGGGGCTACCGGCTGGCCGTCGCGGGCCTGCTCGGCGTCGCGCTGCTCAGCTTCTTCGTGTGGCAGCACCACCTGTTCGTGAGCGGCATCAACGCCGACCTGCGGCCGTTCTACATGCTCTCGACGGAGCTGATCTCGCTGCCCACCGGTTTCACGTTCCTCTGCGCGATGGGGACGTTGTGGCGCGGGCGGATCCGGTTCACGGTGCCGATGCTGTTCTGCCTGGCGTGGGCCTTCAACTTCCTGTGGGGCGGGATCTCCGGCGTGTTCCTGTCCGACGTGCCCAGCGACGTCACCACGCACGGCAGCTTCTTCTCGATGGCCCACTTCCATTACACGATCATGGGCGGGCTGGTGTTCACGTTCTTCGCCGCGATCTACTACTGGGGGCCGAAGATGTTCGGCTTCAAGTTCAACGAGCGGCTGGGGAAGATCCACTTCTGGATGATGTTCCTCGCCTTCAACTCGACCTTCGCGCCCCTGTTCGCGCTCGGTTTCCTCGGGATGCCCCGGCGCGTGGTCACATACCCAACGAACCTCCAGGGCCTCAACGACTGGGTGTCCGTGTCGGCCTTCGTGCTCGGGCTCTCGATGCTCGTGTTCCTGGTCAACGTGGTGTGGTCGCTGATCATCAGGCGCGAGCCGGCCGAGGCGAACCCGTGGAACTCGAAATCGGCGGAATGGCAGCTGCCGACGCCGGTGCCGGTCCACGACTTCGACCGCATCCCGGTGTTCGACGCCGACCCCTATCCGTACGGCGTGGAGCCCGTCCCGGTGGGGGCGGCCGCGGCGCCGGCGCCCGGGACGGCGTAGCGCGCCATGGAAGCTTCAGCCCCTCTCGCCTCCCACATCGAGCCCGAGCCGCGCGAGTGGCAGCCGCGCGCGTTGTGGGTTTCGGCTCGCCTGCTGTGCGGCGCGGTCTCGTTCTTCTTCGTCGCGTTCCTGTTCGCGTACTTCTATCTGCGCTCGATCGATTCCAACCACGCCTGGAAGATCGGTTCGGTCCATCCGTCGATCGGCCTGGGCATCGCCGTCGTGGCGTGCTACGTGCTCAGCGCGGCCGCCTTCCGGATCGGCGCCACGCATCCGGCCGACACGCTGCTCGCCGGGATCCTCGCGATCGCGCTGGCGCTGGTCGCGATCATTCTCCAGTTCGTCGAATACCCGATCGTTCACTTCGGCGCCTCCAGCGGTGGCTACGCGTCGGTGTTCTTCGGCTGGACCGCTCTGTACGCGATCGTGGCGCTTGGCTGCGTTTACTGGATCGAGATCCAGGTGGCGAGCCTGTGGCGCTCGCGGCGAGAGGGCATCGACCGAGCGGTGCGCGAGGGCGTGCCGGCCGAGGACATCGCGCTGCTGCGCGCGGGGATCGAGGCCTGCTCGTTCTTCTGGGTCTACTACGTGGCGCTCGGCGTGATCGCGTTCGTCGTCCTGTACGTGGTCTGAATCGTGGATCTCGGCGCTTGGTCGATTCAGACGCCACTGGTGTACGTCGTGCTCGCCGGGCTGCTGTACTGGCTCGGCGGCCTTGGGCTGGCGACGGCGGCGCACTCCGCACGATCCACTGCACACGGCGGCGTTCGTCGCCGGTCTGGCCACGATCGTGCTGGCGCTCGACTCCCCGATCGACGCGTACGCCGACCAGCTGTTCTGGGTGCACATGCTCCAGCACGTGCTGCTGCTCACGGTCGCCCCGCCGCTGATCCTGCTGGGGCGTCCCTGGCCGCGCATGTGGCGGGCGCTGCCGCTCGAGCCGAGGAGCACGGTCGCGCGGACGCTGGTGCGGGCGCGCTGGACGGCGCCGCTGCGGGCGGTGGCCCGGCCGCTGCCCGCGTGGGTCCTCTTCAACGGGACCGTGCTGGCGTGGCACATCCCGGCCGCGTACAACGCCACGCTCACCAGCGCCCCCATCCACCAACTCGAGCACGCGCTGTTCTTCTTCACCGGGCTGCTGTTCTGGGCGCGCGTGATCGATCCCGGGCCGCTGCGCCCGAAGCTCGTGTGGCCCGCCCGCCTCGCCTATGTGATCGGGGCCATGGTCGTCGGGTGGGTGCTCGCGATCACGCTCGTGCTCGTCCCGCATCCGCTCTATGAGCACTACGCGGCGCTCGTGCAACGGCCGGGCGCCGTCTCCGCCCTCACCGACCAGCAGCTCGCCGGGGGCGTGATGTGGGTGCTCGGCTCGATCTCCTACACGGTCACGCTGCTGATCGGCTTCTACCGCTGGCTCGACACCGAAGCCAAGTCCGCGCGCGTCCCGCGCTCATCACCTGACACCGGGAGAGACCACATGGCAACGATCCTCGTCTTCGGCAGCTTCCTCGCCGGATCACTCATTTCGCTGCTGATCCCGGTCGGGCTCCTGATCGGGATCGCGGTGTGGCACGCCCGCGCGTTCACCCACGTCCCCTACGACCCGGGCAGACCGCCCCGCACGCCGCCGGCGCGGCCGAGAAGGAGGGCCTGGGCGTGATCCCGCAGAGCCCGCCGGAGGGCCCGCAGGACTGATGGAGGCGGGGGCGCCTTCGGTCCGGGCGCGGCGGGGAACCGCGGCGGCGATCGTCGCCGCCCTGTGCGCGGCCGCGCTGATCGGGATCGGCGCCGGCGCCGCGATCCATCTCCTGCGGACGCGGCCCGTGCCGGCGGCGAGCGCCACGTCCCTCCGCGACGGCCTGTACGGACAGGCGGTGTGGGCGCCGGGCGCCCGGCCGGCGCCCGCCATCGACACGCTCGCGATCAGAGCGGGCTCCGGTTCTCGCTCAGCTCGCTGCACGGCCGGACCGTGGCGCTCGTGTTCTTCGACTCCCACTGCAACCAGGAGTGCCCGCTCGAGGGGCGCGAGCTGGCCGCGGCCGAGCGAGCCCTGCCGGCGGCGCAGCGGCCCGGTGCTGGTCGTGGTCAGCGTGAACCCGGCCGACACGCCCGGCGAGCGCGGCCAAGGCGGTCCGCGCGTGGGGGCTGGCCGCGGTGGCGCCGTGGCACTGGCTGATGGGCGGCCACGCCGCGCTCGCCCCGGTGTGGCGGGCGTACCACGTCTACGTGGGCCGGGCGGCGAACGGCGACATCCCGCACACCGAGGCGCTCGTGCTGATCGACCGCCGCGGCTACGAACGCTCCGGCTACCTGTACCCGTTCAACCAGGGCTTCGTGACCCATGACCTGGGCGTGCTCGGGCGCGAGCGGAGGGCTAGCATGAGCGCCACCGAGATCGCCGCTCCGGCCGTCGTCGCCCGCGCCGGTGCCGGCGCGCGGCTGGCGCGACTACCTGACGCTTGACCAAGCCGCAGGATCATGTCGCTGCTCGTCCTCACGGCGGTATGCGCGATGATCGCCGCCGCCCGCGGCCGGCCGGCGCTCGAGCCGCTCGCCGCGCTCGTGCTGGGCGGAGCGCTCGCCTGCGGCGGCGCGAGCGCGCTGAACCACGTGCTCGACCGCGACATCGACCGGCTGATGGGGCCGCGCACGGCGTCGCGTCCGGTCGCCGCGGGCCGGATCTCGCCGCGCCGCGCCACCTTGTTCGGGCTGCTGCTCTCGGCGCTCTCGTTCGCGGTGCTGACAGCGTTCGCGAACCTGCTCACGGCCGCGCTCGCGCTGAGCGGCGGCGCGTTCTACGTCGTCGTGTACACGCTCTGCCTGAAGCGCACGACGACGCAGAACATCGTGATCGGCGGGGCGGGCGGCGCGATCCCGTGCGCTGGCCGGATGGGCCGCGGCGAGCGGACGGCTCGGCCTGGGCGCCGTCCTCCTGTTCGCGATCGTGCTGCTGTGGACGCCGCCGCACTTCTGGGCGCTGGCGCTGCTCCTCTCCGCCACTACGCCGCCGCCGGCGTGCCGATGATGCCGGTCGTCCGCGGGCCGCAGAGGACGGCGCGGCAGGTCCTGGCCTACACCGTGGTCCTGGTCGCGGCGACGCTGGTCCCGGGGCTCACGGGAACGTTCGGCGCGGTCTACGTGTCGTGCGCCGCGGTGTCCTCGGTGCGCGTGTTCTGCCGGCTCGCCTGGCGCCTGTGGCGCGAGCGCTCTCCGGCCAACGCCGGGCTGTTGTTCCACTACTCGCTGCTCTACCTGGCGCTGCTGTTCGCGGCGGTGGCCATCGACGCCGCGGTCCGCTGAGGCGGAAGCGCCCGGCGGGCGAGGCCGGGCGCTTCGGTGGCGTGGGGGCGTCCACCTGCTGGGTAACGGATATTCGGAGGAGGCGGCTACGCGCTGAGGCCGGGGCGCACCCGCTGGCGGCGCACGCCTGCCGGGCGCGCTCGGACCGGCCGGCCGCGGGCGTGGCGCACGTGCGCCAGGCGCACGCGGTCTCGCCACGGGCGGTCGGTGACGATTCCCCAGACGAGCACCGTGAGGATCGCGGCGACGATCATCACCATCAGCACGCCGTTGAGGATCAGCATTGCGGTCATCGGACCTTCTCCTGAATCGCGTTGGCACTGGCCATCACGATGAGGGTCCCCGCGTGGCGTAAGACAAACGTGAGAATGCTCTAAGAGCGCGCTGGTGCAGCAGCCGCCTCAGGCTGGAAGCTTCGGCGGGCGGGCGGGGCGACGGGAAAGGCCCGCTCCAGATCCTCGAGCGTGGCCGCCCGTCCCCGGAGCTGGTGGTCGGGCTCGGCCGGGCGCAGCGAGGCGAGCACGAGGTCGACCTGGCGGTGCACGATGTCGGGGTCGATGTGGCGTGAATGCGCCCGCCGCCTGGCAGGCGCCCTTCATCAGCATGAGCACGTCGAGCGCGCCCACGTCCTCGCGCACGGCGCCGGCGGCCTGCGCGCGCGTGAGCAGCGCGTCCAGCACGCCCGACCACCTCGACGTGCGCGGCGCGGATCTCCGGATTGGCCAGGAGCGTGTCGGCGACCGCCTCGAACAGGGCGCGGTCGACCTGCTGGGCGCCCGCCATCGCCTCCAGGAACGCGAACAGCGCCGCACGCGGATCGGCTCGTCGAGCAGTTCGCGCCCGCGCGGCCACCGCCTCCGCCATCCGCTCGCCGCACGATGGCCACGATCAGCGCCTCCTTGGAGGCGAAGTTGCGAAACAGCGTGCCGCGTCCCACGCCGGCGCGCTGGGCGATCTCCGCCACGCCCACGTCGAGCCCCCGTTCCCGGAAGAGCGCCTGCGCGGCGTCGAGCAGCCGCCCGCGGTTGCGCTCGGCGTCGGCGCGCAGATGGCGCTCTTCCAGGGCCATGGGGCTGCGCATTCTCCTACGACGGCGACGGGCGCGGGGGCCAATTCGATCGACCGGACGTGACGGGGGCGCAGCGCGAGCACCATGATCAGCGCTCCGGCCGCGAGCATGATCGCCGCCGCGGCGAATGCGACGTGGTAGCCGGAGACCCGGGCCGCCACCGCGCCGACGGCCGCCGTGGAGCAGGCTGCTCGTCTGGCTCGCGGCGAGCGTGGCGAGGATCGCCAGCCCGAGCGAGCCGCCGACCTGCTGGGCGGTGTTGAACAACCCGGAGGCCAGTCCGGCGTCGTCCTCGCTCACGCCGCCGGTCCCGAGCAGGGTGACCGGCACGAACGTCAGTCCCATGCCGATGCTCATCGGCAGCAGGCCGGGGAGCAGGTCGCCGGCGTAGCTGCCGTGCACCGGCACCTGCGTGAGCACGGCCATCCCGGCCGCGGCGAGCGTGATCCCGCCCACGGCCACGTTGCGCACACCGACCCGGCGGATCAGCTGCTGGGCGATGCCGGCGCCGACGACGATGCCGGCGGTGACGGGCAGGAAGGCCAGCCCGGCGCGCAGCGGGCTGTAGCCGAGGATCTCCTGCACGTACAGCGAGGCGAAGAAGAACATCCCGAACATCCCGGAGGCGACGAGCAGGAGCACGGCGTCGGCGACGCTCGAGCGTGCGCACGCGGAACATGCTCAGGCGCATCAGCGGCGCCTTGCTGCGCGACTCGATCGCGACGAACAGGGCCAGCAGCGCCACCCCGCCGGCGAGCAGCCCGATCGTGCGCGGCGAGCCCCAGCCCCAGGTCTGTGACTTGACGATCGAGTACACGAGCACGACCAACCCGGCGGTGACGGTGAACGCGCCGGCGAGATCGAATGTGCGGTGCTCCATGTGCGCCCGGGACTCGGGCACGTAGCGCAGGGTCAGCGCCAGCGTGGCCGCGCCCACCGGGACGTTGACGATGAAGATCCACGGCCACGAGGCGAGATCGGTGAGCACGCCGCCGAGCAGCAAGCCCACCGCGCCACCGCCGGCCGCGATCGCGCTCCACACGCCGAGCGCCTTGGTCCGCTCGGAGGTCTCGGTGAAGGTGGTGTTGATGATCGACAGCGCCGCCGGCGAGAGCAGCGCGCCGCCGAGCCCCTGCAGGCCGCGCCCGACGATGAGCATGGCCGAGGACTGCGCCAGGCCGTTGAGCAGCGACGCCAGCGAGAACAGGGCGACGCCGGCCGCGAACAGCCGCTTGCGCCCGAGCAGGTCGGCCGCCCGGCCGCCCAGCATCAGGAAGCCGCCGAAGATCAGCGTGTAGGCGTTGACCACCCAGGCCAGGTTCGAGGCCGAGAAGTGCAGCCCGCGCTGGATCGACGGCAGCGCGACGTTCACGACGGTCGCGTCGAGCACGACCATGAACTGGGCCAGGCACGCGATCACGAGCACGAGCCAGCGATTGGAGGTGGGGGAGGCGGAGGCGTTTACGGTCATGGCGACTCCTACGCGGGGGACGGGGCTTGGTAAACTGGAACTGCGCGGTCCGGTTACAGTAGCACAACCGGACCGGGCGGTCCGGTTAATTTTCACGGTGGCGCCGGGCGCGGGCGCGACTCGCGTACGGGGGCGTGGTGGCAAGGTGCCGGGGAGCCGGGTCCGTAGGCACCGCACGCGTGTGCGCGCGGGAGCCCCCGCTACCATCTGTGCCGTTCGGAACTAAAAGAGAGAATCGAAGCACTCCGCCGACCGAAGGGCGGAGCAAGAAGGGAATAGAGAATATGTCTGACGCTGCCACCCGCGTGTCCGTGGAGGTCGAGGGGAAGGAGATCTCGTTCGAGACGGGCAAGCTGGCCAAGCAGGCCTCGGGTGCCGTCGTCGTCCGTGCGGGCGACACCATGGTGCTGTGTACCGCCACCGCCGGCAACCTGCGTGACGTCGATTTCCTGCCCCTCACCGTCGACGTCGAGGAGCGGATGTACGCCGCCGGCAAGATCCCCGGGTCGTTCTTCAAGCGCGAGGGCCGCGCCGGCGAGAAGGCGACCCTGACCGCACGCCTGATCGACCGGCCGATCCGGCCGCTCTTCCCCAAGGGCTGGCGCCACGAGACGCAGCTGGTCGCCCTTCCGGTGTCCGTCGACCACGTGAACCCCTACGACGTGCTCGCCATGAACGGCGCCTCCGCGGCGCTGATGGTCTCGCACATCCCGTTCCCCACGGCCGTCGGCGCGGTGCGGATCGGCAAGGTCGACGGGAACTTCGTCGTCAACCCGAGCGAGGAGGACCTGTTCGAGGGGACCGACCTCGATCTGATCGTCGCCGGGACCGACGAGGCGATCCTGATGGTCGAGGCCGGCGCCAACGAGATCCCCGAGGCGGAGATCCTCGACGCGCTCGACATCGCCCACGACGCGATCAAGAAGCTCTGCCAGGCCCAGCGCGAGCTCGCCGAGAAGGCGGGCAAGGCGAAGATCGAGGTCGAGGTCCCGCAGGTCGATTCCGCGCTGTACGAGGAGATCAAGTCCTCGCACGGCGAGGCGCTCGCCCAGGCCACCCAGGTCGAGGACAAGCTCGAGCGCCAGGATGCGTGCAAGACGGTCGAGGAGCAGGTGCTGATCAAGTACTCGGGCGACCCCGAGGCCGAGAGCTACTCCGAGTTCCGCCAGCGCGCCCAGCTCGCCTTCGACAAGCTGGAGAAGACGCTGATCCGGGAGCGGATCGCGGTCCAGAAGCGCCGGCCCGACGGCCGCAGCGCCGATGAGATCCGCCCGATCACGATCGAGACGTCCGTCGCCCCGCGAACGCACGGCTCGGCCCTGTTCACCCGCGGGCAGACCCAGGCGCTGAGCGTCGTCGCACTGGGCACGACGCGTGAGGAGATGCGGCTGGACACGCTCGGACTGGAGACGGCCAAGCGCTACTTCCACCACTACAACTTCCCGCCGTTCAGCGTCGGGGAGGCGGGCTTCATGCGCGGCCCCAAGCGCCGCGACATCGGCCACGGCGCGCTCGCCGAGCGGGCGCTGGTGCCGATGATCCCCACCCAGGAGGAGTTCCCGTACACGATTCGCATCGTGTCGGACATCCTCGAGTCGAACGGATCGTCCTCGATGGCGAGCGTGTGCGGCTCGAGCCTCAGCCTGATGGACGCCGGCGTGCCGATCAAGCAGCCGGTCGCGGGTGTGGCCATGGGCCTGATCAAGGAGGGTGACGACGTCATCATCCTCACCGACATCGCCGGCGTCGAGGACCACCTCGGCGACATGGACTTCAAGGTCGCCGGCACCGAGAACGGCATCACCGCGCTCCAGATGGACATCAAGATCACCGGGGTGACGTTCGAGATCATGCGCGACGCCCTGTCCCAGGCCAAGGACGCGCGCCACTTCATCCTCGGCAAGATGGCCGAGGTGATCTCGACCCCGCGGGCGGAGCTCTCCAAGCACGCCCCGCGGATCTCCACGATCCAGATCGACCCGGAGAAGATCGGCCTGCTCATCGGCAAGGGCGGCGAGACGATTCGGGCCCTGCAGGAGGAGTTCGAGTCCCAGATCGACGTCAACGACGAGGGCCAGGTGCTCGTCTACGCCTCCGACGGAGAGCGGGGCGACGCCCTGGTCGACCGCATCCGGTCGATGACCAAGGAGGTCGAGGTCGGCGACGAGTTCACCGGCAAGGTGGTCAAGACGACCACGTTCGGAGCGTTCATCGAGCTCGCGAAGGGCACCGACGGGCTGCTCCACATCTCCAACGTCGCGCCCGGCCGGCGGATCGACTCGGTCGAGGACGTCCTCAACCGGGGCGACGAGCTCCACGTGCGCGTGGTCGAGGTCGACCGCGAGCGCGGCCGCATCGGCCTGCGCCTGGCCGACGACCCCGAGGTCGCCGGCAAGACGGTCGAGGAGCTGGCCTCGGTCGGCAGCGGCGACGGCGGACCGCGCCGCGAACGCGGCGGTGACCGCGGCGGTGACCGTGGCGGTGACCGCGGGCGCAACGGACGTGACCGTGACCGGGGCCGTGGTGGCCCCCGCGGCGGCGGCGGCGGTGGTGGTGGCCGTGACCGCGACGGCGGGCGGGTGCGCGACCGCGATCCCGATCGCCCGCGCTCGTAGGCTCGCGGTCAACAGATTCGCTTGCTACAAGAACACAAGCTGACGACCCTGGAGTCGGGGGTCCGAGTCGTGACGGAGGCGATGCCGGCCGTCCGCTCGGTGTCCCTCGGCTTCTGGATCGGCTCGGGCTCGCGCGGGGAGAGCGAGCAGGAGGCGGGTCTCTCGCACCTGCTCGAGCACCTGCTGTTCAAGGGCACCTCGAAGTACGAGTCGCTCGAGATCGACCAGATCTTCGACGGCATGGGCGCCGAGCTGAACGCGGGAACGGGCAAGGAGACCACCTCGGTCTACGCCCGGGTGATCGACCAGCACCTGCCGGAGGCGCTCGACGTGATGGCCGACATGGTGTTCCGGCCCGCGCTCAACGACCTCGAGTCCGAGCGCGCGGTGATCCTCGAGGAGATCGCCATGTACGAGGACGATCCCCAGGAGAAGGTGTTCGACGTGCTCGGCGAGGCGGTGTTCGGCGACCATCCGCTCGGTCGGGCGATCATCGGACGCGCCGAGGTGATCGCTGAGACTCCCGCCGACGCGATCGCCCGCTTCCACGGGTCTCGTTACGTCCCGGCCAACATCGTGCTCTCGGCCGCCGGCGCGGTCGACCACGACGAGTTCGTCGCCCTGGCCGAGGAGCGGATCGGCTCCGCGGCGAAGACGACCGCGCCCGCGCCGGCCACCTCCGCGGCTCCGACTCCGGCCGGGTCGCCAGCGCCGCTTCGAGCGCAAGGACACCGAGCAGTACCACGTGTGCCTGGGCGGCCCCGGCCTCTCGCGCCACGACGAGCGGCGCTTCGCCCTGCGCGTGCTCGACGCCCTGTTCGGCGGCACCTCGTCCTCGCGGCTGTTCCAGGAGGTGCGCGAGCGGCGCGGCCTGGCCTACGCCGTGTACTCGTTCACGAGCCACTACCACGACACCGGCCAGGTCGGGCTGTACGTCGGCACCCGCGCCGACAACGTCGACGAGGCGCTGTCGGTGGTGGGCGTCGAGCTCGCGCGCCTGCGCAAGTCGCCCGCCACCGAGGACGAGCTCTCGCGGGCCAAGGAGAACCTGAAGGGTCGCGTGGTGCTGGCGCTCGAGTCCACCGGCGCGCGCATGAACCGTCTCGGCTCCGAGGTCCTGGCCGACGCGCCGCTGCTCTCGCTCGACGAGGCGGTGGCGCGGATCGACGCCGTGAGCATGGACGACGTGACCGCGCTGGTCGAGGAGCTGTGGGCGCCCGAGCGGCTGTCGGCGGCGGGAATCGGTCCCGATCAGGCGCGCTTCGAGGAGGCTGTGGGGGCGGTCGAGCCGGCGCTCGCGGAGACCGCGTGACGCAGTTGCGGGTCGCGGTCGCCGGGGCGGCCGGGCGGATGGGGCAGACCGTGTGCGGCGCCGTGGAGGGCGCCGAGGACCTGATCGCTGACGGGGCGGGCGGATCCCGCGCTCGGCACCGCGCTGAGCGACGTGCTCGGAGACGCCGACGTGCTCGTCGACTTCACGATCCCCGCCACCGCGGTGGAGAACGCGCGCGAGGCGGTGGCGGCCGGCGTGCACGTGGTGATCGGTACCACGGGATTCGACATCGACGAGCTGCGAGGAGCTGTCGGGCGCCAACGTGTTCATCGCGCCGAACTTCGCCATCGGCGCCGTGCTGATGATGCAGTTCGCGGCGCAGGCCGCGCGGCACATGGCGCGGGCGGAGATCATCGAGCTGCATCACGACCGCAAGCTCGACGCGCCGAGCGGGACGGCGGCGCGCACCGCTGCGCTGATGCGCGAGAGCGGCGGACGCGAGGTGCCGATCCACTCGGTGCGCCTGCCCGGTCTGGTCGCCCACCAGGAGGTCATCCTGGGCGACGTCGGCCAGACGCTCACGATCCGCCACGACTCGATCGACCGCGAGTCGTTCATGCCCGGCGTGCTGCTCGCCGTGCGGCGGGTGCCGACGCTCGAGCGCTCGCCGCTCGTCGGTCTGGAGCACCTCCTCGACTAGCTAGCGCCGCCGGCGGTGGAGCACCGCCGGCACCGCGCCCTGCACGACGCCGACGTACAGGTCGACGACCTCCTCGCGCGAGACGCCGGGCTGCTCGAGCCACCAATTGGCCAGCGACTCGCCGGCGCCGACGATCGCGTGGGCGATCCCGTCGATCTCGATCTCGGACAGGCCGCTCGCCACGGGCAGGCTCGACTCGAGCATCCGCCGCACGGCGCGGGCGATTCGCTCGCGCAGATCCGCCACCTCGGCGGCCACCGGGCCGTTCGAGCTGGCCTCACCGAACAGCACGCGCCAGCCGTCGCGATGCTCCTCGACGAAGGCGAGGAACTCGCCGATCCGCAATCGCAGGCTGAGCAGCGGCGGGCCCCCGCGCTGTGCCGCGGACTCGAGCCGGTCGACCAGCTGCCGCCCGGTCCGGTGGATGTAGGCGACGTACAGCCCTTCCTTGGAGCCGAAGTACGTGTACAGCATCGGCTTCGAGACTTCCGCGTCGTGCGCGATCTCGTCCATCGACGCCGAGTGGTAGCCGGCGCCCGCGAATACCCGACCGGCCACCCGGAGGATCAGCTGCTCCCGCTCGAGCCCGAGGCATGCCCCGGGTTCCGGCCCGCTTCGGACGAGGATTGCCGCAGCGGTCCGCGGAGGCGGAAGATCGTTGCAAAACTAGGTTAGGAAGTTACCCGTCATTGGATATTACTCTCCGGTAGATGCCCGAGAAAGGCGCACCCCCAAACGTTCACCCGGTTCAGCGCCGGGTCTTGAAGGCGCTGTCGTCGCTAAGCACACCGCTGCTTCCGGACGACTACCTCGAGATGATCAACCCGCTGTGGTCCACGCGTGAGCTGCGCGGCCGCATCGAGGAGGTCAAGCGAGAGACCGAGGACGCATCCACGGTCCTGATCAAGCCGGGCTACCGCTGGCCCGGCCATAAGCCGGGCCAGTACTCGCGGATCGGCGTGGACATCGACGGCGTCAGGCATTGGCGCGCCTACTCGCTGACCTCCGATCCCTACCGCGAGGACGGGCTGATCAGCATCACCCCGAAGCGCGTCGACTCCGGCCAGGTCTCGCCGTTCCTGGTCGAGGCGGAGCCCGGGACGATCGTCGGCCTCGGCGGGATCGAGGGCGAGTTCATCCTGCCCGACGACGTCCCCGACAAGCTGCTCTTCATCAGCGCCGGCAGCGGGATCACCCCGATCATGAGCATGTTGCGCCACCTCGACAACCACGACGAGGTCAAGGACGTGATCGTGCTCCACTCGGCGCGAGCACACCGACGACGTGATCTTCGGGCCCGAGCTGCGCGACCTGGCCAAGCGCCACGACGGCTTCCGGCTGCACGAGCAGCTCACCAAGGAGAACGGCCGCATGGGCCCGGGCGACCTCGAAGAGCTGTGCTCGGACTGGGGCGATCGCGAGGCCTACATCTCCGGACCCGAACGAGATGCTCGACGCCTTCAGCGAGCACTGGGACGAGCACGGCGACTGCGATCGCCTGCACATGGAGCGCTTCCAGCCCAAGCTCGGGCTCGGCGACAAGGGCGAGGGCGAGGGCGGCACGATCAAGTTCTGCAAGTCCGACTGCGAGACCGAGGCCGACGGCGATACCCCGATCCTCGTCGCCGGCGAGGAGGAGGGGCTCGACCTGCCGTACGGGTGCCGCGAAGGCATCTGCCACACGTGCGTCGGCGAGCTCCGCTCCGGGCGCGTGCGCGACCTGCGCAACGGTAAGGTCTACGGCCAGGAGGGGGAAGTGATCCGCACTTGCATCAGCGCCCCCGAGGGCCCGGTCGAGATCGACCTATAGCGAGCACAACGAGCTAGGAGAACCGAGCATGGCCACCGCCACCCAGAACGGCCACCAGGCCAACGGCCGCGTGCCGAGCGAGGAATCCGAGAACCCGCTTCACCGGCTGAGCGATGAGCAGATCGAGCAGATCGGCAAGGAGTTCGATGAGCTGCACGAGGCGATCAAGGACGACCTGGGCGAGCGCGACTCGAAGTACATCCGCTCGATCATCGGCCTCCAGCGCCGGCTGGCCCTGCTCGGCCGCCTCGAGCTGATCGCCTCGCGCTGGCGCATCCCGTGGATCGTGGGCACCTCGACACTCGGCATGGCCAAGATCCTCGAGAACATGGAGATCGGCCACAACGTGATGCACGGCCAGTGGGACTGGATGAACGACCCCGTGATCAACTCGCGGGCCTGGGACTGGGACACCGCGTCCACCGCGGAGTCCTGGCGGCACTCCCACAACTACGTCCACCACACGTTCACCAACATCCGCGGCAAGGACAAGGATCTCGGCTACGAGATCATGCGGATCGACCCGAAGCAGAAGTGGCATCCGGCCTACCTGCTCCAGCCCTTCTACAACGTCCTGCTGATGCTGGCGTTCGAGTGGGGCGTCGCGCTGCACGACCTGGACCTGGACTCGGTGCGCTCAGGCGACAAGTCCCATAAGGAGGTCCTCAAGGACCTCAAGGGCATCGGCGGTAAGGCCCGCCTGCAGATCCAGAAGGACTACGTCTCGTGGCCGCTCATCAGCGGCCTGGTCATGACCGGGATCGAGGCCGCCGTCTTCAGCATGCGCGGGCGGCGCGAGCGCCAGTCGAAGAACCCGATGACGCAGGCCCGGCGCCTCGGCCGCAAGGCGCGGCGAAAGGCCTCGAACGGACAGGGCAATGTCCTGCGCCAGCTGGTCGAGCGCCGCTCTTTCCGCGACCCCTTCATCCGCACGCTGACCGCGAACTTCGCCGCCAACATCATCCGCAACGTCTGGTCCTACGCGATCATCTTCTGCGGCCACTTCCCCGACCAGACCTACACGTTCACCCAGGACGAGGTCGAGGACGAGAGCCGCGGCGGGTGGTATGTCCGCCAGCTGATCGGCGCGGCCAACATCGACGGCGGCCCCCTGTTCCACGTGATCAGCGGCAACCTCGGCTACCAGGTCGAGCATCACCTGTATCCGGACATGCCCTCGACGCGCTACGGCGAGATCGCGCCCAAGGTGCGCGAGATCTGCAAGCGCTACGGCCTGCCCTACAACTCCGGGCCCTTCCATCAGCAGCTCTACATGGTCCAGCGGACGATCGCGCGCCTGGCCTTCCCGGGCGGCAAGGCGCGCCCGAAGCCCGGCGCCTACGAAGGTCCGATCGTCCGCGGCAAGGGCGAGCGCACAACCGACTTGCCGGTCAAGGTCGAGGCGTAAGCTTCGAGGAGACCATGGCATGGAAGCGGAACATCCTCGTCGTGGCCAATGTGACGGCGACCTCGGCCTCGCTGATCGAGGCGCTCAAGGCCCAGGTTGACGGATCCCCGGCGTCGTTCACGCTGATCGTCCCGTCCACGCCCGGCGGCGGCCGGACCGCCGCGCGGGCCAGGCTCGACGAGGCGCTCGAGCAGCTGCGCGCCGCCGGCATCGAGGCCGACGGCAGCGTGGGGGACACCGACCCGCTGATCGCGGTGACCGAGGCATGGGACCCCAAGCGCTACGACGAGATCATCATCTCGACGCTGCCCATGCGGATGTCGAAGTGGCTGCACGCGGGGCTTCCCGAGCGCGTCTCGAAGCTCACCGGCGTGCAGGTCACCCACGTCGTCTCCGAGCCCGAGAAGCCGCCGGTCGAGACCGCGCCGCCGCCCAGCCACGACACGCCCAGCCAGAGCCTGGGGCCGCTGGGCGTGCTGTCGTGGGGTGGGCACAAAAAATAGAGGCGGCCGGACGCCGCCTTGCACGACCCGCCTAAGGCCACGTCGCCGGGTTCCCTGCGATAATCGGGCCGGGATGAATCTCGGCTCCATCCTCACCGCGATGGTGACCCCCTTCGATGCGAGTGGCCGCGTCGACGAGGAGGCCGCCGTCCGGCTCATGCATCACCTCGTGGAACACGGGTCCGACGGCCTGGTCATCTGCGGCACCACGGGCGAGGCCTCGACGCTGAGCGACGAGGAGCACCTGGGCATGATCCGGCTCGCGGTCGAGGAGATGCGCGGCCAGTGCACGATCGTGGCCGGCGTCGGCTCCAACGACACCCGTCACGCCGTGTGGCTCACCGAGCGCGCCACCGAGATCGGCCCCGACGCCCTGCTCTCGGTCAACCCGTACTACAACCGGCCGAGCCGGCGCGGGATCGTCCGCCACTACGAGGAGATCGACCGCGCCACCGATCTGCCGATCCTGCTCTACAACATCCCGCAGCGCACCGGGAGCGATCTGCCCAACGACTTCCTGGCCGAGCTCGCGCAGATCGACCACATCGCCGGGGTCAAGCAGGCCAACCCCGCGAACCTGGCCAAGGTCGACGGTCTCCAGATCTACGCCGGCAACGACGACCTCGTGGCCGACGTGCTCGACCTCGGCGAGCCCGGCGGGATCTGCGTGGCCAGCCACCTGTTCGGCGAGGAGATGCACCGGATGGTCGACGAGCCCGAGCAGCGCCACGAGATCGACCGCAGCCTGCGTGACGCCTATCGCGACCTGGCGGTCGCGCCGCTCGCCTGCTCGGTGAAGGCGGCGCTGGGTCTTCTCGGTCTCGGCGTCGGAGTGCCGCGGCTGCCGTACGTGGAGCTCGACGAGCAGGAGTCGGCCACGGTGAAGGCCATGCTCGAACGACACGGGCTGCTTCAGACCGCTTCAGCGTGAGCGACAAGCTCAGGGTCCTGCCGCTCGGCGGCCTCGGCGAGATCGGCAAGAACATGACCGTCGTCGAGTACGACGGGCGGATCGTGGTCGTCGACGTCGGCCTGCGCTTCCCCACCACGGACATGCTGGGGATCGACCTCGTGCTGCCGGACTTCAGCTACATCCGCGACCGCGCCGAGGACATCGAGGCGATCGTCGTCACCCATGGTCACGAGGACCACCTCGGCGCGCTCCCCTGGATCCTGCGCGAGCTCGACCACTGGCCCACCGTCTACGCCGGCCGTCTGACCACGGCCATGGCGCGCTCCAAGCTCGACGAGCACCGGCTGCGCGACGCCCCGCTCGAGGATCTGCGGCCGGGCCGCGAGCTCGAGCTCGGCCCGTTCCGGCTCGAGCTCGTGCACATGACCCATTCGATCCCGGACTCGTGCGCGGTGGCGCTGACCACCGAGCTCGGGACGATCGTGGTCACCGGCGACTACAAGTTCGACCAGACCCCGGTGGACGGGCCGCCGGCCGACGTCTCACGGCTCGCCGAGCTCGGACGCGAGGGGGTGCTGCTCCTGTGCGGCGACTCCACCAACGCCGATCGCCTGGGCTTCTCGCCCTCCGAGCGCGTGGTCGGGCCCCATCTGCAGGAGGTGTTCTCGCGCGCGCCGGGGCGGATCGTGGTCACGAGCTTCGCCTCCAACATCCACCGCGTGCAGCAGGTGGTCGACGCCGCGCACGCGCTCGGGCGCAAGGTGTCGCTCGTCGGCCGCTCGATGCGCAAGAACGTCAACATCGGCCGCTCGCTCGGCCACATCGAGGTGCCCGAGGGCATGCTGGTCCCGCCTCAGGAGGTCGAGGACTGGCCCGACGAGAAGATCGTGGTGATCTCCACCGGCTCCCAGGGCGAGCCGCTGTCGGCGCTCCGGCGCATGGCCCACAACGACCATCGCATGATCAAGCTCCACCGCGGCGACACGGTGGTGTTCTCGGCCACGCCGATCCCCGGCAACGAGCGCGCGGTCAACGAGACGGTCGACCGGCTCTACCACATCGGATGCGACGTGATCACCCCCCGCGAGGCGCCGATCCACGCGTCCGGCCACGGCTACGCGGAAGAGCTCAAGCTGATGCTCAACCTGCTCAAGCCGCGCTACGTGCTGCCGATGCACGGCGACCACAAGCGCATCCACCTCCACGCCGAGCTGGCGGCCGCGGTCGGCATCGATCCGGACGACGTGTTCCGCGGCGAGAACGGTCTGCCGCTGGAGATCGACCGGCGCGGCGCGGGGTTCGGCGAGCGCGAGCAGTCGGGCATGATCTTCGTCGACGGCGTCGACATCGGCGATCCGGCGGACGTGGCCCTGCGCGACCGTCGCATGCTCTCGGGCGACGGCATCTTCATCGTCGTGGCCACCGTCTCGGAGCAGAGCGGCGAGTCCGTGGTGCCGCCCGAGGTCATCTTCCGCGGCGTCCCGTTCGTCGAGCAGGCGGATGGGCTGGTCGAGGAGATCCGCGAGGAGGTCGAGCGCTCGCTCGCGCGCGCGGCGACCGACGGGGTGCGCGAGATCGACCTGCTCCAGCAGGAGCTGCACGACGACCTGGCGGCGTTCGTCTACGACCGGTTGCGGCGGCGGCCGATGGTGCTCCCGGTCGTGGTCGAGGTCTGAAGCCCGGCTTCCGTTGCATCAGCCGGCGCCTGCACCGCGGCGGCGATCGGGATCCTGATCACGAAGCGCGTGCCGGTCGCGCCGGCGATCGGGGGCTCGAGCGCCACCGTCGCCGCCGTGCGACTCCGCCACCGCGCGCACGATCGACAGGCCGAGGCCTGAACCGCGGCCGCCGTCTCCGGCGCCGCGCACGAACCGGTCGAACACCCGGCGCTCGCAGCTCGGGCGGGATTCCCGGGCCGTCGTCCTCGACCACGATCACCGCCTGCCCGTTCTCGAGCGCCGTCGAGGCGTGGATGTGCGTGCCCGGCGGCGTGTGGCGCACCGCGTTCTCCATCAGGTTCAGCAGCAAGCGGTGGAGGTCGTCGCGCACGCCCGGCACCACCGCCTGATGGGCGTCGATCGTGAGCTCGTGATCCTCGGCCACCGGCCCGAGCTCGGCGGCCACGTCGATCAGCACCTCGGCGAGGTCGGTGGGGCGGTGGGGCTGGGCGCGCTCGGCGTCGGCGCGCGCGAGCAGCAGCAGGTCGCCCACGAGCCGGCGCATCCGCCGGGTGGCGCGCAGCGCGGCCTGCGCGGTCTCGGCCTGCTCGCCCCGCAGCTCGTCGGCCAGCAGGTCGAGGTTGGCGAGCACGCTGGTCAGCGGCGTGCGCAGCTCGTGGGAGGCGTCGGCGACGAACTCCCGCTGGCGGTCGAGCATCTGCACGGTCTCACCGCGCGCGGCGTCGAGCGCGCCGAGCATGTCCTCGAGCGTGCGCGCCAGCTCGGCCACCTCGTCCTCGGCCTCGGGCATCGGCAGACGGCGCTTGGGGTCACGGGTGCGCTCGATCTCGCGCGCGGCGTGGGTGAGCTCGCCGATCGGGCGGATCGCGCGCTCGGCCGTGGCCAGACCGGCCAGCAGGGCGAGCACCGTCCCGCCGAGGATCCCGAGCAGCAGGAAGAACTGCACGCGGGCGAGCGTGTGGTCGATGTCCGAGAGCGGCCGGGCGTACAGGAGCGTGGCCTGGCGCTTCGGATGCACGTCGATGTTGCGCGCCTCGACCCGGTAGCCGAGCTCCTCGTAGGTGCCCGCGACGGGCGGGGGCGGGAAGGCCGGCGTCGCCGGCAGGGTCTTGGCGCCCTTGATCTTGATCTTGTCCTGGGTGCAGACCAGAGCCGCCGTCCTCGTCGTAGATCCGGATCTGCGCGTGCTCGGCGCTCACGTAGTCGTTGAGGTGGACGGTGCTGTTGCAGTCGAGCAGGCCGGTCTGCGGGTTCCAGTGCAGGTGCAGCTGGTGCTCGAGCTGATCGGTCGCCGAGCGCACCTCGTCGTTGAACTCGCCGCGCACCTGGCGCGTCGTGAGCACGCCGACGATCGCGGCGAAGCAGGCCAGGATCACGAAGGTCAGCGCGGCCGAGCCGCCGGCGAGCCGCCAGCGGATCGGGATCGACCTATACGCGGAGAACGTAGCCCGCGCCGCGGATCGTATGTAGGAGCCGAGGCTCGCCACCGGCTTCAAGCTTCCTCCGTAGGTTGGACACGAAGACTTCGATCGTGTTGGTCATCGAGAACGGGTCGTATCCCCACACCTCGTCGAGCAGGCGCTGGCGGGAGATCACGATCCGCTCGTTGCGCATCAGGTACTCGAGCAGCTCGAACTCGCGCTGGGTCAGGTCCATGCCCCGCTCCGCGCGCCTGACCTCGTGCGTGTCCGGGTTGAGCTTCAGGTCGCCGACCGTGAGCGTGGCCTGCCCGCGCGGGGGCCGGCGCCTGAGCAGGGCGCGCATCCGCGCCAGCAGCTCCTGGCGCTCGAACGGCTTGACCAGGTAGTCGTCGGCGCCCGAGTCGAGCCCCTCCACGCGCGACTCGACCGCGTCGCGCGCGGTCAGGACCAGGATCGGGACGTCGTCGCCCTTTCTGAGCGTCTTGGCCACCTCGATCCCGTCGAGCCGGGGGAGACCGAGGTCGAGGATCACGAGGTCGGGCAGGAACGCGTGGGCCTGGTCGAGCGCGCTCACCCCGTCGCCCGCGACCTTGACGTCGTAGCCCTCCATCCGCAGCGAGCGCTGGAGGACCTGCGCGATCGCGTCGTCGTCCTCGACGACCAGCACGCGGGGGGGACGTTCGAAATCGGTGGACATCTCGGTGTGATGGTACGGGGACCTCCCGTGGTTTCCGGGCATTCTTTACCGCTTCTTCATCGCGGATGGCCGGCGGGCAGGAGGTCCGGCAGGCGCCGTCGAAGTGGTCGGTTCGGACATGGCCGCCGCCAAGAGACGAAAGACCGCCGCCCAAGCGGGCGACGCGCTCGCTGCTGGCGAGCCGCCCGTCGCTGCCGCGGATCGCGCCCGAGCCCCACCACGTCGACATCGTCGGGCTGGCGCTGATCGCCGTCGGGATCTTCCTGGCGGGCGTCGCCTACCTGGGCTGGTCCGGCGGCGCGCTCGGCGGTGGCGCCGTGAGCGCGATGCGCTTCGTGTTCGGCGCGATCGGCTACGTCGTGCCGGCGGCGCTGCTCGTCGGCCGGCGGGCTGGTCCTGGCGCGGGAGCTCCGCCCGCCGGTGCGCCCGATGCGCACGGGCGTGATCTGCCTGCGGTGTCGCTGACGCTGGCGCTGGCCGCCGGAACGCTGGGCCTGGGTCCCGGGCGGCTGAGCGACGCCCGCTTCTGGAGCGCGGCGGGGTTCAAGGCCCGCGGCGGCGTGGTCGGGCAGGCCGAGCTGTGGGTGAGCTCGCATCTGATCTCGGTGCTCGGCGCCGACATCCTCGCGGTGTTCCTGTTCATCGCCGGGCTGATCCTGGTCAGCGGCGCGACGCTGGCCGGGCGTCCTGCGCACCACGGCCCTGCACACCGGGCGGGCCGTGCGCCGGTCCACCGAGGAGCTCACCGCGATCCGCGCCGCCCGCCGGCCCGCCACCGCGGCCGCGCGGGCAGCGGCGGCCTTCGAGGACGAAATGGAGGGCCCGGACACCTCGGAGATCGTGGTCCGCGCCACGCACGTCGAGGCGCCCGGAGTCGACGAGCCCGAGCTCGAGGACTCGATGAGCCCGATGAGCTCGAGGGCTTGGGAGAGAACTCGGACATAGACCGAGTTTCATCCCAACCGCTCGATGAGGAGCAGGACGACCCGGAGTCCGAGCCGGAGTCGGAGCGGCAGGTCGACCCGGAGGACCTGACCCCCCAGGGCCGCTACCGCGCCTCGGTCACCGACGATCCCGAGTTCGACTGGCGCGTGCCCTCGCCCCGCTTCCTCGTCCGCTCGACCGGCGAGGCCGCCAAGCCCGACACCGCCGGCCAGGAGCAGGTCGCGGCCACGCTGGTCGAGGCGCTCGGCCACTTCGGCATCGAGGCCAAGGTGATCGGCCGCGTCACCGGGCCCCACATCACCCGCTACGAGCTGCGGCTCGCGCCCGGGACCAAGGTGGCGAAGGTCGCCCAGCTCAAGGACGACCTCGCCTACGCGCTGGCCGCCACCGACATCCGCATCCTGGCGCCGATCCCGGGCAAGCAGGCGGTCGGCGTCGAGGTGCCGAACGCGCGCCGGCGGATCGTCCACCTCGGCGACGTCTTCCAGGAGCCGCCGCCCGACTGGTCGCCGCTGACCGTGTGGCTGGGCAAGGACATCGCCGGCCGCGCGATCGGCGCCGACCTGGCCAAGATGCCGCACCTGCTGGTGGCCGGCACGACCGGCGCCGGCAAGTCGGCGTGCGTCAACGCGATGCTGTCCTCGATCCTGCTGCGCGCCACGCCGCACGAGGTCCGGCTCGTGCTCGTCGACCCCAAGCAGGTCGAGCTCAACCACTACGAGTCGATCCCGCACCTGCTCACGCCGGTGATCACCAGCCCGCGGATGGCCGCCAACGCGCTCCAGAACCTGGTCAAGGAGATGGAGCAGCGCTACGGGCATGATGTCGCTGGCCCGGACGCGCTCGCTGCCCGAGCTCAACCGGGCGCGCGACAAGCGCGGCGAGCCGCCGCTGCCCTACATCCTGTGCGTGATCGACGAGCTCGCCGACCTGATGATGGTCGCGCCGGCCGACGTCGAGGACTCGATCATCCGCCTGGCCCAGAAGGCGCGCGCGGTCGGCATCCACCTCGTGCTCGCCACCCAGTCGCCGCGCGTCGACGTGATCACCGGCCTGATCAAGGCCAACGTCCCCTCGCGGATCGCGTTCGCGGTCTCCAGCCGCACCGACTCGCGGGTGATCCTCGACCAGAACGGCGCCGAGTCGCTGCTCGGCCAGGGCGACATGCTGTTCTCGCCGGTCGGCTCGAGCAAGCTCCAGCGCATCCAGGGCGCCTACATCGACGAGGAGCAGATCGCCGAGCTGACCGACGCCTGGCGCCGGCAGGGCGAGCCCGAGTTCCACGAGGAGCTGCTCGAGGAGGTCGACGACGACGAGGACGGCGGCGGCGCGTCGGAGGACGCCGAGCTTCGACCCCGACGAGGACCCGCTGCTCGAGGAGGCGATCGCGCTCGTCGCGCAGATGGGCACCGCCTCGACCTCGATGCTCCAGCGCCGCCTGCGGCTCGGCTACACCCGCGCCGGCCGGCTGATCGACATGCTCGAGCGCCGCGGCGATCATCTCCGGCTACGAGGGCTCGAAGCCGCGCCAGGTGCTGATCACCGAGGCCGACGTGCCGCGGATCCTCGTCGCACCTCGCCGAAGCCGACGGCGCCGGCGCGCGCGCCGGCGACGGTTCCGGGACGACGCCGACGAGCTCAGCGGCGCTGGATCAGTGCCGGTCGGTGGCGGCCTGAGCCGGGCGTGGCGGACCGCCTCGCATCGCTAGCCTTGACGCCGATGGCGGACATCGGCTCGACCCTGCGCGAGGCGCGGATGCGCGCGCGGATCGACATCAGCGAGGTCGAGGCGCGCGACCAAGATCCGCGCCAAGTACCTGCGCGCGATCGAGAACGAGGAGTGGGACCTGCTGCCCGGGCCCGTCTACGTCAAGAGCTTCCTGCGCACCTACGGCGACTACCTCGGCCTCGACAGCCGGATGCTGTCGACGAGTTCAAGCGCCGCTACGAGCGGCCCTCCGACCACGAGCTCGCGCCCGATCGCCCGCGCTCCGCGAGCGCGAGCGCGAGCGCGCCGTCGCGCGGCCCGCTGCTGCCGCCGTGGGCGCTGATCGGCGCTCGTGCTCGTCGCGGTCGTGGTCGGCGCTCGTACATCGTCGGGCAGCCACAGCGGCAACGAAGACGCACGCCGCCCGCCGGCGCCGCACGCCAGGCACGACGCACCACGCACACGCCGTCACCACCACGCGCACGCCACGCCACGCCGGCCGCGCCGACGACGGTCACGCTGCAGCTCGTGCCCGACCGGCAGCGTGTACGTGTGCCTGGTCGACGGCAGCGGGCAGCAGCTGATCCCGGGCCGGATCTTCGGCCCCGGGCAGACGATCCCGACCGAGACCGCGCCGAAGCTGCTGCTCACGCTCGGCAACGCGCGGTGCAGATGAAGGTCAACGGCAAGCCCGTGCCGGTGCGCGCCGTCCGCGAGCGTCGATCGGGTTCACGCTGATCCGCCGACCGGCGCCGCATCCGCTGCCCGCCTCCAAGCAGCCGACGCTGCGCATGAGCAGCTCCGCGCGCCGGGATCCTGATCACCGGCACCGAGGTGCTGACCGGGATCATCTCCGACCGCAACGGCCCGTGGCTGTCCGAGCGGCTGCGCGAGCTCGGCGTCGACGCCGCGATGATCCAGATCGTCGGCGACCGGCCCGAGGACCTGCTGGCCGCGCTGCGCGTTCATGGCGCGACGAGGGCATGGCGCTGATCGTCACCAGCGGCGGGCTCGGGCCCGACCGCCGATGACCTCACGGCGGAGATCGTCGGCCGCTTCGCCGGGCGCGAGATGGTGCTCGACGCCGCGCTCGAGGAGCGGATCGCCGAGATCCTGCGCGCCGATGATGCGGCGCTGGCCCGGGCTCGACCCGAGGCGATCCGCGCCTCGAACCGCAAGCAGGCGGTGATCCCCGAGGGCGCGACCGTGCTCGACCCGGTCGGGCACCGCGCCCGGGCTGGTCGTGCCGCCGCTGCCGGGCGTCGCGGGCCGACCGTCGTCGTGCTCCCGGGCCCGCCGCGCGAGCTTCAGCCGATGTGGGAGACGGCGGTCGCAGACCGAGGCGTTCCGCGCCGCGATCGCCGGCGCGCCGACCTACCGCCGCGAGATCCTGCGGCTGTTCGGGATCCCGGAGTCGGAGATCGCGCAACACGCTGCGCGCCGCCGAGGCCGCCGGGCTCGCGCTCGACCCGCTCGAGATCACGACCTGCCTGCGGCGCGGCGAGATCGAGATCTCCACGCGCTATCGAGCCGCCGGCCGAGCCGGCCTACGACGCGCTGGTCGAGTTCATCGCGCGAGCGCCACGCCGACACGCTGTTCTCGCGAGGACGGCTCGACGATCGACGAGCAGGTCGCCGCGCTGCTCGACGGGCCGCACGGTCGCGGTCGGCCGAGTCGTGCACGGGCGGGCTGATGGCGGCGCGGCTGACCGACCGCGCCGGCTCCTCGGACTACTTCGCCGGCGGCGTGGTCGCGTACTCGAACGCAGGCCAAGTCGTCGCTGGTGGGCGTCGACCCGGCGCTGATCGAGCGCGTTCGGCGCGGTCTCGACGAGGTCGCCGAGGCGCTGGCCGACGGCGCGATCGCAGCGCTTCGACGCCGACATCGGGATCGGGATCACCGGCATCGCCGGGCCCGGCGGCGGCACCGAGGAGAAGCCGGTCGGGCTCGTGTGCTTCTCGGTCGCGTCGCGCGACGGGCGACGCGGATCACCCGCAGCGCTGCGCCTGCCCGGGAGCCGCGCCGACGTCCGCGACCGCTCGACGACGGTCGCGATGCACCTGCTCCGGCGGCTGCTGCGCGGCGAGGCGGCGGAGCCGCTGCCGGGGCCCGGCGGCGACTCGGCGTCCGCGGAGCGCGTCGTGAGCGACGAGCGCGTCCGGCTGTTCGTCGCGCTCGAGCTGCCCGGTGAGGTGCGGGACGCGCTGGTGGGCGGCGGCCGTCGCGTCGGGGACTGCGGCCTGGTCGATCCTGAGAGCGCTGCACGTCACGCTGTGCTTCCTGGGCTGGCGCTTCGAGCACGAGATCGCC